>NZ_BAAHZO010000003.1:0-612363 GCF_054600815.1 Peribacillus sp. N1 | reverse complement strand
TTGCTTTTTTGATAGTGTGTGCTCACTTAAAATTTAACGTTGGCGCTTTGTTTTGTTCAGTTTTCAAAGAGCAATTTATCGTCGTTCGTTTGGAAACGACTTTAATAATATATCAACTATATTATTTTTTGTCAACAACTTTTTTTCTTTCGCTGTCGACTTAGTTATTATATCTAGTATCAGGAATAAAAGCAATAGTTATTTTAAAATAAATAATATACATGAATTCATAGATTTCAAATCCTATGACTGTACACCTAATCAAGAAGAAAAAGCATACATTTTAAGAGTAAACTTTTTCTTTGAACTTTATAGTATTTCTTCTATATATAATTCACGATTAATCCCTAAATTGATTATTTGTCCACTATCCATCACCTTTATGACCGGTTTTGTTTTTCGAGACGGCATCAATAAAAATGATTTCAGCGATGAATCCATTGTTCAGTTTGACCATGCTTCCTATGGAAAAATTAGCGAAGCTTGATAACAAGGTTTTAACTACCCCAATATCGAATTTACCAAAGTCATCATGTAAGATCATCTCCAATACCTTAAACGGTGATTGTTTCTTTCTATATGTCCTTTCGGAAGTCATGGCGTAAAATACATCTGCAACAGCAATGATTTTTGAGAATAGATTCATGGGCTTTGTTTTCAATCTTTTGGGATAACCCGTTCCATCTAACCTTCCATGATGCTCTAGAACGGCTAACTTCACACTATCCTTTATGCTTGAACTATCTTTAATCATCTTATAGCTAAAAATAGGATGAGCATGTATCTCCTCATAATCATCCGCTGTCAGGCTTTCCGTTTTATTTAATAACCTTGGTGACAGCTTTGCCATCCCGCAATCTGCCAGACATCCGCCAATTGCCGCTTGGTAGACATCAGCCATATTGCATTTCATTTTATATGCAATATATCCTCCTATCAATCCAATGGAAATGGCATGATGATATACATATTCTTCTTTAGTGCAATAGTGGTGCAGCATCAAAATGTTTCCTGGTTCCTCTAAAGCCTTATAAATAAGGGGAATCATGATTAAACGAATCATGGCCACCTCGACTTTACTGCCCGCCTGCCAATTTTTAAATAATCGTTTATATGTTTCTACTGACTTAAGATACAAATCCGTAAAATCCAATGACTCTTCGATTTCATCCAATTCTGGATCCATTACTTCTTTCGGCAGAAATTTCTTTCCATCAATCAAAGTTTTTTCAACGCTTACCACTGTTATTAAAAAGGCTTGCAAAGCCTCAATCAATCGCTTGGTCAATATTGTTTTTTCATACATAATGGGGTGGTTCGAAAGACCTCTAATTTCTTTCGAGAGGATGCAGCCTTCAATTAAATAGCGAGTTTTCACTAGCAAAACGTTTCACCTCGGTAGTATTAATGAGTATCATTTTACTTGAAAAACATGGTAAAAACTATCTTTATTATGATTAAATACCTAAAAAAATTCAATTTATTAGCAAGATTATGCGAAACTAAAGAGTCTTTTTACCCATATTATCATTTTGAAATCCGCTAATGCGCAAAAAAAAGACCCAGCTTAATTGCTGGGTCTACAGTTTTTTTACGGTCTTCAGAATTAAAATTCCGAACCCCTTTTTTTATGAAAAGATTATTCTTCCGTATCTTTTTCAGTTTCTTCATTTTCTTCAATTACGGTAGGTTCAGGATCAGAATCCGGATCTAGAGTCGTGACCGTTTCTATTTCCAGGTCTTTTTCTTCTTCTTCTTCCCTTCCTACGATGGCAACCGTCGAAACATATTCATTATCTGCGGATTCGAGTCGGATGAGCTTAACACCCTGTGTATTACGGCCCGTTTTAGAAATGCCTTCGACTTCCATTCGGATCAATACACCAGCTGCTGTAATCAGCATTAAATCTTCCTCTACACCCGTAACTGTTTTCACAGCTATAAGTTCACCATTTTTCTCAGTGACATTACATGTTTTTATTCCTTTTCCTCCACGGCTTTGAATACGGTATTCTTCCGCAGAGGTCCGTTTTCCATAGCCGTTTTTCGTAACGATCAGGACTTCTTCATCATCTTCAAGAATTTCCATTCCGACAACTTCATCATTCGTCCCTAAGGAAATCCCTTTTACTCCCGCTGCAGTACGTCCCATTGTCCGTACATCCGTCTCAGGGAAACGAATCATCATACCGGACTTCGTTCCAATTATGATCTGTTTCTCTCCATTCGTAAGTCGGACAGAGATCAATTCATCATCTTCACGTAAACCAAGGGCAATTAAACCGTTATTACGGATATTTGCAAAAGACGATAAAGGTGTACGCTTTGATATCCCATGTCTGGTCGTAAAGAATAAATACCAATCGTCCGCAAATTCCTTCACAGGTATGATTGCATTGACCCACTCGCCTTTATCGACTTCCAACAGGTTGATAAGCGGCAATCCTTTTGCCGTCCTGCCATATTCAGGTATTTCATATCCTTTTGAACGATAGACTTTACCTTTGTTGGTGAAGAATAATAGAGTGTCATGAGTCGAAGTGGTTAACAAGTGACCGACAAAGTCATCTGTATTCGTGCCCATACCCTGTATTCCGCGCCCCCCGCGTTTTTGACTGCGGTATGTGGTTGCAGGCAAGCGTTTAATATAACCGTTATGCGTAAGTGTCACGATTATATTTTCCTCTGGGATTAAATCTTCATCTTCCAGGCTTTCAAAGCCGGCTAATGTGATTTCAGTTCTCCGTTTATCATCAAAACGTTCTTTAATTTCAAGAAGTTCTTCACGGATAATTTCAAGAACCTTTTCCTCATCAGCAAGAATTGCTTTATATTCTGCAATTATAGCCATTAATGCCTGATATTCATCTTCAATTTTTTCACGTTCCAGACCTGTCAAGCGCTGTAAACGCATATCCAGGATAGCTTGCGCCTGTTTTTCGGAAAGTGAGAATTGTGTCATTAAGCCTTCACGGGCAATATCTGTCGTTTGGGAACTGCGGATCAACGAGATGACTGCGTCCAAATTATCAAGTGCAATACGCAAACCTTCTAAAATATGGGCACGGGCCTCCGCTTTCCGCAGTTCAAATTCAGTCCTGCGACGTATGACTACCTGCTGATGCTCCAAGTAGTAGCGTAGGCATTGTTTTAAATTCAGCACCTTTGGCTGACCGTCCACCAAAGCAAGCAGATTGATTCCGAAGGTGGTCTGCATCGCGGTATGCTTATACAGGTTGTTTAAAAGGACATTCGCATTAACATCCTTTCGAAGCTCCATGACAATACGCATGCCATTGCGATCCGATTCATCGCGTAAGTCGGTGATGCCTTCGATTTTCTTATCTCGGGCAAGTTCTGCAATTTTTTCAATCAATCTTGCTTTATTCACTTGATAAGGGATTTCCTTAACAAGGATTACCTGTTTACCATTCGGTTTCTCTTCAATCTCGACTTTCGCCCGTTGAATGATTGACCCTTTACCGGTTTCATAGGCCTTTCTGATTCCGCTTCTCCCTAAAATCAAACCGGCTGTCGGAAAGTCCGGACCAGGAATATATTCCATCAACTCTGGAATTGTAATTTCAGGATTCTTACTTAAAGCCAATACGCCGTCAATTACCTCACCTAATTGATGGGGCGGAATATTGGTTGCCATTCCTACCGCTATTCCTGATGAACCATTCACCAACAAGTTCGGGAACCGGGCAGGCATGACGGCTGGTTCTCTTTCTGAACCATCGTAGTTATCCTGGAAATTGACCGTATCTTTATTTAAATCGCGGAGTAACTCCATCGAGATTTTAGACATTCTCGCTTCGGTGTACCTCATTGCGGCAGCTTGGTCACCATCGACCGAACCGAAATTCCCATGTCCATCTACAAGCATATAGCGATAGTTAAAAGGCTGCGCCATCCGTACCATCGTTTCATATACTGCCGAATCACCATGCGGGTGATATTTACCGATGACTTCCCCGACAATACGGGCTGATTTCTTAAATGGTTTATCCGAAGTCATTCCAAGATCGTTCATTGCATAAAGAATTCTTCGGTGTACCGGTTTCAAACCGTCCCTTACATCAGGCAAAGCCCGCGACACGATAACGCTCATCGCATAATCCAAAAACGATGTCCGCATCTCGGTACTTATATTTATTTCTTTTACACCTGATCTTTCATTTTCTGACATGGAGCCAACCTCCTATTAAAAGCTTATACTCTCATTTAAATTTAACTGTTCGTGCACTATGTAAAGAACAGGATGTAAAAAGCATCCTGTCAAAAAATCAGATATCAAGATTTTTTACATAAATTGCATTTTCTTCAATGAAGTTACGTCGCGGCTCGACCTTGTCGCCCATCAGCATCTCGAAAGTTTCATCTGCCTCGGCAGCATCTTTCAAACTGACTTGAAGCAGCGTTCTCGTTTCTGGGTTCATGGTCGTTTCCCACAATTGCTCCGGATTCATTTCCCCCAGCCCTTTATAACGCTGCAGGTTAGGCTTTGGAGTACTTGGCAAACTTGCCATGATTTCTTCAAGCTCGCGGTCATTATAAGCATAATCCACTTTTTTCCCTTGCTGAATCTTGAAAAGTGGCGGCTGAGCAATATATATATATCCATACTCGATGATTTTTCGCATATACCGGTAGAAGAATGTCAACATCAGTGTTCTGATATGGGCACCATCCACATCCGCATCGGTCATGATAACAATTTTATGGTATCTGGCTTTTTCAGTATTGAATTCATCACCAATGCCTGTTCCAAGTGCTGTGATGATCGTACCTATTTCTTCATTATGCAGGATTCTGTCCAATCGCGCTTTTTCAACATTCAGGATTTTACCCCTTAGCGGCAAGATAGCTTGGAAATGGCGGTCCCGCCCTTGTTTTGCCGATCCTCCCGCAGAGTTTCCTTCAACGATGTATAATTCGCTGATACTCGGGTCCTTAGAAGAACAATCTGCCAATTTACCTGGTAGATTGGATACTTCCAAAGCACTTTTCCTCCGGGTCAATTCACGTGCTTTCTTCGCAGCCATTCGGGCTCTCGCTGCCATTTGCCCTTTATCTACTATTTTTCGGGCCACGGCAGGATTTTCGTATAAGAAGGCATCAAGTCGTTCCGAAAGAATGGAATCAGTAACCGTTCTTACCTCAGAGTTTCCGAGTTTGGTTTTCGTCTGACCTTCAAATTGCGGATCAGGATGCTTAATCGAAATGATTGCCGTTAAACCTTCCCGGACATCTTCACCTGAGAAATTGGCATCCGCTTCTTTTAAAAGACCATTTTTCCGTGCATAATCATTGATGACACGGGTCAAAGCAGTCTTGAATCCCGATTCATGTGTACCGCCTTCATAGGTATGAATATTATTGGCAAAAGAAAAGACATTGCTGATATAGCTGTCATTATATTGCAAAGCCAATTCAACGGAAATTCCATCTTTCTCGCCTTCCATGAAAATCGGTTCCTCATGCAATACCTCTTTAGAACGGTTCAAATGCTCAACATAAGATTTGATACCGCCCTCATAGTGGAACTCCCTGATTTTTTCTTCTTCTTCACGTTTATCTTCAATGATCAGCTTCAACCCTTTATTCAGGAATGCAAGCTCACGGATTCGTGTGGCTAATGTATCAAAGTCATATTCCAAGGTATCCGTGAAGATTTCACCATCAGGAATGAAGTGTACAGTCGTTCCGGTATGATCGGTTTCCCCGATGATTTTCAAATCTTCCTTTGGGATACCGCGGTTAAATTGCTGATAATGGATTTTACCTTCACGATGAACGTAAACTTCCAATACCGTGGATAAGGCATTAACTACTGATGCCCCCACACCATGCAGACCGCCGGAGACCTTATAACCTCCGCCGCCAAATTTACCGCCCGCATGAAGGACCGTCATGATTACTTCTACAGCTGGGCGTCCCATTTTTTCATGGATCCCCACTGGAATTCCCCGACCATTATCGACTACGGTTATGCTATTGTCTTCTTCGATCGTCACTTTGATTTCCGTACAGAAACCAGCCAGTGCCTCATCAATACTATTATCGACAATTTCCCAAACAAGATGGTGAAGTCCTTTTGCAGAGGTAGTGCCGATATACATCCCCGGACGTTTACGAACTGCTTCTAAGCCTTCTAAAACCTGTATCTGATTCTCATCGTATGCCTGAGCTTGTACTTCTTTTTGTTCCATTGTCATACGTATCACCTACACTTTTCTTTTGGCATTTATCAATTTTCAGGAGTAATTATACGTTTAGCTACAATTCAAAGAATATCTATATCATCGATTAAGAGCGATGGCTGCAGTGAACGCTTTTTCAAAGTGGACGACGCAAGCGGTGAATAATATACCTGTTTGTCCGTCACTACAATCGATTTAACCGAGTTTTTTGCTAAATGGTAAGTTACATCAGACTTTTTCTCCAAAAATTCACTCATGATTGGAGAGGCCTGAAGCAGCTTCTTATCTAAAATGGCTATGACATCGTCCGTTTTCACAAGAATGTCTTCACCAATATGGAGATACATACATTCACCTCATCATTTAACCTTTTTTATACTTCCTTGACTAACATAAAAGGTGGACGCTTCTCTTAGGGTTTGATGATCGATTCCATCAACGGAGGGTGTCGTCACGAATGTTTGCACTTTCCCTTGTATTGTATTCAGTAAATGGGATTGGCGGAAATCGTCAAGTTCCGATAACACATCATCCAATAATAAAATGGGATACTCGCCGATTTCTTCATGGATCAGCTCAATTTCGGCAAGTTTCAAAGACAGGGCCGTCGTTCGCTGTTGTCCTTGTGAACCGTATGTCTGGACATCCCGGTCATTCACAAAAAAAACCAGGTCGTCACGATGAGGACCTACCAGTGTTACACCCCGTTCAATTTCCCTTGTTTTTATTTTATCAAATTTTTCTGTGTATACTTCTATCATTTTCGTCAAATCCATAGATTCTGATACATCAAGCGACGGTTTATATTGGATTTTCAATACTTCTAGATTTCTGGAGATCCCCGAATGAATCGGCTCTGCCCATTGCTGGAGCTTTAAAAGAAACTCGTATCTTCTTTCGACAATTTTCGCTGCATACTGAATAAATTGATCGGTCAGCACGTCAAGCATCGTCGTATCCGTTTGTTTTCGGGTCTGCAGAAGCTTTAAGTAATGATTTCTTTGTTGAAGTATTTTATGATATTGGCTCATATCATGAAGGTATACGGGAGAAACCTGGCCAATTTCCATATCTATAAAACGGCGTCTGACTAGAGGACTTCCCTTTACAAGGTTTAGATCCTCAGGCGCAAACATGACCACATTCATATTTCCGACATATTGACTTAACTTTCTTTGTTCAATATGGTTGCACTTCGCCTTTTTCCCTTTTTTTGAAATGGTCAGCTCAAGTGGTATTGAGGTATTTCTCTTTCTAACTCTTCCCTCTATTTTAGCATACTCTTCATCCCAGCGAATAAGTTCTTTATCATTTGAGGTGCGATGAGATTTTGCCATTGCTAAAACAAAAATAGATTCCATGACATTTGTTTTTCCTTGAGCATTTTCGCCGAGGATTACATTGACTTTATTCTCAAAAGTCAGATTCAATTCGGTATAGTTGCGGTAATTTTTCAAACTTATATTTTCAATATACATATTCCGCTCTTCCCTTATGTTTTAGCTTGTAATTGTGTAGGTGCCAAATCCAGGAATCTCTATTTTATCACCTGATCTTAATTTTCTGCCTCTTCTCACGTCTAATTCGCCATTAATGTAAACCTCGTATTCACTTAAGAACCATTTCGCCATTCCGCCGCTTTGGATTAAATCGGCCAATTTCAGGAATTGTCCAAGCGTAATATATTCAGTATTGATTTTTATGGAGTCCATTTCATGCCTCACTCATTTCTAAGTAGTCTTTAATATTTCATTTTACTAAATTAATCCCATTAAGACAAAGTATAGCTTTTTCAGTTCTTATTTTTAGCGATTCACCGTTCCGTACAGCATTAAAAAAACGACAAGAACCCTTTGGAAACCTATGTTTAAATATAAAAAAATTAAAGACCTGCTATACAAGCCTTTAATTTTTTTGAAATATTATTTTAGCTTAATAAGTTCTTACTGGGAGAATTAATTGCAGCATGGAATCATCATGTAGCGGACGAATGACAAACGGACGCATTGCCCCTGTGAAATTAATTTTTATATCGGAACCTTCCAATGCCTTTAGAGCATCCATTACAAATTTGGCACTGAATGAGATTTTCAGGTCTTCACCTTCAATGGCTTCTGCCTGAACCTCTTCAATTACTTTACCAATTTCAGGAGTATTGGAAGAGACTTCGATGATACGACCTTCCAGGGTTGTCAATTTGACGACATTATTTCTTCCTTCTCTCGCCAATAAAGAAGCCCTGTCGATCGCTTGCAGGAAATCCTTGGTGTGAACAGTCACATCGGTTTTGCTATCTGATGGAATCAAGCGTGATGTATCAGGGTAATTCCCTTCAAGAAGTCTTGAGAAGAATAATAAATTTTCAGCTTTGAAAAGTACTTGGTTTTCGGTAATGACGATTTCAATGAGTTCGTTTGTATCATCAAGGATCTTACTTAACTCATTCAAACTTTTACCTGGGATGACAACGCTATAGGTCCCGTTAATTTTATTTTCTATTTTGGCTGTCCTCATTGCAAGCCTATGACTATCTGTTGCAATACAGGTCAATTCGTCATCTTGAACCTTCAAGTTTACACCTGTTAAGATGGGGCGTGTTTCTGACGTGGACACTGCAAAGCCAGTTTGTCTGATAAGGGTCTTTAAAAGGTCCGTTGGAAGTTTGAAAATATTTTCTTCTTCAATGATCGGAAGATGTGGATATTCCTCAGGATCCAGTCCATTTAGATTAAACTCAGCTTTTCCAGAGCGAATAATCGTTTGGAAGTTGTTCTCCACTTCAATTTCTACAGTATCCATCGGCAGCTTTTTGACAATTTCACTGAAAAAACGGGCATTCAGGACAATACCGCCGCTGCTTTTAACTTCAACGATTTCATCTCCGTCAACCTCAGCCGGAATGAATGATTGGATGGAGATATCAGAATCACTTCCTGTTAGAGTGACACCCTCACTAGTAACGCTTATTTTTATCCCCGTTAGAATCGGAATCGTCGTCCTTGATGTGACTGCTTTCATTACTTCTTGGACACTATGAACTAATCGATCTCTTTGGATTATAAATCTCATGTTTCATCCTCCAATTTTTTATTGCCGAATAGGCATATTTATTAATAATTTTTATTAAAAAAGATAGTAGTAATAGTAGTAGGTCCTGTTGATATGTGGATAAGTCCACTCAACCTAAGGAAAAACAGTCTATCCACATGTGGACAGACTGTGTGTAAGTAGTCGTCAGTTATTCACATTATCCAGAATCCATTATACCCTCAGCTGGTCCTGGATTTCTTTAACCTGACGTTGAAGCTGGGTGTCCGTTTGCATGAGTTTGGAGATTTTTTCATGCGCATGGATAACGGTCGTATGATCGCGACCTCCAAATTCATCACCTATCTTGGGCAGGGATGAGTCCGTCAACTCCCTGGAAAGATACATGGCGATCTGTCTCGGAAAGGCCACGGATTTAGTCCGTTTTTTCGCCTTGAAATCCTCAAGTTTGACACTATAATGTTCACCGACCGTTTTCTGGATTTCCAAGATGGTGATTATTTTAGGTTTTGAGCTAGGGATGATATCTTTTAATGCTTCAGCTGCCAAATCGGCATTTATATCCTTATTAATCAATGAAGAATAAGCGACGACACGAATAAGTGCTCCCTCAAGCTCACGAATATTGGAATCGATTTGATTGGCGATATAGAGCATGACTTCGTTCGGGATATCAAGACCCTCAGCTTTTGCCTTTTTACGCAATATGGCAATCCGCGTTTCTAGATCAGGTGGCGTGATATCCGTGATCAAGCCCCACTCAAACCTTGAACGGAGGCGATCCTCTAGTGTAGGTATCTCTTTTGGCGGGCGGTCACTCGAGATGACGATTTGTTTGCTTTCTTCATGCAACGCATTGAATGTATGGAAAAACTCTTCTTGAGTTTGTTCTTTTCCCGCAAGGAATTGAATATCATCAATTAATAAAACATCCACGCTTCGATATCTATCACGGAATTCCCCAGCTTTATTGTCCCGGATCGAGTTGATGAATTCATTCGTGAACTTTTCAGACGATAAATAAACGACCTTCGCATTCGGATTATGCTCTAGAACATAATGCCCGATTGCATGCATTAAATGAGTTTTTCCAAGGCCGACGCCCCCGTAAATGAATAAGGGATTATAGGCTTTGGCCGGAGCTTCTGCGACAGCGAGAGACGCGGCATGGGCAAAACGATTGCCGGAGCCGATGACAAATGTATCGAATGTATTTTTCGCATTAAGCATATGCTGTGGAAATGCAGCATGCTCTTTATCCTGCTTTTTTATCTTTTTAGGCTGAACAGGAACGGTAAAATCATCATCTTCTTGATTGGGGGGAATGATGAATTTTGCTTCCAATTCCTCACCGGTAAGTTCAAACAATACATCGGAAATAAGATGGGAATAGCGTTCTTCAAGCCAATCCCTGGCAAATTCATTGGGAGCGGTGACTGTTAAAGTATCACCTTGCAGTAAATAGGCCTTGGTTGATTTAAGCCAAGTCTCAAAGCTTGGTTTACTGATTTTTTTTTCGATTTTTCCGAGCGCCTGGTTCCAGAGGCTATCGATGTTATCCAAACTTATCCCTCCTTTGCAAAATATTTTTAATAATTGTATCTAAATGTATAGGCACAAATAAACTCATCGATTGCCGTCTTTATATTAATTTTGACAGCAAAGGTTCGGTGAGCTGTATTAAGGGATTTTTGTGTTGTGTAATGAAGTGCCTAAAAACTATATCTTGCGCTGTACAACCTTTGTACAGACTACATCTGGTGAGCCAGAGTAGATTTGAATGTTTATTCATCAACAGGTATTTTAAGAAATATATAATAAAGAAGAAAAAAGGGTTTTCGACAATATCCACCATCTGTGGACAGATTAATATACACAGGTCGGATAAACTATCCACAAGTTATTCACAGTCTGTGGATAAACCTTACCTGTTGATAAAGTTATTCAGAGTGAAAACACAAATATAATATCAGAAATTCAGGCGTCTTGCAATGGGTTAGAAAACTTTATCCACAACTTACCGAGCTTGTGGGAAAAACTTTTCCACAGGCCATTGTTATGTGCAAAAGTCCATGAAATGGGATGTGGATAGAAAAAAACATGTCGAAATTTATCCACAGACCGTGATTATCGGCTGAACTAATTTGTTTTGAACGAAGTTGTTCAAGCCGAAAGTACTGCATGGGACAGATCGAAAGATGATTCACGTCCATTCTTATTATTTGTCGAATGTTGTTTCGATCAAGGAAGGATTCATTGCGAATCTCATATTTGTGCTCATGGATAAAATGATGGAAATTTGCCTTTCCCCAAAAATTTCTATATCAGTTCGGAGCAAAATCATTTACAATAGGCTAGGTAGTAAAAAAAGGCCAACTGGACATTGAGCATTAAAAAAGAAATATTTTTATGGATGAGGTTGACAAGTAGAAACCTCCATCTATATAATTGTAAAGACTGTCTTTAACTGTTATTCCTCAGGGAGGTGTCATATAATGAAAAGAACTTATCAACCGAATAACCGCAAACATAGTAAAGTTCACGGTTTCCGTGCACGTATGAGCACGAAAAACGGACGTAGAGTAATCGCTGCACGTCGCCGTAAGGGCAGAAAAGTATTATCTGCATAGACCACTGAAAAGTCTCAGTGGTCTTTTTTCGCAAAATAAGGGATTTACTGAGACTCAATTCATGTAATGAAGGTGTAAAAATGAAAAAAAAGTTAAGGATTAAGAAAGAGGACGAATTTCAGCTTGTGTTTAAAAAAGGTGAATCTTCTGCTAATCGGCAATTCGTTGTCTATGTCCTTGAAAAGCCAGGTCAGGATTATTTTCGGATCGGCCTTTCAGTCAGTAAAAAAATCGGGAACGCCGTTGTAAGGAACCAAATCAAAAGATACATACGGCAAGCGTTTTTAGAATTGAAAGAAGATATAGAAGAGGGTAAGGATTATATTGTGATTGCTCGAAAACCAGCGGCGGAGATGGACTTTAGCCAGGTGAAAAGCAGCTTGATCCATGTCCTTAAACGTTCTAAATCACTAAACTTTAAAATGAAAAAACAATAAAGTCCCCTTAATATCGAATAAGCACTCCTCGGATCATGTGGTTACTTGAGAAAGATGACATAGAAAATCCCGATTGTAACTGTGGAAAAAGTGGATTACTTTTCCTTGAAATCTTCTATCAAACAGTTCACAATTGTTTCAAAAAAGATTGATTGAAGTTAGGAGGAAATTACGGTTGAAAAAACGAATATTACTCATTATTGGACTAGCCTCGATAATGATGTTGTTAGCAGGGTGTACGGAAATTAAAGAACCTATTACTGCGGATAGTGAAGGTTTTTGGAATTCATACATTGTCTATCCATTATCAGCCCTGATCATCTGGCTTTCTGAAGCATTTGGCGAGAACTATGGTTTGGGAATCATCGGTGTTACACTAATCATTCGCTTAGCGTTACTTCCATTAATGATTAAACAGGTGAAAAGCTCGAAAGCCATGCAGGCCATTCAGCCTGAAATGAAAGAACTTCAAGCAAAATACAGCTCAAAAGATGCTGCCACACAACAAAAACTACAGCAAGAAACAATGGCTCTATTTTCAAAATATAATGTGAATCCATTGGCGGGATGTTTGCCGATATTGGTGCAAATGCCGATTTTGATCGGATTTTACCATGCAATCAGCCGTACGGAAGAAATTGCTTTACATAGTTTTCTTTGGTTTGATTTAGGTTCCCCGGATCCTTATTATATTTTACCGGTCGTTGCAGGTATCACGACTTTCATCCAGCAAAAGATGTCCATGGTAGGAATGAACTCCAATCCACAAATGGCGGCACAAATGACGATGATGCTTTACATCATGCCAATCATGATTGTTGTATTTGCTATTAATTTCCCCGCTGCTCTTTCTCTTTACTGGGTAGTTGGTAACATTTTTGGTATCGTTCAAACATATTTCATCAAAGGTCCGGATCTTAGAAAAGCAGCTGCGGAAAACGCGGGAGGGGCAAAGAAAAAGTGAAAAAAGTGACTGCTACAGGACAATCTGTCGAAGAAGCAGTAAATTTAGCTTTAGCTCAATTGAACAGCACTAAGGATCGCGTGGAGATTGAAATAGAAGATGAAGGCAAAAAAGGATTTTTTGGTTTATTTGGTGCAAGGAAGGCAATCGTCCATGTGACGTTGCCTCCGGATCCCATTGAAGAGACACTGGGATTTTTGAAGAATGTCAGCGTGGAAATGGGAGTCAATGCACAAATTGATGTCACCCGTAAAGGTAAGAATGTAACATTCCATTTATCAGGTGATAAAATTGCCTTATTGATTGGAAAAAGGGGTCAAACACTAAATTCACTTCAGTATTTAGCACAGCTGGTAGCAAATCGATATTCGAAGCAGTTTTTGAATATTACTGTAGATGCAGAAGATTATCGAAATCGCCGCAATGACACCTTAATCCAATTGGCCGAAAGAATGGCAAATAAAGCCTTGAAAACAGGTAAAGCTGTTTCACTTGAGCCGATGCCATCCTATGAACGAAAGGTCATCCATAATGCTCTCCTGGATTATCCAAAAATAAAAACGACTTCGAGTGGGACGGAACCATATCGCCACTTAGTCATTACTCCACTTAAATGAACCTTCTGCTTTTAAGCAGGGGTTCTTTTTTTAGGCCTGCTATCAATGTGTGTCGAATATTTTTTTACAAAGTATCAATTCAACAATAAGTGACATATTTCTTTATATATTCTTGATCCGTAAAGGGATGCGGACGATATTTGTTATTCACATGTGGATAAGTTAAAATGGATGTTACAGAATATGGATTAATGGCATGTGGATAACTCTCGAGAGGAAGGAGTATCTACTTTTTTTCATCTATATACTATGGTATTGTAGTAATTTAGGGATTCGACGATTTTGTTATCAGAATAAAAAATAGAAACATCAATATATAAGAGGTGAAAGCATGGAATTCGATACAATCACCGCTATCTCTACTCCCTTAGGGGAAGGGGCAATCGCCATCGTTAGGATCAGCGGTGATGAGGCCATAGAAATAGCCGACAGGATCTTTAAAGGGCCAGGTGGTAAAGGATTGCTTGATGTGAAATCACACACGATTCATTATGGCCACCTTATCCAGCCTAAAACAGGTGAAATCATAGAGGAAGTCATGGTTTCGGTCATGATGGGTCCAAAGACATTTACAAGGGAAGATGTAGTTGAAATAAATTGTCACGGTGGAATCGTTTCGGTCAATCGGGTATTGCAGCTCATTCTCTCACAAGGTGCTCGTTTAGCGGAACCTGGTGAATTCACGAAACGGGCTTTTTTGAATGGCAGGATCGATCTTTCGCAAGCTGAGGCCGTTATGGATTTAATCCGCGCTAAAACGGATAAAGCGATGAATGTTGCATTAGGTCAAATGGAAGGCCGGCTTTCGAAATTAATCCAAAACCTGCGACAAGAAATTTTACAGACCCTCGCACAAGTCGAGGTTAATATAGATTATCCGGAATATGATGATGTCGAAGAAATGACGCATCGTTTATTTTTGGAAAAGGGCAGTTATGTGAAGAATGAAATAGAGAAGCTGCTTCACACGGCCCAACAGGGCAAGATACTTAGGGATGGGCTTGCGACCGTTATCATAGGGCGCCCTAATGTCGGAAAATCTTCTTTGCTTAACAGCTTAGTTCATGAAAATAAAGCGATTGTCACTGATATTCCAGGTACAACACGTGACGTAATTGAAGAGTATGTCAATGTTCGCGGTGTACCGCTTAAACTTGTCGATACAGCAGGAATTCGCGAAACGGAAGATATTGTTGAACGAATTGGAGTTGAACGGTCTCGTGCAGTATTAAAAGAGGCTGATTTAATATTGCTTGTATTGAACTATTCGGATGATTTCACTGCCGAAGATGAGAAACTGTTTCAAGCGGTTGAGGGTATGGATGTTATCGTTATCATCAATAAAACAGACCTTCCACAAAAAATCGATATGGCAAAGGTTAAGGAAAAGGCGGCATCCCATAAAGTTGTTTCCACCTCATTACTAGAGGATCGAGGAGTCGATGAATTGGAAGAAGCCATCGCTTCTTTATTTTTTGAAGGTTCTTTAGAAACGGGAGATCTGACGTATGTTTCCAATGCCAGGCATATAGCTTTGCTTGGACAGGCATTACAGTCTATTGAAGATGCAATCGATGCTATTGAAATGGGTACGCCGGTTGATTTGGTTCAAATCGATTTCACGAAAGCCTGGGAGCTACTTGGAGAAATCATTGGCGAAAGCGTTCAGGATAATTTGATCAACCAATTGTTCTCTCAATTTTGTTTAGGAAAATAAGCGTAAAAGGAGGAAAAGGATATGCAATACGAAGCAGGTAGCTATGATGTCATTGTTATTGGTGCCGGTCATGCTGGCAGTGAGGCAGGCCTTGCAGCTGCAAGAGTAGGAGCTAAAACGTTGATGATCACCATTAACTTGGATATGGTCGCCTTTATGCCATGCAATCCCTCCGTTGGCGGGCCGGCAAAAGGGATAGTCGTTAGGGAAATTGACGCTTTAGGCGGTGAAATGGGAAGAAATATCGACAAGACCCATATTCAAATGAGGATGCTCAATACGGCAAAAGGTCCGGCTGTTCGTGCGCTGCGGGCGCAGGCAGATAAATTTCTCTATCAACAAGAAATGAAAAAGACGATAGAAGACCAAGAAAATTTGACATTGATTCAAGGAATGGTAGAGGAATTAATTGTTGAAAACGACGTATGTACGGGTGTCATCACTAAAACAGGCGCGGTTTACCGTGCGAAAACAGTCGTAATCACGACGGGAACATATTTACGCGGTGAAATCATTTTAGGGGAATTGAAATATTCAAGCGGCCCAAATAATCAGCAGCCTTCCATCAGGCTTTCTGAGCATTTAGAGCAGTTAGGATTTGACTTGGTCCGTTTTAAAACAGGAACGCCGCCACGTGTGAATAGCTCTTCCATAGATTACAGCAAAACGGAAATTCAGCCTGGCGATGAAGTGCCACGCGCATTTTCTTATGAAACGACAAAGTTCATAACGGATCAATTGCCATGCTGGTTAACGTACACGAATGAGGGGACACATCAGCTCATTGATGAAAATCTGCACCGTTCGCCAATGTATTCCGGAATGATAAAAGGAACCGGACCGCGTTATTGTCCATCGATAGAAGATAAAGTCGTTCGTTTTAATGATAAACCACGGCATCAGATCTTCCTGGAGCCTGAAGGCCGTAATACAAAGGAAGTTTATGTGCAAGGTTTATCCACCAGTCTGCCTGAAGATGTACAAGTGAAAATCCTGCAAACAATTCCAGGACTTGAAAAGGCGGAAATGATGCGTGCTGGATATGCAATTGAATATGATGCTATCGTTCCTACGCAGCTATGGCCCACACTTGAAACGAAGAAAATCAAAAATCTGTATACTGCTGGCCAAATTAACGGGACATCCGGCTACGAGGAAGCAGCAGGACAAGGGTTGATGGCCGGTATTAATGCAGGATTGAATGCAATGGGTAAAGAAGAACTGATTTTAAGCCGTTCGGATGCCTATATTGGTGTTCTCATTGATGATCTTGTGACGAAAGGTACGAATGAACCATACCGTTTGCTGACTTCACGTGCAGAATACCGTTTATTATTGCGCCATGATAATGCCGATTTACGCTTAACGGAAATTGGATTCAATATCGGGATGATCAAAGAAGAACGCTACAATCGTTTCCTTATGAAAAAAGAAGCGGTTGAAATGGAAAAGGAACGACTGAAAACAAACTTCATCAAACCGACCAAAGAGGTTCAAGAAGTCATTACTGCAAGCGGCGGCAGTGAGTTGAAGGATGGAATCCGTGCCTCCGATTTATTGAAACGGCCTGAAATGGATTATTCCCACATTCAGAAGTTGGCGCCAAGTGATGTCGAACTGAGCGATGAAGTGACGGAACAGGTCGAAATCCAGATCAAGTATGAAGGATATATCGAAAAATCCTTGCAGCAAGTCGATCGCCTGAAAAAAATGGAGAATAAAAAGATTCCAGAGAATATCGATTATGATGCAATTTCTGGTCTTGCAACGGAAGCACGTCAAAAATTAAAGCAGGTCCACCCGCTATCAGTAGCTCAGGCTTCAAGAATTTCAGGTGTGAATCCCGCTGATGTTTCCATTTTGCTTGTTTATTTGGAACAAGGTAAGATCGCCAGAGTATCTCAGTAATGGAAATACCCGAAAAGGATTGAAGCAGACATGAATATTGAACAGTTCCAACAAGCACTGCTGGAGAAAGGAATCGAGCTTTCTCCTCAACAGCTTGATCAGTTTGACACTTATTATCGATTATTGGTGGAATGGAACGAAAAGATGAACTTAACAGCCATCACTGATAAAGAAGAAGTTTATCTGAAGCATTTTTATGATTCAATCAGTGCAGCCTTCTATTTTGACTTTAATAAATCATATCGAATTTGCGATGTTGGGGCTGGAGCTGGATTTCCGAGTATTCCATTGAAGATTTGTTTCCCTGATATCCACGTCTCGATTGTGGATTCCTTGAATAAGCGAATTTCTTTTTTGAATCACCTTGCGGATTCCTTGCAATTAAAGGGAGTTTCCTTCTATCATGACCGGGCTGAAACCTTCGCCCAAAAACCGGAGCATCGCGAATCCTATGATATTGTCATGGCGAGGGCGGTAGCCAGGATGTCCGTTTTAAGTGAACTATGTTTGCCGCTTGTTAAACCGGATGGGACTTTCATTGCCATGAAAGCGGCTAGTGCACAAGATGAAATGGACACTGGGAAGAAGGCCATTTTTACGTTAGGCGGAGAAATCGAAGAAATTCATCCTTTCACATTGCCAGAGGAAAATAGTGAAAGAAACATCATTACTGTAAAAAAAGTGAAGAAGACTCCTAAAAAGTACCCGAGAAAACCAGGGACACCAAATAAACAGCCTATTGAATAATCCTTGAAAGAGGAGTATGTTTTCATAGTAAGCGCAGATGATTCAGATATATGGCTGGTACTTGCCCTTATTTTCTTTTACTATAAATGTATGAACTTATTATTTTCACTCAATACTGCATTTGCTAGCAAAAAGACATTTAGGTACATGTTAAAACGTGTGCCCTGTGCTGGCTGATTCAGGGAAATAGTCTAGGGCATGCCGGCCGATATTCATAATAACCGGCCTTCCATTCCTCATTATTGCCTTGATGGCGCCAGTCGACATGTTTTTTACAGTGAAGGGCAATATGTATAACCATGTCGGGAAATGTATGCAGGACTTGTCCTATAAATAGAGAATATGTTATTTGGGAGTTTTAAAAGGTGGTGTAGGAAGATGAAGCATCCTTTTTCGCGGTTCTTTGGGTTTGGCGAAAAAGAAGAAGAGCAACTAGAGATGGAGACACCTAGCAATAATAATGAAGAGATAAGAAAAATTTCCATTTCTGATATTGTGCCTAATCGATTTCAACCAAGGACCGTTTTTAATGACGATAAAATTGCTGAATTGGCTCAAACGATTCATACTCATGGGATCATTCAACCAATTGTAGTAAGGGCTTATGGTCAGGGAAAATATGAAATCATTGCAGGTGAGCGACGTTTCCGGGCCATGCAAAAGCTTGGCTGGGAATTGGCACCTGCTATAATCAAGGATTTCACCGATACAGAAACGGCTTCCGTCGCGCTGATAGAAAACCTTCAGCGTGAAGAACTGACACCGATTGAAGAAGCTTTGGCTTACGGAAAACTATTGGAGCTGCATAGTTTAACCCAAGAAGCTCTGGCACAAAGACTGGGAATAGGTCAATCTACCGTGGCGAATAAGCTTCGGCTGCTTAAGCTGCCACAGGAGGTTCAGGATGCACTTCTTCAAAAGCAAATTACGGAACGCCATGCCCGCTCGTTGATACCGTTAAAGAGTCCTGAAAAGCAGCTTAAACTGCTTTTGGAAATCATCGAAAAAGGGTTGAACGTCAAGCAGACCGAAGAGCAGGTCGTCAAGCTCCTGACGGGTACTGTGCAGAAGCCGAAACCTAAGCGAAAAGCGTTTAGTAAAGACATGAGGATTGCCGTGAATACCATACGCCAATCACTCAATATGGTTACAGACAATGGAATAAATTTGGATGCAGAGGAAGAAGAATTCGAGGAGTATTATCAGTTCACGATTAAAATACCCAAGAAAAAAACTTGATTCCCTATCCTTAGCCCGCTTGGTAGTCTTCGATTACCAAGCTTTTTTATTTCTCTCCAAAACTGGCATTTTCCTCCTTGAAAACATTCAACTTTCCCCGGATTTTTAATGCTTTTAAGTGTATTTGAAATTTTAAGAGGAATTTCAGAAAACGATTTCTTCCAGTAACATTCATGATAAAATAGAAAGAAATAAATGGATTTACGGTACAAATCAATAGATTTATATAGCGTGATGAAGATAGTTGAAAGCAGGTGAATTCGTGGGGAAGATTCTCGCCATTGCCAATCAAAAGGGCGGTGTTGGAAAAACGACAACTTCTGTCAGTCTAAGTGCTTGTCTTGCATATATAGGACAGAAAGTCTTAATGGTCGATATTGACCCGCAGGGAAATGCGACAAGCGGTGCAGGTATCGACAAGGCAGATGTGGAACAATGTATTTATGATGTATTGGTTGATGATGTCGAGGCCAGTACCGTTATCATGGAAACAAAGGTAGAAAACCTATATGCCATACCTGCGACAATTCAACTTGCAGGTGCAGAAATTGAACTGGTTCCAACCATCTCAAGGGAAGTCCGATTAAAAAGGGCATTAGAAGAGGTGCAAAGCCAATATGATTACATTGTGATTGACTGCCCTCCGTCATTGGGGTTGCTTACGCTTAATGCCTTAACGGCTGCTGATGCAGTTTTGATTCCGGTACAATGTGAATATTATGCATTGGAAGGTTTGAGTCAGCTGTTGAATACGGTCCGCCTCGTCCAAAAGCATTTGAACCATGATTTGAAAATCGAGGGTGTGCTTTTGACGATGTTGGATGCAAGAACAAATCTAGGTCTCCAGGTCATAGAAGAAGTAAAAAAATACTTTCAGGATAAAGTCTATCAAACCATCATTCCCCGCAATGTCCGTTTGAGTGAGGCACCGAGCCATGGAGAACCGATAATTATATATGATCCAAAGTCACGTGGGGCGGAGGTCTATCTAGAACTGGCAAAGGAAGTGGTATCAAATGGCTAAAGGACTTGGCAAAGGACTTAACGCACTTTTCAACAGTGGGGAGATCAGTAAAGATGAAATCGTGCGCGAAATCAAAGTAAGGGAATTAAGGCCAAATCCTTATCAGCCCCGAAAGAGCTTTCGGCTTGAAGCTATAGAGGAATTAAAGCAATCCATCATGGAACACGGGATATTACAGCCGATTATTGCCCGGGAAAGCATTAAGGGCTATGAAATCGTGGCTGGGGAAAGGCGTTACCGTGCTGCCAAGGAAGCAGGTTTAAAGACAGTTCCGGTCGTTGTGAGGAAATTGAGCGAACAGCAGATGATGGAACTGGCGATTTTGGAAAACCTGCAACGGGAGGATTTGAATCCGATCGAGGAAGCCGTCGCTTACCAAACACTTCTTGAAAAATTGGAATTTACCCAGGAGCAGTTGGCCAATCGGCTGGGTAAAAGCAGGCCCCATATAGCAAACCATGTTAGATTACTTTCTTTGCCTGAAGGGATTAGGAGATATATCTCCGATGGGGAAATTTCCATGGGCCATGGACGGGCATTGCTAGGTTTAAAGAAA
Organism: Peribacillus sp. N1; assembly: GCF_054600815.1. NCBI lineage: Bacteria > Bacillati > Bacillota > Bacilli > Caryophanales > Bacillaceae > Peribacillus > Peribacillus sp. N1. The sequence continues at coordinate 591,270 of NZ_BAAHZO010000003.1, read as the reverse complement.
AAAGAGTTGCTTAAGCCGGTAGTGGATAAAATCCTCAAAGAAGGTATGAATGTCAGACAGCTAGAGCAATATATACATCAATTGAATGATACCGTTTCACGTGAAACCAAAACTAAGAAACAAGAGAAAAAAGATATATTCATAAAGCAACGGGAGACAAGTCTGCGTGAAAGACTAGGAACGAGCGTAACGATAAAACAAAGCAAGAAAAAAGGAAAAATAGAAATAGAATTCTTTTCAAAAGAAGATTTAGAGAGAATTTTGAACTTGATCGATCAAGAGAACCTTTCCTCTTAGATTGCCTTTATGAAAAGATCGTGACGACTTATGCAGAAAATTAGGTGGATGAGATGGTATTATTAGGGGCCTTGGTGAATGGTGCCTGCATTTTAATCGGTTCGATTTTAGGAAGGTTTTTACAACATATACCTGAAAAGATAAAAGAAACGGTCATGAGCGGCATTGGTTTGGCTGTCATGGTCTTAGGTTTACAGATGGGGTTTAAAAGCGATAATTTCCTTGTTGTCATTTTAAGTATTGTCGGAGGGGCTGTCCTAGGTGAATGGTTGAATCTTGAGGGTAGGCTTAATTCTTTAGGCAATTGGCTTGAACGCAGAATGAAAGCGAAGGAAGGAACTTCGATATCCCAGGGGTTTGTAACGGCTACACTCATATTTGGCATTGGGGCGATGGCCATTATTGGTGCCCTGGATAGCGGCATCCGGAATGATCATGACGTTTTGATAACAAAAGCGATCATCGATGGATTTACAGCATTGGTCCTCGCCAGCACGCTCGGCATAGGTGTACTTTTTTCAGCATTTCCGATTATTCTATATGAGGGGTTAATGGCGATTTTTTCAAGGCAGATCAATACGATGGTCCCAACTGCTTTAATGGATTCCTTCATATTGGAAATGACGGCAACTGGGGGAGTCATGATTTTGGCAATTGGTTTGAATATTATCGGTGTTACCAAAATAAGGGTGGCGAATCTGCTTCCAGGCATAATGATCACCGCCATTCTGGTTACTTTCATGTATTATGTATAAAAAAGAAGGAAGGGGATGACCCCTTCCTTCTTTTTTATCATAAGCAAAAATCCATCAAAGGGTTTTTTCTTGCTTGAATGACCATGTGAAAGGAGTGATGGTAGGTTTTATTGGATAATGATTTTGTGCTTCATGAATTCCCTCGGCAATGGTTTTGGCCATTTTTAGCACGAGATTAAGACGAGTGTTCTGCAAGACCATGAACTCCATGAATCCACTTACATTCACGATTCCTGTAATATGGGCATTTCCAACGGAAGGAAGATCTTTATTGACCCCAGCACCTGGCTTCACTGGTCCCTGGCCGATTTGAACTATGCCGACGCTTTTCATTTTCCCTAAGCAAGCATCGATTCCGACTATAAATGGATTGGTATGCATCTTTTTGATTTCATTTAATTTTTCCTGTAAATTCATCGCATGTATAGGGTCATCCAGAGTACCATAAACATGGAATGAAGAAGAGCTGTTTTCAGCTTTTTCACTAAGCAGAGTGCCAACAAGTGGTCCGAGTGAATCGCCTGTGGAACGGTCTGTGCCTATACAGACGATGACGATTGGTTGGAGCTTTCCGGTAGGTAGGAGGTTGATCAATTCCTGGGAAATTTGTTTGGGTGCATCCGTATCTTCATGCAGGATGCGACTCAATCTATTTTTATTATTATTAAATAGACTAGAATTCAGATTCATCGGCTCAACTCCTTTACTTTATTTGGTATTACAGTATACGGATAAAAAGGGGAAAATATACGGTATTTAACATAATGGATGAGGGAATTTTTTGTAGAACATGCAAACAGGTGAAGGGGATATGAATCGACGTTCTTCCTCTACCAATTGCTTTCATTTATACTTTCTAGTAAATAATTACTTGAATATTTGGGGAAAAACTTCTAATTCTTTTACCTATATACCCATAATTTTTTTGTACAGAAACCATTATTTATTGATAAAATAGAGAAAATCTCTCTAATTCATGGTTATCTCCATGCATGAAGGGTAGAGGAATACGTCTATATGGGAAAAATCATATATAAGATATAATAGTTTTGCAGTTATTTGCATTAAGCAGGAGGAAAATATGGATCGCATTTATGATAGCGTTACAAAAGAGATATTGGATGAAAAGATATGGCTGCTGATGGGCGAGGGCATTATTAAAATCTTCCTTGTTCTGTTGTTATCGCGTATTATTATTACAATAGGAAAGACTATTCTGAATAAATTTTTCAAAGCTCGTTTAAGAAGTCCAATTCGGGTATCGGAGCGCAGGGAAGCGACACTCATTAAATTGCTGGAAAATATCATTACTTATGTCATCAATTTCATTGCCTTGTTGATGATTCTGGAGATTTTTGGACTTCATGTGATGCCATTACTCGCTGGTGCTGGTGTTCTCGGTTTGGCCATTGGATTTGGCGCACAAAGTTTGGTCAAGGATATAATTACCGGGTTTTTCGTTATTTTTGAAGATCATTTCTCGGTTGGGGATTATATTAAAATCAATACTTTTGAAGGGGAAGTCATTGAAATCGGGCTTCGTACAACAAAAATCAAAAGCAGTGCAGGTGAATTACACTTCATACCTAACGGCAGCATCATCCAGGTCACGAATTATTCGATTTTAAACAGTATGGCTGTTGTTGATGTGACCATACCTAATGATGGATCGGTCGAGCGTGCCGAGAAGGTGCTGATTGATCTTTTAAACAGTATGGAAGGCAGATACGAAGCCCTGGTCAAAGCACCAGAATTTTTGGGAATTGAAAAAATCAGTCCTGAAGAAATCGTCTTTCGGGTTAAAGCGGAAACGAAGCCGATGCATCACATCGAAATCAGCAGGATATTAAGAAATGAAATAAGTGCTGCGCTTGATTCAAGTGGGATTAAATCTACGTACAATGGCAGCGAGTCATAGGAGTTAGGGGGCTCATGGTTATGGAAGAAAAGGAATTTGCACTTAAGGATATTGTGGAAATGAAGAAACCACATCCGTGTGGAGTGAATAAGTGGAGAATTATACGGCTCGGTATGGATATCCGGATAAAATGTGAAGGGTGCGGTCATAGCGTGATGCTGCCCCGACGTGAATTCGCAAAGAAAATGAAAAAAGTTCTGCAAAAGCATGAGGAGTGATCATGCTTTTTTTTGGGGAGTGAAAGTAGTCCTGCGTTTCTCATGATTTACTTGTCTTTTTAGGAAGCGAAATCTATAATTGGGAAAGGTTTAGGTTATTGGATGGTCTTATAGAAGATCAGTTCTTTTCCCATATGTACGAATCATCTTGAAGGAGTGAAATATAAATGGCTTTAACAGCTGGTATAGTCGGTTTGCCTAACGTAGGTAAATCCACTTTATTTAATGCAATTACTCAGGCAGGTGCGGAATCTGCCAACTATCCTTTCTGTACGATCGACCCTAATGTCGGGATCGTGGAAGTCCCAGATCACCGTCTGCAAAAATTGACTGAATTGGTTAAACCGAAAAAAACGGTTCCGACAGCATTTGAATTCACGGATATCGCCGGTATTGTAAAAGGAGCAAGTAAAGGAGAAGGATTGGGTAATAAATTCCTTTCCCATATCCGTCAAGTTGATGCCATTTGTCAAGTCGTCCGTTGTTTTGCAGACGATAACATTACCCATGTTTCCGGAAAAGTAAATCCAATCGATGATATTGAAGTCATCAACCTTGAATTGATCCTTGCCGATTTGGAATCTGTTGTCAAACGCATCGACCGTGTCGGAAAAATGGCCAAGCAAAAAGATAAAGCCGCTGTTGCAGAACATGAAATCCTTGTGGCTTTAAAAGAAGCACTGGAAGATGAAAAGCCTGCACGTTCCGTTGAGTTTACTGAAGAGCAGCAAAAAATCGTGAAGGGCATGCATTTACTTACGGCGAAGCCGACGCTTTACGTAGCGAACGTGAGCGAAGATGAAGTGGCGAATGCTGACGATAATGAATATGTACAGCAAGTTCGTGAATATGCTGCGAAGGAAAATGCCGAAGTAATCGTGATTTGTGCCAAAATCGAAGAAGAAATTGCAGAGCTTGAAGGTGAAGAAAAGGAAATGTTCCTATCTGAACTTGGCATCGAGGAGTCAGGTCTTGATCAGTTGATCCGTGCTTCTTATAATCTGCTTGGATTGGCAACATACTTTACAGCTGGTGTACAGGAAGTGCGTGCTTGGACATTCCGAAAAGGAATGAAGGCCCCTCAATGTGCAGGCGTCATTCACACGGACTTCGAACGTGGTTTCATCCGTGCCGAAACGGTTTCTTATACCGATTTACTTGAAGCGGGCAGTCATGGTGCTGCAAAAGAAGCGGGTAAAGTCCGTTTGGAAGGAAAAGAATACATCGTTAACGATGGCGATGTTATCCATTTCCGTTTTAACGTTTAAGATTCAAAGACCCTACCGTTCCATATGTAGGGTCTTTTTTGCGATTTGAATCATCAGATTACAATTAATTGTAATAAGTCGAACCGTTCGTTGCAAAGCCTCTTTAACTATGCTATAATTTTATCTTGTGAGTAATTATAAATAATTGCTCCTTGCCCAATTGGGCCGCTTAGACCAAAAGGAGGTGACAGTGATGAGAAAATACGAAATTATGTATATCATCCGTCCAAACATTGAGGAAGAAGCTAAAAAAGCTTTAGTTGAACGTTTCAACACAATCCTTTCTGATAATGGTGCGGAAGTAGAAGCAAAAGAATGGGGTAAACGCCGTCTTGCATACGAAATCAATGATTTCCGTGATGGTTACTACATGCTTCTTAAAGTTAACGCTGAAAGTGCTGCGATTCAAGAATTCGATCGTCTTGCTAAAATCAGTGAAGACATTATTCGCCACATGGCTACTAGAGAAGAAGTTTAATTCAATATTTATATAAATTCTAATCTTGTTTCACATGAAACAAGCTTGAAACCTAGGGGTTGATTCTGATGATGAATCGCGTAGTTTTGGTAGGACGCTTAACTAAAGATCCTGAATTACGATATACACCTAATGGGGTTCCCGTAGCTACCTTTACTTTGGCTGTGAACCGTAGTTTTACGAATCAGCAGGGTGAACGTGAAGCGGATTTCATTAACTGTGTAGTTTGGCGTAAACCGGCAGAAAATGTAGCTAACTTCTTGAAAAAGGGCAGTTTAGCTGGCGTGGATGGACGTGTCCAAACACGTAATTATGAAGGACAAGACGGCAAACGCGTATATGTGACGGAGATTCTGGCTGAGAGCGTTCAATTCCTTGAACCACGAAGCAGTTCAGCGGGTGAAAGAAATGAAGGCGGTTCTTACGGTGGAGGTCAAAGAAGTTATGGTAATAACGGAAATGACAACAATTCGTATGGACAAAATCCTAATCAGAATCAACGGAGCAATAACAACTACACTCGTGTAGATGATGATCCATTTGCAAATGACGGTAAGACAATCGACATTTCAGATGACGATCTTCCGTTTTAAACAGCCGTTTAAAATGAAAATTCAAAAAAGCAGGGAGGGAAATATATTATGGCAATGGGTGGACGTAAAGGACGCGGTAAGCGTAAAAAGGTTTGTTATTTCACATCTAACGGAATCACTAAAATTGATTACAAAGATACAGATCTTCTTAAAAAATTCGTCTCAGAACGCGGTAAAATTTTACCACGTCGTGTAACTGGCACAAGCGCTAAATATCAACGTAAATTAACGATTGCTATTAAACGCTCACGTACTATGGCATTACTACCATACGTATCTGGTGAATAATAAATTGGCACATTGAGGAGTTATCCTTAATGTGCCTTTTTTATAAGTTATCGCTTATGCCTGAAAACTGCTGAATTGCGGTTTTTTTTATTTCAGAAGGAAGTTATCCGCGCGTTTTCCTCAGAAAAAATAATCATATCCTAAAAAAGAATGTGATGTTTGAAATATCCTGGCCGTAACGGATACAATATAAAGATGGAGATAAAGACATCAATAATAACAGGGGGTGAAATAAAGATGAATAGCGGGAGACGAATTGCCGAGGGCGGAGCACTTCTGGCACTATATTGCATTTTATTGTTCATCACCATTCAAATCCCACTATTGGGTATTTTCACTACTTTCTTTTTACCCATTCCATTCATACTGGTCACAATCAAACAAAAGTTATCGTGGAGCCTTGGTTACTTATTTGTAGCCTCACTATTGTCGATCCTCATCGGGACGATATTGTCTGTTCCGCTGACCTTGCTCATGGGGGCGACGGGAATTGCGATCGGCTATTTTTTGAAAAAGGACAAACCGATGGCACCTATGTTCATAAGCGCAGTCCTTGTCTTTCTGGGGGGCATTTTATTAATGTATGCAGCTTCAGTTTTGATTACGGATGTTAATTACATAGAAGAATCGATGAACATTCTTGAGGGGTCCATTGAAAATTCAATCGGCATCATGGATTCTTTTGGACAGGCACCGACGGAACAAGTCAAAAAGCGGATGTATGAATCAATCGATATGATGAACACCCTGATGCCAAGTTTGTTCGTCTTGATGTCCGTCATCATGGTTTTATTGATTTTCCTTGCGGCGCACCCCATTGTGAAGAGATTCAGTGATAAGGCGTTAAAATGGCCACATTTTCGAGATCTGCGACTCCCGAAAAGCCTTTTATGGTATTATTTAATTACGATGCTTCTTGCTCTTTTTGTGAATACGGACAAGAACAGTTTTGTATATATGGCCATAACGAACCTATTTTTCATACTGCAGTTCTTCATATTATTACAAGGGTATTCCCTGATATTCTATATTGCTCATGTTAAGTCATGGGTTAAGGCCATACCTGTTTTAATCGTGGTTTTTTCTTTGCTTCTGCCGATTCCGATTATTACGACGGCCGTCCGGTTTTTAGGTATAATAGATTTAGGATTTCCATTTAGGGAGACAATCAAGAAAAAGGAATAGAAGACTTTTTTGTAAAACAGATGCTTTTAGGAGCTGAAACTATGCCATCTTATTTGAAAGAATACTCGATTAAGTCCCCATTATATGGGGTGCTCGCCGCGGTCGTTTTACTATTGGGCGTCCTGGCTTATTATAATTGGGTTATTGCACTTGTTGGATTATTGATTCTTGCTGGTTTATTTTATTTAACATTAAGAATGGTAGAAAAAAAGCAACGGAAGACAGAAGAGTATATAACGACTTTATCTTACCGTTTAAAGAAGGTAGGCGAAGAAGCGTTATTGGAAATGCCGATTGGGATCATGCTCTTTAATGAGGATTATTACATTGAATGGACCAATCCATTCCTGGCATCCTGTTTTAGTGAAGACTCCTTGGCAGGAAGATCGCTATACGATGTTGCGGACTCGATAGTACCGTTAATCAAGCAAGAGATCGAGACAGAGACACTTACGCTCCACGATCGGAAATTCAAGGTGGTCCATAAGCGTGATGAAAGGCTTCTTTACTTTTTTGATGTGACGGAGCAAGTGGAAATCGAGAAATTATATGAAGATGAGCGAACGGCAATTGCGATCATTCTTCTTGATAACTATGATGATTTAACCCAGGGTATGGATGATCAGCGTAAAAGCAGCATTAATAGCTTGGTTACCTCACTTCTTGATAAATGGGCAAGGGATAATGGCGTTTTCTTTAAACGGGTTTCCTCGGAACGATTCATCGCTGTCTTTAATGAGCATATCCTTCAGCAGCTTGAAAAGGGGAAATTCTCGATTTTGGATGAAATCAGGGAAACGACGGCCAAGCAAAATGTGCCATTGACCTTGAGCATCGGTGTCGGCTCGGCCGTGTCATCCTTGCCGGAACTAGGTACGCTTGCACAGTCCAGCTTGGATCTCGCTTTAGGACGTGGCGGTGACCAGGTAGCCATAAAGCAAGCGAATGGAAAAGTGAAATTTTATGGCGGCAAAACCAATCCGATGGAAAAACGCACGAGGGTCCGTGCCCGTGTTATTTCGCATGCATTGAAGGATATAGTACTTGATAGCGATAAAGTCATTGTCATGGGCCATAAAAACCCGGATATGGACGCAATCGGTTCAGCGATCGGCATCTTGAAGGTTGCCCAAATGAATGAACGTGAAGGCTATATTGTCATCAACACCCAGCAGCTCGATAGCAGCGTCCTTCGTTTAATGGAAGAGATCAAAAATAAAGAAGAGTTGTATGCCCGGTTCATAACACCTGATGATGCATTTGAAATGATTACGGATGAGACGCTGCTGGTTGTGGTTGATACGCATAAACCTTCCATGGTAATTGAAGAGCGGCTATTGAATAGGATCGATAAGGTTGTGGTCATCGATCATCATCGCCGGGGTGAGGAGTTCATCAAGAACTCATTGCTCGTCTATATGGAGCCATATGCGTCTTCAACCGCAGAACTTGTGACCGAACTGCTTGAATATCAGCCGAAACGCTCAAAGATTGATATGCTGGAGTCGACGGCGCTTCTTGCGGGTATCATCGTCGATACGAAAAGCTTCACCTTGAGAACGGGTTCACGCACTTTCGATGCCGCCTCTTATCTAAGGGCGCATGGGGCTGATACGGTACTTGTCCAGAAATTCTTAAAAGAAGACGTGGACACTTATATCAAACGTTCGAAGCTCATTGAAGAAGTCATCTTTTATAAAAAGGGAATTGCCATTGCAGCGGCAAAAACCGATCAGGTTCATAATCAGGTGCTCATCGCTCAGGCTGCGGATACCCTATTGACCATGGATGGCGTTGTCGCTTCCTTTGTAATGGCTAAGCGATCTGATGATACAGTTGGCATAAGTGCGCGCTCTCTCGGTGATATCAATGTACAGGTGATCATGGAAATGTTGAATGGAGGCGGACATCTAACAAATGCCGCCACCCAGCAGGTATGCTCCATTGATGAGGCCGAAAGTCGATTGAAAGCAGCTATTGATGAATATTTAGAAGGGGGACATAAAGAATGAAAGTGATATTTCTTAAAGACGTAAAAGGTAAAGGGAAAAAAGGGGAAGTTAAAAATGTTGCAGATGGTTATGCACATAATTTCCTGCTTAAACAAGGATTGGCGGTTGAAGCAAATAATTCAAATGTAAAAACTTTGGAAGCCCAGAAAAATAAAGAAGAATCACTTGCAGCAGAAGAGCTGCAGCAAGCTGAAGAATTGAAAGTGCAGCTGGAGAAGTTAACGGTTGAACTATCAGCCAAAGCCGGTGAGGGCGGGCGTTTATTCGGTTCAATCACGACTAAACAAATTGCCTCCGAGCTTCAGAAAAAACACGGTATCAAGATTGATAAACGTAAAATGGAGCTTGCTGATGGCATCCGTTCTTTAGGGCATACAAAGCTTCCAGTTAAGCTTCATCCTGAGGTCACTGCGACACTGACTGTGCATGTGAAAGAAATTAACTAATTTTAGCTGTTTCATATCTGTGAAAAATTGATAAAATAGAGATAGACGAAAAATGTGATTGGGCATGTTGTCCTTTCACTTTTTTCTTTTTTACTAGAAACATATAAAAGGTATCCTCTTAGATTGGGAGGTTTTAAGATATGATAGAACAATTTCAGGATAGGATTCCACCTCAAAATATAGAAGCCGAACAGGCTGTACTGGGAGCCATTTTTCTAGAGCCCTCTTCATTGACCGTTACATCGGAAGTTTTGATTCCGGAAGACTTTTACAGAAGCTCTCATCAAAAGATTTTTAATGTGATGCTTAAATTGAATGACGAAGGAAAAGCTGTCGATTTGATTACGGTGACAGAGGAACTGGCTGCGACAAAAAACCTTGAAGAAGTTGGCGGTGTTTCTTATTTAAGTGAATTGGCCGGATCGGTGCCTACCGCCGCCAATATTGAATATTATGCCCGCATCGTCGAGGAGAAGTCATTGCTGCGTCGTTTGATCAGGACAGCGACCAACATCGCTCAGGAAGGCTACAGTCGCGAGGACGAGGTCGAGGAGCTGCTCGGGGAAGCAGAAAAAACGATCATGGAAGTGGCCCAGCGTAAAAATTCCGGGTCTTTTCAAAATATTAAAGATGTATTGGTTGCGACTTACGATAACATAGAAATTTTGACTACCCGTAAAGGGGATGTCACGGGAATACCGACAGGGTTTGCTGAACTGGATCGAATGACAGCAGGGTTCCAACGTAATGACCTCATTATAGTGGGTGCCCGTCCTTCGGTTGGTAAAACCGCTTTTGCATTGAATATCGCTCAAAACGTTGCGACCAAAACGGAGGAGAATGTAGCGATTTTCAGTCTTGAAATGGGTGCAGAGCAGCTCGTTATGCGTATGCTCTGTGCTGAAGGGAATATCAACGCTCAGAATTTACGGACAGGTTCCTTAACTGATGAGGATTGGCGTAAACTGACGATGGCGATGGGAAGCTTGTCGAATGCCGGCATTTATATCGATGATACGCCAGGTGTGAGGATTGGTGAAATCCGTTCAAAATGCCGTCGTTTGAAGCAGGAACATGGCCTTGGCATGATATTGATCGATTACCTGCAATTAATTCAAGGAGATGGTCGTTCAGGCGACAATCGTCAGCAAGAGGTATCCGAGATTTCACGTTCACTCAAAGCGCTCGCTCGTGAACTTAAAGTGCCCGTCATCGCCCTTTCCCAGCTATCGCGGGGAGTGGAGCAGCGTCAGGATAAGCGCCCGATGATGTCTGATATCCGGGAATCCGGGAGTATCGAGCAAGATGCGGATATCGTCGCATTCTTATACCGTGATGATTATTATGATAAAGAATCCGAGAACAAAAATATCATTGAAATCATTATAGCGAAACAGCGTAATGGTCCAGTTGGCACGGTTTCGCTTGCATTCGTGAAAGAATATAATAAATTCGTTAACCTTGAACGCCGCTTCGATGATGATTCGATGTCTCCCGGCGCATAGAAAACTGCCTGCCATTATGCAATGGCGGGCTTTCTCTGTTTCGGGAAAAAGAAAGTGCGTTATGATAATAGAAAAAGAAATCAGAGGGTACAATAATGTTTGACAATCCAAAAAAACCGGAAAGAAATTTCTCATATTTACGAACAAAGAATTTTTTAAAAAGTGTATTGTTCGGATTTTGTATTGACTTCCAGTTTGGATTATTGATAAAATAGGTTTGTTTGATAAGAACCGGTTAATGATCGGTATTACGTGAACCTTTGGAGGTGCTTTATTCAGATGTCATCAGTTGTAGTAGTCGGTACACAATGGGGAGACGAAGGTAAAGGTAAAATAACAGATTTTCTATCCCAGAATGCGGAAGCCATCGCTCGTTATCAAGGTGGGAATAATGCAGGACATACAATAAAATTTAACGGCGTTACCTATAAACTGCATTTAATTCCGTCAGGGATTTTTTATAGTGATAAGATTTGTGTCATTGGAAATGGTATGGTGGTTGATCCAAAAGCTCTTGTAGAGGAGCTTGCTTATTTACATAGCCATGGGGTGAGTACGGATAATCTTCGTATCTCGAACCGTGCACATGTCATTCTTCCTTACCATATCAAATTGGATGAAGTCGAAGAAGACCGTAAAGGCGCCAACAAAATTGGAACGACTAAAAAGGGAATCGGCCCTGCATATATGGACAAAGCTGCTCGTAACGGAATCCGCATGGCAGACCTTTTGGACCGTGAAATTTTCGAGGAAAAATTGTCTCAAAATCTTGTCGAAAAAAACCGTATGTTTGAACGTTTCTATGAAACGGAAGGTTTCAAAATCGAAGATATCTTGGAAGAATACTATGAGTACGGACAACAAGTGCAGAAATATGTTTGTGATACATCCGTTGTATTGAATGACGCACTTGATGAAGGAAAACGGGTATTATTCGAAGGCGCACAAGGTGTTATGCTTGATATCGATCAAGGAACATACCCATTTGTCACTTCATCTAACCCGGTTGCAGGTGGAGTTACGATCGGTTCTGGTGTAGGTCCTACGAAAATCAACCATGTGGTTGGAGTATGTAAAGCATATACAAGCCGTGTGGGCGATGGTCCTTTCCCTACAGAATTACATGATGAAGTCGGCAACCAAATCCGGGAAATTGGCCGGGAATATGGTACAACTACAGGCAGACCACGCCGTGTAGGCTGGTTTGACGCTGTTGTCGTTCGCCATGCTCGCCGTGTCAGCGGGATTACCGATTTATCATTGAACTCTATTGACGTATTATCAGGTCTTGATACGGTCAAAATTTGTGTGGCTTATGACTACAAAGGCGAGATCATTCATGAGGTTCCAGCGACTTTGAAAGCGATTGGCGAATGTAAACCAGTCTATGAAGAGCTGCCAGGCTGGTCAGAAGACATCACAGGCTGCAAATCATTGGATGAGCTTCCAGAGAACGCTCGCCATTATGTAGAGCGCGTATCTCAATTGGTAGGCATTCCTTTGACCACTTTCTCTGTCGGTCCTGACCGCAACCAAACTAATGTCGTGAGAAGCCCTTGGCGTCTAGCGTAATTCATGAAAAAGGAGCTGGCTTTTTTTGCCGGCTCTTCTTTCGTTATTAAGATCAATGCATCATCTGTCACGTTCGGGAGGTCCAGGATACCGAATGAATGGATTAAACTGTAGGGAAAATGAAAAAGATAAGAAAAAAAATTTTTTATTTCAAAAAACTATTGCCTAAACTATACTAACCATGATATTATCAAAAGCGTCGTCACAATAGAACAAGCCATTAACAAGCTGCAGATGTTAAGTTCACATCATGCAAAGAAACATTTCATTAGAACGAGCCATTAGCTCAGTTGGTAGAGCATCTGACTTTTAATCAGAGGGTCGAAGGTTCGAATCCTTCATGGCTCACCATTTTTTCCGGCCCATTGGTCAAGCGGTTAAGACACCGCCCTTTCACGGCGGTAACACGGGTTCGAATCCCGTATGGGTCACTTCTTTATATAAATGCTTTACTGGTCCCGTGGTGTAGCGGTTAACATGCCTGCCTGTCACGCAGGAGATCGCGGGTTCGATTCCCGTCGGGACCGCCATTTTATTTTTATACTAAAATAGAATATTTGGCTCAGTAGCTCAGTCGGTAGAGCAAAGGACTGAAAATCCTTGTGTCGGCGGTTCGATTCCGTCCTGAGCCATCCTTTAATAAACGCCTTTCCTTTAGGGCGTTTTTTTGTTTTGCATTCAGATGTATTTTGAATGAAATACTGTTAATGGATTGTTAACGTTTTGTAACATACCAATTTAGACCAATTCGTCATATAAACCGCTTTTAGCCTTGCTGGGCTTAGGTCCACTCCCTTTTCTGCAGTTTATTGAAACTTTCCCATTACCATATTTATTGGTACATGTTGTCACCATTTATACAGTTCTATTACATTATGAAGTCTGTTTCTTGTTTTTTTTCTTAATATGGTAGAGTTATGAGTGATAAAAAATCATTATAGCAATCAGTCATGAGCATGTTGATATTTAAAATGGACTAATAAAACTCGAAATAAATTTGATTAGTTTCTTAATTGGTGACTGAGCCGTTAAGGAGGACAATATATGTTTAGCTCAAAAGGTAAGGGGATCATCCTGTTGATGGTTTCCGTCATTTTAGTGCTTGCAGGAAATCGGGCAACTGCTGCTGGGCTACCGGAAACTGCAACCATACAGCATGTTTATCTTAACGATGAGTTCGTCGGAAGTGTCACGGATGAAACGGAGATCGAAAAGATCGTAGCCGATAAAGTAGAAGAAGCACAGGAAGACTATCCTGACTTTACATTCGATAAGGAGGCACAGCTGACTTTTGTACCTGAAGAGGTATTCGATGAAGAGGTAAAAGAGGATCAGGCTGTTAAGGGAATTCAAGATCAGTTGAATGTGAAGGCAGAGGCGTATGAAATCGACATAGATAATCAGGCGGTCGCTTATGTTGCGTCAAAGGAAGATGCCGAGGACGTTCTGGAGAAAATCACTTTATTATATGTAGATGAAGAGGAATACGCTGAATACGAATCAGGTAAAAAAGAAAGTGAAAAAGATTTGGATCCGTTAAAAGAGTCAGGAAGTAGAATTCTGGACATCGAATTTTCACTTCCAGTTACGTCTATAAAGACAATGGTATATCCAGACGAAATCAAGAGCGTCGATGAAACCCTCTCCATGATAGAAGAAGGAAAGGAAGAAACGACAATCTATGAGGCTAAGGAAGATGAAGATCTTGAAGCCATTGCCACTAGGCATGATATGGACCTGGATCAACTGCTGGAGCTGAATCCGGGACAGGATGAGAACAAAGATGTTAAAGAGGGCGAACGTCTCTATGTGACCCAGCGTACCCCCTATTTGAACGTAATGGTAGAAAGAGAAGTATTTAAGGAAGAGAGAATTCCTTTTCAAAAGAAAGTGAAGGAGGATGACGAACTCCTTAAGGGCGAGATCATTACTGAACAAATAGGGAATGAGGGAATTCTTGCGTTCACCTATAATGTATCTGAAACAAACGGAAAGAAAATCAGTGAAACGATCGTAAAAAAAGAAGTCACGGAAAAAGCCAAAACAGAAATCACCAGAAAAGGCACCAAGGTCATTCCTTCACAGGGAAGCGGTACATATTCATGGCCTGCAGATGGGGGCTATATTTCCAGTAAGCAGGGCCAGCGATGGGGGAAACTTCATAAAGGTATTGATATTGCCCGGCCAACCACCAGGACAATAACGGCAGCAGATCATGGGATAATCGAAACTGCAGGAAACTCCGGAGGATATGGAAATAAGATAACGATCAATCATAATAATGGATATAAGACAGTGTATGCCCATTTGGATTCAATAGATGTAAAAGCAGGACAAAAGATTGAAAAAGGCATGAAAATCGGCATGATGGGTTCAACAGGGCACTCGACTGGTGTCCACCTCCATTTTGAAATATATAAAAATGGGTCTCTCGTTAATCCGCTAAACTTTATAAGTCAGTAACCGGTGGAAGTCTTCGAAAAATATTCGAAGACTTCTTCTGCTTCATAAATAGATGAGAATAATAGGAAAAAGGTGATTTAATGCCTATAAAATGATAAAGTAGAATAGAGACAATTTGCTTTCATTTCCGGTGTTCAGCCCCTTTTATTGGGTATATATATGTAAGTTTGCTGAACTAGGTTGCGAAGATTGGTGCAAGCAGAAGGAAAAGTGAATAAGGTCCCGGATAAGGACACGGTTTTTAATAGATTCAGTTCAGTTATTAAAAAGGAGATAAGTACATGGATAAAAAGATTCTGGTAGTGGATGACGAAAAGCCAATTGCTGATATATTACAATTCAATCTAAAAAAAGAAGGCTATGAAGTTTTTTGTGCTTATGATGGCAATGAAGCCCTCAAAATGGTAGAAGAACGGCAACCTGATTTGATTTTACTTGATATCATGCTGCCGCAGCGCGATGGGATGGAAGTTTGCAGGGAAGTAAGGAAGAAGTATGAAACGCCGATCATCATGTTAACGGCAAAAGATTCAGAGATAGATAAGGTCTTAGGATTGGAGCTTGGTGCAGACGACTATGTGACAAAGCCATTTAGTACCCGGGAAATAATTGCCCGCGTTAAGGCGAACCTAAGACGTCAGCAAGCTGTTCCGGTTCCCGATCAAGAAAATGAACCGAAGGAAATTACGATAGGAACGCTCACAATCCATCCGGATGCCTATGTGGTTTCCAAACGGGGCGATACGATTGAATTGACGCATCGCGAATTTGAGTTGCTTCATTACTTAGCGAAGCACATCGGTCAGGTCATGACAAGGGAGCATTTATTGCAAACCGTGTGGGGCTATGATTATTTCGGGGATGTGAGGACGGTCGATGTAACGGTCAGACGTCTTCGTGAGAAGATTGAAGACAATCCAAGCCATCCTGGCTGGATTGTAACTAGAAGAGGGGTCGGTTATTACCTGCGTAACCCTGAACAGGAGTAGTTTCTATGAAAAAGGTTGGTTTTTTTCGCTCAATCCATTTTAAATTTGTTCTGATTTATGTTTTGCTCATTTTCGTAGCAATGCAAATAATCGGGGTATATTTTGTTGGGGAATTGGAAGAAAATCTTGTTGGGAACTTTACGAAATCGATAAAAGGCCACGTTAACCTGCTTACCTACAGCATTGGTGAAGAAATGGAAAAAGAGAGGGGAGAGGAAGATCCAACCCTCGAAGAAGCGATTGATACGATATTGAGAGACCGGGATAATTCATCGAATGATATTTCGGAAGTACGTGTCATCGACACCCGCAGCAGACGCGTGATCGGAACTTCAGCCCCAGGTAACCAGGATATTGTAGGGAAGAAGACAACAGAGGTCCTTATTAAGAATACGCTCATTTATGGAAAAGAAGATAATGATATATTCCGGGATAAGAAAACAGGCAGACGGCTCTGGGTCCTTTCGACACCCGTTGAAGCAAATGGGGAGGTCATTGGCGCCGTCTATGTAATAGCTGAGATGGAAAATGTCTTTGAGCAGATGGATGAAATCAATAGCATCTTCATGACGGGTACGGCCATCGCCTTAGTCATTACGGCCATCTTGGGGATCCTGCTCGCACGAACGATCACTAGGCCAATGTCTGATATGAGAAAACAGGCACTGGTGATGGCGAAAGGGAATTTCTCCAGAAAAGTCAGGGTATATGGCGATGATGAAATTGGCCAGCTTGCCGTCACTTTCAATAATTTGACCAAAAAGCTTCAAGAGTCGCAATCAAGTACAGAAGGAGAGCGGCGTAAGCTATCATCTGTACTTGCCAATATGACGGATGGCGTAATTTCAACGGACAGGCGCGGTCGGGTGAACTTGATTAATGAACCGGCGGCACAATTATTGAATGTCTCGCGTGAAACCGTCATGAATCAACCGATCATTGAGGTTTTGGGTCTTGAAGAAGAGTATAAATTTGAGGATTTACTGGAAGAGCGAGAGTCCGTAATACTTGATTACAGCAAAAAAAACCGGCCTTTCATTTTGAGGGGGAACTTTTCGGTCATTCAAAAGGAAACGGGATTCGTTAATGGTTTGATTACTGTTTTGCATGATATAACAGAGCAGGAAAAAATCGAGAGTGAACGCAGGGAATTTGTTGCCAATGTATCACATGAATTGCGAACTCCTCTAACGACGATGAGAAGTTACCTGGAGGCATTGGCTGAAGGTGCATGGAAGGACGAGGAGATCGCTCCATCCTTTTTAAGTGTTACCCAAAATGAAACGGAGCGGATGATCAGGCTTGTTAATGATCTGTTACAGCTTTCGAAAATGGACAGTAAAGATTACAGGCTTAAAACAGGCTGGGTGAATTTCAATAAATTCTATGACCACATCATCGATCGTTTTGAAATGACGAAAAATGATGACATCACGTTTAAGCGTGATTTGCCGAAGGAAGCTTATTTTGTGGATATTGATGAAGATAAAATTACCCAGGTTCTCTATAATGTAATCTCCAACTCATTAAAGTACTCACCTGAAGGGGGTCAAGTGACTTTCCGCGTCAGGGCATCTGATGGCTTTATCATTGTGAGCATTACAGATCAAGGAGTGGGTATCCCGAAAAACGTCATTGATAAAATTTTCGACCGCTTCTACCGTGTGGATAAAGCAAGGGCCCGTAACTTAGGCGGGACAGGGCTTGGTTTAGCGATTGCAAAAGAGATGGTCGTGGCGCATGGCGGGAAAATATGGGCGGAAAGTGTGGATGGAAAAGGAACTACCGTGTTCTTTACACTTCCTTACGAACAGGAAGAAGAGGATGATTGGTCATGAATTTTGAACGTGCAAAAAGTATCATACTGATTATTTTGGTTGGGACAAGCATTTTTTTGACATGGAGCATTTGGACTTACGAGCCTGAATATGATCCATTTGAACAATCGTCGGAATTTATAAAGATTAAAAGCGATGTCCAGATTGTCAGTGATGTCATTAAACCAGTCAGTATCCTTTTCCATGGTAATGGGCAGCATTTCCAGACTTCCAATCCGGCAGAAATGAATGAAATGGAAAAAGAATTTACGCAATGGCGTTTCAGAGGCTTAAAAGAGGTATCCGTAAACAGGCTGCAAAGGAAATTTGATGATTTTGTCCATGAAGATGGGTCGATTGAAATCGAATTTTCCGATGATATACCCATCGCTCTTTATAAAACGGTATTGAATATTACGGATAAGGAAGTGCCTGAATTTTCATTTGACCGAATCATCATTAAACAAAAGGATATCAGCGGAAATGAATCTGCCGTTTATTTTGTTTCCTACGATAAAGAGAAGATTTATCAAGGCATGGTGAACTCTAAAAAACTTAGGAATTTCATGGATTCATTTTATAGGGATTCCTACGATAAGCACCCTGAATACACGGCCGAAACGATAAACAGCAAAAGGACGCTGTTCGTCCCGGAAAATCCAGTGGAGATCAACAGACTTGAGTATTATATTGACTATTTGGATATTGGAAACTTGAAAAATGCATTATTTAATTATCCGAAGTTCGTACGCCAGGAATCCGTTTCGGTCGGTGAGGAATACACGGATGGAACAAGACTAATGACGGTCAATAAAGAGAATTACTTAATTTCTTATATCAATCCGGCACAAAAGAGCAAGTTTATCGGCAGTTCCAGTGACCTTCTGCAAAAAAGCATCGATTTCATCAATGATCATGCTGGTTGGGAAGATAACAATTACCGCTTTGCCTACATGTCTGAGATTGAACAACGAGTGGTATTCCGCTTGTTCGTGAATGGTTATCCAACCTTCAATGATTACGGAATGACTGAAATCGAGCAAATTTGGGGGAAAGAAGAAATTTATAGCTATGACCGCCCGTACTTTTCACTTGACTCAGTCCTCCCGTCAGAAGGAGCCGCAGTGACCTTAGCAAGCGGAAAAGAAGTATTGAAACAGCTGAAATCGAAAGATAATATCGATTTCAAAAGCGTGGAGGACATCTCGATTGGTTATAGATTGAATAAATCCCTCGATTCCAAACTTGTGACTCTAGTTACACTAGAACCCACTTGGTATTATCGTGTAGGCGATAAATGGTTTATTGTGCCTTTTGAAGAAGGAGGCGATCAAAGTGGATTGGAATAATACAAAGTCGATATTCATCATGGTTTTCTTCATTTTGAATATTTTTCTTCTTTATCAATTCCTGGAAAAGATTAATGACTCCCAATTAGAAAGCTTTACGGAGCCTCTTACGGATGAACTTTTGAAAGAAGATGAGATTTCAATAGAAACCCCACTTCCGAAACAAAAGTTGAAGGATCAATTCCTGATAGCCCAAAGCAAGACCTTCGAGAAGAAAGATATACAGCACCTAAAGAATCAAAAAGCAAAAATCATCGATGATAAGAACCTTGTGGGTACATTTAAGATACCGGTTGGCATGAAAGCGGAAATTAATGCTGCAGACGTGGATATATTCCTGAAGGAGTATATATTAAATGGAAGTGAGTATCATTTTTGGAGCTATGATGAAATCAGCCAGACCATAATCTGCTATCAGGTGGCAGATAAAAAGATGTTTTATAATAATAGTAAGGGGAAGGTCACTTTATATCTGAACAAGAAGGGTGAAATCGTCTCCTATGAACAGATGTATTTAGAGGGGATCGAAAAATTCAACAAACCTAAAGAATTGGTATCTGCTTTAACTGCTATTGGAGAATTGTATGATAATGGTGATATCGCCCCCAAAAGCAAAGTCACGAATGTAAAATTAGGTTTTTACAATTCGCTGCAGACGACATCTGTGTCACATTTACTTGTGCCAACATGGTGGGTGGTCATTGATGACGAAACGGATCTCTTCGTGAACGCTTTTGATGGAGAGGTCATTGAATTGAATACAGAAGAAAAAATACTGGAGTGAGTATAGATGACAATGCATTTTAGTGTTCTCGCAAGCGGGAGTACAGGAAATGCCTTTTTCGTGGAAACGGAGGATCAATCATTCCTTGTCGATGCCGGCTTAAGCGGTAAAGCCCTGGAAGCGTTGTTTCAGGATATAGGCCGTGATATGTCAAAGCTATCCGGTATCCTTGTTACCCATGAACACAGCGACCATATTAAAGGTCTTGGCGTGGTTGCCAGAAAACATAAACTCCCGATATATGCGAATGCAAAAACATGGAATGCCATGGATCGATCAATCGGTGAAATTGCAACCGAACAAAAATTCACATTTGAAATGGAACAGGTCAAAACATTCGGCAGCCTTGATATAGAATCTTTTGGCGTTTCACATGATGCGGCAGAGCCGATGTTTTACGTCTTTCATCATGAAGATAAAAAACTTGTGGTCATTACCGATACAGGGTACGTAAGTGATCGGATGAAAGGAATCATTTCTAATGCCGATGCATATGTATTTGAAAGTAACCATGATGTGTCCATGCTGAGGATGGGAAAATATCCATGGAGCATCAAGCGCCGAATTTTAAGTGATGTCGGACATGTTTGTAATGAAGACGCCGCCCTAGCCATGAGTGAAGTGGCTGGTGATAAGACCAAGCGGATTTACTTGGCCCACTTAAGCCTAGATAACAATATGAAGGATCTAGCAAGAATGTCGGTGGAACAAACGTTAAAGACAAAGGGGATCATTGTCGGGGAACAGTTTTCCTTATATGATACTGACCCGAAAAGACCAACGGAACTTGTTACATTATAAAATATAAGGAATGGATGAGGGATACCTTGTTCATTCCTTTTTATTTTTAATAATTTCGAATCGTAAGTTACGAATCGGATTAAAAGGGGTATCGTTTGGTTAGAACTGTATAGGTAAAAGGTGAATGGCTGTATATTAGTCAATTTTAAGTTTCCCTTAAATAAAAGCATGCATTTTTTTAGAAAAATTTCGGTAATTGAGTATAATTGAGGGAGGATACCAAACAATAGAATTGCTATAATTCATTCCTAAAATGAGAGGATGGGGCGGTCTTGGGTTATTATGATCAGAATGATGAGAACCAAAATAAACGGAAAAAGAGCCATACGAGCTATTTTCTAGCAGGCTTGGGGGGCGCCATTATCGGGGCCTTACTTATTTTATTAGCCTTTCCGGGAAGTGGACTGTTAAATAACGATGATAACGAAATTACAACGGAAAAATCAACGGGAAGTGAGTCCACGGAGCAGGCTCAGCAAAACCTTACTGTTGATGTAACAAGTGCCGTCACCAATGCCGTTGATAAAGCCAGCGACGCAGTGGTCGGCATCACTAACATTCAGGAAACGAACTTCTGGGGTCAAGGGAACAACGCCGAGGACAGTTCGGCAGAAGCCGGCACAGGTTCGGGAGTCGTCTACAAAAAAGATGGCGGCAAGGCCTATATCGTCACGAATAATCACGTCATTGAAGGCGCTAATGAACTGGAAGTGACATTAAGTGATGGCACTAAATTGCCAGCTGAATTACAAGGCAGTGACCCATGGACAGATTTAGCCGTCATTGTCGTGAATGGTGATAAAATCAAAACCATTGCAGAATTCGGAAAATCCGGCAAATTGAAACCTGGTGAGCCCGTAATTGCCATTGGTAACCCATTAGGCCTTCAATTCTCTGGATCGATCACACAAGGGATCATCTCCGGTTTGGAGCGCACGATAGAGGTGGATATCAATGAGGACGGCCAAGTGGATTGGAATGCGGAGGTCATTCAGACTGATGCAGCGATTAATCCTGGTAACAGCGGGGGGGCACTCGTTAATATGTCAGGGCAGGTCATCGGAATAAATTCGATGAAGATTGCAGAAAATGCAGTGGAAGGAATCGGTCTTTCCATCCCAATCGATTCAGTTATCCCGATTATTAATGATATAGAGGAATTTGGTGAAGTGAAACGTGCTTTCTTGGGTGTGAACTTGGCATCTGTAGAAGAAATTTCCCAATACCATCAACAAAATACATTAAAGCTGCCAAGGAAAGTTACATTTGGCGTTGCGATAACAGGCGTTCAAAGCAACTCACCAGCATCCAAAGCAGGATTGAAGGAATTTGACGTCGTAGTTGGAATGGATAATGAAAAAATCCATGATGTCGTGGAATTAAGAAAATACCTTTACAATGAAAAACAAATCGGTGATAAAGTTAAAATCACTTATTACCGTGACGGAAAGAAAGAGACTACGGAAGTCACGCTTTCAAGCAGCGAAATTTAAAGCATAAAAGGACAGGGGGCAGAAAATGCCTGCTGTCCTTTCTATTTCCTTGCGCTTTTCTTATTTTTTGTTACGATTACCTGTGGATATATCCTGAAATTAAGAATCTCAAGTAACTTGTGGATAATTGGGAATGGAAGTACTGGGAATAATGAAGAGGAAAGGAGACATGAAAGATGAAATTATATTGCTGTCAGGAACACGTGGACATGGCGCTGGATGAAGTGGTATACGAATGTGAAACCTATCCTGTTTTAACGCTGGTTTCCGAAGAAAACCAGTTATCAACAACCTGTGAATATTGTCGAAACGTGGCAATATATCTAGTAGGGAACTAATATTCCCATACAAGATGTGGATAGATTTTGTGGATATGTGGATAACTTTTGTGGATAACATGTTTGTAACCTGTTCTTAACATTTTCCGAAGAATAAACTGGAGGGTTGAATTGTTTAAATCAAGCTTTTGGTTGTACGAATAATCTACCATAAATCCAAACTAAGTCCAGCCCAATTTCTTCAATATACATTAAAAAATAATGAAAGTTACCGTTGCCGCTTTCAGGGGCAGCGGTTTTTATTTTTTAAAAAATTGGAAAGGATATGCTTGTTTTGCTTATAGGTCACTGTAAGGTATGATAATAGGTAGGCAAATCCAACAATTGATAGTAAAAACATTAATGAAAGCTAGAGGATATATATGAAAATAACGATTATTACTGTTGGCAAGCTAAAGGAAAAATACTTAAAGCAAGGAATTGCTGAATATACAAAAAGGTTAAGCGCCTATGCTAATATAGAACTTGTCGAAGTACCGGATGAAAAAGCTCCGGAGAACCTGAGTGCAGCGGACATGGACATTGTAAAGCAAAAAGAGGGTGAACGAATCCTGGCGAAAGTCAGCCCGGACACCTACGTAATAACGCTTGAGATCAGTGGAAAACAGCTTACTTCAGAGCAGCTGGCCACTCATATGGATCAGCTTGCCACCTATGGAAAGAGCAAAATTGCTTTTATCATTGGCGGGTCGCTTGGGCTTGGCACCGAGGTGTTATCAAGAAGTGATTATGCCCTTTCCTTCTCGAAAATGACCTTTCCTCATCAATTAATGAAACTGGTTCTAGTGGAGCAGATATATCGGGCTTTTCGGATAAATAGAAATGAACCGTATCATAAATAAGAACTGATTCCGGGGGAATTCCCCGTAAGGTTAAAGAGTTAACATTTTAAATTTTAATGTAATGAAAAGAGGGTAACGAATGAATAAAGAGTCCATTTATGGTTTAACATTCGAACAATTGACAGCATGGCTTTTGGACCATGGCCATAAAAAATTCAGAGCTTCCCAAGTCTGGGAGTGGCTTTATAGAACACGTGTGACGAATTTCTCTGAGATGACAGATGTTAATAAAGACTGCATAAAATTACTTGAAGAGCATTTTGTCATCCAGACTTTGACTGAGCACGTTAAGCAAGAATCAGCAGATGGTACGATCAAGTTTCTGTTTAAATTACAGGATGGAAACCTTATCGAAACGGTTATGATGAGACATAAATACGGAATTTCAGTTTGTGTCACCACCCAAGTGGGCTGCAATATTGGCTGCAGTTTCTGTGCCAGTGGATTATTGGCCAAAAGCCGTGATTTATCCAGCGGGGAAATAGTGGAACAAATCATGAACGTTCAACTGCATCTGGATAAATTGGAACAAGGGGATGTTGTAAGCCATGTAGTTGTAATGGGTATTGGCGAACCGTTCGATAACTTTGAAAATATGATAGACTTTTTGAAGGTGCTCATGGACCATAAGGGTCTTGCCATCGCGGCTAGGCGCATTACTGTTTCGACGAGCGGTCTTGCCAATAAGATTTATGAATTCACCGATACCCAATTACAGGTGAATCTGGCCATCTCATTGCATGCGCCGAACAATGAACTCAGGACACGAATCATGAAAATAAATCGAGGTATTCCGATAGAAAAGTTGATGAAATCTCTTGATTATTATTTAGAGAAAACGAATAGGAGAATTACGATTGAATATATCCTATTGAAAGATGTCAATGACCACCAAGAAGAAGCCGAGCAACTCGCCAATCTACTTGAGGACAAAAAACATCGCCTCTATGTCAATCTGATCCCATATAATCCTGTAGATGAGCATAGTCAATACCAAAGAAGTGAAAAAGAGTCCGTTCTCTCGTTTTATGATACGCTGAAAAAGAGAGGCGTAAATTGTAAAATTCGCCAAGAACATGGAACGGATATTGATGCGGCTTGCGGTCAGCTTAGAAGCAAACAAATCAAGAAGGCTGAAGCTAAGTAAATCCATTAAGATAAAACAAAAAGAGGTCGCATATTTTGCGGCCTCTTTTGGCGTGATTTCATTATTTGGCTATTTCCTTTACCGAGGCGACTTCATACGTTGTAAGCTCGCTGCCTAGAATTGGAGATTCTTTTTTTGCATCACCGGAACCAGGTTCAGGCCGTTTATGTGCAGCTTTGAATGCATCGCTATTTCTCCAAGCAGTAAAGTTATCAAGGTTTTCCCAATACATATTAACGCTCAGTTCATCGTAATCCGACAAATTCTGCGTTAATAATACTTCAACTTTTACGAAGCCTTCCATAGTATCAAGTGGACCTGGTGCAGTAAATCCTGGGGCCATGACTGCGCCCATCCCTTTTTTGACTCTGATTCTATTCGTTACGATTATCATAAATCAGCTCTCCTCTTGGACTTCGGTTAGAATCTACACCCTATTTTCCGCAATTTCATACATATTTTAGCATATTGAAAGAAGCAGGGTCCATTTTGATTAACTCGGATCATGAGATCCTGATGACCCTTGTTTTAATGAAGACGGACGCTACATTATATTGAAATAAGGTAATTGGATTTGGATATTACAAGGTTTATCGATGCATATCGCGTATAATAGAACTCTGTATAAGGAAATTACGATTATGGAAACAATAAGGCAACATACTAAACAACAAAAGAGGCTGTTATATGAATGAATTGAGTTTTACTGATTATACATTAAGCGATGAAATTGTAAGGGCATTAGAAAGCTTGGGATATCAACATCCAACCGAGGTGCAGCGTGAAGTGATTCCAGTGGCGCTGAAAAGGCGTGATCTTGTCGTTAAATCACAAACGGGAAGCGGCAAGACCGCTTCATTCGGCATACCGATCTGCGAAATGGTCGATTGGGAGGAGAATAAGCCTCAGGCACTTATTTTAACACCGACACGTGAGCTTGCCGTGCAGGTTAAAGAGGATATCACGAATATTGGCAGATTTAAGAGGATAAAGGCTACTGCGGTTTATGGAAAACATCCATTCGCACTCCAAAAAGCGGAATTGAAACAAAAAAGCCATGTAGTCGTTGGAACCCCGGGACGTGTTCTGGATCATATCGAAAAAGGGACATTCGCCTTGGAACGCTTAACTCATTTAGTTATTGATGAAGCGGATGAAATGCTGAATATGGGCTTCATTGAACAAGTGGAAGCCATTATTAAAGAGCTTCCGAAAGATAGAGTAACCATGCTGTTCTCTGCTACGTTACCTGAGAGTATAAAAAAGCTATGCAAGCAATATATGAAAGATCCTTTGGATATTGAAATCAAAGCAAAGGGATTAACGACGGAGAAAATTGAACATGCTCTTATTGAAGTGAAGGAAGATGATAAGTTTTCCCTGCTTAGGGACGTCACCATCACGGAAAACCCCGATAGCTGCATCATTTTCTGCCGGACAAAAGACAGGGTGGACCAAGTATGTGAACAACTGCTGGAGCTGGAATATCCGTGTGATATGATTCACGGCGGCATGCTTCAGGAAGATCGCCTTGCAGTGATGAATGAATTCAGAAGAGGTGAATTCCGCTATTTGGTTGCGACAGATGTTGCTGCACGTGGAATTGACATCGACAATATAACCCATGTGATTAACTATGACCTGCCATTGGAAAAGGAAAGTTACGTACATCGGACTGGAAGAACGGGCCGTGCCGGCAAAAAAGGAAAGGCCATTACTTTTGTGACGCCGTACGAAGATAAATTCCTTGCTGAAATCCAAGGATATATCGGTTTTGAAATCCCTAAGATGGCTGTTCCTTCAAAAGAGGAAGTCTCCAATAAAAAAATGGAATTCGAAGCGAAATTGGAAGCTCGTCCAAAGATCAAAAAAGATAAAAGCGAACAATTGAATAAACAAATCATGAAGCTGTATTTTAATGGCGGCAAGAAAAAGAAACTCAGGGCTGTGGATTTTGTCGGAACCATCGCTAAGATTGATGGAGTGAATGCAGAGGACATCGGGATCATTACGATTCAGGACAATGTTTCTTATGTGGAAATATTGAATGAAAAGGGACCGCTTGTCTTGAAAGTGATGAAAAATACGAAAGTAAAAGGCAAACTTTTGAAGGTTTCAGAGGCCTTTAAGAACTAAAGGGTGTTGAATGTAAGAAGCGGGAAGACCAAAGTCGGTCTTCCCGCTTCTTTTTATTCAAAACTGGGGACAGGAAGAATTCGACCTATCTAAGACATAATTCGACCTACCCCGGGAAGAATTCGACCTACCTCCAGAATAATCCGACCCACGCCAAAATGATCCGTCCAGGAATAATAACCTTTGTTTAATGAGGTAGTTAAGATTCTTTTTCTGAATTCTGTTTATCCATCAAAACAGAGTGGTATATGAGGAAGGATAATGCAGTTATTATGAATCAATAAATACATACAACACGATTTAATCTGAATTCATAGACATGGAGGGATTGAGTGGGATGACGAAAGCAAATGAAAGCGGAAGAATCGATGAGCAAAGTAAGCAGCGGCAGTTGGATCAATATCGAGTGGACGATAATGGGGAAAAGATGACGACTAACCAAGGTTTGCGTGTTTCTGAGGATGAGCATTCTTTGAAAGCGGGAACCCGTGGTCCAACTTTGATGGAGGATTTTCATTTTCGTGAAAAAATGACTAATTTTGACCATGAGCGTATTCCTGAGCGGATTGTCCATGCGCGGGGATCTGGTGCACATGGATATTTCCAGGTATATGAACCGATGACCGAATATACAAAAGCCAAGTTTCTTCAAGACCCTTCAGTCAAGACACCAGTATTCGTTCGTTACTCCACTGTGGCAGGTTCCCGAGGTTCGGCAGACTCGGTCCGTGATGTAAGGGGATTCTCTACAAAGTTTTATACGGAGGAAGGAAACTATGATTTGGTCGGAAATAATATTCCGGTATTTTTTATCCAGGATGCCATTAAGTTCCCGGATTTAATTCATGCGGTTAAACCGGAGCCTCATAATGAAATACCTCAGGCCGCGTCTGCCCATGATACTTTTTGGGATTTCGTAGCCAACAATGAAGAAACGGCACATATGGTCATGTGGCATCTATCTGATAGGGCCATACCGAGAAGTTTCCGGATGATGGAAGGGTTTGGTGTCCACACATTCCGTTTTGTAAATGAGCAGGGCGTGGCCCATTTCGTAAAATTCCATTGGAAGCCTGTACTGGGAGTTAAATCCCTTGTCTGGGATGAGGCACAGAAAATTGCAGGGAAGAATCCTGATTTTCACCGCCAAGATTTGTGGGAAGCGATAGATACCGGAAATTATCCTGAATTTGAATTTGGCGTCCAAATGATTAAGGAAGAAGATGAATTCAAATTTGACTTTGATATCCTTGATCCTACTAAACTATGGCCGGAAGAACAAATCCCGGTTAAAATAATCGGAAAAATGGTTTTGAACCAAAATACGGATAACTTTTTTGCAGAGACGGAACAGATAGCTTTCCATCCGGGGCATGTTGTACCTGGTATTGACTTTTCAAATGATCCGCTGCTTCAGGGACGTTTATTCTCATACACCGATACCCAGCTATCCCGATTGGGAGGACCGAACTTCCATGAGCTTCCGATTAATAGGTCGGTTGCCCCCGTTCATAATAATCAGCGCGATGGCATGCACAGAATGTCAATAAATCCAGGGCCGGTCAGCTACCACAAAAATTCCCTTGCAGGCAACTCTCCTGAACCTGCTTCGGAAGAGGAAGGCGGCTATGCACATTACCAGGAAAAAGTCGATGGCAGAAAGGTCCGGCAGCGCAGTGAAAGCTTCAAGGATCATTACAGCCAGGCTAAACTATTTTGGAATAGCATGACGGAAGTGGAGAAGGAGCATATTATACAGGCTTTCCACTTTGAAGTGG
This sequence comes from Peribacillus sp. N1, assembly GCF_054600815.1. Classification (NCBI taxonomy): domain Bacteria; kingdom Bacillati; phylum Bacillota; class Bacilli; order Caryophanales; family Bacillaceae; genus Peribacillus; species Peribacillus sp. N1. The sequence continues at coordinate 562,798 of NZ_BAAHZO010000003.1, read as the reverse complement.
GAAAAGTGAAAAATAAGGACGTTCAGCAGCAAATTGTCGAGATGTTCAGCAATGTAGATGTCGAACTGGCCAAAACGATCGCTATTGGAGTGGGCGTGAAGCCTCCATCCAACAAAAGTGAGGTCAAAATGGACTTGGCTTCTCCAGCTTTAAGCCAGGAGCAAATGAAAGTGAACACGGCCGCAACAAGAAAAGTGGCAATCCTGGCCGCAGATGGTTTCAACGGGCCGGAGGTTGATCAAGTCTTGGAATCATTTAAATCTGCAGGTATAACGGCTGAAATCATCAGCATTAATCGTGGATTGATTACAAGTTCTGAAGGACAGCAGGTCGAGGTGAATCAGACATTCCTGACAGCCGATTCGGTACTTTTCGATGCTGTATATGTGGCAGGAGGCCAGGAGAGTGTCGATGCCTTAAAGGCGTCCAAGGAACCCATTTACTTTGTTGATGAAGCCTACAATCATTTCAAAGCGATTGGAGCGGGAAAAGAAGGAGCCGAGATCTTATCGAAGGCAGGCATCGTTTCCAATGATCCAGCCGGAGGCATTGTAGCTATTACGGATAAAAATAGTGGTTATGCCTTTATCGAGGCAATTGCCAAGCACCGTCACTGGACACGCGCTTAATATTGAATCAAAACCCCCAGACTTGGAGTCTGGGGGTTTTTCAATAAACAGGTATCATGCTACTTTGCCTTTTCTTCAAAAAGCGATGCAATGCCAACGATAACCTTAGTGGCCAGTATCATATTATCGACGGAAATAAATTCATATTTGCCATGAAAGTTCTCCCCGCCCGTAAAGATGTTGGGTGTTGGCAGTCCCATATAAGATAATTGAGAACCGTCCGTACCACCGCGTATTGGTGAGATTTTCGGTTTTATATCGAGTTTCTCCATTGCTTTATGGGCAATATCCACGATTTCCTTAACGGGCTCAATTTTTTCCTTCATGTTGAAGTATTGGTCGTGTAATTCAAGCTGGATCCGGTTTTGCCCATATTTTTCTTTTAAATCCTCGCTTACTTTTGTTATATATTCCTTGCGGTCATTAAATTTTTGGCGGTCGAAATCCCTGATGATGTAAGAAAGCTTGGTCTCTTCCACATCACCGTGAAATGAAAGCAGATGATAAAATCCTTCGTAACCCTCCGTATATTCCGGTGCTTCCGCCACTGGGAGCCTATTATGGAATTCCATTGCGATTTTGGCTGAATTGACCATTTTTCCTTTAGCCGTACCAGGGTGAATATTCGTCCCTTTGATCAGGATTTTGGCCGATGCTGCATTGAAGCTTTCATATTCAAGTTCTCCAAGTGGGCCGCCGTCCACGGTGTAGGCAAATTGGGCACCAAAAGCATCTACATCAAACTTATGGGGTCCCCTTCCGATTTCCTCATCGGGAGTAAAAGCAACACGGATTTTTCCATGCTTGATTTCCGGATGCTGAATCAAGTAATCCATGGCAGTCATGATTTCGGCAATTCCAGCCTTATTATCTGCTCCCAACAGGGTTGTCCCATCCGTCGTAATCAAGGTATGCCCTTTATAGTTCTTAAGCGAAGGAAAATCATCAGGTGAAAGAATGACATCCAATTTTTCATGTAAAGTAAGATCTTTGCCATCATAGTTGTCAACGATTTGCGGTTTTACATCTTTTCCAGTGAAATCCGTTGCTGTATCGACATGGGCCAAGAAACCGATTGTCGGGACATCCTTATTTGAATTGGCTGGCAAGGTTGCCATGACATAGCCGTTCCCATCAATTGTCACATCCTTCATCCCAATGGATTGAAGTTCCTTGACCAGTGCATTTGCCAAGGTCAGCTGTCCGGGTGTAGAAGGGCATGAGGGATTTTCCTCATTCGATTGGGTATCCACTTTCACATAAGAAGTGAATCTTTCAATGATTTCATTTTTCACTTTTCCTTCAACTCCTTTTTCCCTTATCTTACCATGATTGACCGTAATGGAAAAATTATCTTTTTCCAAATCTTCTTGGGTGGTGTAATCAGCAAAGAACAGCATATCTGCAAAAGACATGCCGTTCCTTGCTATCTCTTTTTAGAGTGGATTATTCAAGGCCCATACGGATACGCTTTTTCCATGAACGGGGAATGTCGCGAACCCATCTTCTTCAATGGTGATGTGGTCATCTCTATGATAGGTTAAATCACTCCAGATTTCACCAGCCCGATGTTCACCGACGAACATCCTTTTTTCACTGTTGTGATCTCCATTAGAGATAATGACCGCACACCCCGAGCCTTCTAGCTCTTCAACTCCGTGCCGGACCCAGCCTATTGTATTTGGATCATCAAAGTAATCGGTTTGTTCTCCGTAAGCTTTTTCATACCTAGCGAATAATAGGCGATCCAGGATATCCTTTTTCCCAGGCACCGGAGAAGGTCCGCCGATTCCATAATAGTCTCCGTAAAAGACACACGGATAACCGCAAAGTCTAAGCAAGGTAAGTGCATATGCCGATGGCTTGAACCAGTCCTTTACCCAAGACTCCAGTGATTCATGAGGCTGGGAGTCATGGTTATCGACAAAAGTGACAGCCTCTGCTGGATTGGTTTGGACGAGGGTATCATCAAAGATGGTTGAGAGGTCGAAGTCTGTTCCTGCGTTTGAGGCCTCATGAAATTTATAATGCAGGGAAACATCGAACAAGTTGAGGTCATGATTGGTTTGCTCTAAGTAAGTTTGACAGGCTTTAACGTCCGCCTTCCAAAATTCGCCGACCATGAAAAAATGTTCCTTTGTATAAGGAATGAGTTCTTGGAGAAATTCGTTGATGAATTCATAATCGATATGTTTAACGGCGTCCAAACGAAAACCATCACACTTTAACGTATCAACCATCCATTTTCCCCAGCTAATCATTTCCTTACGAACTTCCGGCAGGCTGTAATCGATGTTGGCAAACATTAAATAATCGTAGTTTCCGAATTCATCGATGACATGCTTATTCCAGTGCTTATTTTCGCCTGTGATGCGAAATACACCCATTTTGTCGTTTTCGGCATCATAGTCTGTACCATTGAAATGAGTATGGTTCCACTTAAAGTCAGAGTATTTATTTTTACGTCCCGGAAAATCGAATTTGGTCCAGCCTTCCATTTCGAATGGTTCTGAAATATCTTCCATACGGTTGTCTGGATTGACTTCAATCACCTCAAATTTTTCGGTTCCGTCAGCTCCTGCCTTATGGTTCATGACTAAATCGATATAAACGCAAAGTCCGTAGTTATGACAGGTGGCTATTGCTTGCAGCAATTCATCTTTGGTTCCGTATTTGGTACGAACGGTTCCTTTTTGGTCAAATTCCCCCAAATCATAACCGTCATATATTCCATATCCATTATCCCCAACGGATTGCCCTTTGGTGACTGGCGGAAGCCAAACGCAGTCAATTCCTATATCCTTCAACTTTGAGGCTGAATATTTCAATCTTTCCCAATGAGAACCATCTGCCTCAAGATGCCACTCAAAAAATTGCATCATCGTATGATTTCTTTTCATCCGTTCCCCCCCTGACACCGACCTGTTTTTAACAAAAGTGAAACTAATGCGATCGGATAAAGTAATAATGGAAATCTTTACCCACTAAAATCAAATGATAAACAAGTGAACAATCCTCAGGATAGAGGTTCATTTACCTCTCTATTTTACTATTTTATACCAAATAAGGGTATTTTATATTGATTAGTAGCTAAAAATAATTCAAATGTGGAGGAATAACCCGGAGAATGCCTATACGCCATTCAAAAAAGGTATCCCGAATTTTAGGGATACCTCAGTTTTTCGTAAGTCTATTATCCTTTTTTACCTCTTCGTTTAAAGAAGTGGGCGAAAGCCATTGCACCTAATAGTAAGATTAGAAGCACGGAAGATAGAATGATCGTATCTTTTGATGAGGCGCTGTTACCTGCCCCCTTTTGGGCCATGTTCCCGGTTAAACCAGGAGGTGCACCATTCCCGCCCCGGTCCATGTCCGGTGGCTGCATCGCAGCCCCATTCTCGCCGCCCATGTTTGGCGGTTGCTGGCCTGCATTTGCGTCATCGCCGATATTAGGAGCTCCGCCGCCCATACTGCTTTCTGTCTCGGCTTTCACGACCAGATCTCCTGAAAGCTGTGCCAATATTGATTCAGCACGTTTGACAGCGAAGTCAACCAGGGTTTCCTCGCCTGACGTTGCTTCTGTATACTCGTCCATAGTATAAAACTTGGTCGGGTCCTTTTTCACATATGATGTGATCAATTTAGTAATTTCAGTGGTCATTGCTGTCATATTTTCTTCAGAGAAAAAATCTGTGGCAATGTCATTTAGATAATCATAATATTTTTCACGGTACTTGTCGTTGGAAAGCAGGGCATTCAATAAAGGGCGCTCTTCAAGGGTTGTACCTGAAACAGGCTCGGTAATGCTGAAGTTGATATTACTTTCATTCATGAAATTTGAGCTCATATCCATCATTCCGCCACCGTTCATATTCGGTGCCCCTCCAAGGGATTCCTTGTCATCCTGCTTAGCGGCATCGGCGTTACCCTCAGCAGCCGTTCCATTTTTTTGGTCAGCGGTTTCTTGATCAGAGTCGCCCGCCAGTCGCCCGCCGCCTCCGGAATAACCGCCAAATGACATATTATAGTCCCAGGGCAATATCGAAAAGACCCCGTTCTCTTCATACAGGTAGTAATTGTGCTTTTTATCTCCTTGATAGTGATCGAGGTTGACAAGGGCAGTATTGGCTGCGAAATAGCGCAGCATCTCATCGACATCCAGGACTTCCTCCAGATTCCCGCCATTATTGATGGCATCGAGCATTTTGATCATGGAGGATTGGTCCGAATTATCGTTTGTTTTCAAGTTTAATCCTGTGTAGTCATCAATGTCTTCGCTGATCCACTTTAAATCGCTTCCCGTACCATCCGGATAATAGAGATCGCCTGTGCCATCAGTGAAGTTGGTATTTAGAAAGGTTTCTTCTATAGCTTCCACCCCTAGATAAAGGCCCCATTCCTTTCCGTTGATGGTCACGTACATATAGGAATGTCCTGGAGTCGCTATGTCCATCTTATCCATTAATTCATAGGAAAGGTATTCTCTCATATAGGTTGGATCACTGTAATTATTGTTTAGGGCCAACTTCTTCAGGCCGTGAAAATCTTGATCTTCCTGATAATAATCAAAGTCTATCTTCCAGCTGTAACGATCGGAATCTCCCATTTGAACAACGGAATTCAAGGAAAGGTTTCCCTTGGTGCGAAATCCCACGTTTTTAACCGTCTCCCCATCTATCGTTACATCGGCATTAACGATTTCCTTTTCAGTGGGGTTATCCAGGATGGAATCCAAATCCTCATCAGCCAATGTTATATCCACGGTTGTCACCTTACTTTGATCAAATACAGATTCTGTATAAGTATTTCCTTTAGTGGCTTTTTCAACTTGAAGATTGGGAAGGAAGAACATCACTGCTATAAAAATCATTATCAATAATCCAATGGTCGCTACAACATATCTTGTTTTTAACATGCCTTGGCTCCTTCCTCCTGTAGTCTTATATAGAGGGGTGGGCATGGATATTTATGTCCGCCATCTATCTTAAGCTGTGAAGTTGCCATCATAACTTAACATGATGGCAGAGTGAACGCTGTTCATGTCCTTGACTTGATTAATGAATTCGGCATTATTATCTTTTAATCGAATTTCATATGTCACTTCGAGGTTATTATCCGCCATGACGGATTTCGATTTGACGGAATGCTTTTTCACCTTGTTGGCTATCATTTCTTCCAACGTTTTTTCAATTGAAGCATCTGAATATTTAACGATTAATAAAAATGGATTTTCAACAGTGATCCGATTGGCAAATATGAGCATGACGATACCTATTAAGATGGCACCGATAATAACCAGCGGAATTAGTCCTGCCCCGCATAAAATCCCGGAGGCCGCTGCCCAGAATAGGAAGACCAAATCCATGGGATCTTTGATAGGCGTTCTGAATCGTACGATTGAGAGTGCACCGACCATACCAAGGGAGATAACGATATTCGTTGAGATGCCCATGATGATCAAAGCCGTGGCCATTGTCATGATGATGAGGGATATATTGAAATTGTGTGAGTACATCACACCTGAAAAGGTCTTCTTATAAATGACGTAAATGAACAACCCGATGGCAAATGCCAACAGTAATCCAATTAGGGAGTCAATGATTGAAAAGCTCTCGGTCTTGTCCAAAAAGCTTGATTTGAAAATATCATTAAAGGTGGTGCTAGTTGTCGTCGTATCCATTTACTATTCCTCCAAATATTATGTTTGCTCAATCAGCCGTATCTTCTGCTTAGTTGGTATTTTGAAAAAGCCGTTTTTCTAGTATCGATGATGGATAACAATTGTTTGATGATATCCGGAAGAAATTCGTCAAACTTTATTTCCAGGATGACACAATTCGGGTCTAAAGCATCAACCACGATTAATTCGGGATTCAGGAAGTCCGTATCCCGATAGCTCGTTTTCACATTACTGTCAAAGGTGACCCGCACATTTCCGTACTCATAGATGAATACCTCCCTTTCATAGTCAACGACGGTTGTCGGCTTGATTTGGAAAAGGGTCATTTGAACGTATAAGTCCCTGAGTATATCCCTTGAATCTTCGGACATCCAATCTATATCCCCAGAACGGATCCGTTCGTATTCCTCGGCAGAAAGCCTGCACTTCTGTTTATAGGTAAGGTTATTCCGCTTACTCTTTTTTTCTAGATTGATGAAATCGGTATTGTGATCATAAAGTCTAGCCCTGAACTTATCCCTGTGATAGAATCCTTCTGTTTTTTGCCGCAGGATTTTATTGTCAGAGTTATCGAAATAGACACTTCGAATTAAATATTTCCCATCCAGCCCATGCGGATCAAGCCTCATGAAGTTTTGCAGATTTTTTCTTAATAAATGACAATCCGCCTTGGTGATTGCATGTTTGAGCTCCCGCCTTCCCTTTAAACCATTCATTGTTGTTCCTCCCTTTCCTTGATTTTTGACTGCATTCAGCTTATAAACAGAATCTTAATAAAACCTTAACAACATTTTTATATTCAATAGATTAATAGAGAATAGGCCCCAGTTTTAACCTTTTCTTAATTTTATTGGAATTTACTAGAAGAAAAATGAGTGAATTTACTCATTGAGAATAATTATCATTATCATTAGAATAAGGTCCATGATAATGATAATTATTCTCAATTAATTCAATACATGGAGGTTCACTATGGTAACGAATATGCTTACAAAAAATGATCAACTACTGGAACAACAAAATACAAGGGAATCAAATGCCCGATCTTACCCTAGAAGATTACCCATGGCGATCGATCAAGCGGAGGGAATTTACCTAACGGACATGGATGGAAAACGATATATTGATTTTCTTGCCGGGGCTGGAACATTAGCGCTCGGACACAATCATCCGGCTGTGCTTGAAGCAATGGAAAAAGTTCTTAAGGATAAGCGTCCTTTACATACATTGGACTTTACGACGCCGATCAAAGAGCAGTTCGTCGATGAAATTTTTGAATGCCTGCCTGAGGAATTCAGGAAAAATGCAAAAATTCAATTCTGTGGTCCTACTGGCGGAGATGCCATTGAGGCAGCACTTAAACTGGTTAAAACAGCGACAGGCAATAGAAGCATATTATCCTTCCAAGGAGCTTACCACGGGGCAACGCATGCAACGATGTCAATCAGCGGCAATACAAAGCCAAAGGAAAAAATACAAGGGTTGATGCCGGATGTACAATTCCTGCCATATCCCTATCAATATCGCTGTCCCTTTGGAATAGGCGGAGAAGAAAGCCATAAAATCAGCAGCCAGTATATCGAAAATCTATTGAACGATCCCGAATCAGGATTATTGGCGCCTGCCGGAATGATTTTGGAGGCAGTACAAGGCGAGGGAGGTTCCATTCCAGCTCCAATTCCATGGCTTAAGGAAATCAGGAGAATAACGAAAGAGAAGGGCATTCCGCTAATCATCGACGAAGTTCAATCAGGTATCGGCCGTACAGGGAAAATGTTTGCGTTTGAACATGCAGGTATCGTTCCGGATGTTCTTGTACTATCCAAAGCAATAGGCGGAAGTCTTCCATTATCGGTGGTTATTTATAACAAAGAGCTGGATTTATGGTCTCCAGGTGCCCATATCGGTACATTCCGCGGAAATCAAATGGCGATGGCAGCGGGAACAGCAACTTTAAAATACATGAAAGAGACGAATCTTGTGGAGCATGCCGCTAAAATGGGAGAAATCTTAAAGGATATTCTTAAAGATTTGCAAAAAGATATTCCGCAGATCGGGGATGTCAGGGGCCGGGGATTAATGATCGGTGTGGAAATGATCAATCATGAAGAACCGCAAAATGCGAATGGGAGCCATCCTGCTGATTCGCAACTTGCCAGTGCCATTCAACAGGAATGTTTTCAAAGAGGGTTGATTCTCGAAGTTGGCGGCAGACATGGAAGTGTAGTGAGGTTCTTGCCTCCATTGATCGTTACGGAATCCCAGCTTCGCGAGGCCACTGCAATTTTTGAACAAGCTGTTCGTGCAGCTGTTGCAAGAGGGTGAATGATCAATGATCGAAATGATAAATAAAACGGATTTTGCCTATTCTCGATTTTTCCTGAATAACGAAGAAGGCTTCAATAACTACAGCCAGTCATTAAACATCATTGAAAAAAAGCTGACCAGCTTTTTAAACGGGAATAATTCACCATACTCTGGGAAAAAACCCTATGAAATCGAAGCAAGATTAAACGAGCTGACACTCGCTTCTCCAAAAGGGAAGACACTTGAAGCGGTAGCGGATGAGCTGGAAGAGTTTGTTATTAATGACAGCATCAATGTACATAGCCCTGCTTGTATCGGACATTTGCATTGCCCGACATTAATACCTGCGGTGGCTGCCGAAATGATTATCGGTACGTTGAATCAATCCATGGATTCATGGGACCAAAGCTCGGCGGCAACCTTCGTTGAAGAGCGTTTAATAGATTGGCTTTGCAGTCAGGTAGGGTTGCCGGAACAAGCGGATGGGATTTTCACAAGCGGTGGAACCCAATCTAATTATATGGGCCTGCTATTGGCTAGGGACGCTTATTGTAAGAAATTCTGGGGTGTTGACGTTCAACAGCATGGCTTGCCGGTCGAGGCGAAAAAATTGCGGATCTTATGCTCCGAGGCTGCCCACTTTACGGTTCGTAAATCAGCGGCACAGCTGGGGCTTGGTGAACAGGCCGTAATCACGATTAAAACGGATTCAAATCACCGTCTGTCCGTAGCTGAATTAAATCAACAGCTGCTGCATTTAGAGGAACAGGGTTTACTGCCATTTGCCATCGTTGCAACTTGTGGAACAACGGATTTTGGTTCAATCGATCCGTTACACGAATTGTCCGAAGCTGCAAGGAAGAGTGGGATATGGCTGCATGTCGATGCCGCATATGGAGGCGCGATGATTTTAAGTAAGGATTACAAAGAGTTAATCAGCGGAATTGAACGGGCGGACTCGATTACGGTCGATTTTCACAAATTATTCTATCAACCCATCAGTTGCGGTGCTTTTCTTGTCTCTGACAGCAACTCATTTCAATATATCCAGCATCACGCCGATTACTTGAATCCACAGGAAGATGAAGCGGAGGGCATGGTTCACTTAGTCAATAAATCGGTTCAAACGACGAGAAGGTTCGACGCACTGAAACTCTGGATGTCATTGAAGGTCGTTGGACTGGATGCCTTTGCCGAAATGATCGACTATACTTGTCACCTTGCACGTGAAGTGGCTGTGAAGATCGATAAAGAGGAAGGGTTCACAGTATTGAATAAAGAACCTGAATTGAATGCGGTTGTATTCCGTTATAATCCCGAAGGAGAAAGTGAACAGTTAGTAAATCTATTAAATAAACAGATTCAGCAAGAATTACTGAAAAGCGGACGTGCATTTTTAGCAAAAACACGTTTTGAAGGCCAGGTATATTTAAAAATGACACTATTGAATCCAATGACGAGGCTTGAACACATAGAGGAAATTTTAGACGAAATTCGAGTATTAGGTGAAATGTTCAAGATGATGGAGGAATGAATATGAATGGTAAGCAAATAGCTGAAAGGGCGACGATGCAAAGCTTTCTGAATTGTTATTTCCGGGAAACCGGAAATTGCAGTTTAGAAGAAACGAAAAACTGGCCGAATTTGGAGGGATCCATTTCGGATTCATTAATGGTCAGTAAGCTCATATCCCAAGATATTGAATTGCTTGTTCCGCTTAAATATTGGTCGGAAACGGGGCGTCATATTTTTAACTTCCCGATTTACTATCAAATGGCATCCAAACAAGTGCATGAATTAGATTACGTGACAATGGTCTCGATTGTTTCTAAAGAATTATTGAATGAGCAGGGCCGGACGGATAGTGAAGATGAATTGATGCTGCGCGTAATCCTAAGCAGCCAAAATATTCAACGGTATGTTGAAGCCAGGACGGAAGACGTTGATGCACTTCAAAGTCCTGAATTCACCTACATCGAAGCAGAGCAGTCTCTATTATTCGGGCACCTGTTCCACCCGACACCGAAAAGCAAGCAGGGAATTTCAGAAAAAGATGAATGGATCTATTCACCAGAATTAAAAGGGGAGTTTCAGCTGCACTACTTCCTGGCAGAACCCTCAATTGTCATCCAGGATTCCAGTGAAGTCACATCGGCAAGTGAGATCATTAAACAGGAATTAGCCGGTGACCTAGAGATTTCCAGTGAATTCCGAAGAACTTATTGCCAAAAGGAAAGCCAATATATCATCATCCCGGCACACCCGCTCCAGGCAAAAGTGCTTATCGAAAAAGAAGAGGTCAAGAGGCTACTCGAGCAAGGGACACTAGTTTATGCCGGACCGCTTGGAAAAAAATTCACGGCCACCTCTTCATTTAGAACGGTATATAGTCCGACATCGAAATATATGTACAAATTTTCCGTTCCGGTTAAAATCACGAATTCTTTACGTGCAAATCTGCAAAAAGAATTGGATCGTGGTGTCGAAATTGCAAAATTAATAGATTCTAAAGTGGGCGACGATCTAAAAGAACGGCACCCCTCCTTCCGTATCATCAAGGACCCTGCTTACCTAACGATCAAAACAACCGAGGAAGAATCAGGATTCGATGTTGATATTCGGGAAAACCCTTTTTATGAAAACGATAAACAAGCAATCCTGATTGCCGGCTTATGTCAGGATAATGCCTATGGTGCCCCATCAAGACTTGGAGCGATCATCCGCAAATTATCAGCTGATGAAAACCGCAGTACTGAAGAAGTGAGTAAGGATTGGTTCAAAACCTATCTGTCAACGACATTGAAACCGATGCTTTGGCTATTTGAAGAGTATGGAATTGTTTTGGAGGCCCATCAACAAAATTCCATCATTCAGCTTCAAGATGGGTATCCAGCCACTTTTTATTATCGTGATAATCAAGGGTATTACTACTGTGAGTCCAAAGTGGACAGGCTGCTGAAGATCTTGCCTGAACTAAGTGAAAAAAGCTTCACGATTTGTTCTGATGAAGTCGCTGAAGAAAGACTTCAATACTATTTCTTCTTTAATCACTTATTAGGCCTGATCAATAATTTTGGTACGGAAGGATTAGTATCAGAAAAAACACTGTTACAGCTCGTTCAGGAACAACTGGAAACATTCAGTACGGAAAGCGGAGATGAAGGTTTGAATCGAGTTGTTTCAAAATTGCTTCATGCCCGGGAATTATCTTGTAAGGCTAATTTACTGACACGTTTTCATGATATGGATGAGCTTGTCGGTTCACTTGAGACACAATCCGTTTATACGACGATTGATAATCCGTTCGCACAGGGGGTTATGGCCGTCCATGAAAAATAGTTATGAAGAAATGCTTAAGGACTGTAATCAGCAGCTTTCATTTGTCAAAGTTGAATTTGAGAGGGATTTGGATACATTGCATAAATGGATGCATGAAGATCATGTGATACCCTACTGGAATTTGAATTTCACAAAAGAAAAATTCGCTGTTCATTTAAAAAAGGCATTGGCTGATACACACCAAACACTCTATTTAGGCTGTCTGGACTCCATTCCCATGAGCTATTGGGAATCGTATTGGGTAAAAGGCGATATCATCGAAGATTATTATGAATCCGAAGAGGGAGATCAAGGCATTCATTTACTCATTGGTGATTCGGATTACCTTGGAAAAGGACTGGCTTTGCCGTTTTTACGTGCAATGGTGAAATTCCAACTACTGACTTCAACAACAAACAAAGTGATGGCAGAACCGGATATCAGGAATGCAAAGATGATTCATTTATTTGAAAAATGCGGGTTTACCCCAATTAAAGAAATTAAGCTCCCAGATAAAACGGCATTGCTAATGTCATGTACACGGGAGAATTTCGAGAGGAAGTGGAACTATGGAGAAGCAACAATCTATCTATGACCTGGTAGGGATAGGGATAGGTCCCTTTAATCTTGGACTTGCGGCCCTTTTGGAGAAAACCCCGGAGTTGAATGCCGTCTTTTTTGAGAAAAAGCGGGAATTTAATTGGCATGAAGGGATGCTGTTGGAAGGGACAACTCTGCAGGTACCGTTCTTTGCCGATCTGGTTAGCATGGCAGATGTGACAAGTCCATATAGTTACCTGAATTATTTACAGCAGCATGATCGGCTTTATCATTTCTACTTCCTTGAAAAATTCTTGATTCCACGAAAAGAATATAACGATTATTGCCGCTGGGCTGCCCATCAACTTGATAGCTGCCGTTTTGGAAAAGCGGTGGAGGCGGTTGAATATATAGGGGATCAAGATGAACCCTGCTATCAAATCAGTGTAAGGGATGCACAATCACAAAAGATCGAAGTCTATTATAGCCGTCATGTAGTCATGGGAATTGGCAGCGCCCCGACTGTTCCATCGGCTTTTCATCCATATATGGGAGAGAGCATCCTGCATTCGGCCGATTATTTACGGAATAAAGAAAATATCTTAAAGAAAAAATCCGTAACGGTTGTCGGATCTGGACAAAGTGCAGCCGAGGTCTTTCTGGATCTGCTTAATGAGCAGGAGGAAAATGGCTACCAGCTAAACTGGTATACAAGATCCAAGGGATTTTTCCCTATGGAATATTCAAAACTCGGATTGGAATATTTCACGCCGGATTACCTTGATTTCTTTTATCGGCTGCCTCAGGAAAAAAAGGATGAAATCCTGCCAAAACAGGATTTATTGTATAAAGGCATCAGCGCCACTACAATCGCAGCAATTTTTGACAAGATGTATGAAAAATCGATTGGAAATGCGGAACTGTCCATTGAACTTCGGGCAATGACCGAAGTTGCAGCGGTTACCCCTGCTGAAAATGGCTGGGAATTGAAATGCCGACAGTGGGTAGAAGATAGCGAATTTGATGTGGATACAGAGGCGATCGTTTTTGGGACGGGCTATAAATCAACCCTTCCGGCATTCCTTGAAACCATGGAGGACCATTTAGTCCGCGATGACTTGGGTCGACTTGCAATAACGAAAGACTATCGGGTAGGAATGGCCATCTCTACACCGAATCATCTTTTTATTCAAAATGGCGAGATACATACACATGGTGTGGGTGCACCGGATCTAGGCTTAGGAGCATTCCGAAATTCTATTATCATCAATCAATTGGCAGGTAAAGAAGTTTATCCATCCGAGCCAAAGGGTGCATTTCAGTCATTCCGTGTAAAAACACCCGTCATGGCTTACTAAGAGAAGGGAAGGGAGAATTTATATGCAGTTCATAAATGAAGTGGAACAGGCAGTTTCAGAAAAAAATTGGTCGATAGTAAACCAAAACCTGCTGGCCAAGATGATTTCTGAGTATATGTATGAAGATATGATCCATCCAGCTGTCCTGAACGAAAATACAGCAGGAAACTTATATGAGTTAAAGATAAATAAGGGGAAATCTTATCGGTTTTTGGCGAGGCCCCGTCTTTTTGACAGCTACGAAGTACAGGCTGAGTCGATCCAGGTATGTGAAACGGAAGGCTTTACACAGGCCAAGGATGCCATTCAATTCATTTTGGACATCCAGCCGTTAATTGGGATGACTGCAGAAACAACAGGACATTTAATCAAAGAATTCCATCATACGCTGCTTGCGGATCTCCAACTGCTTTCCAAACCTGAACAGGATGCGGATGATTTAGTCGAACTGGATTATGCATTACTTGAAGGAGAAATGAGCGGTCACCCTTGGATTGCTTATAACAAGGGAAGAATCGGTTTCGGTTATGATGATTATTTGCAGTTCGCTCCAGAAAACCAGAAGGAAGTTCAGTTATCTTGGATTGCCGTCCATAAAACGAGGGGTGAATTCAATTCAGTCGAAACGTTATCTTATAAGCAATTGATGGAGAATGAACTGGATGGGGAAACCCAAAAATCATTTGCAAAGATATTGACGGAAAAAGGGCTGAACGCAGAAAACTATTACTACCTCCCTGTTCATGAATGGCAGTGGAAGAATGTAATCATCCAAAACTTTACCGATGACCTGGCTAAAGGGCTGATCGTAGCTTTGGGAAATGGTCCCGATAAGTATTTGCCGCAACAATCCATCCGGACATTTGTTAATGTATCGAACAAGGATAAAAACCATGTCAAGCTGCCAATGAGCATTTTAAATACGCTAGTCTACCGTGGATTGCCAGCTGAACGCACAGTCATTGCCCCAAAAATCACAGCGTATATAAAGAACATTTATGAAAATGACTCATTCTTGAAAGAACAATGCAAAGTAGTGCTTCCTGGTGAAGTGGCCAGTTTAAATGTTGATCACCCGTATTATTCCAAGCTAGAGAATGTACCGTATCAATATTTAGAGATGCTTGGGGGGATTTGGAGAGAAAGTATTTACAGTTATATGGAGGAAGGCGAAAAGCCCATTACGCTTGCATCCCTTTTACATGTGGACAGCAAAGGTAAACCATATGTGGAAAGCCTTATTGAAAAATCGGGATTGACTGCAGAAGCCTGGACAGCTCAATTATTCGACGTCATCCTATCACCATTACTACATTTTATCTATCAATATGGATTGGTCTTCTCACCGCATGGTCAAAATACCATATTAGTTTTGAAGGATTACAAGCCTCACCGTTTGGCCATCAAGGATTTTGTAGATGATGTAAACGTCAGTGATCAGCCGCTTCCTGAATTAAGCAGCCTTCCTGATGATTTAAGGAAAGTACTAAGAAGTGAGACTCCCGAGGGGCTTGTTCAATTCATTTTCACGGGACTATTCATCTGTCATTTCCGATACTTGTCAACACTTCTGATGAAGAGGTCCCTTTTGGATGAGAATGCTTTCTGGGAAGGCGTCGCCCTAACAATCCTGACACATCAGAAAAAATTCCCTATGTTACAGGATCGTTTCGATACATTCAATTTCTTTGCGCCAAAATTAACAAAACTCTGCCTGAATAGAAATCGGATGCTTCAATATGGGTATAGCGATGGTGAAGACCGTCCACATGCATCTGAGTTTGGGCAAGTGAATAATGCCCTTTATGAAAAGTTACCTGCAAAAACGCTATAAAGTTAAACTGGCTCAGACTTTTGAGCCAGTTTTCTTATGGGGTTTATCAATTTGACCGTTGATTTCCGCTCAAGGCACTCGCTTTCCGCGGGCGGTCAGGGAGCCTCCTCGGCTTACGCCTGTGGGGTCTTCCCTAGACACGCTTTTCCCGCAGGAGTCTCGTACCTTCCACTCCAATCAACTTTGTTATTAAATTTAGATAGAATCCATATCTAAGGAGTTGAAGATGTTAATTTGTGTTCCGACCACCTTTCCACAGTATTATTATGGCCCTTACAATTTGACCGTTGATTTCCGCTCAAGGCACTCGCTTTCCGCGGGCGGTCAGGGAGCCTCCTCGGCTTGCGCCTCCTAGACATGCTTTTCCCGCAGGAGTCTCGTACCTTCCGCTCCAATCAACTTAGCTTTAACGGTTAGGTAGAACTGTTGTCTTCGATTTTGGGTCAAATTCCCAAAAAAATATCTTTGGAAGAGGGCTTGCCGTGCATTTAAATTGGTGATAAGCTATGTGTAAACGGTTACACAAAATTATTGAGGGTGATATATTGGCAACTATTCGGGATGTGGCAAAGGAAGCTGGGGTTTCTGTGGCAACGGTTTCCAGAGTTATGAATGGCAGTGGTTATGCACATGAGGACACAAAAAAGGTAGTCATGGCAGCTGTTGAGAAATTAAATTATAAACCGAATGAAGTGGCAAGATCCCTCTACAAACGTAAATCCAAATTGGTTGGTTTGATTTTGCCGGACATTACGAATCCTTTCTTCCCAGAAATGGCTAGAGGTGTGGAGGATTATCTTCAGCAATTTGGTTATCGGTTAATTTTTGGAAATAGTGATGAAAAGAGAGATAAAGAAATAGAATATATCGACACATTCCTGCAAAATAATGTAGTGGGCATGATTGCTTCAACTAGTGAAGAAGCCAATGAAAATTTCGATAATCTGGATATTCCAGTTGTCCTTCTCGACCGTACAGCAGAGAAATTACCAGCTGTTTATTCCGATCAAAAGACAGGCGGTAAGCTGGCAGCACGCGTATTGCTGGATAGAGGCAGTACGAATATCGTCCTCATTAGGGGGCCAGTCGAAATAAAGCCTGTTTATGAACGGTACATGGCAGCATACGAAGAATTGAAACAAGCAAAAGTTAACGTGCAAGTCATGGATTCATCCCTAACTCTTCAAGGCGGCCAAACTTGCGTGAAGCAGCTGTTCGAGCAATATCCGGAAACGGATGGAATCATAGCTTGTAATGATATTGTTGCAGCCGCCGCACTTCAAGAGATTTTAAAACGGGGAATACGGATACCGGAAGACATACAATTGATCGGCTATGATGATATCGCCTTCACAGCGTTATTGCACCCGCCGTTATCTACAATTAGGCAGCCAGCCTATGAGATGGGGGCACAAGCCGCGGAAATGCTAATTAAAAGGATCAATCAAGAAAAATTGGAAGTAACACATGAAAAGCTCCCTGTTTCTTTTGTGGAGAGACAAACAACGAGAAGGAAGGCGGAGAAGACATGATTAGAATTGCTGTAGTGGGAAGTTCCTCAATGGACTTAGTTGTGACATCAGCCAAGCGGCCAATGGCTGGTGAAACGGTTTTAGGGGAGTCATTTATCACGGTTCCTGGAGGAAAGGGAGCCAACCAGGCTGTTGCAGCGGCACGTCTTGGTGCAGAAGTGTCGATGGTTGGATGTGTAGGAGATGATGTGTATGGAGAGATCATCTTAGATAACCTGAAAAAAAATCATGTAAACACGAAGTATGTGGAACCGGTTACAGGTTCCGCTTCAGGGACAGCACACATTACCCTTTCGGAAGGTGATAACAGCATTATTGTCGTAAAGGGTGCGAATGATTTCATTACTCCTGAATATGTACAAAAGGCGAAAAAGGTAATAGAGGAATCGGATATCGTGTTGGTTCAGCAGGAAATACCTGAGGAAACGGTGGAATATCTGGCTGAGTTGTGCAGCACGCTTCAAAAGAGATTACTTTTGAACCCAGCTCCCGCCCGCAAGCTAAGTGAGGCTGTCATTCAACAGGCATCATTCCTTACTCCAAATGAACATGAATTCGAAATACTATTCAATGGGAGAGATAGAACAGAAGTCTTGACTGAGCATCCCAATAAATTATTCATTACCGAAGGAAAAAATGGCGTCCGTTATTTTGACGGACATGAAGAAAAGGTTGTTCCAAGCTTTGAAGTGGAAGCGGTGGATACGACAGGCGCAGGGGATACATTCAATGCTGCCTTTGCCGTGGCTGTTGCAGAAGGAAAAAGTTTTGACGAATGTTTGGTATTCGCGAACCGGGTAGCATCCATTTCCGTGACGAAGTTAGGAGCCCAAGGCGGCATGCCGCAAAGGATAGAGGTCGAGAGGGGCTTTGAAGCATGAAACGTCAAGGAATCATCAATAGTTCAATAGCCAAGGTCCTGGTTGACCTTGGTCATACCGATTATATTGTCGTAGGTGATGCCGGGCTGCCGGTGCCACCTGGAGTTTGTAAGATAGACTTAGCATTGACACCTGGAACACCATCATTTCAAGATGTCGTCCGGGCAATTCACGAAGATATGGTTGTTGAAAAAGTTATCGCTGCCACAGAAGTGAAGGTTAAAAACCCGGAACAGCATCAATATATGGAGCAGCAATTCGGAGCAGCGATTGAATATGTTTCCCATGAGGATTTTAAAAGGCTGACAAGCAACGCAAAAGCAATAATCCGGACCGGGGAGACGACGCCATATTCAAATTGCATATTGCAGTCTGGAGTATTCTTTTAAAGA
The DNA here is from genome assembly GCF_054600815.1 of Peribacillus sp. N1. Taxonomy (NCBI): domain Bacteria; kingdom Bacillati; phylum Bacillota; class Bacilli; order Caryophanales; family Bacillaceae; genus Peribacillus; species Peribacillus sp. N1. The sequence goes on along the minus strand of NZ_BAAHZO010000003.1, from coordinate 544,327 downwards.
AATGAGATGATGAGCATGCAAATCGAAATGCACAATATTTATAAAGCATTTGGTCAAAACAAGGTATTGGAAGGTGTTCATTTTTCTTTAGAGGCTGGGGAAGTACATGCGCTAATGGGAGAAAATGGTGCGGGGAAATCAACCTTGATGAACATTTTGACCGGGCTGCATAAACAAGATCAAGGAACGATCAAGATTAACGGTAAAGAAACCTCATTCAAGGATTCAAAGGAAGCGGAAGAGGCGGGAATGGCCTTTATCCGTCAGGAATTGAATATTTGGCCAGAAATGACCGTGCTGGAGAATCTATTTATCGGCAGGGAAATGGTGAATGCCTTCGGTGTACTGAAGACGAAACAAATGAAAGCGCGTGCAAACGAGATTTTTAAAACACTTAATATTTCCCTTCCTTTTGATAAGGAAGCCGGATTTTGTTCTGTCGGGGAACAGCAAATGATTGAAATTGCCAAGGCGCTCATGACGGATGCCGAAGTCATCATCATGGACGAGCCCACAGCAGCTTTAACTGATAGGGAAATAGAGAAGCTCTTTGAAGTGATGAAGGGTCTTACCAAAAAGGGTGTATCGCTTGTTTATATTTCTCATCGGATGGAAGAAATATTCGCCATTTGTGACAGGATCACCGTAATGCGTGACGGAAAAACCGTCGATACGAAAAGAATTTCAGATACAAATTTCGATGAAGTCGTTCAAAAAATGGTAGGGCGGGAGCTGGAGGATCGTTTTCCTCATCGTGAAGCGAACCTTGGCGACATAGTCCTTGATGTAAAAGGTTTAACTAAAAAGGGGCTTTTTGAAGATATCCATTTCGCGGTTCGCCAAGGTGAGATTGTCGGTGTCGCCGGATTGATGGGAGCAGGAAGAACAGAAATAATGCGTGCCCTTTTTGGTGTCGACCAAATAGACAGGGGTGAAATCGCCATTGAAGGCAAGAAGGTTTCCATACGAAAACCAACGGATGCAGTTCGACACGGCCTGGCTTTCATTACGGAAAATCGTAAAGAAGAGGGATTGATCCTGGACTTTTCCGTAAGGGAAAATATCGGCTTGCCGAATCTCAAAAGTTTTGCTCCTAACGGAATCGTAAAAACGGAAGATGAGATGAACTTTGCCGAAATGATGATTAAGCGGCTTCATGTAAAGACATCTTCTGCTGAAACGGTAATCGGCAATCTATCCGGAGGAAATCAACAGAAGGTGGTAATAGCCAAATGGATCGGGACTTCCCCTAAAGTTTTAATTATGGATGAACCGACCAGAGGCATAGATGTTGGCGCAAAACGTGAAATTTACGAGTTGATGAATGAATTGACGGAGCGAGGCATCGCCATCATCATGGTTTCGTCAGAGCTTCCGGAAGTCATTGGAATGAGTGATAGAATCCTTGTCGTTCACGAAGGTGAGATTGCTGGGGAATTGTTAAAGCAGGAAGCGACGCAAGAAAAAATTATGGCATTGGCGACAGGAGGGAACTAGGATGAAACTTGAGGCTACAGGGAAAAGCGGGATTTGGCAGAAATTCGGTCCTTTACTCGCCCTGGTACTTTTATTTATCGTAATAACCGTTTTAAATCCATCATTCATGGAACCGAATAATATATTGAATTTATTGCGTCAAACCTCCATCAATGCACTTATTGCATTTGGAATGACCTTTATCATATTGACAGGTGGCATCGACTTGTCCGTCGGTTCCATTTTAGCTCTATCCAGCGCACTTATGGCTGGTATGATGGTCTCGGGATTAGATCCGATTTTAGCAATATTAGTAGGCATTCTACTAGGTGCAATAATGGGTGTAATCAATGGGATACTCGTTTCAAAGGGAAAAATGGCACCATTCATCGTGACACTGGCCACCATGACGATTTTCCGGGGATTAACGCTTGTGTATACGGATGGAAAGCCGATTACCGGAATTGGCGATTCCGTTATGTTCCAGATGCTTGGGAGAGGTTACTTCCTTGGAGTGCCAGTACCGGCCGTTGTGATGGTCATCGCTTTCTTAATCCTGTGGTTCCTGCTTCATAAAACATCCTTTGGCCGTAAAACTTATGCCATTGGAGGAAATGAAAGGGCTTCCCGTATTTCGGGGATTAAAGTTGACCGAGTCAAGGTGGCCATCTATGGTCTGGCCGGTACGATGGCGGCCATTGCCGGTGCCATTTTGACATCCCGTCTGAATTCGGCACAGCCGACGGCAGGCCAATCCTATGAAATGGATGCCATCGCAGCCGTGGTGCTGGGCGGAACGAGCCTTTCAGGCGGTAAAGGTCGGTTGTTCGGAACGCTGGTCGGTGTCCTGATCATCGGTACCTTGAATAACGGCATGAATTTACTTGGTGTATCCTCTTTTTACCAGCAAGTGGTGAAAGGTGCAGTTATATTAATCGCGGTCTTACTTGACCGTAAAAAATCATAAGAAGAGGTGTAATCAATGAAAAAATTAGTATCGATCATCATGGTTCTTTCTTTAATGGTCTTGGCTGCCTGTTCAATGGATTCTGGTCTAACAGATGATAAAAAGGAAAAGAAAGACTCCATGAAAGACGTGAAAGTCGGAGTCAGCATCTCTACTTTAAACAATCCATTCTTCGTTTCCTTAAAAGATGGTATTGAAAAAGAAGCAAAAGAAAAAGGCATGAAAGTCACAGTTGTTGACGCCCAAGATGATACGGCAAAACAAATCAGCGGAATTGAAGATCTAATCCTTCAAAAGGTTGATGTCCTTCTTGTGAATCCTACTGACTCTGCGGCAATATCTTCAGCCGTTCAATCAGCTAATGAAGCGGGCATTCCCGTTATCACGATTGACCGCTCTTCAGACGAAGGGGATATTGAAACGTTCATCGCTTCCGACAATGTGGCTGGCGGGGAAATGGCTGCAGAATATCTAGTTAAGGAACTTGGCGAAAAAGCGAAAGTAGTGGAACTTGAAGGGGTATCCGGTGCATCTGCAACTCGTGAACGCGGGAAAGGTTTCCACAATATTGCGGACAAGCAGTTAGATGTCCAGACAAGCCAAACGGCGGAATTCGACCGGACAAAAGGGCTTAACGTCATGGAAAATATCCTGCAAGGCAATAAAGACATCCAAGCGGTATTCGCCCATAATGATGAAATGGCACTAGGAGCCATTGAAGCAATCAAGGCAGCTGGAAAAGACATCATCGTGGTTGGTTTTGACGGAAATGATGATGCATTGAAAGCAGTTGAAAACGGTGAACTAAAAGCTACAATCGCCCAACAACCGGCACTTATCGGTGAAGAAGCGGTTAATGCGGCTGAAAAAATCTTAAAAGGCGACAAAGTGGATGACACAATATCCGTTCCATTGAAATTGGTCACCAAAGAATGATTGTCAAACAAACAATGAGGGTGCCGGAACTTTTCCGGCACTCCTTTTTTAATTCCATTGATGTTATCTGATTGTGGATATTCAGCTTGAATTGATATGAATGAGAGAGTATAAGAAAGTGAGATCCTTCTTTTACAAAAGTAAGGCGGCCCATGTCGGACCGCCTCCTAAATCAACTGATTGCTAGAGTATACCTTGAGTCAGCATCGCATCCGCCACTTTAAGGAATCCGGCAATATTGGCCCCAACAACTAAGTTGCCAGGCTCACCATATGCTTCTGCAGCCTCTACACTGTTTTTATAGATGTTTTTCATGATTTCATGCAGCTTGGCATCGACTTCTTCGAAAGTCCAAGGCATCCTGGCGCTGTTTTGGGCCATTTCGAGTGCAGACACGGCTACACCGCCAGCATTGGCCGCTTTTGCTGGTCCAAAAAGGATGCCGTTATTAAGGAATACATCAATGGCCTCAAGGGTTGAAGGCATATTAGCACCCTCACCGACCGCCTTCACATTATTTTTGACCAGTAGTTTTGCTGCTTCTTCATCGATTTCATTTTGTGTGGCACAAGGCAGTGCGATGTCGCATGGTACAGACCAAATACCGTAGCTCCCTTCATGATATACAGCTTCCGGATGCGCATCGACATATTCACTCAAGCGTTTTCGTTCCACTTCTTTTAACCGTTTAACTGTATCCAGGTTAAGACCATTTTCATCATATATGTAGCCATTTGAATCGCTGCATGCAACCACTTTTGCGCCTAGCTGTGTAGCTTTTTCAATGGCATAAATGGATACATTGCCAGATCCGGAAATAACGGCAGTGCTGCCATGGAATTGTAACCCTTTGTCATTGAGCATCTCCTCGACGAAGTAAACCGTTCCATATCCAGTCGCTTCTGTACGGGCCAAGCTTCCTCCGTAACTTATACCTTTACCAGTTAGAACACCGGCATGGTAGCTGCCTTGCATCTTTTTATATTGACCGAACAGGTATCCAATCTCTCTTGCACCGACTCCGATGTCACCAGCTGGTACGTCTGTATCAGGGCCGATATAGCGAGATAGTTCCGACATGAAGCTTTGGCAAAAACGCATGATTTCTGCGTCCGATTTTCCTTTTGGATCGAAGTCCGACCCGCCTTTTCCCCCGCCGATCGGCTGGCCAGTAAGAGAGTTTTTAAAGATTTGCTCGAAACCAAGAAACTTTATGATGCTGGAATTGACAGTGGGATGGAATCGGAGACCGCCTTTGAATGGTCCGATTGCACTGTTGAATTGCACACGAAAACCACGGTTTACTTGAACATTGCCCAGGTCATCAACCCAAGAAACACGGAAGGTGATCATTCTTTCGGGTTCAACCAGCCTCTCCAATATCCCGCTTTTCATATATTCAGGATGTTTTGCAAAAACAGGGATCAGTGAAAGGAATATCTCCTTTACGGCTTGATGGAACTCATTTTCGTGAGGATTACGCTCCTTTACCTGTGCGTATACTTGACTTACAAACTCTTTGGCAACTTGTAATTCCTCATGCTCGACTTCTTGTGAAGTGGTCATTGTTCTCTCTCCCTTAAGGTAATATAGTAGTTTTAAAATACTAATTGAATAAGATATCGGTTTTTATATGATACTTTCATGATATAATTTAAAAATAAAACAAACAATCTGAATATTAGATAAGTAGCATGCTGTTTTGATATGGAAGAGGGAGCTTAGAGTGGAATTAAGGCAAATCGAATATTTCATTGAAGTGGCAAAGCGTGAACATATGACGGAAGCAGCAGTGAACTTGCATGTTGCCCAGTCAGCTGTCAGTCGTCAAATCTACAATTTAGAAGAAGAATTAGGCGTGCCACTATTTATCAGGGATGGCCGAAAGATTAGATTGACGCCTATCGGACATACCTTTTTAGCGAATATGGAGCAAGCTATGGATATAATCGATCGTGCCAAACGTGAGATGGCTGAAAGCCTGCACCCAGAAAAAGGGACAATCCGGATTGGCTTTCCCAGCAGTTTAGCTTCTTATGTATTGCCAAGGGTCATTTCCGACTTCAGGGAAAGTTATCCGCAGGCAAAATTCACATTGAAACAAGGTTCATATCGATACCTGATAGATTCGGTAATAAAAGGTAACATTAACATGGCCTTGATCGGTCCTCTGCCGATGAATGAAAAGAAAATCAAAGGTGAAACGCTATTTATTGAGAAGTTAGTTGCCCTTTTACCAGAGAGTCATCCTTTGGCCTTGAAGAAATCACTACACTTGAATGAGCTTCAAGGAAACCCGTTCATCTTATCTCCAAAGGGTTATGTATTAAGGGATCTCGTTATGAAAGCTTGCAAACTGCATGGCTTTGAACCGGAAGTGGCATTTGAAGGAAAAGATACTGATGCCATAAAAGGCCTGGTGGCAGCAGGTCTGGGTATAACCTTGATACCTGAGATTTCCTTAGTCGATAGCTTGCCGCGTTTTACGGTTAAATTGCCGCTGGAGGAACCTTCTGTTACCAGGGCTGTAGGTGTCATCGTTCCAACTGATAGGGAACTGATGCCCACGGAGAAATTGTTTTACCAATATTTGAAGGAAACTTTTGCTAAATTGGAAGGTTTTCAAAAATAGGATGGGTATCTATTAGAAAAGTCATAAATCCAGCTAATGGGAGAATCCTTAATCGGGTTCTTTTTTTTTTGTCGCAAATGTACCGAAATATCTCCATATAGACATCTTAAAATGGGGATAAATTATTTTGGAATAATAAATCATTAGTTTTTATTGAATAGTAATGTGTTAAATCTTTATTTTTGAAAGCGCTTTTATTTTTTTAGAATAAAAATATCACTTACATTATCAGAAAATTCATGTTATTATACGAACAGACATTAGCAGACATTTAGGCAGCGGTACGATATACTTGATAGGCTTTTTTAATGAAGACCTTTATTTTTTTTTTCGTTTTTCCTAAATTGAATATTCAGATAATTAATAAGGAGTGGAGATAAAGTGAGCAGGAAAGAATACATCAGCGATCGAATGTACAAGGCATCAACAGGGATAGCCAACGCAGTCTTGGTTACATTAGGGATCGGGTTATTGTTTGAATCCATAGGGGGCTATTTAGGCTGGGAGGTCTTCATGGCAATAGGCGGGGCTGCCAAGGTCTTGCTAGCGCCAGCTTTAGGAGCAGGTATCGCATATCAGCTCGGAGGAAATTCATTAATTATCTTTAGTGCCATGGCTTCAAGTGCTGTTGGAGGTGCTGCCATTCACAGAACTGCTGAGGGTGCCTTCACGATTGTAACGGGTCAGCCACTAAGTGCTGTCTTGGCGGCAGTGATTGCAACATATATAGGTAAGCGCCTTATCGGCAAAACGAAGTTGGACATCATGGCCATCCCAATGGGCGCTGTTCTGGTCGGTGGAGTTTCTGGATATGGCCTGGCTCTTGTCACCACTCCGCTCCTAACATGGATAAGCAGTCAAACCACCGCTGCGGTCGAGGGTTCTCCCTTAATCGGTTCCATGGTCATAGCCTTGGTATGGAGCATTTTATTGATGACACCGGCGTCTTCCGCTGCACTGGCGATCGCCCTGCAATTAGATCCCGTTTCCAGTGCTGCAGCTCTAATCGGATGTACCGTTCAGTTTGTCGGGTTCACTGTCATGTCTTATAAAGATAATGATATGGGCGGGTTCCTGGCACAGATGGTCGTTACACCAAAAGTCCAATTTCCTAACTTGATCAAAAAGCCATTATATGTAATTCCTCCTTTTGTGGCGGCAATCATCTGTGCGCCTATCGCTACCCTGGCATTCGATTTTCAAGTGCCGTATGAGCTTGGAGGCATGGGGTTAAGTTCAATGATTGCCCCGATTGCCATCATAACTGGTCAGGGGCTGTACACGTTCTTGGTTTATGTGGCAGTGGGTATGGTATTGCCAGCTGTAATCACACTTGCCTTGCATCGGGTATTGAAGATGATGGGTAAAGTTAAGCCAGGCGATCTTCATTTGGAAGTTTCATAATCAAAGTTTTCTTAAGAAACCAGCCTGGTTAAGGAACCGGGCTGGTTTTTATTTATAAAGGGATTAGGGTAAAATGGGGAGGAAAGCAATTGCATAGATAGGATGATATAGATGGTAAAAGAAATCGATATAAAAGTGAAAGCTAAGTTCGTGAGTAAAATCGCCAAGGGTTTTCCCTTGATTGTTAAAGAGTCGATAGCCAACCTTAATGACCTTCAGGAAGAGGGGTCCTTGGTGCGTTTGGTGGATGAAAACAACCGCTTTCTGGCAAAAGGTTATTATGGTAAACAGAATAAGGGCTATGGCTGGGTATTGACCCGAAGAGAAAATGAAAAGATCGATCAATCCTTCTTCAACGGCAAAATCCAGGCAGCATATGAATTCCGAAAGTCTTTTTTTGAAGATGGGGAGACTACAGCTTTCCGCTTGTTTAATGGGGAAGGTGATGGAATTGGCGGTTTAATCATTGATCATTATGATGGTCACTATGTCATTAGCTGGTATAGCAAAGGGATATATTCCTTTAAGGACTACATCATTAAGGCATTGCAGGAAACGGTCGAGGTCAAATCGATTTATCAGAAGAAACGCTTTGATACAAAGGGGCAGTACGTGGATGAAGACGATTTTGTCATGGGCGAACAGCCGGCATTTCCGCTTCTTGTAAAGGAGAATGGAGTCCATTTTGCTGTTTATCTGAATGATGGGGCAATGGTCGGTGTCTTCCTTGATCAACGCGATGTCAGAAGGAAAATCCGGGATGAATACGCAAAAGGGAAAACCGTGTTGAATATGTTCTCCTATACGGGAGCATTCTCCGTGTTTGCCGCTTTAGGCGGTGCTGTTAAAACAACTAGTGTCGACCTGGCGAATCGCAGTTTACCAAAGACGATCGAGCAGTTCAGTGTGAATGGAATAGATCCCGAAGCTCACAATATCGTGGTGATGGATGTTTTCAAGTATTTTAAATATGCAGTGAAGAAGGCTTTGAAATTTGAAATGGTCATCCTCGATCCGCCCAGCTTTGCCAAATCGAAGAAGTTTACTTTCAGTGCCGGGAAAGACTATGCCAATCTATTGAAGGATACCATTTCCATTACGGAAGACAATGGGATCATTATCGCCTCAACTAATTGCAGTACGTTTGACATGAAAAAATTCAAGAGCTTCATTGATGTTGCTTTTAAGGAAATGAATGGAAAATATGAGATCATGGAAGAATTCTCATTACCGGCTGATTTTAAAACGATAAGGGAATATAAGGAAGGGGATTATTTAAAAGTAGTCTTCATTAAGAAAATTAAAGGTTAAATAAAGGCGTCACAGTTCAAGCAGGGCTGTGAACGCCTTTTTTTGTAATATAAATGTTTCATGTGGAACGATTGGACATTCAGATTCACTGGATAGGCCGTTCACTTTTCAAACCTTTCGATAAATGAAAGGAAGGTTTCATGCGAATGCTGTTAGCGATGCAAAACTGGGCTGCATAGTAGGTAAGCATGATAATTGGGCCAGAATAGGCAACATCATCGATAAATTTGTTCCAAGATAAAATGGAGTCGGAAATCACGAATAGGACCCCGCCGATGATTGCGGCCGTATTTCCGGTCATAAATGCCGCCCAGCCCATGAGGGAGATGACCGTTACATAACAGATCACAGGGATGATGAGGTTATGTTCACCTTTTTCAATTAACGAATGTACAATTTCACGGCTAATCCAAGTGGAGTAAATGCTAATCGGAACAATCGTCGCAAATCGGAGCCATGAAAAGTTCCATAGTCCAAAGAATGCCGTAATATAGAAAAGGTGGCCGATCAAGAAGGCGGAAAGCCCGATGACGAACCAAATCAACAAACCATCTCCAAGCATGCAAAAGAATAAACCAAGAAAGATTAAGGATTGGTAACGATCCCGTCTTCTCACATTTGTCCGGGCGTAGAGCAAAATCAATAACATGGGGAGTATCTTGAACAGTATTTTGATGATCAAAGGCTCTTCCGGTATAAGAAAAATATATGCTAGTCCCGTGATAAGGATTGCGGCAGGTAGGCATTTCATTAACATTCCATTCCCTCCTTCAATCTTTAATTCTATGTAAGGGGAAGGAACCCCTTGTCAAAAGTCGTGAAAATGAAAAAACTGGCTCCTGTTTAACCAGGAGCCAGTCAGTTATAAGAATCATACAGCTGAGTTTTCTTTAACGAAAGTTTGTTTTAACCAGTTTTTCCCCTCAACAAGCCTTGTGACAAGCATGGCACAAACCGTGTTTCCTGTTGAGTTAAGCAGTGTAGCGGGAGCATCGATGATTGTTGATATAACGGCAATGATAGGCAGGACTTCCACAGGGAAGCCGAAAACACTAAGAATCAGCATTTCCCCAATCATGCCGCCTCCAGGAATGGCACCCATAACAGCTCCAACCAAAAAGGCAACAGCAAGTATACTTAAAATGCTTGAAATACTTGTCATATCCTTTCCAAATAAGCTGAATAGGAAAACGATTTTCAATACCCCGCCGAATACCGAACCATCTTTATGAGTGTTGGCTCCGAGTGGGATGACAGTCTCCGCTATATCCTTAGGCACGCCCATTTTCTTGACCGATTCCAGATTGACTGGAATGGAAGCGGCACTAGAACAAGTGGCGATGGCTGTAATGGATGGTGTCAGGGCATTTTTCCAAAATAACTTAACTCCATCTTTCCCGCCTGCGATAAAGGCATACAAAGTGAAGAAGCCAAAATAATAAATCAAGGCCAAGACTAGATAAAGAATGAAAGTGCGAGCATAGCCTTCTAAAATCTGCGGCCCAAGCTGCCCGATAATCGCCGCAAAATAAGCACCAAGTCCAATTGGAGCATAGTACATCACGATTTTGACGACCTTCATCATGACAGCTGTACCCGCTGTCAAAAACTCAGTAATCGGTCTTGCTTTCTCACCGACCAGTGCAGTGGAAAGTCCGATTAGTACTGAGAAAACGATAAGCTGAAGCATATTGCTTCTGGAGAACAGTTCTGGGAAATCGGAAACGGTTACCGTGTTGACCAGTTGACTGAAGAAAGATACTTCTTCTATGGTCTCTTCAGGGGAACTGTTTTCCATCAGTTCTTTAATGGCTGTCGTATCTGTGCCTTCCAACGGATTGACAATGGTTGTCCCAATAAATCCAATGACGGCAGCCAAAGCGGCTGTTGTCAGGAATACGAGAACGATACTTCCCATGATTTTTCCGAGACGCTTCATTCCGCTCATATTGGCAATCGCTGAAGCAATGCTGAAAAATACCAATGGCACGATGATCGTGAACATCAGATTTAAGAATAAGTCCCCTAGAGGCTGTATGATCGAGGTTTTATCCCCGAAAACTACACCCGCTATCCCGCCGATAATAATGGCAGTGAGCAGTATTAAAGAGGATCGATAGTTTTTGATAAAACTCTTCATTAAAATTCCGTCCTTTCAGGATGAAGATATCAATAAAAATATACTTCATTATCAACTCTAAAATCAGGTTTGACAATATATTTTTATAGGAAGGAATGTTAAAAGAAGAAATGCAATAAATAATAATGGGGAATGAATGGTGAAAATATCAAGAAGGAGGGATAGAATGGCATTTATTGAGGTGGAAGAAGGCGTTCGGTTATTTTATGAAGAAAAGGGACATGGGAAACCGATTATCTTTATCCATGGTGTGTGGATGAGCAGCCGGTTCTTTAAAAGGCAGCTTCCGTACTTTTCAGAAAAATATAGAACGATCTTACTTGATTTAAGAAGCCATGGCCAGTCAAATCATGTACATTACGGAAATACGGTCTCCGTTTATGCAAAAGATCTTCATGCGTTCATAGTTGAACTGGGATTAAGGGATGTCATACTTGTAGGCTGGTCGATGGGGGCATTTGTCGTCTGGGAGTATCTTAAGCAATTCGGTGAGGAAAATATTCATTCAACCGTGATTGTGGATGAATTGGCATCTGATTTCAAGTGGCCCGATTTCAAGATCGGCGCATTTGATATGGATACGTTGATTGCCTTCATGACTGAAATACAAACGAATCGTTCCTCGTTTTTGCAAAGCTTCCTTGCTTCCATGTTCAACAATGAATTAACTGCAGAGGATGCAAGCTGGATGCTTAAGGAAGTGACCAAAATGCCGGAATCCATCGCCAGTAGCATTCTATTTGACCAATCGATTGTGGACTATCGTGAATTCTTGCCAGAAATCAATATTCCGACACTACTCTGTTTTGGAAGGCATGAAAAAGTCATTCCTGTAGCTGCAGGCGAACATTTGCATAAAAACATTCCTAACTCCAAACTAGTAATCTTTGAAGATAGTTGTCATTGTCCATTTATGGAAGAAAGCGATTTGTTTAATGAAACAGTGAATTGCTTCATTCAAAAGGGAGTATAGCCGTACAGGATAGGAAAAGGGGGATGCAGTGCCTGCATTCCTTTTAATTATGAATATAATTGAATTTTCTTTTAACTAAACGGTTTTGGCAGGAAATAAAGGGAATACTGGTACTAAGAAAGATAGTAGTGAAGGTTAATGGAATTGATAAATTAAATAGGTAATATTTTTATATCCTTTTCACAGGAATTGGGCTATTATGAGGTGGATTTAAATTGGTGTGATCGTTATCTGTTATTGAGAGAAACTCATGCAGGAAGTGATGGAGAGGATAAAATGGATGATCGTTTACCATACAATGAAATTATAGATGTATGTTTACTTGCGGGAAAAATCATGCTTCAGAACGGAGCGGAAACATCAAGGGTGGAAGATACGATGGTTAGGATCGCTGCAGCGTTTGGGTGCGGTGAATCACACAGTTTTTCGACCCCTACTGGAATTATTTTTTCGCTGGATGGCATGCATCCAGCTTCAAAATTGATCCGAGTTTCCCAACGATCTACAGATTTACATAAGGTAACGCTGGTTAACAGTATATCCCGAAGCATTTCCAGCAAGGAAATGACACCCGAGGAAGCATATTTACGGTTAAAACAAATCGAAAAGGCCGGGATGGGGTATCCCATGTGGGTACAGGTCTTTGCTGCATTTATAGCGAGCGGCTGCTTTTTAATCATGTTCCAAGGACAGTGGAGTGATTTCATCTGGTCCTGTATAGCTGGAGGAATGGGATTCTCTTGCCTGCTTTATTTGCACTGGTTACTGGAAGTTCGTTTCTTTGCTGAATTCATCGCCTCTTTAGTCGTAGGATTAGTAGCTATGTTCTTTGTCCAGATTGGAGTTGGAAGTCATCTGGACACGATAATCATTGGAGCGGTGATGCCGCTTGTGCCAGGGCTGTTAATTACGAATGCAGCCAGGGATTTAATTGCAGGGCATTTGGTTTCGGGTCTATCCAAGGGTGCGGATGCAGGTTTGACTGCTTTAGCCATTGGGGCAGGAATATCGGCTGCGTTTGTTTTCTTATGATTTTAGGGGAGGAAGAATGATGATTGCACAGCTTATTACCAGTTTCATTGCCTCAGCCGCCTTTGGAGTCATCTTCAATGTACCAAAAAATTCATTGTTTCAATGTGGTTTCGTAGGGATGTTGGGGTGGATCTTATACTTTGCTTTGGTTGAAAATGAGATAAACAGCATCATTGCAACTTTAGCGGCTGCATTTATCGTTGCGGTCATCAGCCAGTATTTTGCTAAGAGGTATAAAACGCCGATTACGATTTTCAATGTATCGGGAATCATCCCCCTAGTGCCTGGAGGTTTGTCATATGATGCGATGAAGCATTTTGTCGGAAATGATTTTTATGTCGCCGTTCAGCTGGCGGCCAAGGTCTTCATGCTGGCTGGTGCCATTGCGATGGGGCTGATCTTTGCAGAAGTCATGAACCAGTTAGTAACTAAGTACAATAGAAGGAAGTTAAGATTGAGAAGCTAGCGGGAATATTCCTGATGAATATGTTCTGAATAAAAAGAAAGGAGAGCAGGTCGAACACCCTGATCTCCTTTCTTTTTTTGATATTTTAAAATAATAATAAATCTAGCTTATATGGGATCTTTCATCCCAGTGTTAGCAGTGACCAAGATTTCGTCGTATTTTTTGGCATCAGCTTTCTTGCTTGACAGAAGTGTTCCGGCGATGGCTGCGATAAAACCAATCGGGATGGAGATGATGCCTGGATTGGCAAGCGGGAATAATGGCTCCCCAACGAATATTGCCGCTCCCTCTACCGGTGACCAGACATTGGGACTTAGGAATACAAGCAATAAAGAACTGACCAGTCCAACTATCATGCCCGTGACAGCCCCGGCAGTGTTAAAACGTTTCCAGAATACCGTGAAGACAATGATTGGCAGATTGGCACTGGCAGCGACGGCAAAGGCAAGTGAAACAAGGAAGGCGACATTCATGTTTTGGGCAAATAAGGCAAGGATGATGGAAAGGACGGATACTCCGATGGATGCCCAACGAGCTGCAACGACTTGTTCCTTGTCAGTGGCTTGGCCTTTCCGGATGATGTGGCCATAGAAGTCATGGGCAAAAGCAGATGCTGCCGATAGGACGAGACCTGCTACAACCGCTAAAATGGTTGCGAAAGCAACAGCAGAGACGAAGGCGAACAGGAAGTCACCCCCAATAGCTTCGGCAAGTAGCGGAGCAGCCATATTACCGGCTGCATTCGCGGCTATGATTTTGTCGTATCCAACAAAAGCTGCCGCTCCAAAGCCGAGGAAAATGGTCATTATATAAAAGATGCCAATGATCCACGTGGCATATACTACGGACTTACGGGCTGTGATGGCGTCTTTCACTGTAAAGAAACGGATGAGAATGTGAGGCAGTCCAGCTGTACCGAGTACAAGCGCTAAATTAAGGGATAAAGTATCCAAAGGATCCTTGAATTTGTTACCTGGGTTGAGGAAATCCCCGCCCAAAGGAGTGGCTGTTTTCATTTGCTTGAACATCTCGATCACGCTAAAGTCGAATTTCGCCAACACGATGATGGAGATGATGAATGTACCTGCCATCAATAAAACGGCTTTAACGATTTGGACCCAACTGGTGGCCGTCATACCGCCAAATACGACATAGACGGTCATTAAAATACCTACAATGATGACGGAGTAAAGATAATCAATTCCAAGTAAGAGTTTTATAAGTGCACCTGCACCGACTAATTGGGCGATCATATAAAAGGTTGAAATCGAAATGGTGTTAAGGGCAGCAACCCCGCGTACTTTCTTTTCATTGAAACGGGCAGCGATCATGTCCGCCAATGTATACTTGCCAAGGTTACGGAGCGGTTCGGCCACGATATAAAGAACGACCAGATACGCAACGAGAAAACCTATGCTATAGAAAAAACCATCAAATCCGGAGAGTGCGACCATGCCAGCTATCCCCAAAAATGAGGCGGCGGACATATAATCTCCCGCAATGGCCCAGCCATTCTGCCAGCCAGTAAGGCTGCTGTCAGCCGTATAAAAGTCCGCGGTCGTTTTGGTGCGCCGTGAAGCAAAATAGGTAATGACCAATGTTAGTCCGACAATGATTAGAAATAAAATAAAAGCAAGTATATTCATTGTGAATTCACCTTTATCCTTTCGCTTCTTTAACGATTTTTTCTACTAATCGGTCAAATGTCGCAGCTTTTTTGGAATAGAGGATGCATAATGTCCAGGTCATGATAAATTGAGCGAAGGCAAAGATCCAGGCCCAGCTGATTGCCCCGAAAGCATAGGAGTTAAGAACTTTAGAATAGGAAGTTAGTATGGGTAGGGTGAAATAAAAGACCATGAAAAAGATGGATAGCGGGACGATGAAATTGCGTTTTTTCCTTAAGAGTTCTTGAAAAGATTGTGATTGGACGATCTTGGTGTAGTCCGTGGAAGCGCTTACCTCGGTTTCCTTAGCGATTGAATCGTTTGATGCCAAGTTGGTTCCCCCTTCATCATCATTGATTTGGTTTTCATTACCAATTTCCGATAACAGTATCAGTATATATTTTTCAGAATATATTGTAAATTTAAATGCTGAAAATAAACCATTTTTCGTTCGACATAGTTTTTTATTGTTACGTACAAGCAAAAGCTGCTTGCTGATTGATATCAAACACATGGCCATTAAGGAAAAGTTAAGCTTCTTTCACGATACT
This sequence comes from Peribacillus sp. N1, assembly GCF_054600815.1. Lineage (NCBI taxonomy): Bacteria > Bacillati > Bacillota > Bacilli > Caryophanales > Bacillaceae > Peribacillus > Peribacillus sp. N1. The sequence continues at coordinate 528,772 of NZ_BAAHZO010000003.1, read as the reverse complement.
GGTTTCAATGAAGGAAATCTGAAAGGAGAAAAGTGATGAAAAAGTTGATAATGATAGGCACGGTTTTAGTTCTTGCGATTGGTGGATGCGTTTGGTTTTTCATGAAGGACAATGCTGAGCCTGTAATTGCAAAGTCGGTGACGGCTACAGTTGAAAAGGGAGATCTTGAAGTTCAAATAAGCGGTTCCGGATCGGTCGCCGCAATCAATAGTGAGGACATCACTTCCTCGGTAACGGATGAAGTGGATGAAGTCCTTGTAGCGAAGAATGAATTGGTTGAGAAAGGCGATGAACTCATTACCTTCACGGATGGAAGTGACCCGATAACGGCACCATTCGATGGTACCGTGACAACATTGGATGTAGAAGAAGGAGATCGCGTATCAAGCAGTGAAGTGGTGGCACATGTTACGGATTATAAAAAATTGAAAACCACGATCAGTGTTGATGAATTGGATGTTCCAAGTGTTAAAAAAGGACAAACAGTTGAAATTAAAGCCAGTGCTTTTGAAGATGAAACGTTTACGGGTGAAGTGACCAGTGTAGCAAAGGAAGGTACATATGAGAATGGAGTTTCTACGTTCGATGTCACTATCAAAATTGACAAACCCGGCGATATAAAAATTGGGATGTCGACTGAGGTGAGCATTTTGACGAATAGTGTAAAAGATGCTTTATATGTTCCGATTGAAGCAGTCCAAATTGAAGGTGAAGAGAAATATGTGAATATACAACAATCCGGTACAACTGAAGGAGCTGCCAGTACAAAAAAAGTGGTTGAGACTGGGATCAGCAACGATAAGTATATTGAAATAACTTCGGGTCTTGAAGAGGGACAGTTCGTTTCCTTGCCCATCACCATCAATGAAAGCTCCACTGGCAGTGGCGGCGAAGGAATGAGGGGAGGCCAAGGAGGCGAAATAAGAATGCAGAGCGGCAGCGGAGTTCCGAGCGGCGGGATGCCAAGCGGTGGCGGAATGCCGAGTGGCAAGGGAGGTCAGTAAAATGGCGAAACCCATCATAAAAATTAAGAACATGTCTAAATCTTATGAATTAGGCGGTGAAACGGTCAACGCCCTTCAAGATGTCTGTCTTACAATCGATAAAGGCGATTTCATTTCAATCATCGGTCCTTCCGGATCAGGGAAATCGACGTTCATGAATATGATTGGCTGCCTTGACAAGCCTGACATAGGTGAATATCTTCTCGATGGAAAAGAAGTGGAAAAGATGAAGGATAATGAGCTGGCTGCCATTCGTAATATTAAAATCGGATTTATCTTTCAAAATTTCAACCTGTTGGCAAAACTGACAGCGTTGGAGAATGTCGAACTTCCCCTGGTTTATAGAGGGGCAAGCGTGAAGGAAAGAAGGGAAGTGGCCAATGCATGCCTTGATATGGTCGGCCTGAGTGACCGGAAGAATCACCTGCCGACCCAACTGTCGGGTGGACAGCAGCAAAGAGTTGCGATTGCAAGGGCACTTGCCGGTAACCCTCCCGTTTTATTGGCGGATGAGCCGACGGGGGCACTTGATAGTAAAACGAGTAAAGAAGTGCTGCAGATGCTGAAAGAATTGAACGGAAAGGGACAAACAATCATTCTTATAACCCATGACTTGGAAGTTGCTAAAGAAGCGACTCGTGTCGTCCGGATACAGGATGGTCAGCTATTTGAAAACGGAGGTGATTGGATTGAACCTGAGCGAATCTATGAAGATGGCTATACGCAGTATCAAAACCAATAAAGTCAGAGCATTTTTAACCATGCTTGGGATCATAATTGGAGTTGCCTCCGTAATCGTCCTTGTTTCGATTGGGCAGGGTTCCTCACAGTCCGTTCAGGATGAGATCAATAGCCTGGGAACGAACCTGATAACGGTAAGTGTCACGGATACCGACTCCGTGGAGCTGACGGATGATACAATTGAACAGTTTAAAGAGCTGAACGGGATATCGGAAGTGGCGCCTGTGGTCACTGGACGCGTTTATGCTAAGAATGGAGAAGCTACGGCACAGGTTTCAATGACCGGTGCAACTTCATCCTACTTATCAGTCAGGGATCTGGAGCTCAGTCAAGGCCGGTTTTTGACGGATATGGAAACGGAATTACGCTCCAAGGTCGTTGTCCTGGGATCAGATACAGCCGCCACGCTTTTTGAAAATCAAAAAGCCGTGGACCAGAACGTTCTCATCGGCGGCGTTTCTTATCGCGTGATCGGTGTGCTGAAATCTGTAGGCACCTCAATGGGATCGAGCGGGGATGATGTAATCATTGCCCCGATCACCACTGCCGAAAGGGCTACAGGCAGCACGACAATCGGAACCGTCTATTTAAAAGCGGAGAACGAGAATATCATAGATAGGGCGATGTACCAGGTACAAGGTACGATGACCACATCATTCCCGGAACAGAGTGATAACTATTCGGTGTCCAATCAAGAAGATCTGATGGATACAATGAGCTCCGTGTCGGACACGTTCACACTCATGCTTGGCGGTATTGCGAGTATTTCGTTACTGGTAGGCGGAATCGGGATCATGAATATCATGCTGGTTTCCGTCTCGGAGAGGACGAAGGAAATCGGGATTAGAAAAGCAATTGGGGCAAATCGGAAATCGATCCTTCTTCAGTTTTTAATTGAAGCGATGGTCTTGAGCTGCTTCGGAGGACTGTTGGGAGTTGGAATTGGCTTGGGAATCGCAAAATTGATTTCAGCTTTTTCAAGCTTAACGATTAGTTATTCATGGTCGGTGACATTGTTTGCCTTCTTATTCTCCATTTTAATCGGGATAATATTTGGTGTATTTCCTGCCAATAAGGCATCCAGGTTAAATCCAATTCAAGCACTGCGTCACGAATGAACATACAATTTGAGAGAAAGCAGGCGATTAAAAGCCCGCTTTCTTTTGCATATGAAAAAGGATAAAATCAACATATATATCACAATTGAAGCGGCTGGGAGGTACCCTGAATGAAGGTTTTGGTGGTAGAGGATAATGTTTCATTATTAGAATCGATCCGACAGATTCTGACTGATGAATATGAAGTCGATACAGCAGACAATGGGGAAGATGGGCTATTCATGGCTCAGCAAAGTATATACGATATCATCATTTTGGATGTAATGCTTCCGGGAATCGATGGATTTGAAATCGTACGGAAAATCAGGGACGCAAAAATCGATACAAGTGTCTTGTTTTTGACGGCAAAAGATGCTCTTGAGGATCGTGTCAAAGGATTGGAAATGGGTGGCGATGATTATTTAGTCAAGCCGTTCCAGGCACCGGAACTTAAGGCCAGGATTCGTGCCCTGCTTCGAAGGAGCGGCATTATATCGCTTGCGCAGCATGTAAAATACCGTGGTATTGAACTGCTGGAAAAGGAAAAGGATATTTTAGTTGATGGAAAGGTCATTAAAATGACCTTGAAACAGTTTGAATTACTGGAGTACCTAATTCAAAATAATGGGAAAATATTGACCCGTGAGCAAATTTTCGACCGTATTTGGGGGTTTGATTCAGATACGACGATTGCCATTGTCGAAGTGTTCATCCATCACCTTAGAAAAAAATTGGAACCTTTCAATTATCATAAAGATATTCAAACCGTACGCGGTATTGGTTATATGCTAAAACAACCATAAGGGGATCATTATGTTCCAAAAAACACGGCTTCAACTAACATTATTGAATTCTATCGTCTTTATTGTCTTAATAGCCATATTAAGCAGAACGATTTATTTCTATACGGAAGACCAGATCTATAAGGATGTAAATGATTCACTTATAAAGGATTACAGGGATTTCAATAATGGCGGCATGCCAGGCGGACGTCCGCAAGGTGAGTTTCTCTTAGGTCCGGGGCCAAGTGTCATCGTTTGGGGACCGGATGATACGATCATTGAGCCAAGACTGAGTGTAGACAATTTTTTTAAGGTCAATGAACAACAATTTTTCCCTAAAACATTTGATGACATTGAAGAAATATCAGTGAATGGATACACGTATCGGGCCCTTTCCACCCAGGTCGATACGGGGTATGGAGAGATGGCCGTACAATTCATCAGGAATGTGGATACAGAAAAGGAAATGCTCGATCGCTTGCTGCTCATATTGTTTGTTGGTGGAGGAATTGGAAGTCTAGTGGCGGTTGGCGCAGGCTATCTTCTGGCAGGACGGGCTTTGATCCCGGTCAAGAAATCCTGGGATCAGCAGCAGCAGTTTGTCTCGGATGCTTCGCATGAAATTAGAACGCCTCTTGCTGTCATTCAATCGCGGGCTGATTTGCTGTTTCAATCACCGAACGCGACAATCGAGGAAAAAGCCGTTGATATATCCATCATTTCGAAAGAAGTCCGGCGATTGAATAAGCTTGTAAACGGACTTTTGACCTTGACCAGAACGGATTCAAATCAAATGGAGGTTAAGAAATCAAACTTTTTCCTTGATGACTTACTTATGGATATCGTGGAACAGTATACGGATATAGCATCTTTTCAAGAAAAATCAATCATTAGCCATGCTCCCGAACAGGTGGTGTTTCATGGTGATAAAGAGAGAATTCATCAGCTGTTGGTGATATTGGTGGATAATGCCATGAAATTCACCGAGGAAGGCGGGAAGATTTCCCTATCCTGCATCAAGAATGCTTCTTCCATCATTCTTACTGTGGAGGATAATGGAAAAGGCATTCCGCAGGAAGATCTCCCCTTGATTTTTAACCGTTTTTATCAAGTGGAGCAATCCCGTTCAGCAAATGAAGGCTCAGGCTTAGGTCTATCCATAGCCAAATGGATTGTAAACACACATCAAGGGAACATCAAGGTTACGAGTGAACTGAATGAACGCACCCGTTTCGAAATCACTTTTCCGAGAAATCAAAGGAAAAATTAATCCGCCTTAAGAAGTCATCCAATAGTAAAAGACCCTTAATTTTTTCCTTGTTGCTTAAGGAAAAGTTAAGGGTCTTTTTAGATAATCATCTTATAAATACAGTTATTTTCGGAGGGGAATCATTAATGAAAAGACTTGGCAAGTTACACTTTTTGGTTGGAATATTGGCTTCTATCCTTTTAATGGCCCAAGCAGTCATCGGGATCATGATGTATGTGGATGGCAGCGGCACTGAACCCATGAACCGACAGGCGGTGATGGGTCAGCCTGCCGATCGCAACACAACAGAAACGGATGATACGGAAGAATCGGCTAATAGCAGTACGGCGACCGATGATTCATCTACGGAAACGGCATCTAATGATACGCAGGGCACTCCACAAGGAGGGCCAAATGGTTCCGGGACTCCAGGGGAGATGCCAAGCGGTGGCGGTTTCCAAGGCAGAGACTCTTTTGCAGGGAAATTCATCGACTTTTACCAGGGGGCAGGTGGCTTGGCCGCATCCATCATCATCTTTGTAATTGGAGGCGCTGGATTAACGACAACCATGATATCCAGAAAAACAGCTGCCTAAATAGTCGAAACTATTTAAGGAAAGAGAAGGTTCCCTTCGATGGGGAGCCTTCTTTTTTAATTCACGAAACGCTTATTGTCACTAATTGTTATTTTAAAAAGGGAAATAATAATTGCACTTAAAAAAATATTAGTTTAATATAGACTTCTGGAGAGGTACGTACATGTATTTTGGATGAAAGAGAAAACGTTTGCATAAATTTTTTGAGGGTATCCTACTATTAATGCACGAACATTAAATTCACCCTTAGTGGAGGCAGAATATATGAAATTTCTGATTGCAATTTTAGGACTGCTTATTGTTTTTGGACTAGCTATCTTAGCCAGCAGTGACCGGAAGAAAGTTAAAATTAAACCGATCATCCTCATGGTGGTCATTCAGCTTATTTTAACTTATTTATTATTAAACACGAAGTTTGGCTTAGTGATCATCAATTCGATTGCCGATGGTTTCGGAAAACTCTTAGAATGGGCAAATGAAGGGATAACCTTTGTATTTGGCGGGATTGTGAACGAAGGAGCGTCGCCTTTCTTTTTAAATGTCCTTCTTCCTATCGTATTCATCTCAGCATTAATCGGGATTTTACAGCACTTCAAGATCCTTCCGTTCATCATGAAGTGGATTGGATTCCTTCTAAGTAAGGTGAATGGAATGGGTAAATTGGAATCTTACAATGCGGTAGCATCAGCAATAGTGGGCCAATCCGAGGTTTTCATAACCTTGAAAAAACAACTCGGTGCCATTCCGCCATCTCGCATGTATACGCTTTGTGCATCAGCGATGTCAACTGTATCGATGTCGATCGTCGGCGCATATATGACGATGATTGAACCAAAGTACGTTGTGACGGCAATTGTTATTAACATGTTTGGTGGATTTATCATCGCATCCATTATCAATCCTTATACCGTAACGGATGAAGAGGATATTCTCCCTGTTGAAGAAGGGGCAGAGAAGCAGTCTTTCTTCGAAATGCTTGGGGAATATATCATGGATGGATTTAAAGTTGCTATCACTGTAGCAGCGATGTTAATTGGTTTCGTTGCATTAATCGCAGGGATCAATAGCTTATTCGACATGATTTTCGGCATCAGCTTCCAAGACATCATGGGGTATATCTTTGCACCGTTTGCCTTTATCATGGGTATACCGATTTCCGAGACCGTGACTGCTGGCGGAATCATGGCGACGAAACTGGTAACCAATGAATTCGTTGCCATGCTGAGCTTAGGGGACGCATCAGCAGCCTTGAGTGAAAGAACGATAGGGATCGTTTCGGTTTTCTTGGTTTCATTCGCCAATTTCTCATCAATTGGAATCATTGCCGGTGCAGTCAAAGGACTTCATGAAAAACAGGGAAATGTTGTAGCCCGTTTCGGCTTGAAGCTGCTTTACGGTGCGACTCTTGTCAGCATCCTATCAGCGATCATTGTAAGTGTGATACTTTAAATAACGAATCTAAAATAAAAGGGCACTTGGGTTTACTCCTAAGTGCCTCTTTTATATTTGTACAGCAAAGATACAATATTTTGAAGGTGTTTGGCTTGCTGGTATATAATACATAAAATGACAGGCGTGAAAGGGGAGTTTTAGCATGACGATGGATGGAAAAGAAACGGCTATCTTTGCAGGAGGCTGCTTTTGGTGCATGGTTGCTCCCTTTGATGAAATGGATGGTATTATTTCAGTGACATCGGGTTATACAGGCGGTAAATTTGCCGCACCTAGTTATAAACAAGTGATTACCGGTTCGACCGATCATGTTGAAGCGGTTCAAGTGGTATTCGATCCATCAATCATTTCATATAAAACCTTATTGGAGATATTCTGGCATCAAATTGATCCTACGGATGACGAGGGGCAGTTCTCGGATAGGGGAAAGCAATACAAAGCAGCCATTTTCTATCTTAATGAATTTCAGAAACAGGAGGCAGAACAATCGAAGGAAGACTTAATGATGAGCGGGCGGTTTAAGAAACCTATTGTTACGGGTATTCTACCATCGGGGAATTTTTACGCCGCTGAGGAGTATCATCAAGAGTTCTATCGAAAAAATCAATTTCGCTATGCATTATATCGTAAAGGCTCAGGACGGGATGCTTTCATTAAAGAAAATTGGCCAAAGGATAATGCACACCTTAGAAAAACCTTAACGGAGAGTCAGTTTCATGTCACCCAGGAAAATGGCACGGAGCCGCCTTTCGATAATGCCTATTGGGATCACTTTGAAGAAGGCATCTATGTGGATGTCGTTTCTGGGGAGCCTCTATTCAGTTCGCGGAATAAGTATGATAGCGGCTGTGGGTGGCCTAGCTTCACGAAGCCCATCATGTCGGCAAGTGTCAATGAAAAAATCGATCTCAGCCACCGAATGACCCGGACCGAGGTGCGCAGCAAGGACGCCGATTCCCACCTTGGACATGTTTTTCCTGATGGCCCAAGCCCTAAAGGCACAAGATATTGCATAAACTCTGCGGCCCTTCGATTCATTCCTAGAAATGAAATGGAGAAAGAGGGATATGGTGACTTATTATTACTTTTTAAAATGAAATAACTAGGGAGATAGGGGAACACAAATGGATAAAATAGATGAAAATTTATATCAATATATCCTTGATAACTCGTCGAAGATTACGGAAAACTGGCTGGCTTTAAGGGAAAAGCAGTCTGGATCCATCTATTCAATGGATTCTAATGAGGAAATCGAAAAGCTGCTTAGGGAACAGAATACATTGACGATCAAGACAGTGACCAGTGCTTTGCTTGAAGATAAAACTGCCTTTATTGAAACGATGGAGCAGTGGGCCACACTTGTCGCGAAGAGCAGGGTTGAATCTGACACCCCTATTTACGAAGTGTTGGAAGCGCTTAATAAGGTTCGCGAAACATATTGGGCCTTCATCACTGATTATATGCTCATGGATACGAAGATAACGAAGGATACAATCATCCGGTGGAGCCGGCTTATTAATCGTGCCTTCGATCAATTGAACCGTGAGTTCACAGAGCAGTATTACCTTTTGACAAAAGAACGACTCCTTGCTCAACAGGAGCTGATTAATGAACTGGGCGCACCTGTCATTCCCATTGTTGATGCCATTGCGGTATTGCCGTTAATCGGTGAAATCGATACCTATCGGGCAAAGGAAATATTGAATGGGACTCCAAGCAAATGCATTAGCAAAAATATCACACACTTATTCATCGATTTATCGGGGGTCTCCCTTTTGGATACGATGGTTGCCCAACAGATCTATCAATTGATAAGTACCCTGAACCTGTTAGGCATTCAATCGACCATTTCCGGGATTCGTCCTGAAGTGGCCCAGACATCGATTCAGTTAGGTCTTGATTTTAGTCAGGTTTCGACACATAGTACTCTTAAACAGGCTCTTTCCAAGCAAGGGATCAAACTTTACGAGAAAAAATGATATAAGGGTGCAGAAAATGAAAAAGAACCAGATCCCGCTAGGAATCTGGTTCTTTTTCGTGATTCTATAACTTGAATGAACTTTTCAACCCGACGATTTGGTTGAAGACCAAGTGATCGGCCGCAGTGAGTTTTGAATCAACATTATAATAGCCATGCCTGAAGAATTGGAATTTATCCTGAGGCTTAACATCTTTCATGTTAGGCTCGACAAATCCTTGTAAAATTTCTATAGAATCAGGGTTTACCCGGTCCAGGAATGATTTTTCTTCCTCTTCATCATTTTCCTTATCCAGGATTAAAGGCTGATAGTTGCGGAATTCCGCTGAAACGGCTTGTGAAGCTTCTACCCAGTGCAATGTACCTTTTACTTTACGGCCAGTGAAACCCGATCCGCTTTTCGTTTCAATATCGTATGTGCAGCGAAGTTCAATGACGTTACCGGCATCGTCTTTTATCACTTCTTCACATTTAATGAAATAAGCATGTTTCAAACGAACTTCATTGCCCGGGAAAAGTCGGAAATACTTTTTCGGCGGGTTTTCCATGAAATCGTCCTGTTCGATATATATTTCACGTGAAAACGGGATTTGGCGTGTGCCCATTTCCGGAACTTCCGGATTGACCTCAGCATCCAGCCATTCTATCTCGCCCTCCGGATAGTTGGTGATGACCACTTTAAGCGGGTTCAGGATGGCCATAGTCCGTGGAGCCTTCAGCTTCAAGTCTTCCCGCACGAAATGATCAAGCATTTGAGAGTCCACGACACCGCTTGTTTTGGCGACGCCTATCTCTTGGCAGAATGCACGAATCGCTTCTGGTGTATACCCGCGTCTCCGCAAGCCTGAAACAGTAGGCATCCTCGGGTCGTCCCAGCCGTCCACGAAGCCCTCATCGACAAGCTGCTTCAGTTTACGCTTGCTCATTACTGTATTGGTCAGGTTAAGACGGCCAAATTCATATTGTTTTGGCTTGCTTTCCATTTCACAATTCTCAACGATCCAGTCATAAAGAGGGCGTTGATCTTCGAACTCAAGGGTACAAATGGAGTGTGTGACTCCCTCGATGGCATCTTCAATTGGGTGGGCAAAGGCATACATTGGGTAGATGCACCATTTGTTGCCGGTATTATGGTGTTCAGTATGGGAGATACGGTATATGACGGGATCACGCAAATTAATGTTAGGTGAGCTCATATCGATTTTTGCACGCAATACTTTTTTGCCGTTTTCGAATTCGCCGCTGCGCATCTTTTCAAATAGTTCAAGATTTTCCTCGACGGTTCTATTTCGGTAGGGGCTGTCTTTCCCCGGCTCTGTCAGCGTTCCGCGATATTCACGGATTTGGTCGGCATTAAGGTCGTCCACATATGCCAGTCCTTTTTTGATGAGCAGCACAGCTCTTTTATACATTTCATCAAAATAGTCGGAAGCGAAGAAAAGGTTATCCCAGTCGTAACCGAGCCATTTTACATCTTCCTTTATGGAGTTAACAAACTCAATATCCTCTTTCAACGGATTCGTATCATCGAAACGAAGGTTAGTTTTCCCATTGAAATCATCAGCCACCCCAAAATTCAAAATGATTGATTTGGCATGTCCGATATGTAAATATCCGTTCGGCTCGGGAGGGAAGCGGGTGATGACATGATCATGTTTTCCGGACTCTAGGTCATCTTTTATAATATTTTTAATAAAATTCGAAGAGTTATTTTCCAACTGAATTCGACCTCTTTCATTTATATACTTCTTTTAATTTTACCTGTATATATACCATAAATACAGATATTTTTCCATGTTCAAGCCGGAATCAGGGTTTATCTGAAACAATTCATCAAGTATTTAGTTTGTACAATCGGAGCCGAAATATCCCTGAAACTTTAATCAGGTAATTTAGGGAACTACCTAACTGGATATTAAGGAAACCAATAAATCCTTTTTCATTCAAAAAAAGCAATACAGGAATTCACGCCTGTATTGCTTATAATCTCGCTAGCAGACAGATTTTAGAATTGAAATCAAAAGACTGTCGTTTGCAAAAATTCTTTTGTACGCTCTTCCTTTGGATTGGTGAAGAATTCTTTTGGCGGTCCGCTTTCGACAACCCTACCATTATGCATGAAGACAATCCAATCCCCGACTTCACGTGCAAAGCTCATTTCATGTGTAACGACTACCATTGTCATCCCTTCCAAGGCAAGTTCCTTCATCGTGGCAAGAACTTCACCGACAAGTTCGGGATCCAGAGCCGAGGTGGGCTCATCAAAGAGCAGGATATCAGGTTTCATGGCAAGGGCGCGGGCTATGGCAACACGCTGTTTCTGGCCACCTGAGAGCTTGCTTGGATAGACATCCGCTTTATCTGATAAACCGACTTTTGCAAGCAATGCCTTTGCTTCTTCAATCGCTTGGGCCTTAGGGACCTTTTTGACGTGTGTCGGTGCTTCGATGACATTCTCCAGTACGGTCATATGAGGAAAGAGGTAGAAATGCTGAAATACCATTCCGACTTTTTCGCGGATTTTATTAATATCATGGGTACCCGGATTGATTTCCGTTCCTTCAATGAGGATTTGGCCGCTGTCTTTCTTCTCTAAATAATTCAAACAGCGGAGTAGGGTGCTTTTTCCGGAACCGCTTGGTCCGATCAGACAGACAACATCGCTATCGAGTACCTTCATATCAATATCTTTAAGTACATGCAGATTTCCATACGATTTATTTAAATTCCTTATCCGAATCATTTCTTTTTGTTCCATTTCAATTCCCCCTATCGATCACTAATGGACAGTTTCTTTTCGAATAAATTGACGATAATGGTCAGGAATGCCACTAGAATCAAGTAGTAGACCGCTACAATCAATAAATAAGTCATTTCATCGAAATTATTCGAGCCTAACGTAGTCGCCACATTAAACAGCTCATTCATGGATATGAAGGCTGCAAGTGATGAATCCTTCAGTCCGATGATGAATTGGTTGCCAAGCGGCGGCAATGCGCGGCGGAAGGCTTGAGGCAAGATGATCCTCCTTAAGGTGAGCGAATTGCTCATGCCAAGGGAGCGTCCGGCCTCCATTTGGCCTTTGTCGATGGATTGAATCGTCCCACGTAAAATCTCTGAGATATACGCTCCATTATGGAAGGCCAGGGCAAGTGACGCCGCCCAGAAGTCCGGCAGTAAGAAGAGATTGCTGATACCGAAATAGAGTATGAATATCTGTACGATTAAAGGTGTTCCACGTACCAGGAATACATATGTATCTGAAATCCATGCAAGAATTTTTATATTGGATATTTTTAAAAGTGCAAATAGCAAACCGATGACGATACCTACCAATATGGAGACTACCGTCAGTTCCAATGTGAGGAGCATGGCTCGGATGAATACGTCCGAGGAGCTAAATAATGTATCAAAAAAATGTGAAAAACTTGGCAATGTAATGACTCCCTTTCTATCAATCTTTATTCAGGCTTAGTTGTGATGTCCTCACCGAAGTATTTTTTGCTGATTTTCGCAAGAGTTCCATCTTCCCGAAGGTTTTCAAGTGCTTCGTTGATGCGTGCAAGCAGCTGAGGGTTGTCGTTAGGCAGTACGATGGCCTGCTCGCTTCGTTCGATCAATTGCCTTCCTTCGATGTCGAAACCTTCCTTGGTCGCTTCCTTGCCGGTTACGAAGTCGGTGATGACGGCATCATGACGCCCTCCGCTCAATGCTTTCAGGGCGGTGATATCACTGTCATAGGTTTTTACATTGGTTGTATATTTTTCTGCTGTGGTTGCGTACGTAGAGCCTTTAGAAGCCGCAACTTCCTTACCCTTTAAATCTTCAACCGTTTTAATATCACTATCCGAACGGACAAAAATTTGAGGACCTGAATAGTAATAAGGGGTAGAGAAGGCAACATGTTTACTTCGTTGTTCATTGATTGTATGACTGGCAACCGCGGCATCTGCCCGACCGGTTTTAACACCTTCCACGATACCTTTGAACTTTATCCGTTTAGGCACTGGCTCTAGGTCGAGTTCCTTTGCAATTGCATCGCCAACTTCAATATCGAACCCGGTTACGGTCATGTCATCATTGACATAACTGAATGGCTTGAATTCACCTGAAGCAGCGAAAACAAACTGGTCCTCATTGATCAGCTTACTCCCGTCCTCCAGCTGGTCCTTTTCAGCACAGCCGGACAGAAGACCAAGAACAGCCAGAATGGATACAATGAATGTAACTGATGATTTCATGATAATTTCATTTCCCCCTTTGAAAAAAACTAATAGAATGGTCTATACCCTTATAAGGCAGTGAATAACCTTATTAACTAGGAAAAATAAAAACTGAAATAAAAATGGTTGTCCAGATCATGCCGACATTTCATTCAAGAATCCCCCTTAACTATGCATTTCATAAAGGTTCTCGGCCTTTGCCTTCATTTCCTTTAAATTCACCAGTTATTTATTGGAAGAATGATAGCGCCTATTAATAGAGGGTGGGAACTAATGGTATCTTTTCAATTCCATATAGGTAATTTCTATTTCAATATAAAAAAGCCGACCGTGATCAGGCCGACTTTTCCGCGATTAAAACCTATGAAATATGACTAGAGGATACCTTTATCAAATGGAAACTCCATTTGATTTTGCAAGTGTTACAAAGTAGAACTAGTGACTCTTGGAATAAAAGACCCTCATTTCATATCATCACTTTCTCTTTATTTACTCAAAAATGAAACCCATTGTTCCAAAGTAGGAATGTATAACAAGTTCCTCTTATATACGATTAAATTATTACAATTCAATTTTCATTAATAAAAGATATGTAGGCTGAATTAAAAGCTGATGCTTCATTTAAATCCCATGTATCAAGTTCAAAAGAAGGAAGAATAAAAGATTTGAAGTAAGAGGTGATTTCATATGTTTAGCAGTTCGAATCAAGCAATATATGAGCCAGATTATATTTCTCTACTGTTACTGCTTTTAGGAATTGTTTATGTGATCTACTTCGGATTAACTATCGTTAAAATCAAATTAGATACACTAGCTATAAGTACCCTGGCTATTTCCCTTCTAACTTATTTACTAGTTGGATTTTATATGGCAGGCTTTGGCTTTATATTGATGAGGAAACCCCGAACAACCTAGTATTTGAGAAATACGGATTCCCGGATTTAATTTTATTGGCGTTCCCTTATATCTTTTTATCTCTAGCGGCAAGTTTAGGTGAAAAAAACAAAATAAATAATAAATAAAAAATCATCTCTAAACTGAGACACATTTACCATTTATTCCTTAGAATTCAAATAATTTAAAGGGTCCACTAGTTGTTTTCATAACAATATCGAGTTTGGTATTAAATAATATTTACACATCCAACAAATGTTCTGTTAATTGAAATTGCCTTTTCCGCTCGCAGATAAAGTATTGACTTGTATATCTTCAATCTTATTAGTAATTGTTTCAGGTATTATTGAAAGTATATCTTCTAATTCCGTTCCCTGATGTATTAAATCAACAAAATGGGATCTAAATTATATTCACTTAATAAATCTATAACATAAGGACTGAAAATTAGTTTTTCACCTTCATCTGTAATTATTTGTTTCTTTAACCCAGTTGTTATTCCCAAGATTAACAAAAGTATAGCTTTCTCCATATGTTCTTTCTCTTTAGTTTTTAATTTTAAGGTAACCATTTTATTTTTTCACACTCCATCCTTGTTTTAACGTCAAACACTAAACCTGATTTACTTTGGAAATATAGTTTAATTTTCATGATTAATGAAGTTTTCATATAAAAATTAAACTTATTCCAAAAGTAACACGCGTAAAGTCTTTTAGAGTTTCAATAATTGTAATTACTATTTTACTAGGCATAGCGATACTTGTAATGGGAGATTATTTGCAAAAAAAAAAGAATGAGCAGCTAATTTTAGCGGCTTATCCCAATTTGTCACATTTAAAACTTATTCTTATCTTTTGAATCTTCTTGCAATTTTAAAAAGAAGAAAGCCTATTAAAGTTATTATAACTATTGTTATTAAAGCTCCTATTGGACTAAAGGTTTTCATATTATTTCTCCTTAGAATGCATATAAGTTGAAGGACCCACTAGTTGTTTTAACTTCTACATAAGCATCAGTGTATGTGTATACTACAGCAATTGCACTATATTTTACAGTCTTATCCATTGCCCATGATGTTTTTTTTGTGGTTGTGCTACTTTGTGCGGAACCACTATAAACTATGCCTACGTAAGTTCCGCTTTTTCCTAGTACGCCATAAGCAACATTTGTTACAGCAGTTTTTATTCCTTTAACTTTTGAACTTCCGGCAGGAATCGTAGCTTTAAGGTTTCCTCGATAACTATGATTTAATACATTTATATTTGTATAAACTTTTCCAGTGAATTTAACAGTGACACCATATTTTGATTTTGATTTACTAAAAGATTGGCTATTTGTATTACCAAATTTCAGTGAAATTGGTTGAATTAAGTTAGTTGGTTGGACGGCAATGTCCTCCGTTTCGTTTGTACTTGAAGCATAAGCTCTTATAAACTCTGTATCTTCCAATGAAAAGGGTTCATTTATATTATATTTTGAATTAATTTCTTTAAATCTATCAATGATTTGTTCGTCTGATAAATTTTTATTAATTTTAAATTTAATTTCCTTAATTTCAATCGGGTCTAATGATGTTGGTTGTCTTTCAACTGGCTTTTCCTCCGTTACAGTTGAGTTACCCTCAGCTGCAAATACATGAGATGGGAGTAGAGCGGCTCCTAAAACTAGAATCAAGGATAAAAATAGTAAAGATTTCATTTTTTGTATCATTGTTATTTCTCCCTCCATTTAGTTTGTGTATTCTATGTTAAATGAAAAGAGAGACGTGCATTTCTCAAAATTGAAATCAAATGTTTTAACACTGAAACAACCAAAAGATTACGTGATTTCGAATCTCTTAAGAAAACAGCCATTTAGTTTTTAATTTTAAAGTAGCCATATCTTATTTTCCCCACTCCATCATTGTTTTGTTTTAACGTCAAATAGGAATTAGTTTAAATTGGAAAGAATAATATCCACTGTGCTTCCGGAATATGTATAGCTCAGAATAAGAGAGGTTGTAATAATGCTGCCTGCAAGTGGTTGGATAGTTTTTTAATATTGCCTAAAATCATCCCAAACGTAACATAAGAAATGATTTTTAGAGTTTCAATATATAAATAATTTATTTCATTATTGGAACTTTATTAATTTCTATTAAATATAAACACCAATTTTTTTTACAGGATAAAGATGTTATAGATAGGATATTAAGGTACAAATCCTTGTAACCAAAAATTTTTAAATATGTTTGTACTTATTCCTACTGTGTAATCTGTGTATGTTGGAATAAAAGTGGAATGTTTCGAATCGTCGTGGCTACCAACAAAATCCCGAATTGATTGACTGACTTTAATTTTTGCCATGAATTGAAGTATAATATAGCAAAATAGAAGAAGGGCAGTTGGGAAAATGGTGAGCAACTTTGTGCAAGAGCAGTTACAGGAATTTCGCGAAAGAAATCAAGATAGAGGCCGTTTGATTATAAAATGTCCGGACCAGCCGGGAATTGTTTCGACAGTTACGGCTTTTCTTAAAGAATATGATGCAAATATTGTTGAATTGAGTCAGTATTCGATGAATCCTGAGGGCGGTACCTTTTTCACCAGGATCGAGTTCGATTGTCCAGGATTGAAGGATAAGGCAGCGGATATGCAACTGGCATTCCAGGAAGTTTCGACAGCATTCTCGATGCAATGGACATTTAACCATGTCAGTGATTTGAAGAGAACGGCCATCTTTGTTTCCAAGGAGCCTCATTGCCTTTTGGAATTGCTATGGGAGTGGCAAAGCGGGGATTTATTGGCTGACATTGCGCTAGTCATCAGCAACCATGAAGATACGAGGGAAATTGTCGAATCGATGGGCATCCCGTTTTATTACATTCCTGCCAATAAGGATATACGCAAGGAAGTGGAGACTAAACAGCTTGGACTTCTGGAAGAATTCAAGGTGGACCTTATTGTATTGGCCAGGTATATGCAGATATTGACGCCGGACTTCGTAGCGGCCCATCCGAACAGAATCATCAATATCCATCATTCATTTTTACCTGCCTTCATTGGAGCACGGCCTTATGAACGAGCTTATGACAGAGGTGTTAAGCTGATTGGGGCGACTTCCCATTATGTGACGAATGATTTGGATGAAGGTCCAATCATCGAGCAGGATATCGAACGGGTGGACCATCGTGATTCTGCCGCGGATATGAAGAAAATCGGTCGTTCAGCTGAACGCAGGGTGCTGGCCCGTGCCGTTAAATGGCATTTGGAGGACCGCGTCATTGTTCATGAAAATAAAACGGTAGTCTTTTAAAATGAAAAACCCCCCTTTGGGTTGCCAAGGGGGGTTTTTAGGATGGAATTTAGTGAGTGTTAGTACGTGTATTCCACCCTTACTGAGGCAGTGATGTTCAGTTCACCAGGCTGAATCGGGGTAGTCGTCGCCATTTTTGAAAAGGTACTTGTTTGATAAAGCATTGGGGTTGCCGTTTCGGATAGCTCTTCAACCTTATTAGGAACTGGGTTCAATGAGATTCCCAGTGTTCGAGCCATGGAGAGTGCTTTTTCATATGCATTTTTTAAGGCGAGAGAAAGTGCCTGGTTATAGTATGCATCTGGATTTGATAAAGAGAAGCGGATGCTGGTGATTGAATTGGCGCCGCTTCTGACGGCCGTGTCGATTATGCTGCCTATTTTCTCGATGTCGGACGTTTGGGCTTGTATGATGTGCTGGACTTTATAGTTCTTGAACAATTCCTTTCCGTCAATATAATCATATTGTGGATCGATTCTGTAATCACTCGTTTTCAATTGCTCTTCGGGAATGCCTGCGGATTTAAGTGATGCGATGACATTTGCGATTGCTTGGGAATTGGCTTGCTGGGCCTTTTGCGGATCCTTATCCTCTGTTATGACTCCAAGGGTGATCGTGGCTTGATCCGGAGCAGCAGATAGCGTCTCTGAGCCGGAAACTTTCAATGTATGATCATCATTGCGGTAATAATCCCTTTCGGGGGCATTGTATTCTTGATTCATTTTGACACCAGCCTTTATAAGAGATAATCTCACCCCTATTGTACGAATTATGAACGGGAAACATGATTGAAATATCCCCATCGTCATTAATTCGTTCGAATGATCATAAAAAAACACTCGGCCAAGACCGAGTGCGCATTACTTATGAATGACTTGAACCCTGCCAACCTGCCCATCAGTCAACCTTACTTTAATTCCATGAGGGTGAGTGCTGGAGTTGGTTAAAATATCCTTTACAGTGCCGCTTGTCAGTTTTCCGGTGCGTTGATCTGCTTTAAGTACAATGTCCACAGAGGCACCTGGGGTAACATCTTTCCGGTTTTTACCGTTCATGTTCAATTCAATCCTTTTCAGAGTTATTTGCAACCATTCAATCATGCAGTAACTTCAGTATAAGGAAAACGACGGGCCCAGTCGACTTTTAGATAAAATCACAATTGGCACTTAGCGAATTTTTTTCAATGGTTCGACAGCAGGGCCATTCAACACTTCACCAGCGATGGAGTAGCGGGAGCCATGACATGGGCAATCCCAAGTACGGTCGCCGCTATTCCAGGCAACTTCACACCCCATGTGTGTACATGTGGAATCAACGATATGAAGCTGGCCATCATGATCACGGTAACACCCAGCTTTGTCTCCATCCACCTTCACGATTGCTCCTTCATCAATTCCTAAGTCTTCCGGCGTTTTTTGAATGACGGCCAATTTGCCTTTAATCAGATGCTTCGCCACATCAGCATTATCTTGGACTATATTCTTCACGCCTTTTAAACGGGCAGGATCATACAATTCCGCATACCTGTTATCTATTTGCAAAATCCGGTCAGTTAAGATCTTGGCGGCAATCGATCCATTCGTCATTCCCCATTTCGCATAGCCGGTAGCTATCAGGACGTTTTGTTGGTTGGCTGTCACTGGACCGACGAAGGGGATATTATCCGGTGTCACGATATCCTGTGCCGACCAGCGGTAGGGAATGTCCTTCACATCGAAATACTGGGAACTGAAGTCCTTCAGTGCTTCATAATGCTCGATCGTCGAGATTCCCTGGCCTGTCTTATGGCCATCTCCGCCAACAAGTATAAGTTTTTCCCCATTGTCCAATTCCGTATAGCGAAGGGAGCGGCTAGGGCTGTCTGCACTGTAATACATCCCGCCTGGATACTCCTGTTCAGTCCTGATGCCAAGCACATAGGACCTACTTACATGAACACGGGCAAAGTATAAGCCCTTTTCATCATTGAAAGGGAAGTGGGAGGCCACGATAACCTGATTGCTTTTGATTGTATGTCCATTATCGGTCAGAACGGTCGGTGGATCGCCGTCTTCAATTTTCATTGCCGTTGTACGTTCATAAATGGTGCCTCCTGCATCGAGAATTGTCGAAATGAGGGCCGTTAAATATTTTAATGGGTGAAACTGTGCTTGATCTTTCATTATCACAGCAGCTGTACATGGAATGGAGAAAGGGATATTCTCCGCATAATCCCCCCGAATGCCAAGTTTTTGATAGGCTCTCAGTTCTTTTTGGATTTTGCTTAGATATTCGTCCGTATTTGCGTACACATAGGCATCCTGTGCTGTCAAATTACATTCAATGGATTGTTCTTCTACCAAGTCTTTAATCAGCTTCATTCCATCTGTATTGGCTTCATAATAAAGTTTGGCATTCTCTTCACCATGGTCAGTGATCAGCTGGTCGTAAATCAGGCCATGTTGGGCCGTGATTTTTGCTGTAGTGTGTCCTGTCGTTCCAGTAAGGATTTCGCCTGCTTCAATCAGTGTGACTTTAACACCTTGTTTAGCTAGTAGGTAAGCAGATGTGATTCCGGTAATTCCGCCGCCTACTATTAAGACATCAGTGGTTAAATCTGTATCTAATTTAGAAAAAGTAGGGAATGTCAACGCACTGCGCCAATAAGGTTCCGGAAATCGGGGAAGGTCTGTATTTTTTTCAGTCATTTGAATACCTCCATACAGTTCATTAGTGAATCGTCCATTTATTACCATACCCAAATCCGCTATTTATACGCTTATTTTTGTAAGAAGAAAGACTAAAAAAATACATTATTTGGTTTGTTTACAATTATGTATACATGTAAACAAAAATAGATGGTTTGTACACAAATATGTATATATGTTTACAAGTACGTACACATGGCTATATATAAGGTGTATACATGTTTGTTCCTAATGTGTACAAAAATGAATACAATTCGACAAATGAAAATAAAGCTACAGCTTATGTAGCATCGACTAATATAGAAATCTCTTCTATCGAGAGTGCTCCACCTAATTTTTTCTATGAAAAAGGGGGTGTTTTTAGATGAGTTCTAGAATCGCAGCAGTAGACGTAGGAAATGATGCAATTAAAACTATTTTTGGAAAGCTAGAGCCTAAAACTATATATACCAAATGTCATTGCAAAAGACATGAAGATCGGCCAGTCATAGGAATCGAAGAACTCGATGAAAAAAACCTTGGAAGGGATACATAATAGAGTCCATTCACCAGCATTGCAAGACAATAATGCCATTAATCGTGTCGGAAATTTAGCGACAAAAAGTGATAACCCAACAGAACTAGATTTGGGGAGCAGTAACTCAGAGGAGGACCAAACATTAGTATTTGCGTATACATAAGCATCTTGTACATTCAATAGAATGTTCTTCTATCAAACCTTTTGATAGCTCCGTTCCTTCAGTGTTGGCCTCATATAGTATAGTCTGGACTATTCCTCACTGTGATCAGTAATAAATTGGTCGTAAATCAAGCCGTGCTGGACCGTGATTTTTGCGGTTGTGTGGCCTGTTGTTCCATTAAGGGTCTCATCTGCCTCAGTGAATGTGGCTTTCACACCTTGCTTGGCTAATAGATAAGCTGAAGTGATACCCGTAATTCCGCCATTAACAATTAAGACATCAGTTGTTATATCTGTTTCTAGCTTAGAAAACGAAGGAAGGATAAAGTGCTGCGCCAATATGGCTACGGATATTGAGGAAGTTCTGTGTTTTTTCGGTGATTTTAATATCTTCCTACGTTTCATTAGTGGTTTGACCAATTTATTACCATGATCAAATTCTTCTTTTTACGCTTTCTTTTATATGAAGAAGATTATTAAAAGTTAGTTTTTTTGTTTGTTTGCAATATCGTATACATGTAAACAAAAATAGTTGGTTTGTACACAAAAAAGTAAACACGTTTACAAATGAGTACACATGGCTATATATAACGTGTGTACATATTTGTTCCTAATGTGTACACAAATGAATACAATTCGACAAATAAAGCTACAACTTATGAAGCATTGACTAATATAGAAACCTTTTCTATGCTTAATAGAGTGCTCCACCTAAATTTTTTTATGAAAAAGGGGATGTTTTTTAGATGAGTTCTAGAATCGCAGCAATAGACGTAGGAAATGATGCAATTAAAGCTATTTTTGGAAAGCTAGAGTCTGAACTATATATACCAAATGTCATTGCAAAAGACATTGAAGATCGTCCGGTCATAGGAATCGAAGAACTCGATGAAAAAAACCCATTGGAAGGGTTACATATTAGAGTCCATTCACCAGCATTGCAAGACAATAATGCCATTTATCGTGTCGGAAATTTAGCGACAAAAAGTGATAACCCAACAGAACTAGATTTGGGGAGCAGTAAATCAGAGGAAGACCAAACATTAGTCATGCTTTTTGCGGCTATTGCATTGGATGCTGCCAAGCAAGGGAATAATGATAAGTTCAAAAAAGTAAATAACGTTGTCGAAGCGAATTATACGCTTGGAACAGGTCTACCTCTTCGGGAAGTTAAGGAAGGGAAAGATGTTGGGTACCGTTCGAAGCTACTGGGATCCGTTCACCAAGTAGAATTTTTAATTACACCTAAATACCAAGGTATTAAGGTTAATATCAAATTTGATGAAGTGAAAGTCTATCCAGAGGGCTTCGCCGCATACATTAATTTAGTCATGGACAATGATTTGAATATCATTAACCGTGAATTAATAGATAGAAGAATTCTCATTCAAGATATTGGCGGACTATCGACAGATATCGCGGTCATTAAAAACCGTAAAGTTGACGATGATAAGGCGCAAGGATTCAATCTAGGAGTAGCTGAGGCTCTTGAATCTATTCGTGAAGAAATCAGAAAAAAACACGGTGTCGAGCTGGATAGCAGACGAGATGTCGTTGAAATCATCACGAAGAAAAACGATCGTAACCATATTATGGTTCGCGGAAGCCGGACAAGCGTCCATGATATCGTCGACCGGATTTTAGGAGAACTTGCCAAAAAGCAATATCGCCATCTGCGCAACGTATGGCAGAAAAACTCGCAAACGGAAATCTGCTATTTTGTTGGCGGAGGTTCGATTGTCTTGAAAGATTACCTGAAAACGCTCAATCAGAATTTTGATGGCTACAATATCGACTTTTTTGAAGATGAACGGGAAAGCGTTTGGATGATGGCCAACGCCTATTATAAATTGATTTCGGATTTTAATCGCCGGAATTCAAAGGAACAGCAGCAATCCCACCAAAAGAAGAAAGAACAAAGATCAGGTGCTGTTAAATAGGTGAGAGAATGAAAAAAACAGCTTCTTCTGAAATCAAAAGAGGACAAGCCATCACTTTTCGTATCCCTTCAGATGTATCAGATTATACGTTAAGGCAGCTGCAGAAATTGAAGGAAACGGAAAGAAGGAATTTTTCCAGTAAAATTGCCGAGTATGTTCTCGATGGAATCGGACAATCGACCCATCAGGAACGGGAAATGATTGCCCTGCCCATGCCGAACAAGCTTAGCAAATCTCAGCGTGACTGGCTCAAGCATTCCCACTCAGAAGCTATGCTTGGAACGATTATGTACCATCTTTTATCCGATCCTTTACGCGCAACAGCCTTGCTAGCCTCATTAGACAGCAATGTAATTAATGAGGAGATTTATTTGCAGGATGAGCCCGAAGAACAGGATAATGAAGTGGTGCAGGTAGAAATATCTAAGAAAAATTTGGATGACTTTGATTGGAGTTTGGAAAAAACCACTCAACAAGTGGAGGAACCAGAACCTGAAGAGGAAAATCTTGATGATCTTCTTGGTGATTTTCTCGATCAAATGAACCAGTGAGTGAACATATAGGAGGATATCCGGCGACAAGTCGGATATCCTCCTTTTTCTTTGCGGGGGTTATGAGGAATGAAACATAAAAAAGAATATATCAAGCTGCAGCCTTTTCCCGGCAAACATCGGGGAAAGGCTTTTTCTGTCGAATGACGAGTCCCCCAAGTAACACCGGACACATTCCTCCTCTTTTCAATAGTGGCGCAAGGAGGTTTGTTTTCCCATTACAATCCGGTTTACCCCTGAGCTATTGAAGGTTTTTTGTATGGGGAAATTGTCGAATGAACTATACGTTTAAGCGACTGTTCCAAGATTAAAACATCTTATGTTGATTTTGAGAAACTCACATCTCAAATCCCTTGTAACATTAGATAGGCACCACTCTTTTCTAGGTCGACTAGGGTGTCGTGTCTGGTTTCTGCCCTGGAAAATGCAAAACAACTGTAGAAAAAATGAATAAAAGACATAGGAGTATTCAGATGAAACGATTATATGAAATAACAGGAATATTTACTGTGTTTATCGTGGCGCTCTTCTCCCTTCAATCAACTGCAGTCGGGGCAAACGAGATCTGCAGTCCCACAACGGGCACCGCGATTCAGTTATTGGACAATAAAGGGGAGTTAAAACAAACGCTGTCACTAGACGCAAACCATTCCGGCACATCGATCCGGACGATCCTTAATAATGCCATTACAAAGGTTTCCGCCTATCCGCAAGATGTATCGAATGGGAAAAGGGGAACGGTCCGTTTGTCAAAAGGCCAGTTTACGGCGAGTGCCTTTATTGCAATGAAAGAAGGGGTCATTTTAGAAGGGACGGTTGAGAACGATCGCCCCGTCACGACAATGTGTACCCAGCCCTCAAGCAATTCTGTCACGATTAAAATCATGGTGAGCCATACTGGTGTCAAAAACCTGATACTAGAAGGAAAACGAAGGACGGAAGACCCCAAAACTGGGAAACCGAGAAATTATTTTGAAGCAAGGAACAGGGGCATTGAGGTCACTGCAATCGATCAATCCAAATCCACGGCGGATTTGGTGTCTGTCTATTCGGCTGTGAATGATTTGCACAGGCTTCAAAATATCCTGATCGAGGATGTTCAAATTTCCGGGTATGAGGGATATGGCATTTACTTAGAACATGTGAATGGAGTCATGATTAAAGGGTCTGATTCAAGAAAAAGAAACAAAATGGCCATAAAGGATATTGGATATGCAGGCATCGGCGGTTATTCCGCGAGTAACGTGACTGTAAGGCATGCGACGGTGAGAAACCTTGGGCCCGGGGAGACGGTGGGCAATACCAAACAAAGCTATGGCATCGCCTTTAGTCACCGGAAAGACAGTGCCGGAGATGCAATGACTCAATCAAAGTTCCAGCGAAGTGACACAATCGCAGTCGAGGGGAATGTGGTGGCGAACAACCCTGGATGGGAAGGGATTGACACCCATTCAGGCCAAAATGTTTCCTTCACGAATAATGTCATCTTAAACACGCGTTTTCCAATCATTGTCGGCGGAATGGATTACAAGGGAGGAGCTATCTCAGCTTACCCACCCGGCAATATTACGATTGAGGGGAATAGAATCAATTCTTTTAATGATTATGCGTATTACGATATAGGTAAAAATGCAACAGTCAGCGAACGGGGCATTACAGTCAACGGAACGCAATACCATGATCTTACTGAAACAAAGATGGGCTTCCTGCAAAAGGTCGTGATTAAAGGCAATTATGTGAATGATATCCGGGCTGCTGTCGAGGAATGGGGAGGCATCAGTATTCATGTGACCAAAAATGCCCTTATTGAAAGCAATATCATTGAAAATAGCCTCAACAATGGGATCGCGATGCTTAGCTCCAACAAGTTCACCAAAATCAAAGGAAACATCATAAACCAAATTCATAAATCCGATGAAAAGTTCATTTCAGCGGGCATTGGTATCAGAGGGTCGCATAATAACGGCAGCCCTACAAATGACTATGCCATCACCTCTTTGAACATGAAAAACAACGTCATTGAAGGGGATAACAGATTTACCGAAGTTGGGCATGAAATCCATGTACATGATAAAACGGTTTATAACCGCCTGGATGACTGGATTGCCATCTCGGCATTCCTTGATTGGAACAAACCTAATGTGAAAAACATCATGGAAGATGGTGAAACACATCTGAATTATCTAGAGTAAGGGAGGGCTGTACAAGATGCTAGTGGGTTTCAAAGTTAAAACGCCTCATTCTAAAAAAGGGACATGCCTCACCTATATTAAGTGTTACATTTGTTTTCTGGGGTGAAGCAAAGCATTACTCTGTAAGTCAAATTGAATCACAGTGGGTAAAAGAGGAAGTGGAAAAGTGAAGATTCTTTATTTGCATCAATATTTCAATACCGATAAAGGCAGTACCCGATCTTATGAAATAGCTAAATTTTTAGTCTCTAAAAATAATAAAGTCACCATCATCACCGGGAATTCCATAGATTCGCGAGAGGGAATAAAGATAATCTCAACCAAAACTAAATATAAACAAGAATATAGTTACCTGAAAAGATTACTATCGTTTGTTCATTATATGTATAAAAGTTTTTTTATTGGGGTGAAGGAGAAGGAGGTAGACGTTGTTTATGCTTCCTCGACCCCTTTGACAATTGGATTGATAGGTATGCTTCTTGCAAAGGTGAAGCGCAGCGAATTTGTTTTTGAAGTAAGGGATTTATGGCCAGATATACCTATTGAGCTGGGAATCATCAGACATGAATGGTTAAAGGGAATTTTATTGAAGCTAGAAAGCATGATTTATTCTTCAGCTGATAAAATCATCGTGCTTTCGCCTGGAATGAAAGAAGATTTATTGAGAAAAGGAGTCAAACGGGAAAAAATTGCTACGGTTACTAACTTTGCGGATATAAACTATTTTTCTCGAATTCGTTCCGAAGATAAAGAAGAGGCATTGGATAAATTAGGTTTAAAAGCGAAGTTTATCTGTTTATATGCAGGCACATTAGGATTTATCAATAATATCGATTATATTTTACAGCTTGCCGAAAAGACGGATGACCCCGATATTGTCTATCTAATTGTAGGTGATGGAAAGGAAAAAGAACGCTTAATTCAAGTGAAAGAGAGCAAAAGATTAAACAACGTCATTTTCTTGGATCAGGTATCTAAAAAAGAAGCGTACTTATTAATGGCCATATCTCATATTGGTCTGTGTTTTGTACGTGATAATGAAATATTGGATAGGAATAGTCAAAATAAACTTTTTGATTTTTGGGCAGCCGGAAAACCAACATTAATAAACTATAAAGGCTGGCAGCATGAGGTCATGACAAAATATGATGCAGGTCACGGTTTTGAATATAGTGAAGAATCACAGATGATAGAGTATGTAAAAGCAATGAAAAATGACAAACGAATGTATCTGAAAATACAAGAAAATATAAAGCGTTTAACCCTGAATTATGAGAAAACCAAATTGATTTCAAAACTGGAGCGAACACTGTCGGAATTGGTTGTTAATGATCATTGAATATTCATGAACAATGGGTCATACAGAATTTGATATATTTGTCTGCATCTCACTTAAGGTCTATTGAAAGATCTAATTTTGGAAAAAGGATGGAGTTCCATGGAGACTATCGTAAATACAAAGCCAGTGATAACAGGTTGGGTAAAACGGGAATACCTTAAGAACATCGAGCGGATTTTGGATTCTGGCAGGTTAATTTTAGGTGAGTATACTCGGAAATTTGAAGAAAGCGTCAGACAATACAGTGATTCTAAGTATGCTGTCGCACTTTCCAGTGCAACGGCCGCCATTGAAATTATTTTAAAATATCTAGATGTTGAAGGAAAAGAAGTGATCATGCCAAGCAATACGTTCATTTCTCCAGTATATGCGGTGAAAAATGCGAAAGGAAGGGTCGTTCTTTGTGACATTAATTTAGAGGATTTCAATTTGGATTTAAATAGCCTGAAGAACGCCGTGACTCCTAAAACGAAAGTTGTCCTAATTACGTATATTGCCGGAAGGATTCCTGATAACATCTTTGAGATTAAAGAGTTTTGTGATGAGAATGATCTTTATCTAATCGAAGATGCTTCACATGCTTTTGGTGCCACTATAAATGGATATAAAGCAGGCACAATTGGATTTGCTGGGGTTTTTTCAATGTACCCCACTAAAATTGTTACAAGTGCAACAGGCGGTGTCATTACATCGGATGATATAGATTTAATCAAATACTGTGAGTTGTTAAGGCACCATGGGAATGAAAATGGTGCAGTCAATCAAGTATTATCCGGTGACATGCTTCTTAGTGAATTTAATGCATTGCTTGGTTATCTGCAAGTTCAGGAAGCTTATGGGATGATTCAGGTCAGGCAGGAAATCTTCAGTTTCTATCAAGAAAACTTGAATGAGATTTTTCATGAACACGGTCTTTACTTCCAAGCTTCATCTGACCATAATATATCTTCATTTTATAAAATAATCGTCATGTCTAAAAGCAAAGAGCAATGCGAAACATTTAAAAAGCATTTAAACGAGTGTCATATAAGCACCGGGCATTGTTATGGGGTCCCAT
The DNA here is from genome assembly GCF_054600815.1 of Peribacillus sp. N1. NCBI lineage: Bacteria > Bacillati > Bacillota > Bacilli > Caryophanales > Bacillaceae > Peribacillus > Peribacillus sp. N1. The sequence continues at coordinate 501,017 of NZ_BAAHZO010000003.1, read as the reverse complement.
TACATTTACAGCCCACATTGCTAGAGGAATATCCCCTTGCGTCTCTCCCGAATGCCGATAGATTTCGTGAATCTCATTTCACGTTGCCATGTCACTTGGATTTGTCAGATGAGGATCTGAAATACATTGTAGCGAAATGTAAACAGGCAGTGGAACATGGCGATTAAAAATAGGATTGGAGTGGTGGGGTCAGGTCCAATAAGCTGTGCCATGATTGATGCCATTAATGAAAGTTCAAATGGAGAGGTGATGGGAATTTGGGGGAGAAGATTTCATTTTGCCAAGGAGCTTGCAAAAGAAAAAGGAGTTTCTAAAGTTTATGGATCCCTGAATGAAGTGTTTGAAGATGATGAGCTGGATACTGTTTATATAGCCACTCCAAATGCTTCCCATTATGATCAAGCGATGGCTGCCATTGAGCATGGAAAGAACGTTATTGTGGAGAAAACGGCATTCATGACAGCCGATCAGGCCAACCGAGTTTTCGATGCTGCAGAAAAACAAAATGTTTTTGTGTTTGAGGCGGTTAGATCCATTTATGAACCCAACTTTCAAATTTTAAAGAAAGCTATTAAAAAGTTAGGGAAGATCCATGGGGCAACCCTAAAGTACCAAAACTATTCCAAGCAGTATTCGGCCTTATTAAAAGGGGAGAAAGCTCCACTTTTCGATGATAATCATGGTGGCGGGACATTAAGAACGATTGGAATTTATCCTATTTATGCGGCCATCCAATTATTTGGTGTTCCCGTTAAAAGTTATTATTTTAAACAACTGATCGTAAAAAACATTGATTTAGGCGGTACGTGCATCTTTGAATATGAAGATTTTAATATAACGATGTTGATTTCAAAAATTAACTTAACGAATGATTCAATATCGGAAATTTACGGAGAGAACGGAACCTTGCGTTTTCACTCGTTATACGATATCCGCACAATAAGTTACCGCAGTATCATTAATGACAATGAAGATACGATAAGTGAACCTATCAGTGATAACAGTTTGCATTATGAAATCACTGAATTTTCAGAATGGGTTTTAAAGAAAAATGTAACGGCCTACATGGAACAAAAGAACATTACGCTTAAAGCGATATCTATCATTGAACAAGCTTTAAATGGAGGAACATGATGAAAAAAATATTGCTAGTAACAGCACACCCGGATGATGCCGAAATTAGTATGGGCGGTACCGTTCGTAAGCTGTTGAACCAAGGACATTACATTATCAACATCATATTTTCCATCCCTTCGAATATCGAGGTCAGGAAAAAAGAGGCAATGGAGTCATCAAAGAATTTCGGATATGAGGTACAGTTTTCTAAGTACTGTGAGGGTAATAACGTTGAGGATATCCCTCTCCATAAATTAATAAAAGAGCTCGACGATATCATCGAAAAGATGGAACCAGACGAAATCTACACACATTGGATGAATGATAGTCATCAAGATCATCAAAAGTTATCAAAGGTGGTAAGAAGCTGTTTCAGGAAAAAACAATTTACACTATATGAATTCGAACAAATCAACCAAAATAATAACATCGCTGCCAATCAATTTCACCCGAATATTTATAGTGATATTACAGATTTCATGGAAGATAAAAAACGTATGATTACCGTGTTCCAATCACAGCTAACCGGGTATATGGGGCATTATTTAGTGAATGCGGAGCATATCGGCAGTTGGAGGGGTTCCCAAGTGAATTGTAAATACGCGGAGACATTCCTATTAATTTTTTCAAAAGAGGTTTTGTAGGTGGAAAAAAAGAAGATAGTCACAATTCACCAGCCCAATTTCCTGCCCTGGATTGGTTTGATTCATAAGGTTTTCCAATCGGACGTTTTTATATATTTGGCCGATGTGAAATACTCTTCAAGTAATTTTCAAAATAAAACATATATTCTAGGTGCTGATGGAAAAGAGTCAAGGCTAACTGTACCGCTTCAAAAAAAGCCTGAAATGTTACATGAAAAATTAATCAGTTATCATACCCCGAATCAAAAATGGAAAAGGAATCATTTGAAGCAAATATCCGAAGTTTATAAAAAAACTCGGCACTTTCAAGATTTCTTCCCGTTGTTGGATGAAGCATATCAAAAAGAACACGCTTTGTTAGTCGATTTAAATATTCATTTATTTGAATTGATTTTAAAATATTTAAATTATGAAGGAGAAACACACCTTTCCAATGATTTTAACACTTCCTTTGGAAAAACAGAGAGATTAGTCAGCTTAGTTAAGCAAACCGGAGGTACATGCTATTTAAGCGGGAAAAGCGGAAAGGATTATTTGGAAGAAGAATTGTTTCATAATGAAGGTATTGAAGTCGTTTATCAAAAGTTCATACATCCCGTGTATTATGTGAAAAATGAAAAAGAATGTGTAAAAAATTTATCGATTCTAGATTGGATCATGCACTATCCGGCGGATCAAATAAAAGAAACGTTAACGGAAGATAATGTAGGCAAATCAGAACAATTTAAATGAGTATATAAAATAGAGATGTGGCGTGGTTGAAAATATGAAAATAAAAAATGAATTTATGAATAAAATCCTTTTATTATTAACAGGGAATTCACTTGCACAGCTTATTCTATTCGCAAGTTCCCCCATACTGACAAGAATATATACACCAGAAGATTTTGGTGTGTTTTCAACCTATACGTCACTTTTGGCCATTCTCATGTCATTTTCATCTCTTTGTTTAGAAAAGGCGATTCCTTTAGAAAAAAAACATAGTAATACGGTTCACTTGATGTACATTAGCATGTTTACGATTGCCGTCGTTTGTATCCTGAATATAGGTTTAGGCTTCCTTAATCTATCATTATTTCGATTATACGGTATAGAAGCTTCGATAATGAATGACTTTTTGCTTTCAATGGGCCTGTTTTTTGCTGGAATCTATCAAGTGATGAGTTACTGGATGTTAAAAGAAGATAAGTTTAAAGGGTTAACTCACTCTAAACTGCTTCAATCGATTAGCAATGTAATAAGTCAGTTCTCACTTATATCCATTAATCATCAAGGAATAGGTTTAATAGCGGGAGATATGATTGGACGGGGAATAACCCTTGTGTACATTTGGCGATATTTCTTAAAGCGAATGCATTGGCCAAAAGTGAACTATAGGAGAATCGGTTATTTGCTTAAAAAATATGAGAAATTCGCCAAATACTCCACATGGTCAACCCTCTTAAGTTCCTTATCTATGCAAATCATATTTTTGTTATTGATGCGTCTATACGGACCTGACGTGACAGGGCATTTTTCCATGGCTACAAAAACGATCGGTTTACCCATTAGTTTGTTGGGAGCGAGTATTTCGACAGTATTCTATGCCGAAGTGGCAAAAAGCATTTCAAATGAACCGGGAAGAGTTTTACATTTGTATAAGAGCATTATTACTAAAACGGCCATGTTAGGTGTGCCGATAATGGTAATTTTGGCATGGATGGCACCCGGTCTCTTCAGCTTTGTTTTTGGAGGCGAGTGGCGTGTTTCCGGTGAATATGTGACATTGATGTCTTTTATGTTTTTAAGTCAAGTGATTGTCATGCCAGTTTCCCAAATATTGTTTTTAATCAAAAAACAACGGACTCAGCTCTTATGGGATGTTTCAAGGCTGTTACTGTCTTCTATTGGAGTACTGGTCATATTCATTTCAGGGGGTTCAGCTGAAACAGCCATTTTATACTTTAGCATTTGTATGGGGGCCAGCTACTACTTTTTTGCTCTCCTTGGCTATAGGGCGATACATTCCATAGATCGAGAGGATAATCTAATAAAATGAAGCTGATTCAACTGGGTCTGGTAGGATTATACGTCTGGTTACTGGATATATCCTACGTTTACTTTATTTCCCCTGAATATGCTTATATGGGGTATATATATCGGCAACATCCAAGTGCAGTCATGATAGTAATTTCCATGTTTTTTATTATATTGCCAGCCATATTCATAAAAAAGGAACTGGATAAGCCGTCGGAACTCGTTTTCTGGATTTTGTATTTTATTGTCTATATACCGGTAGTATGGGTTCCGAACTATTTATTTACGCTGCAGCCTGATTTTATATATACGAATGTTCTTTTGTTTTTTTGTTTACTTATCATTGGAAATGTAAATAGATTGCCAGCCATGAAGATTACACCTCCTAATGTTAATCTCGGTCTATTAAAAATCATTTTTGTTATAACATTATTGATTTTTTTTCTTTACATCTTCAAAGTTTCGGGCGGAATTAGTCTAAAACCTCCTATAAATTCCGAGGATATCTATGATAAGCGAATGGCCTTTCGAACGAAACTAACCCCTCTTGCAGGCTATATTATACAGTGGCTTGCAAAAGTATGTAATCCATTAATCGTGACCATTGGCTTATGCAATAAAAAATATACCTATGTGGTTATCGGACTAGGGCTGCAATACCTTTTGTACACCGTCAATGGCTTGAAGTCCACTCTTTTATCGACTGGATTATTAATCATTGTATTCATTGCTTTTCGGAAGAAGGGAAGGGATTTTTCCATACTTTTTTGTATAAGTCTTTGTTCGCTGTTAGGCATCAGCATTTTTCTTGATTTTATCCTTGATCAGGCATATTTTTCTAATTTATTTGCCAGAAGGATGATCATCACACCGGGCTTGCTGACAACCTATTATGTAGACTTCTTTTCAACTCATCCAAAAGCCTTGCTGTCGTATAGCATTTTAGAAAAATTCATAGATCCTGTTTATGACAAGAGTCCGCCATATATTATCGGTACAGAGTACTTTGGCCGACCTGAAATGGCTGCCAATGCCAATATGTTCGCCGATGCTTTTGCTAATTTCGGTTATATTGGATTCTTGGTTTATACAGTGATCTTGGCAGCGATATTATGGTTTTATGATAGCTTGACGCAAAATGAAAAGTGGCAAGGTGTCGGCATAATCCTGTTTGTTGTACCTGCATGGTGTTTAGCGGATACTGCGCTTACAACAACGTTTGTGACAGGCGGGATGTTTTTTACTTTCGTTATCATGTATTTATTGTTAGGGTCAGATTTACAAAAGGGAGATAACAGATGAAGTTATTTTATAATATTAGTTCGGTGCACCCATGGAATGATACGAGGATTTATTTTCGGCAAGCCTTTTCTTTTGGAGAAACAGGAATGTACAAGGTGAAGCATATAGCGATTGAAAGTGACCTAATCCCTGATCATATACCTGCAAATATAGAAGTTGAACTGTTGCCTAAGAAATCCAGGAAAGGGCGTATGTTAAATTGGACTGCCCTGTACCGGAAGATTAAGAAGGATAAACCTGATGTGATTCAGTTTCATGATCCGGAGCTGCTGATTTTAATGAGCTTCATAAGGAGAATTCCCCGTTATCATCCAGTCATTGTTTATGACATGCATGAAAATGTACCAAAGGTCCTTATGAGAAAAAAAATACCCGGAATTGCATTGAGTATATATCGTCATTTGGAGAAACGATTGCTAAGTGCATGCAGCGGGGTCGTGTTTGCAGAAATGACGTATAAAGAGGATTATCAGTTCTTAACTTGTCCAACAACAGATGTTTACAATTACCCGAAAATTCCCGAAATGAAAGAAAACAAAGGAAAAGAAGATGTTTTCACCTTTATCTACCTAGGAAGCATCTCTGATATACGTGGCGGGGAAACCATGCTGATTCTTGCAAAAAGATTAGTAGAATTAAAGAAAGTGTTTCATATGAAGATCATTGGAACGGGCAGTGAAGGATACATCGAAAAATTGAAAACTTTCATCCTGGACAACGGCTTGGAAGATTATATCAGTCTAGAGGGTGTAATGGCCTTTGATAAAGCATTCGAATCCATCCAGAAAGCACATGCAGGCATGGCATTTTTAGTTCCTGATCCTAATTTCATGGGTGGTAAAACAACAAAGTGTTTTGAATATATGGCCGCTGGCATTCCATTTATGGTTTCTGATTTTCTTATTCAAGATGTAATGGATAAATGGAACTGTGGAGTGTCGGCCGATGTAGCAAACATGGATGATATGGTTCAAAAAGCGGTTTATTTACTGGAATCCCCTGAGGAATCCGCAAACATGGGGAAACGAGGAAAAGCTGCATATAGACAAGAATATAATTGGGAGAATGAAAAGGAAAAACTACTATCTCTGTTTGATGAATTAAATTCATGCTCCTAGGAGGTTTGCTATGGGATTATTTAAATGGATAAATAAATTGGCATTTATTAGTAACTGGGGGAGATTGGGCGGAATCCATGGAATAATCGTCATGTTTGTTTACCGGATAGGCAATATAATTTACTATAAAGTGAACGTTCCAATCTTAAAACAAGTATTATGGATTTTGTACCGCATGATAGATTTGTTAATTATAAGACTCTTCATGAACTGTGAATTTCCTGCGCAATCTCAAATAGGAAAAAAATTGCATCTCCCACATGGAGCTAAAGGCATTATAATAAATCCGTTTACTAAAATAGGGGATCATGTTACAATATTGCATCAAGTAACGTTCGGGCAAAGTAAAGAAATCAGAAAAGCTCCTGAGGTTTGTGATTATGCATATATTGGAGTGGGCGCTAAAATATTGGGCGGCATCCGAATTGGCACGAATTCGAAAGTGGGGGCAAATGCAGTTGTTTTGACATCCGTTCCCGATAATTGCACGGCGGTTGGGGTGCCAAGTGTGATTAAAGGTAAGCAGAAAGAAAACGTTATAAAATAATTGCACGTAAACAAATAAAGGAGTGTTCAATTAGCCTAATTGAACACTCCTTTTTATTATCCCATGGTGCCCTTCATGAGATGATCAAGCCAGGAAAATCAGTTGATAAAGAAATAGGGCAGCAAACATGTACACGAACGGATGCACTTCACGGAATTTGCCTCTTGCCATTTTTAAAATGGGGTAGGCGATGAATCCGAGTGCTATCCCGTTGGCGATGCTTGATGTCAAAGGCATGGCGACAATGACCAAAAAGGCTGGGAATGATTCATCAAAGTGTGTCCAGTCAATTTCATTAATGCTCTTAATCATCATGCTTCCCACGATGATCAAGCTAGGTGCCGTGATTGCCGCTACATTTGAGACAGCTCCTATCAATGGACTGAAGAAGGCTGTTATCAAGAAAAGGATGGCCACTACCAAAGCGGTTAAACCTGTCTTGCCGCCCGCTCCTACACCAGCTGATGATTCAACCGAGGCAGCGGTCGGGCTTGTACCGAACATGGCACCGACAGTAGTGCCGACGGAATCTGCAAAGAAGGCACTGCCGGATTTTTCAAGCTTGTTCTCCTTCAGCAATCCAGCTTGACGGACAATTCCTAATAAAGCACCGGTCGTATCAAATAGCATTACAAGCAATATGGAGAAGACGACGCCATATAGCCCGTAGTTAATGACATCGGCGATAGATGTGATGGGATTGGCGACTATAATGCCTTCAGGTAATGAAGGGGTGGAAACCAGGCCGTTAATTTCCAATTGGCCTGTAAAGAAAGCGATTATGGCAGTCACGATCATTCCGATGAATATCGCTCCCTGCACATTGCGAACGATCAGTACGATCGTTATGACCAAACCAACCAATGTAAGCGCCACGCTGGGATCCCTGAAGCTTCCAAGGGTAACCAGGTTGGATTCATGCTGTGTGACGACACCTGACAAACGCAGTCCGATGAAGGTGATGAAAAGCCCGATTCCGGCACTGATAGCATGTTTCAAGTTATTTGGTATGGCCTCGATCAATTTTGAACGGAAAGAGGTTAGGGATAAAAGGATAAAGATGATGCCTGTAACAAAGACTGCAGAGAAAGCAACTGTGTATGAGATATCATGGGTTCCCAATACCGAGTATGCAAAATAAGCATTCAATCCCATTGCCGGTGCTATGACAATTGGGTAATTGGCTAAAAGGGCCATGCATAGGGTACCGACTATTATTGCGATTATGGTTGCTGTGAATGCCTGGTCGAATGGAACACCGGCATCAGAAAGGATCATGGGGTTTACAACGATGATATAAGCCAGTGTTAAAAAGGTTGTAAGCCCCGCAAGTACTTCCGTCTTAATATTTGAATTCCGTTCTTTTAATTTAAACATGCGGTCACTCCTTTTTTCTATGCAAAAAATCCTTGCAAAAATCTACAAGGAGGAGATGCTTACCCTTTTTCAAGTAAGTAGCTCGATGAAAATAAATCTTATAAATTATATTAGAAAAATAACTAAAGTACAATAGCATGAAAAATTTTAAGGTACAGGTTTTCTCGAAAATAGATAATGATATACTAACAAATAGCTTAGACTAAGGATAATGACATGAAGTGAAAGAAGCTGTTACCATTAAAGTGGATTTATCAGTCAATTAAATGAAGAAATTCAGAAAGTAGGCCCATACATGACAGAATTCATCGACCTTGGCGTCAGCCCGGCGATTAATAACATATTAAAGCAAATAGGAATATCCGCCCCTACCCCGATTCAGGAGAAATCGATACCAGATATCCTTGCTGGAAGGGATGTCATCGCGAAGGCGCAGACGGGAACGGGGAAGACTTTGGCATTTTTGCTGCCAATCTTGGAAAAGGCCGATCCCGCCGCATCCCACATACAATCATTGATCGTCACGCCAACCAGGGAATTGGCTTTGCAAATCACTGCTGAATTGAAAAAATTCGCTGATGAAATCGAGGGACTTCAAGTGCTTGCAGTTTATGGCGGACAGGATGTCGAGCAGCAAATGAAAAAGCTGACAAGAAACATCTCCGTGGTGGTCGCCACGCCAGGAAGGTTATTAGATCATTTACGAAGAGGCACCATTGATCTCTCACAAACTCAAACACTTGTGCTTGATGAAGCTGATCAAATGCTTCATATTGGGTTTTTACCAGAAGTGGAAGAGATCATGGGACAGCTTCCAGATGAGCGCCAAACGCTGCTCTTTTCAGCAACGATGCCTGAACAGGTGCATCAATTGGCAAAACGCTACATGACTAAACCATTAACTGCCGCTGTGAAGGCAGAGCAAGTAACGGTCGAGAAAATCAGGCAGCTTGTCATCGAGACGACCGATCGTGCCAAACAATCTTCATTAATCAACATGATCAAAGAAGAACAGCCATACCTTGCGATCATATTTTGCCGTACAAAACGGCGTGTTTCGGTTTTGAATGATGCCCTGAAGGCAGCTGGATTCAATTCTGAAGAGCTTCATGGTGACCTTTCACAGGCAAAGCGGGAACGTGTGATGAAAAACTTCAGAGACGCAAAGCTTCAATATTTAGTGGCAACGGACGTTGCTGCACGAGGGCTTGATGTAGAAGGCGTGACCCATGTGTTTAATTATGATGTTCCCGAGGATGCAGAAAGTTACATCCACCGAATTGGCCGGACGGGCAGAGCGGGTGAGAACGGCTTGGCTGTAACCTTCATAGCAACGAAGGATCTTCAGCTTTTAAGCGATATTGAAAAAGGGATATCCATGAAAATCGAAAGAAGGACGATTGAAGGAGTGAAAATGTTCCAACCCGATGAGGTGAGGCAAAAAAGGAAGCGTCATGATGACTCTTCCGATGAGGGTACCCGCCGCCCGCGTTCGGGAGGGGGAAGGAAACATCGGGAACGGATAGATACGAGAGGACCGAATCGGGGCAGTCACCGTTCTGTAAATCAAGCGGACAATCGTGAAGTCGAGAGGGAGAAACCACGTGGAGGCCGGATGGAAAACAGCCGCGGGCCTATACGTGAGGATTCACGGGGAGTTCGTTCGGAAAACGGCCGCGGACCTATACGTGAGGATTCACGGGGAGTTCGTTCGGAAAACGGCCGCGGACCTATACGTGAGGATTCACGGGGAGGCCGTTCGGAAAACAGCCGTGGACTAAGGCGAGAGAATCCGCGGAGTGGCCGCTCGGAAGACAGCCGTGGACAAAAGCGTGACAATCCACGAGGAGGTCAAAGAGACGGCCGTAGATCAACTAGTACACAAGGGGCGAGTAATCGCAGAGGTGGATCTGGCAGCAGCCCCAATAGAGGGAGAAACCGGTAAAAGGGGGAGACGGGAGTGAACAAGCCTTGGTTGGCAGAATATCCAGTTTCTCTGGATCTGGCAGGGAAATTGATCATGCTGCAGTTTCCGGAAATTGAGTTGAAAGAAATCAAGCAACTTGGGGAGGGTTTCGATAACACGGTCATACAAATCAATGGGCAATTTGTATTCCGTTTTCCCCGCCGCCCTATTGCAGTTACGTTGATTCAAGTGGAAAATCAGCTTTTGCCTTCCATTGCAGGCACTTTTCCGCTTGCTATCCCTGAACCAATCTTTTTTGGGAAACCAAGCACTTTGTATCCTTATCCTTTTACCGGTTATAAAATGGTGAAGGGACACTTGCCTGTAGAAGGAACAAAAGCAAATAAGGTCGAATCGGCAAAAAGATTTGCCCGCTTTTTGAAGGTTCTTCACAGTATCCCTGTCGAAAGGGCTATGCGTTTAGGTGTGCAGCCTGATGGGATGATGAGGCTTGATGTACCCTATCGAAAGAAATCACTTATGGAAAATGTCTCGAATCTAATAAACCTAGGATACTTTGAACAGGCGCATGCAGTTAAGGATTTTGTTGAAACCTTACGTGAATTGGACGTTCAGCATCCGATTTCACTCGTTCACGGAGACATTCATATCCGGAATGTTTTACTTGATGACGAAGGCGTTCTCGCAGGTGTTATTGATTGGGGAGATGTTCATATCGGGAATCCAGCCATTGATTTCTCCTTTTTATACAGTTATTTCCCAAAAGAGGTGCGCAGGGTTTTTTTTGAAATCTATGGTGAAATCGAAAAGGAAACAGAAAGCCTAGCCCGGTTCAGAGCCATATATATGCTTGTTACATTACTCGTTTATGGCATAGATCGCCACGATGAAGAGCTGATTGCCATTACGAGTACCGGTTTGGAATTTGCTATAGAAGAATAATTGTCATGCTCTTTTGATGTTTAGGAGGTACATATGAAGGCAAGTTATTATCAAACAATCACATTAATGGCGAACATATTGGATCAAGCTAATATTCCCTACCAATATTCAGGTCGATCTGCTCTTTTCGTACAAGGAGTGGATATCGATGAATATAAGAAAATCGACATGGATGTACAATGGGATGTCTTTAATGAGGCTTTGGATCTTTTTTCCGAATACGCGCCAACAAAGCCTGAAAGAAGTCCTGAGACTGCATTCTTTCTAATGGATGTCGAGGGGATTTCTGTCACTGTTCGCTGCCGGTTTAACACGACCATTAAAACGGACCCTTATCGTTTATCCATAAAGATGGGGGATATGGAGGTTTGGTGCAGGTCGTTATACAGTTATTTATACGAAGAAGAAATGAGAAAGTTCAGTGCCGAGATTCATGCTTACTTATCAGCCGAGCAGAAGGGGTTCACAGCGGAAAATGAACAGGCGTGGAACCAGAATAATTATTTAGCGCTTGTCAATCGTTATGGAGATCCCGTTGAATTGGCATCAAAAATCAAACAGAACCCAAAATGGAGACTGCACCCTTTTTATAAATATATGGGGGAAATATCCGGCAAAAAAATCACTCATTTGATGGGATCGAACGGTGTTAAGGCAGTTGCACTGGCCATATTGGGAGCAGAAGTGAAAGTCGTTGATTTTTCCCAGGAAAACGCAATGTTTGCAAATAAGCTGGCAAGTGGCGCCAAAGTCTCCATCGAGTATATAGTTTCGGATGTCCTTTCGCTATCATCCGAGCATGAATCGGGGAATCAGGATTTGGTTTTAATGGAGCTCGGTGTACTTCATTACTTAATAGATCTGCAGCCGTTATTTGAAAAAATTAAAATGATGCTGAAACCTGGAGGCCGATTCGTACTGCATGAATTTCACCCGATTTCAACAAAGCTCATTACTTCAAATGGTAAAAAACACAAAGTCACAGGCAACTATTTCGCTCCGGCAATCGAAAATAATGAGGTCGCTTTTTCGAAGCATATGCCGGATGAGGAAAAAGGGAGCCTTTCAAGAGTTGTACAGCGTAAATGGACAATCGGGGAACTTATAACGTCAATAGGTCAATCAGGGCTCGTTATTAAAGTGCTCGAGGAAGAACCGAATCATAAAATCCATGATATTGGGCTTCCGAAAACATATACCTTGGTGGCGGAACGAGTTTAAGCTGCATGATGAGGAAATGAAAGCTGACTGAAGGAGCCTTTTCAGTCAGCTTTTTTATTTATTCCTTAATAAAGAGGATGCCGCTTCTGCGACATCCCCGAAAAAGATTAATTTTGGGCCGACCACTCTTCTACATCCCATACTTTGGTAACCCAATCTTCATAGAAATCAGGTTCATGGCATACGAGGACAATCGTTCCTTTATACTCTTTCAATGCACGTTTCAGTTCTTCTTTTGCAACGACATCCAAATGGTTCGTCGGTTCATCGAATAACAGCCAATTGCTTTCGGTAAGCATGAGTTTACATAGGCGCACTTTAGCTTGTTCTCCACCGCTTAGATGGCTCATCGGACGTGTAATGTGCTCATTTTTCAAACCGACACGGGCAAGAATCGCACGTACCTGCGGTTGGTCCAGATGCGGAAATGCATTCCATACTTCATCGATCGGCGTCGTATCGCCTGCTTTCACTTCTTGTTCAAAATACGAAGAAAAAAGGAAATCGCCAAGTGATCTTTTACCGCCTAGAGGATCGATTTTACCCAAAATCGTTTTTAATAGAGTGGATTTACCAACTCCGTTACAGCCGACCACGGCAATTTTTTCTCCCCGCTCGATGGTCATGGACAACTTCGGAAGCAATGGGCGGTCATATCCGATTTCTAGATCTTCACCTTCAAAGACATAACGGCTGCTCGCACGTGACTCTTTAAAGTCAAAGGTAGGTTTCATTGCAGTTTCCGGACGATCGATGCGTTCCATGCGATTCAATTGCTTTTGACGGCTCTTTGCCCGTCCGGTCGTTGAATAGCGTGCTTTATTCTTTGCAATGAAATCTTCTTGCTTTTTAATGAATTCGCGCTGTTTTTCATAGGCGTTAATATGTTGGTTTTTATTCAATTCAGCCAGCTCAAGGAATTTTTCATAAGTTGCCGTGTAACGGGTCAATTTAGAAAATTCAAGATGGAAGATGACGTCGACGACGCCGTTCATGAACTCGGTATCATGCGAAATTAATAAGAATGCATTAGGATATTCCTTTAAGTAGCTGCTCAGCCAGCGGATATGCTCCACATCCAAGTAGTTCGTCGGTTCATCAAGGAGCAGTACTTCAGGCTGTTCCAAAAGTAGCTTGGCTAGTAAAACCTTTGTCCGTTGTCCGCCGCTTAGGGCAGAGACATCACGGTCCAAACCTATTGCATCCAACCCTAAACCGCGTGCCGCTTCTTCAATTTTAATATCCAGATTGTAAAAACCGCCGGCTTCCAGCTTGTCCTGGATTTCACCCATTTGTTCCAAGAGTTCTTCAAGTTCCTCCGGAGTGGCAGTACCCATTTTCTCTGTAACTTCATTCAGTGCTTTTTCCTGCTCGAATAAAGGTAAGTATGCATCCCGTAAGACGTCGCGAATCGATTTACCTTTTGAAAGTATCGTATGTTGATCAAGATAGCCATATTCGACACCAGGTGTCCATTCGACCCGTCCATCATCATGGATAAGTTGCCCTGTAATGATATTCATCATCGTTGATTTCCCGACACCATTTGCCCCGACCAGACCAACATGTTCGCCGGCCATCAGGCGGAACGAGACATCCTTGAATAAGGTACGGTCGCCAAAGCTGTGTGCTAATTTATCTATAGAAAGTAAGCTCATTTTATATTGAACCTCCCAATTAATTTGAAAAAATCCCTACGTTTCATCATACTAAAATCTGCACGGGAATGCTATCTAATCTATTAATTTACATATATGTGGGTACAGGGAGCCCCTCGAAGGGTAATCCTTAATGTGAACCAATGGATCCAATGCCATGCCGTGCATTATCGCCCTGTCTTAAATTATATGAGATAATGGAGGAACCAGTTTAAAAGCGAAAGGATGTTATTATGAGTAAAACAGTCGTACTGGCCGAGAAACCTTCGGTCGGCAGAGATATAGCAAAAGTACTGAATTGCGGGAAAAAGGGTAATGGCTTTTTTGAAGGAGATCAGTATATCGTCACTTGGGCACTAGGTCATTTGGTCACCCATGCAGATCCGGAATCTTATGATGAAAAATATAAAACTTGGCGCCTTGAGGACCTGCCCATGCTGCCGCCTGCTTTGAAATTGGTCGTGATCAAGCAATCAGGCAAACAATTTCAATCGGTTAAAACACAATTAAATCGCAATGATGTCAAGGATGTCATCATTGCAACGGATGCAGGCCGTGAAGGGGAACTTGTTGCACGCTGGATTCTCGAAAAAGCGAATGTGAAGAAGCCGGTCAAACGGCTTTGGATTTCCTCTGTAACGGATAAAGCGATCAAAGATGGATTCAAAAATCTGAAGGATGGCAAGGAGTATGAAAACCTATTTGCCTCTGCTGTAGCAAGGGCGGAAGCGGACTGGATCGTTGGGATGAACGCGACACGTGCCCTAACAACGAAGCATAATGCCCAGTTATCCTGCGGGAGGGTCCAAACGCCGACACTTGCGATGATTGCAAAAAAAGAAGAGGAAATAAAACAGTTCCAGCCTAAGAAATTTTATGGCGTTTCGGCAATTGCAGAATCCAATTTGCGCCTGATCTGGCAAGATGCCCAATCAAAAGATATCCGCACATTCGATAAAACCAAGGCAGAAGAGGTTCTTGCAGCCGTTAAGGGGAAAAGTGCAGAAGTGGTTGAAGTGAACAAGGCACATAAGAAAAGTTTTGCCCCTTCATTATATGATCTAACAGAACTTCAACGGGACGCCAATAAGAAATTCGGCTATTCGGCGAAAGAGACGTTATCGATCATGCAGCGCTTATATGAAAGCCATAAGGTCTTGACTTATCCAAGGACGGATTCACGCTTTTTATCAACGGATTTGGTTGATACGCTAAAAGAAAGATTACAGGCTGTAAGCATTAAACCATATGCCCAGTATGCATCTAGGATTCTGCGCAGCCCGATTAAAACCAATAAATCGTTCGTGGACGATAGCAAGGTTTCTGATCACCATGCAATCATCCCCACTGAGCAAACGCCGCTGCCGGGAAAACTGAGCGACAAAGAATTGAAAATCTATGATTTGGTCGTTAAAAGGTTCCTTGCTGTATTGATGCCGCCTTTTGAATATGAACAAACGACCATCACCGCAAAAATGGGGCAGGAAACGTTCATGGCAAAAGGGAAGGTCGTCCTGAAATCAGGATGGAAGGAAGTCTATGATCACCAATTCGATGAGGAAGAAGCTAAGGATGGCCTTGCTGAGCAACTGCTTCCGAATGTTCAAAAAGGTGACAGTTTAACCATTTCAACTGTGAAACAAACAGAGGGTGAAACGAAACCGCCGGAACCATTCAATGAAGGGTCGCTTCTTTCGGCGATGGAGAATCCTGCACGTTTCATGGCAGGGGAAAGCAAAGAGCTCATTAAGACTCTTGGTGAAACTGGCGGGATTGGAACTGTGGCAACGCGGGCTGACGTTATTGAAAAATTGTTCAATAGCTTCCTGATCGAGAAGAGAGGAAAGGGCCTTCATGTCACCTCGAAAGGAAAACAACTTCTTCAATTGGCACCTGAAGACTTGCAATCTCCAGCTTTGACAGCCCAATGGGAGCAAAAGTTAAATGCGATAGCAAAAGGGAAGCTTCCAAAACAGGCCTTCATCGGCGATATGCGCGCTTATGCCAAAAATATCGTTTTTGAAATCAAAAATAGTGACCAAAAATTCAAGCATGATAACGTGTCAGGAACGAAATGCCCTGATTGCGGCAAGCTGATGCTAGAAGTGAATAGTAAAAAGGGTAAAATGCTCGTCTGCCAAGATCGTGAATGCGGCCACAAAAAAAGTGTTTCACGTGTAACAAATGCCAGATGCCCACAATGTCACAAAAAGATGGAAATGCGCGGTCAAGGAGAAGCACAGACATTCACCTGTAAATGCGGTTTTCACGAAAAACTTTCTTCTTACAATAAACGAAAAGGGCAAAATAAGAATCAAAAAGTATCCAAAAATGAAGTATCCAATTATATAAAAAAGCAAAATAAAGAAGAGCCGATCAATACTGCATTGGCGGATGCCTTGGCAAAACTGAAATTCGATAAATAAAAGAAAGAGTCCTTCACTTTTAGTTCCAAGGTGAAGGGCTCTTTTTTATGGAGTTAATTGCATGGCGGTATGGGGAAATTTCCTTGTCGGCAGGCCCGTCTTTCCAGACAACAAGGTTGTAGCTTTATGAACGCAAAATTGATATAAAAGAAAAAGACGGCAGAAAGGGATGGAGCGCTCGCTCCATCCCTTTCCATATATCGCTGCATCTGTTAAATTTCATTCAGTACGGTGCCATGTAATTCATATTCAAGTGTTTTGTCAGTGTGTGTGTTTATCCGAATCTACTCGTATGAGCGTACTGAATGGCTTCTGATCACCCGGACTGAAAATTGCTTCATCATTCTCTGGATTCCATAGGCTGTAAATACTCATGATCGTATCCTCCTCCTTTGGATGAGAAGACTAGTAATTCCCATATTTGATTATCATCCAACTCTTCAATTGATTCTAACGCTGATCACCGGGACTAAACACCGCTGCGTCATTCTCTTTGTTCCATTGGCTTCTGATTGTACTCATCATGCACTATCATCTCCTTTGGTGAGAATGTCTTACAGTATTTATATACCCGGATGGGACAGGATAAAACATATATTTTTAAAAAAACATGATTATGTTTTTAAATAACAAGTTGTAACATGACGAGTTTGCGTCTGCTTCCAAATATCCATAATGCCCCATGGTGGACTGACGTTTTTTCATAAAGTAACGTTCTGCTGTAGGCTTCGTGCCCAGGCAACGACATTTTCTGTAAGGGGCCTTGGTTGAAAAGTTGGAAAAAAAATCCGTACTTGTGAAAATTAAAGAACCTTTTCTACTATGTTGACAAATCATTATTGTAAAGTGATATAATTTTAAATTGTATGCATGACAAAAGGTAGGAGATAGAATCAAATGAATCAAAAATTAATTAATACTGAGAGTAAGTTCAGACCCGAAATCGAAGGGTTACGTGTTGTTGCCGCACTGCTGGTGGCGGTTTATCATATATGGCTTAATCGTGTTTCTGGCGGGGTTGATGTATTCTTTGTAATTTCAGGTTTTCTTATTACTACTTCAATTGTTTCCACAATTAATCGAACAGGGGAATTTCGTTTTCTTCCATATGTCACAAAATTAATGAAAAGATTACTTCCTTCTGTATTTTTTATTCTTGCAATTGTTCTGGTTTTAAGTTGGTTTTTATTACCTAAATCAATTTTAGATAAAACTATACATGAAGTATTTGCTTCCATGTTTTTCTATCAAAACTGGCAACTGGCTTTTTCGAGCACGGATTATTTAGATTCCAGTCAAATGAAAACACCTGTTGAACACTTTTGGGCTTTGTCTATACAAGGACAATTTTATATAATTTGGTTTTTATTATTCACTTTGATCTTATTTTTAATAAAAAAATATAAATTAACTAAAGTTAAAACATTAATTAATACGATTTTAGGAATATTATTTGTTTCTTCTTTTATATACTCCATATATTTAACTTCTGTCAATCAGCCATGGGCTTATTTCATAACGATGACACGTGTGTGGGAATTTGCTTTAGGCAGTTTGCTCTGTATCAATTTATCATTAATTAAGGTAAATAAATATATAGCAACAGTGATAGGGTGGCTTGGGTTAATCGGTTTAATTTTAACGGGAATAGTTTTCAATGTATCTGAAATGTTTCCGGGTTATATTGCCTTATGGCCAATGACCTGCGCATTATTCATTGTTTTGTCTGGTACACGCGATACAAAATATGGTGTCAAACGCTTTTTAGGTTCACCTGTAATGGTGAAGCTAGGTGGAATCGCTTTTGGTATCTACTTGTGGCATTGGGTATTATTGGAGTTCTATCGTTATAATGTCCAAGAAACTCCAGGATTCATCGTCGGAACTCTTATTATCATTTCATCAATTGCCCTTTCTTTTTTAATGACTCGATATATAGAAGAACCAATCCGAAGCTCAAAGGACAATAAATTTTCATTCAAGAGACTCGGGATAATGGGCAGTGTGAATGTACTCTTGATTGCATCTCTTTTAATTGGAGTATATATAGATAAAAATAGGCTGGAAAATAATATAAACGATAAAAATTATCCAGGAGCGTTAGCTGTAAAAAACCCTGATGATATACCTGATCAGGAACCAATTCCATCATATTCTGAAGTCTTTGATGATTTACCACAAGCGCATTTGGACGGCAGTAACCAAGGGTTGAAGGAAAGTGACTTGAAAATTGGGGAATATGGCGAAACTGAAAATTACGATGCTACAATTGCCCTGATCGGCAGTTCCCATTCAGAGCATTGGTTAGGTGCCATATTAGAAGCAACAAAAGATGATAATTATCGTGTATTGAATATGACCCGTTCAGGTACACGTTTTTCAACAGGTTATACGGATGATGATTTGAAAGGTATCTGGGTCAATAATGTTCTCGATTATCTAAAGGATGCAGATGTAGATCTTGTCATTTCTCACGCCACAGCTTCTGATACGCCTAATAATAAAATACAACAACAGATGGTTGATCAGCTGCAGTATGTTAAAGATGAATATGGTATTGAAGTGTTAGCGGTTCGTGATGATCCAAGATATAGTTTTAATGTACTGGAATCATTAGAAACACATGGAATAGAAGAAACAACAAAAAAAATGAATTCAGTAGATAATCAGAAAGACGAAAGCTTTTGGAGACAATTTGAAAAAGAGAATAAATCATTGCATAAAATTGACTTAACAGATTACTTTAAAGTGAACGGTGAATTTCAGCCCATTATTGGTAATGTTATAATTTACCGGGACAATAGACATTTAACGAATACTTATTCTGAAAGTTTCGGACCTATTTTTGAAGAAAAAATCAACGAGATAGGCTTAGATAGAAAGTAAGTATAGCTAAAGGGAATTTTGTTTGGGTCTATTGGTTATCTTGATATAAAAAATCTGAGTTCTGTGTTTTACAGGGCTCGGATTTTTTTATATGAACTTGTGATTAACTTTGTCTAACCGCCCCATAAATCACAGAAAAAACCCTGTTACTACGCGGAAGAACCGCATTGTAACAGGGTTTTTAGTTAGCGTCCCAGATAGGAATCGAACCTACGACCTACAGCTTAGGAGGCTGTCGCTCTATCCTGCTGAGCTACTGGGACATATAAAAAAGTCGACGACTTATTTATTATATTTCTTATAGGCAAACTTTTCAAGCTAATAGCACATACTTATTAAAAAAAATCCTCATAAATGCTTAACAGGTCACTAAGCTCTCGTCTTTCCCTTTTTTTCATTTAATGGAATACTTTATTAATCACTAGTTTTCTGGTACTATTTTACTATAAAAAAATTAGGAGAATGATAGTGGGGAAATATAGAGTGTTAAGGATGGTTGCAATGCTGGGGATTTTGATTTTACCTGCATGCTCACAAGAGATTTTAGAAGGTATAGGCACAAAAACAGCTGCACCGATTGCGGAAGATGACATCGAAGTGGTCGAAGCGGCGGATAATGGGGCAGGGCAGGAATTGGAGGGCCAGATCGATACGGGAGACTGGATAACGGCCGAGTCCGCCGTCCAGCTTCCGATCTTGATGTATCACAGCATTTCTGAAGGTAATCGCCTTCGGGTTCCAAGTGAGGAATTCCGGTCACAGATGGTTTGGCTTCGGGAGAATGGCTACTATACATTATCTCCTGAAGAGGCATTCCTCGTTTTAACCGAGAATCGGATGCCAAGTGAGAAGTGTGTCTGGCTTACTTTTGATGATGGCTATACAGATAACTTCACGGAGGCATTCCCGATATTAAAAGAAAATGATATGAAAGCAACTGTCTTCATGATCGGGAAGTCCATTGATAAAGGTCATCACCTGACTGAAAATCAAATGATGGAGATGAGCAGGAATGGGATTTCAATCGAAAGCCATACTATCAACCATTTGGAGCTGAACCGCATGACGGCAGAGCAGCAAGAAGCTGAAATGGTCCAGTCTAAGAAGCTATTCGACCGTATTCTCGACCAGGACACGACAGTGCTTTCCTACCCGGTTGGCCGGTATAACGAAGAGACTCTCAGGCTGTCAGATGAAGCCGGATACAAGATGGCAGTCACTACCGAACCTGGGGGAGCTTCAAGGGAACAAGGGATGCATGCCCTGCATCGAGTTCGGATTTCACCCGGTTTATCAGTCGATGGGTTTGCGTCATTGATTGAAAATGCTTCAAATCATTGAGTGTGGAAGGGTCATTTCGAACCTGTTCAGAAAAATCATATAATAATCGATTCTTACATGGTGTATAATGAAGGCAATGAAAATTATATACATATGAACGATTTGGTGTCGTAATGACTTAAAAGGGAAGCTGGTGAAATGCCAGCGCGGTCCCGCCACTGTATATGGGAGCTGACGGCTGTGTACCACTGTATGAAATATGGGAAGGTGCCGTTGACGATGACCATGAGCCAGGAGACCTGCCAAAATTCGTACACCTGTAACCTACGCGGATGGGAAGGTGTGTGGCAGACCCTAAGAAGTCCGTAATGATATTGTTGCCATACAAGCACCTTCCGTTTAACGGGAGGTGCTTTTGTTTTGGGGGCATCTTCCGAGATTATTGGGTGAAAGAAATTAAATAAAAAGATTGTGGGGAATGAAAATGAAGAAAATTTTTGGTCTGATATTGTTGATGTTGCTTACTGCAGGCATGATGGTCGGCTGCAGTGGAGCTACTGATGAAGGAAAAGAACAGCAGCAAACGAAACATGCTCAACACAAAACTTTCCCGATTACGATTAAAGATGCAACTGGGGAAAAAGTAACGATAGAAGAAAAACCGAAGAAAATCGTTTCGTTAATACCAAGTAATACGGAAGTGGTCTTTGCACTTGGTTTGGGTAAAAAGGTCATTGGTGTTTCCGATAATGATAATTACCCGGAAGAAACGAAAGAAATTGAAAAAGTTGGCGGAATGGAAATGAACACGGAGCTGATTGTCTCCATGAAGCCTGACCTTGTTCTTGCCCATGCATCAAGTGCCCATAATTCGAATGAGGGTTTACAGCAGCTAAAGGATGCTGGAATAGATGTCCTCGTAGTCAATGATGCACAAAGCTTTGACCAAGTCTATGAGTCTATTGAAATGATTGGACAGGCAACGGGTGAACATGACAAGGCAAACGAAATCGTTGCGGATATGAAAACGAAGCTCAAGGATATCGAGGAAAAAGCCAAATCCGTAAAGGAAGAGGATAGGAAGACCGTTTTAGTGGAAGTTTCGCCTTCACCGGAAATATACACACCGGGAAAAAATACTTTCATGAATGAGATGCTTACTATTATTTCAGCGGATAATGCTGCTGCTGAATTGGACGGTTGGGCAAAGATTGATGAAGAGTCGATGATTGCTGCAAATCCTGATGTCATCATTACAACTTATGGTTATTATACGAAAGATTCAGCAAATGAAGTGAAGGGCCGAAAAGGATGGCAAGACGTAAATGCTGTTAAGAATAACAAAGTCTTTGATGTCCATTCTGACTTGGTGACCCGTTCCGGTCCACGCTTGATAGAGGGAGTAGAGGAACTTGCCAAATCAGTCTATCCGAACCAATTTAACAACTAAATGGACGTTTGCCTATTTGATTGCGTTTTTAATTTTGTTATTCGCAATGACGGTAGGCATTTCCTTTGGTTCGGTGTCAGTACCGATTCCCGTACTTTTACAAATAATCGGCAAGGAGATCTTTCATTTGCCGATTTCCGCTGATCCGGATGTGATGCTGACGAATATCGTGATGAACATCCGCTTGCCGCGTGTGTTGCTTGCGGGGTTGGTCGGGGCATCGCTGGCGATTGCGGGTGCGGCATTTCAGGGGCTGCTCCGGAACCCGCTCGCTGATCCTTACACATTAGGTATTTCATCAGGAGCATCGGTCGGCGCCGTATTGACAATATTCTTGAATATATCACTGCCGTTCATCGGTTTATACACTCTTCCGGCATTGAGCATTTTATGCTCAGTGCTCACGATGCTCTGCGTATTGACTTTTGCAAAAAAAATGGATCGATCGATGAAAGTGGAAACGATCATTTTAACGGGAATCATTTTCAGCTCGTTTTTAAGTGCCTTCATTTCATTGATGATTGCGCTGACGGGTGATGAATTAAGACAAATCATCGGCTGGCTGATGGGAAGCGTTTCAATGCGCGGATGGAATTATATTGCAATCATTTTGCCATTTTTTATCATTGGTTCGTTGATCTTGATCATGAATACAAGTGAATTGAATGCGATGACTTTCGGGGAAGACCGGGCAAAACACTTAGGTGTGAATGTTAAGCGGCGGAAAATGTGGATCTTGATAGCCGGTTCGACATTGACGGGGGCGGCGGTAGCCGTTTCAGGGGCGATTGGCTTTGTAGGGTTGGTCATTCCTCATTTTGTCCGAAAGATATGGGGACCTGATCATAAACATTTGCTTCCGCTGTCATTGCTGATAGGAAGCGGATTTTTAATTTTGGCAGACTTTGTAGCACGGACGGTCATTGCCCCATCGGAACTGCCGATCGGGGTGATTACCTCACTTATCGGGGCACCTGCATTTGCGCTGATTTTATTAAAGAGACGGAGAGAAGGGTAAAAACGAATGCTTGAAGTTAAAGGATTAACAGGTGGATATGACAACAAAGCTGTTTTGGACTCTGTCTCTTTTGATGTACATAAAGGAGAATTATTCGGGATTCTTGGTCCTAATGGAAGCGGAAAAACGACGCTCTTAGGTATGCTTAGCGGGGTGCTCGATTATAAGGGCGGAAGCGTACGGATAAGAGGTAGGGATTTGAAGGATTATTCGTCAAAACAACTTGCACAGGTCATTGCTGTGCTCCCTCAACATTCCTCATTAGCTTTCTCCTATACAGTTAAAGAGACAGTCTCGCTTGGGCGATATGCCCATCAATCAGGTTGGTTCCATAGTTGGTCCGCAGATGATGAAGCGATTGTTCAACGGGTTATGGAACAAACGGGCGTAGCCGATTTTCAGGATCTGCATTTTGAACGATTATCAGGAGGGGAGAGGCAGCGGGTTCTGCTGGCACAGGCACTTGCCCAAGAACCTGAAATTCTTTTTTTGGATGAACCTACGAATCACTTGGATCTTTCCTATCAAAAAGACCTTCTTGATTTAATGAGGAAAATGGCAAAAGAGCAGAACTTGACCGTTATTTCAATTTTCCATGACCTGAATTTGGCTGGGTTATATTGTGATCGGCTGATGTTGCTTGAGAAAGGGAAAATTCAGGTTGTTGATGTGCCGAATGAAGTGCTTCAACAGGAACGGATTCAGGGGGTATATCATACGACGATCGAAAAACATCCACATCCCGCCCTTCCGAAACCGCAGATGTTCATCGTTCCGGAAAAGTATGGCCATGATACTATTGCATTGGAAATTGATGAATCCTATCTGACAGTCGGACCTGAGATGATTCAATTGGATTCGCCGATCCCGCTTAGAACGATGTCTTCCGGAGTGACTGGTTCGGGGACGGGCTGGCATAAATATTTTGTGAATAGGCACGTACATCATGGATATGACTGCGAGGATCATCATGTTGAAATGGCCGAGTATTTAAAGGCTCATGGTTTTGAACCTCAGGAGACAGTAGGGATGATGACAGCTGTCTTTCTCGATACGGTTGCTTTCAAGCTTTTAAGAGCTGAAGATTTCTCTGTTTTCATTATCGTGACGGCTGGTGTAGGAAATGCCATCGACGCTTCTTTAGCTGACCGGCATTCTTGGAGTTTCGCTCCGGGAACGATAAATACATGGATATTCGTAAATGGTCATTTGGCAGAAGAGGCTTTCGTCCACAGCATAGTTACTGCTACCGAGGCAAAAGTAAAAGCCCTTCATGATTTGCATGTACTGGATAAGCTGACAAATACATGTGCAACAGGAACGTCGACTGACAGCATTTTAATTGCGGCTGCGCAAAGAGGGGCAAAGCTTCAATATGCAGGCACCATTACTCCGTTAGGGAAGCTGATCAGTCGCGGTGTATATGATTGTACAGTGGAAGCATTAAAGAATAATCGGAAACGGATTGAGGATTTATGATCTATCATCATCTTTTTGCGGTTACGCTGGCATTTTTCCTTGATCTATTAATCGGTGATCCGCCAAATTGGCCGCATCCAGTCAAATGGATAGGAACGATGATAAGCAAGCTGGATCTGGCATTCAATAAAGGGGCATATAAGAAACGGAATGGACTCTTCATGTTGATCATCGTCTTATCGGCGGTGTTATTGATTACGGGTCTTACCGTCTATTTGGCTTATCTAATCCATCCGCTTGCAGGTATCCTTTGGGAAGCTGCTGTCATTTCAACTACGATAGCTCAGAAGGGCTTGAAGCAAGCTGGGATGGATGTTTGCCTTCCGCTTAATGAACGCGATTTTCCTGAAGCGAGACTAAAGCTTTCCTATATCGTGGGCCGTGATACGGCTGATCTTGATGAATCCGAAATCGTCAGGGGCACCGTGGAAACTGTAGCGGAAAATACCAGCGATGGGATTACAGCCCCAATGTTTTGGGCAGCTATTGGCGGTGCGCCGCTCGCTATGGTGTATAGGGCGATTAATACATGCGATTCCATGGTAGGGTACAAAAATGATAAATATGGGCAATTCGGCTGGGCTTCAGCCAAGCTCGATGATATCGTGAATTGGATTCCCAGCCGCCTCACCGGTTTCCTGATGTTACTGAGCTCAAAGTCCCGCTATCATGGATTTGGTGCTAGATGGAAGATATTATTCAATGACGCAAAAAAACATCCAAGCCCGAATAGCGGATGGTGTGAAGCAGGCGTTGCTGCGATTTTGGGAATACAGCTTGGAGGCCGTAATATGTACAAAGGAATTGTTTCCGACCGTGCGAGGATGGGAGTTCCGCTTGTTCGATTGGAAGCAAAACATATACCAAAAACGATTACCATCATGCATCGGTCATCTTTTCTATTTCTGCTGATGCTATGGCTAGGGGGGCTTATTCTTGACATTACCTTCTCATGGCTCTAATCCTCATTATCTTTATGAAGCGCTGAAAATCGAGATGCCTGAAGGGGTTCTCGACTTCAGTGCTAACATCAACCCATTGGGTCCGCCTTTACGCATAAAGGAACAGTGGGCTGGATTTTTCGAAGGAATCCTTCAATACCCAGATCCGCATGCCATTGAACTGACAAAATCCATTGCGAAAAAAGAAGCTCTTCCTGAGCAATCCGTTTTGATGGGGAACGGTGGTGCTGAAATAATCATGCTGGTAGCGAACGGATTAGCCAATCAAAGGGTGCTGATCATTCAGCCGGCATTTGCGGAATATGCTGAAGCTTGTTTGGCGGCAGGATGTAAGGTCGATTTCCACCAGCTTGATGCTCCTGAGTGGCAATTGGACTTGGAGCGATTGATTCCCCGATTACCCGAATATGATGCAATTTTCTTATGTACGCCTAATAATCCGACGGGTGTTTCATTTAAGCGGGATGCAGTCAGGGAATTGATCATGGAATGCCAAAAAGCGGATTGCCTGGTTGTATTGGATGAGGCTTTTTATGATTTTACGGAAGATGCTTTTAGTTATGCTTCTTTAATCAATGCATTTCCACATTTACTCATTCTAAGATCAATGACTAAAATCTTTGCAATCCCGGGTTTGAGACTAGGCTACTTGCTTGCGGCACCTGACATCATAAAACGGGTAAGAAACTATAAGCCGCATTGGAGCGTCAACAACGTGGCGCTTGAAGTGGGGAAAATCTGTCTTGCGGAAGAAGCCTATATGAGAAAAACAAGAGACTATATTGCATGGCAAAAGCAAAAACTATTCCGGTTTTATGAGGAGCAGGGGTTGGATGTCTCCGCTAGCACAGTCAATTTTTATTTGGTGAAGGATGAATCTCTATCCCTTTTCCCCTTTTTGCTGAAAAAAGGAATCGTGCCGCGCCATACCAATAATTTTCCGGGTTTGGACGGAGTGTGGCTTCGGTTTGCAGTGAAGAGTGAACATGATAACGAAGCACTGATGGAGGGGGTAAGACAGTGGAGAAAGCAAGGCTCTGTTTTATAACCGGGGGTGTCCGTTCCGGAAAAAGCAGCTTCGCAGAAAGAAAAGCCTTGGAGTATGCACTCCAGATGGATGGAAACTTGCATTACCTCGCCTGCGGCCGTGTCAGTGATGTTGAGATGGGTGAACGGATCCTTAGGCATCGGAAAGATAGAGAAAGCAGCCCGATTGCTTGGAAGACCTCTGAATACGCAACGGATATTACAAGAATAGAGGCTCACATTGATCATGATTCCATAATTCTGCTCGATTGTCTGACAACCCTGCTTGATAACGAGCTATTCGGCCCTGGCATTCCGCTTGAAGAAGAATTCTTAAATAGCGTTTTTTCAAAAATAATAACCGGGATCAATGAGATTAGAAAACAATCCAATTGTTTAATTGTCGTGAGCAATGAATTGGTGCAGGAGCCGATTTTCCAGGATGATTTCCTCCATTTATACGGAAAAACACTGGGCCTGCTTCATCAAACGATCGTCGGGCAGGCCGATGAAGCCTATCTTGTCGAAGCGGGAATTCCATTGCGGAAGAAAGGGTGCATGGAGGAATGAGCGGAGTGGTCGGATTTTTAATTAACCTGCAGTTCTTTACGGTCTTTCCAATAAAGAAGCAGCTTCCGATGGAGAAGAAATATATTCACCGTGCCATTCAAACCTTTCCATTAGTAGGTCTTTTGCTAGGCTTGATATTGGGCGGTGTTTTGTATGCACTAGTGGAATGGACCCCATTGTCATCGCTTGCGATTGCCTTTTTCCTCTGGTTTTTGGCGATGGCATTAACGGGTGGTTTGCATCTTGATGGCTGGATCGATGCAAGTGATGCTTTTTTTTCCTATCAGGATAAAGAGCGGCGTTTGGAAATCATGAAGGATTCCAGGACAGGTGCCTTCGGTGTCATCTCCGTCATAGTCCTATTGGCCGCCCGGTTTCTATTTATCTATGAAATTGTCGAAAGGATAAATGAATGGACATACTTCTTGATCATAGCCCTTCCGCTCTTAAGTAAATGTGTGATGGGTTATTTACTCATCCAGATGCCGCTGGCTAAAAAAGAGGGGCTCGGCGCTTTTTTTCAAAGTGCAGTAACGAAAAGCAGTTTGCCCATTTATTGGCTATATCTCCTTGTAAGTCTGGCGATTGCCTGGACAATCGATTTTAAGCTTGTCACCTTATTTTTCATCATGTGCCTGGCTGCAATGATTTTCCTGGTTTATATAAAACGTAAAGTCATCAGTTGGTTCGGTGGGATAACGGGGGATGTGCTGGGGGCGTCCGTGGAAGGGGTTGAGCTTTGGTTATGGCTGATATTGTGGCTATTACACTACTTCGCCATGGGCTGACAGTAGCAAATGAGCGAAGGGCCTATTTAGGCTGGACGGATTCTCCATTAAGTACCGAAGGAGAAAAGGAAATATTGGACTTAAGGGGTTCTTACCCACAGTATGAAAAAATTCACAGCAGCGATTTGCCCCGCTGTGTGGAAACTGCACGACTTCTGTTTCCAGATGCAGTTCCGATCAAAAACCCTTCGTTCCGTGAGATGAACTTCGGCTATTGGGAAGGACGGACGTATCATGAGTTGAAGGCAGATGGAGATTATCTTAATTGGCTGGAACGTCCCATGGAGGCACTGGTGCCTGGGGGTGAAAGTTATCCGGCATTTTCCGAGCGTGTTAATAAGGGCTGGAACGAATTGATTGCCTGTAAGGAGAGCCGGTTTGCCATATTGACGCATGGAGGGGTAATCCGTGATTTATTGGTTCGCTATGCCCCGCAGGAGAAGTCTTTTTTTGATTGGAGGATTTCCCATGGCAGGGGATATGAGCTGATATGGGAAGACCGGAACAGCTTAAGGAGGGGAGAACGCTGCACTTTGTTACAGGAGGCGCCTATAATGGCAAAACTAAATGGGTAAAGCAATTGTATGGTTTGGAAAATGATGTCCTTTGGCTATCCGGTTATCGAAAAGAAGAGCCGGAAATGATTGATTTTCAAGGCAAGACTGTTGTATTGCAAGGGTTGGATGCATGGATTCAACAAGATGCAGAAAAGATGGATTCTAATTCGATTCGAAAAAAATGGAAGGAAATCATGGCTGATTGGCGAATATGGGAGAAAGAAAGAGATGACCGTAACTGCATTGTGATCGGTTCAGATATCACCAAAGGCATAGTGCCGATGGAAGCAAGAGATCGCAGATGGCGCGATGCCTGCGGATGGGTCTTTCAAGATGTAGCATCCGTATCAAGGCGCGTTGATATCATCTGGTATGGAATTGACCAGCGAATAAAGTAGAGGAGGTAATTGGGATGAAAATTTATACACGTACAGGGGATAAGGGCCAAACAAGCGTAATCGGAGGTCGGCTTGACAAGGATGACATCCGTGTCGAGTCTTATGGTACGGTTGATGAAGTTAATAGCTATATCGGTCTAGCGGTGACAGAATTGGATCCAGCGATATTTAAGGATATACTGGCCGACCTAGAGAAAATCCAGCATGAGTTGTTTGACTGCGGCGGTGATTTGGCAACCGTTTCCGAGAAGGCCCCACAAAAGCTGACGGATGAGGCCATTACCTATTTGGAAGAACGGATAGATGCCTTCATACTTGAAGCGCCGGAATTGGAAAAGTTTATCCTGCCTGGCGGCTCAAAAGCGGCTGCAACCATTCATATTGCCCGAACCGTTACAAGAAGGGCAGAACGATTGGTCGTTTCATTGATCAAGTCGGGTGCGGCTGTTTCACCATTATCACTTCAATATTTAAATCGTTTGTCGGATTACTTCTTTGCTGTTGCACGTGTGATCAATTTCCGTGTTGGTGTGAAAGATGTGGAATATATCCGCAGCGCAAATGTGTTCCGTGGAGGGAAAAGAAAGGAAAAAGAGTAAACATGGACGTAAGAAAAATTAGTGCAACCGCTATATTCATTGCCTTATCGGCAGTAGGGGCAATGATTAAAATCCCTTCACCGATAGGGAGCATCGCTTTGGATAGTTTTCCGGCCCTTTTGGCTGCTGTCATACTTGGCCCGGTATCGGGGGCTATAGTAGCTGGGCTTGGTCATATCATTTCAGCGTTCATCGGCGGCATGCCGCTTGGGCCATTCCACTTTTTGATCATGGTCGAAATGGCAGTCCTGGTATGGATGTTTGGCATTTTATATATACACGGAAAAAAAGTAGGCGCATTTTTCCTCTTCTTTATCGGTAATGCCTTCGTTTTAGCCCTGCCTTTCGCATTTCTGATCAGCCCTGGTTTTTACACGTTATTGGTTCCGGGATTAACGGCAGCGACTGCGGTAAATGTAGTATTGGCTGCCCTTTTACTGCCACGCTTGGAGCCTGTTTTGAAAAAGATGCTTTTTAAAGATGGATTCGTAGAATGAGTGATTCGTTGATTTTGCCATTTTCAGAATCAGATTCATTGATTGTTTCTAGTGATAATAGCGGCGGTATCGGGCTGAAGGAAAAGGACCTTGTCCATGTCCCTTATGAGGTCGTTGGCTATTATTCCTTTCGGGTTGCCGTCATGGAGTGTTTGGGAGTTGGCGGAAGACCCGTATCCGTCGTTCTAAATAATTTCTGCGGTGATGAAGCCTGGGGGGACTTGACCAGGGGTGTCAAAAAGGGGCTGGGTGAATTGGGAATGGAGGACCTTCCGATTACTGGCAGCACAGAAAGTAATATGCCGCTTCTTCAATCAGCACTTGGTCTTATGGTGATTGGTAAGCGAGTGAACGAACGTGTTAAAAAGCAGCATCCTTCACGGAAAATCGCTTTGATCGGCAGGCCGCTCGTTGGAGAAGAAGTAATGGAACAGCAAGATTGGGTCGCGCCATTATCTTTATATAAAAGCCTATGTGAAATGGAAGACGTTCAGGCACTTCCGGTCGGCTCAAAAGGGATAGCATATGAATGGAAGCACCTGGATCAAAGTGGTGAAGGTGTTTCTGTGCATATAAGTGATAAAGTCGATATCGAAAAATCATCAGGACCATCCACCTGCTTCCTCATTGCCTATCCTGAACATATGGAGAAAGAAATCAAGCACATATCCGGTCCTCTTTTCATTGGAGAATGATGTTCTCATGACTGAATCAGGCGTCGAGTTTAGTTCTCAAATGAACGGGTTCGATGCTTTTTTCATTAAGATCTTACTTTTATTGATTGTTAGCCATAACAATGGTTTGCTCTTGATCGTTATCATAGCCAAGGCGAAATGGTCCGCACTTATTGCGTTACTTCTCGCTTCCATCATTTTAGGGATTATCGCAGGTATGGATATTCGGGATGTTGCAGATGCTGTTCAGATAGGGATAGGTAATACTCTTCGTTAGTTGGCACTCATTTTCGGTTTAGGTAACATGCTTGGAAAGATGATGGCAATGCCGGTCTTTTTATTGTTGATCGAGGCTTTTGGTGCTTTGTTTGCAGAAGATTCATATGAATTGCTTGGAATGCCTTCATTGGAAAGGCAATCATCGCCCCCATGATTTCTGTGGCATTAGGATGCGCTAGAGGTTTTAATAAAGAAGAACTAATCCAATTCATGTCCGCCTGCCTCGTCCCAACTGCGTCCATCATCTTGGTTATCGGGGCGTGCAGTGCATTTTAAATTGTATTGATCACGAGCGGGGTGGATGAAGCCGTTGCAGCTTATGATCCATGTCGCTAAAGATTTAGTTTGACAGGCGCACAAATGTTAAAGTCTTGTACGGTTATGGAAACGATTATATCAGTCGTTTCACTTATCCTAATCTTACTATTGAATTCAATTGTTTAAGAGAAAGGAGCATGTTGTAAATATGGGGCATTCAGGTTATATGATGGGGATAGATATTGGTACGACGAGTACGAAGGTTGTTCTTTTTTCAAAAGGGGGGGAGGTTGTCCAATCTTGTTCGAGGGGATATCCTCTACACAGTCCAACCCCTTCCGTGGCGGAACAAGATCCCGAAGAAATTTATAAAGCGGTCATCATTGCTATAGGCGAGGTTATGATTGCAAGCGGGATAGAAAAGCAAGAACTGGGCTTGATATCGTTCAGTTCGGCGATGCATAGCTTGATCGCCATGGGTAAAGACGGCAGACCGCTGACAAATAGCATTACATGGGCTGATAATCGAAGTGTTGCCTATGCGAAGAAACTGAAGGCTTCGGAACAGGGGATGCAATTGTATCACAGGACCGGAACACCCATTCACCCGATGTCCCCAATCACGAAAATAATGTGGTTAAAAAATGAGCATCCCGGGATTTTTAACGAAACGGACAAATTTATAGGAATTAAAGAATACATCATCTATAAATTTTTCAATGAGTATGTGATGGATTATTCACTCGCTTCTGCAACGGGCATGTTCAACATGAATGACCTGAAGTGGGATGAAGAGGCACTCACCATTGCTGGAATTGGGGCTGAAAAGCTGCCGATGCTTGTCCCTACAACGCATATCCTCTCAGGCATAAGTGAGGAATTAGCTGCAAAAATGAATATTCAGGCTGGTACCCCGTTTGTGATTGGCGCGAGTGATGGTGTGCTTGCCAACTTAGGGCAAAACGCAATCAAGCCAGGCGTTCTGGCAGTGACAATCGGAACGAGCGGTGCGGTAAGAACCGTCAGTGACCGACCGCTTACCGATCCGAAAGGCAGGACATTCTGCTATGCCCTTACTGAGAATCATTGGGTAATCGGCGGACCGGTCAACAATGGGGGAATCACCTTCCGATGGGCACGCGATCAATTGGGCCGTGTGGAAATCGAAAAAGCGAAGGCTTCGGGACAGGACTCCTATGAGATTCTGACGGATATGGCTTCCAATATTGCACCTGGTTCTGATGGGTTGATATTCCATCCGTATATGGCAGGGGAACGGGCACCATTATGGAGTGCCGATGCAAGGGGCTCCTTCTTCGGACTGGCGCTTCATCACACTCGTGACCATATGGTCCGGGCAGTGCTGGAGGGTGTGATGTATAACTTGTACAGTGTCCTTCTTGCTGTTAAGGAATTGACGGGTGCCCCCGAGAAGATCCATGCAAGCGGCGGATTTGTCCGCTCAAAGCTCTGGCGCCAAATCATGGCTGACATATTCAATCAAAACGTGACAATTCCTGAAAGCTTCGAGAGTTCAAGCTTAGGTGCAGCCGTTCTTGGATTATATGCTTTAGGCGAAATCCAAAGCCTTGATGAGGTTGAAGGTATGGTTGGTGAAACGAATGAACTTATCCCGATCGAAGAGAACGTTAAAGTATATGAAGAATTAATGTCGATTTATCTATCCGTGAGCAGGCAATTGGAAGGCGACTACAAGAGAATCGCTGATTTCCAAAGACGTCATTTAGAATGATCTTTAGGGAAAGCACAGATGCATCAGGCACTGTGCTTTTCTTTTTGCCTGATAATTAAAATGGTAAGATGGAAGAAAACGATAAGGGGAATTTTCAATGGGAGCCAGTAAAACGAATGCAATGCGAATTCTTGATAACAAACGTATAGAGTATGGCATGATGAGTTATGATGCCCGCGACGGAAAAATCGATGGGATCACTGTTGCGGACAAAATTGGAAAAGCGCCAGAAACCGTTTTTAAAACGCTTGTTACCCATAACGGACCGCAGCAGCTTTACGTATTTGTCATTCCTGTAGCCACCGAACTGGACTTGAAAAAAGCAGCGAAGGCCGCAGGTGCAAAAAAAATTGAAATGCTTGCGGTTAAAGATCTGCAAAAATACACAGGGTACATTCGGGGAGGCTGTTCCCCGATCGGAATGAAAAAGCAATACCCGACCTTTATTGACGAAAGTGCAGCAAACCTGCCTGAAATCATCGTAAGCGGAGGAAAGATCGGTACACAGATCGTGTTAAAACCGTCAGAATTCCTGGAGGTCACACAAGCGGAATCTGCTGCCCTAATAAAATAGACTGTTAACCTGTAGGCATTCACCTATTAGTTCATTTCTGCATACGCTGTCTTGAAGATCACATCTGTATTGTGAGGGAGAGTGTGAAAGTGACAGGAAAAGAGATGCATTATTTCGCAGGAGGCAATACGGCTAAAGGTTTTTATAGTTTATATGATTCCAATTTGGCAGGTCTGGAAAGATTGTTCATTTTAAAAGGCGGACCTGGTTCCGGTAAATCGACCATTATGAAAAAAATCGGCCAAGAATGGCTGGATAAAGACTATGACATCGAGTATTTACATTGTTCGTCCGATAATGATTCCATTGATGGAGTGATCATTCCCGCTTTGAAAATCGGACTCGTGGATGGGACCGCGCCGCATGTGATTGAGCCGAAGGCACCTGGGGCCATTGAGGAATATGTCAATCTAGGGGCTGCCTGGAATTCCCAGCAGCTGGCTTCTGAAAGAGCGGCCATCATTAGATTGACGAATGCGAGAAGCAAGAGTTTCGAGAAGGCATATGCCCTATTTGCTGAAGCATTGAAGATACATGATGAATGGGAAGACATTTATAAAGCAAATATTGATTTCGCTAAATTGAATGGGTTGACCAATAAATTGATAGAAGGCTTTTATAGAGATATAACCCTTAATAAGAAGTCAGATGTTCGTCACCGATTCTTAGGGGCAGCTACACCAAAAGGTGCAGTTGATTTCATCCCCAATATTACTGAGGGAATACAAAAACGATACTTTTTAAAGGGACGTCCAGGTTCCGGTAAATCAACGATGCTGAAGAAGATTGCAAAGGCTGCGGAGCAAAGGGGCTTTGATGTGGAAGTATATCATTGCGGATTCGATCCTCATAGCTTGGACATGGTAATCGTCCGGGAGGTAGGGATTGCCATTTTTGACAGCACATCACCGCATGAATATTTCCCGAGTTGTGAAGGTGATGAAATCATAGATATATATAAAACAGCTATCCTGCCTGGAACAGATGAAATTTATGCCGATCAGATAAAGGATGTTTCCACCAGGTACCGGACAAAAATGAATGAAGCGACAGCAAATCTGGCTAAGGCGAAAGAGCTGCATGACGAACTTGAAAAGATTTATGTAAAAGCAATGGACTTTACAGCCATCGATGACATTCAAAGAGACATCCAAGAACAGATCATTGAACGGGCACAAGATGTCGATAGCCAAACGATTCTGCATTAAGAAAACAAACTGCACCTATTTTAATTAGGTGCAGTTTATTTATATACATAAGACTATTTTTTAACGACGGAAGTCACACAAGAATAGATACGGGTTTGTTAAACGTGTTTATCCACGTCCTTTCGGTTAAAATAGGGATTATATTGAAAAAAGGAGCCGGTTGAATTGATAAAGACGATTGCGATTGATATGGACGGAACATTGTTAAACAAAATGCAAAAGGTCAGTGAGGAAAATAAACACGCTATCCAGAGGGCGCAAAGTGAGGGAGTGGAAGTGATCATTGCTACTGGAAGATCTTATGTGGAAGCAAGGTTCGCTTTAGATGAAGCAGGCATCGTATGCCCTGTCATTTGTGTAAATGGTGCTGCGCTCTTCACGGAGGATGGAAATATTGCCGCTTCCAATCCAATGTCAGCTGCCACTGCTAAAATGGTCGCTGGATTCCTCGAAGAACAAGGGATTTATTTCGAAATATATACGAGTCAGGGAATTTATTCTAAAGACTATGAAAACGCAATATCTGTTTTGGTTGATGTATTCGTTACAGCCAATCCGGACATTGACCCTGAGAATATGCGGAAATATGCGGAGGAGCGTTTACAGCTTGGACAGGTAACTTCCATTCCCGATTATTCCGAGTTATTCAGCCGTTCGAATGAGGAATATTATAAAATTCTCAGCTTCTCAAAGGATTTAAATTTATTAAATGAAATTGCTTCGAAATTGGAAGGACAGGGAGTTACAGTCACTTCATCGGGACGTGAAAATGTGGAAATCATGAGTGAAACGGCTCAAAAAGGTACGGCACTTGAAACATATGTGAATGGAAAATCCGGATCGATGCAGGAAACGATGGCTATTGGGGATAATTATAATGATGTATCCATGTTTGAACGGGTAGGTTTGTCTGTCGCAATGGGAAATGCCCCGCTCGAAATAAAAAAACTGTGTGATGAAGTAACAGGCAAGAATGATGAATCCGGTGTAGCGGAGGCCATTTTAAAGGTACTTAAACAGTCAGCCTATTAAACTCATGAATCGAAGGGAGAAAGACTTTTGAAAAAATTGCTCTTATTTTTCCTTATGGCTGCATTGATTTTAACTGGTTGTAACATGAATGATGATGACACTGAAACCGAGCCGAATCCTGAAAAGGAAGTGACGGGCACTTTAGGCGAAAATCCGGATGTGCTGGTAACGAACTTGCATGCCCCATGGTCGATTCAGAAGAATGGGGACACAATGTATGTTTCGGAGCGGACGGGAACTATCGTTGAATGGGACAAGGGTAAGATGACACGGCAAAAGGTCAACCTAAAAAAGACATTGTCGTCAAAAGCGGAAGCTGGGTTGCTTGGATTTTTATTAGCTCCCGATTTCTCTAAGAGAGGTAAAGCTTTCGCTTATTATACGTATGAAGAAGGCGGGAATCCCATCAATCGAATCGTCATTTTAGAAAAAAATGATGATGTGTGGCAGGAGATGGAAACCTTAATCGACGGAATACCAAGCGGGGACTTCCACCATGGCGGCAGGATCAAGATTGGTCCGGATGATAAGCTATATGCAACGACAGGTGATGCAAGAAGGGCTGAGATCGCACAGGACACAGATTCTTTAGGCGGGAAAATTCAGCGCATGAACCTGGATGGCACCATTCCGAACGATAATCCTTTCGCGAATTCATACGTCTATTCATACGGTCACCGCAATCCACAAGGCCTTGCTTGGGATGAAGCAGGACAGTTGTATGAAAGTGAGCATGGAGATTCGGCTCACGATGAATTAAATAAAATTGATCCGGGTAAGAACTATGGCTGGCCTGAGATACAGGGCGATGAGCAAAAAGCTGATATGGTAAAACCATTGATTCATTCCGGTGAAAATACATGGGCTCCTTCTGGCATGGCCTATTTTGACGGAAAGCTCTATTTTGCAGCCTTAAGGGGCGAAGCGCTTAAAAGTTATGATGTAAAAAGCGGAAAACTGACTAATATCATTACGGGCTCAGGAAGGATACGCGATGTATTCGTTGATGAAAAATCTCTTTATTTCATAAGCAACAATACGGACGGCCGAGGAAATCCTGATGAAAAGGATGATAAGCTTTATCGTTTGCCGCTATCTCAGTTAAATATGCCTTGATGTAATCAATCAGGAGAAAAGAAGCATATAAAAGGAAACCTCGCTAATAGCGGGGTTTCCTTTTTGGTTTATGTCCTATAAAATCACGAGTAAAAGCGCGAAACTCTTGAGTAAAAGCCCCAAATTCACGAGTATTTCCTCCAAACTCTCAAATAATAGCCCCAACCTCCTGAAAAGAGGTTTTTTCACAGTGTGTCTACGATTATTTTCGTTCCTCCGAAGGCTAGACATTTTTACTGAATAGGTGTATAGTTACCTAGGTAACTACTTTACAGGAGGAATACCTTTGTCCTTTCAAAATGGTTTTTTTCATCATAACTTACAATTTTCAAGGTCATTTACGAAAAAGTTAAATGAACAATTGGCCAAGGTTGATCTTTATCATTCCCAATGGTCGATTGTATATTATCTGAGTCAGTTCGGCTGTTCTACGCTTGTTGAAATAAGCACTTATTTAGATGTGGAGAAACCGACGGTAACCAGGACGGTAAACCGATTGGAAGAACTTGAGTTGATTGAACAAGTTCCTGGAAAAGATAAACGGGAACGGAGAATACAGTTAACGGAGTCAGGTTTAAGGACTTATCAAGAGGCCAAAAAGGTAGTTGAGGAATTTGAACTTCAATTATTGAGCGGTTTGGCTGAAGAAGACCGGGAGGCAACGTTACGAACGTTGATTTTCCTGAAGGAAAAATTAAAACAATAGTAAGGAAGAAGGATTGAAATGAATCAAAAACCGAAATTGTGGACGAAAGACTTTCTGATTGTTTCGTCTGCGAACTTTTTTCTATTTTTAACTTTTTATGTCTTGATGGTGACATTGACCATTTATACGATGGATAATTTTCATGCTTCGCAAGCACAAGCAGGGCTTGCTTCAAGTATCTTTGTTCTCGGTGCTGTGCTTGTCAGACCGATTGCAGGGAAAAAAATTGACAAGATCGGCCGCAGAAAGATGTTGCTTGGCTCGTTGGTGCTATTCCTGATTGCGTCCATTGGCTATTTCCTGGTGAATGGTTTATCCCTCTTATTGATCGATCGGCTTATTCACGGTTTTGCTTTTGGCCTTGCCACTACGGCAACTGGAACGATTGCTGCAGATATCATTCCGAATGAAAGACGCGGGGAAGGCACAGGTTACTTTGCCATGAGTACAAACTTGGCAATGGCTTTCGGTCCGTTTATTGGATTGCTGATAACACAGCATTTCAGTTATTCCATCATTTTCTATGCAGCCTCTTTATTTGCCGCGTTTTCTTTAGTTGCATCGTTATTCATGAATGTGCCTGAAGGGGAAAAGGTCGGAGCTTCACCACAAAAAGGATTTAAAATCAGTGATTACTTTGAAAAAAGGGCACTTCCCATTGCCGTTTTTATCGGATTTGCCGGATTTACCTATTCGAGCATCTTGTCCTATTTAACGTCTTTTGCAAAGGAAATGGATTTAATGGATGCGGCTAGCTTTTTCTTTGTCGTATTTGCTGTATTCCTTTTGGCGTCCCGTCCGTTTACAGGCCGGATGTTTGATGTGAAGGGGGAAAATGCAGTTATT
Organism: Peribacillus sp. N1; assembly: GCF_054600815.1. Taxonomy (NCBI): domain Bacteria; kingdom Bacillati; phylum Bacillota; class Bacilli; order Caryophanales; family Bacillaceae; genus Peribacillus; species Peribacillus sp. N1. Next base: position 462,766 of record NZ_BAAHZO010000003.1, on the reverse strand, counting down.
TACCCATCGCTCTTGCTATTTGCCATCGGTATGGTCATCTTGAGCCAATCCCATCATGGTATCACGCTTCTGATTGCCGGCGCCTTTATCGGAGTGGGTTATGGTACTTTCCAATCTAGCAGTCAAGCGATTTCCATCAAGGAAGCCCCCTCAAATCGGATGGGATTAGCCACATCCACATTTTTTACAATGTATGACTTCGGTATTGGTGTGGGCCCGTTCCTATTGGGATTCCTTATTCCATATACAGGGTTCAAAGGGTTATTCATAGGAATGTCTATCTTTGCGTTCATACTTATTGGCATTTATTACTTGGCGCATGGAAAAAAAGCCTCGGCAAGAGTGAAAATGCAGCATGAGGAACGCTTGTCTGCTTAATTTTTTGAATATGATTGTATAAAATGAAGAATTTTGGGGATGCTTATATTATAATTGATTTTCCAAAGTATCCCCCTTTTCTCCGCCTGTATCCCACAGGCGTTTTTTTTATGCCATAAACAAAGAAAACCGCCATATTGGCGGTTTCTTTAAAACTTATAGGTCCATAATCTTTCTTTGCGGATCCAGTCTAGAAAATCGGCATCCTGATTTTCGAATTTTTCTTTCCAATCGATCACCATTGCCTGAGTTTGCGAACGGTGGGCAGTGAATGTGGCTACCTTTTTTTCTTCGACGGCAGAGATATCATGAATGATGTCAGGTTGCCCTAATTCGTCAATGCAGTTATTCGAGAAGGCGACACAATGAAGTTTAGGCCTCTCTTTCGCTTCCATTCTTTCAACGGCCCGCACCACAGCCCGTGCTGTCGCTTCATGGTCAGGATGGACACTGTATCCTGGGTAAAACGTAATGATCAATGAAGGATTCAATTCATTGATGGCATCGGTAAATAATGAAGTCAGCTTTTCATCATCTTCGAATTCAATTGTCTTATCACGCAATCCAAGCATGCGTAAATCTTGGATGCCAATCGCATTTGCTGCATCGATTAATTCCTTTTTACGAATTTTAGGGAGCGATTCCCTTGTTGCAAATGGAGGGTTTCCTAAATTACGTCCCATTTCTCCTAAAGTTAAGCATAAATAGGTGACAGGAGTGCCCGCTTCTCTATGAAGGGCAAGCGTTCCGGAGACCGAGAAGGCTTCATCATCGGGATGTGGGAATATAACTAATACATGGCGTTCTTTTTCCAAGGTATATTTCTCCTTCCGTTCTACTTACAGTGAGTATGGTTATCGGTAAATGGGAGTTTTCATCGGAATTATATGATATATTTCAAGCAAGTTGCCATCATTCAAAAGGAGTGGGACTGAGCTGCATGGAGACAGCAAGCTTTCCGGAAAAATCAAGGCCTGCCAATAGCAATCTTCCTTGTTCATCCATTTCGAAGTGGTTAACGCCTTCTGCATATACCCAGCCAATATTGAGCTTCAAGCCGATGCGGTAGGGTCCATCCCCAACTATCTTCCCATGTTCATACTGTATAAGAGCATTACGAATATAAGCGCCTGCCGAAAAGAAAGCTTCATCTACATGAGTGGCATAGGCACCATTTGTCGTTTCAAGGTGAAGATATACATCTTGTCCTGCGAAAGAATCAATGGCATTTTGCACCTCTGTACGGTCTATAGGTTTCATACTATAATTTCCTCCTTAACTGGGCGGCTAGATAAGCTTTTCCTTCTTTCTATTTTACTAAATAAAAACGAAAAAAGCGAAAAAGGCCGCTCGATGAATTTGAGCGGCCATTAAACTTGATGTTTTATTTTTGTGTTTTTTCAGCGATTCCATATTTATGGTATGCACCATGATTGACAGGTCCAACATAGTCATTCATCTTCCAAGAATGGCGAACGGCCTCGGTGATGAAGTCTTTAGCAATGAGGATAGCCTCACGCGGGCTTTTACCTTCAGCCAATTGAGCTGCAATGGCTGCTGAAGATGAACAGCCGGCACCATGTGTATTGGTCGTTTCGATTTTTTCTGATTCAAGGATTTCAAATTCAGTTCCGTCATATAAAAGGTCAATGGCTTTATCATGATCCAGCTTATTACCGCCTTTGATCAAGACATATTTTGCACCAAGTTCATGAATCTTTTTGGCTGCAGCCCTCATATCGTCAATCGTCTTGATAGGCGCAGTTCCCGCTAACTGAGCGGCCTCGAACAGGTTTGGCGTGACTACAGTTGCACGTGGAACAAGCAGTTCGCGCAGAGCTACAGCCGTTTCAGGGTGCAATACTTCATCTTCACCTTTACATACCATAACTGGATCGATTACGACCTTGTCCAGCTTCAACTCGTCTATTTTACGGGCAACAAGTTCAATGATTTCCACTGATCCAAGCATTCCCGTTTTCATGGCATCGATGCCGATTGATAGAATCGTTTCGATTTGGGCTTCTAAAACCTCGACCGGTGTAGGGAATACATTATGGGACCAGCCATTCTTTGGATCCATCGTCACGATTGTCGTTAAAGCGGACATACCGTAAACGCCGAATTCTTGGAATGTCTTTAAATCTGCTTGAAGACCCGCACCGCCGCTCGAATCCGATCCGGCAACTGTCATAGCTCTTTTCATAGTCATTATGTGACCTCCTCAGGAGAATTAGATTTCGATATTATCAGCATACCAGTTTATATGCTATTTTTAGAATATACCAAAATTTCTTTTATGTAAAACTTAGTTTTCACCTTAATATGAGTACCTTAAGAAAGGTAATGGAATGGCCACGCATGAGTCATTTTTTCAGACATGGAATTCAGAAAATAAAATGGGTGGGTGGCCTGCTTTTTAGCTTTTGATCCTACTTTCCATCTTTTGATATGCAAAGCAAAGTTTGTGAAGGTGTCATTATTTTCAAAGTTGATTTAAAATATTTAAATATAGTGGATACATTTAGTATAGCTTTACCGTTCGATGCTGGATTAAACCTAAAAAAGGGAGGGTGATTTCTATGGAATGGACAATGTTGCTTTTAGCTGGTGGGAAATCAAGCCGTATGGGCGTGAATAAGGCCCTGTTGACCATAGGCGGCATTGTGAACATTTCAAGAGTGGCATCCGAATTGAAAAAGGTGTCAGAAAACATTATGGTCATTACGAATACAGTTGAAGAATATCGTTTTCTGCAGCTGCCGCTAATTCCGGATTTACATAAAGATCTAGGACCTCTTGGCGGATTGCATGCAGGGTTGACCTCATCGGAAACGGAGCTTCAGTTCCTTGCAGCCTGTGATATGCCGTTTGTGAGTGCAGATGCCATAAAGGATATCATTTCCCATTATGAACCTGAATTCGATGCAGTCATTCCAGAAATAAATGGCAGGCTCCAGCCGCTTTTTGCTGTTTACCATAAAAGGTGTCTTCCTGTACTGACGGACTGTTTATTAAAACATGAATTGAAAATGAGACTATTTTTGGAAAAAATTTCGGTGAAAATCATGAAAGAAACCGAATTTAAGTTATATCGCGAGAATCCTGAACATTTTCACTACCTTTTTTTCAATATGAATACGATGGAAGATTATCAAGAGGCAGGTTATATTGATCGAACTGAATTATATATAAAGGATGGTAGACATGAATTATAATATTTCAAAAGAGCCGATTGTCATCCAGGAAGTGATTGATAAAGTAGTCAGTCGAAATGCGGGTGCCGTCACGACCTTTATTGGTACGGTGAGGGAAATGACGAAAGGAAAAAAGACTCTCTTCCTAATATACGAAGCGTATGAACCGATGGCCATCAAGAAATTGGAGCAAATCGGATCAGAGATCAAGGAGCGTTGGCCTGATGCAGAAGCGGCTATCACCCATCGTGTAGGTAAACTTGAAATCACGGATATCGCAGTGGTTATTGCCGTTAGTACGCCACATCGGAATGATGCATATGAGGCAAACAGGTATGCGATTGAAAGAATTAAAGAAATCGTCCCGATTTGGAAAAAGGAACACTGGGAAGATGGGGAGACATGGGTCGGAAACCAGTTGGAAACCGTTCCATATCCAACGGGGAAACCTGAAGAGGAGGATATTGATGATTAATGTACTTTTATTTGCCCAATTGAAAGATGAGCTAGGTAAAGAGACTGTTACTATAGAAGGAAATGGAATGAGTGTAGCCCAGCTAAAAGGAAAAATGAAGGTGGATTTTCAATTGGAAGGTCTTGAAACCGTGATGACAGCGGTCAATGAAGAATTTGCCGATGATGACACAATTCTATCTGATGGAGATACTGTAGCTTTCATTCCGCCAGTAAGTGGAGGCTAAAGCATTTGGAAGGGAGGGCTCACGGTGAAAGAGCGATTTTCAAGGCAGACTTTATTCGCCCCCATTGGTGAAGGGGGCCAATTGAAAATTATGAAGAAGCATGTATTGCTTCTTGGTGCAGGGGCTTTGGGATCTGCTAATGCCGAGGCCCTTACTCGTGCAGGAGTAGGGAAGCTTACCATTGTCGACAGGGATTATGTCGAGACCAGTAATTTACAGCGCCAACAAATGTATACGGAACGGGATGTCGAGGAGAAACTGCCAAAGGCAGAAGCGGCAAAGCGTCATTTATTTGATATCAATCATGAAGTTGAAGTGAATGCCATCATCATGGACGCAACAGCCCAGAACCTCGAGCAGCTGCTTGGTGATGTTGATTTGATCATGGATGCAACCGATAATTTTGAGACACGGATGATAATTAATGATTTATCACAAAAGCTTCATATACCATGGATTTATGGGGCATGTGTGGGGAGTGTGGGGATGACTTTGACGATCCTTCCCGGACAGACACCATGTTTGCACTGTTTGCTGAAAGCGATCCCCATTCAAGGTATGACCTGTGACACAGGAGGAATCATATCACCAGCAGTAACGATGGTAGTGGCACACCAAACTGCCGAAGCTTTGAAAATCCTTGTAGAAGATTGGGAATCTGTACGGCCTGCACTTGTTTCTTTTGATCTGTGGAGAAATCAATACCAAACCGTTAAATTGACAAAAGCGAAAAAGAAAGATTGTCTCTCATGCGGGGAGCAGAGGACATATCCCTTTTTAACAATGGAGAATGCAACGAAAACGGCTGTTCTTTGCGGGAGGGATACTGTACAGGTAAGACCGCCAAAACCTTTGAAACTGCAACTCGAGAAATTAGCCAAGGATCTGGACGGCAGCGGCTATTTGGTGAAATTCAATCCATTTCTTCTCTCTTGTGAAAAAGCTGGGGAGCGTATCGTCATTTTCAAGGATGGACGGGCGTTGATACACGGTACGAAGGACATGGTCCATGCAAAGGCCACGTACCAAAGCATCCTGGGATAATGATTATAAAAAACGAGGCCACAGGTTTTGGGGCCTCGTTTTTTATGAATTCATATAGGGTTTTAGTGTGTAACCCCGTCTTTATTGTCTTGTTTGGAAGCGACGATGACTACTTTTCCTTCGTCAAGAACTTCCTCGTAACGTTCTGCCTCCATATCACTAAGGCCAAGGTTGCTCATTCGATTACGAAGTTCATCTCCGCGTGATTTAAAGAGATTTCCGACGGTATCAAGGAAACCTTGTTCCTTCATGCCTACACCTTCTGTATTTGTATTCTCGGTAAGGTGTTTTGAACGGGTTTTATCATGGGCAAACAAATATACATCGTCTTTCGTATAACCTGATGTAACTAATTCATCGATTTTTTCCTTTGCTTGTAAACCGTTTTCTACTACATGTACTTGATACATATAAACTCCTCCTTGAATTTCAGTGAGATTCTCTTGAAAATAGGTAAATGGAATCTTGCTTATTACAGTTGCTGATTGGCTATAGTAGTATATAACCTTGTTTGGGCACTGATAAACATTTTTATCGAAGAATATTTAGTAAGTGGTGAAGCGGAATACCTTTTGAATGCGGTAGGTCAGGTATTTGAAGACAGGCAGTTTCTTTTGGTATTCACTGTAATCCACCGTGTAGGTTCCGTCTTGATTTGTCCAAAGTCTTTGAAAATAGCTATCGACATCCTTGGAAACGCCGGCATCATTTGGAGCATGGATTTCAACATTCGCTTCAAGATTATAGTCATCTAGATTGCGGGAGGTATAATTAGCCGATCCTCCCAGGATAACCGTTTCATTAGCCTTTTGGATCATCATCAGCTTTGTATGGAACTGTTCTTTATCTGTTTTGTACCAGCGGATCGAGATGTTTTCATCGCCCAATTTTTCAAATTCGGCGGCAACCGGAAGATTGGGAAGCCCGATTTTTTCACTTCCGAATGCGTTTTGATTCGGATCCAATATCATTTCAATCTTCACACCCCGTTTAGCTGCATCCGTTAATGCCTCGACAACCTCGCGATCGGCAATGTAGAACATGGCAAGATGGATCTTGTCCCCCTTTTTTGCATCCTTAATTGCCTTAAGGACATGTTTATTGATTTTTCCTTCCGTTAGCAGTTGTACCGATATCGGTCCTTTATCTGCCGATGTCCCTTTGAACTCAGGAAATGACTTTGGTCCTCCCGAGAATTTCGAAGCGGCTTCTTCTGCGTTAACAAAATCGCCGATGATATTCCCTTCCATCTGGAACGCAATATTGGAATGGAATCCACTTGCGTCATGAGGATTGGCAGATGAGATAATGGCCGTTTTTTCAGTAGCGACCACTTTTCTGTGATTGGCTTTGATATTCATCAATCTAAGATAAGAACGTAAGGTGACCTTTGGTGCGCTTTTAGCCATTGGATTCACAATCCAGCCTTTCCCGCTTTCACCGAACCATTGGAAAAATGTCCGATACACACCTGAATAGAGAGGATTCGGATCCCGGAGGCGGTCTAAGTTGGTAACAATGACATCAATTCCATTTTTCTTCATCGTTTCCAATGCCTCTAACTGGTAGGCATTATAGGAAGTATTCACTTCATCAGTAATGAATATAACCTGGAGGTCCGGTTTCTTTTTCTTCTGTTCAACCAGATTATCCTTCAGAGTCTCGGTTAACTTCGGGAAGTTTATCTTTTCATCATAAAAAGCATTAAACAAAAACATATCGATTACGATATAAGAATCAGCCTCTTGTATGGCTTGATTTATGGTTTGGAAAATTCGCTGCTCATGTTGCAGATTCCCTTGTTCATCGTGATAGGAAAGGTCATAGATGAAATCGATATCCTCGACATGATGAACCTTCCCTTCATAGGAAATACCATCGGGGAGAGGTTTGTAGCTGTTATAGACGATTACGATTACAATGACAATCAAAATGCTAACAAGGAGATAAAATCGTTTTCTTTTGTACCATTTTTTCATAGGGAATCCTCCAACATGGTAAAATTGCTTGCTAACTTTCTACTTTCCCACTTTTGGGGTATATAGAAACATAAATCGTAATCTATGGAAAAGGCAAGGCGATTAAGTTTGATATAATATAGTTTCAAAAAGTGGAAAGGGGCTGTGGCAGATGGAAAAGCAGTTATTGACAAATGATTGGTGGCCTCTATTGAAAGAGGAATTCAAAAAAGAATATTACCAGGAGCTAAGGGAATTTATAAAGCAAGAGTACAGCCAGCAAGTCATTCATCCTGATCAGGACGATATTTTCAATGCGTTTCACTATACTCCTTATGAAGACGTAAAGGTTGTCATCCTTGGACAGGACCCTTACCATGGCCCTGGTCAAGCGCATGGCCTTAGTTTTTCAGTTAAGCCGGAAGTTCGCATCCCACCCTCTTTAAGAAATATCTTTAAAGAGTTAAACACCGATCTAGGCTATGAGGTTCCGGATAATGGTTACCTTGTTGAATGGGCAAAACGGGGAGTGCTTCTATTGAATACCGTCTTGACTGTGCGTGAGGGGGAGGCGCACTCACACCGCGGAAAAGGATGGGAAATCTTTACGAATCAAGTTATTCGCCTATTGAATGACCGTCCGAAACCGGTTGTATTCATCCTGTGGGGAAAACCTGCTCAAACCAAAATCCCTTTGATTGATGAAACCCGCCATAAAATCATTAAGTCCGTACATCCAAGTCCGCTGTCGGCTTCCCGTGGTTTCTTTGGCACAAAACCTTTTTCCAAAACAAATCAATTGCTGTTGGAAATGGGGGAATCCCCAATTGATTGGAAAATCACGAACCGATGATATGGGCAGGAAAACGAAACGGGTGAATTGTATGGCGTGCAGTCATTTCTATATAACTTGGGATCCCAGTTTTCCAAAGGGCTGCCGTGCTTTTCAATTCAAAACATCAAACCAGCCTTCTCTTGATGTCTTTCATTCCTCAGGACAGCCATGCTTGAAATTTCAAGCCAAGCCAATGAAAAGGTAGGAAATATGCAAGGTGTTTTCTTCTCTGATTTTTGCTATGCTAGTTATGATAGTTTTGACCTGTATATAGACGAGGTGGTAAAGTTGGATATTTCATCAAGACAAATGTTAGATAAAATCGAAGAGCTTGTTTTAAAAGCGAAACAGGCAAATTCAGAGGATAAGGTGCAGGGGTATGTAATCGCCATTAAGTCCCTTTGTGAAGTAATGGTGGATGAAAAAGCAGCGAACATCAGCATGCCGAAGCCAATCACATTGACCCAGCCCGTTATGTCGGCTACACCGAATGTAGAACCGGTTAAAATGGATGAGGCCAATGGGGAGTCCTTGTTCGATTTTTAAATTAGGGAAGGGGAGCGAAATAATTGAAACTGTTCATCATTTTAGGTGCATTGAATGGGTTTATTGCTGTGGCACTAGGTGCATTCGGTGCACACGGGCTGGAAGGGAAAATTCCTGATAAATATTTAGAAACCTGGCAAACCGCTGTTCAATATCAAATGTTCCATGCGGTTGGTTTATTGGTAATCGGAATATTGGCTGGGAAGATTTCAAGTCCGCTGATCAACTGGTCCGGCTGGCTTATGCTAATAGGAATTATCCTGTTTTCCGGAAGCCTATTCGTTCTAAGCGTTACGCAAATCAAAGTCCTAGGGGCCATCACACCGCTTGGCGGGGTTTCATTCTTGGTTGCTTGGGTCTTAATGATCATTGCTGCATATAAATACTTGTAATGAAGGTAGCTGACCTTCTGGGTCAGCTCTTTTTGGGAAAAAGTCATTCCAATATAAGAAGAGCCTCAGAATCAAATAGATTCTGAGGCTCTTCTATATAGGATTTTTTTACCTTGGCGAATAGGTGGTAAGCCCAGTGCCTCCAAATGGATATTCATATTCGATTTCTTCATCAAACGTTATATAATCTAAGTATACCATCGGGATTAAGTATCGTTTTCCCGTTTGAGGATCGCTTATGATTAAGTGATCGCGTCCCGCAGCCTCGATGATTCCTTTGAAGATCTTGGCATTCCATTCCTTGTTGTTTTCAAACGTTGTATAAACAGTGGCCAATTTCCCTTTATTCAAACGCAAGATGTTCTCGATGTACGACTGTTCGACCGGAAGCATGCCAGGTATCTGTGGTCCGGAAGGGGGTTGACCCATCGTCATCGGCACTTGTTGTGGCGTGCCTGCCATAGTGGGCTGTTGTGGCTGGTATGATGGCTGTTGGTATCCTTGCTGTTGGTAACCTTGTTGCTGGTTAGGATTCTGCTGCCTTAGTTCAGGCTCATTATTCTCATAGGGGTAATAAGGGCTTCCTCCGTACGGATAATTACCATAAGGATTATTTTGTGACATTGCATTCCCTCCTAAATTCAAGGTTTAGTTGATGCTGTGGAATTTGGACAATCCGAGAGAGTGGACTGGAAGAAACAGTGCGATTTATAGCGACCGGTAGTATTGTATATGTTTATTGGACAATCCCCGGGTGGCTTAAAAAACCACAATGAATGTTAAGCGATACATAACGGCTGCCGTTCATGATATAAGCCATATCCTCTTGTCGGCTAATTAATAGAAGTAACGTTCCTTCACCTCGCTGGAGTCAGGAATTGCCTTGATCAATTTTCCTGAAGCTGAATGGGACTGTGAAAAAATGAATTCATCACTATTGAAAATGTATGGGATATGGATTGAATTTATTCCAAAGCCGGGAAAAAATAAGGAGGGGACGCAAAAAAAGCCTCCGGAAACCGGAAGCTCTTCGTCTTATACGTATAGGAATGAAGGTACGTTTTCTTCCGGCAGGATATTGCCTACAAAGAAAGAACCAAATGCAGCGTAACGTGCACTCACTTCATCAAAACGCATTTCATAGATTAATTTTTTAAATTGAAGGACATCATCTGCGAATAGTGTTACGCCCCATTCATAATCGTCAAAACCGACAGAACCCGAAATGATTTGTTTCACTTTACCTGCATAACTGCGGCCAATCAAGCCGTGGGAACGCATTAAGCCTTTGCGCTCTTCCATGGAAAGCATATACCAGTTATCATCGCCATCACGACGCTTGTCCATTGGATAGAAGCATACATGTTTCGCTTTTGGAAGTATCGGATAAAGTCTGGAACGGACATGAGGGTTCTGGTATGGATCCTCATCATCTCCGCCAGCTAAGTAATTGCTTAATTCCACGACGGAAACGTATGAATAAGCGGGAATTGTATATTCGGCAAGCTTCGTTTTGTTGAATTCGTTTTCAATTGCATTCAATTCTTCCATGGTTGGGCGGGCAAACATAAGCATGAAGTCCGCTTTCTGACCAACGATTGAATATAGGGCATGGCTGCCTTCATTGTCGCTTTGTGTCATATTCCATTTATCCAGTAAACCTTGGAACTCTGAGATGGCCAATTGGCGTTCGTCACTTGATAACGTTTTCCAAGAAGACCAGTCAATTAGACGGAAATCATGTAAACAATACCAGCCGTCCAGTGTTTGTGCTGCTTCACTCATTACGATCACTCCTAAGTCTTATTATAACTTTAATATAACATAGTTTCAGTATAAGGAAATTTATATCAACCCGCAAACACCATCACTGTTTTCGGCGTTCTGCAAATTTCAGATTTGCGGATTGGGAGGGACCGAAGTGGCTGGAATTTACCTGGCTCCTGGAGTATTCTTAAAAGAAGACGGCAATGGATTTTCATCGAATGGTTAAATATAAAAAAAATGGGGGAAACGTATCTAAAAAGGAGGAATAGCCAATGAGTGATTTATTTGAAATATTGGAATCGAAAATTATGGGGCATAATTTAAAGATCGTTTTTCCAGAAGGGTTGGATGAACGGATTTTGGGAGCGGCAGGCAGGCTTTCCAAAGCTAAACTGGTGACACCTGTATTGATTGGGGATATCGGGTTGATTCAAGAGAAGGCAAAAGATTTAAAGGTCTCCCTTGATGCAATCGAAATATATGATCCGAAGAATTATATCATGATGGATGAAATGGTAGAAGCATTCGTTAAGGTCCGTGATGGTAAAGCGACCGATGTACAAGCACGTGAAATCTTAATGGATGAGAACTATTTCGGAACCATGCTCGTCCAAATGAAACTGGCACATGGAATGGTCAGCGGCGCAACTCATTCGACTGCCGATACGGTTCGGCCCGCCCTAAGGATCATTAAAACAAAGCCAGGCGTCCAAAAAACATCGGGAGTATTCATCATGGTCCGGGATGAAGAAAAATATGTGTTCGCGGATTGTGCCATCAATATAAACCCCGATTCCCAGGACCTGGCTGAAATTGCTATAGAAAGTGCGAAGACTGCACTAATGTTCGACATCGAACCGCGTGTGGCGATGCTGAGCTTTTCGACGAAGGGATCCGCAACATCCCCCGAGACCTTAAAAGTGGTTGATGCTGTCGATTTGGCAAAAGAAATGGACCCTGAAATCATCCTTGATGGGGAATTTCAGTTTGACGCGGCCTTCGTTCCTTCGGTAGCAAGAAAAAAAGCACCGGATTCCCTTATTCAGGGGGATGCGAATGTTTTTATTTTTCCAAGTCTCGAAGCAGGGAACATCAGCTATAAGATGGTACAGCGCTTGGGCGGCTTCGAAGCGGTCGGTCCGATCCTTCAGGGCCTGAATCGTCCGGTGAATGACCTTTCGAGGGGATGCAGTGAAGAGGATGTATATAAACTGGCTGTCATTACAGCGGCACAGGGGTTTGTGGCGCAGTATCAATAGGCAGCTTGAGGATTAAATGTTAGAGGGAGATTCGTATGGGTGAAATAGATTCATTATTAATGCAGCAAGAGTGGAGGATTATTGATCAATCTTCCGTCGGACCTCAGTTTCCTGCTCTGGAGTCCTTTGCGATGGATGATACATTTTGTGCTTCCGTAGGGTCAGGTGAATCAGCGGCCGTAGCCAGAGCGTGGGTACACCACCGAACCATCGTCATGGGTATACAGGATACGAAGTTGCCTTTTCTTAAAAAGGGTTTGGATCATTTAGAAGAACATGGCTTTCAGGCCATCGTGAGGAATTCCGGAGGGCTGGCAGTCGTGCTGGATGAGGGTGTCCTTAATTTGTCGCTCATTTTTCCTGAAAACGAGCGGAAAATTGAAATCAATCGTGGATATGATGCGATGTGGGAGCTTGTCCAATTGATGTTTTCCGATTTCCCAGTCACGATGGAAGCAAGGGAAATCGTCGGTTCCTATTGTCCTGGAAGTTATGATTTAAGTATAAATGGGCAAAAATTTGCCGGTATTTCCCAACGTAGGATCCGCAATGGCGTAGCGGTGCAAATCTATTTGTGTGTCAATGGAAGCGGAGCTGAACGTGCCAGTCTCGTGAAGGGTTTTTATGATGCAGCTAAAGGAAATGCAGAAACCAAATTCGTTTATCCTGATATCGTCCCTTCGGTGATGGCGTCCCTAACTGAATTGTTGGGTGTGCAATTGAGTGTTCAGGACGTGATGCTCAGATTCCTGCATGTATTGAAGGAACATAGCGAAAGGATATTCTCTGACACTCTTTCCGTTCAGGAATGGCCGATGTATGAGGCATACTTGACAAGAGTGGTGGAACGCAATGATAAAGTATTTGATGCATTAAAGGATTAAAATGAACGAAGCCGTTCCATTAAGTCAGGAACGGCTTCGTTCATTTAATACGACTTTAGCATTCACTGAAACTGTAAAAGGACTGGATGATAGGCAGCGGCGTCCAGGGAGATATTATTCCTTCTTTCTTGAAACAATGAAAAAAAGAGCCTTATTGGCTCCCTTTTTCGGATAAACATGGGTGAAACGGCCTTTATCATGTGGTTGATCTATGTAACTTATCCCCACATTATCTTATTACTCGGCCATTTTTTCCAAATTGCCATTCCGGTCCATCTTGAATTTAGTTGCCGGACGTTCCTCTTCCTCTAACAATACCAGCTTTCTTGCTCGATTCATGATATTCATCAAAGTTTCATAATCTTCCTGCATCAAGCCGCTGTTTTGCTCTAGGTGGCTGATTTTATTCTCCAATTCTTCATTTCGCTTTTTCAGCCCTTTAATTTCAAGCTTCAATCTTTCATTTTCGGTTTTTAATACTTCGGCTTGGAGCATGCGGCCGTTCATAGATTCCAAATAGGCGATGACGGTATCAAGGCTCATGGCCGTTTCCAAGGTAACTGGTGTGTGCTGTGTCTTAGGAGCGAGGGCTTCTGCCACAACGAATTCCTCTGCTGCTTCATAATTGGTAATATCGACTTCGGATTTCAACTCTAGTTCCTCTTCTTGTACATGGGGAACCATTATGTCGGAAATCGTTGGGGACGGCGGTGTATAAAGAAGTCGTTTTTTTCCTCCTTGATCTTTTCCAAGGATCCTTTGTCGCTGCTTACGCTGTTTCTTGGCAAGGGAAAGCGCTTTATCATAATTATGCCGGACAACTGCATTCCAGCGGAATCCGCATGCTGCAGAGGTGCGATTCAACTTATCTCCTACCTCTTCAAAAGCATTGAGCTGAGTGCTGCCTTCCCGCACATGGCGCAATACCGTTTCTGCCAAAAGCAAATCATCTTCTTCTGTCCAGGCGTCTTGACGAACCTTCATTTCTACATACTCCCTTTCTGGTAATTTTTTAAATAAATAACTATATAAAATATCGTGTGGCAGTGATTTATGGAGTGTTCTACTAGCATTTTGGACAAAATATGGATTTTTTATACAAAAAGGTTAAAAGGATACTAGTTTTTTGATTATTTACATGCTTTTCACATCATCCAGCCCTCTTGATATTCATAAGTAGAAACGGTAAAATACCCTTTAGTCGTATAAATGGATGAAAAATAGTTTGTCATGGAAAGGATGGTGACCGGAGGATGTCCAATGAATTCAGAGTGTGCGATGACTGCTTGGCGGTAAACATTAAAACGTTGATCCCGCGTCTTGAAAAGCTTGATCCCGACGCGAAAATTGAAGTGGGCTGTCAATCCTATTGCGGTCCTGGCAGAAAGAAGTCTTTTGCCTTTGTAAATAACCGTCCAGTTGCTGCACCGACAGAAGACGAGTTACTAGATAAAATCAATAAAAAACTAAAGTAGGATCCATGATATATAGTTAGAGTGGATTGTTTGCTTATGATAAATGAAACAAGTAATCATCACCCAGATTCGACACACTGCGGTGATTTTTTATTTCTTTAATTTCAAGACAAAATCGGACTGAAACTTCCGTTTTCTTACAAAATGACCCCTCTTACTAGCAAGGTGGAAGTTAGGGTTTTTTGTCAAAACACGCTATAATGAGTGCATCGAGATTACGAAAAAGAGGGTAGTTCATGGAATATTCCGGTGAAAAATTACAAGAAGAAAAAGTATTCAAGGACCCGGTGCACCGATATATACATGTTCGCGACCGGGTTATATGGGATTTAATAGGGACGAAGGAATTTCAGCGTCTTCGAAGGATCAAACAGCTGGGAACGACTTATTTAACCTTTCATGGTGCGGAACATAGTCGGCTTAGCCATTCGCTTGGAGTATACGAGATTGTTCGGAGAATCGTGGATGATGTTTTCGAGGGCAGACCCGAATGGAAACCTGAGGAACGGTTACTATCCTTGTGCGCAGCACTTCTGCATGATTTGGGTCATGGTCCTTTCTCTCATTCTTTTGAAAAAGTGTTTGACCTGGATCATGAGCAATTCACGAGGCAGATAATCCTCGGCGATACGGAAGTTAATAGGATCCTCCTTAGGGTTGGACGTGATTTTCCTAAGAAAGTGGCAGAAGTCATAGCGAAAACCTATAAAGGCAAATTAGTAGTCAGCCTGATTTCAAGTCAGATCGATGCTGATAGAATGGACTATTTACAGCGTGATGCTTACTTCACTGGCGTGAGTTATGGACATTTCGATATGGAAAGGCTTTTGCGTGTAATGAGGCCAAGGGAAGAACATGCCGTCATAAAACAAAGCGGGATGCATGCGGTTGAGGATTATATCATGAGCCGATACCAAATGTATTGGCAGGTTTATTTCCATCCAGTTACGAGAAGTGCGGAGGTCATACTTACCAAGATTCTACATAGAGCGAAACATTTATATGAATCCGGTTATGAGTTTGCACAAGAACCACACCATTTTTATTCATTGTTCAGGGGAGAAGTGACTTTAACTGACTACTTGAAAATGGATGAATCGGTGATGCTCTATTATTTCGAAGCATGGGAAGACGAAAACGATGCGATTTTAAAAGATTTATGCACTCGCTTCGTTAACCGTAAACTATTTAAATATGTGGAATTCCATCCATCGAACAGTCAAATGAACAGGTTGATGGAGTTAAGGACGCTATTCAAGAAGGCGGGCATTGATCCGGATTATTATCTCGTCGTCGATTCTTCATCAGATCTGCCGTATGATTTTTACCGGCCAGGTGAGGAAGAGGAGAGATTGCCGATTCACTTGCTGAAAAATAATGGCGAAATTCGTGAATTATCGCGTGAATCCGAAATTGTCGATGCAATTTCAGGGAAAAGAAGAACGGATCATAAGTTGTATTACCCAGCGGATTTATTGCGTGATGAATCTACGAAGAAAAATATAAAAAAACAGATTCGTAAGCTTTTGGAGCTATCGGATTAAAGTGGTACATTTTTGGTGAGGAGTGACGAGCCTTGTTTAAGGATCATGCAAACATTATCAATGCAATTTCTACTGCCGGTGAAATCTCGGGTCGGAAAAAATTACAAAAGATCGTTTATATCGCGAAGAAGCTGTCCTTCCCATTTCATGAAAAGTTTCAGTTTCACTTTTACGGACCATATTCGGAGGAGTTGACCTTACGGATTGAAGAGCTCTGCGAAATGGGCTACTTGAATGAAGTAAGGGAAAAAAAAGCAGGCTATTATCAATATTGTTATTCGATAACGGATGCAGGCCGGGATTTCCTATCCATCCAGGAAGTGGAGATGCCTGCTCTTGAGGCATGCTTACAGGATATGAACGAACAGAATGCCAGGTTTTTGGAGCTGGTTTCAACGGTATTATACTTCGACACGCTTGAAAAAGAGGAAGTCACCGAGAAAATTTTCACGCTGAAAAGCAAACAAAAATATACGCTTGAAGAAATTGATGAGGCATATGAATATATTGAGCAGCTAAAAACAAAAGCTAAGCCGAATTGATGGCTTAGCTTTTCCCCATTATGTAAAACTTATAAATCGCTTTTACGGACACCGGCTACTGCTAAATGATTTTTTGACATTTCTTCAATGAAAATCGTCACGGCTTCAGCTGGTGCTCCAGTTGTTTCCGTAACGGCTGCAGTCACCTTTTCGACTAAAGCCTTTTTTTGTTCGTCTGTACGGCCTTCAAGCATTTTGACTGTTACATATGGCATCTATTTTTCCCCCCTTCCTATCTTATCTTGTAGTGTTTCACAATGGAAAAAGAATTGCAAGACACGGAAGTCAGAGTTTTTTCACTTCTTGAACTTTTGATGTATACTAACGGTATTAAACAATGGGGGAGAAGCTATCGATGCAATTCTTGGAGCAAATAGAACGGTTTTTGGTTTATCCTTTGGAAAAGCTTCCATATGTCATTGTGTCACTGTTAATCGCATTTACGGTTCATGAATTTTCCCATGCCTATGTAGCCTATAAGTTCGGTGACCCGACTGCAAAGAATGAAGGAAGAGTCACATTGAATCCGATTTCGCATTTGGATCCAATCGGAACTCTGTTGATATTGATAGCCGGATTTGGTTGGGCGAGACCCGTACCGGTTAATCGTTTTCATTTCAAGAATCCAAAATTGGCAGGGGTGCTCGTCTCTTTTGCCGGTCCGTTCAGTAATTTGCTTGTTGCAATTTTGGGGTACTTGATTTTTTATGGGTTGCTGGCGGCAGGCGTTGGACCTGATTTACCGTTCTTCGTTCAGCCATTCTTCGAGGTGCTCATCAACTTGAATATCCTTTTGTTTGTATTTAATCTGTTACCGCTGCCGCCGCTCGATGGTTATAGGATCGTACAGGATCTTGTTTCAGCTGACTTGCGGGCAAAAATGACCCAGTATGAACAATATGGCTCACTGATTTTTTTGATTCTGATCATCACACCGCTGAGCAAGTATACAATTGGCCCGATTTTGAACAATGTTGTACCATTGGTAGGCGACGTCCTGAGTCGGTTCTTTACACTTTTGCTTTTTTAAACGATAGGAAATGACAAACCATTAAGGGGGATATAAGCATGGATGAACAACCAAAGAAAAAGGTAGGCTTCAATATTATAAAAAACGACCCAACAGAAGGTCATGGCGGATATGGAGCAGGGGTATTAACGCTCGATAATATTTCCCCGGTCATCATCGATGTGGATGCAGGTGAAGCAGAGGTCGATATCGGCGCGATGCATGCAAGAAGTGCAGTGGAAAAAGGGATCAAGTTTTTAAAGACTAAAGAGGAGGTCCCGAATGCCAAACCTTACTGGCTTGTTTGGGTGACCATTGAAGCCACTCAAAATGGCCCGCACTATGCAGGTGTGACAGCATGTGAAATGATGGTTGACAGGTCAATTAGACGCGGTTACAAATCGCTCCCGGAGCATGTTAACCGGATGGATAAATCGCTAAAGCGAAAAATCATCGTCGAGGACATGGACGATAAATCAAAGCTTGTGCTTGCAGACTTCCTGAAAAATCATGATGCAGGAATGTGGGAGCGTTCTTCAGATCTGCTGAAGGAGTCATTGACGGTTTGAAACTCGATTAATGGGTGAAATGTTAAGTTTAGTGAAAAATGCACTTGTAGGAAAGCGATAAAATCAGTAAACTTAAAGACAGCAGTTTAGTCACTGTGGAACTAGGACAGAAAAACCCCCGAAGCCGATGCCGGCTTCGGGGGTTTTTCGTTATCCCCAAGGTTTTAAGACTTTTTTGTACCATGGGGCCTTTTTATGTTCTTCTTCTTTTGGGGCATGTTTCGGATTCTCGCCCTTAAAGTGCTCGGCACAGTATTCGATAGGTTCGGTCCCTTTAACATAATAAGTCAATCTTGATGCAGGACAGTCCTTTGTGGCCAATTTTCCGCTAACGGGGTTCACGTTTACCCCGATTACGTTTTTGGTTTCCTTAAACGATTTTGCCGGTTTTCCTTGCAGGCCCCTTTCCATATAGGAAGCCCAAATTTTCTTTGCATAGCCTTTTTCAGCAGGGATCTCGATTTTTTTACCTTGATCATATCCAGTCCATACCCCTGCTACAAGCTCCGGTGTGTAACCGATCATCCAGCTATCAGTCGGAGTGGAGCCTGATTTGCCGGCATATGGGCGGGACAGCTGGGAAGTGATGGTGCTGCCGGTCACTTTCGTATAGCCATTTAAGGTTTCATCGAAAACCCCTGTAAGCATCTGGGTCATGACAAATGCCTTATCCTCATCCAAAATCTGTTCCGGTTTATCATTTTCATCAAAAATCACTTCACCTTTTTGATTTTCAACCTTTTTGATAAACACGGGTTCAACCTTCTTGCCGCCGTTAGCCAGAATGCTGTATGCGTTCACCATTTCAATCGCCCTTACACCTGACGTACCGAGTGCCAGGGAAGGAACCGCATCCATCTTTGCCGTGATGCCGAAACGGTGCGCGGTATCGACCAATGTCTGTTCCCCAAGGAACAAGTGCGTTTTTACGGCGAAGATATTATCGGAAAGAGCAATGGCCTGAGCCATCGTGATTTCGCCCTCCGCATATTGATGGTTGTAATTATGCGGTGTGTAAGATGAGTGACCATCATCGAAAGAAAATGTAGTTGTCTCGCTTTTTAAGGTGGTGGACGGTGTGAAACCATTCTCCAGAGCTGAATAGTATAGCAAGGGCTTCATGGTTGAACCAGGCTGGCGAACGGCCTGTGTTGCCCGATTGAATGGCGACTCGGAGTAATCTTTCCCTCCGACCAGCGCACGGACCTCCCCGGTATCCGGATCCATTGCCACTATCGAGGCTTGAATGCCTGAAGACTTGGGTATGGTATTGGAAAGAACTTCTTCGGCAGCGTCCTGCTGGGTTTCGTCCAGTGTTGTATAGACCTTAAGCCCGCCAAGCTCGATCGTCCTGTCATCTAAATGAAGCTGAGTTTTTAAAGCCTGCTTGACGGCATCCTGGAAATAGGGAGCGGTCTTCTTGGTGACCGTTCCGTGTTCTCCCTTTAATGTAAGGGATGTTTGCAGCGCTTCCGTGATATCCTTTCCTGAAACATAGTTCTTGCTTTTCATGGCTTGCAGGACGATTCTCTGCCTTGATTTGGCTTTTTCAAAGTTATCCAATGGAGAATAGTTTGACGGCCCTTTTGGTATTCCGGCCAGCATGCTAGCTTCAGGAAGGGTCAAATCCTTGGCATCCTTGCCAAAGTAATATTGGCTTGCAGCTTGAGCTCCATAGGCACCATGGCCATAATAAATCGTATTTAAATAGCCTTCTAGAATTTCCTTTTTGGAGTAGTTCATTTCTAAACGTATCGTATAAAAGGCCTCATTAAATTTACGCGACCACGTTTTGTCATGCCCAAGAAACAGGTTCCTGGCATACTGCTGGGTAATGGTGCTCGCACCCTGGACTTTGGACATTGCCTTAATATCAGCAAGGATGGCTCCGCCGATCCGCTTTATATCAAATCCATTATGTGTGTAAAATTGACGGTCCTCAACGGCTACAGTCGCTTTGATGAGCTCTGGTGAAATCGACTCCATTCCGGCCCAATAACGTTTCTGGCCATTATCGGTTTCACCGATCACATTTCCATTATCGCTATAATAGAGAGTGGACTGCGGCACGACCAAAGGAGGCGGACCTAATATTTTTGCATAAATCAGTAAAGAGAGAAGCAATACAAAGAGTATTGTGAGCCCGATTGTGGCAAGGATAATGAAGGCCCGTACATATTTAGTTGTCCTTTTAAATCGTTCGCTTGGAATCAATTCCATTGCTTTCACCTCTCTTATCACGTAAGAATCTAGTATCTATTACTATTATGGAAAAAAAAGAAAATTTTAAACATAAGAACTGCATTTAAGAAATTTATCTTGCAATTCTGCTAGATTCGTCTATAATTTTTCTAGCTAATGACTATACCGATTTTGGGGAACCTATAAGGTGACTGACAATATGAAATGGAAAAGGAGCGTTAATAAATGAGCATTTGGTTTACTGAAAAACAAACAGAGAATTTTGGTATTACGATGAAAGTGAATCGTACTTTACATACGGAGCAAACTGAGTTTCAAAAGCTGGATATGATTGAAACGGAAGAGTGGGGCAATATGCTGTTGCTGGATGACATGGTAATGACTTCACAGCGTGATGAATTCGTGTACCATGAAATGGTAGCCCATGTTCCTTTATTTACCCATCCTAATCCAGAAAACGTTTTGGTTGTAGGAGGAGGGGACGGAGGAGTTATCCGTGAAATCCTAAAACACCCAAGCGTAAAAAAAGCTACATTGGTGGATATCGATGGGAAAGTTATCGAATACTCAAAGAAATTCCTGCCTGAAATCGCAGGCATGCTTGAAGATCCGCGTGTAGACGTACAAGTTGGGGATGGCTTCATGCACATCGCCAAAAGTGAAAATGAATATGACGTGATCATGGTTGACTCGACTGAACCAGTCGGACCTGCTGTCAATTTATTCACTAAAGGTTTTTATGCCGGGATTTCCAAGGCTTTGAAAGAAGACGGGATTTTTGTGGCACAATCCGACAATCCTTGGTTTAAAGCGGACTTAATTCGTGATGTACAACGTGATGTAAAAGAAATATTTCCAATCACCAGCTTGTATTTAGCGAATATCCCGACGTACCCAAGCGGCCTTTGGGCGTTCACGATCGGATCGAAAAAATATAATCCATTAGAAGTGACTGAAGATCGTTTCCATGAATTAGAAACGAAATATTATACAAAAGAACTTCATAAAGCAGCTTTCGTTCTGCCTAAATTCGTTCAAGATTTAGTGAAATAAGGGAGGCATGGACCATGAAATTCGATGAAGCCTATTCAGGCAATGTATTCATTAAAAGCCATCCTGTTTTTGAGGAATCGGAAGCTGTGCTATACGGCATGCCGATGGACTGGACGGTAAGCTTCCGTCCGGGTTCCCGCTTCGGCCCTACCCGAATTCGTGAAGTTTCGATTGGTTTGGAAGAGTACAGCCCGTATTTAGATCGTGAATTAGAAGAAGTTAAATTCTTTGATGCCGGGGATATACCATTACCATTCGGCAATCCGCAGCGCAGTATCGATATGATTGAAAAATATGTCGACAGCTTGTTGGATGCAGGTAAGTTCCCAATAGGTATGGGAGGGGAACATCTTGTAACATGGCCTGTCATCAAAGCCATGTTCAAAAAGTATCCCGATATGGCCATCATCCATATGGATGCCCATACAGATTTACGTGAGGATTATGAAGGAGAGCCGCTTTCCCATGCGTCCATCATCCGTAAATCCGCAGAACTTATCGGCCCGAAAAATGTATACTCTTTCGGCATTCGTTCCGGTTTGAAGGAAGAATTCCAATGGGCAAAAGAAAATGGCATGCACATCTCTAAATTTGAAGTTCTTGAACCTTTGAAAGAAGTACTGCCGCAGTTAGCTGGCCGTCCTGTATATGTGACGATCGACATCGATGTTCTTGATCCTGCGCACGCGCCGGGAACAGGCACCGTAGATTGTGGAGGCATCACCTCCAAAGAGCTTTTAGCTTCGATTCATGAGATAGCACGGTCTGAAATTAATGTAGTCGGCTGCGATTTAGTAGAAGTGGCACCGATTTATGATCCATCCGAGCAAACTGCGAACACTGCGAGCAAGCTGATTCGCGAAATGATTTTAGGTTGGGTTCAAAAAGGTTAATGGATGTAAGACCTGACTTGACTGTTCCTGTTTTTTGGCGGGAATGGTCTTTTTTTATCCATTCAGGAAAAGAATTTTACATCTGATGGACTCTATTTGAATAATTCCGCCCCGATGAGTCATTATTGTGTTAAATTCAAATGAATTGCAACAACATGATTTCGACAGTTTATCCTCACTTTTTTTGATTTACACTTTATTTTCCGCTCCAAGTTGAAACTTCCTTGAAGAATATTTATACTTATAAAGTTAAGAACGACATGATGAAGGAAGTGTAGCTTTGACTCTTCATGATATAGATAAGCAAGCGATTAAAGTGTCTTTACAGACAAAAATCAAGCACGGCTCAGAAACGGAAACGTATGAGCTGGTCACATTTGGTACAAAAATGTATAAAGGTGCAGATTTATATTTGCAATATAAAGAGGAAAATGAAGCCGGTCAAACACAAACGACCATCAAGCACAAACTGGATGAAACGATCCTGCTTAGAAATGGTGCCATTAAAATGAGGCAGCTTTTCCGCCTAAAGGAAGCGACAAATGGACATTACGAAAGTATATATGGCAGGTTAGGGTTACGGACGACAGCGAAGAAGATACATCATCAATGGGATGAGCAGACCAAACAAGGGAAACTCGTCCTTAAATATACGTTACATATGCAGGGAAGCGAACCCGGTCAATATGAGATGACGATTTCCTACAAGGAGGAAGCATAGCGAATGAATATAGTAAAAGAGGTACAGGAAAAACTGAAAGAAGAGATTAAAGCGGCAGTCATTAAAGCTGGTTTAGCAACGGAAGAGCAGATTCCAAATGTTGTATTGGAGCTGCCAAGAGATAAGACACATGGAGATTATTCCACGAATATGGCCATGCAATTAACGAAGATTGCAAGGAAAGCACCAAAGATGATAGCAGAGGCAATCATCGAAAACTTTGACAACTCAAAAGCATCCATCGAAAAAATTGAAATTGCAGGACCAGGTTTCATCAACTTCTACATGAATAATGCCTATTTGACAGAATTGGTTCCGGTCATTTTGAAAGTGGATGAAGCATATGGGGAAAGTGACTTTGGAAAAGGGGAAAAAATCCAAGTGGAGTTCGTTTCCGCGAATCCAACCGGTGATCTCCATCTTGGTCATGCACGTGGTGCAGCAGTAGGTGATACGCTATGTAATATCCTCTCTAAAGCAGGTTACGATGTTTCACGTGAATACTATATCAATGATGCAGGAAACCAAATCAATAATTTGGCCATTTCCATAGAAGCCCGCTATTTTCAGGCACTTGGCCTCGAAAAGGATATGCCTGAGGGCGGTTATCATGGCGAAGATATCATTGGCATCGGTAAGACGCTTGCAAGTGAATATGGGGATAAATATGTAAATGCCGATGAGAAGGAACGTTTTGAATTTTTCCGTGAGTATGGCTTGAAATACGAAATGGAAAAACTGAAAACGGACTTGGGTAATTTCCGTGTCGGTTTTGATGTATGGTACTCCGAAACATCCCTCTATCAAGACGGTAAAATTGATGAAGCACTTAAAGTGTTGAGGGAAAGGGGCCATGTTTACGAGGAAGATGGTGCTACATGGTTTCGCTCTACGGAATTAGGCGATGATAAAGACCGGGTGCTTATTAAACAGGATGGGTCTTACACATATCTGACACCGGATATTGCTTATCACCGTAATAAATTGGAACGCGGCTTTGAAACACTGATCAATATCTGGGGTGCAGATCACCACGGCTATATCCCGCGTATGAAAGCGGCTATCGAAGCATTAGGGTACAATAGAGAGCAGCTTGAAGTCGAAATCATCCAGCTTGTACACCTGTACAAGGATGGCGAGAAAATGAAGATGAGCAAGCGTACAGGTAAAGCAGTTACGATGCGTGACCTTATTGATGAAGTAGGTCTGGATGCAACACGGTATTTCTTTGCGATGAGAAGTGCGGATACTCATATGGACTTCGACTTGGATCTTGCGGTCTCACAATCCAATGAAAACCCGGTTTATTATGCACAGTATGCCCACGCCCGTATTTCCAGCATTTTGCGCCAAGGTGTGGAACAAGGGATCAGCTATGAAGGAGTAACTGATTTCTCTGCCCTATCTACTGAAAAAGAAGTGGAACTTTTGAAGAAATTAGGAGAATTCCCGCAGGCAATAGCGGAAGCAGCCGAAAAAAGGATGCCTCACCGCATGACGAATTATATATATGACCTGGCTTCTACATTCCACAGTTTCTATAATGCAGATAAGGTTCTGGATGTTGAAGAGATGGAAAGAAGTAAGGCACGTCTAGGACTGGTCAAATCCGTCCAAATTACTTTAAAGAATGCATTGGCCATCATCGGGGTTTCGGCACCGGAAAAAATGTAATGGAAAAAGCGGCTGTTTCTTGCGAAACAGCCGCTTTTTTTTAGGTTAATTAACACTCGACGGCACCGCCGCTCACCCTTTTTACACCACGAACCTTAGCTATATCTTCAATCAGCTGCAGCATCGCCCGGTCCTTCATCTTGGCCTCGATCATGAAATCAACGTCCTGTCCAAGATCCTTAAGCACTTTAAAGAGGGGCATGATGAACTCCAAATCGATATAATCTGCATGTGAGCGAAATTCACCTGCCGATTTTGGGGAGGAAATATGAATCTTTGGTACCGCCCCTGCCTGACTCCAAGTGGTGAACACCTCGGTGAGCAGCTCGTTAAGCGGCTCATCTGAAAGGTTTGCGAGATGATGGTGGTAATCGAATACAAGTGGGATACCCTCCCTCTTACATACACCCAGGGTTTCAGATGCTGTATAGGTTTTATCATCATTCTCCAAAGTCATTCTTTCCTTGACGTGCATAGGCAGCGATTTAAGGTTGTCATGAACCCTTACAAGGGCGGACTCTTTATCACCATAAGCTCCACCGACATGGATATTGATGAAAGAGGTGTCCGCTATGCCCATTGCATCAAGCATTTTATAATGGAACTCCATATCTTTTACGGCATTTTGTGTAATCTCGGGTTTTGGGCTGGTAAATAGCGTAAACTGATTCGGATGAAAGCTGAGCCTCATCTTGTGTGCAGTGGCCCAATCGCCAAGCTGTTTCCACTCTTTTTTAAAAGGAGTAACGAAATCCCATTCTATTTCGGGGTGTGTGGCTAAAGGAACAATGGAACTGGACATCCGGTATATTTCAATTTGGTGTGCCGTGTTATATTGAAGGACCCTTAAGGTATTTTCAATGTTCTGCCTGGTCACATCCAGGAGTTTTTCCTTTCCTTTTTCTGGGCCAAGTGTGCTATATCTCTTGAAAGTAAGTGTCTTAGCCGGAGAAGCTTCCCATAAACAGGTGGCATTGGATACGAATCCAAATCTAATTTTCATTATATTTTTTCTCCTTGAGCAACAGGTTGTCAAAGAAAAGGAGAAAGGATGGAAGCCAGCGATTCTTTTGCTGAACGGACTACATTCATGCTGGAAAGCTCGTCCCCGTTTAGCGGCTTGGATTCGGCCAGGTCCACTGCCAATTCCTTTTCTACATCTTTTATAAATGTCCGGTCAAATATGATGCAGTTTATTTCACTATTTAAAAAACAACTGCGTTTATCAAAATTAGCCGTACCGATATCACACATGATATCATCAATCAGAATCACTTTAGAATGGTAGAACCCTCTTTGAAATTGCATGATTTCAGCCCCGTCTTTTATTAGTACCCGGAAATAGGGAAAAGAAGCTTCCTTGACAAGGGCATGGTCTGAAATTTCAGGTACGATGATCGTAACGGAAACATTGCGTGCAAGAGCTTCCCTTAATTCTTGAAATAAAGTTTCACTGGGAATGAAGTATGGAGTCCCGATAATGATTTTCTTAGTGGCTTGACGAATCATGTGTGTCAATGACTGTTCAAGATCACTGCCATTCGTGACGAAAACCTGATGAGCCTGCGTCCCGGGAGTCAATGTCGGGAAATAGGCAGGTGCTCCTCTGTAATCCTCATTTGTATCATAGAACCAATCCGAAAGAAAGACTTCCTGAAGGTCCTTTACACCCTCACCGGTCATTTTTAAATGGTAATCTCTCCATGGGTTCAGCTTCTCCCCCTGGTTTATATACTCCTTACCGATATTAAAGCCGCCAAGATAGCCAATTTTTCCGTCTATCACCGTAATCTTACGGTGGTTTCTTTTTTGTATTGTATAGAAAAGGAAGGGGAGCTTTGGTTTAAAGCTGAAAGAAAAATGAACACCGCTTTCAGTCAGCTCCTGAATGGTTTGACGGGACATCTTTTTACTTCCTATCCAATCGACTAAAAGCCGCACTTCCACGCCCGCTTCCGCTTTTGACTGCAGTAACTTCAAAAAGTCCTTACTGAATTTATCATTTTTTACTATATAAAAAAGGATATGGATGGAATCCTGAGCTTGCCTGACTTCCTCAATATAATCTTCAAACAGGATTTTCCCTGATGTGAATACAGTCATTTCGCTTTTCCGAGGCGGATATTTAATGTTGGTTGCGTGCTTCAAATAACGCTTATGCCCTACCTTAAGATCAACCCAGCACCAAGAGAAGATCAATAAAAATATAGAGGCAATCGTAGTGATTATCTTCAAAAAAAATCCCCCCTAAATGATTATATTTAGTTTGGCTCTAATTCCCTGTCAGTAACCATTAAAAAGCGGAGAAAGGGTCCTCATTTTTTCAGAATGAAGAAGGGTAATACACAGAATTGTCGAATTATATAATCAAGTAACCGAAAAATTAAATTGATTTAGAAAGAAAAAAGTTGACTGAATGCTCATTCATTATATAATGGAGTTAATCAAATTTCAGAAAAATGCCAAATTTCCCATAATGGTTCCTGGCATTTTACAATTTACTAAAGAGGGGGAAAGACTGCATGGAAATGAATGGCCTACTGTGGATCAACTTAGTTGCATTCCTGCTTGTAACCGCTTACGCCGCCGGTTTATTTGTCTATTTGATAAAGACTCGTATAGCTTATATAAAACTTGGCAAAAAAGTGGAATTCGATAACCGTGTGAAAGATCGTCTTGTTAAAATTGGGGTTTATGTATTTGGACAGAAGAAGCTCTTTAAAGATAAAAAGAGCGGGATCATTCATGCCTTGTTATTTTATGGTTTCATCTTAGTGCAATTTGGCGCACTTGACTTTTTCGTTAAAGGCTTAAGACCGGGGTGGCATTTACCGTTTGGCCCTGTTTATCCGGCCTTTACTTTCTTCCAGGAAATTGTGACGCTTACCGTTCTTGTTGCAATCCTATGGGCGGCATACCGTCGTTATGTCGAAAAGCTCGTTCGCTTGAAAAGGGATTTCAAAGCAGGCCTGGTTGTCATCTTCATTACCGGAATCATGATTACCGTATTGCTGGGAAATGGAATGGGAATGATCTGGCATGGACACGATGCAACTTGGTCAGAGCCAGTCGCATCAAGCATCGCTTTCCTATTCGGCTGGATGGGGACAACAGCGGCAACCGTCGTTTTTTATGTAGCTTGGTGGCTGCATTTACTGATCATATTATCTTTCCTTGTTTATATCCCGCAATCTAAGCACGCTCACTTGATTGCCGGTCCGATAAATGTATTCCTGAATCGCCTGGACAATCCCGGGAAATTGAAACCGGTAGATTTGGAAGAAGAGATTCTCGACAAAGAAGGAAATCAATATTATGGTGCCAAATATATCGAAGACTTGACGCAATATCAAATGGTGGACCTCTATGCCTGTGTGGAGTGCGGGCGCTGTACGAATATGTGCCCTGCTACAGGTACCGGTAAAATGCTGTCACCGATGGATATCATAATCAAGATGCGTGACCATTTAACAAATACAGGCGCTGCCGTTACTACGAAGCAGCCATGGGTGCCATCTTTTGTTTTTGGGAATACGAAAGGAAATAAGATCGCTTTGGCTGGTGCCGCGCAGGGGGCGCAGGAATCAGCTGCAGCAACAGAAGCTTACAGTCCGAGCCTGATTGGCGAAGTCATTACGGAAGAAGAACTTTGGGCTTGTACCACATGCCGGAACTGTGAAGATCAATGCCCGGTAATGAATGAACATGTTGACAAAATCATCGATATGCGCCGTTATCTAGTGTTGACGGAAGGCAGACTTGATCCTGATGCGCAACGTGCCATGACGAATATTGAGCGTCAAGGGAACCCGTGGGGACTGAATCGTAAAGAGAGAGAAGATTGGCGAAGCCTTCGGGAAGATGTCAGCGTCCCAACCGTAAAGGAATTAAAAAAGGCAGACGAAGAATTCGAGTATTTATTTTGGGTGGGTTCAATGGGGTCGTATGATAACCGGAGCCAGAAGATTGCCCTTTCCTTTGCTAAATTGTTGAATGAAGCAGGCGTTAAATTTGCAATTCTCGGAAATAAGGAGAAAAACTCAGGGGATACTCCGCGTCGATTGGGTAATGAGTTTGTTTTCCAGGAGCTTGCAATGAAAAATATAGAAGAATTCCAGAAGAATGAAATCAGGAAAATCGTTACGATTGATCCGCATGCATACAATATCTTTAAGAATGAGTATCCGGATTTTGGCTTGGAAGCTGAAGTGTATCACCATACTGAATTGTTAGCCAAACTTGTCAGTGAAGGCAGGTTGGTCCCTCAGTATCCTGTTAATGAGACGATTACATTCCACGATTCCTGTTACTTGGGAAGGTACAATGAAGTTTACAGCCCGCCGCGTGAAATCTTGCAATCCATTGCTGGTGTGAAACTTATTGAAATGGAGCGTAACCGTGAAAAGGGTATGTGCTGTGGAGCAGGAGGCGGTTTGATGTGGATGGAAGAGGAAACAGGAAATCGCATTAATGTGGCCCGTACCGAACAAGCTCTGGCCGTCAGTCCAACAGTGATCAGTTCAGGATGTCCTTATTGCCTGACCATGCTATCCGATGGGACGAAAGCAAAAGAGGTTGAGGAAAATGTTAAAACGTATGATGTAGCAGAACTGCTCGAAAAAGCGGTCATTGGTGAAAACAAATCGATTGCCTCTTAATTTAAATTGAATTGCCTGCTTCTTTTATAAAAGATGAAACAAAAGGGAGCAGGCAATTTTTTTCAATATTTATAAACTAAATATTTTCATTTTTGAGAAAAATGTGTAATATATTATAATATTAAGCGCTTACAAAACTATTTTTTTAACTCCAAATTGAGCGAGCGTTCAATCAATGTTACTTATAGGGGGAAATAATGATGGCGAAAACAGTGATTATTAGCGGTGTGAGAACACCTTTTGGTAAATTTGGCGGTGGCCTTAGCAGTTTGACGGCATCACAACTTGGTGGAATAGCAATCAAAGAGGCACTTGTTCGGGCAGGGATTGAAGGCAGCCAAGTAGATGAGGTCATCATGGGGAATGTGCTTCAGGCTGGCCAAGGCCAAATACCGTCCCGCCAGGCAGCCCGCCATGCTGGATTGCCATGGGAAGTGAAAACGGAAACCATTAATAAAGTATGCGCATCAGGACTTCGCAGTGTGACATTGGCTGATCAGATCATTCGTTTAGGTGAAGAAGAAATCATTGTTGCAGGCGGAATGGAATCGATGAGCAATGCTCCTTATATCCTTCCGAAAGCAAGGTGGGGCCTAAGGATGGGTGATGGAGAGCTTAAGGATACGATGATTTCGGATGGACTTAGCTGCAGCTTTACGGGCGTGCATATGGGGACTTACGGAAACAGTACTGCCGAGGACCTTGAAATCACCCGTGAGGAACAGGATAGCTGGGCTTACGAAAGTCATCAAAAAGCGATAAAAGCAATCGATGGCGGTATCCTTGCAGAAGAAATCATTTCCGTACAGGTGCCTGTGCGGAAAGGCGAGCCAAT
Source organism: Peribacillus sp. N1 (assembly GCF_054600815.1). NCBI lineage: Bacteria > Bacillati > Bacillota > Bacilli > Caryophanales > Bacillaceae > Peribacillus > Peribacillus sp. N1. The sequence continues at coordinate 432,630 of NZ_BAAHZO010000003.1, read as the reverse complement.
TACCGTTGAACATGATGAAGCCCCAAGAAAAGATACCTCTGCCGGGAAGTTAGCTAAATTAGGTCCAGCTTTCAGTAATGAGGGGACCATTACGGCAGGTAATGCACCAGGTGTCAATGATGGGGCAGGTGCACTCGTATTGATGAGTGAGGAACGTGCGGAAAAGGAAGGGAAAACGCCTTTTGCCTATATTTTAGCTCATGCAGAAGTGGCAGTGGAAGCAAAGGACTTCCCTAAAACGCCAGGTTTGGTCATAAATGAACTCCTGAAGAAGACAGGTAAATCGATAGAGGAAATTGATTTGTTTGAAGTGAACGAAGCATTTGCTGCGGTTGCGCTGGCCAGTGGGAAAATTGCCAACATCGAGCCGGGAAAAGTGAATGTAAACGGAGGGGCTGTAGCATTAGGTCACCCGATCGGGGCGAGTGGTGCCCGCATAATCATTACGCTGATGCATGAACTGAAACGCCGCGGAGGGGGATTGGGCATCGCAGCGATCTGCAGTGGCGGCGGTCAGGGAGATGCCATTTTAATTGAAGTGCCTAAGCAAGGATAATAGTTTCATAGATAGATACATGAGGAGGGAATTTTCATGGGCATTCAAAAAGTGATGGTCATTGGTGCTGGACAGATGGGATCTGGCATTGCCCAGGTCTGTGCAATGAGCGGTTATGAAGTTCTTTTACATGATTTAAAAGATGAATATGTAGAAAAGGGGTTAGGGACAATTACCAAGAACCTTTCCCGGCAGGTTGAAAAAGGAAAAATGGAAGCTGAAGAAAAAGGTGCAATCCTTTCCCGGCTGACTTCATCGACGGATTTAAATAATGCGGCTGTGGTGGATTTAGTGATTGAAGCTGCAGTTGAAAACATGGAAATAAAAACAAAAATATTCGCCGATTTGGATGAAATCACGCCACAACACGTCATTCTTGCATCCAATACTTCTTCGCTTCCGATTACCGAGATAGCCGCTGCCACGAAAAGGCCGGAAAAGGTAATTGGCATGCACTTTATGAACCCCGTTCCAGTCATGAAGCTGGTTGAGATCATCCGTGGCCTGGCTACAGCGGATGAGGTTTATAAAGAAGTTGAAGAGATGGCTGAATCCTTGAACAAGGTACCGGTGGAAGTTAATGATTTTCCAGGTTTTGTAGCGAACCGGATTTTGATGCCGATGATCAATGAGGCCATCTATACCCTTTATGAAGGCGTCGCCACTAAAGAGGCGATTGACGACGTGATGAAGCTGGGAATGAACCATCCGATGGGCCCGCTTACGCTAGCTGACTTCATTGGACTGGACACATGCCTTTATATAATGGAAACGCTTCACCAAGGTCTCGGAGACGATAAATACCGACCGTGTCCGCTGTTAAGGAAATATGTAAAGGCTGGATGGCTAGGCAAGAAATCAGGACGGGGCTTTTACGAATATAACTAATCTTAGAAAGATGTGCAGCTAGGGAGGGATAAGGATGGATTTCAAGTTTACAGAAGAACAGGAAATGATGCGGAAAATGGTAAGCGCTTTTGCGGAGAATGAGATTACCCCTCATATCGAGGCAATGGAAACAGGCGTGTTTCCAAAAACGATTCTGCAAAAAATGGGTAAGCTTGGTTTGATGGGAATCCCGATTTCAGAAGAATACGGTGGCGCGGGTATGGACTTCATGTCTTATATCATCGCCATCAATGAGATTTCCAAAGTTAGTCCAACTCTCGGTGTCATACTGTCCGTTCATACTTCTGTTGGAACAAATCCAATCGTTTATTTTGGAACGGAAGAGCAGAAGCGGAAGTATGTGCCTAAGTTAGCCGCTGGTATATATTTAGGCGCCTTTTGCTTGACTGAGCAAAGCTCAGGTTCCGATGCTGCGAGTTTGAAATCGAAGGCAGTGGCAGTAAAGGAAGACGGAAGATATCGAATAAATGGGTCCAAGGTTTTTATCACCAATGGCGGGGAAGCGGATGTATTCATTGTTTTTGCTTCAACCGACCCTCAGAAGGGAAGCAAGGGAATCTCTGCTTTTATTGTAGAAAAAGGGACGCCAGGCTTAATCATCGGTAAAGATGAACGTAAAATGGGCCTTCATGGCTCGAGCACCGTACAGGTGACGTTCGAGGATATGAAAGTGCCTGCAGCCAATCTCCTTGGAAAAGAAGGAGAAGGCTTTAAGATCGCAATGGCCAACTTGGATGCTGGAAGGATAGGCATTGCTGCTCAAGCGCTGGGAATTGCAGAAGGCGCCATGGAACATGCTGTCAAATATGCAAAAGACAGAGTTCAATTCGGCAAACCTATTGCAGCACAACAGGGGATTGGTTTCAAGCTTGCTGAAATGGCAACGAGTATAGAAGCTTCAAGGTTACTTGTCTATCGAGCGGCGTATTTACGCTCACAGGGATTGAAGTGCGGTAAAGAGGCGGCAATGGCTAAGCTATTCGCTTCGAGGACGGCTGTTGATGTGGCGATAGAAGCAGTCCAGGTGTTCGGAGGCTATGGATACACGACGGAATATCCTGTCGAACGCTATTTCAGGGATGCAAAGGTAACTGAAATTTATGAGGGTACCAGCGAAATACAGAGGATGGTCATCAGTAAGAATCTCTAATTCACGAAATGCTTAGGAGGCATAGACATGCAATTTAAACTAACGGAAGAACATGAAATGATCAGGAAAATGGTGCGCGATTTTGCCCAGAATGAAGTGGCTCCGACAGCTGCCGAGAGGGATGAAGAAGAACGATTCGACCGTGAAATCTTCGATAAAATGGCCGAACTTGGATTGACTGGGATTCCTTGGCCTGAGGAATACGGCGGTATTGGAAGTGATTATTTAGCGTATTGCATAGCGATTGAGGAACTTTCCCGCGTTTGCGCTTCCACTGGGGTGACTTTATCAGCCCATACTTCCCTTGCAGGATGGCCAATATATAAGTTTGGATCTGAAGAGCAAAAACAAAAATACCTTCGTCCAATGGCACAGGGTGAAAAAATCGGTGCATATGGGCTGACCGAGCCTAGCTCAGGCTCTGATGCAGGCGGTATGAGAACGACTGCTAAGCTTGTAGGTGATGAATATATTATCAGCGGTTCAAAAATCTTCATTACGAACGGCGGGATTGCGGATACATATGTCGTCTTTGCATTGACGGATCCAGAATCCAAACAAAAAGGAACGAGTGCCTTTATCGTTGAAAAGGACTTCCCGGGTTTTAGTGTCGGCAAAAAAGAGAAGAAGCTTGGAATCCGTTCATCACCGACCACGGAAATCATTTTTGATGAATGCCGAGTGCCTAAAGAAAATCTCCTTGGAAAAGAAGGAGAGGGCTTTAAAATAGCGATGATGACGCTAGATGGCGGCCGTAATGGGATTGCAGCCCAGGCAGTGGGCATAGCCCAAGGTGCATTGGATGCCGCAGTTGATTATGCAAAAGAGCGCGTCCAATTCGGCAAGCCGATTTCTGCACAGCAAGGAATCGGTTTTAAATTGGCGGATATGGCAACGGGTGTTGAAGCTTCAAGGCTATTAACCTATCAGGCTGCCTGGTTGGAATCAGTGGGCCTTCCTTATGGAAAAGAGTCGGCCATGTCCAAACTTTTTGCTGGAGATACAGCCATGAAAGTGACGACAGAAGCAGTGCAGGTCTTTGGAGGTTATGGATATACAAAGGATTATCCTGTAGAACGGTATATGCGTGATGCGAAAATCACCCAAATCTATGAAGGTACACAGGAAATTCAAAAGCTGGTCATCTCACGGATGATTACTAAATAGGATTGAAATTGAGGTTTTCCGATGAGGCATTGCCTTTACCGGAATTCCCTTTTCAATTTCTTTAGAATGTCTTTGGCAATTAAATGATGGGCTTTTTAAAAGGAGTTTGAAAATGGAAAAAAGAGAGGTTCTTGCATCTGTAAAGGATGAACGCCTGGTTGAAAAAAGGCGTACACAAATGATTAAAGGGGCGGTGACCCTTTTTAAGGAAAAGGGATTTCATCGTACGACTACCAGGGAAATTGCCAAAGCGGCCGGCTTTAGTATCGGCACGTTATACGAGTATATCCGAACAAAGGAAGATATATTATATCTCGTTTGCGACTTTATCTACGATGAAGTACAGGAAAAGCTTCAGAAAGAAATAGATCAGAGCGATGGGACACTTGAAAGCTTGAAGCTTACGATCGCCTATTTTTATAAAGTGATGGATGATATGCAGGACGAAGTGCTGGTCATGTATCAAGAGGTGAAGGCACTGACGAAAGATGCTTTACCTTATGTATTGAATAAAGAACTTCGGATGGTCGGCATGTTTGAAAAGGTGATTACGAAATGTGTTGAGAATGGGGAGCTATCGTTGACGGCAAAACAAATAAGCCTTGTTTCTCATAATATTTTCGTTCAGGGACAAATGTGGAGTTTTAGAAGATGGGCTTTACACAAAGAGTATACGCTTCAAGAATATGTTGAACTGCAGACGCAATTATTGATTCAAAATATATCGCTTCAGAAAAATACTGAGTTAAATTCGTTTCAATAAGGAGGAGCTCAATGGGTACAGTTGAGGTGTATAAACCGAAGAACCATATTAGATTCGTTACTGCTTCGAGTTTATTTGATGGACATGATGCATCTATCAATATTATGAGGAGAATCCTTCAGTCCAGCGGTGCAGAAGTCATTCATCTAGGTCATAATCGTTCGGTGGAAGAGATCGTGAATGCGGCCATCCAGGAAGATGTTCAAGGCATAGCCATGTCATCTTACCAAGGCGGACATGTGGAATATTTTAAATATATGTATGACCTGCTGAAGGAAAAGGGAGCCGGGCACATTCGTATTTTTGCCGGCGGCGGCGGGGTCATCATCCCAAGGGAAATTAAAGAACTCCATGATTATGGGATAGCCCGGATCTTTTCTCCTGATGAAGGGCGGGAATATGGGCTTCAAGGAATGATAAACGTATTGATGGAGGAGTGTGATTTCTCGACAGTCAAACCATCTTTACAGGAACGTTTTGATGAATTGGTTGCTGGGGGAACAAATGCCATTGCCCAATTCATTACCTTTGCCGAAAACAGACTCGATGCTTCACAGGAATCAGCGGCAGCGGTTGAGAGTCTTTTTGAGCAGATCAAGACTTCCGAAAAGAAGGTTCCTGTTCTAGGGATTACGGGAACTGGCGGTGCTGGAAAAAGTTCATTGACTGATGAATTGATACGAAGGTTCATTAACGAAATACCAGACGAGAGAGTTGCCATTTTATCTGTAGACCCGACCAAACAGAAAACGGGCGGTGCCCTGCTTGGTGACAGGATTAGAATGAACTCGATTTTTTCAGAGCGTGTTTATATGCGGAGCCTGGCCACGCGTCATTCAAAAAGTGAGTTGTCTTTGGCGATAAAAGATGCCATTTCAGTCGTGAAGGCAGCTGGCTTCGATTTAATCATCGTTGAAACGAGCGGAATTGGTCAGGGAGATGCAGAAATTGCTGAGATATGCGATGTATCCATGTATGTAATGACGAGTGAATTCGGAGCACCTTCGCAACTTGAAAAAATCGATATGATTGATTATGCAGACTTGATAGTCATTAACAAATACGAGCGCAAAGGCTCAGAGGATGCAAAAAACCAAGTTCAAAAGCAATACCAAAGAAGCCGTACACTTTTCGATCAAGATCCATCTGAAATGCCGGTATACGGTACCATCGCTTCTCAATTCAATGATCCAGGCACCAATGCATTATTCGCTGCACTGATTGAAAAGCTTAATGAAAAATCAGGGACGGTTTGGAGTACCGCCTTTTCGAAGGAAGCGGATGTTTACAAGCAAAATGTCATCATCCCTACTGACCGTCGGTATTATTTACGTGAAATCAGTGATACGGTCAGATCTTATCATAAGCGTGCGGCTGAACAAGTACGTATTGCCCGCAGGCTTTTCCAGCTTGAAGGAGCAATTGAAGCAATTAAGGAAAATGATAACAACGAAGATATGGTGGCTTCTTTAGAAAAACTGAAAAAGGAAACCGCTTCGAATTTATCACCTGAATCTAAAAAAATACTTTCTGGATGGATGGAATTAAAAGAAAAGTATGCAGGAGAGCAGTTTGTAACGAAAGTCAGGGATAAAGAAATCGTCACAAAGCTGAAAACTAAAAGTTTATCAGGTTTAATGATTCCGAGAGTGTCACTGCCTAAATATGTGGATTATGGAGAGATCTTAGGATGGGTATTCCGAGAGAACGTTCCGGGCTTCTTTCCTTACACAGCGGGAGTCTTTCCATTCAAGCGTGAAGGAGAGGACCCGAAGCGGCAATTTGCCGGTGAAGGATCACCCGACCGAACCAACAGGCGTTTTCATTATTTGTCAAAGGATGATAATGCAAAACGGCTAAGTACGGCTTTCGATTCGGTAACTTTATATGGCGAGGATCCCGATCACCGGCCTGATATCTATGGAAAGGTAGGGGAAAGCGGAGTCAGCATCTGTACGTTGGATGACATGAAAAAGCTGTATGCAGGCTTTGACCTTTGCCACCCCTCAACCTCTGTATCGATGACCATCAATGGACCGGCACCAATCATTTTGGCCATGTACATGAATACGGCAGTCGATCAGCAGATTCAACGGAAAGAAGAAGAGTTAGGCCGTCCCCTTACGGACGCAGAAGCTGAAGAAGTGCAGGCTTATACCCTTCAAACGGTACGCGGAACTGTTCAAGCGGATATTCTGAAAGAGGACCAAGGCCAGAATACTTGCATCTTCTCTACGGAATTTGCTTTAAGGCTAATGGGGGACATTCAAGCATATTTCATTGATCGAAAAGTCAGGAACTACTACTCTGTATCCATTTCCGGCTATCACATTGCAGAAGCGGGTGCCAATCCCATTTCACAGCTTGCTTTTACATTAGCGAATGGCTTTACTTACATCGAATATTATTTAAGTCGCGGAATGAATATTGATGACTTTGCCCCGAATTTGTCGTTCTTCTTCTCAAATGGGCTCGACCCGGAATATACGGTTATCGGGAGAGTGGCAAGAAGGATTTGGGCTACGGTCATGCGGGATAAATATGGTGCGAACGACCGCAGCCAGAAGCTCAAATACCATATACAGACTTCAGGGCGCTCACTTCATGCGCAAGAAATTGATTTCAATGATATCAGAACGACACTTCAGGCTTTAATGGCGCTGCAGGACAACTGTAATTCCTTGCATACTAATGCGTACGATGAAGCCATCACGACGCCTACTGAAGAGTCCGTGCGCCGGGCAATGGCCATACAAATGATCATTACAAAGGAGCATGGGCTCTCAAAAAATGAAAACCCGATGCAAGGAGCCTTCATCGTAGAGGAATTGACGGATCTCGTTGAAGAGGCCGTACTGCAAGAGTTCGATCGCATCAATGATCGGGGCGGTGTGCTGGGTGCAATGGAGACGCAGTATCAGCGCGGGAAAATCCAGGATGAATCGATGCATTACGAAATGAAAAAGCATACGGGAGAATTGCCGATCATCGGTGTCAACACGTATTTGAATCCAAATCCTCCTTCCGAAGAAGCGGTGAACAGCATGGAAATTGCCCGTGCAACAAAGGAAGAAAAGGAAGGGCAAATCATAAATCTCCGGGCATTCCAAGAAAGAAATAAGGAGTTCACGGATGAGGCGCTAACTAAACTGAAATTGGCAGCCATGAATGGGGAAAATATCTTTGCTGAACTCATGAACTGCGTCAGAGTGGCCAGTCTTGGTCAGATAACGAGGGCGCTATATGATGTAGGCGGTCAATATCGAAGGAATATGTAAACTGAGAAGGGGCTCCGAACGTTTAGGGGCCTCTTTTTTAAATAATTTCCGCATTTTTTAACAAAATGAAGATTTTACCTTATAATTATTTGGAAAAGGGGCAAAAATGAAGAATCAGCCCTATTGGAGTTGAGAAAATGAACCTGAAAATGATTGGATCGATCATAGGGTACATTCTTGCCATCATTATTTTATTTGAGCTGTATGAGCATCAATTGGGTGCCATCTCTTTTTTTATCCTGACTATTGTCTTTTTTACGGCAGCCTATCGACAGAAATCGAAAAAGGAAAGTGAATGATTTTTAGCTTTTGGTTTCCTGAATGATAGACAATAAGGTAAATCTGTGAAAGTATCAGATAGAACTAGCATAAACCCATTTAGATTGTTTATAATGGAGTATATGTCTAGCAGGAATTGTCGTTATTTTATCGAACTACTGTTTTAGATTATTTTTTTATGTGAAAAAACACGGAATTCAGTGTTTGAATAGAGAAGGGAAGTGCGGAATTTGAGTTTAAAACAATACTCAAAAGAGCAGTTATTGGAAATGTCCTTAATAGAGATGGCATATGATTTGTTAGTGGAAAGAAATGAACCGATTCCATTTAAAGACTTAATAAGTGAATTAGCTTCGCTGCACCATTTATCTAAAGCGGAAGTGGAAAAGAAAATTGCACAATTCTATACGGATTTAAATGTGGATGGCCGCTTCACTTCACTTGGGGACAACCGCTGGGGATTGAAAACATGGTACCCGGTTGACCAAATCGAGGAAGAAGTCGTACATGTTGTAAAACCTAAAAAGAAAAAGAAAGCCAAAAAGGCTGCTGCCGTTATCGACGATTTCGATGAACTTGAAGACGAAGATCTTGACTTTGAAGAAGATATCGATGATCTGGACGAGGATGAAGATGATGACGATGATGATATTCTAGGTTCTCCAGTCATCGACGAAGTGCTTTTGGATGATGACGTGGATGATGACGATGATCTGGAAGAAGAAATAATCGAAGATGATGCATTTGTCCTGGAAGATGATGAGGACGAAGACGAAGATGAAGATGACTTGGATGACTTGGATGAAGAGGCTGAGAAATAAATAATCGCCCTTGACTTTTTGAGGCGAAATTTGTAGAATCATTTTTGGGCTCCTTAAAAAAGGACACAATGATTAAATTATATCGCTCCCTTACTTTTATTGTAAGCGGAGCGTTTTTGTTTTTAATGATGGAATGAATAAATGACATCATTTTTTTATTTTTAAAAATGATTTCTCGTAGAATTGTAAAAACTATAGAGAACATATTTTTGTTTACTGTCATTTAAGGAAATTTATTCTTGTTCATGTATCCTGCATGACTCTCACTAAAGACCTTTAAGTGATTAATGGTTTGTACTGGTTTACGATTTTTTAGCTTTTAACCGCTCATGTGGCGGAAGATTTGATTCAGTTCCGATTAAGAACAGAATTGGAAGAAAACATTCTATAGGAGGATATAAAATGACAAAATATATTTTTGTGACAGGTGGAGTAGTTTCTTCCTTGGGAAAAGGGATAACGGCCGCTTCTTTAGGTAGATTATTAAAAAATAGGGGATTGAATGTTACGATCCAGAAGTTTGACCCTTATATTAACTTGGATCCAGGTACGATGAGTCCATACCAACACGGTGAAGTGTTTGTAACGGATGATGGTGCTGAAACGGATTTGGATTTGGGGCACTATGAGCGTTTCATTGATATCAACCTTGGCAAACACAGCAATGTGACTACGGGCAGAATTTATTCAACGGTCCTGAGAAAAGAACGCCGTGGCGATTATCTAGGTGGAACAGTTCAAGTCATTCCGCATATCACGAATGAAATTAAAGAACGGGTTTTCCGTTCAGGCAATGAAACGAATGCCGATATAGTCATCACTGAAATCGGCGGTACTGTAGGGGATATCGAGTCTCTTCCATTCCTTGAGGCGATTCGCCAAATCAAGAGTGATATCGGAATCAATAATGTTATGTATATCCACTGTACACTGGTTCCTTACATCAAAGCTGCTGGTGAAATGAAAACAAAACCGACACAGCATAGTGTAAAAGAATTACGCAGTCTAGGCATTCAGCCGAATATCATCGTTGCACGTACAGAAAGTCCAATTTCACAAGATATGAAGGATAAAATTGCTTTATTCTGCGATATCGATAAAAATTCCGTTATAGAATGTCTTGATGCGGATACTCTTTACTCCATCCCACTTGCGCTTCAAGCACAAAATATGGACCAAATCGTTTGTGATCACTTGCAATTGGACTGCGGCGAAGCGGATATGGAAGATTGGAAGGAACTAGTCAAAAAGGTTACTTCTTTATCAAAGAAAACAAAAATCGCTTTAGTCGGAAAATATGTTGAATTGCAAGATGCTTATCTTTCTGTAGTGGAAGCACTTAAGCATGCAGGTTACGCATTTGATGCAGATGTTGAAATCGACTGGGTGAATTCCGAAGATGTAACAAAAGAAAATGTTGCTGAACTTCTGCAAGATGCAGATGGAATCCTTGTTCCAGGCGGTTTTGGAGATCGTGGAATCGAAGGGAAAATTGCTGCTACCGAATTTGCCCGCACTACGAAAAAACCATTCTTCGGAATTTGCTTAGGCATGCAGTTGGCGTCAATTGAGTATGCTCGCAACGTCCTGGGATTGCCAGAAGCTCATTCAGCTGAAATTAATGAAGATACTCCAGATCCAATCATCGATCTTCTTCCTGAACAGAAGGATGTAGAAGATTTGGGCGGTACACTGCGTCTTGGTCTGTATCCATGTAAGCTTATCGAAGGAACTAAAGCATACGAAGCGTATAATGACGAGGTTGTTTATGAGCGTCACCGTCACCGTTATGAATTCAATAACCACTACCGTCAAGCAATGGAAGAGGCAGGATTCATCTTCTCTGGTACTAGTCCGGATGGCCGTCTAGTTGAAATCGTTGAATTGAAGGATCATCCTTGGTTTGTGGCTTCTCAATTCCATCCGGAATTCACGTCACGTCCTAACCGTCCGCAGCCGCTATTCCGTGATTTTGTCGGCATGTCTTTAAAGCGCAGCGAAAAACTTTAATAAACAAAAAAACAGCCCAATGTGGCTGTTTTTTTTTAGATGAATAATCATTCTTCTTCATACTCTTTTATGATTTCTTCAAGAGTGAATTTAATCCCATAATAAGCGAAAAGAGCGGCAATGAGGGTAGGATACCCATATCGATTTCCGGTTTCATCAGGAATCAAGCCCCGTTGGATACGTAAATCAATATGAACGTCTGCCAACTCCAAAAGAGAATCCCCTTCAGAAGGGACGGATGTAGAAACCGCAACAAATGGGATATCCTTTTCCTTGAGTTGTTTTGCCAGCAACAATGCTTCTGCATCATCCGAATGGCGGCTGAATATGAGAAACCGATCTTCCCTGGAAATAGTTTCTCCTGATTCATATCTTTTTACCTTCGGAAAGGGTTCTGCCCCATCCAAAGCCTCGGCAGTGACACCCTGCATTTCACCAAAACCGTGAATGTACACCGCACCGTCCCCAACCGCAGCCTGAGCCAGCAAGCGTCCGGCATCCTCCATTTCAAAGGCTTCATTTTCAATCATTTTCTTAAATATACCGCTTATCTGTGTCGAAAAAATTTTTAACATGGTCAGGGACTCCTTTAAAAAATAATATACCCATTATAAAGGACTTTCCTTTGCAATGACAGGTTTCTGGGATTTTGATCCGGAAGGTCCGAATTTACTAAATCGGTCGAAAAAACAAAAAAATTAAAATTCCTCTTAGCCATACAGCAGGAATTTTGTTACAATTATCGAATATGAACAATAAATGCGTTGGACCTAAAAGTCATATGACGCAATCTATGTAACTACCCTTTTTCGGGTAATATGGCCTTATAGGCCAGTATATTTAATGGATGAATCGGGAAGGGGAGAGGTGATAAAATGCCAGGGAAAATATTGATTGTTGATGATCAGTTCGGGATTCGTATTTTATTGAACGAGGTTTTACATAAAGAAGGGTATGAAACATTTCAAGCCGCTAATGGAATTCAAGCCTTGGATGTGCTAAATAATCATTCACCTGATCTTGTATTGCTGGATATGAAGATTCCGGGAATGGATGGCATTGAGATCTTGAAAAGAATGAAAGTCGTCGATCCGGACATCCGGGTCATAATCATGACGGCATATGGTGAACTTGATATGATTCAAGAAGCAAAGGATTTAGGTGCTATGACACACTTTGCAAAGCCGTTTGATATTGATGATATTAGAAAAGCGGTTCGTGAATACTTACCGATTCAATCAAGTTAAATGTCTTGAAAATTTAATATTACTGATGGAGTAATTGCTGCGGCTATCTTTTTTTAGATGGGCCGTGTTTTTTTGGAATAAAATTTGAGGCTCGGTATAGTGTATTTGTTGCTGTTTTTTTGATGTATTGATATGCTAAAAGAGGAGAGATATTCTGATTTATAAGCGTATGCTACTTTCGTTTTAGGGAATATCTAGAAAGAATTAACTTTAAAATAATAACATCCACTAGTAGGAGGAAATCAAATGCCTTTAGTTTCTATGAAAGATATGCTGAATAAAGCCCTTGATGAAAAATATGCAGTAGGTCAATTCAATATCAACAACCTTGAATGGACTCAAGCTATTCTAGCTGCTGCAGAACAAGAAAAATCTCCAGTCATCCTTGGTGTTTCCGAAGGTGCTGCCCGCCATATGGGTGGTTTTAAAACGACTGTGATGATGGTTCAAGGATTGTTGGAAGACATGAAAATCACTGTTCCTGTGGCCATTCACCTTGACCATGGTTCAAGTTATGATAAATGTAAGGAAGCTATCGAAGCCGGATTCACTTCAGTAATGATCGATGCTTCACATCATCCGATCGAAGAAAATATCGAAACAACCAAGAAGGTTGTCGAATTCGCTCACGCACGGAATGTTTCTGTTGAAGCGGAAGTGGGCACGGTTGGCGGACAAGAAGATGATGTAATTGCTGATGGAGTCGTATATGCAGACCCTCAAGAATGCGAACAGTTGGTTAAAGAAACAAATGTCGACTGCTTTGCTCCAGCTTTGGGATCCGTTCACGGACCATACAAAGGTGAACCTAACCTTGGGTATAAAGAAATGGAAGAAGTGCGTGATTTAACGAAAAAACCTCTTGTTCTTCATGGTGGTACAGGCATCCCTACGAAAGATATCCAAAAAGCGATTTCGCTTGGAACATCAAAAATCAATGTGAATACGGAAAACCAAATTGTATTCACAAAAGCGGTTCGTGAAATTCTGAATAACGATACTGAAGTGTACGATCCTCGTAAATACATCGTTCCTGGCCGTGAAGCGATTAAAGAAACTGTCATCGGCAAAATTCGTGAATTCGGTTCAAACGGCAAAGCATAATAAGGGTTCCATCCCTTTAAATGTAAGATGATAAAGGCAATATTCCCATTGGGGGGCTCCCCCCTAATGGTTTCTTTTAGATGCAGGGCTGAATCCGGGCTCTATTTTTAGAACAATTAGAATTCAGATGCATATAGGAAAATAAAAATCGATTACATACGGAGGCTATTTTATGAAATTCTTTATAGATACAGCAAACATGGAAGAAATCAAACAAGCGCATGAACTTGGCGTTTTAGCAGGTGTTACGACTAACCCATCCCTTGTTGCTAGGGAAAAGGGAGTTTCTTTCCATGATCGGCTAAAAGAAATCACAAGCCTTGTTAAGGAATCCGTTTCTGCTGAAGTCATTGCGCTTGATTTTGAAGGAATGATGGCTGAAGCCAAGGAACTAGTTGCGATTGCACCGAATATCACGATTAAAGTGCCAATGACTCCGGACGGCCTGAAGGCTGTTTCAGCACTTACAAAACAAGGTGTCAAAACAAACGTCACCCTTATTTTCAGTGCAAACCAAGCATTATTGGCAGCTAGGGCAGGAGCAACTTATGTATCGCCATTTTTAGGTCGCTTGGATGACATCGGCCAAAATGGTTTGGATCTAATTTCGGATATTGCTGACATTTTTGCGATCCATGATATCAATGCCGAAATCATCGCAGCTTCCATCCGCCATCCGATGCATATTACTGAAGCGGCTCTTAAAGGGGCGCATATTGCAACGATCCCTTATAAAGTTTTAATACAATTATTCCACCACCCATTAACGGATAAAGGAATTGAAGCTTTTTTGAACGATTGGAATTCACGTACTGAAGCATAATGCCTTGCCGCTAAGTCGCTATAGATTGCACCGTTTAAATAAAATTAACATAAATTAGAAATTTTTCTCTTTTTTTTACATGAATTTTCTACTTTTGTGTAAACTAAAGAACTAGATAGTAAATGTTGTCGGATTATGCAATTTTCTTGTGGTAAAATATTACTTTTTGGAAGTAGCTTCTAAGTGCTTAGCGTGGAAGGGAGTTTATTATGGAAAAACTTAAAATTGCCGGTGGCTATCCTCTAAAGGGAAGCATTCGTGTCAGTGGAGCAAAAAATAGTGCGGTCGCCCTTATTCCTGCAACAATTTTAGCGGACTCTCCCGTAACGATTGAAGGCCTGCCTGATATCTCGGATGTACAGATGCTGAAAGCGTTAATGGAGGAGATTGGCGGCGAGGTATCCTTTGATGAAGGAGAAATGACAGTCAACCCCAGCAGGATGATTTCAATGCCTCTTCCCAATGGAAGGGTCAAGAAGTTACGTGCCTCTTATTATTTAATGGGGGCAATGCTTGGTAAATTCAAAAAGGCAGTGATCGGCTTGCCTGGTGGCTGCCATTTAGGACCTCGCCCGATAGATCAGCATATTAAGGGGTTTGAAGCACTGGGCGCACAGGTGACGAATGAACAAGGAGCCATTTACCTTAGGGCGGACGAGCTAAGGGGAGCACGCATATATTTGGATGTCGTTAGTGTAGGGGCAACGATCAATATCATGCTTGCCGCCGTTTTGGCCAAAGGCCGCACTGTGATAGAAAATGCTGCGAAAGAACCTGAAATCATCGATGTTGCCACATTGTTGACCAATATGGGAGCGAAAATAAAGGGTGCAGGGACGGATATCATTCGTATTGATGGTGTGGAAAGTTTGCACGGGTGCAAGCATACGATCATACCGGATCGGATTGAAGCCGGCACTTTCATGATTCTAGCGGCTGCTGTCGGAGAAGGAATTCTGATTGATAATGTCATTCCCCAGCATTTGGAGTCATTGACTTCCAAGTTGAGGGAAATGGGGATTAATATTGAAGCGGGTGATGACCAGATATTTGTCTCACCGGGAGAACAATATAAATCCGTTGATATCAAGACATTGGTTTACCCTGGATTCCCAACGGATCTTCAGCAACCTTTCACTTCCCTCTTAACAAAAGCAACCGGTTCTAGCATGGTCACCGATACGATATACGGGGCCCGCTTTAAGCATATTGATGAACTGCGACGCATGAATGCGAAGATAAAGGTCGAGGGCAGAGCGGGCATCGTCGATGGTCCTGTCCAACTTCATGGGGCAAAAGTGAAGGCAAGCGATTTACGTGCCGGAGCGGCTCTTGTAATAGCCGGTTTAATGGCTGAAGGGATTACAGAAGTGACCGGGCTTGAACATATAGATCGCGGATATAGCCATCTTGTTGAAAAACTTTCAGGTTTGGGAGCAACGATTTGGCGTGAAGAAATGACGCAAGAAGAAGTGGAGCAGCTTAAA
This sequence comes from Peribacillus sp. N1, assembly GCF_054600815.1. Classification (NCBI taxonomy): domain Bacteria; kingdom Bacillati; phylum Bacillota; class Bacilli; order Caryophanales; family Bacillaceae; genus Peribacillus; species Peribacillus sp. N1. The sequence goes on along the minus strand of NZ_BAAHZO010000003.1, from coordinate 417,036 downwards.
AGCTGATCCCTTTTCTTGTTACCTCATTGTGTTACTATATATGATATAATGTGTTATACTAATATATAAATAAATCATGCTAGTGTACATGAGGGGGAACCGGAAATGGAAAGAAGTTTATCGATGGAGCTTGTCCGCGTAACAGAAGCGGCGGCACTGAATTCAGCTCGTTGGATGGGAAGAGGAAAGAAAGACGAAGCAGATGATGCAGCAACAACTGCAATGCGGGATGTTTTCAATACTATTCCCATGCAAGGAACGGTTGTAATCGGTGAAGGGGAAATGGATGAAGCGCCAATGCTTTATATTGGCGAAAAACTTGGTACCGGTCTTGGGCCAATGGTGGATGTTGCGGTTGATCCATTAGAAGGAACGAACATCGTTGCATCCGGCGGCTGGAATGCATTGGCTGTATTGGCGATAGCCGATAAGGGGAACTTGCTTCATGCCCCGGATATGTATATGGATAAAATAGCTGTCGGACCAGAGGCTGTCGGTCAGATTGATATCAATGCCTCCGTGTTGGACAACCTGAAAGCGGTAGCCAAGGCAAAAAATAAAGATATCCAAGACGTGGTTGCAACAGTATTGAACCGCGATCGTCATTCGAAGATCATTCATGAACTTCGTGAGGCAGGGGCACGTATCAAGTTGATCAACGATGGAGATGTAGCGGGAGCCATAAATACGGCCTTCGATCTTACCGGTGTTGACATCTTATTCGGATCTGGCGGAGCTCCAGAAGGAGTTATTGCAGCCGTTGCCCTGAAATGCCTTGGAGGGGAAATTCAAGGCAAGCTCATTCCTCAAAGTGATGAAGAAGTGGAGCGCTGTGGAAAAATGGGCCTTGAATTAGGAAGAGTCCTCAGAATGGAAGACCTTGTTCGCGGAGATGATGCAATTTTTGCAGCAACAGGTGTGACAGATGGAGAGCTTTTACGCGGCGTACAATTCAAAGGGCATTACGGCGAAACACAATCCGTAGTCATGCGTGCTAAATCTGGTACAGTTCGTTTCATTGATGGTCGTCACAGTCTTAAGATTAAACCGAATGGTTTGATTGACTGATAGCGTTTTTTAGAAAAATCACTTTTAAAAAGCGAGCGGTTTCATCGCTCGCTTTCTCTTTTAAAAAATTTAAGTTGAATAATTAAAATAAAAAAAGTAAAATAAAGCTTGGTCTACTATTAATAATTTAGAATCTGCCCTTTCACTCCAAACTTCAAGAAGCCTTCAATTAATTTTCTTCTTTACATGTAAAAATGTATCATCCTTTCTAAGAAAACTCTGGTCGGGTACATGGATTGCGGTTTTTCTTCCATCTAACAAACCATTTCTTTTTCAGTATGGGTGAAAACGTTTAATTAATAAAAGTGTGGTGTCATAATGAATTTAACTATTTCTAATTTAGAAAACATGAAACTAAAGGATCTCTATGAGCACGCGCGTGAATATAAAGTTTCCTATTACAGCAAACTTTCAAAAAAGGAACTTATTTTCGCTATCCTGAAAGCACAAGCTGAGCAGGATGGTCTCCTATTCATGGAGGGCGTTTTAGAAATCATCCCTTCAGAGGGCTTCGGTTTCCTGCGTCCAATTAATTATTCTCCAAGCTCGGAGGATATTTATATTTCTGCTTCACAGATCCGCAGATTCGATTTGCGGAATGGAGATAAAGTGTCCGGTAAGGTAAGGCCGCCAAAAGAAAACGAGCGCTATTATGGATTACTGCATGTTGAAGCAGTCAATGGCGATAATCCGGAATCAGCAAAAGAGCGTGTCCACTTTCCAGGTCTAACACCGCTGTATCCAAACAGGCAAATTAAACTGGAAACGACACCGAAGAACTTATCAACCAGGATTATGGATGTCCTGGCACCGGTAGGTTTTGGACAGCGTGGGCTAATCGTCGCACCGCCAAAAGCCGGTAAAACGATGCTCATCAAGGAAATTGCCAATGCAATAACCACAAACCATCCCGAATCGGAATTGATCGTGCTGTTGATTGATGAACGCCCGGAAGAAGTGACTGACATTGAACGGTCCGTTGCTGGGGACGTGGTAAGTTCAACGTTTGATGAAGTGCCGGAAAACCATATCAAGGTGGCTGAGCTAGTGTTAGAACGAGCGATGCGCCTTGTGGAGCATAAACGTGATGTCATCATTTTAATGGACAGCATCACTCGACTTGCCCGAGCTTACAACCTTGTCATTCCGCCGAGCGGACGTACACTATCAGGGGGTATTGACCCCGCTGCATTCCACCGTCCAAAACGCTTTTTCGGTGCGGCGAGGAATATTGAGGAAGGCGGCAGCCTGACGATCCTTGCTACAGCATTGGTAGATACGGGTTCAAGAATGGACGATGTCATTTATGAAGAATTTAAAGGTACGGGTAATATGGAGCTGCATTTAGATCGTGCCCTTGCCGAAAGACGCATCTTCCCGGCAATCGATATTCGCCGCTCAGGCACTCGTAAAGAAGAATTGTTAATTCCGAAAGATCGCCTGGATAAACTATGGGCCATCAGGAAAACAATGTCGGATTCGCCTGATTTCTCGGAGAAATTCCTTCGCCGTCTAAAACAGACAAAGGGTAATGAAGAATTTTTCAGTAAGCTGGATGAAGAGATGTCAGAAATGAAAAAGGGGCCGGCGAGCGTAAAACGTTCTTAAACCCTGTAAGAAACAAACAGTTGCACAACTAGTCTTAAGTTGTTATAATGAGTTCATGTGTTTTTACAATAAATGTGAGGGTGTTTTTCCCTCAACTTGAAGTATATAACTCTGTTTCGAATGATTCAGGGCATAAGGAGCTGAAAAGAATGAAAACTGGAATTCATCCAAATTATAAGCTTTCAAAAGTAATTTGCTCTTGCGGAAACACTTTTGAAACTGGTTCAGTTAAAGAAGAGATCAAAGTTGAGACTTGTTCAGAATGCCATCCATTCTACACTGGTCGTCAAAAATTCGCTGAAGCTGGCGGACGTGTTGATCGTTTCAACAAAAAATACGGTATTAAATAAGCCGGACTTTTTAAAAAACAGGCAAGTATTTTTCTTGCCTGTTTTTTCTTTTCCATAAACAAGTAAGAATTTATATAAAGCCGGGTCGACTTCAATTATGGCCAAGGGATCGACAGGTGGAAGGGAGTAGCTGTTTCCATGTATGTAATGAAACAAACAGGCTGGATCGAGCTTATTTGCGGAAGCATGTTTTCGGGTAAATCCGAGGAATTGATTAAACGAGTCAGCCGTGCTCAATTTGCTAAAGAGCAAATAGCTGTATTTAAACCAGCTATTGATAATCGCTATGCGGAAGAGGCTGTCGTATCACACAATGGCTCTTCTGTGATGGCAAAACCGATTGCCCATTCAACGGATATTTTTAAGTATTTGGACAAGCCCCTGGATATTATTGCAATAGATGAAGTGCAATTTTTTGATCATGAAATTATCGGGGTTGCCCAGCATCTTGCGGACAGCGGTTATCGAGTGATTATGGCTGGACTCGATCAAGATTTCCGAGGTGAACCATTCGGTCCTATGCCTGTTCTATTATCGCTGGCAGAATCGGTGACTAAGCTGCAGGCTGTGTGTGAAGTGTGCGGATCACCTGCAAGCAGGACGCAGCGCTTGATAGATGGGGAGCCGGCCTCCTATGATGAGCCGATCATCCTTGTGGGTGCATCGGAATCATATGAGCCCCGCTGCCGCCATCATCACGAAGTTCCGGGTAAGCAGCCTGTTGGGATTAAAGAACGTATTTGAATGCTGGTGCCCTATGATCCAATGTGGTCGTAGGGTGCTTTTTTTTTGTTGGGAATAATAATAAAGGGTGGACTTATTCAAGTGGTATGACCAATACATGGAAGCGAAATAAAAGATAAATATTGCCCCATTTTGGGTAGGCTAACGAGGAAATGTTCTTCTTAACCAGTCAAAATGGAGGGAAAAAATATGAAATCAAAACTGCTTATCATGACAGCCTTTTTACTTGCTGCACTAACGGCATGCGGTCAAAATGACAATGCGATAAATAATGATTCGGAATATGGGGATCAATCCCGGGATGGCAAGGATTTTGTTGGCAATGGTTTAAAACGTGTATCCAATAATGATTGGGACAATGAAGCGGAACGGCCGTCAGATCAAATCCTCAATACACCGCATCATACATCCAATAATTCACCATCCATGGGGCAGCAAATTGATGATATCCGAGGGGCCATTGAATCGGAAACCAATTATGAGGCGGGCTCCGTTTGGTTTAATGGAAATACCATACATGTTACGGTCCATGATAAAGGCAAAATCAAGACGGAAAAAGAGAGACATAAGGAAATGCAGCGAATACAAGGCATTATAAACAGGGCTGTGCCTCAATATAATATAGATGTAAAATTAAAGAAATAACGACATTTTTGAATCCTCTTTGACGTTGATTATTCACCTATACTATAATTAACCTAGAAGTGAACTGAGCTGGGGCACTGAACTACTTATTTATAGTTAGAAAAGATGGATTACTTCCAATTCGTTTCAGATGTTTTGGAAAATTTATGAGGTGAATAATTTGTTTGATCGATTGCAAGCAGTAGAAGATAGATATGAAAGATTGAATGAGCTATTAAGTGACCCGGAGATCATTAATGACTCCAAGAAGCTAAGGGAATATTCTAAGGAGCAATCCAGCATACAAGAGACTGCTTCGACTTATAAAGAATATAAAGCGGTTCGTGAGCAACTCCAGGAAGCGAAGGCGATGCTTGAGGAGAAGCTTGATGCGGAAATGCGTGAAATGGTAAAAGAAGAGATCAATGAACTTGAAGATACCATACAAGGCCTTGAGGATAAACTGAAAATATTGCTTATTCCGAAGGACCCTAACGATGATAAAAACGTAATCATGGAGATCCGCGGAGCGGCAGGCGGAGATGAGGCAGCCTTATTTGCTGGTAGTCTATACCGCATGTATAGTCGTTTTGCCGAGGTGCAGGGTTGGCGGACTGAAGTCATTGAAGCAAGTCCTACAGGGCTTGGCGGCTATAAGGAAATCATATTCATGATTAATGGCAATGGCGCTTATTCAAAATTGAAGTTCGAAAATGGAGCACATCGCGTTCAGCGAGTACCTGAAACTGAATCAGGCGGACGGATTCATACATCTACAGCCACGGTTGCCGTTTTACCCGAAGCTGAGGAAGTGGAAGTTGAAATTCATGATAAGGATATTCGTGTCGATACCTTTGCATCGAGCGGTCCTGGAGGGCAAAGTGTCAATACGACAATGTCAGCGGTGCGCTTGACTCATATTCCGACGAATACGGTTGTATCCTGTCAAGATGAAAAATCACAAATCAAGAACAAAGAAAAAGCAATGAAGGTTTTGCGTGCCAGGGTGTACGATAAAATCCAACGCGAAGTACAGGCGGAGTATGATCAAAATAGGAAGCTTGCTGTTGGAACGGGCGATCGATCTGAACGGATTCGCACTTATAACTTCCCACAAAACCGCGTTACCGATCACCGAATTGGTTTAACGATTCAAAAGCTGGATCAAATCATGGAAGGTAAGCTGGATGAAGTGGTTGATGCATTAATCATGGAAGACCAATCTTCAAGGCTGGAAAATGCAGATGAGTAATTCTGCCGTGAAAGTGTTTGAAGCCCTTAAATGGGCTTCTTCTTTTTTAAAGGAAAATGATCGTGATGCCAATGCTGGGGAAATCCTGTTACAGCACTTTTTAAACCAAACTCGCTCCCAAATGCTGGCCAACCTTCATGATGAGCTTAGTGAAGCGGATTTTGGGCAATTTAAGGCCGCTATTGAGCTGCATGCTGAGGGGACGCCAATCCAATATATAATCGGCAGTGAAGAATTTTATGGACGGACCTTCTTTGTTAATGAAGAAGTGCTCATACCGAGACCTGAAACAGAAGAATTGATTTATTATACATTACGTAAACTCCCAGCCATTTTTATGGAGGGACAGAAGCTTCATTTAGCTGATATTGGGACCGGCAGCGGCGCAATCGCCATAACGATGAAACTTGAAAAATCAAACCTGTTGGTGACGGCCACGGACATAGCGGAAACGTCACTTGAGGTGGCGAGGAAAAATGCAGAATCACTTGGTGCCGAAGTTCAGTTCATGCAAGGTGATTTGCTTTTGCCTTTCTTGAACATGAACCAGAAGGTGGACATCCTTTTATCGAATCCGCCATATATACCAGATGATGATCATAAATCCATGTCAGTAGTCGTGACAGGACATGAACCGCATCGTGCATTATTTGCCGGTATCGATGGGCTGGATTTTTACCGCCGCTTTATGGAGCAGTTACCTTTGATCATGAAGGTGCCTGGACTGATCGGTTTTGAAGTGGGCACTGGACAGGGTGAGGCGGTTGTCGATTTATTGAAGCGAACCTTTCCTGCCGCAGAAGTATCCATTGTAAATGACATAAATGAAAAAGATCGAATGGTCTTTGCTGCATTAAAGTGATCCGTCTCCTTCCGTGAGGCGGATTTTTTTATGGGCACCACCCTCATTATCCTTTGGAATCTATATTTCCAGCTATCAACTTTTTTTATTTTTACTAGTTTAAGATAGCTTGAAAATGGTGAGACTAATTCATGTGAGGGGGCGAAGGCGATGAAAACAAAACATTTAGCCATTATCTATCTATTAATCTTAACTATAGGAACGATCGTAAGTATATATATGCCTAAAGCGGAGATGGTCGGTGCAGAAGATACGAAGGTGATCCCGGATGAGGCGATTCGTCTGCGGATACTTGCTAATAGTGATGCAGAAAAGGATCAAGCGGTTAAACGTCTTATTAGGGATGAGGTAAATGAAGATATCACAAAGTGGGTCGAGGAGCTTACTTCTTTGGATGAAGCGAGGGATGTGATCACCTCGCATCTACCGGATATCCAGGCGACAGCTGAGGCAGTTATAAAGGAACAGGGTTTGGAGCAGTCAGTAAAAGTCGATTTTGGACAAGCGGAATTTCCGACAAAACTCTACGGGCAGTATTTATATCCGGCAGGGGATTATGAAGCGGTGATTATCACACTTGGTGAAGGGGAAGGCGCTAATTGGTGGTGTGTTCTATTTCCGCCATTATGTTTCTTGGATTTTTCAAATGGGACGGCTGTAAGTCAAAGTCCGATTGTCGAGGAAGAAGATGAAGGATCCCTGACTTCGGATGGGAAAGCGTATGCAGCAACGAATGAAGAGAGTGAACCTGTTGCAGAGGGAGAAACTGAAGTAGTGTTGGCTGAAAAAGAAAAAGGGCCCGAGGAAGAAGTTGAAGAAGAGGTAATGGAGGAGAGTGTAAAAGAGGAAGTAACGGAAGAAACGGTAAAAGAAGAGGTTGCTGAGCAAGAGGTAAAAGAAGAAGTGATGGCAGTAAAAGATAAGGAACAAGTGGCGGAGGAAGTCAATGATGGGAGTGTTGAAGATAACAAGGTTGAAATTGCGGCATCCAATGAACAAGGTCAGCGATTATATGAAGGGGAAAAGGAGCCTGAGGTGGAAGTGAAGTCCTTGTTTGCAGAAATCTTCAATGATCTATTTTAAAAAGGGGGCAGCGGCCCTTTTTTTTACTTTCAGATAATTATAAAAACATATCCACAGGGTTATTAACAAAAAATCAAAAAAATCTGTCATTAATCTTTAATATCCACAAACTTATCCACGGATTCGATATGGTTATCCCCAATTTGTGGATAACACTTGAATTATGTGTATACTTCTTTTATACTTTCAAAGTATCTTTTAAGTGAAATTAGTACGTTAAATTGAAAATATCCTTCATATTAAAGCGATTATATAAAATAAGAAATGTTAAAAGGCGATGATGTTCAAAATGAAAACGAAAATTTGGTCAGTGGATAAAAATGTGGATAATTTACAAAGTTATCCCCAGATTACACAATCAGCTGAATTATTAAAGGCTAACCAAGTGGTTGCTTTTCCTACAGAGACTGTTTATGGACTAGGTGCGAATGCCAAAAATGACGAGGCGGTCAAAAAAGTGTTCGAAGCAAAAGGGCGTCCGAGTGATAATCCTTTAATCGTTCATATAGCCTCTGAAGAGCAGCTGTCAGGTATTGTAGAAGAGATTCCGGAACAGGCCAGGAAGCTAATGGCAGAATTTTGGCCGGGTCCTTTGACTTTGATCATGAAACGAAAACCGGGCCAGCTATCAAATGTTGTGACAGCTGGATTGGAAACGGTGGCTGTCAGGATGCCGGATCACCAGGTTGCCCTCGGCCTTATTCGTGCGAGTGATTTGCCCATTGCGGCTCCAAGTGCAAATACTTCTGGGAAACCGAGTCCCACTTCAGCTAAACATGTTGAAGCTGACTTAATGGGCCGGATTGCAGGCATAGTCGATGGCGGGACTACCGGTGTGGGCGTAGAATCCACAGTACTTGATTGCACTGTTGAAATTCCTGTTATATTAAGGCCCGGCGGAGTGACCCTGGAACAGCTGGAAGCTGTGATAGGGGAAGTCCGGCAAGATGTCGCTTTGAAGAATCAGGAAACGGCGCCAAAAGCCCCGGGCATGAAATATACCCACTATGCTCCGAAGGCCCCTCTATATTTAGTCAAGGGTAATCAAGCTTTCCTTCAGAAGCTTGTGGATGAGAAAAGAAGTGACGGGTTAAAGGTGGGCATCATAACTGCTTATGAACATCAACAGGATTATAAGGCCGATTATGTGGTCGTCCCAGGTTCATTAGCTGATTTACATACTGTTGCGACAGGCTTATATGATGCTTTAAGACAGTTTGATGAGCTGGAGGTCGATGTCATTTTTAGTGAAATGTTTCCTGACCATGGAATAGGAGCAGCGGTCATGAACCGGCTTGAGAAGGCTGCAGGTCATCAAATCATCAAGGAACATGTGTAATAAGGACTGATTTATTCTTCTATTTCTTTTCGGACATGCATAACATGTAGTAGGCACGTCCGAGGGAGGATTGGAATGAATACATTTGCTGGAGAAATCATCACCTTATTGCTAATGGCATTCGCGTTGGGAATGGATGCCTTTTCAGTCGGCCTTGGAATGGGAATGTTTAAGCTAAGGTTGAGGCAAATTCTTTTTATAGGGCTGACAGTTGGCTTTTTTCATATTTGGATGCCCTTGCTTGGAATGGGGGCAGGCCGTTTCATTTCAGAAAAATTCGGGACCTTCGCTACATACGCCGGCGGTCTATTGTTGGTCATTCTTGGTATACAGATGTTTATCCCTGGTAAAAAGGATGGAGCTGGTATCAGGGAAAATAAGATGCTGGCTCCTGTCGGGAAAGGTCTATTCATTTTTGCTTTAGGGGTAAGCCTGGACAGCTTCTCGGTAGGATTGACCCTGGGGATCTACGGTGCAAAAACGATTTTAACCATTCTCTGCTTTGGGTTTGCTGCCACCCTATTAACGTGGGCAGGGCTTTTGCTGGGTAGAAAAATTCAGGGTTTGCTAGGCGTGTATAGTGAGATTCTTGGCGGAAGCATTCTATGTGCGTTTGGATTGAAATTATTGTTCTCTTTTTGAGCCGCTTGACTTCATATCTATCCTTCCTCAACTGTTCCGATTACCGGGGCGGTTTTATTTTTTCCTAAGACATGTTGAGAGTGATTTTTTTGACTATAATAAACGGGCGATAGCTTATAATGAATAAAAAAGGAGGCATCATAAATGATCCGTGTATTATTTGTATGTACAGGCAACACATGCAGAAGCCCGATGGCAGAAGCGATATTGAAAAATAAGAATATTGCGGGCGTTGAAGTGAAGTCCGCTGGCGTGTATGCTTCATCAGGCCAGGATGCTTCAACGCATGCAAAAAATGTATTGGTTGAAAATGATATAGTGCATAATCATCATTCAACGCCTTTATCCGAGAAGGAAATGGAATGGGCGACTCATATTTTCACCATGACGGAAGGGCATAAATCGGTCATTACCCGTGCATATCCCCAGATGGCCGATAAGACTTTTACTTTAAAAGAATTCATTATTGATGATAATTATGATAAGGACATAATAGATCCGTTTGGCGGTTCTGAAGGCATTTATCGGGAAACGTTCAGGGAGCTGCAGGAATTAATTGAAGAATTAGTCTTAAGGCTTAAAAAGTAAACAAAGTACATAATGTGGTCGCTGCAGTAAAAGATATTACTAAGCTTGTTGACCGTCAATTGGAAAGTGTACGATCGAGGCAGCACAAGAAGTTGATGATATTGCAGAAGAAACATCTGCTGGAGCGGAAGAAGTGACAGCTGACAAGCGAACAAGCTCATAGTCATGGGAAATGTTAAAAATCGGCAATGGAATTAAAGTGCAAGCGGAAAAGTTAAACAGGATCATTACCCGCTTCACTCTTGACATTTTACAGCAGGAAACCCAAGGCGGTTTCCTGCTTCTTTGAGGGGGAAAAAGGATGGACATCCTTTATCTTTTCATAATTTTGTGACACAATAAAATCAATTGAAAAAGCTAGAGGAGGATTATGATGAAAGTTGCGATTGCTTCTGATCATGGTGGTATACATATCCGTGAAGAAATAAAGAATTTAATGAATGAGTTACAGATTCCATTTGAGGACTTTGGCTGTGAATGCACTACTTCGGTGGATTATCCTGATTATGCCTTGCCGGTTGCTGAAAAAGTGGCACGCGGTGAGTTCGATCGGGGCATTTTAATCTGTGGAACTGGAATTGGAATGAGCATCGCTGCTAATAAGGTCAAAGGAATTAGATGTGCGTTGGTTCATGATGTCTATAGTGCGAAGTTGACCCGCCAGCATAATGATACCAATATGTTAGCGATGGGGGAACGTGTCATTGGCCCGGGTCTGGCCAGGGAAATTGCACAAACATGGCTGACTTCGGAATTTGAAGGCGGACGTCATCAAAACAGGATCGGTAAAATTGCGGAGTATGAAGGTAAACAAAGCTAATTTTTATGGTTTTTGGAGAGACCCCTTTTCTTTTGATAGCAAGTTTTCTTTTTGAAAGGATGCGTTTTCATGATAAGTGATGCTACATTTTCAAATGAGCTAGAGATATGGGAAAACCAGTTTCGGGAGCTTTTACATGAGTTTCAAGAACAGACGGCTTTAAAAGAGAAACAGCTACTGGTAATCGGCTGCAGTACAAGTGAAGTGATCGGGAAAAGGATCGGTACTGAAGGGACGCTCGATGTTGCAGGGATGATTTTTTCCGTAGTGAGGGATTTTCAAGTGAAAACGGGTGTTCAGGTTGCATATCAATGTTGTGAGCATCTTAACAGGGCGTTGGTTTTGCAAAGGGAAACCGCGATTCGATATGATTATGAAGAAGTTTCGGTTGTACCTGTAAGAACAGCTGGGGGATCGATGGCGACGTACGCCTATCAGCAATGGAAAGATGCTGTCGTCGTTGAACATATTAAAGCGGATGCGGGGATAGACATTGGGGACACCTTCATTGGCATGCATCTGAAGCATGTGGCGGTTCCAATCCGCTCTGCCATTAAAGAAATAGGGCATGCACATGTGACCATGGCCAAAACCCGCCCGAAACTGATTGGCGGGGAACGGGCCGTTTATCAGGACATCTCTGAAAACAAGAGTTGTACTTAAGGTAAGTGAGACAGCATTTCTCGGATGGGGAATGCTGTTTTTTAATAGAATCTGTTCAAAATCGTAAAGCTAAAGCTAAGGTTCACAAGAAAAATCTCTATTTGGGAGTGCTAATAGAATGGAGATTTCGCTCGTTAAATATAGGGTGAAAGGGCTATTTACCATGATTTTGATGTCAAATACGAACATTTTTAAATGAAAAAACATTTAATGTTCGATAAAATTAGACTATCACTTCTAAATTAGACATGTTAAAATGGAGTAGAATTTTCTAATAATTATTGGTAAGGCTTTTTCATGCTTTTTTGAAGGCATGTTGCACATAAATACTAAAAAGCGAATCACGCACAATTTGAGGAGGAATTACGGAATGAATCGTTTAGCAAAGCAAGATGAGCAAGTGTTTAACGCAATTCAACTGGAATTAGGGCGTCAAAGAAGTAAAATTGAGCTTATTGCTTCTGAAAACTTCGTGAGTGAAGCTGTCATGGAAGCACAAGGGTCGGTCTTAACTAATAAGTATGCAGAAGGATACCCTGGAAAACGTTACTATGGCGGATGTGAGTATGTAGACATCGTTGAAGATCTAGCACGTGAGCGTGCGAAAGAAATTTTCGGCGGGGAGTATGTGAACGTACAGCCGCACTCTGGAGCTCAAGCCAATATGGCCGTTTACTTTACAGTGCTTCAAACCGGCGACACAGTGCTTGGAATGAACCTTTCGCATGGAGGTCATTTAACACATGGAAGCCCAGTTAACTTCAGTGGTGTTAACTACAACTTCGTTGAATATGGTGTAGACGAAAAAGATCACCGTATCGATTACAATGATGTTTTGGAAAAAGCGCGTCAGCACAAACCGAAATTGATCGTAGCGGGTGCAAGTGCATACCCACGGGAAATTGATTTCAAGCGATTCCGCGAAATTGCAGATGAAGTCGGTGCTTATTTAATGGTCGATATGGCACATATCGCAGGTTTGGTTGCGGCTGGTTTACACCAAAGCCCAATTCCTTATGCTGACTTTGTAACGACAACTACTCATAAAACACTTCGCGGACCACGCGGCGGAATGATCATCTGTAAAGAAGAATTCGGTAAGAAGATCGATAAATCCATCTTCCCTGGAATTCAAGGCGGTCCATTGATGCATGTTATATCAGCTAAGGCTGTTGCATTCGGAGAAGCGCTTCAAGATGATTTTAAAGTGTATGCACAACAAATCATCGACAATGCTAAACGTTTGGGCGAAGGTTTGAAGAAAGAAGGGTTCACACTTGTTTCTGATGGAACGGACAATCACTTGATTCTTCTTGATGTTCGCTCTACTGGGTTAACGGGAAAAATCGCAGAGCATGTTTTGGATGAAATCGGTATTACCGTTAACAAAAATGCGATTCCTTATGACCCGGAAAAACCATTCGTTACAAGTGGTATTCGTATTGGGACTGCGGCAGTGACATCACGTGGCTTCGGATTGGAAGACATGGATGAAATAGCTGCAATCATCGGACTTGTTTTGAAAAATAATGAGGACGCAGCTAAACTTGAAGAAGCAAAACAGCGTGTTGAAACATTAGCGAACAAATTTGAATTATATCCTTCATTGTAATATTCTTGAGCCGCTTCCTTCTAAAGGGAGCGGTTTTTTTATACTTTATGGGAGTCAGTATGTGAGAAGAATCCGAATAGTGAAAATAGGTCTGACATCTAAACCTTTATTGAAGATTGAATCGTTTTTCTGTAAAATAGGTTGAAGTGAATTTAAAAAGACACGAAAATTTTTCTATTCGATTAGGGAAATCATAAAAAAGCGCAAAACTAAGCAATGGAATTGGAGAGATGCTAAATGGGAAAAGTTTATGTTTTCGATCACCCGTTAATTCAACACAAATTAGCCTATATACGTGATATAAATACAGGAACAAAAGAATTCCGTGAACTAGTGGATGAAGTCGCTTCATTGATGGCATTTGAAATCACGAGGGATATGCCGCTCGAAGAGGTGGAAATCCAAACGCCTGTAAGCACGGCGAAAGTGAAAATGCTTTCTGGTAAAAAAGTGGGAATCGTCCCGATTTTACGTGCAGGCATCGGGATGGTGGACGGAATCATTAAGCTGATTCCTGCTGCAAAGGTCGGACATGTTGGCCTTTACCGTGATCCTGAAACTTTGAAACCTGTTGAATATTATGCGAAAATGCCAAGTGATTTGGCAGAAAGGGAATGCATTGTCGTTGACCCGATGTTAGCCACTGGCGGATCAGCCATCGAAGCGATCCATTCCATTAAAAAGCGCGGTGCAGTGAATATTAAATTCATGTGTTTGATTGCAGCTCCAGAGGGTGTGGACGCATTAAAAGAAGCCCATCCAGATGTTGATATTTATATTGCTGGCCTTGACGAAAAACTGAATGAACATGGTTATATCGTTCCAGGTCTTGGAGACGCAGGAGATCGTTTATTCGGCACAAAATAAGGAAAGAAGCTGAGGTGTCACGAATGAACAAACCGATAAAAGTCATGACCATTTTCGGGACGAGACCAGAAGCTGTCAAAATGGCTCCCTTAGTACTCGAATTTCAAAAACACCCAGAACATTTCAAGCCGATCGTTGCTGTTACGGCTCAGCATCGTCAAATGTTAGATCAAGTTCTCGAACTATTTTCCATTCAGCCGGATTATGACTTGGACATAATGAAGGAAAGGCAAACGCTTGCTGACATTACAACAAGGGCATTAAATGGTCTTGATTCCGTAATGAAGGAAGCTAAGCCTGATATTGTTCTTGTACATGGAGATACAACCACAACGTTCGTCGCAAGTCTGGCTGCCTTTTATAATCAGATTGTCATTGGGCATGTAGAAGCAGGGCTGCGCACCTGGAATAAGTATTCCCCTTATCCGGAAGAGATGAATCGACAGCTTACCGGTACGCTGGCGGATTTGCATTTTGCACCGACTTCGAAGGCGGAGGAGAATCTGCTTAATGAAAACAAGAAGGATAATATTTTCGTGACGGGAAATACGGCAACCGATGCTTTGAAAACGACTGTACGGTCCACTTATTCACATCCGGTTTTAAATGGACTTGGAGAAGACAGGCTCATTTTGCTTACCGCCCATCGCAGGGAAAATCTAGGTGAACCCATGAGGAATATCTTCAGGGCCGTGAAGAAAATCATTGCTGAGCATGATGATGTTCAAGTGGTATATCCGGTCCATTTAAATCCTCTTGTTCAGGAATTGGCGAACGAAATTCTCGGCGACGATCCGCGGGTTCATTTGATCGAGCCGCTGGATGTTCTGGATTTCCATAACTTCGCTTCAAGAGCCTATCTGATTTTGACTGATTCTGGAGGAATCCAGGAAGAGGCACCGTCACTTGGTGTACCTGTCCTGGTTTTAAGGGATACGACGGAACGTCCTGAGGGGATTGCGGCTGGAACCTTAAGGTTGGCGGGTACTGATGAACAAACCATTTATAATTTGGCACATGAATTACTCACGGATCAAGAGGTGCATGAAAAAATGTCCAAAGCTTCAAATCCATATGGGGACGGAAACGCTTCGGTCCGCATAGCTGAAGCCATCCGTTACTATTTTAAGCAAATAAATATGCCACCAACTAGATTTGACTCATAAAAAAGGAAAAGCCATGCGCTTTTCCTTTTTTTATTTGCATACTCCAAGGTTGTTGAGAAAAGATAACTGCTAAGGGGATGATTATGTTGGGAAAGAAAACGTTTCTAGTGTTTGTTTTCCTTTTTGTATTTATTTATCAAAATGAAAAGGGATTGGCATCCGTCATTCTGCCGCCTTTACCAAAACTATCAGAATCTAAGGAAGTAACAGTTGTTGTCACGATGGATAAGGCGTTTCAACGGGAAAAGATCGAAAAACTGCTTGAAAAATACCCATCCCTTCAATTACGGAATGTTTATTCGGTTGCCCTGAATGGATTTTCCCTTCACGGGAAGATGAATGAGATAGAACAACTTAAAAAGGAGGACGAAATCCAGGCTGTAACGGAAGTATCCGTTTATCAAGCCGTGTTGGATGAAAGTGTCCCGTACATAGGAGGAGGCAGGGTCAGGGGTTTCTTTGATAAGGAGAATCACCGGATAACCGGGAAAGGGGTAAAAGTAGGGATAATCGATACTGGCATTGATTATACACATCCAGATTTGCAACGAGCATATAAAGGTGGCAAGGATCTGGTTGATGGTGATGAAGACCCGATGGAAACCAAAAATCAAGGCGACCTGAATACATTACACGGTACTCATGTGGCAGGCATCATTGCAGCCAATGGAAAAATGAAAGGTGTCGCACCAGAGGCGGAGATATATGCATATCGAGCTTTGGGACCAGGTGGAGCAGGAGATACGGATCAAGTCTTGACGGCTATTGAGTCAGCCATGAAGGATAAGGTGGATGTATTGAACCTCTCTCTTGGCAATAACGTCAATGGCCCTGATTTGCCTATCTCCCTTGCATTGAATAAGGCTGTGGAAAGCGGAATAGTTGCCGTGACATCAAATGGGAATTCCGGTCCGGCTGTATGGACCGTCGGCTCACCCGGAACAGCGGAAAAAGCGATTTCCGTTGGGGCATCGACTCCTCCCTTAAGGGTTCCGTATATGATTTACGGACTTGGATCGAAAAAGCATCAATCGCATTTAACCTTGTTTCAAGGCTCTAAAAAATGGAACCTGACGTTTTCCGAGGATGTCATATATGGGGGACTGGGTAATGAAAAGGACCTGAAACATGTTCGGGATAAGATTGTTTTGATGGAACGAGGCACACTTACCTTCCAGCAGAAAGTATCCAATGCAGAAAAGGCAGGTGCAAAGGGGGTAATTGTTTATAATAATACGAGCGGTACCTTTACTGGAAGCTTGGAAAAGGAAATGAACATCCCAGCTGCTTCTATTAATAGAAGAGATGGAATGCAGCTTAAGCAAATCATGGAGCAAGGGCAAAGCAAAACCGTTCAATTTGTTTATAAGAACGAGCAGGATAGGCTCGCTGATTTTAGCTCAAGGGGACCGGTAACTGTATCATGGGGAATAAAGCCTGACGTATTGGCACCGGGAGTGGAAATTGAAAGCACCGTTCCTAAAGGATATATGTCCTTGGATGGAACAAGTATGTCCGCACCGCATGTTGCAGGAGCAGTCGCGTTAATCCTGCAAAAACACCCGGATTGGACTCCTGATCAAGTGAAATCTGCATTGATGAGCACTTCAAAGCCATTGAGGAAATCTGCAAATCAATTTTATCACACATATGAACAGGGGGCTGGACGCATTCAGGTCGACGAAGCATTAAAAGCGGACACGCTCTTGAATCCTAGCTCATTGTCCTTTGGAATGTACACAAAGAAAGAAGGAATTGAAGAGCATCATGAAACGATAGTCATAGAAAATACCGGAACGAAAATGAGGAAGTACTCTTTTATGGTCCCATTAAAAGAGACAGGGCTCACTTGGGAATTGCCGAAATCCCTTACATTAAATCCAAAGGAAAAGAAACAGATTAAAGTGGGACTGCAGGTCAACCCAGCCGAGCTTAAAAAGGGAGTCTTTGATGGATACCTCATAATAATGGAAGGAACCAAAAGAATATCACTTCCTTATTTATATGTAAAAGAAGAGCCTGATTATCCAAGGGTAATGGGATTTGATTTTGGCCAAGGGGACCAGGCTGGCACATATCGATACGAAATGTACCTTCCGCGGGGGGCTGAAGAATTCGGTATTGCCCTATATGAGGAGGATAGCTTGAAATTCGCTGGATATTTGGATTGGTCGAGATCGGCACCTTCCGGTTTGATCAAAAAAGATGTATTGAAAAAGGACTTGCCGCCTAAAGGAGTGTATAAAGCGATAATATTTGCGAGAAGGGGCGGAAGGGAAGATCGGATAGAAAAGACGTTACTTATTGAGTGAACAGAGGACAATAAGTAAAATAAAACGGATGTCAATAGAAGAAAAAAGATAATTTGTGAACAATTCGTTAATAATTACAAACCTGTGACAAATTTCACTAACCACTCATTGACATTGATTCTAGCCTATTGTATGCTAACAAAGGATGTAAAATGAGAGGGTTTTCAGTAGCCCGGCATGCAGATTTTTACAGCATGAAATGTTTTCTATCCTCCACCAAATTCAACCGCGAGGATGCAACTTGCGTCAAATGATTTGCCGGCTAAAATGGCTATGACTTTGATGTCAGCGATTCTTTCTCAAATAGTCGGATCAGTTTTGTTCGGTATCTTCATTTACTTGTCAGAACCTAAGATTCGAACCGCTGCTATTAGTAATTGGCCTTCTTTGTGGACTTGCTATGTTTACAAGCAATGCTTCATTCAGTACGAAAATATTTCTCAGGAGATTAAATGAAAAATGCCAGAAATGAAAATCATGTTCAACAGGCAGAGTAAATATATAATTTTTCTTCTGGCGGTTTATGTTGTTGGATGGGGACTTACGAGTTATCAAGCCGTTTTTGCTGGGCTTATACTGGGTACGGGTTTGAGTTTATACAATTTATGGCTGATCAATCAGAAAATGAAAAAGTTCAGTCAGGCGCTCGATGAAGGAAAGAAAACTAAATCTCTTGGGACGATGACTCGAATGGCATCCGCAGGTCTAGCGGTACTCATTGCATTGGAATTTCCGGAGCATTTTCATCTGATAAGTGTTGTATGGGGATTAATGACAGCTTATATTGTCATTTTTATAGATTTTTTCATCCAATTAATACGTCGATAGCGGGGAAGAGAGGTGAATATAGTTGAATCATGAAGCACCCTTACAAGAATTTATGGGTCTTACCTTTAACTTGAGTAACGTCCTAATGATTACAGTTGCCAGCCTAGTTGTGTTCATACTTGCTGTGCTTGGTACACGTAAGCTTGCAATGAAGCCAACTGGCATGCAGAATTTCATGGAATGGATTATGGATTTCGTTAAGGGTATTATTAATAGTAACATGGACTGGAGAACAGGTGGTCAGTTTCAACTGCTTGGTATGACTTTGCTGATGTACATTTTTGTGTCCAATATGCTAGGTCTTCCGTTTGCAATTAGTTACGATGGTGTGCTTTGGTGGAAATCACCAACAGCCGACCCAGTTATCACATTGACTCTTGCAGTCATGGTTTTAGGTTTAACGCATTATTATGCTATAAAAATGAAAGGCGCCAAGGGTTACTTTAAAGCTTATAAAAACCCAATGACACTTGTAGAGGAATTTACAAACTCCTTGACACTTGGTCTGCGTCTATATGGTAACATTTATGCTGGTGAAGTTTTGCTTAGTCTATTAGCGGGATCTCTAGCATTTAGTGGAGCTGCCGGATTTATTGGTGCAATTGTGCCTACATTAGTATGGCAAGGCTATAGTATTTTCGTCGGTAGTATCCAAGCGTTTATCTTTGTCACGTTAACAATGGTTTATCTGTCTCATAAAGTCAGTGACGACCATTAATTATAAGTTCATTTAGAACTAAAAAAATAATAAATTTTGATACAATCTAAGGAGGATATTTATAATGACAGGTTCAGTAGGTCTTCTTGCAGCAGCAATTGCAATTGGTTTAGCAGCACTAGGTGCAGGTATTGGTAATGGTCTTATCGTTTCAAGAACAGTAGAAGGTATCGCTCGTCAACCAGAAGCTCGCGGTATGCTTCAAACAACAATGTTCATCGGGGTAGGTTTAGTTGAGGCGATGCCTATCATCGCGGTAGTAATTGCGTTTATGGTATATGGTGGTTAATAGAACCTTCAAAAAGTTCAAAAATGGCGAAGTTCGTTCCATGTGAACCTTCGCCTTTCCTTTATGTCCACAATCCTGTTTTTATACAGTTTAAGAGCATAGTTTTCTAAAGTTCATATATAATGAACGCTTTAAGAAGTGAAACTCGTGAAGGGAGTGAACCAAGCGTGTTAACAAGCAGCTTTGTACTTGGGTCAACGTCTCATGGCTTTAATGGCGGAGACATGTTATACCAATTAGTAATGTTTATCATTTTGTTAGCGTTGCTGAAGAAATTTGCATGGGGTCCTCTAATGGGCATCATGACTCAACGTGAAGAACATGTTGCAAATGAAATTCAAGCAGCTGAAGCTAGCAGACAAGAAGCACTTAAATATTTAGAAGAACAACGTGAAATCGTAAAACAATCTCGCACTGAAGCGGGACAACTTATAGAAAACGCGAAACTTCAAGGTGAAGCACAGCGTGAAGAAATCGTGAATCAAGCACGTCTTGAAGCAGAACGCGTCAAAGAAACAGCTAAGCGCGAAATCGTACAGGAAAAAGAAAAAGCCATTACGGCATTACGCGAGCAAGTGGCATCTTTATCCGTACTTATTGCTTCTAAAGTAATAGAAAAAGAATTATCCGAAGCAGATCAAGAGCAATTGATTAATGACTACATTCAAGAGGCAGGAGAAGGGAAATGAGCGATATAACAGTAGCAAAGCGTTATGCCGTTGCCCTTTTCCAAATTGCGAAAGAGCAAAATCTCATTAACCAACTTGAAGAAGAGCTTCGCATAGTGAATGAAGTTTTTACAAAAGATAATGAGCTATTAAGCTTTCTGGCTCATCCTAAAATGACTAAAGATGCAAAAGCCGCTTTGATTGCAAATGCATTTGCAAGCCTTTCTTCTTCCGTTCAAAACACTGTGATGTTAATGGTGGAGCGTCATCGTACAGATGAAGTGACAGCAATGGCACAAGAGTTCATTGAACTTGCGAATGAAGAAAACTCAGTAGCTGATGCAACGGTCTATACAGTACGTCCATTGACTGAAACGGAAGTGGAAGCTGTGTCTTCATCTTTTGCAGCGAAAATAGGCAAAAGAAATTTACGCATTACTAATATTACGGATAGCAATATCCTTGGCGGCATCAAATTACAAATCGGTAACCGCATTTATGACGGGACGATTAGCGGTAAGTTAGATCGCCTTAGCAAACAACTATTAGGTTAATATTCACAGATAGGGGTGAAATTCATGAGCATCAAAGCTGAAGAAATCAGTGCGCTGATTAAAAAGCAGATTGAAAACTATCAGTCGGAAATTAAAGTAAGCGATGTTGGTACGGTTATCACTGTTGGTGATGGTATCGCACGCGTTCATGGTTTAGATAATGCAATGTCTGGGGAGCTCCTAGAATTTTCCAATGGTTCAATGGGATTAGCACAAAACCTTGAGCAAAATAACGTGGGTGTTGTTATTCTTGGACCATTCAGAGACATTAAAGAAGGCAGTGAAGTACGCCGTACTGGCCGCATCATGGAAGTGCCAGTTGGAGAAGAATTAATCGGACGTGTCGTGAATCCGCTTGGACAGCCTTTAGATGGCCTAGGCCCGATCGCTACGACAAAAACTCGTCCAATCGAAAGCCCTGCAACAGGTGTAATGGACCGTAAATCGGTACATGAACCTTTACAAACAGGTATTAAAGCAATCGATGCATTAGTTCCAATCGGTCGTGGACAACGTGAGTTGATCATTGGTGACCGTCAAACTGGTAAAACATCAGTTGCGATCGATACAATTCTTAACCAAGCTGACCAAGATATGATCTGTATCTATGTGGCTATCGGTCAAAAAGAATCTACGGTTCGTGGAACTGTTGAAACGCTACGTAAAAATGGTGCTTTGGATTACACAATCGTTGTATCTGCATCAGCTTCTCAACCAGCACCACTTTTATACCTAGCTCCATATGCTGGTGTGACTATGGGTGAAGAGTTCATGTTCGCTGGCAAGCACGTTCTTGTGGTTTACGATGATCTTTCTAAGCAAGCATCTGCATACCGTGAACTTTCCTTGCTACTTCGCCGTCCTCCAGGTCGTGAAGCATTCCCAGGGGATGTATTCTACTTGCACTCCCGTTTACTTGAGCGTGCAGCAAAATTGAATGACACTTTAGGTGCCGGTTCGATCACTGCGCTTCCGTTTGTTGAAACACAAGCAGGCGACATCTCTGCTTACATTCCAACAAACGTAATTTCCATCACTGATGGACAAATCTTCTTGCAATCCGATTTGTTCTTCTCAGGTGTACGTCCTGCGATTAACGCTGGTCTATCCGTATCCCGTGTTGGTGGATCTGCACAAATTAAAGCGATGAAAAAAGTTGCCGGTACATTACGTCTTGACTTGGCTTCATACCGTGAATTGGAGGCATTCTCTCAATTCGGTTCTGATTTGGATGCTGCTACACAAGCAAAACTTAACCGTGGTGCCCGTACAGTTGAAGTCCTTAAGCAAGATCTAAACAAACCGATCAAAGTAGAAAAACAAGTCATGATTTTCTATGCATTGACTAAAGGTCATTTAGATGATATTCCAGTATCGGATATCCTTCGTTTTGAAGAAGAGTACTATGTGTTCCTAGATCGTTCTCATCCGGAATTATTAGATCACATTCGCACAACAAAAGGTCTTCCTGAAGACGCTGCTATCGTTGCTGCAATTAACGAATTCAAAAAGAACTTCGTTATTTCTGAATAATAAGGTCTAACTAATTTATAAAGGGTGGTGAGAATGAATGGCCTCTTTACGCGATATTAAGTCTCGGATTACTTCAACGAAAAAGACGAGTCAAATTACAAAAGCGATGCAGATGGTATCTGCTTCTAAAATGAACCGTGCAGAAGCTAATGCTAAAGCATATGTTCCATATATGGAAAAAATTCAAGAAGTGGTATCTAGTATTGCGAACGGAAGCACGGATGCATCTCATCCAATGCTTACTTCACGTCCAGTTAAGAAAACCGGTTACTTGGTAATCACATCGGACCGTGGATTGGCTGGGGCTTACAATAGTAGCATCCTTCGCCACGTTCATAAAACTATTCTTGAACGCCATAAATCCAATGATGAGTTCGTCATTATCGCAATCGGAAGGGTTGGCCGTGATTTCTTTGTCAGCCGTAACATGCACGTAGAGCTTGAAGTAATTGGGGTTCCTGATCAGCCGTCTTTCGCTGACATTAGCTCCCTTGCAAAATCGACAGTGAATTTATATCTGAATGAGCTGTGTGATGAGCTTTATATGTACTATAACCATTATGTCAGCCCAATCCAGCAGGATGTAACGGAAAAGCAAGTCCTTCCGTTAGCTGACTTCAATACTTCCAATGCAACATTGACTTCTTATGAATTTGAACCGAATGCAGAAGAAATTCTTGAGGTATTACTGCCTCAATACGCAGAAAGTTTGATTTATGGTGCTTTATTAGATGGTAAAGCAAGTGAGCACTCTGCACGTATGACTGCAATGAAAAATGCGACCGATAATGCAAAAGAGTTGATTGACTCACTTTCATTACAATATAACCGTGCACGTCAGGCAGCGATCACTCAAGAAATTACAGAGATTGTCGGCGGTGCAGCAGCTTTAGAATAAAATCATTAAAGGGGCGGTCGGCCCGGACGAAGCTTGGCCGTTCCATAAACTCGATAGTCGTTATAAGCAACGTTAGGAGGGAAAACGATGAATATAGGACGCGTTACTCAAGTTATGGGTCCGGTTGTTGACGTGAAATTCGAAGACGGACAACTTCCTAAGATCTATAACGCGTTAAGAATCGAAAATACAGCGTCTGGTACAGGACTAACTCTTGAAGTGGCCCTTCAACTAGGTGATAATACAGTTCGTACTGTAGCAATGTCTTCCACTGATGGTTTAACTCGTGGTGCAGAGACTGTTGATACAGGAGCTCCAATTTCAGTACCTGTAGGTGAAGTTACTCTAGGTCGTGTTTTCAACGTATTAGGGGAAAACATTGACCTATTTGAACCACTTACAGCAGAGGTGCGTCGTGATCCAATTCACAGACAAGCACCAACTTTCGAGGAATTATCAACATCAGTTGAAATTCTTGAAACGGGTATTAAAGTAGTAGATTTACTTGCACCTTACATCAAAGGTGGTAAGATCGGTCTCTTCGGTGGAGCCGGTGTTGGTAAAACTGTACTTATTCAAGAACTTATCAATAACATCGCACAAGAGCACGGCGGTATCTCGGTATTCGCTGGTGTAGGTGAGCGTACTCGTGAAGGGAATGACCTTTTCTACGAGATGACTGATTCTGGTGTTATTAAGAAAACGGCGATGGTATTCGGACAAATGAACGAGCCACCAGGTGCACGTATGCGTGTTGCCCTAAGCGGTTTGACAATGGCTGAATATTTCCGTGACGAACAAGGACAAGATGTTCTTTTCTTCATCGATAACATCTTCCGTTTCACACAAGCAGGTTCTGAGGTTTCCGCCCTACTAGGACGTATGCCTTCAGCGGTTGGTTACCAACCAACGCTTGCTACTGAAATGGGTCAATTACAAGAACGTATCACTTCAACAAATAAAGGTTCTGTTACATCCATTCAAGCGATCTATGTACCTGCCGATGACTATACGGATCCGGCTCCAGCTACAACTTTCGCTCACTTGGATGCTACAACTAACCTTGAGCGTAAGCTTTCTGAAATGGGTATTTACCCTGCAGTTGATCCATTGGCGTCTTCTTCTCGTGCCCTTAGCCCAGAAGTCGTTGGCGCTGAGCACTATAAAGTTGCTCGTCAAGTGCAATCAACTTTACAGAAATATAAAGAACTTCAAGATATTATTGCCATCTTGGGTATGGACGAACTAAGCGAAGACGAAAAAGTAATCGTTGCCCGTGCTCGTAGAATTCAAAACTTCTTGTCACAAAACTTCCACGTGGCTGAACAATTCACTGGTCAAAAAGGATCTTATGTACCAGTTAAAGAAACAGTCCAAGGATTCAAAGATATCCTAGCTGGAAAATATGACGAACTTCCTGAAGATGCTTTCCGTCTAGTTGGCCGCATCGAAGAAGTTATTGCTAAAGCAAAAGAAATGGCTTAATTAAAGGGACCTAGGAGGGAATGAAATGAAGACCATTAAAGTCAATGTTGTTACTCCCGATGGCCCAGTATATGATGCAGAAGTTGAAATGGTAAGCACTAAAGCTAAAAGCGGTGAGCTGGGAATCATGGCTGGACACGTTCCAACTGTAGCCCCGCTTACCATTGGTGCTGTCCGTCTTAAAAATGGAAGCAACACAGACTATGTAGCTGTAAATGGTGGCTTCTTAGAAGTTCGCCCTGATGTGGTAACCATTTTGGCTCAATCTGCTGAAAGAGCTGAAACTATCGATCTTGCACGTGCTCAAGCAGCAAAAGCCCGTGCTGAACAAAGATTGCAGAACAATGATGGATCAAATGATGCCAAAAGAGCTAATTTAGCGCTTAAACGTGCCATCAACCGAATCCAAATTGCAGAAATGCGATAACTTTAATTGATGAAAACACCTGATCGAGCCATTCGTGGTAAGATTAGGTGTTTTTTTTTACCAAAAGGTTTTTGAGGATAGTAATTTTAATAAAAAAGGTTGTAGGATGAAAAAAAAGTCGAATTATAGAGTAAAGTATTTTCCATTTTAATCCTTAACTCGTCGACATGCTTTTAGCCTAATGTTATAATGTATACGCTTACAATTATTGCTTCATACCCCCTCCTTTCACGTTGCTTCTAAAAGAATGTCACCCTGCATAATATTTAAAAGGTATCCAAAAAGAAGACAAGCAAATCTAAATTGAACCCATTTAACATGATTTATCCATAAAGGGAGATGAACATGGGACAGCTGCATATTTACCAAAATAATTATTTAATTGTATTTGTTTTCCTTTGTCTCGGCATTTTATTGCCTGTGATTGCTTTATTTCTTGGTAGACTGCTAAGGCCTTATAAACCGACAGATATGAAATATACGACTTATGAAAGTGGAATCGAACCTTTTCAGGATTCGAGGGTTCAATTCAATGTCAGGTATTATCTTTTCGGATTGATGTTCGTCATATTTGATGTGGAAACGGTTTTTCTTTACCCATGGGCGGTCGCTTATGATGAACTCGGACTGTTTGCATTGATTGAAATGCTGTTTTTCGTCCTGATCCTTATGCTAGGGCTAATCTACGCTTGGAAAAAGAAGGTGTTAAAGTGGAATTGAAATTGGATGAACTTACCCCCGCAGAAATGGAAGAAATGCGACACAGTATTTTTTTATCCACACTTGAACAAATAAAAGGCTGGGCTAGAAGTAACTCACTCTGGCCAATGACTTTCGGTTTGGCATGCTGTGCAATTGAAATGATGGGTGTCGGCTCATCACATTATGATTTGGACCGATTCGGTTCATTTTTTCGGACATCACCCAGGCAATCGGATGTCATGATTGTTTCAGGAACTGTAACGAAAAAAATGGCTCCAATAATAAGTAGATTATATGAACAAATGCCAGAACCTAAATGGGTAATTGCAATGGGATCCTGTGCAACTGCTGGGGGGCCTTATGTTCACTCATACTCAGTGGTCAAAGGGGTAGATCAAATTGTACCTGTCGATGTATATATACCGGGTTGTCCCCCAAACCCAGCCGCACTTATTTATGGAATCAATAAGTTAAAAGAAAAAATCCGTTACGAGGCGAAAACCGGAAAGCGGGTGATATAGATGAGTGAAAAGGAAGACTTAGCGAAACAGAAGGCAGCGGCAGCGGCCAAGGCGAAGGCTGTAGCTTTGGCCCGAAAACAGGCGAAAGCTGAAAGTGCGGATGCAGAAGATGAAACGGATATTGCGAAGCAAAAGGCAGCGGCAGCGGCCAAAGCGAAGGCTGTAGCTTTGGCCCGAAAGCGGGCGAAAGATGAAGCTGCGGAGAAGCCGGAAGATGAAATGGATATAGCGAAGCAAAAGGCGGCGGCAGCGGCCAAGGCGAAAGCGGCAGCATTGGCCCGAAAGCGGGCGAAAGAAGAAGCTGCGGAGAAGCCGGAAGATGAAATGGATATAGCGAAGCAAAAGGTGGCAGCGGCGGCCAAAGCGAAAGCAGCAGCATTGGCCCGAAAACAGGCGAAAGAGGATGCGACTGAAAAACCGGAAGGCGAAATGGATGTAGCGAAGCAAAAGGCGGCGGCAGCGGCCAAGGCGAAAGCGGCAGCATTGGCCCGAAAACAGGCGAAAGCTGAAAGTGCGGAGAAGCCGGAAGATGAAATGGATATAGCGAAGCAAAAGGCGGCAGCGGCGGCCAAGGCGAAAGCAGCAGCATTGGCCCGAAAACGGTCGAAAGAGGATGCGACTGAAAAACCGGAAGGCGAAATGGATGTAGCGAAGCAAAAGGCAGCGGCAGCGGCCAAGGCGAAGGCAGAAGCGGCGGCCAAAGCGAAAGCTGCTGCTGCTGCAAAGAACAGGACTGCTGTAAAGGAAAGTGAAGAAGTTATCATCCCTAACGAGCTTTCCCCAAATCAGTCAAAACTCGATCAAATTGTTTCTGCTATTGAAAGCCATTTAGGACAAGGGGCATTATTAGAGCACTATATTAATAGATTATCAAAAGATGTACCCACTTTAGTGGCTAATCCGGATACATATTTCTCAATAGCAAAATTTATGCGATACGATGAACAGCTTGACTTTTCGTATTTATCGGAACTTCATGGTACGGATTTTGAATCCCATATGGAAATTTATGTACATTTACATTCATTTAAAATGAACCAATCAGTTGCCTTGAAAGTGAAGCTTGATAGGGAATCTCCCGTTATTCCATCTTTGGTCTCATTATGGTCAGGAGCAAATTGGCCAGAATGTGAGGCATATGATTTATTAGGGATTAACTTTTATGAACACCCTGATCTAAAACGGATTTTACTTGGTGATGATTGGAAAGGGTATCCCCTTAGAAAAGATTATCAGCCTTATGATGTGGAGGTGTAAGCCCAATGTTAAGGACGGAAGAAATGCTTCTCAATGTCGGGCCGCAGCATCCGAGTACACATGGTGTTTTTCGGCTTGTCATCAAGATTGACGGTGAAATTATAAAAGAGGCTACACCTGTTATTGGGTATCTGCATCGCGGTACGGAAAAATTAGCGGAAAATCTGCAATATACACAAATAATCCCATATACCGATCGGCTCGATTATCTAGCGGCAATGACAAATAATTATGTGCTTTGCCATGCTGTTGAGACAATGATGGGGGTGGAGATCCCCGAAAGGGCAGAATATTTGCGGGTTATCGCAATGGAATTGGGCAGAGTTGCAAGCCACCTTGTCTGGTGGGGTACATACTTGCTGGATATAGGTGCGACGAGCCCTTTCCTATACGCCTTTCGAGAACGTGAAATGATCGTTAATTTATTGACTGAATTGTCAGGGGCACGCCTTACATTCAATTATATGCGTGTTGGAGGCGTGAAATGGGATGCTCCTGAAGATTGGATTGCGAAGGTTGCCGAGTTTGTCCCTTATATGAGGGAGCAGCTTGCCGGTTACCATGAGCTTGTGACAGGGAATGAAATCTTTGTTAATCGGGTTAAGGGGGTGGGCATCTATACGAAGGAAGAAGCCCTGCAGTATTCGCTTAGCGGTGCCAACTTAAGATGTACAGGTGTGAAATGGGATTTACGAAAAAATGAGCCATATTCCATTTACGACAGGTTCACATTTGATGTTCCTACAAGGGAAGAGGGTGATGCCTTTTCTCGCTATCACTGTAGAATGGAAGAAATCGAGGAATCACTGAAAATCATCGAGCAGGCGGTTGAGCAATTTCCAGAAGGGCCAGTCCTTGCAAAGGTCCCCAAAATAATAAAGGTTCCTAAGGGTGAAGCATTTGTCAGAATTGAATCACCAAGAGGGGAAATCGGCTGTTATATCGCGAGTGAAGGGAAAAAGGAGCCATACCGTTTGAAATTTCGCAGACCTTCATTTTATAATCTGCAAATTCTTCCGAAATTATTGGAAGGGGAAAATATGGCGAACTTGATAACGATATTAGGTGCAATCGATATCGTTTTAGGGGAGGTGGATGGATAAATGATCAAGGACCTTCTCCACTCCGCTCCAAGCCTGCTGAATTTTGGCATTTTTTTTGGTTTGGCAGTCCTGCTCCTGTTCGTCGTATTAGGGTTTGTAACCTATGGAATCCTTTCAGAGCGAAAAATCATGGGATTCATGCAGATGCGTGTCGGCCCAAACCAAATTGGGGGGAAATGGGGTCTCTTGCAGACCGTTGCCGATGTTTTGAAACTTCTGATCAAGGAAGATACGATACCCAAAAAAGCTGATAAGCCGTTATATATTTTAGCTCCGGTAATTGCTTTTGCTCCTGCTTTCATGGTCCTTGCCACCTTGCCGTTCACCGATGCCTTCCAATTTGCGGATATAGGTGTCGGACTGCTTTATTATATGGCGATTTCCGGCATATCGACCATCGGCATCGTCACTGCGGGTTGGGCATCCAATAATAAATATTCTTTGATTGGCGGGATGAGGGCAGCCGCGCAAATGATATCTTATGAAATCCCATTGGTGATGTCACTAGTGGGAATCGTCCTCCTAACAGGCAGTTTAAACTTGAATGATATAGTTGCAGCCCAGGAAAGGGTTTGGTTCATTTTTCTTCAGCCGATTGCGTTCATCGTGTTTTTCATTGCATCGGTTGCCGAGTTGAACAGGGTTCCTTTTGACCTTCCGGAAGCGGAATCCGAACTTGTTGCAGGCTATCATGTTGAATACTCTGGATTTCGCTGGGCCTTCTTTATGTTATCTGAATATGTGTATATGTTTGCAATGGCAACGCTAACCACTGTATTATTTTTAGGGGGATGGAATTCTATTCCGTTTTTGGATTTTATTCCGGCAGCCATCTGGTTCGGTCTGAAGTTCAGTGCCGTATTCTATGTATTGGTCTGGATTCGTGTAACCTTTCCTCGTATAAGGGCCGATCAATTGATGGAATTCGGATGGAAGGTGCTGCTTCCGGTTGCATTGGCTAATATATTTTTGACGGCACTTATAAAAGAATTGATTAACCTTTTTTAGAAACTTAAGCTGGTCGGAAAGCGAGGGATTTATATGCTTGGTTTAGCAAAAGGTTTAACCTATACATTAAAGAACTTGACGAGGAAAAAAGTGACCTATGACTACCCGAATGAGCCGCTTCCACTTCCTGACCGATTCCGCGGAATCCAGAAATTCTATCCTGAAAAATGTATTGTATGCAATCAGTGCGTGACGATTTGCCCAACGGATTGTATTCAATTAACAGGTAAGAAGCATCCGGACCCGTCGAAAAAAGGGAAAATCATCGATACGTATGACATCAATTTCGAGATTTGCATTTTATGTGATTTATGTACGGAGGTCTGCCCTACAGAAGCAATCGTGATGACGAATCAATTCGAGCTGGCCGAATATAGCCGTGATCATCTATTTAAAAATCTGGAGTGGCTGGATGAAAATGATGAAAATGTCCGGAAGGTGAATAAAGTATGAGTTTGTCGGGTGAATTAATTGCCTTCATTGGTTTGGCACTCGTCTCGATAGTAGGCGGGGTGCTGCTGATTACCTTAACAAAAGTGGTGCACATGGTAATTGCACTTGTTTTTACTTTCTTGGGCATTGCAGGCATTTATATGTTGCTTTCGGCCGAGTTTGTCGCCATTGTTCAAATCCTTATTTATTCAGGGGCTATTACGATCGTGATGCTATTCGGGATTATGCTGACAAAACACCAAGAAAATGATGCACCCGCTAAAGGGGGCTGGGGAAATTTCTCCTTGCTGGCGGCGATTGCTGGATTTGCCGTGGCGGTGTATCTGGGGATTTATAATCTTGATATACCTGTACAGCCAACGGCCTTGCATGAGGAAAATACAAAGCAAATAGGAATCGAACTTTTTTCAAAATATGTAATTCCATTTGAAGTGATGTCGGTACTCCTGCTTGTTGCTTTAGTCGGTGCCATCGTATTGGCTAAAAAAGATGATGAGGAGGGAGATCGATCATGACGGGAGTTCCCTTGTCGGCTTACCTTGTATTGGCACTCGTTTTATTTTGTATGGGGCTGTATGGTGCCTTGACGAAAAGAAATGCGGTCATTGTTTTGATTTCAATCGAGCTGATGCTGAACGCTGCAAATATCAATTTAGTTGCCTTCAGTAAATTGGGGGTAACACCATCCATTACGGGTCAAGTTTTTTCCTTATTCACGATTACGATCGCTGCGGCCGAGGCGGCTGTAGGGCTGGCTATACTAATGTCCCTTTATCGCAATCGGAAGACGGTCAATGTCGATGAAATGGAAATTATGAAGAATTGAAGGTTTATATAAATGAAGAAGGGGATTTGATACGATGATGGAGTACGCATGGCTCATACCGGTCTTTCCACTCGTCACGTTTCTGGTTCTGCTTCTATCAGGCGGGCGGTTGCGGGAACGAGGGGCATTTATAGGAATAATATGTACATTGGCTTCGTTTGTTTTATCGTTGCTCGTCCTGATGGAACGATTTAAAGAACCTACTTATAATATATCGATAGATTGGCTTTCCTTCGGGGGGACGCAACTTTCAGCTGGATTCGAAATCAATCAGCTTAATGCCTTGATGCTTGTGGTCGTTTCCCTTGTCAGCCTGCTTGTCCAGATATATTCGAAGGGGTATATGAAGGGTGAAGTGCGATTCTCCATTTTTTATGCTTATCTGGGCTTCTTCACCTTTGCCATGCTTGGACTTGTCATGGCACCCAATTTATTACAACTTTATATCTTCTGGGAATTGGTCGGGGTGGGTTCTTTCCTGCTCATTGGGTTTTACTTTTATAAACATGAAGCTAAGGCTGCAGCGAAGAAGGCATTCATCATGACCAGGATTGGGGATGTAGGGCTCTTAATCGGCATCATTCTGCTATTCTGGGAAACAGGCAGCTTTGAATATGGAGAGATCTTTCAAGCCGTTCAATCGGGCATGATATCAAGCGGAAAACTGACTTTAATCGCTATTTTGATTTTTATCGGAGCGGTTGGGAAGTCTGGACAATTTCCTCTTCACACGTGGCTTCCGGATGCAATGGAAGGACCGACTCCGGTTTCCGCATTGATACACGCAGCAACCATGGTTGCTGCAGGGGTTTACCTGGTGGCGGCCATGTTTCCGCTATTCATGGCAAGTTTTGCTGCGATGCAGGTCGTAGCGATAACAGGTGGAATTACAGCCATATTCGCCGCAAGCATTGCCATCGTGCAAAAGGATGTTAAGCGTGTATTGGCATATTCGACAATCTCTCAGCTTGGCTTTATGATGCTTGCTTTGGGTACTTCGGGATATGTGGCCGGGGTGTTCCATTTAATGACCCATGCCTTTTTTAAAGCATTGCTGTTTTTGGCAGCAGGCAGTGTTATTCACGCTATACATACACAGGATATGGAAAAGATGGGCGGCCTATGGGGTAAGTTGAATTGGACTGGGCCGCTGTTCTTGACTGGCACGTTGGCGATATCGGGGTTTCCGTTACTCTCAGGTTTTTTCAGTAAAGATGAAATTCTAATGGCAGCCTGGGAGAATGGTAGTTATATATTGTTTGGTCTAGCGGTGGTTACCTCCTTTTTAACTGCTTTTTATATGTTCCGGCTGTTTTTCATGATGTTTGCAGGCGATTCGCGCAGTCAAGTAAAACAGGTCAAGGAATCACCTTCCATCATGCTAATTCCCATGCTCGCATTGGCTTTGTTTGCTGTAATCGGCGGGTATATCCAAACACCGTGGTTTGGAACTTTCCTTGGGGAGTGGCTTGTGGAGGGAAATGAAGCTGCTCTAGGCGCCAGCCATAGTGAGGGACCCGTTTGGATAATGTTGCTGGCCGTGCTTGTATCGCTGGCCGGGATATACCTTGCTTATATGATATACGCTAAAAAGAAGTTACCTCGGGACTGGCTTGTCAAAGAAAACTCCGGGGTATATCGGGTTTTGGAAAATAAGTATTATATTGATGAGATTTACTATTACACTGCAGGCTATGCAGTCAAGGGCTTTAGTATATTCCTATCTTATATGGAAAGGTTCATTGTCGGCGGCCTGGTTTCCACTGTAACAAGTTCGATAGAAGGATTAGGAAAAATAGGGTCTAAACTGCAAACAGGACAGGTACAGCAATATGGCATGATAGCCTTTCTGGGACTTGCGGTACTGTTGGTGATTTTTGCAGTAACTGGGGGGTATCTAAGATGAATGTCTATTTGCTCTCGCTTTTAGTGTTTTCACCGCTGCTGGGCATAGTGATGGTTGCCCTCATGCCGAAAAAAGAGGGAAGGACGATTAAACAATTTGGCTTTTTCGGAACACTGCCTCCTCTTTTCATATCGTTCTTTCTATGCAGTCAATATTATTCGGGTGTGGGCCTATCCTTATTTGACATTAAGTTGAATTGGATCAGGTTTGGGAATTTGGAGATGTATGATCCCAAGCTCTTCACGGTTGACTTTGAGTTGGGGCTGGATGGATTAAGTCTCATCTTCATATTACTGACAACAATCATTTCAACACTGGCCGCAATCGCATCCATTAATATAAAAAAGGAATGGAAAGGGTATTATTTGTTATTTTTGATCCTGGAGATTGGGATGCTCGGTGTCTTCACCGCAGAAAATTTAATCCTTTTTTTCATCTTTTTTGAAATGACTTTGATTCCTGCTTTCTTTTTAATTGGCAGATGGGGCTTCCTGGAGAGGGAGAAAGCTTCTTATAGTTTTCTGATTTATAATGGCATTGGTTCGGCTGTTTTATTAGTGGCTATTTTGATTTTGTTTGCCAGGACGGGTACGACCAACATTGCAGCATTGACACAGATGATGACAATGGGCGGTGTTTCACTTTTTGCACCAATATCCGGTTCGATGAAATATGGTTTATGTCTCGCCTTTCTCGTAGCATTTGCGATAAAGCTGCCCGTCTTTCCCTTTCACAGCTGGATGGTGCGGGTCCATGCAGAAGCACCTCCATCCATAGTCATGATACATGCGGGTGTCCTATTGAAAATAGGGGCGTACGGAATCATCCGGTTTGGAATGGGGATATTTCCTGAACAATATAAAAGCTTGGCCTTTACCATTGTCCTATTTGGGGTCCTCAGTTTTTTATATGGTGCATTTCTAGCTTTGGTACAAACGGATTTCAAGCTCGTTTTAGCCTACTCATCAATCTCACATATGGGTATCGTCATGATGGGGCTGGGAGCCTTGAATGAAGCGGGCATTCAGGGAGCTATTTTTCAAGTCATCTCACACGGGCTAATTGCTGCTTTGTTGTTTTTCTTGGTGGGAGTGTTGTATGAGCGTACGGGAACCACGATGCTTCCTAAGCTTGGGGGGCTGGCCAAGTCGATGCCGATTTTTTCAGGGTTTATGTTAGCTTGCGGGATGGCTTCACTCGGTTTGCCTGGCATGTCGGGCTTCATCAGTGAATTCATGGTATTTCTTGGCTTATTCAAGAGTCAGCCGTTGCTAGCGGCAATTGGGGTGATCGGGCTGGTTTTAACAGCTGTTTATGTATTGAGGGCGGTCATGCAGATGACTTTCGGGAAAAATGATAGTTTGATAGAAAAAGAGAAATGGGACCTAAGGGGCTGGGAGTTTTTTCCCGCGTTGGTTCTTCTCGCTTTGATAATATCTGTTGGGGTATACCCAAATTTGTTAGGCGGGCCTCTTCAAGGAACGATTGAAGCCATGATGCTTGCTCTAGGGGGGCGATGAAGGATGGATTGGAACACGATGCTTTCTTATGATTGGGGAGCGATGATGCCAGAATTCATCATCCTTGGAACAACCATGATTCTTTCGATATTGGATTTATTCTGGCCAAAGCACTTTAATCGGAGAAAACTGGCATGGCTCGCGCTAACCGGAATCATTTTGGCATGTTTGTCACTGATTAGCCTGCTATCCTTTGAGACAGTCAGTATCTTATCCGATACGTTTCGTTTGGATTCATTTGCAAAAGCTTTTAAGCTGCTGCTGTTATTAGGAGCGGCCCTAATCATCCTTCTGGCTGAAGGATATGAACCGCAAGAGGGGCTGCGGGAGCACCGGGGGGAATTTTATTATCTGTTCCTGACCGCTTTGCTTGGAGCGATGGTCATGTCCTCAAGCGGTGATTTGATAACGCTGTTCGTTGGACTGGAACTGCTTTCACTTTCATCTTATATATTGGTCGGAATACGCAAGCATGATCGGAAGTCCAACGAAGCGTCCATGAAGTATGTAATAAACGGAGGCATTTCCACAGCGATCACTTTATTTGGGATGAGCTATTTATATGGAGTGACCGGTTCCGTCAATCTAGGCGAAATGAGCCGGACGATGGCTGCGATGACGGACGGACAGCTGCAATACATCATGGGTCTCGCTTTCTTCATGGTGTTTGTAGGTATAGCCTTCAAGATAGCTGCCGCTCCATTTCATATGTGGGCGCCGGATGTGTACGAGGGGGCACCGACACCGGTCGCAGCCTTCTTGAGTGTAATTTCGAAAATGGCGGGTTTCGTCATCATCCTGCGCATTTTTCTCTCATTGTTCCTAACAGCTTCCGGTGATACGTTCGGAGCGCTCGACTTTTTGGAAAAAAATAATATCTATATAGCTTCGTTGGCGGGCCTGACGATCATCATTGGAAATGTGGTTGCGTTAAGGCAGCAAAATTTAAAACGATTATTCGCTTATTCAAGCATCGCCCATGCGGGTTACCTGCTTGTAGCGGTGGCCACATTGGGCGGGGGATATTTTCTCCTGGATACTGTCTGGTTTTACCTGATGGCTTATGTATTAATGAATATCGGTATATTCGCAGTCATTCAGCTTCTATCCAGCCAAAGTGGGTCAGAAGATATTAGCATTCTTGCAGGAATGGGGAGGAAATCACCTTATCTTGCCATGGCATTCACCGTATTTATCCTGTCGCTTGCTGGAATCCCCGGTACGACAGGTTTCATTGGCAAACTTAATATTTTTCTTGGAACATTCATAACGGAGCCTGGACATTTTGTCCTTGCGGGAATCATGATTGCAGGTACCATTGTATCCTATGTGTATTATTTCGGCTTATTGGTTCAGGTCTTTTTCCGACCGGTTCATTCAGAGAAGGTCATTAAAATCCGTCCGGGTCTTTACATTGTGTTGATCATTTGCGTAATAGGCACCATACTTTTCGGGGTGGCGCCCAATATTGCCTTTGATTTTATTCATGATCAATTTGGCGAATTTACAGACTTTATTTCAAGTAAATGATATAATGCCTGTATCAGAGGCTTGTTCCATTGGATCAAGCCTCTATTTACAGTTTTAAAAAGATATTTTGCAATTCTTCCTTTTAAATTCCAAATATGAAGGGGTTTTGTGTTAGAATAGAATTCGGGTGTCTTTTAGGAGGTATGTACATGTTTTCAGCAATGGGACAGCAGGCTTTAACAGGAATAATTGCACACTTGTTTTTCATCGCAGTTACCTGGTGGGCTCTCCAGGCATTACATTTTGATAAAATATTAAGATCCAATTCTGTCATCAAGGCAAGGGTTTTATATATTTTATTAACGGTTGCCATCGGTTCAGTTGTAAGTAATTTCTTCCTCGACTACCTGGGATTTGCAAATCAACTTCCGTATATGTTTAGTAATGACTGATATGCTGTAAGAATTTTCTTATAGCAAAATATGATTCTACTCTTGTATTCGCTTTTGCTTCCTGCCAGTATAAGGGGAAGTTGTCACCAATTGTCGGAAAACTCGAAGTATGATCTCTCTCCTTATGGAAAGAATGTGTAAAAGGGGAGGGATTTAACATGTTTAATTTAAACAAAAAAATGTTATCATACATAGTATTTCTCGGTTTGATGGTGATTTTAATAGGGAATAGTACGATTGTGGCAGAAAGCAAACCAGATATAGTTAAATTGGTGGGACTGTTACAAAAAGATAAAGATTTAGACATAGGCGATTGGTCTGTACTCACTAGAGAAATAAATAAAGAGATTACAACTAAACAAGAGTTTGAAAACGAAGTTACAGCTTTAAAACGAAAATACCCTCAATTTCAATGGCACCGGAAAGATGATGCTTCCGGCTGGAAGGCAGAGGCGTTAACTTACAATGTCGATTCAGGTCTGACCGAGTCTATCAAAATAATGACAACGGAAGAGAAATTTGATAAAGTTACCTATGTTATTTACGAAGTGGAGGGGAAAAAGTGGAAGAAAGCCAATGCGGCATTTTTTACTGCTACGTTCCAAAACAGGGTGAATGACCTATTTATAGGAACTCCTTCAATTTTTTCTTGTATTAAAGGGTCTATCAATGATAATATGGATTCGGTTTTAAGCTCTAAAACTGAAGACCTGTTAGATATGTTCCAAGCAAGGGAAATTGAGAGTGTGCATGAAACAAACTTTACATCTATATCTGCACATTCAACATTGTTTAAACAACCTTTGACAAAAGAAAAATTAAATTTGCAGTTTGGGCTACGGACAGAAGGATTGGGTGACCGAACGAACTTTGTAGTTGGCACACCAATCATAACGTTTGAATATTAATATAGAGAAAATGGACGCGGAGGGGAATACTTTTGGAAAAAATCATCGTCCGCGGCGGAAAAAGGCTTAGCGGGACAGTTAAAGTAGAAGGTGCTAAAAACGCCGTTTTGCCAGTTATCGCTGCAACATTATTAGCAAGTGATGGGAAAAGTATCATTAAAGATGTTCCTACGCTCTCCGATGTATATACAATCAATGAAGTATTGCGCAACTTAAATGCAGATGTTGCCTTTCATGACAATCAAGTAACTGTAGATGCATCAAGAGAGTTATTAGAAGAAGCACCATTTGAATATGTACGCAAAATGAGAGCTTCCGTTTTAGTGATGGGCTCATTACTAGCAAGGAATGGCCGGGCCCGCGTTGCTCTTCCTGGTGGCTGTGCCATCGGATCACGTCCTATCGACCAGCATTTAAAGGGCTTTGAAGCGATGGGAGCAAAAGTGAAGGTCGGCAATGGTTTCATTGATGCCGAGGTTGAAGGCAGACTTAAGGGTGCAAGAGTGTATCTTGACTTCCCGAGTGTGGGTGCCACTGAAAACATCATGATGGCAGCAACACTTGCTGAAGGTATAACTATTCTTGAAAATGTGGCCAAAGAGCCTGAAATTGTAGATCTTGCGAATCTCCTTAATAAAATGGGTGCCAAAGTCAGAGGTGCCGGTACTGGTACGATGAGAATCGAAGGTGTCGATAAATTATATGGCACTGAACATACGATTATACCTGACCGTATCGAAGCTGGTACATTCATGACTGCGGCCGCTCTTACTGGCGGAAATGTTCTTGTTCAAGGAGCTGTACCTGAACACCTTACTTCCCTTATTGCCAAAATGGAGGAAATGGGTGTTGAAATTCTTGAAGAAGAAGATGGATTACGCGTTATCGGTCCAAAAACCTTGAAGGCCATTGATATCAAAACAATGCCACATCCTGGTTTCCCGACTGATATGCAATCGCAAATGATGGCATTACTACTTCGTGCTGAAGGAACAAGCATGATTACGGAGACCGTTTTCGAAAACCGTTTTATGCATGTTGAAGAATTCCGTCGCATGAATGCCAATATTAAAATAGAAGGTCGTTCCGTTATCGTTAACGGACCAACTAACATTCAAGGTGCTGAAGTAGCTGCAACAGATTTACGTGCCGCGGCAGCGCTCATCCTGACTGGATTGGTTGCAGATGGCATTACACGTGTTACAGAATTGAAGCATCTTGACAGAGGGTACGTGAATTTCCATGGTAAATTGGCATCTCTAGGTGCTGATGTGGAACGTATTAACGAAGATGTACCTGCTGAAACAAAAAAAATCGCAGATTTAAACGCATAAGTTAGCTTATGAAACCATTCACGTTCGAGTCATTGAACCGTGAATGGTTTTTTTTGTCTTGTTCCTGGTTCATCGCCTACAGTTAAATAGTTGTCGTTTTTCTATTCATAAAAGCTTGTCCTTCGACATACATTTGTTATGTAAAGATACCTGCTGAATGCGATTTACGGCAGAGAAAACAAGTGTAGGGAGGCTCAGGAATTTGAAAGCAATCAAACCGATGATCGTACTATTCATAGCAGTAGCATTCGTAATTATCATGATTCCAGCAGTGCTTGTGCTTCCATTTTCAAATGAAAAGACAAGTGGGCAATTGACCGAAGAGTTGGAAAAGAAAGTGAAGAATGAGGGTAAAGAGGTAGCTGCAAATGAAATGAGTTCCGTAGAAGTTGCCGTTTACCGCACATCTGCAAAAAAGATTGAAAAACTGCCGATTGAATCGTACTTGACTGGTGTGGTTGCAGCTGAAATGCCAGCAGATTTTGAAGAAGAAGCGCTGAAGGCACAAGCATTGACAGCGAGAACCTACATTGTCAATCAGCTCATAAGCGAAAGTCGATTAGGCTTGCCTGAAGGTGCCGATGTAAGCGATACGGTCATGCACCAAGTTTATAAGAATAATGATGAGCTGAAAAAACAGTGGGGCTCTGATTATAAATCGAAGATGCAAAAAATCAACAAGGCTATAAAGGAAACGGCTGGTCAAATCTTAACCTATGAAGGAAAACCGATTACTGCCACTTTTTTTTCGACCAGCAATGGCTATACGGAGAATTCAGAGGACTATTGGCAAGCTGAATTTCCCTATTTAAAAAGTGTATCCAGTCCATGGGATAAAGAAGAATCACCAAAATTTTATAATAAAGTTGTTGTCGATACTGCAGATTTTGAAAAAAAGCTGGGTGTAAGTCTTTCTTCGGGAACATCTATAGGGACTGTCATTGAAAGAACATCGGGTAATCGCGTAGGTGTAGTGGAAATCGGAGGAAAGAAAATGACAGGAAAACAGATTCGTGAGAAGCTCGGGCTGACATCGTCCGATTTTGACTGGGAGCGTCAAGGCAACCAGATTGTCATCACGACAAAAGGATCCGGACACGGAGTTGGAATGAGCCAGTACGGTGCTAATGGCATGGCCAGGGAAGGAAAAACCTATGAAGACATCGTTAAATATTATTATAAAGGCGTCAAAGTTCAGTCTTCAAGTAAGTGGCTGAATACGATGACGGCAAAAAAATGAGAGATGGGGATCCCATCTCTCATTTTTTTTCGTTTAATTTTTCTATAATCGTCAAAAAGCCCCGTTTACGCTTGAAATAATGATATTGGACATGAAAATAGACTGCAGCCACTCCAATGATATCCTTAATGACATCTATTAAGGTAGAGGAGCGGTATGGGACGAAAGATTGGTGGTATTCATCAATAACACCGTAAAGGCAAGCTACAAGGGCAGCCAACAGGCTTAAACCTGCTTTCATTTTTTGGTTTGCGGCAAGGGCCGAAACTAATAATATATACAAAAGGGCAAATTCGACCAGATGAAGTGCCTCTTTGATAAATCGGTCAATTGAGGATGAGGGAAGATCAAGAATCATATCATCGGGGTTGCTCGACATTATCCAAATGGCAATCATATATAGGAAAGGCAATAACGTTAACACAAGTTTAAAAGCTTTTTTCATGATTTAAACATCCTTCAACAGTAAGATATCAAACATTTTACCATTCTGCGAATAAAATCGGTTTCATTTCCACAAAATAAATCTAAAAAAATTTTTTCCTGAATGTATATAATCTTGGCAAAATGTTCAGAATGATTGCTGAGGTGATTAATATGAGAGAGGAAGAAAAGAAACCAACTTCCACAATCCGACGTATACTAAAACAACGTTGGGCATTATCAGCAATCTATATCGCAAGTGCAGCCATAATCTTAGCCGCGGCCTTCTTATTACAAAATAGTTTTAATGATTCAGCTAAAGATGGCAATGAGGAATCAGCTGAAACAGGAAAAAACTATGGTGAGCCTTCTGTAGAGGTTAATAGTAATCTTGAGACAATCAAGATGCCTGTAGCCAATGCAGATAAAACGGTTATCAAGAAACAGTTTTATGATGTGAATGCGGATGAAAAGGCACAAGAAGAAGCATTGGTTTTCTACAACAATAGATATGAGCAAAATAAAGGTATAGACATTGCAATGGAAGATGGAAAGTCTTTCGATGTAAAAGCTTCCTTAAGTGGAAATGTAACGAAAGTTCAAGACGATGCGTTGCTTGGAAATTTAGTTGAAGTTGAGCATGAAGATGGTGTCGTTACCCGTTATCAATCTGTTAAAGACATTAAGGTTGCAGTCGGTGACAAAGTGAAACAAGGACAAGCAATTGCTACAGCTGGAAAAAGCCAAATCAATGAAGAGGCTGGCGTACATGTCCACTTCGAAATCAGAAAAGATAACATTGCGTTAAACCCACTTGATTTTGTTGATAAACAAGCTTCTGCGATCCAATCGGCAACTGAAGCCGAGGGCAGTGAACTTGAAAATTCAGGTAATAAAGAAGAAACACCTGCAGTCGAAGGATCTGAAGCTGATAAAGAAGAAACGCCTGCAGTCGAAGAGTCTGAAACTGGCACAGAAGAAGCTCCTGCAGTCGAAGAGTCTGAAACTGGCACAGAAGAAACTCCTGCAGTTGACGAATCTGAAGAGGGCACTGATTTAGAGAATGGCACTGATGAGGAAGGCTCTGTCCCTGGTGAAGATACAACTGAAGAAAGCGATTCCTTAAAAGATTCGTTAAATCAATCTAATTAAAATTAAGATTTTTAATAAAATCAAAACAAAAACCTAGAACGTTACGAATGACAACAACTGAAAATTTGGTAAAAGGAAGCCGTTCACTTTGAACGGCTTCCTTTTTTTCTTTCGAGGAAATATTGGACAATATGCTGAAACCTTTGAATTTCTGACAAATTTCTCGGGAAATAATTTGCTCTTAAGGAAAAGAAACAGATGAAAATCATAAATAAATCCAAACCTCCTGTCCCATTAGGCATATATTCTTAACCAAGCTAATAAGATGTTATAAACCATGCAAAGAGAGTGTTTGAGGTGAGGAATCGTTTATTACAAATTATCTAATAGGTGAATAATTCTATCTTTCATTGTTTATAGGGCAGCGGTATTCGATTCGAAAAATACGAATCTCATTTCACACTTCTCACATCCAATTTGGGGAGGTCGAGTGGTGTGCACGATTACATCAAAGAAAGAACTATCAAGATAGGAAAGTATATCGTGGAAACTAGAAAAACAGTCCGCGTCATTGCAAAAGAGTTCGGGGTCTCTAAAAGCACAGTGCATAAAGACTTAACTGAGAGGCTGCCAGAAATTAATCCTGATTTGGCTAACGAAGTGAAGGATATATTGGATTATCATAAATCCATTCGTCACCTTAGAGGCGGAGAAGCGACAAAATTAAAATATAAACGTTCTGAAAGAGAAGAAGAAATCGTTAAATGATACTTGAATCATTCCGGCAATTGGAAGTGAATCGGGCAATCGGGTAATGAATGAGGGGACATGAAAGTGAGTGTCAGCTCTTTTCTCAACCTTGTTGCGGTTCCGTGCCGGGATTTTTTTATGGGTAAATAAGGAAATGTAGTACATAAGGCACCGGATTTTTTTACATATTGGCAAATTAGGAAATAATAGTCTATATTAGTGTTTATTTATAATTCATACTTACTTGTGTCAATGCAATATGGTAAAATAAACAATTAGGACAGAAGTAGGTTATATGTGAGGATATTCAAGGAGGATTTAAGAAATGTTTGCTAGAGATATTGGGATAGACCTTGGAACAGCCAATGTTCTTATACATGTCAAAGGTAAAGGAATTGTGTTAAATGAGCCTTCGGTAGTTGCGATTGATAAGAATACGAACCGTGTTCTTGCCGTCGGTGAGGAAGCTCGTAAAATGGTAGGCCGTACTCCAGGAAACATCATCGCAATCCGACCTTTAAAAGACGGTGTCATTGCGGATTTTGATGTAACAGAATCGATGCTTAAGCATTTTATCAATACATTGAATGTGAAAGGCTTCCTTTCAAAGCCTAGAATTTTAATCTGCTGCCCGACCAACATAACAAGTGTCGAACAAAAGGCGATTAAAGAGGCTGCCGAAAAAAGCGGTGGAAAGAAAGTATTCCTTGAAGAAGAACCAAAAGTGGCTGCAATCGGTGCCGGCATGGATATTTTTCAACCAAGCGGCAATATGGTCGTGGACATTGGCGGAGGTACAACGGATATTGCCGTTCTTTCAATGGGGGATATCGTTACATCTTCTTCTATCAAAATGGCCGGTGACAAATTCGATAATGAAATTTTAAATTATGTCAAACGGAAGTATAAGCTCCTCATTGGTGAACGTACAGCGGAAAACATTAAAATCCAGGTTGCGACCGTCTTCCCTGGATCTCGTAATGAAGTCATCGATATCCGTGGGCGCGATATGGTATCGGGATTGCCTAGAACCATTTCGGTCAATTCAGAAGAAATTGAGGAGGCTCTCCGCGAGCAGGTTTCCATCATTGTACAAGCTGCAAAAAGCGTACTTGAGCGGACGCCGCCAGAACTTTCTGCTGATATCATCGACCGCGGCGTCATTTTAACAGGCGGGGGAGCATTGCTTCACGGGATTGATTTACTTCTTGCCGAAGAGCTTAAGGTCCCAGTACTCGTTGCCGAGCAGCCAATGGATTGTGTAGCAATCGGAACCGGTATCATGCTTGATAATATGGATAAATTGCCACGGCACAAGTTCAACTAAAAAGCGGATGGAAATCCGCATCATAAGATAGGGGTCTAAGGTTCAGACAAACGTGAGGCATAGTGAAAGTCGTGCAGTTCTAGTACTGATGAGCAATAGGCCCTCTTCTTTTAGTCGAAAATTTAACACCATTCCTTTAAATTTGACCTTGCCTACGATATAGACAAATTCTTCTGCCTAATGCTTTTCCCTTTCCTTAACATACTGATGTTCATGTCCGATAAGATAGATATGAGAAATCGAACGGAATAAGTTATGTAGATTGAGGAGTGAAGAAGATGTTAAGAGGTTTTTATACGGCTGCTTCCGGGATGCTTACACAGCAAAGGCGCACAGAATTGCTCACAAACAATATGTCCAATGCGAATACAACAGGGTATAAAGCGGATCAAATGAGCGTAAGGTCTTTTCCGGAAATGCTCATAAGCAACATAGGTGGTAAAACGGTTCCTACGGAGAACAAATTGAACATGACTAACTTATCCCAGGTTGGAGGGCTCAGTACGGGTGTTTACGTACAGGAGGCGAATCCTTTATTTACCCAGGGTACATTGGAGGAAACTCAGCTTAATACGGATATTTCCTTAGTTGATGACAATCTGCCGATCAATGTAGAAACGGGTCGGCAAGGATCGGTGTTTTTTACTGTCCAGGATGGGGATGGTGCTATCCGTTATACGCGTAACGGCAGTTTCACCCTGGATGGGCAAGGTTATCTGACCACGCCTTCGGGTCATTATGTATTGAACGAAAATAATGAAAAGATCAAGCTTGATAGCGATCAGTTCACAGTAGCGGAAAACGGTGTTATTTTAGAAGGAAATGTTCAAACCGCACGTATGGGCATCGGTTATTCGAATGCTCCGTCATTAGAGCTCATGAAGGATGGGGAAGGCCTATATAAGGCTGTGAATGATGGGGATTTACCTAGCGCATACGTGGCTGCAGATGTCGGTTTTTCTACTAAGCAAGGCTTTCTTGAAGGCTCCAATGTTGACCAATCGAGAACGATGACAGAAATGATGTCGGCATACCGCTCTTTTGAAGCGAATCAGAAGGTTCTTCAAGCCTATGATAAAAGTTTGGATAAAGCAGTCAATGAGGTTGGCAGGCTTTAATTGAACAGTAGAAAAAATGATTTTGGAAATTTGAACATGTAAGGGGAAAAACCATGAATCGGACGATGATGACGGCGACGAATACGCTGAGCCAACTTCAAAGTAAAATCGATCATATAAGTAATAATATCGCGAATGTGGACACGACTGCCTACAAAAAGACCCAAACGAGCTTCAATG
Organism: Peribacillus sp. N1; assembly: GCF_054600815.1. NCBI lineage: Bacteria > Bacillati > Bacillota > Bacilli > Caryophanales > Bacillaceae > Peribacillus > Peribacillus sp. N1. The sequence goes on along the minus strand of NZ_BAAHZO010000003.1, from coordinate 372,446 downwards.
ACTTATTGACACAGAGTTTCAATAATCAACCGAGTGAGACCAAGGAAAAAGGAAGGTTGACCACACCGGGCATCCGGCAGGGAACAGGTGCCAAGATAAGCCAATCTCAATTGGTGCTTTCACAGGGACCCTTAAAGACGACGGATCGCAACCTTGATGCTGCATTCACCCGTGAGGACCAATTCTTCACAGTAAGCGTTCAGGGTGAAAATGGGGTCAATACAAGGCTAACAAGGGATGGTGCCTTTTATTTATCTCCTAATGGTAACGACCAAATGTTGCTCGTTACCTCTGCAGGACATAAAGTCCTTGATGAAAATGGTGAACCGATCCTCATTGAGGGAAATATTAAAGACATTAAGATTTCGGAAACTGGTTTATTGATAGTGGATACAGAAGAATATGGAAAACGTAGTTTTGGTCTCGGGATCGTCTCGGTAAAAAACCCCCAATTTCTTGACCGCTTAGGCGGAAATTTACTTGGTATGCCCGAAAACTTCAATGCCTTGGGTGTTACTGAAGACGATATCATGACTGCGCTAACAGGGGATTCCCGTAACCAGGCAGCAGTTCAACAAGGCACTCTGGAGTCCTCGAATGTCGATCTTTCCAAAGAAATGACGGATCTAATCAATGTTCAGCGGTCTTACCAATTTCAATCCCGAGCGGTAACGATGGCTGATCAAATGAGCGGATTAGTCAATGGAATACGTTAAGGTATCTGGTAAATAAAATGTCTCCCTGCGGAATTAGAGCAAATCGGTTATAATGAATTCATAACAAAGGAAATCATCGTGCCGATCATTTTGCATAGCTGCTGAATTTCTGATAGTGAAAATCAGTCGGCGAGTTTTCTTAAAAGGAGCTTTCACATTCTATATGGAACAAAATCGTGTAATGAGACAACAAATTGAAGAAGAGATAAAGGAAGTTGAGGCGAAACCGAATCGAAGAGTCAAGGTCCGTCTTTTACCGATTTGGCTTCGTTTACTCATTGTTATCGGATTGATTTTCATTGCTGTATTATCCGGGGCACTATTAGGATACAGTGTGATTGGTGGAGGACATGCAATGGATGTTTTCCAAAAATCCACATGGACCCATATTATTGATATAGTGAACAAGGGCGCGTAGTTCCATGTTTTTTTTGAAGTAGTTGCTGTCGTTATCGGATTTATATTACATGGCAACTACGCCTCTGTCTTCATGACAGGGGCGAGTTTACGTTATGTTTGAAATATTTAAGTCATAGGAGGAACAAGTATGCTTGACATCACACAAATAAAGGAAATTATTCCGCATCGTTACCCATTCTTATTAGTCGACCGTATCATTGAAATAGATGAAGGGAAAAGAGCGGTAGGATTGAAGAATGTCACAGCAAATGAAGAATTCTTTAATGGCCATTTCCCCGATTATCCAGTTATGCCTGGAGTTTTGATTGTAGAGGCATTAGCGCAAGTTGGCGCTGTAGCCGTTTTAAAACAGGAAGAATACAAAGGGCGGCTTGCATTTTTCGCTGGGATAGATAATTGCCGCTTTAAAAAGCAAGTAAAACCAGGTGATCAGCTGCGTCTGGAAGTGGAAATAGTGCGTATGAGAGGTTCAATGGGTAAAGGGAAAGCAGTGGCAACGGTAGATGGAGAAACAGCATGTGAAGCCGATATCATGTTTGCTTTTGGTGACAAATAGGATTCATTTTACGCGAAAGGGAAATGGGGTATTTTAACTATATATTTCAAATTTCAAAAATGGTTTAAGGAATCGTGAAGCGGTGTATATAAATAGCGCCGCATGCTTTTTTAAAGCAAGCGCGGTTTTAAGAACTATCTATCTCCCTTTGAATGCCGGACATTTTTATGTCCGGCATTTTTTAATGATTAAATTCAAATTAGAGGATTTTCTTTTTAAATTTAAAATAGGACGCAAGTTATTTTCACATTCGGGCAAAATAACTAATGATAAAGAAAGAAGGGAGGTTGCCAAAAATGATGAAGAAAATTTTTGCACTAATTGGGGGATCTTTATTATCTATTATGTTCCTTGCTGGATGTGGAACGGATAATGATGACAACAACAATCCCGCTCCAGAAGAAGATAACAACATCATTGAAGATGATAACAACAACGATAACGATGATGGCATGCTTGATAACGACAACAATAACGATGATGACATCCTTGAAAACGACGATAATAACAACGATAATAACGTCGATAATGATGCCGATGACTTGATTGAAGACGCTGAGAAAAAAGGCGACAACAATAAGTAATTAGCACGGAATGGCAAAGACTGGCTTAGGTAAGAAGAGGATTAATATCCTTCTTCAGCTAAGTCAGTCTTTTTATATGCATTCGTTTAGGGGATGGGAATTAAAGGAAGGTTTTTATTTATTGGTTGCTAATTTAGGCTTTGAGCGGATTTTTTGCTTGAACTCATTTATTAATTCATCGCCGACGAGACCTTTTTGAACCAAATCTTCAAGAAGAAGTTCTGCATATTTGCTCCGTGTTTTTTGGATGTGACCAACGAATAGAAGGCTATAATGGCTGCCGACTTTTCTTATTGTGCGTAGTACAGTGTGAAACAAAGCCGGTTCATTATCCTTGTTGGTAATGACGGCCTGGATATACACCTCTCCGTTTATATCGGGAAGTGAAGGTTCAAGCTCTTTGAAATGATTTTCATCTACAAAGGCTTCCAGTAACCACGATCTAGCGTCGTTTTCTTTATTTATAATCAATCCATCTGTTAATACAATATCAATCAAGTTAAAATTTTCAGTTACAATTTGCAACGAGATCAATTTAAATGATTTCATCTAATTCCTCCGTTTCTTGCAAGAAAGAGCTGTAATTACCTCTCTTAAACGTAAATTTTGAAATAGTACATATCGATAAATCCTTTTAAAGGTAATTATATCATACTAAAAAAAAGTTCCTTAATGAAATGAATACCCAACATTTGTCTAAATTATGAAGGATAGAATAAAAATTTGCAAAATATTTAATTTTGTTAACTATTCGTTTTTCACCTAATTTTAATCAATAAAAAATGGTTTTGCATCATTTCAAACGGTTTTTTATGAAGAAAAATGGTGTATTAAGGCTATTTCCTTCATTTTTTAATCGATGGAAGAAAGAGTATGATAAAAGCATATTAAAGAGGAAGGAGTGAAAAAATGATTAACCAAGTTACCCTCGTCGGCAGGCTTACGAAGGATCCCGAATTAAGACACACACCTGATGGCAAGGCTGTTTCCAATATCACTTTAGCAGTCAACCGGAACTTTCGTAATACTGTCGGTAACTATGAGGCAGACTTTGTACAGTGTATCATATGGAAAAAGTCTGCTGAAAATACTGCTCAATATTGTAAAAAAGGTGCCATAATCGGCATAACTGGCAGAATACAAACAAGGAGATATGAAAATCAGGAGGGTAAATATGTATATGTAACTGAAGTGGTCGCCGAGAGGGTTCAATTCATTGGGTCTAAACAAAATGATGTTAAGCCCAAGGAATTTGAACATATTGGTTTATAGTTTTGGGCATGACGACAGGACAGAAGCAAGATTGTTATGCCGTAGTGGAAAAAACATTAGTGAGATATATATTCCTTCAATAATAGGAACGATCAATTTTATGCTTAAAATATAGGGAACAAAAAAAGTATTTATATGACCATAATGAAAAATAACTGTACAGAATTTCAACACTATTTATAAAATTCATTTTCATCAATTCATTCCCCCTAAGCTAATATAGCCTCTTCCTCGGCTGGAAACCCCGATTTACCCTCAATAAAATCGATTTATCTGTTTCCCCTCTTGTAATGACTGTAAATTTGCAGTCATTTTTTTTGTGCCAAAAAGTGCGTAAATAGGAAAATATAAAAAAATAATTCTGTTAAATTAGAATTTTTAGAAAATATATTGTAATATTTTAATTTTGATGCAATAATAAACCCAATAATATAATTGGAAAAAAAGTTATATATAGGAAGTGATTTGATGGACGAACCAATTATTAAGGTGAATGGGCTGCAAACCAGTTTTCGTACGGACGATGGGGTGATCCCTGTCGTGAATTCAATCGATTTTCATGTCAATCCTGGTGAGGTTTTAGGGATAGTGGGAGAATCGGGGTGCGGAAAAAGCGTTACTTCTCTGTCCATCATGGGTCTCGTTTCTTCACCGGCTGGTAAGGTGGAGGGAGAAATCCTTTTTAAAGGAGAGAACATCGCAAATGCCTCTGAAGCGAAAATGAGAAAAATTCGCGGGAATGATATAGCGATGATATTTCAGGAACCGATGACAAGCTTGAATCCCGTGTTCACTATTGGCGAGCAGTTGGTTGAGACGCTTCGGATACATAAAAAATGGAACAAAAAACAGGCCCGCCAAAGAGCGGTGGAAATGTTGAAGCTGGTTGGGCTTGGCCGTGCCGAGGAATTGCTCGATGAATATCCTCATCAGCTTTCAGGCGGAATGAGACAAAGGGTCATGATAGCAATGGCCATGATCTGTGAGCCGAAACTCCTAATAGCCGATGAACCGACAACGGCTTTGGATGTGACGATCCAGGCACAAATTCTAGAATTAATGAAGAATTTAAATAAAGAAACAGACACGGCAATCATGATGATTACCCATGATCTTGGGGTAGTTGCGCAAATGTGTGAACGTGTCATTGTCATGTATGCCGGCAAGGTAATAGAGGAAGGAAATGTGCAAACGATTTTCCAAAATCCTAAGCACCCTTATACGGTCGGTTTACTACAATCGATTCCGGATATGCGAATAAAGAAAGAGCGCCTTTACTCAATACCTGGTAATGTGCCAAAACCTGGGACAAGTAACCTCGGGTGCCAGTTTGCCCCTCGATGCTCACATGCCATGGAGCAATGTATAAATGAGACCCCGTCTCTATTGAAATTCGATGAGGGTCAGCATGTTCGCTGCTGGCTGTATGAAGATGGGAAAGGAGCTGCCTTGCATGAGTCAAACATTGGTTAAGGTAGAAAACCTAAAGAAGCATTTTCCGATTAAAGGAGGGGTTCTGGGAAAGACCATTGGAGAGGTCAAGGCAGTTGATGGTTTGTCTTTTTCCATATATAAAGGGGAAACTTTAGGCCTTGTCGGTGAAAGCGGTTGCGGAAAGTCGACGACGGGAAGATTATTGCTTCGATTGCTTGAGCCAAGTGAGGGTAATGTTTATTTTGAAGGAAAGGACCTGACGGCTTTATCTGCCGGTGAAATGAGAAAGATGCGCCGTGAAATGCAGATGGTCTTTCAGGACCCATTCGCTTCTCTCAATCCCAGGCATACAATTGAAAAAATATTGGAAGAACCGCTCATCGTTCATGGGGTTAAAGATAAAAAGGCACGAAAATCCCGTGTACAGGAACTTCTTAGGGTTGTTGGCTTAAGCAGTTACCATGCTAAAAGGTATCCTCATCAATTCAGCGGGGGCCAGCGGCAGCGTATTGGCATCGCGAGGGCACTTGCAGTCAACCCTAAACTGATCATTGCAGATGAGCCGGTATCTGCACTGGATGTGTCGATTCAGGCCCAGGTCTTGAATCTGTTGCAGGATTTGCAGGAAGATTTTGATTTGACCTACTTGTTCATTGCCCATGATCTTGGGGTGGTAAGGCATATCTCCGACCGTGTCGGCGTCATGTATCTTGGACATATAGTTGAATTGACGGAAAGTGAAGGACTTTATGAAGATCCGCTTCACCCATATACGCAGGCTTTATTATCAGCGGTGCCGATCCCGGATGTGGAATACAAGGGGGATAGGGTAATCCTGCAGGGAGATGTTCCAAGCCCATCAAACCCGCCCGGCGGCTGTCCATTCCATACGAGATGTCCGAAGGCGATGGAAGAATGCAAAACGGACAAGCCAATTCTGAATGAACATAAACCTGGTCACTACGTTGCTTGTCATTTATACAATTGACACGACGTATACATAAATTCGCAAATAATAAGGGGGAAGAATATGAAGAAAACATGGGCATTATTGCTGACTGGTATCCTTGCTCTTTCACTAGCGCTTGCGGGATGCTCCTCGTCTACATCAAAAGAGAAAGATGATGGTAAAGGGGGATCGAGTGAAGCGAAGGGCGGCGTATTGATATACGGTAAAGGCGGAGACGCTGTCGGTCTTGACCCAGCCATCGTAACCGATGGTGAATCATTCATCGTCACACAGCAGATCTTTGAAACGCTTGTGAAATATGGGGAAGATGATACGGAAATCAATCCGGGTCTTGCAGAATCATGGGAAGTGTCCGATGACGCAAAAACATACACATTCAAATTGAAAACCGGAATCAAGTTCCATGATGGTACGGATTTCAATGCAGATGCTGTCGTAAAAAACTTTCAACGTTGGGCACAAAGTAAGGATGAGGGTAAATTTGCGTACTATGCCTCCATGTTCGGAGGATTTGAAGGTGATGAAGGCCATGTTATCAAAGAAGTAAAAGCGATCGATGCCAGCACGGTGGAATTCACTTTGAACCGTCCGCAGGCGCCGTTCCTGAAAAACCTTGCCATGCCTACATTTGCAATAGCCAGTCCGGCTGGAATTGAAAAAGAGGGTGACGATTTCACTAAAAATCCATCTGGTACAGGTCCTTTCAAATTCAAATCATGGAAACCTGGCGATACGATTGAAGTGGTGAAAAACGATGACTATTGGCAAGATGGACTGCCAAAACTTGATGGTATCACGTTTAAGGTCATTAAAGATAACTCTGCGCGTTTAAATGCTGCAATCAAAGGTGAAATCGACCTGATGGACGGGTTGAACCCAAGTGATATCAGTAAAGTTACAGGAGATGAAAACCTGCAAATATTCGAACGTGCATCCATGAATGTCGGGTACTTTGCTTTCAATGTTGAGAAGGCACCATTCGACAAGAAAGAAGTGCGTCAAGCCATCTCGCATTTGATCAATAAAAAGGAAATCATTGATAATTTTTATGAAGGCACAGCAGAGCCTGCCAAGAATCCTATGCCGCCATCCGTTTCTGGCTACAATGACAAAGTCGAAGACTATGATTACGATGTAGAAAAAGCGAAGGAACTGCTGAAAAAAGCTGGACTTGAAGACGGATTTAAAATGGACCTATGGGCAATGCCGGTACCGCGCCCATATATGCCAGATGGTCAAAAAGTGGCTGAAGCCATTCAAGCAAGCCTAAAACAAGTCGGCATCGAAGCGAATATCGTTTCATACGAATGGGCTGCATATTTAGAGAAAGTGCAGGCCGGTGAAGCCCAATCCTTCATGATGGGCTGGACAGGCGATAATGGGGATGCGGATAACTTCCTTTATACATTATTGGATAAAGATAATATCGGCTCCAACAACTATGCCCGTTACGCTAACGAAGAAGTCCATAAACTGCTGATCGAAGCTCAGTCCACGGCAGATGAAGCCAAGCGTAATGAGTTGTATGGAAAAGCCCAGGAAATCATTCATGATGAAGCTCCATGGGTTCCGCTTGTACATTCTTTACCGCAGTTAGCCGGATCTAAGACGGTCAAAGGGTTTGTTCCACACCCAACTGGTTCACAATCCCTTGTTAATGTTTCTCTAGAAAATTAACCGTACGAACCGGGTAGTATGGAGTCTTGCATGCTTCCCGGTTTTGTTATGGAATGCATTTCAAAATGATCGAGGGCGCTTTTAAGGCCCCTTATTTAAAAGGCGGGTGATTGTTTTGTTTTCCTATACCGTACGACGTTTAGGATCTCTCATTCCAGTGTTACTAGGAATGGCGTTTATTGTATTCATGATGATCCGGGCTATTCCAGGAAATCCAGCACAGGTAATTTTAGGGCAGCAAGCAACGGAAGAGGCAGTCGCTGCAATGACAAAGGAACTTGGTCTGGATAAACCTTGGTTCATTCAATTTTGGGATTACTTATCAGGCCTGTTAAAGGGAGACCTGGGTGTTTCCTTAAAAACGAATAGTCCGGTTTCCGAAGAAATTGGGCCATACCTCATGGCTACGATAGAACTGGCCTTGATCGCCATGATCATCGCCGTGGTCATAGGCGTTAATGCAGGGATTATATCAGCTTGGTTCCAAAACTCATGGTTTGATTATGTCGCCATGGTGATTGCGTTGATTGGTTTGTCCATGCCTATTTTCTGGCTGGGATTAATGGAACAATATATCATTTCAATTCAATGGGATTTACTTCCGACGACAGGGCGGGACAATATCAGGGATCCCGTTGATGCCATAACCGGACTGTATTTGATAGATACACTCATGGCGGGCAGGGTGGATCAGTTTTTCGAAGTGATAAAACATCTCATCTTGCCGGGAATTGCGCTGGCGACCATTCCGATGGCCATTATTGCAAGGATGACACGTTCTTCCATGCTGGAAGTTATGAGATCGGATTTCATTCGTACGGCTCGTGCTAAAGGAATGAGAATGTTTTGGGTTGTTTACAAGCATTCCTTTAAGAATGCCCTGATTCCAGTGGTGACGGTTATCGGACTGCAAACAGGATTACTTTTAGGCGGCGCCATATTGACGGAAAACATTTTTGGGTGGCCAGGTATCGGTACATATATTTATGATGCAATCCTATCTCGGGATTATCCGGTGATACAGTCCGGAATTCTCGTCATCGCCTTTTTGTTTGTCATGATCAATCTAGTTGTGGACTTGTTGTATGCAGCGATCGATCCTAGGATTAAGTATAAATAGGGAGGGAAACTCATGCCTGAAATAGCAACGAATACTTCGCCAATCCTTCCTCCAAAAGAGGCAGAGGAAAAAGTCATCTCTCCCTGGAAGGAAGGCTGGAAAAGTTTTAAGAAAAATAAGGTAGCCCTTGTGGGTCTGGGGATTGTTTCATTTTTCATCCTAATCGCCATCTTCGCACCCGTTATAGCACCTTATTCATTTGAGGGGCAAAAGCTAAGTGATAAACATTTGGCCCCGTCTGCGGAGCATTGGTTCGGAACGGATGAATTTGGCCGGGATATTTTGAGCAGGGTCATTTATGGCTCGCGCATATCAATAGGGGTCGGCTTTTTATCTGTTGCCGGATCTGTTGTGGTCGGGTCTTTTTTAGGAATCATTGCCGGTTATTACGGCAGGTGGATAGATACGATCATATCGAGGATCTTTGATATTATTCTGGCCTTTCCAAGTATCTTGCTTGCCATTGCTGTCGTTGCCGTTTTGGGGCCCTCCCTTCGCAACGCACTTATCGCCATAGCCATCGTCAATGTCCCGATATTCGGCCGGCTTTTACGTTCACGGGTCTTAACGGTGAAAGAAGAGGAATATGTAACGGCTGCAAAGGCAATTGGAATGGGGGATGGCCGCATTCTCCTTCACCACGTCCTTCCGAATAGCCTTGCACCGATTATCGTTCAAGGTACGTTAGCGATTGCAACTGCCATAATTGAGTGTGCAGCACTCGGCTTTCTCGGTCTTGGTGCACAGCCGCCAGCACCAGAGTGGGGGAAAATGCTCGCCGATTCCAGGGCGTTCATCATTCAAGCACCATGGACGGTTCTTTTCCCTGGGCTTGCAATCATGCTTACGGTACTCGGCTTTAACCTAATGGGGGATGGGCTGCGCGATGCTTTGGATCCAAGAATGAAAAACTAGAAGTTAAAGGGTGATGTTAGATTAACATCACCATCTTTTTGTCGTTTATCTGTAAATCTATCAAAATATGAAAAATAATAACAAAATCCTAGTTCGGAATAGGAAAATAGTGACTATTATCTCTTAAAATCACCCCAAAAGTTGTGATACTTTTATACTCAGTAAGAATATTCCAAAAATTGCTTATTTTAGAGGAGGAAAGTTCATTGATTAAACGTAGCTTGTCCATTCTAGCAATCTTTCTATTAGTATTTACTGCAAGCGTTTCCGCAGCCAAGCTCCCAGACCCCCCGGCAGGTTCGGGCGGTGCAGGTAAGAAGAATCAGGAAAGTATTATAAAGCTGAAGAAAAATGATTTGGATAAGAAATACAAAAGCAATGAGAAGGTCAGGGTCATCGTAGAGATGAAGGAAGCCCCGGCAATAGAAACAGCTTCGAAGGAAGGGAAACTTTTTAAACAGTTATCGAAAAATAAGAAACAACAATTAAAGTCCGAAAAGCTAGCTAATCAGAAGAAATTGAAAAAAAAGGTGAAAGAGAAAAAAATAGCTTTCAAGGAGCTTGAAAGTTTTACGACAGTCGTCAATGGGTTCAGCGGTGAACTTCAGTATGGTGAAATCAAAAAGGTGGAAGCCATGCCGGAAGTTGCTGAAGTACATATTGCGAATGAATATGAACGTCCTGTAGAAAAACCCGAAATGCTTTATAGTAAAGAACTAGTCCAAGCCCAGGAAGCTTGGCGGGAATATGGATATAAAGGGGAAGGGATGGTCGTCGGGATTATCGATACTGGAATCGACCCATCTCACCGTGATATGGTCCTGAATAATGATAATAAGGCAGAACTGACTGAAAATGAAATTAGCGGAATGAAGGAATCTAACCATCTATTAGGCAATTATTATACGGCGAAGGTTCCTTATGGATACAATTACATGGATGAAAATGAAGAAATCCTTGATCTTGGTGAAGGGGCGTCAATGCATGGAATGCATGTAGCAGGTACAGCCGGTGCCAATGGAGATGAAGAGAATGGCGGCATTAAAGGGGTTGCTCCTGAAGCCCAGCTGCTTGCTTTAAAGGTCTTCGGGAATGATCCCGACATGCAGACAACATGGGGCGATATATATATCAAGGCAATTGACGATGCCATCATCCTTGGGGCGGATGTGTTGAATATGAGCCTTGGCTCCACTGCAGGTTTTGTATCTGCAGAAGATCCGGAGCAGCAGGCGGTATCCAGGGCTGTTGATAATGGGATCCTCATGTCGATTTCAGCAGGAAACTCAGCACATTTTGGAAATGGATTTGCAAACCCATCAGCGTCGAACCCGGATATTGGCGTTTCAGGTTCACCTGGACTTGCATACGATTCTGTACAAGTGGCGTCGGTAGAGAATAACTATATGGATTTGGATGCAGCGACTTATGATATAAATGGACAAGTAGGGAAAGCCCCGTTCATGTCGGCTTCAAGCGTACATCCCAATACTTTAAAGGAAAAAACACATGACTTGGTGGCTGCAGGTCTTGGGACGCCAGAGGAGCTTTCCAAAGTGGATGTTAAAGGCAAGTTCGCCCTCATCGAACGCGGCACGCTTTCTTTTATAGAAAAGGCGCAAAATGCCCAGGCAGCAGGTGCGACAGGAGTCATTATTTACAATAATGCTGACGGATATATTTCCATGGCCACAGATCCAAGCATCACCATTCCCCAGCTGTTCATGTTGAAATCGGATGGTGCAAAGCTGAAAGCGGCCTTAACGGATGGAGAAAAGGTGAAGATTACCTTTAATGGTGATAAAACAAAAGCTGTAAATCCAGAAGCAGGGAAAATGAGCTCATTCAGTTCATGGGGAGTCGCACCAAACCTGGATTTTAAACCGGAAATCACTGCTCCGGGAGGACAAATTTATTCGACGCTGAACAACGATGAATATGGAATGATGAGTGGTACTTCGATGGCGGCACCACATGTTTCCGGCGGCTCGGCACTTGTTCTTGAAAGAGTGGATAAAGAATTTAAATTAAATGGTTCTGCCCGGGCAAATTTAGCGAAGAACCTGATGATGAATACTTCAAAACCACTAGCGGATCAAGGTGTCGTCAATAAAGCCCTTGACTGGGAAAACCCTTACTCGCCTCGCAGGCAGGGAGCCGGGGTCATGCAGCTGCAATCCGCATTGTCCACACCTGCTGTCGTGACCGAGGCATTCACGAAAGAAGCGAAGGTTGCAATGAAGGAGATTGGCAATAAGTTCGCCTTTACTTTAAAGGTTGAAAACTTCAGCAACAAAGCGGTCAAGTATGATGTAAAAGGTAATATCCAAACAGACTATGCAATCCAGGGACAACTCGGTTATACCGCTAACGAACTGGAAGCACAGGAAATTAAGAACGCTTCGATTAAAATCAATAATAAAAGCACAAATAAGATTACCGTTCCCGCAAAAAAATCGGTTACATTCGAAGTGAAAGTTGACATATCCGATGCAAAAGTACTCGGTGATGACCTTCAGACTCTTGTAGACATTGACGAGGTCTTTCCAAACGGATATTTTGTTGAAGGGTTCATTTCATTGAAGGATCCAGCCGATACGAATCCGGAACTGAATGTACCGTATGTAGGGTTTAAAGGGGAGTGGGACAAAGCCCCTATCCTGGATGGCACTAAATATGATAAAGAGTCCTTCTATGGCATGGCAGGTGGAGTTTCTACAGCAGGTGAGGATTTCACTTATCTTGGCTATGACCCTGCGGGAAAAACATTCAATGGCAAAAATATTGCGATTTCCCCAAATAATGATGGTGCACAGGATGACTTCGTGCCTGTCCTATCATTCTTAAGGAATGCGAAAAAGGTAGAATACAATATATTGAATGGTGAAAACAAATCAATCCGGAAACTTCGCACAGAGAATAATGTGCGCAAGGACTATTATGATGGCGGACAAGGGACCGCGTACACCCTTGATCCGGTCCGTAAATGGGACGGTAAAATCAATAATGCACTCGCTAAGGATGGGGTCTATTATTTTGAAATCAAAGCGATGATAGATTACGAGGGTGCAAAATGGCAGACGTTTAAAATGCCTATCAAAATCGATACGGTAAAGCCGACAGTCAAAATTTCGAAAAAAGGCAATGTATTAACCATCCAAGGCAAGGATAATTTGAATGGTTCAGGACTTGCTTATTACGATGTACAAGTCGATGGAGCATCCATCATGGAAGAGCCGCTCCCGGCGAGTGCGAAGCAATTCACTTTACCTGATGTAAAAGGGGAAAAGGTTCAGGTTGTGGCAATTGACTATGCAGGTAATGAAAAAACGGCTGAAACTGAATTAGCCAGTGATTCAGCTCCAATCGATAATCATGCACCAGCTGTAAAGATCAAGAGTCCTGAAGCCTTGAGCGTGAACAATAAAAATAAAATCAAAATAACAGGGGAAATTGAAGAAGCGTCGGAAATAAAGGAGTTTAAAATCGACAATAAAACGGTACCTGCAACGTATAACAAGGCGAATAACAAATATGAATTCTCATATGAAAAGAAATTTGAAGAGGGTGTTCAAAGCTTCACTGTTAAAGCAACAGATAAATGGGATAACACGGTTTCCTTTAAACGGACGATTATGGTCGATGCAACAAAGCCAAGTTTAAATGTGAAGGGTGTACCGAAAACTGTGGGAGCCAAAGGGAAAAATCCAAAAGTGGACGTGACAGTGGAAGATAATTTCGATGAAATCCGCCTTTACCTGAACGGAAGCGAAGTATTCTATCATGAATTCAAGGAACCATACAAAATGCGTGCCTATAAGAAGAAGATAGAGGATTTGGAACTGCCGCTTAAAACAGGCAACAATAAGATTGAGTTTAAGGTGACCGATCTTGCAGGAAATGAAATGAAGAAATCCTTTAACATCAATAAAGCAAAAAAATAACGAAAGGAAGCCCTCTTACCCAGGAGGGCTTCAGTTTGTAGACATACTTGATTTGTACCTACAGTTTTTTTGAGGGTTTGTACAATTCGAACATTGGTTGGGATGTAGGGCACTCGCTTTCAGCGGGCGGTCCGCTCTCGGCGCTCGTTGCGCCTTGGACACGCCATTCCCGCATGAGTCTTGTACACCCGCTCCAATCAACTGGAATGTCTTTCAAAATAATACTGTAGGCAAACTTGCCTTCCTTCGTACAAAAAGGGGGTTCCGAATGGACTACCCCGAACCATGACTATAAAAAGAAGACTTGGTTATCCTTCATGAATTTTTACCTTTTAATATGGAATGAAACCACCATTAAATTGAAGAAATTTGCGACACTCCTGCCGAATACCTGGCTAGCCGAGACCCCCACAGACGCTTGCGTCGAGGAGGCTTGGCAGACAGTCGGCGGCGGAAAGGGAGCGGATTTCTGAAATAAACTGGACGTTTTCAAAGAAAAAACTGCGGGCAAACTCGTTCGAATTTGTCTACAGTATGAGCCCTCTTATCCAAGAGGGCTGTTTTTGCATAATAAGCTTTCCTGAGTATGGATTTGATGAATGAATTCTTTAGTAGATTATGGTGTAGTTCCTTGCGTTTTCACCGTGCTAATATGGAAATCTCTTAGTGAGGAAGTTTTTTCATTATCCGGCAGGTATATCGAATAGGATAAAAGAATTAGGTATAAAGGTCTTATTGGAAGGAGGGTATCTATGAATTATAAGAAGAAATCTAGCAATAAAGTAACTAGTATTGCAATTACAGTGAAATTCGAAAGGAGAGGAAGCGACAGGTCATATCTTACAAAACCGAGTTTCTTTGATGCACTTCAGCACGTCCATTCTCCCTTTGAAAAGGATCTCCGCTCTGATTCACCTTATCAGGATTTTCCTCTATGTCAGGAGGTAACCCTTTCTTTTTTTGAAGAAGGTGCTAAAACATCTATTAATTATGACCCCCACCAAGAAAAAATCATCATTGAAGAAAGTTCAGAGACATATCAGCCGAATAAGGGTGAGGCGCTTACTGCAATCCTCGATCATATCATGATCAATCATGGCTATCACCATTCTTTTTTCATCATCCAGCAAAAAGAGAGGAACGTAAAGATGAAAGCTGCTACGCCATGAAATCCCTAACATTTTTAGGCAGGACGTTGTAAGGTATGAGATTTCCGAATAATTAATACGAAAAGTTACTTTACTCAATAAGGATGGAGCTGCCACGGCAGCTCCATTAATGCCTCTCCAATCCTTCAAGATGTCAAACCAACCGCCGAATGATCTTTGAAAGGGTTTGGATGCCATAAGCTAATTGTTCCTCCGAGGCGTATGAATATGAAAGCCGTATATGTGTATGGTTATTTGGTTCGTATATGTATCCCGGATTAAGAAGTATGTTTTCCTTTAACGCTTGCCTGAAAAGGTTTGAATTCACGATTGGTTTACATAATTTTAACCATATATAAAATCCTCCTTGAGGTATTTGCCATTCAGCCAGTCCCTTAAAATATTGATTGAGAAGAGTTAATATAAAATCTCTGCGTCCTATCAACTCATGCCTTAGCCACTCTAAATGCTTTGAATATTGCCCATTTGCTAACCATTCCGCCACAAGGTGCTGGGAAAGTGCACTTGAACCATAATCCATTTGCATTTTAATGTCCGCTAAACGTTCAATCACAGTTATTGGGCCAGCAATCCATCCGATACGCAATCCTGGGCTTAATGTTTTGGACATGCTGCCAATATGCAATACAAGGCCATCTGCATCAAGGGATTTTAATGGAGGCGGTGGTTCATTATCAAACCACAAATCACTATATACGTCATCTTCAATAATCGGGATCTGTTCCTTTTTGCATAGTGATAGGAGGTTAAGTCTTTCTTCTTTTGACCATGTAGTATTCGTTGGATTGTTAAACGTTGGAACAGTATAAAATAGTGACGCTTTCTTCCTTCCGTTGATGTGCTTTATTTGTGTCGGGATACTTTCCCGGCCTTGTATTGATAAACCTACTAAGTGCATGCCCGCAGATTGAAAAGGGTGAACGGAATTTAAATAGGAAGGGGATTCATGTAAAATCATCGATCCCTTTTGAAGTAAACCGACTGATATCAACTGGAGTGCCTGAAGCCCGCCAGAAACGACCATGAGGGAGCTGGGACTCGCGTTGATCCCTTTTGTTTCTAAATAAGCACTTATACATTGACGAAGTCTCTTATCACCCTTGGGTTCGGAATAGCCTAAAGAGTGGGCATCAAAAGAAGTGGATCGCAACGTCTTTTCGATTTGTTTTGCAGGCAATAGATCTGGAGATAGTTCGCCCGTGCCTAATCTGATGATGGCAGTGTCCGTTTCATACTGATTAATGTCCTGAATCGTTTTTAAATTAGGTTCATAGAGTCCATTCCGGACATAGTTTTTCCAGTCGGGCTGTTTGCTTGAGACGAGCACATTCCATGTATTATTGGAAACGAATGTGCCGGACCCAACCTTAGTTTCCAATAATCCATCAGCAATCAACTCATCAATGGCTGTGATGATGGTACTTCGGTTTACCCCAAATGAGTCGGCCAATGAACGTTGTGATGGAAGCTTGGTACTAACTGGCCATTCCCCTCGTGTAATTTGTTGTTTGATCCAATCCACTATTTGCAGGTGAAGTGATTGGTCGGAAGTACGGTTTGGTCTCCATTCGATAAACATACGAAAACCACTCCTTTCATGTTCTGTATTCAATATAAATTGGTTGGTTTGAAAGCCAACCAATTGGATGGTCAATTCCTTTGTTTTTTTCATTATACTGAATTTGAAAGGAGGGGGTATTCGTATGGGGCCATTTTTTCATGGATTATTATTGGCATTGGGGCTGATACTTCCGTTGGGAGTGCAAAATGTATTCATTTTTAATCAAGGAGCAATCCAACCTACAATAAAAAAAGCATTGCCAGCAACGATAACAGCTGCAATTTGTGATACACTGCTCATTTTGTTAGCTATTTTAGGTGTTTCGTTGGTTGTCATGCAATATGATTGGTTGCGCCTTACATTAATCATAATCGGAGTTATATTTTTATTGTATATGGGTTTTCAGATTTGGTTTGCCAAATCGAACTCACAGTCAGGTGCCCAATCCATGCAGATGTCGACCAAAAAACAAATTGTAATTGCTCTATCCGTATCATTACTGAATCCGCATGCAATCTTGGATACGATAGGTGTAATCGGTTCGAGCTCACTTGTTTATTCAGGAAAAGATAAAATGATTTTCACCGCAACGTGCATCTTTGTGTCATGGTGCTGGTTCCATGGATTATGTCTTGCGGGACGATTGCTGAAAAAGGTTGATACATCTGGTAAATTCCTTGGAATATTAAATAAAATTTCTGCAATCATCATTTGGATCACAGCTCTTTATATGGTTAAATCGATTTTTTGATAAAAGACATGCATTTGAACCTGGCCATACCAGGTATTCAATAAAGTTACAGGACGCTTATGTATAAAAAAGGGGAATGCATATCGAATTGCATTCCCCTTTTTTTCCTTATAAGTTAACAACCTGACCTCATTCTTCTTCAAATCGTGAGAGCGGGTTTATTGAAGAGCAACCAGGTCCTTGATTTCCTCTGTGGAAAGTTCGGTGATCCAGTTGTCACTGCTGATGATCTCGTCGTTCAGGGCTTGCTTTTTATCAAGCATCTGGTCGATTTTTTCTTCCAGGGTCCCTGTGCAGATTAGCTTATGAACGTGAACGAAACGCTGTTGCCCAATTCGGTAAGCACGGTCGGTGGCTTGATTTTCAACAGCTGGGTTCCACCAGCGATCATAGTGAATCACGTGGTTTGCTTCTGTAAGATTAAGCCCAGTGCCGCCTGCTTTCAACGAGAGTATGAAAATAGGGAAATCCCCATCCTGGAATCGCGTAATCATTTCATCACGCTGCTTCTTGTTCGCACTCCCGTTCAGGAATGGCACTTCAAAGCCATATCGTTTTTCCAGCAATTCTTTAATCATATTGCCCATCCCGATATATTGTGTGAAAATGAGACAGCTTTCATCCTGTTCGCGGACAGCATCGATAAGCTCGGTCAGCTTCTCGAGTTTGCCAGATCGGTTAGGTGCCTTCATGATGTTTTCCTTTTCCATTTCTTTTAAGTAAAGAGCTGGATGATTGCAAAGCTGCTTTAGCTTATTCAGCATCTGGAGGATGATGCCTTTTCTTTCAAAGGCAGATAGTTGTTCGATATCAGTGAATGTATCTTTAATCAGTTGCTCATACAACGATGCTTGCTCGGTGGTAAGCGGTACGAATTCCTTTTGTTCTTGCTTATCCGGAAGATTAAGAGCGACTTCTTTATCACGCTTTGTACGGCGAAGCAAAAATGGCTGTATCAAACGCTGCAATTCCTTGATTTTATCCTTCTGATCATCACGCTCGATGGTCGCCACATATTTTTCCTGAAACTGACCTAGCGTTCCGAGATAACCTTTGTTGATGAAGTCGAAAATCGCCCATAGCTCACTTAAACGGTTTTCCATCGGCGTACCCGATAGGGCGATATGATGTCTGCCATTTAGCTTGCGGACCGCTTTGGATTGCTTCGTTTGGGCATTCTTGATGTTTTGTGCTTCATCAAGGATAACGCTGCTCCAATGGATGGAGGTCAGTTCAGCCACATCTTGGTGGGTCAGTCCATATGATGTTAAGACAATATCATGATCGGCTGCCAGTTTAGTAAATGCCTCACCTTTAGCACGATTCGATCCGTAGTGTAGGTGAACTTTAAGTGATGGAGCGAATTTTTCCAATTCTTTTTGCCAGTTGCCAAGTACCGATGTCGGGCAGACGATGAGCGCCGATTGTACAGGGACGGATTCAGGGGCAGTGGTAATGACTTCACCCTCATCACTGCTCTCCGCGCTACTATCCTCTTCGACGATGATCGGTTCACTCTTTTGTTCATCCTTGGGCGCAGTGGGCAGCTCTTTACCGACCCTTTCTTTGCCTTTAACATGAAGTAGGTAGGCAATCATCTGGACGGTTTTTCCAAGTCCCATATCGTCGGCTAGACAAGCACCAAAACCATGCTCCCTTAAAAAAAGGAGCCAGCTCATGCCCAGTTTTTGATAGGGGCGTAAATCACCTTGAAGTGCATTAGGGACGGGCAGGATGGATATGTTTTTGGTTTCCCGGAGCCTTCCCACCATTTTACGGAGCTCCTGGTTCAATTCAAATTGAATCCGGAGCATTTCATCGTTTTCAGAATCGGCATCGCCATCTTCATTCACGCCATTCAACAGTTCCTGCTGCAGCAAGTCAGTCAGTTGGATGCCTTTTTCATTCGCTGTTTCCATCAGCTCCTGAATTTGCTTAATGAAAGCAGGGTCAAGCTTGACCCATTGGCCGCGGATGAAGACAAGCCGCCTTTTTTCATTGACGAGCTCCTCGAACTCCGCCTCAGTGAGCTCCTTGCCATTTAATGAGAACCGCCAATCAAAGTCCATTAAAGCTTTTAACCCGACATAAGAAGGGCCGCGGTTCGATTGGCTCTTCACTTTCGCTTTGACCTTCAATGAGGACTCCTTCAAGGCAAGCCACCACGATGGAAGGAGAATTTCGACGCCAAGAAACAGGAGCTTTTCGCTTGCATCGGTCAAGAACTCCCATGCATCCGTTTCTGAAATCTCCCTTTTCAGACGGCCATTCTCCCCAAGCCAGGGCACGACGAGTTGCCAGCGTTTCGTAGCACGCACCACATCACTTGCATACTTATTCCAGCCGCGCGGAAGTTTTTTTCCTGTATATGTTTCAATGATATTCTCATCCCTTTTGGAACGAAGGGTAACATCGAGCATCCAAGGCCCGTTTCCATCTGGAGGCTCAGTTAAACGGAGACCTATAGTGAATGGTTTTGGATCGGGCAGGGTACCGAGCCATTCCTGCCAGCTGTCCTTGTCAAAAAAGGCCTGCAATTCTTCGGGAGAAAGTCGAGTATCCTTTAATGCCCCGACGGCTTCACTCCATTTATGCTGCATGGGTGAATAGTTTTTTAAATACATATTAGCGGCACCGTTATACCACTTTTCGATAAAAGTACGGTTGGTTTCCAGTTCAGGTGAAGGAAGATCCAAAGATATTTCTTCTTCCCAAAAGGAAGGGACGAATTCCTCTTCCACTTCCTCCGGCAGCTTCCAGCCGATGGAGTCCAATTGAAGATTGGTGAAATCCGGTACGGGGATTCCAGCTTCAATGGATTCATGAAGAACGGGAGCTGCTGACAGGCAAAGGGAGGATATCTCGGACCATTCCCATTCTATGAAGGAGTTGAAGCTTTCCCTCGCAAAAAAATTGAGAAGTCCCCAAGCGTCAAGAATGAATACTTGATTTCCATCCACTATATCCGTAGTCATTTTAGTGCCATAAAAGCTTGCGTCATCCCAGTTGAATAACAGCCTGCGTATATAATTCGTGGTGAGGAAGGTATTTTCTTCATTGACGACACCAAGGGCGTAAGTTCCGTTTTCGAGAGCGGCTATTTTGATTTTTAATTTCCCTGGATTAAACATCGATAAGCTTACCCCTTTTTAGTTCTTCTTGGAAAGCGCGAAGCCGTTTGGTCGAATCTGCTACATAAAGTATATAACGTTCGAATACGTCTTCCTTTTTGCTCTTCTTATAGATGGTGCGCATCCTTTTCAAATAACGGACAGCTTGCTTATAAGCAGGCCGATTTTTCAAAGAAACTTTTTCCTGGACCGCATGATAATAAAGCGGCAGGATTAGTTCCGGTTCTTTTGAGACCACTTCTTTGATGGATTCACTGCTGATTAAGTCAATGCTGATTTCTGAGTAAATATGCATCTCCACCCATTTTTTATATTGTCCTTGTTCAAAAAGGAAGTTTGCATAGTTCCAATAGCTGTGCGGAAGGGTGGCCCTGTAAAATTTCTCAAGCAAATCGGTCCGTTTTAATTTATAACAGCTACTGTTAATTAAAGTCGTAAAGGTCCGGACGAAATCTACCCGTTTATAATAATCGGATAAACCGGCAAGGAACTCCTGGACATTATTATTGATGAATTCAATGAAAGGGATAGCCCGTGCCCGGTTGTCGGATTCAGCCAAGAGATTCAGCCAATAAAAAATGTATGGACAGGCTTCGTTCTTCAATTCAGAAAGAAGCCCAATCGCTTGTTTATCATGGTTCTCCAAAAGGGATAGGTGAATCGCTGCGAGGGAATAGGACGTCCTCTCAGTGGTGCCCATATACTTCTCGGGAAGTTCTTTATTGATTCGTTCCAGTTCCTCTTTACGCCATGAGGAGTTGGAGAATAAGTAGCTCCATATCTCCCGGTAAAGGTCGATCTTTTCGTATTCGAGGCCTTCTCCTCCATCCAGCAGTTTAGCTACATCTTCCTTGATGCTAAAAACGAAGGGATCAAAGGCGAAGGGCCTCGCTTGCCTGCTAAGCGGCTGTACCGTTTCATGAAGCTCCTCTGCAAGGTCGACGGCAAGTGCATAAAAGACCCTGATCGTTTGCGTCTCACTTTTATGCAGCTGAATCATTCTCAGTGTCTGCTGCATCGTGCAAAATTGGGTAACGAAATGATAAAGTAATTTCCATTCCCTTTCCATTGGAGCTTTTGAGCTAAGGCGTTTAAAGTAAGTTTGTATGTGATTTTCAATCATATAAGTAGCCTCGCCTATATGAGGCTCCACATGTTCAGCAAATTCATCATTCACGAATTGCTTCCATGATGGATAGCTTTTATCTAAGATGATGGATTTCCCTGCCGCCTGTTTAAGTAATTCACTTGCCGGTTTCACTTGCTGCAGTGCTTGGGCCGTTGAGGTTTTTTTTGGTGCTTTCCAATCGCTCAGCCATTCGGAAACACTAGCGTGTTCAGAATATGCAGAAAAGAAAACGGCCATTTGATGCCGGCAAATGAACCTTGAATCACATGTACAGCTTCCATCCTGAGGGAAGAGCAGATTCAGCCTGGCCTTAAAGCGTGTCACATCCTGTACCTCAGCTGCAATCGTATCCGCCGCTTCTTCTTTAATATCAACGAGCCCCTGACGGTATAACTGGAGCCCTTGATTCACCACATCCGAATCTTCCGGATCCCCGGCCTCCAAAAATTCCGCCAGCCGCTCCCCAACTAACAACAACTCCCGCTCCATACTCTCCTCCTTCAGGGACAAGCCCTGTATACCAAAATTATATTTTTGTATGATCATGAACCATCAGTTCTTTAACTTATCGTAATCCCGCCTGGGCTTATTTCTTTGGGTGCATAAATTACATCCCAGATCGAATGCCGGACTATGGCCGTTCTCTTTACGTTCTAATCCATTTAATCGAACAAACCATCAATGCTTCTAGCCGTATATTCATAAAAACCCTGTAAAAGTCAATATCGTCAAAAATCCCCTTGAATATAAGCGGTTCGGATATAAACAGGAATAACTGGCAATCACTTTAACATGCCTCAAATCCTTCATCCTCATCACGCTTCACAATACCAAGTGATGAGGCAGGAATCTTTTTTAAAATTGCTTTTTTGAAGCATCTCTTTATTATACTTCATTTTGGCTTGGAATTTAAAATGTAGATTAGAGGTTTTGGTAATGATGAGTGTGAGAAATTATATACTCCTGTTGAATGGCTCAATTTGTAGACAAAAGGGGTTCTATATATAAATTTAATACAAAGTAGATTGGAACAATGTGCGAGACTCCTGCGGGGGAAGAGCGTCAAGTGGAGACCCGCAGGCGCATAGGACCCGAGAACGGACCGCCCGCGGAAAGCGAGTGACTGGAGGCATCGAGTTTGTCTATAATTTGGAGCCATTCCCGGGGAAATGGCTCCAAATTATAGAATTAGTTTATTTTCATTTCGTTCTTCCAACTGTCCAGCTTTTTGTTGATGAATGTAACAAAGGTATGGTTTTTTTGTAATTTGAATAGAAACGCAGATTTTTCCAAGTACTCTTTTGCCTCTTCAAAGTTACCTACGAGTTCAAAATTGTATCCTAAATGGTAATGTAAATCCGCTAAAGCATATAATTGATCATGTTCGAGGCACCACTTTATGGCATCTTGGCAGCAGGCAATGGACTCTCCGTATCGGCCAAGGCGTGTTAGCACTCTGCCAAAATTATAGGATAGGCGCGTCTTTAGCGTTTTATCCGTCAAGAAGGGCAGGGCTTTCAAGTGATCTAAAGCTTTCCTTAACAAGGCAAATGCATTTTCGTATTGTTCTTCGGCAACATACATTACACCAAGACTGCTTAGGATTTCAAGCTCCCGTTCCGAATAAATTTTATCGGTCGTATGAGTAATGGAGATGGCCTTATTGATGAATTCTATGGCTTTATCTAAATCTTTATTTTTTTCATATTCGTATATTCCCTTGTGCCAAAGAATCAATTGATGATTCTTTTTATTTTGAAGAAAGAGGGGACTGTTTTCCTCAGCCTTTACAATTTGCTGCATTTCCTCATAATTTCGGGTTCTTCTGGCTATTTTTAATTGATAAATCACTTCTTCCACGTAATCCAGCCTAGGGGTCATTCCAATATCGAAAAAATAGTTTACATCAACGCCTAAACGTTGGGAAATTAAGTAGAGAGTGGATGCATATGGATAGACATCGCCCTTTTCAATCTTACTGATCTGTGCTTGTGTACAAATACCGGTTGCCAACTCTTCCTGGGAAAGCCCGATTTGTTTACGTAGCTCTTTGATCTTTTGTCCAACTGCAAAAAAATCCATTTTGATTCTCCTTAAAATATGCCTAGAGTTATATTTTGTTATGAAAAATCGGTGAAAGCGGTATGTACAGGTCCTGAACGGTTTAAATAGATTCTTTAGTCGAAATATATGACTTTAAGAATTGTGGTTAAATATAACTATAGAATTATTTTCTATTTTAACCAATATTTTTTTAAAAGAAAAGGAGGAATGACCTATGAAAAAAAGTACTAAAGCATTAGTCGTATCTTTTCTTATCATCGCTGCTTTTGTTATTGTCCCAAGCGAATTACCAGGCCTTTACGCAGAACTTCCAGGTTTATATAAATAAATAAATGAAGCTTCTTATCAATCATTCAAGCATCTTCAATTGAAGATGTTTTTTTTATTATTATTAAATGATGATTATTCTTTTGCGCATATTCCTGTAGTTATAATTATCTATGAATGGGGGGTGTAAGGTCCATTTGGTAGGTGTTGAAGAAACGTGAGCGTAGTTTGTAACGCCTATTTCCTTTTAATGCTTTTGTTATAGTGTATATAACAAAACGGAGAGAGGTGTAAGGTTAATGATTGATATTAATATGAAAGTTCAACCCTCTTTTTACGATGATGAATGTGCCATTGTGTTTTCTTTTTATTTTGATAAGGCAACCAGGAAAATTGGTGAAGCTGTGGTGTACACATGCAAAAAATCAGATGATAAAGAATCCAGCCAAGATCATATAGATACAGATGTACAAGAAAAAATCGCTTATCTTAAAGAGTTTTCCATTGTAGATGAATATCAGGCGACCTCGATGAAGAAGATTCAACATTTTTTGAATGTAATCGGTATCAAGAAATGTGTGAAGCACAATCTTCAAGGTAATGAAATCGCATTTTAAAAGATAAAAACTCATGACATCCCACATGTCATGAGTTTTTGCCATTTAAATGACTGTTTTGAGCATTCATTTTCTTTTTAATGAAATCGCTCATTTGTTTCCGCTTACTTGGTTTAGCGTTATTTGTTCTTTCAAAAAATTTAAAATGTTGTTTATTGCTATCGGATTTCATGATGTCTCTCCTTTGCTTTTTTTTATTTACCCATTTTTTTCTTAGTTAAAACGTGATTTTAATGATAAAGGGATGAACAGAAGATCTTGCAAATATTCCTGTAGTTATATTTTCTTCTGTGAATGCCTGCATATAAGGATTTATTAGATGATAATAAGAGGTAAAGCCCAAATATGGAGGAATTTCGTATTTTATCATACTTAAAATAAATGTTAAAATGGTCCGAATATCGGATTTTTCATTAGAAACATCAGTTTCTAGTACCCTAAAGTGAAGAGGGTTGAAGAACTCTTTTCGATGGCCCCCATGCATATGCTTGGGGGATCTTTTTTATTTGGATAATTTGTCCACTTTTTTTCTATAATATGTTTCGTTTTGTTTGTATATACATGGGTAAATATAAGAAACAAGATGAATTAAACCTGTGTTAATCGCAGTTTAATCGGAGGAATATATTTTATGGATGTGAAAGTAAAGAATGATCCGACGAAGCGAACTTTCCAGCAGTACATTTTTCCATTTACGCTTGAAGGAAATAAGATTGAAAAGTTTGTGGAAAAGTTGTTTGAGGACAATTTCGTTTTTTTGAACTTGAAAGATATGGAACAACAAAATCAATTTTACGGTGGCCATAAAGTTTCGCACCGTAAACTGGAAAAGTATTTCATGCCTTACATCGAGCCAATTTTATTTCCGAGTAATGCCAAACAGAAGGAAGGCTTGCGGCGTTTCACGAAAAAACTGGATATTGATTGTACCTTCGAATCACCCTATCTAAATACCCCATTCATTATTAACTCTATCGATATCTTCATATGCCCATTTCATATTGGCATGATGAACCTTCGTGTTACTTTACCTGAAGGGCTTTCACATGATGATGTGCTCTATTTTGGCGATACATTCCGAATCCTTGAACCGATTGCTGATGATGAGGAAAAAACGAAAGTCGGCTGTCGGGAAAATCAGTATGAACAAGTGAAGGATTTCATCTTCAATGAACTATTGCCGCCAATTGAGGAATATATGGATGAAGAACAAGCGGACCCGACCTATTTTGGCAGTTTGCCCTTCTTCATCGATGAAAGGATGTACGTGATCAGTTATACGGCATTCCCTGAGGATCGTGATATATCTAAAAATGACTTATTCCGGATCAGTGAACTGAATGGGTATGACAATGATGGTGAACCATATATAGGTGCATTAAATCCTGATTATATAGAAAAGTATTATCAAGAAAGAGTATATGACAGGTGGGGCAAGGAAACCTATTATGTAACTAGCATGTATCATTTCGCGTGTGTCACGAAAGCGACAGGTAAACTGGAACAGGAACTGGCAAGCGAAATGTATGGCCAGCATTTTTATTCATTGTTGCTTTTCTTCTATTATAAAATCGTACTGCTCAAATTGGCTCATGAACATTCCCAGATAGATGTGGAAAAAGATCAATCGGATACAGAACAGCTGATTTTCATGATCACTCAGTTTTCTGCAAAGTACTTATTCACTGAAGTGAATAGTACGGCAATCGGTAAAGAGCTTTTCAAAAAAACGGATGAAGCCTTCAGGATTGCCCCTCTCTACAGTGAGGTGAAGGAAACACTTTCCTACCTTTATCAAAATCAGGATAAACTGTCTGGGAAAAGAAGTAATTATCTTTTGCAAATACTAACGATTTATACGGTAGTCTCCGGGATATTCGGAATGAATCTATATATTGAAGATTGGAAAGGGAAATTACCATGGAAAGCGTATATGGATTACACCTTATACGAATGGGTAGCTGTCATTGTAACGACAAGCGGTCTCATCATTTCGGCCATCCTGGGCTTTATCTTCCTGAAAAAATGGCTCCAAGAGAAAAAAAGCCGAAAAAAAAGAATGCTCTAGAATCCTGAACATTATGATGACCCAGGCTGTAGGCAAACTCGATGAAGATTGAGTTTGCCTACGTTTTTTAGGGTTTGTACAATTTTGAACGTTGCCTCTAGGCGCTGGTTTTCCCCCTGCGGGTTTCCTTTGTTAGCAGACCCGGCAGAAAGGGAGCTGATTCCTTAAATCAACTTGATCTTTTTTGTGAACTGGGCCTTCATCTATTTTTTCTAAAACAAAAGTCCTGTACATAATGTACAGGACTTTTGTTTTAGAAAATACATGGTTAATTAGAAAAATGAAGAAATTCGGCATGTAAAATCCCCCATTCCCCTAATATTTTGCTAAACTATAGGTATATCATTCTAACTATTCATTAGGAGGAAATCATGAAGAAACTAGCTTTAGTTTCCAGCTTATTGTTGTTGAGCGTATTGTTTCTGGCCGGATGCTCGGATGAGCCAAGCCCGGAAGATCGCTTTGCGGCATACACGAAGCTTTGGAATAAACAGGATTTTGCGAAGATGTACGAGTATCTGTCGCCTGAGACAAAGAAGAAAATCAGTGCGGATGAATTTGCTAAGCGTTATGAGAAAATCTATACGGGCATAGAAGCCGACCAATTAAAGGTGGACTATAAACAGCCAAAAGAAGAGAAAGACCATAAAGATGGGGAAAAGGTAAGCCTTTCATATACCGTTGATATGTCCACTATGGCGGGTGCCGTCAGCTCTGATCATAAAGCGACACTTGTCAAGGAAGGGGAAGGCGAGGAAGAAAATTGGTATATCAAGTGGGATGAAAGCTACATATTCCCTCAATTGAAAGCTGGCGAGAAGGTATCGGTTGAATCGTATCCAGCCATTCGCGGGGAAATTGTCGATAGAAATGAACGCGGCCTTGCCATGAATGGAACGGTTGCAGAAGTGGGAATCGTGCCAGAGAAAATGGCCAATGAATCCGAAACGGTTAAAAAGGTCGCTGGAATCCTTAATATGTCCACCGACGAAGTGAATCAGAAATTAAAACAAACATGGGTAAAGCCAAGCTATTTCGTGCCCATCAAGAAAATGTCAAATGATAATACTGCAACCTTGGAAAAGCTATTAAGCATTGCTGGTGTATCTGTCAATAATACGGAAGAACGCATATATCCATATAAAGAGGCTACTGCCCATCTAATTGGATATGTCGGTGAGGCATCGGCCGAAGATCTGGAGAAATTGAAAGGAAAAGGATATACAGCAAGTGATGTTATTGGCAAACGCGGTCTTGAGGAAGTTTTGGAAGCGCGGCTTAAAGGCAAACCTGGCGGTAAAATCTTTATTAGAGCCGAAGATGGCGAAGAAAAAGTGATTGCTGAAAAGCCTGCTGAAGAGGGAGAAACAATTACATTGACCATCGACGCCGAGCTGCAAAAGGATATCTTCAAACAATATAAGAACGAAGCCGGATCGGCATCGGCAATTGATCCGAAGACAGGCGAAACGCTTGCACTTGTTTCAAGTCCGTCATTCGATCCTAATAAATATATTTTCGGAATAACGAAAGCGGAACAAAAAGCGCTTGAAGAAGACCCGGAAAAACCACTTTTGAACCGTTTCAGTTCGACGTTTGCACCTGGTTCAACCATTAAGGCCATCACTGCGGCAATCGCTTTGAAAAATGGCGTGGATCCGAAAGAGTCGATCAATATTCAAGGGAAAACATGGGCCAAATCAACATGGAAAGATCATTCCATTACAAGGGTTTCGGACCCTGGGGTTCCAATCGATATGGAAAAGGCTTTAATTTATTCAGACAATATTTACTTTGCCCAAAAAGCTCTGGGGCTTGGTAAGGAAAAATTCACAAATGGACTCAAGGCATTCGGATTTGATGAGCCTTTGAATTACGATTATCCGATCAAAGCATCGAGCATCGGTAAGATCGATAGTGAGGGACGTTTGGCTGACGCTGGATATGGTCAAGCGCAAGTCCAAATGAGTACGCTTCATCTCGCCATGACCTATTCAGCCTTTTTGAATGCAGGGAACATCCCGGCACCTTCGTTAATAACAGGTGATAAAATAGAAAAGAAAATATGGAAAGAAAATGCGATATCAGCTGACCAAGCAAATCAGGTCACCAAGATGCTGACACAAGTAGTGGAACATCCTAAGGGAAGCGGACATGGAATAGATGATCTTGGCATCAAAATCGCCGCTAAAACAGGAACTGCTGAAATCAAGGCATCCAAAAATGCGGACGGAACAGAAAATGGCTGGTTCGTTGCCATGGACACAGAAGACCCGGAACTTCTCATGGCATGGATGATTGAAGATGTAAAAGGCCGAGGCGGCAGCCATGTCGTTGTCGATCAAATGAAACCGGTGTTGAAGAAGTATTTGAAGTAAAGAAAAAAGTCACCCATCAGCAAGCATTTACCAAAATAAAAGCAGGACATGGTTTCTTCCATGTCCTGCTTTTATTTTGGTTGTGGATTCCGATTAACAATAAAGCCGGATTTGAAGGATAATGCGGCGTACATACAGAATGTAAAAAGAGAGTTCAGTAACCTACAAGTAAATAGTTTTCTCATGCCAAAAGATTGAACAGGGTTAATTCAAAAGTCTTGAAAAGATAAATAGAAAAGGAATGAGGATGAAGGGGAATGAGAAGTTTAAAGTATTTGTTTATCGCTTTCTTTATCACTTTTTTTGCATTTCCTTCTCATGAAGCAACGGCTGTGGAAGAGAATACAACAATGGAAGTGAAACTGAAGAATTATTTGGGGAATAGAACCAGTGTTAAAATAACGGCAACCGGGGACTACCGTAATTCAGGGGGAGAGATAGTCATCAAGGCGGGTGAAAGTCTGACTCTGAAAGCGGAGTCGGCTGAACTTGCCGTTTACAAAGGTTCTCAGAAAACGGGATCTTATGCTTCCTTTAAGGTAATGCCAGTTAAACCTGAAGCTTCATTGTCCATAAACGGCCGTCCGTATCAAGGCTCAATGACATTTACAGTGGAGGACGGTTACATCCGGCCAATCAATGCTGTTTACATTGAAGATTATCTAAAGGGCGTTGTCCCGCTGGAGATGCCCGCACTATGGCATGCCGAAGCCTTAAAAGCACAGGCGATTGCCGCCCGGACGTATGCACTTCGCCATCAATCGTCAATCATTGATGATACAGTTTCTTACCAAGTATATGGCGGGGCTGCCGGTCATTATCGAACTGATTCAGCCATTGATCAGACAAAGGGCATGGTAATCAAACATGATGGCGAAATAATCGAAGCGTTCTTTTCATCAAGCAATGGAGGGATGACCGAATCGAATTCAAATGTTTGGTCAAGAGGCAACCCTCTTGCATATTTATCTATCAAAAAAGATTTCTATGATTCAAAAACCAATTGGTCGATAACGCTGGACAAGCAGCAAATCGACCTGTCAAAAATGGATTTATCTAAACCTGAAGAATGGTGGACAAGTGTAGAGGAAAAAGATAAAACGGTTGTGCCGAAGCTGAAGGCTTGGCTGACGAATAATGGATATGCGAAGAAAGATATTAAAATAACGGAGATTCCCTTGTTAACTTTTACAGATGAAAAAACGGGAGGTCGGGTTACGAAAGGCTCCATACAAATGAATTTCTATGTAAGGGATCTCGTTGATGATAGGGGAAAACTTTTGCAGCAAACGGTTAAGCTTACTAATGTAGCGGCTTCCAAAATCAGGGGCATGGTGGGGCAAGAGGTGATGAAAAGCTATTTGGTTGACCATTCATCTTCCGATCCTTCCAAAATTGCAATCGAAGGATCAGGATATGGGCATGGGGTCGGACTAAGTCAGTTTGGAGCGAAAAACAGAGCGGAAGCTGGACACTCATATCAAGATATTTTGGGTTTTTATTATCCTGACACAATTATAGAAAAGGAATATGGACCAGGCGCTGGATCTAAAACGGATATTGTTGTAAAGGAAGAACCGAATTCAGTAAACATGAAAGCGAAGACGGATCATTTAAATGATGAGGTTGGAATCACATACTCCCTAAAAGAAGATGCTGTGGTAACTCTCACGATTAAAGATAGGAAAGGTAATGCCTTAGCTAGCCCAGTCCGTGATCAAACAATGAAAAAGGGTACCCATTCAGCTATCTGGAACATAATAGCGGTAAGTAACGGGACATATGAAGCAGAATTATCAGCAATGGAACGAGGCGGGAATGAAGGTTTGGAAACAATGGCGATAAAAATCAGTAGAGATTCGTCGGCACCTAAAATCACGGATGTCAAAACATCGGGTGATTACAGTACAGAGAAAGCGAACATAACGTATTCAATTAATGAAAACGCTAATGTAACGGTGGAAATCAAGAACAGTAAAGGTAAGGTTGTCGGCATCCTTTCTGAAAGGCAGTTCCATAAAGGCAGTCAATCGGCAACCTGGGATTTCAAAAATATGTCCAACGGGATATTTACGGTAAAAATCTCCGCTAAGGATGAGAGTGACAATCAGAAAACCATTTCAACGAAAATCTCGATTAGGAAGACGACGGGAATAGTGAAAGCAAACGAATTATCTATTAAAGAAAGTAGAAATGCAGCTTCTGAAACGATTGGCACTCTTCACAGGGAACAAGCCGTAACGATACTGGCTCAACAAGATGAATGGTATAAAGTGAAAAAGGGAAGCCAAATTGGGTATGTATTAAAAAAGCACATAAAAAAATAAATGAGTAGGACGCCATGTATGGCGTCTTTTTTTGACCTTATAAAGAGTAGAAGCACTACACTTACAAGAAAACAGCACGAATTCGCGAGTAAATCGCAAACTCACGAGTAAAAGCACTAAACTCACGAGTAAAGGGCGCAAACTCACGAGTAAAAGCACCAAACTCACGAGTAAGCGCCTCAAATTCACGAGTAAAAGCACCAAACTCACGAGTAAACGCCTCAAACTCACGAGTAACAGCACTAAACTCACGAGTAAATCGCAGATCAATGAGCAGATTCACCAACCTCATGAGTAAATGCTCCAAAACTTCAAAGAAATACCCCAAAACTTGAGTAAACGCATCTCAAAAGAAAGGTTAATGAGGAAGAAACTTAAAAGAGGATGTAATGATGTCATTCCTCTTTTGTTTTATGCTGCCCGGGTGTGAACGGAACACCGGCGGCTTTTGTGATGATTTTCGAAATATCCGTATTTTCAATGACTCCATCAAAGGCTTCACTGCCTGGACCCGAAGCGAAAACGGGAATCATATTGGCTGTGTGCCCTCCTGTGGAACTGGCCGCCCGTATGCTTCGATCAGCTATACCCGCCTTATAATGCCTGGCGATGGTGCTTCCGATTTCCCAATCTATTTGATGCTGTGGATAGACAAGCGTTTTATTTTTTCTTACGTTATCGATGAATTGATCGACTTCCTGATCCGTAAGGGATATATGTGCATACTTTTTGAATGTGGAAACGACGCTTTCTGGATTGATTTCATTATTTTTATCGAATGTAAGCTGTTTGGACATATATTCAGATGAAACCCTGATTTTTTTTAATGCCGTGATATCCATTGTTTCAGAAGCGGAGGTCCCCATTGTTTCGTGGTCTGCAAGTACAACGATCAACGTATCATTTCGATTTTTTGCCCAATTTACAACCTCTTTCACCGTTTGGTCAAATTCAATCGTTTCTTTCCATATTCCAGTGATATCGGCTGCATGCTCCATATGGTCAATACGCGCACCTTCGGCCATCAAGAAAAATCCCTTATCACCCCGTGATAAAATATCCAACGCTTTGGATGTCATTTCGGTTAGAGATGGCTCTTGAGAATGTAATACTTCTTTATCCAGTTTAAAATTCATATAGGTAGGGTGAAATAACCCTAAAAGTTTTTCCGGTTTATTTATGGAACTAAGTTCTTCTTTAGTCGTCGTAATCCCATAGCCAGCTTGTTTAAATTTACCGATTAAATCCTCGCCTTTCTGCTTATCCGCCTCGAAATAGCTGGCACCTCCGCCGAGGATGACGTCGATCCGGTTATCAAAGAGCTGCCTCGCGATATTTGCGCCGCCTGTCCAGCGGTTAGGAACACTTGCACCAAAGGCAGCGGGGGTGGCATCGACTACCATATTGGTTGAGATGATCCCGACTTTTTTTCCATTGTTCTGAAAGGCATCCAATACACTATCGACCTCTGAACCATTGGCATCGACTCCGATCGATTCATTGTTCGTTTTTATACCAGTGGCAATCGCGGATCCTCCTGCTGCCGAGTCAGTGACGTATTTATTGGCGGAATACGTGCGCATCAGGGCAACATGCTCCAGTTTTTCCAAATGCAGTGCACCTGTCTTTCCATATTCCAATTGCCGGGCAATTTCTATCGCCCCTAACCCCATGCCGTCGCCAATCAGCAATATGACATTCTTGGGGGTATTTTTTGATTCTGCTTGAATAGGGGAGCTCATGCAAATAAAACAAATCATAAGAACGCATAATCCAAAGCGATGTGGTTTATGTCTGGATTTTTTATTCATCTGTAATCCTCCATTGGGTGAAAGTCTTCCTATTATTTGTCTAAATCGATAAAAAAACCCCTCCCTGATATTCAGGATGGAGCTAATCTTTTTAGCACTGTTACCGGCAACCAGTCGGTTTTTGCGTAATTTATCTTTCAAAAAAAGAAAGAATTTCTATATAATTACAATATGAAGTTGATAATTTATAAACAGTAAATACTTAACTGATATAATTTCACTAAAGGTCAATTCAAATAATGGGAGAGAGAACCCTATGCTATCCAGTATGAAAAAGTTCTTCAAAGAAGGTTCTAAAGACTTGAAGAGAATTTATAAGTTGGTAGAAGAAGTGAATCGGCTAGAGGGTAAATATGAAAGATATTCAGATCTGGAATTAAGCGGAATGAAGGATAAATTTAAAAGCGTATTGGATGCTGGTGACAATATATTGGATATACAAGCCGAAGCTTTTGCGGTCGTGAGGGAGGCTTCCAAGCGAGTATTGAATCTTAGGCACCATGATGTTCAGATTGCAGGCGGTTTTGTCCTGAGTGAAGGGGGCATTGCACAAATGAATACGGGCGAGGGGAAGACGCTTGTCTCCACTTTGCCTAGCTATTTACATGCACTGTACGGTAATGGTGTGCATATTATTACGGCCAATGAATATTTGGCCAGACGTGATAAAGAGTTGATGGGAAAAATTCTAGAATATCTAGGACTGACGGTTGGTTTGAACATTTCCCAAATGGGGACTTCTGCAAAACGTAATGCGTATGCCGCAGATATCACATATGGGACGGCAACAGAGTTCGGTTTTGATTATTTGCGTGATAATATGGTCTACCGAAAAGAAGACAAGGTTCAAAGAGGACACCGATTTGCCATTGTCGATGAGATTGACAGCATCTTGATTGATGAAGCGAGGACACCATTAATCATTGCGGGCAGGGCAAGCGACGGAACCGAGCTTCACCAGATCACGGCACAAATCATGAAGTCATTTGTAGAAAATGAGGATTACGAGATTTACATCGATTCAAAGTCCGTCTTTTTCACGGATCAAGGGGCTTCCAGGATTGAAGCGGCCTTTGGTATCGACAATCTGTATGGAATGGAGCATCAAGAGCTATTACATAATGTTACACAGGCGCTAAAAGCCCATGCAATCATGAAATTGGATGTCGACTACATTGTCGTCGATGAAAAGATTGCAATCATCGATAAATTCACAGGCAGGGTGATGGAAGGGCGAAGTTTCAGTGAAGGGCTTCATCAAGCGATTGAGGCAAAAGAGGGCTTGGAGATTTCCGAAGAGAATGAAACACAGGCTATGATTACTGTCCAAAATTATTTTCGATTATATCATTCAATGTCTGGGATGACAGGCAGTGCCATGCCATCCAAGTCTGAATTCTGGGAAATATATCAGCTCCCAGTCATTGAAATTCCAACTAATGAGCCTATTATTCGAGTTGATGAGGTTGATTTGATTTATAAAGATGAAACAAGCAAAATCAACAAAATCGTCACGGAAGTAAAACGGATTCATGATGGAGGCAGACCCATTCTGATCGGGACGACCTCCATTGAGCAATCTGAAAAAATTTCGGTTCAACTAGAGAAGGGGAGAATTAAACATCAAATCCTTAATGCGAAGACGGAAGAGGATGAAGCGGAAGTCATCGCGAATGCCGGGCAAAAAAATCAAGTGATGCTGGCTACGAACATGGCTGGTAGAGGAACGGATATAATACTTGGAAATGATGTCAAGGAATTGGGCGGCCTTCATATTATCGGTACGGAGCGACACGAGAGCCGTCGGATCGATATGCAGCTAAGAGGACGTTCCGGCCGGCAGGGTGGTCCTGGTTCAACACAATTCATCATTTCTTTGGAAGATGATTTGTTTGATTACTATGATGAAGAAGAAATCGGACGTTATATCAAGAAAATCAAAACGGATGAAAATGGATTGGTGCTGAGCCCTGCACCCGATAAATTCGTTAAATTGGTTCAGGAAACGGTAGAGCAAATGCATCAATCAAGCCGTTACCATTTATTGAAGTTAGAGCATGCATTAAATGAGCAGAGTAAAATCATCTATGCAATGAGAGATCGTATTCTTGAAATGGAGCCTGAACGGATGTCGGCCATTTTACTTGAATATATCAAAAAATACATTACTCGGCTCACAGTGAAATATTCCCCTGAACATAAGATGGAACCTGATTCCTCTGCCTTAATTGAAGAGCTTTCCCCTGTTTTCCAGGCGTTAGGTTGGCAGGCAAGTGATTTGCAGTATTTAGATGGCCAGATCCAAGGAAAAGCGTTGGATGCTTTTGGTGAATTGGAATCGAGATTGGTGATCTTTCAGGACGATGCAGAATGGGGAAACCAGTTGCGCGCTTTCATGCTGCAGCATATCGATACAAATTGGATGAACCACCTGGATCAAATGAACAGTGTGAAGGAAGGCGTTGGTTTAAGCGGATACGGTCAGCAGGACCCATATACGTTGTTTGAAAAAGAAGCTCGCAATCAATTTAACCTTCTATTAAGTAAAATTGAGTCGGAGATAAGCATCCGCTTTATGGAATATATGAATGGCAATCAGGAAGATGAAGCTGCTTTGGAGGGTGAGGAGTGATGAGTTTATTTGAAAAAAGGGATAATACACAAAAGTTATCAGATCAGGATGACACCGTTAATACTTCCTTGATGTTTCACAAGGGGTGGGAAGTTTCCAAGCAAGAGGAATATGTATATAAATTCCACCATCAAAGGCTTCCTGCATTAAAACCGAACCAAATTTCATTATCCGGCATCAAGCTGACTAGGGTGGAAGATGATGTAATCATAGAGGCTTTTCTACGAAATTCAATAGGAAAAGCTGTCAGTTTTGATATCGTGGATTTACTGTTAGTTGATGGAGATGGAAAATTCCTCGCAAAAAAGGCATTCGATCTTTCAGAGCTTGGTGAGCTTCCAGCACTTTCAAGCATCCCCTGGCGTTTCTTATTCGAGGAAGGGGATATGTTGGTGGAATCGATTCCTGATGAAGGTTGGAAGATTGCTTTCGAATGGAAGAGAAAATAGGGAAGTACCCGCATGAGTCTAGCGTCAACCGGCAGCTATTTTGCCGGAGATCCAAAGCAAAGCCCTCATCCTGTTAGTGATGAAGGCTTTTTGTTTATAAAGGAAGTCATTAGTGCCAAATATTTATGCCGTTTTCTGTGTGCAATTTCTCATAAATGGCAACGCTAAGTAATATTTATAAGTAATCTTCCGCAATCAGGCTTAACTAAGGCTTGGAAATAATGAAGAGGAAAGTGGCAGGAGCATGAAGAATAACCGTAATCAACGATTGAAGGAGAGACTATTTGAGTTATTGTCATTCTCAATCGTGGCCATGCTTTTCATTTATACGAATGATAGGATGGGTAACGATCTTTCTATTGGGATAATTACGATAATCATCGGTGTTGCCGGTTTTATTGTTTATCTGAAGGAATGGATACCGAATCAAATCGTAAAGGGCATCATTTTTTCAGTTTTCCTTCTTTCGATCATGGTCTTTTTCCTTGGGGACATCTGGTTTTACCGTTATTATTCGACACCTATAACATCCTATATGTGGATGCAAAAAAGCAACCTGAATGGGCTTGGTGAAAGTATATTCAGTATGATGGAAATGAAGGATGCAATCTTTCTTCTGGCAGGCATTCCAATTGCTGAGTCTTTTGTGAAGAAAAAATACCCCCTCAAGCATATGGCACTCGTCCCGGCCTTAATATTCCTGATGATAGCAGGTTTGAAGCCGGTCAAGAACATCTTTATCGACAAAGTAGATATAACCAGGCGTTATGAGGCAAATACCTTCTTGCGAAACTGGGGCCCGATCGGTCATCACGCATTGGATACGTATGCCTACTTTACTGACTCGGGAAGGCCTGGAATGTCTTCACAAGAAAAGATGGCCGTTTCTGATTACTTCAATAAAAAGAAAAGAAAGGGAAACGGGCATTCAGGCTCCTTGGAGGGGAAGAATCTCATTATCATCCAGGTGGAATCTTTACAGGCGTTTCCGCTCTTTCAAAGCACTGCCGGGCAGGAGGTCACTCCATTCATGAATGAACTGGCGAAAGGTGGGTTGTACTTCCCCCATGTTTATCCGCAGACGGTATTTGGGAATTCATCTGACGGAGAGCTTATCGTGAATACCGGATTATTTCCTTTAAAGCAGGGTGCGACCTTTTTTCGATTCCCATATAATGATTTTCCGGGTCTTGCTAAGGAATTAAAAAAGTCGGATTATCAAAGTTTTGCTTTCCACGGAGATGAAGAAGACTTTTGGAATAGGCAGCATGCATATCCCTCGCTAGGGTTTGATGACTACCTTTCCATAGAGGATATGTCGCAAGATGAGATGATTTCGATGGGGTTGGGAGACCGCAGTTTCTTCAATCAAAGCTATGATTTCCTAAAAGATAAACAAAATCCCTATTACGCTTTTTTCGTTACATTGACCAGCCATGTACCTTTTTCACTGCCAAAGGAACAGATAACATTGAAGTCTGAAGTTGGAAAAGAGAACAGTTACCTGACTAAATATTTTGAAGCAATTCATTATACAGATTCAGCCATCGGGGATTTCGTAAAGAGGTTGAAGGATGACGGGAAATTGAAAGACAGCGTGATTGTCATTTACGGAGATCATGATGGGCTATTTTTAAAAGATAAACACGAGGTAGAAGCGTATTACGGTAGTAAAATTAGCGATGAAGAGTGGATTGAAAAATATATGCCCATTCCTGTGATCATTTATCAGGAGGATATGAAAGGGAGAACGATTGATAAGGTAGCGGGCCAAATCGATATTTTACCAACTCTATATGATCTGTTCAATATTAAGAGTTCTTCATACTTTGGAGAGAGTATGCTGAATGGCGAAAATGGTGATGCTTTGATATTAAAAGGGGATTATGGTACTCAAATGAAAATAAATGGGGAAGGTAAGGTCGAAGAATTTTCACCTGAAGACCAAAAGGAGATTGATCTGAGTGATCAAGTGATACGCTCTGATTACTTTAAACAAATGAAGGAAGAGAAAAAAGGTGAAAAAAAAGAGGATGACTGATAAAAGCCATCCTCTTTTTTCTTATAATCCCAAATGCGTTTTCACACGATTTTGGGCTTCAAGCTTTGTATCTTCCGGAACGATGTTGTACCAAACGCCATCTACCCGTTGATTGTCACCTTCAAGTGTATATTGTTCAATATTTTTGAGGGATGATTTGTAGTTATTTTGGATGCTCAACATTTCATTGAAACTTAAATTGGTTTCCACGTTTTTACCTAAAGCTTCGAATATATCGTCATAATTGGTAAGTGTCGATAGGCTTGACCCTTTTTTCATGACAGCTTGGATAACCTGGCGTTGCCGCATTTGCCGTCCATAATCCCCGCGGGGATCTTCCTTACGGATTCGGGAATAAATCAAGGCCTCTTTACCATTTAAGTCTATTGTGCCTTTATTGAAAGTATAGCCTTTATAGGCAAGGTCCATATCATTATCGACTGTGACGCCACCAACAGCATTCACAATATCCTGAAAGCCTTCCATATTCATTTTGACGTAATAATCAATCGGAATATCCAAATAGGCTTCCACTGTATTTATCGACATGGCAACTCCGCCATATGCATAGGCATGGTTCATTTTATCATTTATACCTTTACCGATGATCTCTGTACGCGTATCCCTCGGTAAACTCAATAACTCGATCGATTCTTTTTTAGGATTAACCGTCATGACAATCATCGTATCTGATCGACCTGAGTCATTTTCTCTTTCATCCACACCAAGAATCAGCAATGAAAATGGATCTTTGCTCTTGAACTTGATGTCCTCTACCCGTTTATCCGTTTTATGGGCTGTCCCCTGCATAGTGCTGATCGCACCAGCTAATGATTGATAAACTGAAGCGCTATAAACACCTGCGCCAATGAAAAGGATTAAAAGGGTGAAGCCGATTATTTTAAACGTTTTGCGTTTCTTTTTCTTTTTTTTATGTTCGGATCTCATTTTATATTCCTCCCTTAACCATCCCACAAAATGGAAGGTGTGAAAAAGTACCTAGTCGGTATTTTTAACTATACCTTTTTTTTGTCAAAAATAGAATAGTTTCTTTTTGTACTTAGAGTACATATTTACCTTTTTTCATCCAAAAAAACGAAGGATTCCAGAGAAACCGAATTCCTTCGTTAGTACAACATTAGAATGTTTCGTTAATAGTAACCTCTGAAAAGGATGCTATGATTCTTTTACATGAAATTGCCAGACTTCAAGGGAAAGTCTGGCAATTAAATCTTATAGACTTCTATAACCGATGATTTTACTCTTGAAATAAGAGTTTGAAGTAGTACTGATTGTTACTCCCTTGCTTGATGAGGCATGAATGAATTCCCCGCCGCCCAAGTAGATTCCCATATGGCTTATCACTGATTTATTGGAACCCGTTGCAAAGAATATAAGATCGCCGCTTTTCGGTGAAGTAACCTTTTTACCCATATCATAATATGTGGAAGATGAAAGCCTCGGCACGTCATACCCAGCCTTCTTGAATGTATAGTAAATGAATCCGCTGCAATCGAAACCTGATGGGGAGGAACCCGCCCACGAATATGGTGTACCAATTAATTTTTTTGCTTCGGAAACGAGCTTGGCCACTTTGTTCCCCGAACTTGGGGCTTCCACTTTTCCCTCATCGTTTTTATCCGCTGGGGCAGTACTTGCCGATTTACTTAGTTTTAGCTTTTGACCCACTCTGATTAAATCGGACTTTAAAGAGTTGATTGATTTAAGCTGAGTTACAGTCAAGTTGGTTTTTCTGGATATCTTGGAAAGAGTGTCACCTTTTACCACAATGTATGTAGACGAATTGACTGGGGTCTGTGTAACATTGGATGGTTTGGAGCTGCCGGGTAAATCAATGGTAGTGGTAGTGGTTGATTTAGATACGATAAGTTTGTTACCTGCATAAATTCTATCGGATTTTAAGTTATTCAGTTTCATCAATTCAGCAAGTGTAAGGTTATGCTTGTTTGCTATCCTGGTTAAGGTGTCACCTGAAACAATGGTATATGTGGTTTTCTTTGTTTTTTTCACGGAAACTGAAGAAGCATTGGATGTTGTTTTGGAGTTGGGTGTAATTAATTTTTGATTGATTTTCAAAAAGTCTGATTTTAAGTTATTAAGCTGTTTTAAGTCTTTTACCGTCGTATGATGCTTCTGGGCGATTTTACTTAAGTTATCACCGCTTTTGACAGTATATGTACCGGCAAGGGCAGGAGAAACAAAAGTCGAAGATAAAATGGCTAATGTCGAAAATGCGACAACACTTTTTTTCACAATTTTCCACCTCTAATATGTCTTTTTCCCTATTCTAACAAAATAAACAGGTTTAAACATATTACATTTTTGTTACAAGGGGAAAATAGTAGTATTTTACTGGTTTATATTGGCGAACTTTGAGTAATGTAATCTACAATATTTTCTATATTGTGAGTCTTTTTTCACATTGAGGGGTTTTGCGTTTTCTTTTGTAATTATATGTAAAAATAACCCTGTTTTTGGATGCGCATTTCCGTTTAAAAAATGAAAACCCACTTCGTAAAACGAAGTGGGTTTTTTATTTAAAAAGGAAATCAACTAAATTCCTGCTTGAATTTCCTGTGGAGTATTCATTCCATTTTTGGTTAAAGGAAGCGATCTTCAGTAATGAATGATCGGCGGCACGGATTTTCTTTAAGAGCTCTACTGTGGTAGATACCACGGGTCCGGGCATGGAAGAGGAGTAATCCTCCCAGAATCCCCGTTCCTGCACATACTTTTCTAAGTCATATGCAAAGAATATCATGGGTCTTTCCAAGAAAGAGAATTCAAATGGTATCGATGAGTAATCGGTTATTAAAAGATCCGTACTGATAAGCAGTTGGTTAACGTGAAATTCACTATCGACAGGATAAATGAATCCCGGGAATTTATCTTGTAAATCATGCTCTGCTTTAACTGCTGGATGCAGTTTTAGTAATAACGCATAATTTTCGCCCTGAAGTTCCTTGTAGAGCAATTCCAAATCAAGTGCAATCTCTCCGCTGTTCAAACCGTCATTACGGAATGTAGGGGCATACAGCATGATTTTCTTATGCTCAAGTTCTGGATACCTGTCCAGCAAAGAATTGCGGGCATTTCTTTTTGATTCATCATTGAAAAAGAAATCGGTCCGAGGTATCCCTGTCCTTAGGATATGCGATGCCGGCAGTTGAAAACTTTCTTGAAAAATCTCGGCCATTCTCTCTGAACCTGCCGTAACATAATCGAATTTGTTATATACCTCAAAAAATCTTTTCCTTGCACCGGCTGAGCGGTTTTGAATGGAAGGGTCTTTTGCCCCGAATTGCTTAACGGCACCGGCTGCATGCCACACTTGGACACATGTCACTTGCTTTTTGAATGCAATGGCTGAAAGAAAGCCAAAATAATTATCGATGATGATCCATTTTGATGTAGCCAGATGATAAATCGATCGGATCATGGCCATGATATTTTTTGATTCAAACGGAAGGACGATGGTTTCCCCATCGTCCTTAACTTGCATGGAACTGCTCGATTTCATTAAAAATATTTTTTGAACGGAAATGTCCTGCTTGTCCATTTCATCTGCGATATATTGGCAATTGTCCCCGAATGATGTGACAAAGGTCGTTTTGTCATATAAAGGGAAAAGTTTAAAGATAGAGAATAAAACTTTGAAACAAAAAAGATAAATCCCTATCGCGAATTCTTTAGCCATTAGTAACTTGTAAAAGGTCATCTTTAATTTGGGAAGTCGAAATGCCGATAGTTCTTGGAAGGTAGACCACTTCACAAACTTCGGATAATTCATCGAATTGGCCTTTCCAGTCATCGCCCATTACAAAGATATCTACACCTTCACGAACGATGTCTTCCCTCTTTTGTTCCCAATTGTCTTCCGGTATGACTTCATCCACATAGCGGATTGATTCAAGGATCATTTTTCTGTTTTCAAAACTATGATAAGCTTTTTTATCTTTTAAAGCATTGAATTCATCCGTGGAAATGGCAACGATCAGATAATCCCCTAAAT
The DNA here is from genome assembly GCF_054600815.1 of Peribacillus sp. N1. NCBI lineage: Bacteria > Bacillati > Bacillota > Bacilli > Caryophanales > Bacillaceae > Peribacillus > Peribacillus sp. N1. Next base: position 330,410 of record NZ_BAAHZO010000003.1, on the reverse strand, counting down.
CTTTAGCGCGTTTTAATAGATTGATATGACCCCAATGAAGCAAATCAAAGGTTCCGTAAGTGATTACTTTCTTCATCTTTATTCCTCCTTTAAGACTCTTAAACTGTTATTCAATCAAATTAATATATATTTGGTCTATTAGAATATGAAATGGAACAATAAAACAGAATATGAAATGGAACAATAAAACAGGCAACTAGCATTTAAATTTCTGCTTGTTGTTTTCCTATATTTTTAGGCAATGACATTCTCTAACTAATTATAACTTAATAGCTTTACAAATAAACCACAATTTTTTTACAAATAAACCACAATTTTTACATTGATGATTATTGTAAATATTATTTTTTAAGCTAAAATTAAATGTTGACTATTTTGTAGGGCATAATAAGGTGTCTATATGAATGTATGGTTTATACTGAATGGTATTTAAAAATAATTTCTCTTCACTTTACTTAAAGTAAGCTGATGAACGATTGATAAGAAAAATTATTATTCTTGCTGCAATCAGAATAAGCCATTCACAATTTTACCACGTTTAGGAGAGAACAACTAGAGGAGCTTCATTAATCCCTGTTTTCTAATAGTGAAGGTGAAGCGACAGAATTGTATGAAGGACAGATGATGGGCATATATTAGCCATAAATCTATCGCCTAACATTTTTTAAGTATCCAATTAATGAAGTGCAAGTATTGATTTGAAAGCGTTAACTTTGATGTCATGAAGACTTCTTTGCAATTAAGAGAATTGTTTTTGCTATTCCCTTTCCATTCTGGCAACATGGAAGAACGGCAGTACTTCCTTGGAAGTCTTATATTTACGAATTTTTTTAAGTTTTAGTATGTTTGTTTTCGACTATGTACTAACCAATATTGTCTTTTTTGTTCATTAGAGGATTTATAGTAAATATATGGGCAGTTCGCCTGTCTGTTAATGATATTGAGGAAAAACCTAAAAAAGTTTATGATTTTAAAGTACATTGAATGATTCGTTTTTATTTAAATAATTTGTAATAGGTGGTCTAAAATGATTAAAAAGCTTCTTGGAAAAGGGAAAGCAAAAAAAACTCCTAAAATTAAGCTGAAACAAGTTCTGACCATTGCGCAAGAGAAAGATACACTGTTGATAAAAGGTGAATTTTCAATAGAACATTATTGCGCAAAAGAACTATGGTTATATTCTAGGGATTACGAAGATCAAAAAATAAAAATAGCTGAGTCGGTGAGTTCATCTAAATTTGAGTTTAAAGTAGATTTGAAAGATTTAATGCGGAAATTAGACGGTGATGAACCGACTGTTTATGACTGTTATATAAAGGTTTCCGTTCCAGTTGAAAAGCTGAGCAAAAAAGCGATACTTAGTATCGAGCATAAAGCTGAATATGTAGAAGAGAACGAACAGGTTAATATCGAATATCCAATTCGTCTAGGGCGTTTCCAGGAAACGCACATGAACAATTTGAGTATTTATAACTATGAAGATAAACAAAGTATATTCTCTATAACAAATAAAGGGAATTTATCTCTTTACTTCAATAAAACCCCTAAAATTTCGATTAAGTCTCAAATTGAAAAAATCAAAAGCAAATCGAAGGCCATGCAAATTAATGGTCAAATTTTCACCAAGCATTCAAGGATCATAAAAGGTGAGGGCCTTGTAAAAGGAAGACAAAGTGACAAAGAATATCAGGCAAATATCTCTTTTATTCATAATAAGGAAATGAATATTAAGAAATATGGACTGAATCGTTATATATATGATTTGAGAGTGGATTTAGAACAATTAGTCAGTGCGGATTTGGAAGATGATGTATATGACATTTACATGAAATTACATTTGCATGATCAGGAAGAGCCGAAAATGGTACGCGTCGGAAGACCAACCACCAGAACTAAATTATTTACTAAAGAGACCGATGTCAGCTCGAATAATGGAGTTGCTATCGTCAATCCATACTATACCTTTAAAGCATCCAATTTATCATTGGAAGTGTTTAACTTCTCTACGGAAAGTTATCGATATTTAAAAAGGATGATGGGGTGGAGGCGGTTTTTGGCCTTATTTAAAAAGAAAAAGGATGTCTGGCTAATTGGAGAAAGAACGTATAAAGCCCAGGATACCGGATATCACTTTTTTAAATATATGAGGGAAAATCACCCAGAAAAAGAAGTGTATTATGTAATAGAAGAAAATTCAGTGGAAGCCAAGAACGTCGAGCCCTTTGGAAATATACTTTATTTCAAATCAAAGGATCATATTAAAAAGACTATGGAATCGACCCGTATCATTTCATCACATCATCCGGATTATTTATATCCTTTAAGAACTTCTGAATTTAAAAATCGTGTTAAGGGAGTTAAGGTATTTCTTCAACATGGTGTTATGGGCACGAAGAATATGGTGGCAAACTACGGGAAAAATGCAGTCTCAGGCTTTAGTACGGATGTTTTTCTGGTAAGTTCAGATTTCGAAAAGGATATGATTGTAACAGATTTTGGATACAACGAAAAAGAAGTATTCACGACGGGACTTTCGAGGTTCGACTCGCTGTTCAAGGATGATGTTTTAACTAAGCGGCAATTATTGATCATTCCAACATGGAGAGATTGGATTACATCCGATGAAATCTTTTTGGAAAGCGAGTATTTTGAAAGGTATCAGAAATTAGTGAATCACCCGGTTTTACATGAGTTATCTAAAAACAATGGATTCGAAATCATTTTTTGCCTTCACCCTAATATGCAGAAGTTCACGTCTTATTTCAAGGATGCCCCTGTCAGGGTGATCAGTCAGGGTGAAGTGGATGTCCAAAGATTAATTAAGGAAAGCGCGATTATGATCACGGACTATTCAAGTGTAGCGTTTGATTTTAGTTTCCTGCATAAACCGGTAATTTACTATCAATTTGATAGAGACCGTTTCATAGGGAAAAGACCGTCACATTTGGATTTGGATAACGATCTTCCGGGTGAAATCGTTGATGAATTGGATGAATTGTTAGGTGTATTAGCCGAATATGCCAACACTGATTTTGTCATGAAGAAAAAGTATATGGATAAGGCCAATCGTTTTATTAAATATCGCGATGTCCATTCTAATTCAAGGATATTCGAAGTGATTCAAAATGCAGAAAAAGATCAAAATTCAATAATTAAATTATATAACCATCCGATATCGAAACTCATTATGAATCGGTTCAGGAAAAGTGATAAGTATTTCCCTGTCATGAAAAAGGTTTATAAAATCATGTCCAAGGTTATCCCGGTTGACCGGAACCTTATTCTTTTTGAAAGTGGGATAGGGAAGCAATTCGCCGATAGCCCGAAGTATATTTATGAAGAACTGGTCAAAAGGGATAATAAATATAAAAAAGTTTGGGTGTATAATGGTAATTTACCAATAAAAGGTAAGAACACAAAGCTGATTAAACGCTTAAGTCCGGAATACTATTATTATTTAGCCAAAGCAGGTTATTGGATAAATAATCAAAACTTCCCTACCTATTTAAGCAAAAGGAAGGAAACGACATATATCCAGACTTGGCATGGTACCCCTTTGAAAAAAATGCTATTTGATATAGATAATATTCAGGGAAGAGACGATGGGTACTTAGATCGAGTGCATGGTGCAACGAGAACTTGGGATTATTTAATATCACCAAGTCCATACGCATCCAATGCATTCAGAAGCGCTTTCAAGTATGAAGGGGAAATTTTAGAAACGGGATATCCAAGAAATGATTTGTTTTACAGGGAAGATGCTTCAATGATTTCCAAGTCAGTGATGGAAAAACTGAAGATACCAAAAGGAAAAAAAGTCATCTTATATGCTCCTACATTCCGGGATAATCAAACTTCAAAAAACAATAAATTCATTTTCGAACTGAAATTTGATTTGGAAAGAATGAAGGAAGAATTAGGGGATGAATATATCCTGTTGTTAAGGATGCATGTTGTTATAAGTAATAATCTAAGCATCCCGAGTGAATTTGAGGATTTCGTGATAAATGTATCCAATTATTCAGATATTCAGGAACTTTACCTGATTTCTGATATATTGATCACGGATTATTCTTCAGTAATGTTCGATTTTGCTAATACTGCTCGGCCGATTTTGTACTACACTTATGATTTGGAAGATTACCGAGATAACATCCGTGGATTCTATATGGATTTTGAAAAGGAAGCACCAGGTCCATTTTTAAGTACAACTGAGGAGATTATCGAAACTATTACCAATATCGATGATATAAACATGCAATATAAAGAAAGATATGGTTTATTTAGAGAGAAGTATTGTGGAATAGAGGACGGTAAAGCTACCCGGAGAATCGTGGATAAATTTTTTAATGATTGATTCCTAAAATAAAGGGTATTGTTGCTTAAGTAACTGGTGAATTTGGCTGCCCAAGTCGAAACGTCTATGTTACCTCTAGACATAAAAGGAGAGAGGAATCGTATGAATTTCTTGGTACGTCAAAAAGCGAGGGAACTTTTAAAGAGCGGTAATATTCAATTGAAAAATAGTCCTGTAAGCTTAAGAAATAAATTTTTAGGAAAAGAAAAAAAAGTCACGGTAGTCACTGCTGCATATAATGCTGAAAAATTCATCAGAAAAACGATTGAATCAGTAATCAATCAAACCATCGGTATTGATCAGATTGAATACATCATTATTGATGATTGTTCGACAGATGGCACCAATAAAATCATTCAAGAGTATGCAGCCAAATATAAGAATATCTGTTCAGTTACCCTTCAAGAAAATAATGGGTCACCCGGGACTCCGAGAAACATTGGAATAGAATTGGGAACATCCAAATATATAACTTTTTTAGACGCGGATGACTGGCTTGCACATGATGGATTGGAAAGCCTCTATAACATCCTGGAGGAAACCGGTGATGATTATGTGGTGGGCAAAACGGTAAAAGTAGAATCCGGGTCAGAGAGCGTCATCGGTGAGTTTGCTTCCATTAAAGAAAGAAGAAGCATCACCCCTCTGGATGTTCCGCACTTTTTTTATCATATGGGTCCAACGGCAAGGATGATGAATCTGCCTATGGTTAAAGAAAATGAAATTGGTTTTCCGAATATGAAATTCGGTGAGGATAAATGGTTTTTTACTGATGTTTTCTTTAAAGTTAGAGCAGTATCAACTACTAAAAAACCTATTTATTATGTCAATAGAACGTCTGAAAACCCCTCTTCTTTAACACGTGTCACGAATGTGTTGGACAAAAGGAAAGCGGATATTGAAATAATAAAGTATATTCAATCCAAGGATATTGCCATTGAATTGAAAAAGGTGGCTCTTAACCGGATTTATGAGTACGATATTGTAAAAACGTTCGACAGTCAAACCTTTGTGAAAGCCAAGAATAAAGAAGATTTTATAGAAATATTAAAGGAAGCTGTCGAAACAGCGAAAAACTTGTCATATGACTTCAAGAATGAATTTAAAGTACCTATTTATAAATTGGCACTTGAATTATTCATGGAGGATCGTGTTGATGATTTCATAAAGTTGTTTGAATGGTTAAAGCGAGATTCCAATAAAAAATATCATATAAAAGATGGTTTACCTTATTACGAACTTCCATTTCTGGAAGGTGAATATCGCTTTGTCAGGATACCGATGCTTGCCCGTGCACTGGATTCTTATATTATGGATAATGTCTACCACCAAAGGTTTGAGATTTATGGTGATGATATAAACAACATAGATTCTGTATTGATACGTGATAGGACAAGAATCGACAATGAAATCAATTGCGGAGTTCAAATAGAAGGTAATAGAGGCCATTTCACTGTTTCATTGGATGAAATTGATAAAATGGAAAAGTCCTTATTTACGTTGTTCATTCGCTACAATGATTATCAATTGGTGAATATTAAAAGGATCCTGAAAAATAAGATGACGTATAATAAGAAAAATGTGGAGTTTTATACAACAGTGGCAAATAATTTGGGACTGGCAATAAAGTCTTTGGAGTAGCTGTTAGAAGCACACCAAAAATAAGCTCTCCCTTCTATTGGGCGAGCTTATTTTTAATTCGATTTATTAACATGGTTCACTTATCATTAATCAATAAAAAGGGAGATCGGATATGTCAAATGAAAAAATACAAACCTCAAAGAGACCTTCCTTTCTATCGCTAGTTAAAAATAAGGCTAAAGCAATTATTTTAAGAGGATATAAAATGGCCTTTGCATTGGTGGGGACAGTATTGCCAGTGGACCGGAAGCTGGTTATTTTTGAGAGCTTTTTGGGCAAGCAGTATAGCTGCAATCCCCGGGCGATTTATGAATACTTGCAGAGTAACCATCCTGAATATAAAATGTATTGGAGCGTAGATAAAAGATATACAGCTCATTTCGAAGAGGCAGGCATCCCATATCTCAATCGCTTTTCATTTAGTTGGTTGCTCAAAATGACAAGAGCCCAGTATTGGGTAACGAACAGCAGGCTCCCGCTTTGGATTCCGAAGCCGAAGCACACGATCTATCTGCAAACGTGGCATGGTACTCCATTAAAGAAACTTGCGGCGGATATGAATGAGGTTCATATGCCTGGAACAACGACGGATAAATATAAAGAAAATTTCCATGCCGAATCAAGTAAATGGGATTATTTAATTTCACCGAACGCTTATTCAAGTGAAATTTTTGCACGTGCCTTCAATGTCGATACTGCTAAAATTCTGGAAACCGGTTATCCTCGCAATGATATACTTTACAATGGGAATAATCGTGATACAATCGACTCATTGAAACAGAAGTTGGGTATACCAATAGAGAAAAGGATCGTTTTATATGCACCAACTTGGAGGGACGATGAGTTTTATAGCAAGGGAAAATATAAGTTTGAAATAAAACTCGATCTGAATCGAATGAAACAGGAATTGGGGGAGGAGTATGTCATTTTGCTCCGTCTTCATTACTTGGTTTCCGAGAACTTGGATTTATCGGCGTATCAAGGATTCGCTTATGATTTATCCAGTTACGAAGATATTAGTCATTTGTATCTTATTTCGGATTTATTAATAACTGATTATTCCTCCGTATTCTTTGATTACGCAAATTTACAGCGTCCGATGCTTTTCTATGTATATGATATTGAAAATTACAGGGACAAGCTTCGCGGTTTTTACTTTGATTTCGAAAAGAGTGCACCTGGTTTGTTAGTCAAAACATCTGATGCGGTCATTGATAGTATCAAGACGATGAAATATGAAAATACCAATGATATCAATCATTTTCACGAGCGGTTTTGTGCACTCGAGGATGGCCAGGCTTCACGCCGTGTCGTAGAAAAAGTGTTTTTAGGAAGGTCTGTGTAATTTATGAGTTCAGCTTTGACCGTTTTAAAAGAACAAATCAATAATTTTTATTTGGTAAGGCGTTTATCTGTTTATGAGATGAAAAGTGCCAACAGCAATAACTACCTGGGAGTCTTATGGGAAATCATCAATCCAATGATACAGATTGCGATTTATTGGTTTGTATTCGGATTTATAATCTTAAATCGCGGGGAAAATTTCCTTCCATGGCTGATGGCAGGGATCGTTGTCTGGTTCTTTGTGAATCCTTCGATAACCCAAACGTCCAAATCCGTCTATTCCCGACTGAATATGGTATCCAAGATGAGCTTTCCGATGAGTGTAATTCCATCGTACGTCATCTTTGCCAAGTTGTATCAGCATCTCATGCTGCTGGGAGTCATCATCATCCTATTAGGTTTTACTGGATACCTTCCAACAGTTTATATCATACAACTGCCGTATTATGTTGCCGCGACGGTCTTGCTATTATTTTCAATTGGGTTAATCTCTTCAACATTATCAACCATTATTCGTGACGTTCATAATATAATCGTGTCCTTAATGAAAGTCTTGTTTTATTTAACACCAATCCTTTGGGTATTGGATGCTAAGGAGCACCCTATCATACTAAACATCATGAAGCTGAATCCGCTATATTATATTGTGGAAGGGTATCGGGCTTCATTGTTGGGGGAATCATGGTATCTAATAGCGCATTGGGAATATACCCTTTATTTCTGGGCAGTCGTTATCATCTTATTTTTGATAGGTTCCTCGCTGCATGTCAGGTTTAGAGATCGCTTTGTTGACTTTAAGTAAACTGGAAGTGAGAAAAATTGGAAAAATCGGTAATTGTCAAAGATATAACGAAAAAATATAAATTATATAATAAAAACTCGGAAAAATTATTGGATCTTCTTTTGCCCAAAAGCTATGGGGAAGAGTACTTTGCTCTGAGGAATGTAAGTTTTGAAGCGGAAAAGGGCGATGTAATAGGATTTGTCGGGGTCAACGGGTCAGGTAAGTCCACATTGTCCAATATTATCGCCGGCATCATCCCACCCACGGACGGAAATGTCCAAACTAACGGGAAAACGGCTTTGATTGCCGTTGCATCGGGCCTGAATAATCAGTTGACGGGCAGAGAAAACATAGAACTGAAAATGCTGATGCTCGGATTCGATAAAAATCGGATCAAAGAACTTGAGCCTGAGATCATTGAGTTTTCGGAACTTGGTAAGTTCATTGACCAACCGGTGAAATCCTACTCAAGCGGCATGAAGTCCAGGCTTGGTTTTTCCATTTCCGTGCATATCGATCCAGATATCCTGATTATTGATGAAGCCTTATCAGTCGGGGATAAAAACTTTGCTGAGAAGTGTTTAGAGAAAATGAACGAATTTAAGGCAAAAGGAAAAACGATGTTCTTTGTCAGCCATTCAATCGGTCAGATGAAGAAATTTTGCCAAAAGGCTTTATGGCTTGAATATGGAGAGTTAAAGGCATATGGTGCCATGAACGAAGTAATGCCGCAATATGAAGCATTCTTAAAAGAATATAACGCCATGTCTAAACAAGAACAGAAAAAATACCGTGAAGAACAAATGAAAAGGCGCAGTTCAGCACTGGTATGAAAGTGAAAAGCAGACCCGGGCTACGGGTCTGCTTTTTTTAGTTAAGCACTTTTTCATAAGCTTTCTCAAACCGCTCGGCAGCTGAAAGGTGGGAGTATTCGCTTTCCATTTTATATCTTGCTTTCGCAGCTAAATTTGCTGCATATTCAGGATCATTAAGCAGGTTGGAGATGGCTTGTGCAAGTGCGTCTTCATTTTTTTCCGCTACTAACAGACCATCTTCTCCATCAATGAGAATCTCCTTTAAACCTCCGATTGCACTTGCGATGACGGGTGAGCGGCAACTCATCGCTTCTAAGGCAGAAATGGAAGTCGCTTCTTCCACCCCGTGGGAATGAACGCTTGGGATGAGTACGATGTCCGATGCTTCATAGAGGTTATGCATTTTCTCGAACGGCACTGAACCGAGAAAAAGTACGGAATCTGATATTTTGAGCCTGGCTGCGGTTTCCTCGAGCCGGCTTCGCTGTTCACCCGTCCCTGCATAGACCAATACTGTTTCAGGATGGTTTTCCAGCACCTCCGGCAGAGAAAGAAGCGGGTATATGACACCGTTCTTTTCCGTCATTCTTCTCGGAACGAAAAGCATCTTTTTATGTAGCGGTATTTGAAAGTCCCGGCGAGTTTGCTCCCGCTTTGCGCTTTCGGGTTTGAAAGCAGACACGTCAATGAAGTTCTTGATCGTATCCGCTTCTATATGTGCCAAATGATTGATATAGTCTTTGATCCTTTGATCGACCGTCACTACTTTTGCAGCGGACTGATAAGCTTTCCTTTCTAGTTCGCGAATGATCAAATCTTCTTCACTATCCGGAAGAAGGGCGCCCCTGCTGACTGCCTCGAATGAATAATACCCATGGACGGTTTGCACCGTCGGTATCCCGGATTCGATGGAGGCAAGCGTTGCGAAAATGTCTTGAGCATTAATGACATCATAGTTCTTTTTCAAGGCTTTAATAGATGAAGCCAACAATTTTTGGCGTTGCCGGTCATTGAAAAGCTGGCCGCTACCCTGTTTTACTTTATTTAATAAAAATCCTGGGGCCTGGGCGAGCATTTTCCTCTTGAAAGGGTGTAATTGAGAGAAAGATAAAATGTCCACATTATGGCCCCGTGAAATTAACCCCTTTTTTAACGTAGTGATATGACTCGATAGCCCTCCTTCATGAGGGTAGTTGAAAATCGTTGTGATTAAAATGTCCATAGTGGCACTCCTTCTTCTAATGCATTAATTTGATGATCTGATTCTTTTCAGAGCTTGCAGGCTGCTTACTTTAAAAAGAATGGATAATGCGAGATATAGTCCGAATACTAGCAGCGATATGAACACTAATTCCATGATGATGGGCAACTTTAGGGTAAGCGGGTGGACCCAGAGAGCCATTCCGTAAATGACGGTTCCGATGATGGTAAGCTTGCTGCTTTCCTGAAAAACATCCCTGAAAGCGGCCTTGTCCGCTCTTGCTGTCTTCAGCCATAGGTAGACGAAAAGGTAGAGAGATTGCAGGAGCATGGAAATACCCGATGCTAAAGCGATTCCGCCGACGCCGAGATAACGTGATAGGACCCAGCTGAGCAGGACGTTAAGCAATACGGCAATCAAGCAGGAATACATCGCCACTTTCGTTTTCTTCAAGGCGTAGAAAGCGTTCATCAAATAATCCCTCAGTGCAAAGAATGGGAGGCAGGCAGAATAAAAGACGAATGCCCTATAAGTCATTTCGGTTGCTGAAGCATCGAAAGCCCCGCGTTGGAAAGCCAGAGTGATTAAGCTGTTTCCGCTGATTAACATGACGACCATGAACGGAATCGCTAAAAATAACAGCGATTTCAACCCCTTTAAGGTCAAATTAAGGAAAGATTGATAGCCTATAAGCGCGCGCTCGACGATTGAAGGGTACAATACGGTAATCAGCGGCGTGAGGACAATGCTTAATGGCAGCCAAAGCAGGCGATTGGCATAGTTCAAGGCCGAGACGCTTCCGGTTTCGAGCGAGGTCGCAATAATCCGATCGACGACACTATTCAACTGGATCGCCAAAGCGGCGATAATGATTGGATAAAAGGTGTACAGTGTTTGTGCGATCTGCCGTTTATGAGGCAGGAAAGAGACGATGGGCCGGATACCGTACTGCTTCAATGATGGGTATTGGATAAGGAACTGGCTTGCTGCACCGAGCACAAACCCCCAAGCCAACCCTTCAATCCCAAACGGAGCAGCCAACAATACGGTAGCTGCGATAATTACCGTGTTTTGTGCAGTTGAAGTGAGTGCTGGCAGAATAAAACGCTTATTCGCATTGAGGACCCCCGTCGCCATGTAAGAAAGCGTGAAAAATAGTAAACTTGGCAGCATGATCCGGGTCAGTGACTCCGTCAGGACCAGTTCCGAATCAGAGAAACCCGGGGCCGTCAACACGACGAGCGGCTTTATGAAAATCATGCAGGCAATGGTCAGGATTCCGGCAACCAGCATAAAGAAAGAACCTAAAACACTGATGAATTCATCAGCTTTCAACGGGTTATCCGCCTTCTTTTCCAAGTAAATGGGGATAACGCCGGCCTGAAGACCGCTGCCGATAGCCGTAAAAAGAATGGTTGGTATAAGGCTTGCCACGAAAAAAACATCTGCCATCGATGATGCCCCGAAATAGGCGGCTATGATCGATTCCCGCCCGAATCCGAGGACTTTTCCAATGGCAGCAATAATAGTGACGAGCCCGACCGATTTAATGACATGTGAAAGAGTAGGCATATTTTCAATCCTTTAATATGATGTCCTTCTGTAAACAGAATCCTAAACAACTATAAAATATCAGCGTAAACATTTTATCTTCGAGAATATTGTAGAAAAGTCCTGCTAATAATGCGGCCAACATCAGGCAGATGGTGAACGCTGCCAAAGTGCCATTTTCCGATTTCAGGATTGTACGGCAGGTGAAAAAGATGAATGCAAGAACCGCAAGAAAGCCCAGCACACCAGTTTGCACCAGAATCTGGATATATTGATTATCGGTATACATCCTTTCACCAATTTGATATTCCCGATAAATTGGTGAGGAAAAGGATAGTGTGGCAGAATCTCCGAAGGTTGCTAACCCTGTACCGATTATCGGGTGATCTTTGAAAATCTCAATTCCCTTGATCAGGACATATAACCGGCCCCACTCTGTACTCTGGTGCAGTGTCTTATCAGAGAACATATCTGAAAAACGATTGGAAAGGGCATGTTCGTGTTCAGTAGAGGGGGTGCTGCCGATTATCACATTTTCCATGGGAATCGATGCGGACACCTCCACTTTACTTGATGCAAATAAAGCTGGGTAATAAATAAGAAGCAGGCCGAGACAAAATGCTCCTACAGCATATTTGAAAAATGGTTTATTTCTGGTCCATATCATAAAGACAAGCGCCGCGAACCCGAATGCAATCATCGTGCCCCGTGAATAGGTAAGCAGTAACGTTCCGGAAAACAGGATGGCAGCAAGAAAGACGATCCATTTATATTTTTTCATCGACTGAAATAGAAAGAAACTAAGGAATAACTGAATGCTTAAGAATAAGGCGAATACATTGGGATTGGCAGGTGCTCCATAAATCCTCATCCGGTTTGTCGGCGAAAGATTCCACATTTCCCATGAGTGTGGAAGCAGGATCGTACGAGAAAAGATTTTCTCCACTATGCCATGCAGGCAAAGTAAGATTGTAAATATTAGCATTACCTTCAAAAAGCGAAAGATATCCTTTCTTTCTAGATTTAATTCACCGATAATGTAAAGAAGCAAGAATGTGATAAGCAATGCACGAAGTTCAAATATGATGGGGAGGATTCCCACTCCGTTCATGAGTGCAGCTGCGGCGCCAATTAAACAAAACAACCAAAATGGCGCAGTAAAATGATATTTCGAAAATTGCCATTCGTTCTTTTTGAATCTTTCAATAAGCAAAGAAATGAATAAGGTGAGGATGATCAGGTCACCTGTATAGGTTAAGCCGCTATTCAGTTCCATAAATAAGGGACGGGCAGGGAAATAAATGAATAGAATTAATAACAGGTTTTTTTTATTTATACCGATAAAAACGAGCATCAACGCCGTTGCCAAGTAACCGGCGATAGGGTGAGGCACTGCAGATGGGACGAGCAGGCACAGTAATAGAATGGGTAACGATTGTTTTTCTAGAAACTTCAATTGATTAACCACCTTTGAATCAAAAATCACGTTCTATGATGTGTATGAAAAAATTTCTTGAATAATACCCCACCCTTTAGATGTATAGTACATATGAAAGGCTGAAGTGAAATGACAGAAAAGTTTGTTGAGATACTATCCATACCATTCATTGATAGCAATATGGATGAATTCATGAATGGAATGATATATCCAAGATTGATGAATCAGGAAAAAACGTTTGTCGTTACGGCAAATCCGGAAATAGTTGAGTATGCAAATGAACATCAGGATTATAAAGACATAATTTTATCTGCTGATTACATCACTCCGGATGGCGTTGGTATTATTATGGCCTCTAAATGGCTAAATCAACCTTTACAAGAGCGGATTACAGGATTCGACTTGATGAATGAATTATTTCGGGTCGCTGATGAAAGAGCGCTCAAGGTATACATGCTTGGAGCGGAGGAAAACGTGATTGAAGCGGCGGCCCTGAAAGTAAAAGAACTATACCCGGGTCTCGAGTTGGTCGGATACAATCATGGTTACATTGATATCAAGGATGATACCCTGCCTAAGTCGATAGCGGAACTTGAACCTGACATCATTTTGACTGCATTGGGGTTCCCTAGGCAGGAAAAATGGGTTTCCAGGCACTATGAGTTATTCAATAAAGGGTTATTCATGGGAGTTGGGGGGAGCTTTGATGTACTTGCGGGTAAGGTGAACCGCGCCCCGGTTTTCTGGCAAAAGATGCGTCTTGAATGGTTGTACCGACTTATCCAGCAACCTTCACGGTGGAAACGGATGCTTGCACTGCCAAGATTCGTATTAAAGGTTAGGCGATTGAGGAAATCGGTGCAGCGTTCCTGAACATAAGGAGTGGACTGGATGAGGATCTTGCATTTAAACGCCGGTAATGAAACCGGCGGCGGTATGTTTCATATAATGTCCTTACTGAACCAATTGAATAAAGAGGAGTGTTTGCTTGGTTTATTTGAAGATGGTGAACTTTACCGGCGGGCCATGTCCTCTGGGATACAAACCGAACTTTTCAGGCAACATTCCAAATATGACCTTTCAATTTTGAAACCTTTAAGGGACTTTATCCGTCAAAATAATATAGACATCATCCATACACATGGTCCGCGGGCGAATATATATGGTGCCTTTATAAAGCGCCTCGTTAAATGCCCTTGGCTTCTTACTGTTCACAGTTCACCCCATCATGACTTTTTGGGGCAGGGTGTAAAAGGAAAATTGTTTACGGGCCTTCATGTAAGGTCATTTCAATATGCCGATCATATACTGGCAGTTTCCGACCGCTTTAAGCAGGACTTGATTGACCAAGGAATCCATTCGTCCAAAATAACAAAGATCCTAAACGGAATTGACTTTGAAAAGGAATTGCCTTTCCCATTTCAAAGAGAAGATTTTGGGTTTGGGAAAGACGATTTCATCGTCATCATGCCTGCAAGGCTTGAGCCGGTGAAAGGTCATGAATTTGCTTTAGAAGCATTAAGCGAAGTTGTATCAGAGTTCCCCCATGTAAAGCTGTTGCTTGCAGGGGACGGGAGCAGGAGATCCGCTTTGGAAGAGATGGTCTCGGAAAAGGGATTATCAGATCACGTGCACTTTTTAGGGTATCGTGAAGATTTAGATCGAATCTACCCGTTGGGGGACATCACATTATTGACTTCCTTAAGCGAAAGTTTTCCACTGGTTTTACTTGAAGGAGCAAGATCGGGTCTTCCGGTAATCACAAGTAATGTCGGCGGTGTAAAGGAATTGATTCCCGATCGGGGCAAGGGCTGGATTACGGATATCGGCAATGTCGAACAGCTGAAATTGGCCATCTGCAATGCTTTAGAATTAAAAAAATCCGGCAACCTGACAAAGATAGGGGCGGATTTACAAAAATTTGCAAAAAACAACTTTTCTATAGAGATTTTAGCCAATAACGTATATAATGTTTATTTGAGGATGAAAAATTAAAATAAGCATTTATATATAGGTTTTCTTATAGATCGTTACGGGTATTAGATTTTTAGTTGAATTGAGGTGGTTTTTGATGTCGTTCCTGATGTTAATAGGGGCCTTGTTGGTATCCTTTTTATTATCCATTTTTTTGACTCCTTTTGTCGGAAAGCTGGCCTTTAAATTAGGAGCTACCGATAAACCGAATGAGCGAAAAGTGCATAGTAAAGTTATGCCGCGCATGGGCGGTTTAGCTATATTTTTGAGTTTTTTCATTACTTTCTTGCTTTTCATGAATGATTTTTGGGAGAAGTTGCCCCTCATGAATGATTTTTGGGAGAAGTTGCCCCTCATGAATGATTTTTGGGAGCATTTGCCCCTTCTGGTGGGAGCCCTTGTCATCATTTTGATCGGGATGGCAGATGATATTTTTGAATTAAGAGCTGCACCCAAATTCCTGGGCCAGGTTTTGGCTGCCCTCATTATCGTATTATGGGGCGGTCTTGAAGTGGAATTCATCAATTTGCCGTTCTTTATAGATACACTTGAATTTGGTGTTTTAAGTATACCGATAACCATTTTGTGGATTGTCAGCATCATTAATGCAATTAACCTAATAGATGGACTGGATGGTCTTGCAGGCGGTGTCTCAACGATCGCATTAGTGACAATTGCAACAATGGCCCTTATTAAAGGGGACCTATTTGTTGCTATGGTAGCATTGATCGTGATTGGAAGCACTCTTGGCTTTTTGAAATATAACTTTCATCCGGCAAAGATTTTCATGGGAGATACAGGCGCATTATTCTTAGGTTACATCATTGCCGTTCTGTCCCTGCAAGGGTTTAAAAACGTTACGATGATTTCATTGATCGTACCGATCATCATTTTGGGTGTGCCCATTTCGGATACATTTTTCGCGATTATCCGCAGGGTCGTCAATAAACAGCCAATTTCGGCTGCTGATAAATCCCATTTACATCACTGTTTGATAAACTTGGGATTCACTCATAAGCAGACTGTATTGCTCATTTACGCTTTAGCTGCTTGCTTTGGCTTAGCGGCAATAATCTTTCAATTTGCAACAGTGTGGGGAGCTTTGATACTTGTAACGGGACTCCTGCTGATCATAGAAATTTTTGTGGAGAAAATTGGTTTGGTCAATTCAAACTATCAGCCGTTGCTCAAGATGCTTAACTTTAAAAACAAACCATGATCATTTTGGAAATAGATTACTAGATTAGCTAAATTCGCTAGTGTATATATGAAAAGCCACCAACCGTTTAATGATACGGCTGGTGGCTTTTTTGCTCCTAACTGGAGGGGGCGCAAAGATAGCAAAAAAGGAAACCCCCACTCATAAAGAGTGGGGGTTTCACTTTATTCTTGTATTTGTGATTGAACTGCTTCAGTTTGAGTGGCTTCAGCTGGTCCCAGGTTCAAGTGAGATTGAAGCAACAGCTTAGTGTTTGCTAATGATGTTTCGTTCAGCTGATAATAATAGGTTCCGCTAATGGTAGAATCCTGACCTTCAAGTTTGATGGTTTCAAGATTAAGGCCTTTATCGGTAGTTACATATTTTATGAAACCTCTCATTTGTGAGAATTGAAGGTTCGTTGTCATATTGTCACCGACAGCTTCCATTACGTCCGTATATTTCGTTAGTGATCCAGCCGAGGTTGCTTTGGCGATGATGGCTTTCAGGACTTCCTGCTGACGCTCACCACGTTGGATATCACTGTCCTTTTTACGTGTCCGTGCAAACGCTAATGCTTCTTCACCATTAACGGTCTGTATTCCTTCTTCAAGGTGGATGGCATTCTTCTTGTCATTTGAATCCATTTCATTCAATTCATAAGGTACGTCGACTTCGATACCGTCCAATGAATTCACGACATCGATGAAAGCATTAAAGTTCATGCGAACATAATAATCGACAGGGATATCGAGTAACTCCTCAACGGTGTCCATCGTCGCTTTTGGTCCGCCGGCAGCATGGGCAGCGTTGATTTTTGTGGTTACGCCTTTGGCTGGTACGTACACATAGGAATCACGGGGAATGCTTAGTAGTTTTATAGATTTCTGATCTTTATTGAAAGTGGCCAGAATTAAAGCATCCGAGCGTGAGTTGCCTTTAAAATCACGTTCCTTACTATCATCGATTCCGATGAAAAGAATGGAGAAATTATCTTCGAGCGGGTCGATTGCTGCACTTCGCTTTGCTGATGCTTCCACAGGGTCATAGGAATCATTGAATACATTCTGGGCTTTCATATACAGCGTTGCAGCATAAGTAGAAGCACCCAGACCAAGTACCAGCAGGGGAACAAGCAATAACCAAAGCCTCTTTCGCCTTTTTTTCTTTGTTTTTTTAATTTTATAAACACGCCTAGTAGTAGACATCTTTTTCTTCTCCTTTTAAATAACGAACATCAGACATATATCGCTATTTTTCGAATCCTGCAGTTTATATTTCGTCATTTATTACACCTAATTTTACAATGATTTAATAATTTCGTAAAATAAATATTTCTTTTCAATTATATTACAGCATAAAAAAGGAAAAATATGCAGGAGTATATCAGGAGAATTCCTCTTCCAAATAAAGCATTTCTTCCTCAGTGATGTGGCCTTGGCCATTTGTCAGCTCTGTAATCCAAGCGGTATATGTCTCTTTTTGTGTTTCCTCGACATATACAAGGATATTGACCTGATCAAGGTACTGAATTTCCTTTATTTGATAAATGGAAGATCGCAATTCGTTTTCCAATTTTCCAAGCCAGGTGTAGTCGACGGTTGTCGAAATGACACGCATTAGCTTTCTAATGACCACACCAGTGGAATTTATTCCTTCTGAAGTCGCTTTGCTGTAAGCGCGAATGAGACCGCCAGCACCAAGTTTGATGCCGCCAAAATACCGTGTGACCACAACTGCGGTGTCTTTCAGATCCTTTTTCTTAAGCACTTCTAGGATAGGGACGCCTGCCGTTCCGCTCGGTTCCCCATCGTCGAGGGCTTTTTGGATTTGATTTTGTTCCCCGATCATATAGGCTGAACAATTATGTGTAGCATCTTTGTGCTTTTTCTTGATTTCCTGGATAAAGGCCTGTGCGGCATCTTCGGTTTCAACCCGGGCGATGTGGGAAATAAAACGCGATTTTTCAATGACGATTTCATGTTCGCCGCGACCTGCCACCGTTAAATATTGAGTGAGCATTACTATTCCACCTTCGTACTTCCTATTAGTTGATTTATTATAAGGCTTTGCGGAAAAAGTGGCAATGACGATTCATTTACATACCGCATGTGTAAAGAAACTTTAATATAAGATAAAGCTGTACGTGTTATAATTAATTTCATTGCCTGTTATTGTTATTAGCTGGTCATATATGCTTAAAAGAATAACATTGTAGGAAAAACATGGGTTCTGTGCCATTATCCTGGCTTTACCTTAACGTGTCCTCTCTTTTCAAGGATTTTGCCATTTAATAAATGCATCTGTTTCATATGATAATCAATGGAGCGGAATATCCCATTTGATTGAAAAGGATAATTTGTATTAGGATAATAGAAATGGCTTTCTGCCTTTAAAAGGCAGACTTAATGGCCGGGAATATGAGATGTATAGTAAATATGTACATTTTATGGAAATCATAAAAGGAAATTAACGTATTTTTAAACTTTTTTTGGTACAATATGTTCATGAAGGTTACTTCATACAAAAGTTTCCTGAAATTTAACCATTCATGAAAAAGGAAAAGAACTTTTTTCCATATACATAGTCTTTAAGACAATAAATTGTTTAAGTCTTTTGGTAAGTGGAGGGATCTTAATGTCCATAAAAAAGGTTGATGCTAAAGCATTGGACAAGATCTTAGAAACAATGGTGAGCACTGTTAGTGAAAGTAAGGACGAAGTCTTTGATATCGGCGAACAATGCCGAAAGGATTTCGAGTCATTATCAAAAGAGCTTGATGATGTGAAAATCAGGGTTGCCATTGTGATAACCGACAGCGATGCACTGGATTCAAAAGCCAGGTTTGCTCGAAAAAGGCTTTCAGAAGTCAGTATGCACTTCAACCATTTTTCTGAAGAACAGGTACGCGATGCTTATGAAAGGGCACATAAGCTGCAAGTCGATTTACAAATTAACCGGCAATTGGAGAAAGAGCTCCGTAATCGCCGGGATGAGCTTGAGTTAAGGTTAAGGGGTTTACAGCAGACAATCGATAAAGCGGTGCATCTCGTCTCGCAAATATCGGTAGTACAGAACTATTTGACACAGGATCTTAAATTTGTCGGGGAAGCACTTCAAGAAGCGAAACGCAAACAGGACTTCGGCCTGAAAATAATCGAAGCCCAGGAGCAGGAACGTAAAAAGCTCTCACGTGAAATTCATGATGGGCCGGCGCAAATGCTGGCAAACGTCATGATGCGCTCAGATCTGATAGAACGAGTGCAACGGGAGAGAGGCCCTGATGAAGCGTTAGTTGAAATCCGCAGTTTAAAGGTCATGGTAAGGAATGCTTTATATGAAGTGCGCAGAATCATCTATGACCTTCGTCCTATGGCGCTTGATGATTTAGGACTAGTTCCTACCCTCAGAAAGTACCTGCAAACGACCGAAGACTATAATAATGGCGTGAATCTTAATTTCGTCAATCTTGGGCAGGTCAAAAGGCTTCCTTCCGATATGGAGGTCGCTTTATTCAGGCTGGTTCAAGAGGCAGTACAAAATTCATTGAAGCATGCGGACCCAAAACAGATTCAAGTTAAACTGTCCATTTCCAAGGAGATGGTGACCGTTGTCGTCAAGGATGATGGAAAGGGGTTTGACTCTTCGATTCAAAAAGAAGGTTCATTTGGCTTGGTAGGAATGAGAGAAAGAGTCGAGCTACTGGAAGGTGAAATGACGATAGATTCACAACCAGGGGCAGGCACTTTAGTATTTATACAAATTCCCTACCATATATAAACGATAGAGAATAGACTTTTTAAATAGAAACTAGGAGGAAGAAGCCGTTGAAGACTAGTATCATCATTATCGATGACCATCAGCTTTTCCGTGAAGGCGTAAAGCGCATATTAGATTTTGAATCATCCTTTGATGTTGTTGCCGAGGGTGATGACGGAAGCGAAGCTATGGATCTCGTTGAAACACATAAACCTGATGTTGTTATCATGGATATCAACATGCCGAACATGAATGGGGTCGAAGCGACAAAAATGCTCGTGAACCGTTACCCTGAAACAAAAGTCATCATCCTTTCCATTCATGATGATGAAAACTACGTACAGCACGCATTGAAAACAGGAGCACAAGGCTATCTGTTGAAAGAAATGGACGCGGATGCGTTGATTGATGCTGTGCGAGTAGTAGCTGAAGGCGGATCATACCTTCATCCAAAGGTGACCCATAACTTGGTTAAGGAATATCGCCGATTGGCAGCTGAAGAGGGTGCTGATCGTGATTCCGTACATACAATAGAAATCAGGAGGCCGCTTCACCTATTGACTCGACGCGAATGTGAAGTGCTCCAACTTTTAGCGGATGGTAAAAGCAACCGTGCCATCGGTGAAACTCTTTATATCAGTGAAAAAACAGTCAAGAACCATGTAAGTAACATTCTTCAGAAGATGAATGTGAATGACCGTACACAAGCGGTTGTCCTAGCTATCAAAAACGGCTGGGTAGAAGTGAAGTAATTAAAACGATCGATAAGTCCGGCTCTTCAGATTCCGCAATGCGTGCTGAAGGGCTGGATTTTTTTTGTAGGAAGGATGACTAACTGGATTCATATTTTTGGTAATGGAGAAAGCAATTTAATGCAAAAAAAGGCATTTTCAGATAGAATGGTGAGTATGATATGAAGTAAATTTTTATAAGGATGGTACTATTATGAAAACTGCAGTCGTAACAGATAGCACTGCATATATACCTGAGGAAATACGTGATCGTTTACATATACATATGATGCCGCTTAATGTCATTTTTTCCAATGAAGCTTATCGGGAGGAAGTTGATATCACTGCGGATGAGTTTTATGAGGAAGTAAAGAGGCAGGAGAAATTGCCAACCACTTCACAGCCTCCAATAGGGAAGTTTGTCGAGAAGTTCGAGGAGCTGCAAAAAGACTATGATGATGTTATTTCCATTCATTTATCGAGCGGCATCAGCGGAACGTTTCAAGGAGCGGTATCGGCGGGTGAAATGGTCGATGGAATTAAGGTTCATGCCTTTGATTCGGAGATCAGCTGCATGGTACAGGGGTTTTATGTGATCGAGGCGGCAAAGATGGCACTTGATGGTAAAAGTGCAGAAGAAATCATGGCCAGGCTTGAAGAGATGAAGCCATCGGTCAGGGCATACTTCATGGTAGATGACCTTTCCCATCTGCAGCGCGGGGGACGCTTAAGCAGTGCTCAAGCATTGATTGGCAGTTTGCTTCAAGTGAAGCCGGTTCTCCATTTTGTTGATAAGGTCATCGTCCCATTCGAAAAAATCCGTACAAGAAAAAAAGCGATGAAACGGATTGCCGATTTGCTTGGAGAAGACGCGGCGAGCGGCGAGAAATATAAAGCCGTCATCATTCATGCAAAACGGGAAAGTGAAGCTAAAGACTGGAAAGAGGAACTTGAAGCCCGGTTCCCGAATGTCGAGTTCGACATCAGCTACTTCGGTCCAGTAATCGGAACGCATCTGGGCGAAGGCTCGATGGGGATGGGCTGGTATAAAATTTAAGCTATTTAACGCCTTTCCTAAGTGGAAGGTGTTTTTTTTATGAAGCAAAAGGGAATTCGGGAGTAAAAAGCGAATGATAAGGAGGAGCGTGATATATCAAGAAAAGGAGGTTGCAGTTTGGAAAAAATGAGCATTTCCCCGCCATATTCCCCGGAACTTCAGAACCATCTCACCGGAAAACATCTTTTGGCATTCGAAATCCCCTTCTCTCAAGAACTCCTCGCAGAGCACCTCAAGAATGGGTATGTCTCAGAAACTTGCGGCGTGCAATACGGTAACGGCAGTTATCACTGTGTACGCTGCGGTAACAAAGATCAAACTTTGTTTTATACATTCCCTTGCAAGATTTGCGATCAAGATTGCACTTACTGCCGCTCATGCATCATGATGGGACGGGTCAGTGAATGTGCAAAACTATTTAGGTGGACCGGACCCGGCATTCAGTTTCAGATTCCTGACATAGTGATGTGCTGGGAAGGCACTTTATCGGAAGGTCAACAAACTGCCTCCGACCTTGTCGTTGAAGCTGTAAACGGAAAAGGTGAACTCCTGGTATGGGCTGTATGCGGGGCAGGAAAGACGGAGGTCCTATTCCCGGCGATTGAGGCAGCATTGCATGCCGGGAAACGGATTTGTTTGGCAACACCCCGGACCGATGTCGTTCTCGAACTATCCCCTAGGTTAAAAAAAGCCTTTCCTGCCATTGAGGTCGCGACCCTCTATGCCGGCAGTGGCGATCGACATGGATTTTCGCCACTAACCGTTTCCACGACACATCAGCTTTTCCGTTTTATTGAAGCTTTCGATGTCATCATCGTTGATGAAGTCGATGCGTTTCCCTACTCAATTGATGATTCGCTGCATTATGCGGTCAATAAATCAAAAAAGGTTTCTGCGGCAACCATCTACTTGACCGCCACACCTTCGAAACGGATGCAGCGGCTATACCGCAGCGGCAAATTGAAAGCCGTCATAATACCGGCCCGTTATCATCGTCAGCCAATCCCTGTCCCTGAAATGAAGTGGAGCGGCAATTGGCAAAAAATATTTCTTCAAAAAAAGATTCCCCCAGCAATCATCGGATGGGTAAGTGAACGCCTTGAGCAGAACATCCCCTTCCTCTTGTTTTTTCCAAGCATTGAAGTGATGGAGCAGGTCATTCCGCTGTTTCAAATGCTGTCCCCAAAATTATCGATTGTCCACTCCCGGCACCCTGATCGAAAGGAAATAGTAATGGCATTAAGGAATGGCTTGGTTCCAGGATTACTGACCACGACCATACTGGAACGCGGCGTGACTATTGAGCGGTTGGAGGTAGCCGTGATCGGTGCTGAACATGAAGTGTTTTCTGATAGTGCTCTCGTTCAGATTGCTGGAAGGGTAGGGAGGAGTTTTGCTAATCCTGCAGGGACGATCACCTTTTTTCATTACGGTAAAAGTAAAGCGATGGTCGAGGCGGTTCACCATATTCAAATGATGAATAAAGATGCCAAGATAAGGGGGCTGCTCTATGAATAGATGTCTTGTTTGTGATGAAGGAATGAAGCAGGCATTGACATGGAGGAGCTTGCTTAAGCAGGCCGAGGCAAGAGCAGTCTGCGCAAGATGTGAGGGGAAGCTTAATAGGATTACCGGAGAAACATGTACAATGTGTTCAAGGGAGCTTGGTGGGGTTCATATTACCGGTGACCTCTGTCTGGATTGTTCAAGATGGGAAAGGAATAAGGAATGGAGCGGTTATTTGTCGAAGAACATATCGCTATTTCATTATAATGAATACTTAAAAGATATTATTGCTAAATATAAGTACCGTGGGGATTATGCATTAGCTGAGGTTTTCGTCCCTTTTTTGAAAGAAAGGTTAAAGGACATGGAGTTTGACCTGGTAACGGTCATCCCGCTTAGCCATGAACGGCTTACGGAACGTGGATTCAACCAGGTACAGGCCTTGGCAGACCTTCTTGGAATTCATACGGTTGAGATCTTGACAAGAATCCATACGGAAAAACAATCAAAAAAATCACGTCAAGAGAGAATATCATTACCGCAGGTTTTTCAGGTCATGCAGTTAGATTTGCTTGAGCATAAATCAATTTTGATCATCGATGACATTTACACGACAGGCACCACTCTCAGGCATGCAGCAAAGGCATTGATAACGGCTGGGGCCAAAGAAGTATCATCCATCACCCTGGCTAGGTGAAAAAGCTTATTTTAATAAAACATCCTAAAGTATCGCAGGTATTATTCGATATATACAGTACTGAAGAATATCGCTGTGATGGTGAAGGAGGGTCCTCGATGGAAGTATTCAACTGTCCAAGCTGTAATTCGTTATTCGTTATGACTAAATTCCGTGATGTATGCGATGCCTGTTATAAAGAAGAAGAAGACCAATATGATAAAGTGTATGCATATATTCGCAAGAAAATAAATAGAACGGCGTCCATGATGCAGGTGGTTAAGGAAACCGGCGTTGAAGATACGTTAATTATTAAATTTGTGAGAACAGGAAAGCTTAGAATTTCGCAGTTTCCCAATCTAGGAATTCCATGTGAAAAGTGTGGCGCTAACATCAAGAGCGGAAGGCTATGCGGCAAATGCAGCGATTCATTGCGTACGGATTTGCAGGCATTTGAATATGAGGAAAAGCGCCTGACTGAAATTCAAGGAAATGATAAAAAAAATACGTACTACATGAAGGATGATCAAAAAGGATAAATCATGGAAACATGATGCAGTATTTGTTAAAATATTCGATATTGAGAACAAGATTCGACAATGGGTGTCGAAGGAAAGATTACAAGAAACAATTAAAGAAATCCATTCCTTGTCGATAATAACGATAGGGAGAATAACACATTCCAGAGCCATTTCATGTGTTAAGGAATCGAAACATTATGGGATTTATAAAATCGACCGAAGGAGAGGATCTGGAATATGAAAATCAATAACGTCGGTATGACAGGTGTTAACCCTTATAATCTTCAAGCCAATAAAACAGGGAATATCAAGGAATCCAAGGTCAAATCCTCGGATAAAGTTGAAATTTCTTCAGCGGCAAAAGAAATGCAGCAATCGTCACCGATTCTTGCTGCAAGACAAGCAAGAGTGGATGAACTGAAAATCCAAGTTGAAAAAGGAAATTATAAATTGAATGCACAAGCAACGGCTAAGGGTCTCATCGATTTTTACCGGAAATGAATTTTTAATGAAAAAGCTTGAATGAAGAGGACGGAGCCATTTTCCGTCCTTCATTTATGAGTGAGGAGGCAGCAAAATGTCTGCACGGAACATCATCGGATCGCTTGAAAAATTGATCAAGTTTCATAAAAGCTTCAATCAATTGGCGATAAGAAAAACGGCCATTTTGAAAGCAAATGATACAGAGGCAATCACTGCCCTGCTAATTTCAGAACAAAAACATATTAAAGCGATCAGTCAGACGGATAAGGAAAGAGAAAGGGAAGTCGAGGAATTCCTTTCAGCCAATGGAACGGTGGGACAGCCTGCCTCCATCCATACCGTAACGGAACTGACAGGACCTGAAGAAACGGAAATCCTTGAAAGGCTAAAAGCGGAATTGATTGATGAGGTGGCAAAGCTGAAAGAGCGAAACAGTTTAAATCAGCAATTGATCTATCAGTCCCTTCAATTCATCAATGTCTCTTTGGATATTTTGAGGCCGCAGCACCAGAACCTGAATTATGGGGATTCGGTTGGGAAAACGGCGAAAATCGGCATGGGAATGTTTGATTCCAAAGCTTAATAAGCAGAAAAAAGATGGAGGTGTGAGCAAATGATTTCAACCTTTATGGGTCTTGAGACTGCCAAACGCGGATTATCCACCTCTCAAGGGGCCTTGTATACAACAGGAAATAACGTGGCCAATGCCAATACATTAGGATATTCAAGACAGCGGGTCAACCTGGTCCAGACGTCTGGCTTTCCTACTGTCGGTTTGAACAGCCCGCGCGTTGCCGGCCAAATCGGGACAGGGGTGGCTGCTGAAACGGTTCAGCGGATCCGGGACAGTTTCCTGGACGCACAATACAGGACACAAAGTAATAAAATCGGTTATTACGGGGCCATGAGCGAATCCCTGACGAAAATGGAAGGCGTCATGAACGAGCCGACCGACAGTGGATTAGCCGCCACGATGGAGAAGTTCTGGAATTCGCTGCAGGGGCTGACGGCGAATACGGAAAACTCCGGGGCGCGTGAGGTCGTTGCCTCGACGGGCGTCATGGTCGCGGATACCCTAAACTACTACTATAACTCGCTAACGAATGTTCAAACGGATATTGGAAATCAGGTAAGCGTCAAAGCGAACGAAATCAATACGCTAATCAGCAGTATTGATCAGCTTAACCAACAGATCAGCAAAGTGGAGCCGCATGGATATATCCCCAATGACCTTTATGATAAACGTGATGTACTCGTAGACAATCTCTCACAGCTTGTCAGCATTAAAGTGAATAACGTCATTCCGACGGATTACGGCAGAGCAAGCGATGTGGCCACAGGGCTATACAATATCGAATTGATGAAAGAAGACGGTTCGTCTTTTGTGCCGCCCATCAATCTAGTCAGTGTTAACCAAACCGGGATGGTGGGAACTTCGAAAGTTGAAGTTAGCCATGATAAAACGACAGGTATGGTGGATGGATTGAAGTTTGGTTCGAAAACATTGACGGATTACAATTTCTCGGGAGAACTATCCGGTCTGATCAAAAGCTTTGGCTATAAGAAGGCTGATGGCACGATCGCCGGCGCTTATCCTGATATGCTGAAAAAGCTCGATAATATGACGGCTGCTTTCGTGAATGAATTCAATGCCATCCATAAACAAGGCTATGCCCTGGGTGATGACAGCACTTCCACATTGAACTTCTTTGAAATCGAACCGGGTAAGAGTGCCGCCCAAAGCATCAAGGTGAATGGTGAAATCGTTAAGGATCCCACAAAAATTGCCGCAGGCGGTAAAAGTGGAGGGGCATCCGGTGATAATGAAAACGCCAAACTCCTGGCTGACCTTAAAAAGAAGGCGTTCAGTGAGTACTCGACTAAAGACCAAAACTCCGACGAATTGACGGGTAGCTTCGACACCTATTATTCCGGTATCATCGGAAAGCTTGGTGTGGATTCCCAAAGCGCCCAAAAGAACCTTTCCAACTCTGTCGTGCTTGCTGCCTCAGTCAATCAAAATAGGGAGTCTGTCAGTTCCGTATCCCTTGATGAAGAAATGACTGACATGATCAAATTCCAGCAGGCATACAACGCATCCGCAAGAATGATGACGATGATGGATGAAATGCTCGATAAAATCATAAACGGAATGGGTACAGTTGGCCGATGATAGGAGGAGACGAATATGCGGGTAACGCAATCGATGCTAACCAATAATATGCTGAGCAATTTAAGCAGCAGTTACGAAAAGATGTCCAGGCTGCAAGAGCAGGTTTCCTCTCAAAAGAAGTTCTCCAAGCCTTCCGATAACCCTGTTGCGGCCATGATGGGAATGGGGTACAGGACAAACCTCAATCAAATAGGGCAGTATCAAAGTAACATTGCCGAGGCGACCAATTGGATCGACAGCACGGATGATGCCATTACTGAAAGTGTTTCCGCCCTGCAGCGGATTCGTGAATTAACCGTTCAAGGCAGCAATGGCACGTATGAAGGGGAGCAACTTAAAACAATTACTGAAGAAATTAAACAATTAAAAGAACATCTCATAACTCTAGGCGACACACAGATTGGCGGGAAGTATATCTTTAACGGCCAGGATACGAATGTGAGACCGTCGTCCGTTAAAGATGGGAATGGAAATACCGTGTATGGCACAGGGGACATAAACCTTGAAGTTTTTTCGGGGATTTCCCTTAAAATCAATACGGACGGTTCCAAGATTTTTGGTGATGCACTAGCTGCCGGCGGAAGCATCGACCAGACAATCGAGGCACTCGAAAACGGCGGGGACGTGAGCGACACACTGGAAGGACTTGACGCAACGATAAATACTTTCTTAGGCATGCAGGCACAGGTTGGCGCAAGGCAGAATCGGATTGAGCTGATGACGGACCGTCTCAAGCAGCAGGAGGTTTTTGCCACTGAAATCCTTTCGAAAAATGAGGATGTCGATATCGAAAAGGCGATCATGGATTTGACGACCCAGGAAAGTGTCCATAGTGCTGCTTTAAGCATCGGAGCAAAGATCATGCAGCCGAGTTTATTGGATTTTCTTCGCTAAGCTATTCTTAAATGGATAGCTTTTTTCTATAAGGAGTGTTGATAATGCAGATTCCGCAAATTAGATTGCAAACCACCCCAATGAAGATTGGAGTGAATATAGAACAGCCTGTACAGCAGATCGAACAGAAGGCTGCGGTCCAATCAATCAAACAGCCGCAAGCGATCCTCGAGATTCAAATGACCCCAGGCAAGCTGACGATCGATCAGTCACAAGCAAGGGAAGACATGGATTTGAAAAGCCTTTCAGTAAGAGTCGATGAATTTGCGGAGCAGGGATACCAGGATTGGCTGGCGGGTATGGCAAGACGTGCCCAGCAGGGAACTGAGCTGAGGCATATTGAAAAAGGGGGTAATCCACTCGCTGAACAGGCTAGGCAAAACAGCAAAGGCCCTGAGAAGCAGTTCAATCTCGGCTGGATTCCCTCTCCATTCAGCGTAAAGCTTGACTACCAGCCAGCAGAAGTGAAGGTTGAAGCAACCGCCCAAAAACCGATCATTGATGCTCAAATCAATAGGGTTAACCATACATACACACCAGGTAGTGTGAATGTCGAAATTCTACAAAAAAATGCGCTGGATATAGATTTCATCAATTTAAATCCGGATGAGATAAGGTAGTGAAAACATAGATGATTCTACAAACAAAATTTCATGGCGAACTCGAATTGGCAGAGAAAGAGATTTATGTATTTGAAAGCGGGATACCAGGATTTTTAGAAGAAAAAGAGTTTTGCTTGCTAGCTTTGGATGACACGCCCTTTTTCGTCCTGCAATCGATAGAAACAAAAGAGCTTGCCTTCATTGTGACGAATCCATTTGAGGTGTTTCCTGATTACGAAGTGAAGCTTACGGATGAGGTGTTATCTTCTTTACAAATAGAAACGGAACTGGAAGTCATTACTTTCGTCATTTTAACGATTCAAGACCCTTTCAATGAAACGACGGCGAATCTCCAGGCCCCAATCATCATAAACGGCCCAAAAAAAGTCGGAAAGCAATTCATCATGAATGCTAGTGAATACCGTACAAAGCACAAACTGTTTGAACCTCCAGCGGAACAGGGGGGGAAAGGATGCTCGTTTTGACCAGAAAACCAAATGAAGCGATCATGATTGGGGATGATATCGAAATTACGATCCTGTCCGTCGAGGGGGAACAGATCAAACTGGGGATCAATGCCCCTAAAAACGTCGATATCCATAGGAAGGAAATCTACCTGTCCATTCAGCAGGAAAATAGAAAAGCCTCTAAAACAGAAACTATTTTTCTGGAAGGTATAAATGAGTATTTCAAGAAAAAATCGTAAAATCCGCTAAATATGTTTCCATGCAGGTCGATATTAAGTATACAACGATGGGCAGTGAAATAGGCGGCCGACTTAGTCACTGCCCATCGTAAACAACCACATGGACGTGGGGACTTAAGACTCAAGGAGGAAACAAAAATGATTATCAATCACAATATCTCAGCTCTAAACACGCACCGTCAATTATCAAGTGCAACGAATGCACAATCAAAATCAATGGAGAAACTAGCATCGGGCATGCGCATCAACCGTGCAGGCGATGACGCAGCCGGTCTAGCAATCTCTGAAAAAATGCGTGGACAAATCCGCGGATTGGACCAAGCTTCCCGTAACTCACAGGATGCCATCTCATTGATCCAAACTGCTGAAGGTGCATTAAACGAAACGACTGACATTCTTCAACGTATGCGTGAACTTGCTACACAAGCATCAACGGATACTAATACAACTAGTGACCGTGGAGAAATACAAAAGGAAATGGATTCATTAACATCTGAAATCAACCGTATCGGTAATACTACTGAATTCAATACTCAGAAACTATTGAATGGTTCTAAGGATTCTGATACAAAACTTTCTACTGCTAGCTTGACTGGTTCAGGGGCGGCAGGTGCTGTTACAACTGGCGGTACATTAAGTCTTAAAATCGATGGGAAAGATGTCGATGTTACAATCGGAGATGGTGATGCAGCTGCTGATATAGTGACTGCTATTAATACTGCAGCAAATACTGCACTTGGAACAACTGGTGAAGAGTATGCGTCCCTTGATGGTGATGGTGCTTTAAAGCTTGATACCTTAACTGCTGGCGCTAAAGGTTCCGTTGAAATAGTTGGTGCATCTGCTGGTACTGCTTTAGCTGATTTAAAAATAAGTAGTTCTTCTTCTACGGGTACTGATGCTGGCGCAGGTCTTCAATTCCAAATCGGTGCAAATGAAAACCAAAGTCTGACACTTGAAATCGATGACATGCGTGCTAGTAATCTAGGATTAACTGGTATTGGTGATGGATTCACTGCAACTACAAATGTAAGCAATGGTACAGATTCTAAAGGCGTTGAATCCGGTCTGGATGTTTCTAATGCTAAAAATGCATCTGCAGCAATCACAGTTATTCAATCTGCAATTGACACTGTATCAGCTGAACGTTCTAAACTAGGTGCTAACCAAAACCGATTAGAGCATACGATCAACAACTTAGGTACTTCTTCTGAAAACCTGACTGCTGCTGAATCACGTGTTCGTGATACAGATATGGCTAAGACTATGATGGAGCAAACTAAAAACTCTATCTTGGCGCAAGCATCTCAAGCAATGCTAGCTCAAGCAAATTCCGCACCTCAAGGAGTTTTACAACTTCTGAGGTAAATTTGAAGGGCGTTTTATCCAGTAATGGATAAAATTATGACTGGGTGAATTGCTGGAACTTCCTAAAGCTGCATCAACCACAACGTAACTGGAAACGGTAAGCGTGATGGTCTGAAAATGATGGAGATGACATAATGGATAATCAGCAGCCAAGCTCCTTTGAGGAAACTCTGGAGAAGGTTCAACGACTAGGATATACAGTCTAAGGTGAAAGCTATGGCAATGAAATCCGTAGGGTGGCAAAAGCCATTCGAAGTGCCCAGCCCCTTATAAGATAAGGGTGAAGATATAGTCTGTTCTATGATCGAAAGACATAGTCGCAAAGCAAGCGAACCAACAACCACAAGGAGTTTTACAACTTCTTCGTTAATTTTAGATTACCTGAAAGAGACTCTAGTTTTACTAGAGTCTCTTTTTTTATCGAAAAATATAAAGGATCGGTTAGATTAACATTATTTAGCTCCAAAATACTATCACGTTTTGGCGTTAGTTTAGTTTTTTTATTTCTTGCCATTTATAAGTAACGGACCAATAACTTCTTTTTAGCATCTTTGCAATTTCATTTGTTGTATAACCATTTTCTTTAAGTTGTCTTAGTAATTTAATTTCATCTGGAGAATAGGGTTTAGAGCGATCTGAACTGCTGGTAAGAATCGTGTAATCAGGATACTTAGATTTCCACCTGAGTATTTCTTTTTGATTTCGGAATTCCCAAGAGGTTTTATATAACATGGAAGAACAAGTTTTTGCTACAGGTTCGATTAGTTCGAGGAAACGAAAAGTTTCTTTAACAGAAGTAGTTTTTAGAATATATCCATATCCATCTTTACGAGAGCTCAGCTTTAAGGATAAATGATATGTGGTAAATATATGTTCTTTTAGTTTCTCTAATTCGTCTTTAGGATAACATTGAAGGTAAAGGTAAATATGCGGTGTGAGGTAAATAATTTTTTTATTATGATTTACCCTGTATGAGATGCTTAAAGAGCCATCATCCATGTATAGAATAGTTAGGAAATGTGGTAAAATGCAATGTTTCAATAATGTGAAGGGGAGATGTTTAGTTCCATCATCACTGTAAAAGTGTGGGAATAAATTGGTGAATAATTCTAAAGAAGCGGAACGGACACATTGGCTTGCCGGAGTGATATATAATAATCCATCAAAAAAGGAAATTTTCCATTTTCGATAATCTCCCTGAGATGTGCCGTAGTGCTCCCGGTAGCTGTTGTTCTTTCTCCTGCTATTTTTATAAATTTTCGTGATTTCATCGTCACTTATAATGCTGGCATATAATATATTTTTCTGGATTTCAGTAAGATTAATTATGAAAACCTCCTTATATAAGAGTGTAAGCTCATCTTCTTAATCCCATTTTATAATGTTATCCCCTCCGATAGCGAATGTTTGTTCTCTATTTAATAATAAATCCTTTGTATGTACACTGTAAAGTTCCATTTCGGAACCGATATAAAAAGTAAAGATATCATATTGGGGGCTATTTAGATGCTGGAGAGTTTGTCCACAAATATCCTTTCCTCACAACTTAGAACAGCAATCTCGGAAGGAATCAGTTCATTTTATCAGCGGGAAATGAATACGCTAGCCTATTCGGAGCAAAGTGTGGAATCTACTGATATGCCATCAAAAGAAAATGTGCAGGAAATGGTGGATAGTTTGAACACCTTCCTGAATCCGAAACATACGGCGGTTCGTTTTGAATATCATGAGAAGCTGAATGAGTACTATGTCAAGGTAGTGGATGATGTAACGGATGAGACGATCAGGGAAATTCCCCCGAAGAAGTTATTGGACTTCTATGCGGCAATGACGGAGTTTGTCGGCATAATGGTGGATGAAAAAATATAAGCGGGTGATCAATTTTGGTACGAATCAGTGGTTTAGCAAGCGGGATGGACATTGATGAATTAGTTAAGAGCATGATGCAGGCAGAACGGGTGCCATTGGATAAACTGACACAGAAAAAGCAGTATTCCGAGTGGCAGCGCGATGATTACCGTTCGATAAATACAGCTTTATCAGAATTGGATACGCTCATTCGTGATGGAATTGGGAAGCAGTCTTCCTTCATTAAAAAGAAGGTGACGGTATCGAATCCAGATGCTGTATCAGTGAGAAATGTGAATTCGACCAGTGATTTTTCCGGGAATATAAAAGTGAATGGACTTGCCAAGGCAGCAACCATGACAAGTACAGAAAAAACAGCTGTTACCGACCCCAAAAAGAAACTATCGGAATTGGGAATCACGACTCCTCAAGATATTACGATACTGTCCATCAATAAGGATGGCGGTTTTGATACGGAAGTAAAAGATGGCGCAACAGTGGAAAAACCGTACACTCTTACCCTTAATGCGGACGATACGTTAGAAAGTGTAATAAATAAAATTAATGCAAACTCGGGAGTGACTCTATTTTTCGATGAAACGTCCCAGAAGTTTTCCATCACTGCTAAAAATACAGGTGATATAAAAGATCGGCCTGAAATTGAGTTAGGGAGTACCGGAGATTTCTTCAATGTGCTAAAAATGAGCAGTAACAATGAAGGAACTGGCGGCACAATAGGGGAAAATGCATCGATTACTTATAATGGACTGGACATTTCCCGGCCTTCGAATACGTTTCAGATTAATGGAGCGGAAATAACGGTAAAGCAAAAAACGACGGATACAGTCACATTCTCATCAACAGCTGATGTGGATGCCATCCTGGACACGATCACTCAGTTTGTGAATAAATACAATGATGTCATTAAAAAGGTTCAAGATAAAACGGGTGAAGCTAAATATCGCTCCTTTACCCCGCTTACCTCTGAGCAAAAGAAGGCAATGACCGAGGATGAAGTGAAGCTGTGGGAAGAAAAAGCGAAGAGCGGAACGTTAAAAAGCGATTCGACGTTAAAAAGCCTCCTGATCACAATGAGGTCATCCCTATACACCTCGGTGGATGGGATCACAGGAAAAAACAATCTCAGCAGTTTGGGGATCACCACCACCAAAAATTATTTGGAGGGCGGTAAATTAACGATTGATGAGGACAAGCTCCGGGCAGCCATTAGTGAGGATCCGAATGCGATTTATGATATGTTCATGGCCAATGGGCCAGAAAAGAGCGACAAAGGCCTCGCGCGCCGGTTAAGGGATGATATAGAATCATCAATGAAGGCGATTACTGAAAAAGCCGGAAAGGCCGGATTTGTTAATAACAATTTTACAATCGGAAAATTGGTTGATGGGCTGAATAAGAAGATTTCAACATTTGAGGCAAAGCTAACGAAATTGGAATCGCGCTATTACAACCAGTTCACGGCGATGGAAAAAGCGATTCAAAAGGCAAACAGCCAAAGTGCATCGTTAGCTTCTTATTTTAGTTAAGGTAAGTCGGAAAGGAAGTTAAATATGGCAATAAATAATCCTTATCAATCGTATCAGCAAAATTCAGTCAACACAGCATCCCCGGGAGAGCTTACATTAATGCTTTATAATGGCTGTTTGAAGTTCATCATGCTTGGGAAGAAGGCCATTGAAGCAGGAAATATCGAAGCGAAGAATACGAACATCATCAAGGCGCAAAATATCATCCGCGAATTGATGGTGACGCTGAATATGGATGCGGATGTATCCAAAGCTATGATGAGTCTATATGATTTCATGAACCGGCGTCTGATAGAAGCGAATATGAAAAATGATGTTTCTACCTTGGAAGAAGTGGAGGGCCTTGTTACTGAGTTCCGGAATACTTGGAAGGAAGTAATTCAAATCAATCGGAAAAAACAATTTACCCAAAGCGGTCAAGTGTAATGGTGATTAGGACCTTTCATGATTTGACTGTTGAATTACTTGCCGTTCTGGAAAATCACACGATTACAGAGCGTGATGATAAAATAGAAAGGATCACAAAGCTGATCGATCAGCGAGATGGACTTCTTTCTCGAATCAAACCGCCTTTTACTGCAGAAGAGCAGCAGCTGGGACGTGCAGCACTGTTGCTCAACCAAAAGGTCGATCACTTGCTGAAGCTCCAAAAGCAGGAGATAAAGCGGGATATCCAGGAAATAAACAAGAAGAAACGATCATCTAATAAATACACGAACCCGTATGAAAGTCTATCAGTGGATGGTGTGTTCTATGATAAAAGAAATTGATTATACGACCGTTTGGATTCCAAAAGGTTTTTATGTTAATTATTTTTAAATTTTCTGTAAATAAAATAGGCTTAATTTTTTCTTTATAGCATAGCATTTGATATAATGAAGCTAGGGCAGACATCAACCCCTTTCCAAACCTTCCGACAATTGTTTCATTATTTCGACATATTTCATGATGTGTTTCTAAAAGGAACCGGAGGGGTATTGTAGAATCTAACTGTATAGTCTTAATTTAAGGAGGACTCACTTTATGAATTACAACGTACGCGGTGAAAACATTGAGGTAACTCCAGCAATTCGAGAATACGTCGAAAAGAAAATTGGCAAGTTAGAACGATATTTTAACAATACACCAGATGCAAATGTGTTAGTGAATTTAAAAGTGAACAATAATACATCAAAGGTCGAAGTGACGATTCCCATGCAGAATTTGGTTCTTCGTGCTGAAGAGGAAAATGCGGATATGTATGCTGCCATTGACTTGATCAATGATAAGCTTGAACGCCAAATTCGTAAACATAAAACGAAGGTCAATCGTAAGTTCCGGAACAATCTATCAGCTGCACCAGATGCATTCGCCTTCAATATGGAAGTTGACGAAGTGGTGGATGAATTCGAAGACGATAATGATATTGAAGTGGTCCGCAATAAGCGCTTTGATTTAAAGCCGATGGACAGTGAAGAAGCGATTCTACAAATGAATATGCTTGGTCACAGTTTCTTCGTTTACACGAATGCGGATACTAATACAACGAACGTAGTGTACCGCCGAAAAGATGGACGCTATGGATTGATTGAACCTAGTTAATTATTATTCTAAGATCAAAAGCACAGCCCAGCCTTTGGGTTGTGCTTTTTTAATGCCTGTTGATAGAATTCGTTTGAAAAGGAAAAGAATGATTGCTTCTTTTGTTCTCTATAAAATACAAATCAACGAAAAATCCTTTTGAAGAACAATTATTGTTCTTTATTAAGATAAATAGTCAGTTTTACCTATTTAATAACCCCCTTCTTTTGCACTATACTCAAATTGTAAGTTCTTTAAAAAGAACGGCTGATTTTTTATATAAAACAATTTGATCAAGGTGCAGAGGGGTTGGATTACTTGTATCGAAAGAATTGCCATACTTGCCATAGGGCTTCTTTTAGCAGTGCGGAATATGGAAAGTGGCTTTGCCCGACCTGCGGTGAGGATTTAACTGCGCAAAAAGCCTTGGATGCACTTACAATGGAGAGAATCAATACAAAGCAACGAAATATTAAGAAGAGCAATATTCACTATTATACAAAAAAACGAAAATGAATTAGTCTATGATAAATTACCTGCACTATGAATTTTCTTAATTTTGTAATAATTTGTCGGATAAAAGTTTTTGCATTTAGGTAGATTACCGACATAAAATAGCAATATATGGAGTGGGTATCCGTTATAATATGATTATAAGTAATGTATTTGGTAATAAATACCACGACAAAGGCAAACTTATTGAAAGATGAGGGCGCAAAGGCACAGGTCTAAGGTCCTCGAGACTATGATGGCTGGTCTGCCTGAAATACAAGGAGTATTTTAGGAGGTAGAAGAGGTGGCTAATGTGGAAGTGGATCAAGAATGGGTGAAATTGATTTCAGAAGCAAGGAGCTTGGGTTTCAAAAAGGAGGAAATCAGTGCTTTTTTGAAACGGGAAAGCCTTGAGGTAACATTAGAGGAGAACAATGGAAAATAGCTTACGAAAAAGTTCGAGAACATCCCTATAAACAGTAATTCGATTCATTAGCTGTTTATAGGGTTTATTCTTCCTTGAGATTCTACAAGTCTAGCTTATTCAAACTGTATTCTTCAGGATTATGTAGGTAAACTAGTGTACTACCACTCTACTCTTCTTTATCTTTTCTCCATTTATTAAACTCGATGAATTCCCTGAATTGTTGTTTTGAGACACCCGAATTCATGGCTTCCTCAACGATTTTCATCCAGTCAGTGTCCAAGGTTTCCTTATTTGGTGCATCATAAAGCAGGGCATCAACAGGAATGTTTAGTACGGCGGAGATTTTTTCAAGAAATTGAATAGAAGGATTCGTTTGTAAGTTCCGCTCGAGCGAACTTAAATAAGACTTTGCCACACCCGCTTTATCGGCAAGTTCAGTCATCGACATTTTCTTTTCTTCTCGCAGTTTTTTTACACGTTCACCAATCATCAATACCACCTCGAAACATGTTCTATTTATCTTCCGCTAATAAGTGTCAGTAGCCAATCTTATCATTCAAAACAAGACGACTGTAAGGTTGGATTACCTTGACATGCTATCGCTAGAGAGGACACACAGCATCTAGTGATGGAAGGTTATGGATAATTCTCATTTGCATATGGAATAGTGGGGAGTTAGCAACATATTTTTTATACTTCCTTCTATTTTAACAGTTTTACTCCTCATTTATCCATTGTTTTTCGCAAGAATTGAATTCAGGTCTATACCAGGGAAGTGACATGAAGTTGTACCTCTATGATAGAAGTGGTAAAATTAAGCGTGCATTAGTAATAATAGAAGTGTGTTTCTTCTTACTTATATGAATTTTGTCATTGAACGATCATTACCATAATAGAGGAGCGTTATTGAATGCTTAATATATTAAATAAAGTTTTTGATCCGAATAAGCGAGAAATCAAACGTTTAGAAAAAATCGCCGATCAGGTCGAAGCGCTGGCTGATGAGACGGCGGGGTTATCGGATGAACAGTTGCGTGCCAAAACGGGTGAATTTAAAGAGCGTTATCAAAATGGGGAAACCGTTGATGATTTGCTTGTTGAGGCTTTTGCGGTTGCACGTGAAGGGGCAAAGCGTGCTCTGGGTTTATATCCTTACCGTGTTCAAATCATGGGTGGGGCATCACTTCATGATGGAAATATCTCCGAGATGAAAACAGGGGAAGGTAAAACCTTAACATCCACCATGCCGGTTTATTTAAACGCGCTTACCGGTAAAGGTGTACATGTCGTTACTGTCAATGAATACTTGGCACACCGTGATGCCACCGAGATGGGTGTATTGTATGATTTCCTTGGTTTGACCGTCGGGTTGAATTTGAACAGTCATTCTAAAGAAGAAAAACAGGCGGCGTACAATGCTGACATTACGTATAGTACGAATAATGAGTTAGGTTTTGATTATCTTCGTGACAATATGGTGTTATATAAAGAACAAATGGTACAGCGCCCGCTGCACTTCGCTGTCATTGATGAGGTCGATTCGATTTTGATCGATGAGGCAAGAACGCCATTGATCATTTCCGGCTCCGCACAAAAATCGGCTCAGCTGTATATCCAGGCCAATGCGTTTGTAAAAACCTTGAAAAAAGAAACCGACTACACATATGATGAAAAGACAAAAGGTGTTCAGCTGACGGAAGATGGGATGAATCGAGCTGAAAAAGCGTTTAATATCGATAATTTATTCGATATTAATCACGTTACTTTGAATCATCATATCAATCAGGCGTTAAAGGCACATGTTTCCATGCATTTGGATGTGGATTATGTTGTCCAGGAAGGCGAGATAGTCATCGTTGACCAATTCACTGGCCGTTTGATGAAAGGCCGCCGTTACAGTGAAGGTCTCCACCAAGCGATCGAAGCGAAAGAAGGACTTGAGATTCAAAATGAAAGCATGACTCTTGCGACGATTACATTCCAGAACTATTTCAGGATGTATGAAAAGCTTTCAGGTATGACCGGAACAGCCAAAACGGAAGAAGAAGAATTCCGCAATATTTATAATATGAATGTAATTGCGATCCCGACAAACAGGAATATCATCAGGGACGACAGGGCAGATCTTATATACGCGACAACTGATGGCAAATTCAAGGCTGTTGTGGAAGACATCGCCGAACGCTATACAAAGGGTCAGCCTGTGCTTGTCGGTACGGTTGCCATCGAAACATCTGAAGTCATATCTGCCTATTTATCAAAAAAAGGAATCCCTCACGATGTTTTGAATGCCAAGAACCATGAGCGTGAAGCGGAAATCATTGCGAATGCAGGTAATCAAGGCTCAGTTACGATCGCTACGAACATGGCAGGGCGCGGTACGGATATCAAGCTTGGAGAAGGTGTCAAGGAGCTTGGGGGCCTTGCTGTAATCGGTACGGAACGTCATGAAAGCAGGCGTATAGATAACCAGCTGCGTGGTCGGTCCGGCCGTCAGGGAGATCCAGGGGTCACTCAATTCTATTTATCAATGGAAGATGAATTGATGCGCCGCTTCGGTTCGGATAAC
This sequence comes from Peribacillus sp. N1, assembly GCF_054600815.1. Classification (NCBI taxonomy): domain Bacteria; kingdom Bacillati; phylum Bacillota; class Bacilli; order Caryophanales; family Bacillaceae; genus Peribacillus; species Peribacillus sp. N1. The sequence goes on along the minus strand of NZ_BAAHZO010000003.1, from coordinate 291,188 downwards.
ATGAAAAACATGATGGCGCGCCTTGGTATGGATGATTCCCAGCCAATTCAAAGCAAAATGGTGACAAGGGCCGTTGAATCCGCACAGAAACGGGTCGAAGGCAATAACTTCGATTCACGTAAGCAATTACTGCAGTATGATGATGTTCTCCGTCAACAACGGGAAATTATCTATAAACAGCGTTTCGATGTCATGGAAAGTGACAACTTACGTGAAATCGTCGAAACGATGATCACGGCATCCATCCAGCGAAATGTTGTCGCGTTTGCACCAATGGGTGATGAGGAAGGCTGGAATTTACAAGGCCTTGTCGATTACCTGAATGGTAACCTATTCAATGAAGGTTCAATCACTTTAGCTGATTTGGAAGGGAAAAATGAATCGGAATTGGTTGAGTTCATTTTAGCAAAAGTGAAAGAAAGCTATGACCAAAAAGAAGAAGAGCTATCTGAAGAACAAATGCGTGAATTCGAAAAAGTAATCGTTCTTCGTGCCGTCGATAGCAAGTGGATGGACCATATTGATGCGATGGAGCAATTGCGCCAAGGGATCCACCTTCGTGCTTATGGCCAGATTGATCCGCTTCGTGAATATCAATCAGAAGGTTTCGCAATGTTTGAAGCGATGATTGCTTCAATGGAAGATGAAGTCGCAAAATACATCATGAAGGCCGAAATCCGAAACAATTTGGAACGTAAGGAAGTCATAAAAGGACAAGCGGTCAATCCGAAGGAAGAAGACGGGGGAAAAGTGAAAAAAGCCCCTGCCCGTAAAAAGGAAGACGTTGGCCGAAACGCGTTATGCCCATGCGGCAGCGGTAAAAAATATAAGAATTGCCATGGCAATTTAGGTTAAAGTTAGGTGTATAATGATTATGGGACGGTTAAGTGTAAGGCTTGCCGCCTCTTTTCATGTTTTGTTTGCATAAAGGTATACATTTGCATATAGTTTGTAGAGGTTTTATTTGTAATGAAGGGAATCCCTCTTCAGGGATTTTTTTTAACATACTTAATGAGGTGAAGAGAAATGGAATTAGCAGAAATTAGAAATGAACTTGAACGGACAGCGCAACGATTAACGGACTTTAGGGGGTCTCTTTGACTTAGATGAAAAAGAGGCACGAATCGCACAGCTAGAAAATGAGATGACACATCCCGATTTTTGGAATGATCAGCAAAAGGCACAAACTGTCATCAATGAAACGAATGGTTTAAAAGAACAAGTCAATCAATTATCCGACCTGAATGAATCATATGAAAATCTGGATTTGACATATGAATTAGTGAAAGAGGAGAACGATCAAGAACTTTTAGCGGAGCTGGAAGAAGAGATCACGGTTCTTGCACAAAAGATGAACGACTTTGAACTTCAACTTTTACTAAGTGAAGAATATGACTCGAAAAATGCCATTCTTGAACTGCATCCTGGTGCAGGCGGAACGGAGTCCCAGGATTGGGGTTCCATGCTGCTGCGCATGTATACAAGATGGGGTGAAAAAAGAGGCTTTAAAGTGGAAACCCTTGATTACCTTCCAGGTGATGAAGCTGGTATCAAGAGTGTCACTTTAATTTTCAAAGGCCATAACGCCTATGGTTATTTGAAAGCGGAAAAAGGGGTACACCGTCTTGTTCGTATTTCTCCTTTCGATTCCTCAGGACGACGCCATACTTCATTCGTTTCATGTGAAGTCATGCCGGAATTCGATGAAACGATCAATATAGAAATACGTACGGAAGATTTGAAAGTCGATACGTACCGGGCAAGTGGTGCAGGTGGTCAGCATATCAATACAACGGACTCGGCAGTCCGGATCACCCATATACCTACGAACACCGTGGTAACGTGCCAAAACGAGAGATCTCAAATCAAAAACAAGGCCCAAGCAATGAATATGCTGAAAGCCAAATTGTATCAACGTGAAATTGAACAGCAACAAGCGGATTTGGATGAAATCCGTGGTGAGCAAAAGGAAATTGGCTGGGGAAGCCAAATTCGTTCTTATGTTTTCCACCCGTATTCCATGGTTAAAGATCACCGTACCAGTGCGGAGACCGGAAACTTGGGAGCAGTCATGGATGGGGATATCGATATGTTCATTGATGCGTACCTGCGTTCAAAATTATAAGATCAGCCAGTCGGACCGGTTTCCCCGGTCCGGCTTTTTTGTGTTTTTTTCTTTTTAACGAATCTTCTGGCTGACATTTACAGGATTGAAAAGGGATGCTCTACCTCGTTCGGCCAATACTAGATAATAATGATGGTTCGAGGAGACTTATGCAAAATGAAGAAAAGATACCGGGAGCAGAAGCACCCTTTAATTCAAAAGTTAACGGAGTATGGATTGGTGATTGTCGGTTCATCCATAATTGCCATTGGTTTTAATGTATTCTTACTGCCTAACCAGGTCGCATCTGGCGGGGTCAGCGGGATTAGCACGATTCTCGATTCAACACTCGGTTGGGAGCCAGCCTACGTCCTTTGGGGTTTTAATATCCCTTTGTTCATTGCAGGGCTTATTATCCTTGGTAGACATTTTGGAGCCAAAAGCTTGATTGGAACCTTATTTCTGCCTTTAGTGGTATTTCTGACAAAGGATTGGGATGCATGGACGAATGATGCATTGCTTGGTTCAATTTGCGGGGGGATGATGGTCGGACTTGGGTTGGGGATCGTCTTTCGCGGGAAGGGTTCCACAGGGGGGACCGATTTGGCGGCACAGATTTTCCATAAGTATACCCATCTGTCATTGGGGACCTGTGTGGCTGTCATTGATGGAATCATCGTTTTAAGCGCTGCCATCGTTTTTGATATTGAAAAGGGGCTTTATGCATTGATTGGATTGTATGTGACAAGCAAGACGATCGACCTCGTCCAGATTGGATTGAACCGTTCGAAGATGTCATTAATTATCACGAATAAAGAAATGGAAGTAAGGGATGCTATCATACATGAGCTGGACCGGGGTGTAACAGGCATATCCGGGTATGGCGGCTATACGGATGTTACTCGTCCAATTTTGATGTGCGTAATAGACCAGTCGGAATTCACCAAATTGAAACAATTGGTGAAACTCGTTGACCCTAAAGCGTTTGTAATTGTAATGGATGCATCGGAGGTACTTGGGGAGGGTTTTAAACTGGATTGAAATTGGTATAATGTTCTTGTGCTGGTATAAATCAGAGGGGGTAAATTCAATGAAAATGAAGTGGTTAGCCTTAGTTTTGGGTACTTCTTTGGCCTTGGCTGCATGCGGTGGAAACGATGATGCTGCAGATAAAGAGCCTGCAAGTGAAAATAATGAAACGACTACGGCAGGTGCCGGTGATGCCGCAAAAATTTATGAAAACAAATGTTCAAGTTGTCATGCAGTGAATCTTGAAGGCGGCGTAGGACCGAATTTAACGAAGGTCGGTTCTAAGCTATCAAAAGCAGACATCGAAAAAGTCATTGCGAATGGTCAGGGCGGAATGCCAAAAGGTATAATCCAGGGCAAGGAAGCGAGCATGGTCGCTGAATGGCTTGCTGATCATAAATAATTATTAATGAAACGTTCTGCTTAGCAGGACGTTTCATTTAGTCTCCTTTAAATCCTCGAACAACTCACATTTAACCCCCTTTTCAAGCAATCAAATCCTGGAATTATTACATAGATGTTGATATATGTCTAACTGAAATGAAACTGTAATATTTTTTATGCTTAATTTGACAAAATATGATGTTATAATGTTTCTGTGCTCAAGTAAGAGAAATTCCTGTCAGATTTCAGTGAAAATTGTCGAAATAGCTGTCGATACATAGTGATAATCCAAGCAAATTAGGTGGTTTTAGAATGATAGAAATGATAGATGTGAAAAAGACATATCCAAATGGTGTAATTGCCATCAATGGAATCAATGTGAAAATAAAGCCAGGCGAGTTCGTTTATGTAGTGGGTCCGAGCGGTGCCGGAAAATCGACCTTCATCAAAATGATGTATAGGGAAGAAAAGCCTACAAGCGGTAATATCTTGGTCAATGGCCTTAGCCTGCCAAGTATCCGTAATTCGAAAGTTCCTCTATTCCGCCGTAATATCGGTATGGTATTCCAAGATTTTAAACTCCTTCAAACATTCACTGCATATGAAAATGTTGCTTTTGCCATGGAAGTTATTGAAAAGGAACCAGAAGAAATCAAAAAGAGAGTCATGGAAGTCCTTGATCTGGTTGGCATTAAACATAAAGCAAGAATGCTGCCCTCCGAGTTATCGGGTGGAGAACAGCAAAGGGTTGCAATAGCCCGTTCTATCGTAAATGATCCCAAGGTAGTCATAGCCGACGAGCCTACAGGTAATCTTGATCCCGAAACATCATGGGAAATCATGAACATATTTGAAGAAATTAATAAACGCGGAACTACACTTGTCATGGCCACTCATAATAGGGACATCGTCAACAATATTAAACGACGTGTCATTGCCATTGAAAGTGGAAAAATAGTTCGCGATGAACATCGAGGTGATTACGGATATGAAATTTAGAACATTGCTCCGTCACTTCCGTGAAAGTTTTAAAAATATTGGCCGTAATGGATGGATGACGTTTGCTTCAGTCAGTGCAGTAACGGTCACTCTAACTTTGGTTGGCGTCTTTTTAGTGCTCATGATGAATTTAAATCATATCGCGGGAAATGTGGAGAAAGATGTCGAAGTTCGTGCACATATTGATAATGCGGCGAATGATGACGATATAAAAACTATCGGTAAGCAAATTATGGAGATGAACGGCATTGAATCAGTGATCTTCTCTCCAAAGGATGAAGAGCTTACGAATTTAATAGATGATTTAGGAGATAATGGCGAGGCGTTTAAACCATTTGAACAGGATAACCCATTAAGGGACGTTTATGTTATCAAAACCAAATCTCCGCAAGATGTCATCAAGGTGGCAAAAGAAATCGAAGGTTTGGAGTATATCCAAAGTGTTAAATATGGACAAGGCTACGTCGAGAAACTATTCAGCTTTGTTAATATTGCTAGAAACATAGGGATCGTACTTATTGTAGGTTTACTATTTACTGCAATGTTCCTGATATCGAATACGATTAAAATTACCATTGTAGCCAGAAGAAAAGAAATTGAGATCATGAGATTGGTAGGAGCAACGAATACGTTCATCCGTTGGCCATTCTTCTTGGAGGGACTGTGGTTGGGAGTCCTCGGTTCCATTATTCCGATAGGTCTGATTGCAGTACTCTACTATAATCTTTATAAATACGCAGCACCGCAGATTACGTTCAAATTCATCGATTTCCTGCCTGCAAATCCGTTTATTTATCAAGTTTCGGCCATCCTCATCGTAATTGGAGCCGTTATCGGTATATGGGGCAGCTTGATGTCCGTCAGGAAGTTCTTGAAAGTATAAAAGTGTATCTTTGCTCGAAAGCCAAAAGAAGACAGACATAAATAGAGAGACGTTACAAGGCACGGATGTAACGGGTTGAAAGGGGAAATGAATCGTGAAAAAAAATATCATTGCCATGAATGCCTCCATCATGATCGGGTTGGGAAGCATTCTAGCGGCACCTTCGGTTTATGCTGAGTCGATTTCGGACTTAGAAAAACAGAAAGAATCCATCCAGGAAAAACGTTCGGGTGTTGAATCGAATATTTCCGACACGGAAAAGAAAATCGATAACCTGCAGGATAAGCAAATGACAGCAGAAGACCAAATCGCTGCCATTGAAGCAAAAATTGCAGAGTCCGCAAAAAAAATCGATGCTAAAAATGCTGAAATTACACAAACGAAAAAAGAAATCGAGGCATTGAAAGAAGAGATTAAAGTATTAAAAGAGCGGATCGCCAAACGTAATGAAGTATTGAAGGAAAGGGCACTTTCTTTCCAGGAGACTGGCGGGGACGTGAACTACCTTGAAGTATTATTCGGATCATCCAGTTTTGGGGATTTAGTTGACCGTGTTGGAGCTGTAGCGACAATCGCTGAAGCGGACCGCGATATTTTAAAGCAGCATGAGCTGGATAAAAAGGATCTGGAAGAAAAGCAAAATGCCGTTGAAACGAAGCTTGCCAGTTTAGAAGTGGCAAAAGCTGAACTATTGGAAATTCAAAAGCAACAAAAACAGCAGAAGCAAGAAAAGGATGCTTTAGTTAAGAAATTAAAGCAACAAACTGAAAAGCATGAACATGAGAAGATGGGTCTAGAGGAAGAAAAAGCGAATCTTGCTGCTCAAGAAAAGGCCATCAAATCGGCCATCAGCTTAGAGCATCAACGTCTAGCCGAATTGGAAGCAGCTCGTAAAAAAGCGGCAGCCGAAGCGAAAAAACGTGCAGAGCAAGAAGCTGCTCAAGCGGCTGCACAAGCAGCATCACAAGCATCCGAATCAAAAAAACAATCCACTTCTTCAGGATATAGTGCAAAAAGCAACAGTTCATCATCATCTTCACAACCTTCGTCTAATGTAAGTCAAGCGCCAGCGCCAGCAGTATCATCGGGCACTTTCACTAGACCAAGTGCAGGATATGTATCTTCAACAATGGGTGAACGTTGGAATAAACAGCATGCTGGCATCGATATCGCTGCTAGCGGAACGGTTCCAGTTGTAGCGGCAGCCGACGGAGTCGTAAGCCGTTCTTACTTCTCAAGTTCATACGGTAACGTCGTCTTCGTTACCCATTCAATCGGCGGTCAGCAATGGACTACTGTGTATGCACACTTAAGTTCTAGACAAGTAGGCGAAGGTGCTGTAGTTGCCAAAGGTCAACAAGTTGGCATCATGGGTAACACAGGACATTCCTTCGGTCAGCATTTACACTTTGAGCTACATAAAGGCGCATGGAATTATAGCAAGTCAAATGCTGTTAATCCATTAGATTATATACCTAATTAATACCCAATATATGAACGAAAAAACAGATCAGGAAAAATTCCTGGTCTGTTTTTTTGTGTAATGTCATCATTTTCTATAAGCATATTTCTTCCATTCCCCTCATATAGTGAAATACATATCAGGTCAGAAATGGGGATAAATATGGTCAAAAAATGGGTACTTCCTCTAGCAATCGTCATGTCACTAGCCATTGGAGCAGTGGGGGGCATATATTGGACAAGCTTTCCGGCTAAGAATGAAGCAAAGGATGAAAGTCAAGAAATAACGAAGGATAAGGAATGGGCAAAAGTGGAACAAGCTTACGGTTTGATCGTAAGTCAGTATGTAGAACAGGTGGACGGCTCCAACCTGGTGGAGGGTGCCATCCAGGGCATGCTGTCAGCGCTGAAAGATCCTTATTCCGTATATATGGACAAGGAGACCGCCAAGCAATTCAATGAAACCCTGGACTCCTCTTTTGAAGGGATCGGGACTGAAATCGGAATGGAAGATGGTAAGGTCATAATTGTTTCTCCTTACAAAGACTCGCCTGCTGAAAAGGCTGGATTAAAGCCGAAAGATCAAATCCTTAAGGTGAATGGTGAAAGTGTAGAAGGTTTGGATCTGTATGAAACACGCCTGAAAATCCGCGGCAAAAAAGGATCTCCCGTCAAAATGGAAATAAAGCGGGCAGGGGTGGACAATCCACTTGAATTCAATATGGTGCGTGCCGAAATTCCGTTGGATACCGTATTTTCATCAATTAAGGAAGTTGCCGGAGAACAAATCGGTTATATCGAGTTGACCACTTTCTCGGAAAATACTGCGTCTGATTTCAAAAAGCAGATGAAAGAGCTCGAAAAGAAGGGAATCAAGGGCTTGGTCATAGATGTACGCGGCAACCCAGGTGGCCTTCTTTCTAGTGTGGAAACGATTCTTGGCGAGTTTATCACAAAAGACAAGCCTTATTTGCAAATTGCAGAAAGAACGGGTGAAAAACAATCGTTTTTTACAAGCCTTAAGAAAGCGAAAAGTTATCCCATTGCCGTCTTGACGGATAAAGGCAGCGCCTCGGCCTCGGAAATCCTAGCCGGCGCGATGCAAGAGGCGGGAGGCTATCCATTGGTTGGCGAGAAGACCTTCGGGAAAGGCACAGTACAGCAAGCTGTACCAATGGGTGATGGCAGTAAGATTAAACTTACATTATATAAGTGGCTGACGCCTTCAGGGAACTGGATCCATAAAAAAGGGATCGAACCGACAATCAAAGTGAAACAACCGGAGTATTTTGATGCCCATCAGCTGGCCATTGAGAAGGTGTTGCAGCGGGATATGAATGATGAACAAATCCAGTATGCCCAAAGCATTCTGAAAGGACTTGGATTTGAGCCGGGCCGTGAGGATGGATATTATGATTGGAGTACAGAAATCGCAGTAAAAGCATTCCAAAAACAATTTGGCCTGGAAGTGACTGGTAAGCTGGACGCTAAAACCGCAGCACATTTGGAATCCGCCATTCTGGAAAAGATCCAGGATGAAGATAATGATATTCAGTTACGCACGGCTTTGAATTATTTAGTGAAATAACTTGATGGCACCGTTCCCTTGGAGCGGTGCCTCTTTTGCATTTGTTTGAGTTCGCCTGCGAACATGGAGGCAGTATAGGGGAAACTTAAGATAAAGCTACTTTTTCTGCATCTTAATAGGCATGGAGGCTACATTTTTGATAGAATAGGAGGTAACTGACCAGAACGAAATTGACAAAATTTTGATTACTTTTGAGGATGGTGGAAAGAAATTGACAACGGATTGGCTGATAGCATGCTTAATGGGATTAGGAAAACTCTTCCTTCATCCTTTGCTTTATGTTTCGATTGCCTATTGTTTATTCATCGGCTATCTTCGCGTTAAACGGGAACGCCATGATTTTAATACGAAGATCTACAGTTTTTCCATGGAGCTGCGTTCCATGTTACCTCAAGGATTGATATGGGGATTGATCCTTTCCTTCCTTACGTTGGCTACTGGACTCGCCATTCCTATGGCGGCGCTGTTCATCATGGCAGTGGTAACGGTCTTGTCCATGCTATCCATGAAAAGGAGGTTTGTTTCCCCCGTTTATACAGTGGGACTCACCTTCTTTATCCTTTTCTTTTTATATGATAGAGATATCAAGCTTACGTTATTTCAGGATGCCTTTAATCAGCTGGATCGGTCCGTATATCCGACACTTGTCATTTTAATAGGGTTATTACTGATTGCTGAAGGGTTTTTGATTGTTGGCAACGGAAGTAAAAAGGTCTCTCCTCAGTTGGAGGTATCCAAGAGGGGGCAGCCGATAGGTGTGTATGTTTCACAGCGGATCTGGCTAATTCCCATGTTCGTTATGGTTCCTGGAGGACAACTTCCAGTGCCTTTCGAATGGTATCCGGTTTTTTCAATCGGGGACATATCCCTGTCGCCGATCGTACTGCCCATTTTAATCGGCTTTAAGCAAAAAGTGCATGGGACGCTCCCAGAACTGGCCATTAGGGCGCAAGGCAAAAAGGTAGGGGCATTGGGAATTGTGATTACGCTTTTGGCGGCAGTTGGCTACTGGTACCCCCCATTGGCAATCATGACGGCTGTATTAGCAATCCTCGGTCGTGAATTTCTGCATTATTCCCAAAAGGCAATGGATCAAAAGCTTCCTTTTTATTTTTCGAAAAGTAAGCTGGGTGTCCAGATCTTAGGCGTTATCCCTCAATCTCCGGCAGATAAAATGGGGTTGCTAAAAGGCGAGGTCATTTCGAAAATAAATGGTGTCGTCGTCAGGGAAGAAGAAGAGTTATACAGGGCGCTCCAAATAAACCGGGCACATTGCAAGCTTGAGGTCATCGATAATAATGAACAGATACGTTTTGTGCAAAGAGCTCTATTTGACGGGGAGCATTACGAATTGGGCCTCTTATTCGTTGACGATCAATTGAAGGAAAGCGGACAAGTGGGTTAATTGTGATTTTTCATAATCACTTGGAATAGCGTCTTAATTCCAGACTAATAATATTTAAAGATACTTTTATTTCGATGAAGAGACAAAACCTCATTGAAATGAATTTGAAAAAAAGAAACGGCCTTTCTCGATTTATATATCGAGAAAGGCCGTTTCTTATTATGAATATTACTTTTCAAGCATTATTTTTTCTATATCATCTAGCATTTTGTTAGCTGCAATAACACCGCCAGCCGTATTCCAAAATGCGTCATTAACCTCATATGCATTTCCTTTTTTCACTGCATCTAGGTTTTTCCAAAGAGGATCATTTGTCATTTCTTTTGCTGTACTTAGGGCTTGTTTGTCACCTTCAGGTGCGTATGTGAAGTAGAAAATAATATCTCCATCCATTTTAGGTATAACTTCTTTTCCTACCTCAATAGCAAAGTTTCCAAGTTTATTATCTGCAGTAAATAGTTCTTTCTGCTGCTCTGCACGTTTAAATCCTAATTGATCCAAAATTGCTCCAGAGAATGTATCTGTGTAATAAATACGTGTTGTTCCAGCCATAAAACGAACTACAGAAACTTCTTGATTTACCTTATCGCCCAGTTTAGTCTTTACATCTTCTGTGTGGGCATCGAATTCAGCAATTACATCGTTCCCTTTTTCTTCAAGGTTTAATGCTTTTGCATATAATTTAAAGTTTCCTTTCCAATCTGCATTAAGTGTTTCTGAAAAAACAGTAGGAGCAATGGCACTTAATTTGTCATATACGGCTTCCTGGCGAACTTTAGTGCCGATAATTAAATCAGGTTTTAATGCTGCAATTTTCTCTAAGTTTACCTCATGCTCAACACCAACAACTTCAACGTCATCCATATCCTCTTTAATATGATCGTACCAAGGATCTCCAGTCCAAGATTGAGCAGCTCCAACTGGTTTTACTCCTAAAGCTAGTAATGCTTCTGTACCTTCATTTGTTAGAACGACGACTCTTTCAGGCTGTTTTTCTAATTTTGTGGTTCCCATTGAATGCTCAATTGTATAGCTTGTATCTTCTTTTTTGTCATCAACCTTGTTTCCCTCTGCTTGATCATTCGAACTTCCGCAAGCTGCTAGTAGGAAGGCTGCAAATAAAGAAATAATAGTAAAAAGTGATCTAATCTTAAACATCTTATGTATTCCTCCTAATTTGAGCAAATGATAATCATTCGCACTTACCAGCATCATCATAAAATGAATATACTTTTATGTCAATATATAATTGAAAATGATTCTCAAAATCATTGGCATATACAAATTGGACGGCGAGCATTACGAATTAGCATACTGTTTGTTGACGATCGATTGAAAGAAAGTGGACAAGCAGGGTAATTGTGATTTTTCATAATCACTTGGAATAGCGTCGTAATTCCATGCTAAAAATTTATTATTCTTGATGTGATCGATATAGAAGAAAATAGTTGCCGAGACGATTTCATGTAGGCTAATAATAATTTCAATAATACTTATACTTCGATGAAGACAAAACCTCAATTGAAATGAATTTGAAAAAATGAAAAGGCCTTTCTCGAATTATATCGAGAAAGGCCTTTTTCAATAGAAATGTATTATTACTTTTCAAGCATGATCTTTTCTATATCTTCAAGCATTTTATTAGCTGCAATTACTCCGCCAGCTGTATTCCATGTTGCGTCGCTAACCTCATGGGCATTTCCATTTTTGACTGCATCAAGGTTTTTCCAAAGTGGATCATTCGTCCATTCTTTTGCTGTGCTTAGGGCTTGTTTGTCGCCTTCAGGAGCGTAAGTGAAGTAGAAGAGAATATCTCCATCCATTTTAGGGATGACTTCTTTCCCAACCTCAATGGCAAGGTTGCCTAATTTATTATCTGCAGTGAAAAGTTCCTTCTGTTGTTCTGCACGTTTAAATCCTAATTGATCGAAAATCACTCCAGAGAATGAATCTGTGTAATAAATACGAGTAGTTCCAGCCATGAAACGAACAATGGAAACTTCTTGATTTACTTTATCACCCAATTTAGCTTTAAGATCTTCTGTGTTTTTATCGAATTCTGCAATTACATCGTTCCCTTTTTCTTCAAGGTTCAAGGCTTTTGCATATAGTTTAAAGTTTTCTTTCCAATCTCCTCTTAACGTTTCCGAGAAAACGGTAGGGGCGATTGCATTTAATTTATCATAAACAGCTTCTTGGCGTATCTTGCTTCCGATAATCAAGTCAGGCTTCAGTGATGCGATTTTCTCTAAATTAACTTCATGTTCAACACCAACAACTTCGACCCCATCCATATCATCTTTAATATGGTCGTACCAAGGGTCACCAAGCCATGATTGAACGGCACCAACAGGTTTAATTCCTAAAGCAAGCAATGCTTCAGTGCCTTCATTTGTTAGAACGACCACTCTTTTAGGTGTTTCTTTTAACTTGGCAGTACCCATGGCATGCTCAATTGTGTAGCTTTTTTCCTCTTTCTTGTCTTCAGCTTTATTTCCATCGGCTTTCTCATCCGAATTCCCGCAAGCTGCTAGAAGGAAGACTGCAAATATTGTAAAAATCGTTAATAATGACTTAAATCTAAACATCTATGTATCCCTCCCAATTTTCCGGCAAATGATAATCATTCGCACTTAACAGCATCATCATAAAATGAATATACTTTTCTGTCAATATATAATTGAAAATGATTCTCAAATTCGTTGACATAATCCTGTTTAGACCAGTAAAATATTACTATACAAACGTGATTGGAAAGGTAACTGGATATGTTATTAAAAAATTCATGGCAGAAATGGATGGGGCTGTTCATTACCATTCTTTTGCTGCTATTTTTACTGTGCTCAAGCATTGTATACGGTTATACAGATACAACGTGGAAAATGGCCATCGATGCTTTTACCGATTTCAATGGGACGAACGAACACATTGTCATTCAATCAGTCAGACTTCCGCGGGCCCTGATAGCTTCGGCAATCGGTGCAAGTTTGGCCATTTCCGGGGTGTTAATGCAAACGCTAACTAAAAACCCCCTCGCATCTCCAGATATATTCGGGGTCAACGCCGGGGCGGGATTGGCGGTTGTAACAGGTGTCACCGTTTTTGGAATAAGTAATCTTCAAGTATTCACATGGCTGTCATTCATAGGGGCGGCCATAGCCGCGATAAGCATATATCTGATTGGAAGCATGGGACGAGGCGGCTTGACACCTATGAAGCTGACATTGGCTGGTGCAGCCATGACGGCCATGGTAGCTTCACTTACACAAGGTCTTCTTGTTTCTAATGAGGCTCTTTTAGAGCAAGTCCTATTCTGGCTTGCCGGATCCGTCTCCGGTAGAAGTCTGGACAATTTAGTTGCTGTCCTGCCTTATCTTGTCGTAGGCTGGGGCCTTGCCTTGATCATGTCCGGTAAAATGAATGTGTTGTCCATGGGTGAGGATGTTGCAAAAGGTCTTGGATTGAATATAGTTTTCCTTAAGCTGGTTCTGGGGCTGGCAATCATCCTTCTCGCTGGCGGATCAGTGGCGGTTGCGGGTCCGATTGGCTTTATAGGAATCGTCGTTCCACATCTTACCCGTTCTATAGTAGGCATCGATCATCGCTGGCTGATTCCCTTCTCTGGACTTTTCGGGGCGGTGCTTTTGATTGCGGCCGATGTCATATCCAGGTATATCCTGATGCCTCGAGAGGTTCCGGTCGGAGTCATGACAGCCATAATAGGGACCCCATTCTTTATTTATATAGCTAGAAAGGGGTTCAGCGGTCGATGAAGTCATATAAGAGCTTTCGTTTGTTTAATGAAAAAATATCATTCTTGATGGATAAAAAAGCTATGATCGTGATTTTCATATTATTTGTAGTCACTTCACTAGTGTTTGTGATCAGTACTGGCGTGGGTGAAATGAATATAAATCCGCTAAGTGTCCTCCAGGTCCTTTTCGGAGGGGGAACGGAGAGCGATCGGCTTATCATCCAATCTTTCCGCCTGCCTAGAATAATTGTTGCCCTGTTGGTGGGGATGGGCCTCGCTGTTGCTGGCGGAATCCTTCAAGGGATGATTCGGAATCCACTTGCTTCGCCTGATATCTTGGGGATAACGGGAGGAGCGACAGTGGCGGTCGTTGGATTCTTGGCCATTTTTAGTGATAAGAATCATTCATTAACGGTGAGCATCAATTGGCTGCCGTTAGCTGCGTTCATTGGGGCGACAGTCGTCGCCTTACTTGTTTATTCATTAGCCTGGAAAAATGGAGTTCCCCCGATCAGGCTTGTGTTGATCGGAATTGGGGTGATGGCCTTAATGAAGGCACTCACTACGATGATGATGATTCTTGGTCCAGTCTATCAAGCGAGCCAGGCCAACCTTTGGATCACGGGGTCAGTGTCTAACTCCACCTGGAATAATATCGCTGTTCTGGCACCATGGACGATTCTATTCCTATTAATCGCCTTCCTGTATGCCAGAAATATTAATTTACAGGAGCTTGGCGATGACCTTGCAACGGGTCTTGGGGGACATGTCCAAAAACAACGGTTTACATTATTGATGATCAGTACGGCCTTGATTGGGGGTTCCACAGCTTTTGCTGGAGGAATAGGCTTTGTTGGATTAATGGCCCCACACATGGCCAGAAGGCTTGTTGGTTCTAGTTTTGGAGTGTTACTGCCCACTTCAGCTTTGCTTGGCGGCATCCTGGTTATGGTGGCGGATTTGATTGGACGGACCCTATTCTCACCTTTGGAAATACCGGCTGGTGTCTTCACAGCGAGCATCGGGGCACCATACTTCATTTATTTACTTTATAAAACGAGGAATTCGTAACACCGGTAAATGTAGAAAGAAGCAGCCATCCCTAGGATGGCTGCTTCTTTATTAATTAAGCTTCTTTTGCAACTTCGATTTCGATGGTAAGCGTGATTTGATCGCCGATCAGTACGCCGCCTGTTTCTAAAGCTGCGTTATAGGTTAAACCATAATCACTGCGTTTGACTTTACCTTTTCCGCTAAAGCCTGCTTTTTCATTTCCCCATGGATCTTTTCCTTGGCCTTCGAAGGTGATGCTGAAAGTTTCTTCTTGTGTGATTCCATTAAGAGTCACATTTCCAGTTACATCGTATTCATCTTCATCCGTTTTCACAATTTTTGTTGATTTGAATGTTAATGTAGGGTTTTTTTCTACATCAAAGAAGTCAGCGGAACGCAAGTGATTATCCCGGTCTGCATTGCGTGTGTCAATACTGGCCACATCAACGGTAAAATCGATCTCTGCAGTTGTTAGATCCAATGGGTTTGCTAGAATGTTTGCTTCGAACTTATTAAAACTTCCTTTTACTTTAGCGATCATCATATGTTTTACGGAAAATTCAATAGCACTGTGAGTCGGGTCGACTGTCCATTTTGTATTGGTCATGATAATTCCTCCTAATTATTAATCTTGAATTTATATATCTTTAATTTGAGATATCTTAACTTAATGTAATTATAAGAGGTGGAAGCAATAGTGTCAACTGAAAGTTTTCCTTAATTTTGAAAACATGAAAAACCCTGTGCATTTATGAGGCACAGGGTTTTTCATTATGAAGAAAAGTAAAGCTGACTACCTTAATTAATTGGCATGATCTTTCTCTTCTTGATCGGTCACTTTACTTGGCCAAAAGGCATGGCGGCCAAGCAGGGCGGTAATCGCAGGAACAAGGAACGGGCGCACAATGAATGTGTCCATTAACACACCAAGAGCAGTAATGAGCCCGAATTGAACCAATACTTGAATCGGAAGTGTGGCTAGAACGGAAAAAGTGGCTGCCAAGATTATTCCGGCAGAAGTGATGACACCGCTAGTTTCGGCAACGCCTTTTCTGATGGCCTGCTTGATTGGCATCGTTTCTTTCTTACGCCAAATGCTTGAAACCATGAAAATGTTATAGTCTTCTCCAAGTGCAACAAGGAATACGAAAGAATAAAGTGGAATCGTCCCCTCTATGGCATCGACACCCATGAAATAGTGCAGGATTATCCAACCTAAGCCCATAGCGGCAAAGAATGAGAGAATCACTGTCCCCATTAAATACACCATGGCTGTCACAGATCGCAAGTAGGCTAAAAGGAGTAAGGAAATCAGGACGATGATGATCGGGATGATCATGAATTCATCTGCCTTTACGGTATCCCTTTTATCGAATTGCGTCGCAGTTTGCCCGCCAATCCAAACCTTATCTTCGACGGAAGATATATTGGCGGCCTTCAATTCTTTCTCCGCAATTGTGCGGATTTCCGGAATGGAATCAATTGCCTCGATATCATATGGGTTGATGTTGAATTTGACCTCATAGGATTGCAGATCTTCATTGGATTTACTTGTGACTGGATCGGCCACACTTTCAACAATATTCATCCCTTCTAATGTCGGCGCTAAATCGATATCTTCACCATTCGTGTCTACAACCACTGTGGCTGGTGCCAGTTCACCCGGTGAGTACGAGTCGGAAATGACAGAATAGCCTTCACGGGAGTTCATATCTTCAGGAAAGGAAGAGAGAATATCATATGAATATTTTATTTGTGAAGAATATCCAGCTAATACACTGAAGATGATCAAGCATGTAAGAATGACGGTCCATGGCTTGGTTGTGACGATATGACCAATCCAGTTACCGATGCGGCCTTCTTTATGCTTTTTGACGGCTTTTCCCTTTTTCTTAGCCCGTATTTCTTCCATTTCTGGTGTACGCGGAACGATTGGGTAGAAGGAAGCCCTTCCGAATACAGAAAGCAATGCCGGTACAAGTGTTAAAGCTGCCAGCATCATAATTAAAATGGACAAGCTGAATGGTACAGCGAAACGGTGGTAGGCTCCGTATTTCGCTACAAGCAATGTTAGCAGCGAGATGACGATCGTAAGGCCGCTCATCGCAATGGCGCCTGATGAATCTTTAAATGCGGCGATCATGGCTTTCCGTTTGCTTTCATGATTTCTTAATTCACTTCTGTAGTGAGAAATTAAAAATAGACAATAATCCGTTCCGGCACCGAATAATAATACGGTCATGATCGAAATGGCCTGTGAATCGACTGTAATCCAACCATGATCTGCCATGAATCCAAGGATCGGGCTTGTGACAATATAGGCGAAGCCTACTCCGATTAAAGGGATGATGGCTAAAAGCGGGGAACGGTAAATGAGTAATAATACGACAAGTACAAGTATTACGGTCGCTAATAGCAATTTGAAATCAGCACCTGAAAATAATCCTGTTGCATCGACGGATATCCCTACAGGGCCTGTCACTCGAAGTGATAATTCATCTGAATCTGTAGGGACCTTGAATGGGTCAGATCCAATGCGTTCCGAAACTATTTCATTAATGCTCTCAAGATTTTTTTCAAGAATTTCAGTCTCGGTCTTTTCTTTAAAGAAAAGCGGCTGTACGAAAGTCGTTCCATCTTCTGAAACCGAGCCTTGAAGAGCAGGCAACGGAATTTCATGAAGCGGCGGTAAAAAAGACTGCTGTGTCAAAGGGTTATCTGTCAATTCCTTGGAAAGGTACTGGATTTCGGCCAAGTCGGCCTCTGTCAGTCCACCTTCCCGATGCCATGTAAGCAGGGCAGGTATTCCAGAGGAATTTGGAAACTCTTCTTTAATAAGTTCATCAGCCACGACGGAAGGTGAGTCTTCAGGCAAGTCGGCGGCATTATTTGCTGTTCGATCATTAACGGCAGGCAATGTGATGGTTAATCCAATTGCTGCAATTATCCATACAGCAATGACAACCCAACGACTGATTTTTCCTGTCATCATCCTGCCAAGTTTTCCTAATATTGATTCGTCCAATGAAGGCACCCCGCTTTTTGATTTTTTTATCCTTAGTTCATTATAATGGTGTGCTGTTGACATATACAAAAATGGGTATGCTCACTCCAACTGCTAAATGCTTCAAGTCGTTAATGGCATGAAAATCTGCTCATCGATATATAGGGGAAAAGTACTTATTTACTAATTTCAATTAAATTTTGAAGATTGAAGAGTTAAATATAGGAGATGGGGGAAAGTATAGTAGTATTGTGGCTTTTATTAACAAGGGAGGGATTTTTTTGTCTGATAAATCAAAAAAAACAAATGATGAATCGAAAGAAACATTAACGAACAGGCAAGGGCACCCGGTAACGAATAACCAGAGTATTAGAACTGTAGGGAACAGAGGACCTAGTACACTTGAGAACTATGATTTCCTGGAAAAGATCAGCCACTTCGATAGGGAGCGTATCCCTGAACGGGTTGTGCATGCCCGCGGTGCAGGTGCGCATGGTTATTTCGTTCCGACCGGTAAGGCGGGGGACGAGCCGATTTCAAAATATACGAGAGCGAAGGTTTTTCAGGAAGAAGGTAAAAAAACCCCGGTATTCGTGAGATTTTCATCTGTTATTCATGGAGGGACGTCCCCGGAAACGTTACGTGACCCAAGGGGATTTGCCGTTAAATTTTATACGGAAGACGGAAACTGGGATCTTGTAGGCAATAACCTGAAAATTTTCTTTATCCGTGATGCCATGAAATTCCCGGATTTGATTCATGCCTTCAAACCGGATCCGGTCACGAATATTCAGGACGGCAGGAGGATTTTCGATTTTTGCTCGAGTTCGCCTGAAACATTCCATATGGTTACCTTTGTGTTTTCCCCATGGGGCATTCCAGCTAACTATCGCATGATGCAAGGATCAGGGGTCAATACTTATAAATGGGTGAATGAGGAAGGGAAAGCAGTGCTTGTCAAGTATCATTGGGAACCGAAACAAGGGATCAAGAACCTGACACAGCAAGAGGCCAATGAAATTCAAGCTACGAATTTCAATCATGCCACACAGGATCTTTATGAAGCGATCGAACGCGGGGACTATCCTGAATGGGATCTCAACGTACAAATCATGAGTGATGATGATCATCCTGAGTTGGATTTCGATCCGCTGGATGATACGAAGATCTGGCCGAAAGATGAGTTCCCTTGGCTGCATGTCGGTACGATGGTATTGAATAGAAACCCTGAAGACTATTTCACTGAAGTCGAACAGGCTGCATTCGGCACAGGTGTCCTAGTGGATGGACTGGACTTTTCTGATGACAAGATGTTACAGGGACGTACATTCTCTTATTCCGATACACAGCGTCACCGTGTTGGCGCGAATTATCTGCAATTGCCGATCAATGCTCCGAAAAAACGAACAGCCACGAATCAGACTGGCGGACAGATGCAATATGAAGTTGGCAGAGGCAGCCAAAGCCCCCACATCAACTACGAACCATCAACTGTCGGCGGCTTGAAAGAAGCCAAGCAGACGGGCAAGGAGCATACACCTATGGTGGAAGGGAAACTTGTTCGTGAGACAATCGATCGTCAAAATAATACGAAACAGGCCGGGGAAACATTCCGTGAATTCGAGGATTGGGAAAAGGACGATTTAATTTCCAATTTAGTGGCGGCATTGGCTCCTGCCGACAAGCGCATTCAGGAAAAAATGATAGCACTTGCCGAAGAGGCCGATGAAGAGTATGGCCGCAGATTGAAAGAGGGACTGGCCTCGGCTTCTGAACATACGGAATCTTCAAAACCACTGGGCGGGACGGATAACCCTGAGGATGCCGTTAGTAAAGGACATGAAGCGGATCCATATTGATGGGACTAAAAAAGAGGCAAACTTCCCTATAAAGGGGTTTGCCTCTTTTTTTAATGGGCATAATTGATGGAAGTGTGGAAGGTTCTTCTGATGATGCCTTGAAAATCAAGTGGGAAATTGATTGGCAAAAAACTTGATAATCATTTAAACTGAAACTACTCTATTTTTCTCTTATAAAGGAGATGAAAAAATGATTAAATTTCTTTCTGCCCTTTTCCTTCCTTGTCTACTCGTCATGCTATTTTCAAGGGTCACCTATAACAATGTCGTGGGCCTTGTTTTAACTGTTGCCTTGATTACAGCTTCCGCATATAAAGGTTATACGCATACAAACTTATTGATCATCGTCGATGCCTTATCCCTAACAGTGGGATTTTGGTTATCAAAAAGAATGATGAAACGTACATCCAAGAGCGCCTGACACAAAAGGTGCTTTTTTTGTACCCAAACTTGTAATTCCCCTCAACACATCATGAAGTCCATAAAACAAAAATAGAATGGATGTTCGCTTATTGCTGGTTTGTTTTAAGGCTATTGTGGTAGAATGTGTATATATGCTTTATCAAACCGGAATAAATAGAAGGGATATAGTTATGTCCCGTTTTCATATAAAAATATTTCAATAGGAGGCTATGCTTGGTGAAGGATAAGTTTGAGTTAGTCTCAAAATACTCTCCTCAAGGAGATCAGCCGGCAGCAATTGAAATGCTGGTCGAAGGGATTAAGGAAGGCAAGGAAATGCAGACGTTATTGGGGGCAACGGGGACAGGGAAAACGTTCACCGTTTCCAATGTGATTCAAAGAATCAATAAACCGACTCTTGTCATTGCCCACAATAAAACGTTGGCAGGGCAGCTTTATAGTGAGTTCAAAGAGTTCTTCCCTAATAATGCCGTTGAGTACTTCGTTAGCTATTATGATTACTACCAGCCAGAGGCTTATGTTCCATCCACGGATACATTCATCGAGAAAGATGCAAGCATCAATGATGAAATCGATAAACTGCGTCACTCGGCAACCTCGTCTTTGTTCGAAAGGAAAGATGTCATCATCATTGCCAGTGTTTCGTGCATATATGGACTCGGTTCTCCTGAAGAGTACCGGGAGATGGTCGTTTCCCTCCGAACAGGCATGGAGATAGACCGGAATGCCTTGCTGCACAGACTCGTGGATATTCAATATGAACGTAATGATATTGCTTTCCAACGGGGGACCTTCCGCGTTCGCGGCGACGTGGTCGAAATTTTCCCGGCCTCACGTGATGAACATTGCGTACGGGTCGAGTTTTTCGGGGATGAGATTGACCGTATTCGTGAAGTCGATGCCCTGACTGGCGAAATTACCGGTGAACGGGATCATATCGCCATTTTCCCGGCTTCCCACTTCGTAACCCGCGAAGAGAAAATGCGGATAGCCATTCAAAATATCGAAACGGAACTGGAAGAACGATTGAAGGAATTAAGGGAAGATGAAAAACTCCTTGAAGCGCAGCGCTTGGAGCAGCGGACCCGTTATGATTTGGAAATGATGCGTGAAATGGGCTTTTGTTCAGGGATCGAGAACTATTCCCGCCATTTGACGCTTCGTCCCTCAGGTGCGACACCATACACTTTAATAGATTACTTTCCAGAGGATTTCCTATTGGTCGTGGATGAATCACACGTAACCCTCTCGCAAATCCGCGGAATGTTCAATGGAGATCAGGCGCGTAAGCAAGTGCTCGTCGATCATGGCTTCCGTCTGCCGTCTGCGAAAGATAACCGCCCGCTAAGATTTGAGGAATTTGAAAAAAAGGTCCATCAATCCATATTCGTTTCGGCAACTCCGGGACCATATGAACTCGAACATACCCCGGAAATGGTTCAGCAGATCATCCGTCCTACCGGATTGCTGGATCCGACGGTGGAAGTGCGGCCGATTGAAGGGCAAATAGATGACTTGATCGGTGAAATTCAGGAACGCGTCAAAAAGAACGAGCGTGTGCTCATAACGACCTTGACGAAAAAGATGTCTGAGGATTTAACTGATTATTTAAAGGAAATCGGCATCAAGGTCCAATATCTTCATTCGGAAGTGAAGACCTTGGAAAGGATAGAAATCATCCGGGAACTTCGAATGGGCAAATATGATGTTCTAGTTGGAATCAATCTTTTAAGGGAAGGCCTCGATATTCCGGAAGTGTCGTTAGTGACCATTCTGGATGCCGATAAAGAAGGGTTCCTTCGCTCGGAACGTTCGCTTATTCAAACGATGGGCCGTGCAGCCCGTAATGCGAACGGCCACGTCATCATGTATGCAGACCGAATCACGAATTCGATGGAACTTGCCATCAATGAAACGAGGCGGCGCCGTGAAATCCAGGAAAATTATAATAAAGAGCATGGAATATTGCCTCAAACCATTCAAAAGGATATCCGCGACTCCATAAGGGCGACTCATGTTGCCGAAGAAGGCGAAGAGTATAAGGAAGACCTTGCACCAAGCCTCGCGAAGCTTCCTAAAAAAGAGCGTTTAAAAGTGATGGCAAGCATGGAAAAAGAAATGAAGGAAGCGGCAAAGGCACTGGACTTCGAGCGAGCTGCCGAGCTGCGTGATTTATTACTAGAGTTAAAAGCGGAAGGGTGACGAAACATGGCAATGGATAAAATTGTGATAAAAGGCGCCAGGGCCAACAATTTAAAGAATATTGATATCACGATACCGAGAGACAAACTTGTTGTGCTGACCGGATTATCCGGATCTGGAAAGTCTTCCTTGGCTTTTGATACGATTTATGCAGAAGGGCAAAGACGTTATGTGGAATCACTTTCCGCTTATGCTCGTCAATTCTTAGGCCAAGTGGATAAACCGGATGTCGATGCGATAGAAGGTTTGTCACCAGCCATTTCCATAGACCAGAAAACGACCAGTCGAAATCCTCGTTCAACCGTAGGGACTGTTACGGAGATCTATGATTATTTAAGGCTGTTATTTGCACGGGTCGGCAGGCCGACCTGTCCCATCCATAATATAGAAATCACCTCACAAACGATAGAGCAAATGGTGGACCGCATTCTTGATTACCCTGAGCGAACCAAGCTTCAAGTATTGGCACCGCTAGTCTCAGGCAGAAAAGGGACACATGCGAAAGTTTTGGAGGAAGTTAAGAAACAAGGATATGTCCGCATTCGTGTGAACGGGGAAATGCATGACCTCAGCGATGAGATCACTCTCGAAAAAAATAAAAAACATTCGATTGAAGTCATCATAGACCGGATCGTCATAAAAGAGGGTATCATGGCCAGGCTTGCAGATTCATTGGAAAGTGCTTTGCAGCTTGGCGAAGGTAAAGTCATCATTGACGTCATGGGTGAGGAAGAGCTGCTGTTCAGTGAACATCATGCTTGTCCATACTGCGGATTTTCGATTGAAGAGTTAGAGCCTAGAATGTTTTCCTTCAATAGCCCGTTTGGGGCCTGCCCGGATTGTGATGGCTTGGGGGCAAGGCTGGAGGTGGACCGTGATCTGGTCATCCCGAATAACGAATTAAGCCTCCGTCAACATGCAATTGCGCCATGGGAGCCGACTAGTTCTCAATATTACCCTCAGCTCCTTGAAGCGGTGGCAAACCATTATGGGATAGATATGGATGTGCCCGTTAAGGATTTACCGGAAGAGAAGATGGATAAGGTCTTGCTTGGTTCAGGCAAAGATAAGATATATTTCCGTTATAAAAATGATTTTGGAAGAGTGCAAGAAGGATATATTCCTTTTGAAGGAGTTTTAAGAAACATCGAAAGGCGCTTCAAGGAGACGAGTTCTGACTTTATTCGTGAGCAAATGCAGAAATACATGTCAGAACATCACTGTCCAACCTGTAAGGGTCATCGATTGAAAAAAGAGAGTCTTTCCGTGCTCATTCAAGGGGTCCATATTAGTGAAACGACAGCTTTATCAGTGGAGGATGCGTTAGTATTTTTCGATGAGCTTGATTTGACTGAAAAAGAAGCTGCAATTGCGAGATTGATTTTACGTGAAATTCGTGAGCGGCTCGGTTTCCTGGCTAATGTAGGTTTGGAATATTTGACGTTGAGCAGGGCAGCGGGAACTTTATCAGGCGGTGAAGCGCAGCGTATAAGATTGGCGACGCAGATCGGTTCCCGATTGACGGGAGTCCTATATATTTTGGATGAACCTTCAATAGGGCTGCATCAGAGGGATAACGATCGATTGATCGAAACATTGAAGAATATGCGCGAAATCGGGAACACCCTCATTGTTGTCGAGCACGATGAAGATACGATGATTGCTGCGGATTATTTGATCGATGTTGGTCCTGGAGCAGGAGCGCATGGAGGGGAAATAGTGGCCGCTGGAACTCCGGAAGAGGTCATGAATAATCCTAAATCCTTAACGGGGCAATATTTAGCAGGGAAGAAATTCATTCCATTGCCATTGGAACGCCGGAAAAATGATGGCCGTGTCATTGAAATAAAAGGTGCCAAGGAAAACAATTTGAAAAACGTTAATGTGAAATTCCCGCTTGGGGTCTTTACAGCCGTAACGGGAGTCTCCGGATCAGGGAAAAGTACATTGGTGAATGAGATCCTCCATAAGTCATTGGCTCAAAAACTGAATCGGGCAAAAGCCAGACCAGGTGATTTCCGTGAAATCAAGGGAATTGAGCATTTAGATAAAGTCATTGATATTGACCAATCACCTATCGGCAGAACCCCACGATCGAATCCAGCTACCTATACGGGTGTATTCGATGATGTTCGTGACGTGTTTGCCTCGACTAATGAAGCGAAGATCCGCGGTTATAAAAAAGGAAGGTTCAGTTTCAATGTTAAGGGCGGCCGCTGTGAAGCATGCCGTGGTGATGGGATTATCAAGATTGAAATGCATTTTCTCCCAGATGTCTATGTTCCATGTGAAATCTGTCATGGTAAAAGGTATAACCGGGAAACACTTGAAGTGAAATATAAAGGAAAAAACATATCCGACATTCTCGATATGACAGTCGAGGAAGGCGTTAGTTTCTTTGAAAATATCCCAAAAATCAAACGGAAGCTGCAAACGATTTATGATGTTGGTTTGGGTTATATCAAGCTTGGACAGCCTGCCACCACTTTATCAGGCGGTGAAGCGCAAAGGGTGAAACTTGCTTCCGAATTGCATCGCAGATCCACTGGGCGCTCCTTCTATATCTTGGATGAACCAACTACCGGTCTACATGTCCACGATATAGCAAGGCTGCTCCAGGTTCTGCAGCGGCTGGTTGACAATGGGGATACCGTTTTGGTGATCGAGCATAATCTGGATGTCATCAAGACGGCGGACCACATTATTGACCTGGGACCTGAAGGCGGAGATAAGGGCGGTACGATCGTCACTTACGGAACACCTGAAAAAATATGTGAAGTTTCCGAATCGTACACGGGAAAATACTTAAAACCTGTACTTACCCGTGATCAAATCCGCATGGAAAATTGGATTGAAGAAAAAGAAACTGAGCATGAACATGCTTAAAAGAAGCCGGTTGGCGAGTTTCAGTTTATCCACTAAAGGGGGTTCGGAAAACGTATCTTTTCATCAAATGGATGTCCGAACCAACTGACCCAAAGCAGTTCAATTCCTTATGTATGGATTTCTAGCTTAATTTTTTAAACGAAGTTGATTGTAGAGGAAGGTGCGAGACTCCTGCGGGAAAAGCACGTGCCTGGATCGGAAATCAACCTGAATTGTAAAAGTAATAATAAAACTGCAGGCAAACTCGTTTTCTTCGAATTTGTCTACAGTCAGGAACAAGCCATCAGGCTTGTTTTTTTGTAGAAAAATGACAGTGTGCATTTAATCAATCATTTGATTAAAGAATGGGAAAACAAGATATTTCCGGGGAAATCATACATCTTCCTTTTCGGAAATTGTCATTTTCCTTTGTCGAAAGATGGGAAAAACGGTATTTATGAAACTTTTTAGATATCTAGGCGTATGTATGAATAAAATGGTAGAAGAAAGCGAGGAATGTTCATGCAGGAGGAAAGAAAGAAGATTTTAGAAATGATTCAGGATGGAAAGTTATCGGCGGAAGAAGCCTTGGGCCTTTTGGAAGAATTAGAAAAAGCCAGTCAGGAAAGTGAAGCTAAAGAGCAAAAATTGCAAAACGAATTATCGACGGTAGTCGTGGATAAGAAAAGTGAAGGAAGCACTCAGGATACGTTTAAAAAGAATATCCAGTCATCGAAAGAAAAGATTATTGATTTCGTTGAAAGTGCTTTTAAGAAAATCAAAGAAACGGATCTTGATTTCAATTTCGGGAAGTCTGTGGAGGTCAGTCATATTTTTCAGCATGAACATGATTTCTTGGATGAGGTTGATGTAGATATAGCAAATGGGAAAATAAAAATCGCCGCATGGGACCATGATGATGTTCGGGTTGAATGCCAAGCTAAGGTATACCGTGTGGAAGAAATAGAAGAAGCCAGGAAAAACTTTTTGGAAGAAGTCGATTTCACGATTGAAAATGGAAAATTGAAGTTCAAGGTTCGTGAAAAATCCATAAAGGTTGATACAATCATGTACATTCCAAGGAAGGAATATGAGGACATCCATGTAAGGATGTTCAATGGCGCAATCACGACTGAATCACTGAAATCAGAGAAGCTTAAAGCGAAAACGGCAAATGGTGCCATTCATATCATGCAGGGTACGGGTGATTTCTGTGAGCTTGAAACAGGTAATGGGATGATCACCATTTCAGATACCAACTTTAATGACTTGGAAGCCGAGACCCTGAATGGAGCGATTAATGCTGCTGGATACTTCAAGAAATTGGATGTCCAAACGTTCAATGGGGAAATCATCTGTACGAATTCAGGGATGGATTGCGATTCGATCCATGCAAAGTCAGTCACTGGAAAAGTCCAGTTGACCCTGCCGCCAGGTAAGGCGATCGAAGGAGAATTGAAGTCAAATTTAGGAAGCTTTAATGTAACTTTGGAAGGGATGACAATCATCGAAGAGAAAAGTGATGTGGTTCAGAAGGTCCTTAAGTTTAAGACGGTTAAAGAAGAGGTTCCTGTGCTTCATGTTTTTGCAGAAACCAAAACTGCAGCGATAACGGTTTCCTGAAGAAAGGGAAAGGCCGTTGATACCACTGGTGGCTCAAACTGTAGGCAAACTCGATGGAAAACGAGTTTGCCTGCAGTTTTTTTATGGCTTGTTCTAAATTTAATAACAAGATTGATTGGAGAGGAAGGTACGAGATTCCTGCGTGAAAAGCGCGACTAGGTGAAACCCCGCAGGAGCAAGCCGAGGAGGCTCCACGACCGCCCGCGGAAAGCGAGTTTCTTGAGCGGAAATCAACATCCAATTTGTATCGGAACCATACCTAAGGAGTTGCTTTGGAGTTGGTTCGGGAACATCATTTGATGAAAGATACGTTTCAGATCCCTTTTGTCTGCAAAGTGAGCCTGCCAATATAAATTGGCTGGCTTTCTTTTATTTTGATGTAAGGATTCATGTATGTTCCTCTCATCTCTTTCCAGTTCACTTGGCCCATCCGGGTGGAGTGAATAAAAAAACAATAAATCGATAATGCTTTGTTTGGTTATTAACAGAAAAATGCTAAAATAGAAAAAGTATCTCAAAAAATAGCATCACTCCAAAAGGAGGAAAGATATATGGCAAAAGTCCGTACAAAGGATATAGTAGAAGCGTTCGGTCTAGAACTTATCAGTGGGGAAGAAGGAATTAACAGACCGATCGTCACGAGTGATTTATCTCGTCCCGGACTTGAAATAGCCGGTTTTTTTGATTATTATCCCGCAGATCGAGTACAGCTTTTAGGTATGACGGAGATGTCCTTTTTTAATCGGCTGAATGAACCGGATCGAGTACAGAGGATGGAAGAGTTATGCAGGGACTTTACTCCAGGCATCATCATTACGCGTGGTCAGGAAGTGCCGATAGAATTGATCGAAGCGTCTGAGCGGGAATCCGTTCCTGTGATGAGATCTAATATGAAGACAACAAGGTTATACAGCCGTCTGACCAATTTCCTGGAAAGCAGGTTGGCACCAACTACTGCTGTTCATGGTGTTTTGGTGGATATCTATGGGTTAGGTGTGTTGATCACCGGGAAAAGCGGCGTCGGTAAAAGTGAGACAGCCCTGGAATTAGTGAAACGGGGTCATCGTCTCGTAGCCGATGACTGCGTCGAAATCAGGCAGGAAGACCAAGATACGCTGGTCGGGAATGCCCCGGATTTAATCGAACATCTTCTAGAAATAAGAGGATTGGGAATCATTAATGTAATGACACTTTTCGGAGCTGGCGCAGTCCGCAGCAATAAAAAGATCTCAATCGTCATCAATCTGGAACTATGGGAAAAAAACAAGCAGTATGACCGGGTTGGCCTTGATGAAGAAAAAATGAAAATCATTGATACGGAAGTGACGAAAATTACCGTACCTGTCCGTCCAGGGCGAAATTTATCTGTCATCATTGAAGTGGCAGCCATGAATTACCGCCTGAAGCGAATGGGAGTAAATGCAGCGGAACAGTTTTCAGATCGCTTGAACCACGCAATTGCAGATCCGGAACATGATGAATTTTAAAAGGTTATAAGAAAAGAGGGGACAAAATGGAACAAGGAATTCAGCCGCTGAATCCAATAGCGATAGATCTAGGTCCCATCCAGGTACATTGGTATGGACTCATCATCGGTTTCGGTGTGTTATTGGGTCTTATAATCGCTTTAAGGGAATCTGAGCGAAGAGGTCTTGATAAGGAAATTTTTACTGACATGATTTTGTTTGCTGTCCCAATCGCGATCATAAGTGCCCGTATTTATTATGTGATCTTTCAATGGGAGTACTATTCACAAAACCCGGGAGATATCATTAAAATATGGAATGGCGGAATCGCCATACATGGTGCGTTGATTGGGTCGGTACTGACTGCAATCGTGTTTGCCAAGGTCAAGAAAGTGTCATTTTGGAAGCTGGCGGATATTGCTGCACCGAGCTTATTGTTGGGGCAGGCGATTGGCCGTTGGGGTAATTTCATGAATCAGGAAGCGCATGGGGGAGAAATAACAAGGTCATTCCTTGAAAATATGCATTTGCCTGAATTCATCATAAATCAAATGTACATAAACGGTACGTATTATCACCCGACCTTTTTGTATGAATCGATTTGGAATATCCTCGGTGTCATTATTCTCTTAAGTTTACGTAAAGTGAACTTGCGCAGGGGGGAACTGTTTTTAACCTATGTAATATGGTATTCCATCGGACGTTATTACATTGAAGGATTGCGGACGGACAGTTTGATGCTGACGGATTCACTGCGTATCGCACAAGTGATCTCGATTGTATTGGTAGCTGTAGCCATCGCTTTGGTGGTCTATAGAAGGGTCCGCGGGCATGCAGACAAAAGATATTTAGATGCATAGGTAATATGTGTAAAGGGAGAGGGCATAGTGATAGTAGATTCGGTTAAAAAGGGACTTCTTTCAGGCTTGAATACAACCTGGTCTTTGGGGAAAGTGATATTTCCGGTTACTCTGATCGTCACTGTGCTTCAATATACGCCTGTATTGCCATTCATCATCAACTTGATAGCGCCTTTGATGAATCTCATCGGTCTTCCAGGGGATGCTGCAATTCCTCTTGTATTAGGGAATTTCCTGAATTTATACGCAGCGATTGCTGGCATATTAACGCTTGATTTGACTGTGAAAGAAGTTTTTATCATCGCTATGATGCTATCTTTTTCACATAATTTATTGATTGAGTCAGGTGTTGCGATGAAAACCGGTGTCAAGCTGTGGGTCATCCTAACAGTACGGATCGGGCTTGCGGTTTTGTCCGCGGTCGTCATCAATCTTGTTTGGCAGGGCGGATCTGAAATGGCCCAGGGAACGGCTATCGGGGAGGCTGCAGAGATTAACGGAGCGGGAGCGATCCTTTTGCATGGGGTCATCCAGGCCCTTTCAGGAATTGGCCAGCTGGCGGTCATCGTTATTCCGCTCATGGTGGCTGTTCAAATCATGAAAGATTTAAAGTGGCTGGAAGCCTTCTCGAAAGCCCTTGCACCCTTCATGAAGGTCCTGGGGATGAAGCCGAATGCTTCCATGCCTTTCGTTACAGGCCTGACTCTCGGTTTGGCATATGGGGCAGGGGTGATGATTCAAGCGGCTAAAGAGGATAATGTTTCGAAGAAGGATATGACGATTGCATTCATCTTTTTAGTTGCCTGCCATGCTGTTGTAGAAGATACATTGATTTTTATTCCGCTGGGGATTCCGGTCTTGCCGTTATTACTTATTCGGATACTCACTGCCATTGTTTTAACGATGGCCGTTGCGTATATATGGAATCGGGCTGACAGGGTACAGAGAAAGGAAGCTGTATATGAACAGTAACATAAATACATTATTATTTGATCTTGACGGGACGTTGATCAATACAAATGAATTGATCATCGCCTCATTTACAGAAACGTTAAACCACTTTTGTCCTGGAAAGTTCAATCGGGAAGATATCATTCCATTTATCGGACCGACTTTGGTCGATACTTTCTCTTCCATTGATCCAAAACGAGTGGATGAAATGATCGCTTACTATCGGGAGCATAATTGGAGGAACCATGATTTGCTTGTCACACAATTTGACGGTGTGTTCGAAACCGTTCAAACATTGAAGCAGAGCGGCTATAAATTGGCAGTCGTTACGACAAAGAAGCGTGATGTCGTCGAAAAGGGCCTGCGTTTAAGCAAACTGGATCAATTCTTTGATGTGGTGGTCACACTGGATGAGGTGGAAAAAGCAAAGCCGGATCCAGAGCCTTTGGTAAAAGCTTTAAATCAACTCGGTTCGGTTCCTGAAGAGGCGATCATGATTGGGGACAGTTATCATGATATTCTGGGAGGGAAGAACACAGGTACAAAAACGGCAGGGGTCTCATGGTCCATTAAAGGCCGTGAATTCCTGGAAAGCTATCACCCTGATTATATGCTTGAGCATATGGCGGATTTATTGAATATCGTTGAGGTTGAAAAGCTCACGGAGGCTAGAAAATGAGACGCACGTCCCGCTATCAAGTTGAAGGGGCTAATTCACTATGGCATGTATATAAGACCGTTCCGTTCTGGAAAGTCGTCAAGAATTTTGTGGTGATACAGCTAGCGCGCTATACGCCTTTTCTGGGCATGAAGAATTGGCTGTACAGGACTTTTTTACATATGAAAGTCGGAAAGCATACTTCGTTTGCCTTGATGGTCATGCCCGATGTGATGTTTCCGGAAAAAATATCAGTTGGAAGAAATACTGTCATTGGCTATAATACGACGATTCTTGCACATGAATATTTGATTCAGGAATATCGTTTAGGAGATGTAGTCATTGGGGATGAAGTATTGATTGGAGCCAATTCGACCATTCTTCCAGGACTTTCAATCGGAAATGGGGCGATTGTCTCTGCAGGTACGCTTGTCCATAAGGATGTTCCAGAGGGAGCTTTCGTCGGGGGAAATCCAATGAAAATCATATATACCAAAGAAGAAATGCTTGAGAGGGAGCAGCAAACTTCCTTGTGAAAAAAGGACTTGCCCATATATGCGGCAGGTCCTTTTTAATGGCATTTTGGGTATAACGGAGTCAGTTCATTCTTTAGATGCTTCATGACTTCGTTGATTGATATATATTCCTGGTTCACCGTAGCTTCATACGTTTCTTTTAAAACTCGAAAAAACCTTTCCTGTGCCTGTTTATCCATATTGAGCTTGTCCTCCTATCATCTATTTATCAAGAGGGGGCTGAACAACTTCAGCCCCATATCTCATTTAACTATTTCCGATTTCAATAAATCGGCAACCAATACGTACCGTTCCGGTGCACTACCAATATATGAAAAAGGATAGCAGGTTGTTACTGTAAGTGTGGCTTTAGGCTTGGGAACGATCACGGTACGGTCATCTGCATCGACGATACGAACCTTCCTCACTTTATATGTAAATGAACCGGCTTCTGTCTTGGCAATCAGCAAGTCGCCTTCGCCGACTTCACCTAGATCTCTGAAAATTGTATCTCGGTGCCCGGATAAAACGGAATTATCCTTTTCACCTGGGAGGACGGAGCCTGCATAATGACCGACGCCCTTTTCAAGTTCATCTTCGTCCGTTCCGTGATAAATTGGGAGTGTTGCCTCAATTGTTGGAATATAAAGCTGACCCATCAAATCTCCTGTCTCCGGCCGTTCTTCATATAGTTCAAGCCCATCGGGAATATTTGCCTTCGTCTTCGGTTCGGGGAGCTTAGCTGTAGCTTCCGTTGTGGCAGATTCATTCCATTTATACAGGGCATAGCCTTTTAACAGTGTATAGGCGTTTGTCGTTGTAAAATAAAAACCTAAGGTTAAAAAGCAAACAGCAGTGACAAGTAACCATTTTTTCTTATGCCTGGATTGCCTATTTTTACTCATCTTAATTAGTGAGTCTTGCTTTTCTAATTAATCCGAAAGCGATACCCATCAACACTAAACCGATTAAAGCACCGAATAAGTAATGACCGGCCGTTTTAGGAAGCACTCCGCCTTTTTCCGTTTTGTGTTCAGGTTTTGCGGGTTTCTTCTTTTCTTTTTGTACCTCAGCCACTTTAGAAATGACCTCGGTGGACTGTTTAATGTCATTACCGGTTTCTTTCACTAAATCGGAACCGATCATTTTACCTGTCAATATAAAATCGAGCAAAAAATTGCCGTTTAAATCATAAATCGAAACTAGTAAACTAGCATTCGTTATTTCCTTAAGCTGGAATAAAGCCTCAAGGGATAGGTTTGTTGTGACACCATCCTGAATTAAGGCGAATTTGAATTGAATTTGCAGCAAGCTTTGAAGATCATTATAAATAGAAAGCAATTCAGCCACTTGTTCTGCAGACAATTCATCAATTGTTTCGAAATTATCAAGTTGATTCATTCTATCGGAGATCGCCATTAAACGAGCTTCAAAAGAAGGGTCTTCGATGATAGGCAAGAGATGATTCATGAATCTGTCGAGCTCTTCGTCTTTTAGACCGATATCAGTAAAGAGGCCATCCATTAAATCGATGATCTCTTCCTCATCATAATCCATCGCGTCCTCATCATAATCCATTTCTAAATCGATGATATCCTCAATGTCGTAAATGAAATGGAAGGTATCGATGATGGAATCTCCCTCTTCCAGTTCACCGTATTCTATTAATAATTCCGTTAGTTCAGCTTCTGTCATTTCATATTGTTTAAGTAGATTCTGTAAGGTCTCAGGAGTGACGGCCGGTCCTAATGTATCACGCAACTCTTCTACCGATTTCAGTTCATTCAATGTTAAGTCGTAATAGGATAAATACTCTTCCAATTCTTCTTGTGTCATTCTAACTTCAGAAAGGTATTCATTAAGCTCATCCTGGTTGATCTTAGTTGCGGCAAAACCCATCGTCCCGCTTGAACCCAGTGAAAAAAGAACGATTAGAGCCACAAAAAATGAAAAATATTTCTTCATTCCCATTTCCCCCTAAAATTTTATAATATTACCAAACTCCTAAATATTATAAAGCAGCTATACCAAAAGATATACATTAATAACAATGAATGGCTAAAGATAGGGAGAAACATCTAGGTAAAAAGGTGCAACTCCCTGAGTTTGGACTTAAACCGATCATGAAGAATATTAAAGACAGCTGTAGTTTGAAGTAATGGAATTAGGCATATTTTCCTTGACGTAAGATGGGAGCGAGAGTAAACTATTAGTAACTTCAACCTGCTACCATATTAGCGAACTAAAGTGATTTAATAGATTATTGTGAGTATTAATATGATTATGTCATTTTATTTGATACTATTTTTATATGTTATCCGAAATTTGGATTTAAGCGTGAAACCTTGGAATGATAAAGAGATAAACAAAATAAGGAATGGATGCATCGGTTTGTGCCTACAGGCGGACCGATTGGATATAGATAGTAATCAATTCAAAAGGATGTGCAGTCGTGACAAAGCCATTTATGTTTGAAAAACCGTTAGGCATGAGAGATACATTGCCGGTACTGTATGAAACGAAGGTGTTGGCCAGAAATAAAATGAGTGATGAAATCAAGAAGTGGGGCTATCAATTTATTGAAACGCCTGCTTTGGAATATTATGAAACAATTGGCGAGGCTTCGGCAATATTGGATCAACAGTTGTTTAAACTTCTCGATTCCCAGGGGCATACGCTCGTACTCCGTCCCGAGATGACAGCCCCCATTGCACGGGTGGCAGCATCCAAACTGTTAAAACAGCAAATTCCGCTTCGCCTGGCCTATTCCGCGAATGTATACCGGGCACAGCAGCGTGAAGGAGGCAGGCCGGCAGAATTCGAACAGATTGGTATTGAGTGCATTGGAAATAAGTCTATAAGTGCCGATGCTGAAATGATTGCCCTGCTTGCGGATGCTCTAAAGGCTGCCGGGCTTCAGGAATTTAAAATTTCCATTGGGCATATTGGATTTCTGCAAGAATTTTTCTTGAGCATTCTAGGTACGGAGGAAAGAGCCTCTATATTAAGGAAGTTTTTGTATGAAAAGAATTATGTTGGTTATCGCGAGCATGTTAAATCACTGCCGCTTTCATCCATTGATAAGCAACGGCTTATCGAATTCACCTCATTAAGGGGCAGTGAAGGGACCCTGATGAAGGCGCTGGGGTTGGTTGAAAATAATAAAGGGCAGGATTCTTTGGCTGAACTGAAGGAATTGTCTGCGCAGCTGAAAGAATTTGGCGTTGAACAATATGTGAGCTTTGACTTAACATTGGTCAGTCATATGAGCTATTACACAGGAACTTTATTTGAAGTGTATGCCGGACAAGTCGGTTCGCCAATCGGCAATGGCGGCCGGTATGATAATCTGCTTGAGAAGTTCGGCTGGAATGCTTCGGCCACAGGTTTTGCAATCCGGGTGGATCGTCTTGCAGAAGCTCTTGGGGAGCCGATCCAGCCTGTCGCGCCAGAATGTATTTTATATAGTCCCGAACGAAGATTGGAAGCCATTGAATTTGCAAGAATTAAACGCACCGAAGGAAAATTGGTAACGATTCAGGATATTACGGTCGTCCAAAATGTCGATGCCTTTACACGGACATTTTCTGAAGTTCATTTATTCGTAGGGAATGGGGGGTATGGAAAAGATGAATAATAGCTTTTTAACGATTGCCATGCCGAAAGGAAGAATCTTTGAAGAAGCGGCAGAGCTATTAAGAAGGGCCGGTTTTCGTCTCCCTCCCGAGTTTGATGATTCCCGGAAATTGATCCTTGAAGTGGAAGAGGAAAATCTGCGGTTCATTTTAGCTAAACCGATGGATGTCGTAACCTATGTGGAACACGGCGTCGCTGACATTGGAATTGCAGGAAAGGATGTCATGTTAGAGGAAGAACGTGATGTCTATGAGTTACTAGATTTGAAAATCAGTGCCTGCTATTTAGCTGTAGCTGGACTGCCTGGTACGAAGATAAGTGACATCGCCCCTAAAATTGCCAGTAAATATCCGAATGTTGCCTCCAGTTATTTTCGCGAGCAGGGGGAGCAAGTCGAGATTATAAAGTTGAATGGGTCTATTGAGTTAGCACCGTTAATAGGTTTGGCTGAACGAATCGTCGATATCGTTTCTACGGGGAGGACATTGAAGGAAAACGGTCTTGTGGAATATGCGAAAATTGCCAATGTGACTTCGAGGCTGGTGGCAAACCCTGTCAGCTATCGAATTAAAGAAGCAAGGATTACCGAAATCGTGGAACGGCTAGCAGAAATTATTGAATAGTAAAGAATAGCTAATGAGGTGAAGGTATGAAAATAGAACGGTTTGCTGAAGGGATTTCACTGAAACGCTCGGTTGATGCAGGTACTGCCGATCAAAGAAAAGCGGTTCAGGATATTATTTATGATGTCAGGAAAAGCGGAAACGCCGCTTTACATACCTATACCGAACGTTTCGATGGTGTCAGTGCAGGGGAATTACTTGTATCGGAACAGGAAATGGAAGAAGCGACAGCATCTTTAACTGCTGAGCAGCTTGATATTATACAAGAAGCCGCGAATAATATCCGAATGTTTCACGAGAAACAAATTCGAAATTCATGGTTTACGACTGATGATACGGGAACGATGCTAGGACAAAAATTGACACCTCTTGATGCTGTAGGTGTTTATGTACCTGGAGGCACAGCAGCCTATCCTTCGTCAGTACTGATGAATGCGTTGCCTGCGAAGGCCGCGGGGGTGGAAAGGATCGTTATGGTGTCTCCGCCAGGGAAGGATGGAAAATTATCGCCAGCGGTTTTGGCAGCTGCCAAAATTGCCGGGGTGAAGGAAATCTATAAAGTTGGAGGGGCACAGGCAATAGCTGCTCTCGCTTATGGGACGGAAACGATTAAGAAAGTGGATAAAATAGTGGGTCCGGGAAATATATATGTGGCGTTAGCGAAGCGGGAAGTATTTGGAGATGTCGCCATTGATATGATAGCAGGTCCAAGTGAAATAGCGATATTGGCGGACGAAACCGCCATCGCTGCAGAAGTTGCGGCAGACTTGCTGTCACAGGCGGAGCATGATGCCCGTGCTTGCAGTGTTTTGGTGACGACGTCAACGACTCTTGCAGAAGAAGTGGCCGCAGAAGTGACCAAGCAGGTGGCGTTACTTCCACGCCATGATATTGCTGCAGCATCAATAAGGGATTATGGAAGAATCGTTGTATGCGGGAATATGGCGGAAGCTGTTGAAGCGATTAATGAACTTGCACCGGAACATTTGGAAATTGTGGCCCATGATGCACTTGAAATCATGTCTAAAATCCGTCATGCCGGAGCAATCTTCATTGGCCGATTTAGTTCGGAGCCCGTCGGTGATTACTTTGCAGGTCCCAATCATGTGCTGCCTACCAATGGAACCGCCCGTTTTTCCAGTCCGCTTAATGTGGATGATTTCCAAAAGAAATCAAGCATCATCATGTATAGTGAAACGGCCTTCCGCAAAAATGCAGAAAAAATCGCAGCATTTGCCCGAATGGAAGGACTTGAGGCTCACGCCCGTGCCATTGAATCACGTGGTGTGAATGAATCCGGTAAATAGTCCTGAAATATTAAAATACGCGAAATCATTGATATAAAGACTTTTGACATGCTTTTACATCTTGGGAAAAGGGGTCTTACCCCGTTGAGGAGGAGTTGTAATGGAACGTTTTGCTAGTGTGGAGCGAAAGACGAATGAAACGGAAATAAGTTTGAAGTTTGGTGTGGATGGGGAAGGTAATTCCTCCATTAAGACGGGCGTTCCGTTTATGACGCATATGCTTGATTTGTTCACGAAACACGGGAAGTTTGATTTGACCGTAGATGCAAACGGAGATACAGATGTCGATGATCACCATACAACTGAAGATATTGGCATTTGCTTAGGTCAGACGTTATTGGAGGCCCTTGGGGACAAGCGCGGGATAAAGCGTTACGGAAATGCTTTCGTACCCATGGATGAAGCACTCGCCCAGGTTGTCATCGATTTAAGCAATCGTCCGCACCTAGAGTTCCGGGCTGAGTTTCCTTCGCAAAAGGTGGGTACTTTCGATACTGAACTCGTGCACGAGTTTCTTTGGAAATTCGCTCTTGAAGCCAGGATGAACCTGCATGTAGTCGTTCATTACGGTCACAACACACATCATATGATCGAAGCAATATTCAAAGCGCTGGGACGTGCATTGGATGAAGCTACGACTATCGATCCACGTGTCAAAGGCATCCCTTCGACGAAAGGAATGTTGTAAAAATGATCGGAATCGTCGATTATGGCATGGGGAATTTATTTTCTGTAAGTAAAGGGCTTGAACGCCTTGGTGCCGATTCATTCATTTCCGATGACCCAAAAGAACTTTCAAAGTCGAAAGGAATCATACTTCCCGGCGTTGGATCTTTCAGGGATGCAATGAGCCTCTTGGAAAAACAAAAGCTGGATGAATTCCTGCGGGAATATGTAGCCGATGGAGGTTATCTATTAGGGATCTGCCTTGGTATGCAGCTTCTCTTTGATGAAAGTGAGGAAAATGGACCGGCTAAAGGATTATCCCTCATCCCGGGAAAAGTCGTTCGTTTTAAGGGAGTGGATGCGAATGACCAGGTTTATAAAGTGCCGCACATGGGCTGGAATCGTCTTGAATTCAAACACGCTTCACCAGTGAATGAGGGGCTGGAAGAGGAGCATGTTTATTTCGTCCATTCCTACTACGTCGATACCGATGAATCATTCGTCACTGCTTCGGCAAGGTATGATGTGGAAGTGCCTGCGATCGTCGGTAAAGGGAATGTGTTCGGCATGCAGTTCCATCCGGAAAAAAGCGGGAAGATGGGCATGTCACTGTTAAAAAATTATCTGTCATTAGTAGAAGGGAAGGAAGAAGCATGAGCAACTTTACTATTTACCCGGCGATTGATATGCGTGGAGGCAAATGCGTCCGCTTAATCCAGGGAGATTACAATCAGGAAACCGTTTATGGCGATTCCCCCTTTGATATGGCAAAAAGCTTTGCGGACCAAGGAGCCGATTGGATACATATGGTCGACCTTGACGGAGCTAAAGAGGGAGTGCGCATCAATGATTCATACGTAATCAAAGCTGCAAGTGAGTTAGGGGCCCGCATTCAAATCGGCGGCGGCATCCGTACGGAACATGATATAGCCCATTACCTGGATAATGGTGTGGAACGTGTCATTCTTGGCAGCACGGCCGTTTCAGACCCTGATTTCACTAAAGATATGATTAGGAAATATGGAAGCCATATCGCAATCGGGATCGATGCGAAGGATGGCAGGGTTGCCACTCATGGTTGGCTTCAAACGTCTGGGACCCTTGCGATAGATCTTGGTAAATTACTGGCCGATGCTGGTGCAGAGACATTTATCGTGACTGATATCGCGACGGATGGGATGCTTTCAGGTCCGAATGTGAAAGGTATATTGGCCATGGCGGAGGCAACCGGTAAAAACGTTATCGCTTCGGGCGGCATTAGTTCACTTGAAGACCTTATCACCCTCAAAGAGTATGAAGCCCAAGGCATTGCAGGGGCAATCATTGGCAAGGCGCTTTATACCAATCGCTTTACTGTAGAAGAAGCACTAGAAAAGGTGCGTGGTTAAATGCTCACTAAACGAATTATTCCATGTCTCGATGTAAAGGATGGGCGGGTAGTCAAAGGGATACAATTTGTTTCCCTTAGGGATGCAGGAGACCCGGTCGAACTTGCAGCCTTTTACGACCAAGAAGGTGCCGATGAGCTTGTCTTCCTGGATATTTCCGCATCACATGAAGGCAGGGAAACGATTGTCGACGTCGTTCAAGCGGTAGCGGGCAGTCTGGCAATCCCGTTCACGGTGGGCGGCGGCATTAATTCATTGGCGGATATGAAGAAGATCTTACGAGCTGGAGCCGATAAGGTTTCCTTAAATACAGCAGCCATTCTGCGCCCTGATTTAATTAATGAAGGTGCTGATTACTTTGGTTCCCAATGTATCGTGGTCGCCATAGACGCCCGATATGAAGAAGGGCTTGGCTCATGGCGCGTATATACCCACGGCGGCCGGAAACCGACTGAATGGGAAGTGATCGATTGGGCGAAGGAAGCTGTGTCCCGAGGTGCAGGTGAAATACTATTGACAAGCATGGATTGTGACGGCGAGAAACAAGGGTTTAATATCGCTTTGACAAAAGCGGTATCTGAAGCCGTTTCGGTGCCGGTCATCGCCTCAGGCGGGGCGGGCAACGCTGGGCATTTCCAGGAAGCCTTCCAAGAAGGTAAAGCCGACGCAGCATTAGCCGCATCGATTTTTCATTATAAAGAAACATCCGTCAAAGAAGTAAAAGCGTTTCTCAAACAACAAGGAGTGGTTGTACGATGAATCTTGAAACTATTAAATACGACGAAAAAGGCCTGATACCGGCAATTATTCAAGATGCAGGAACCGGCGAAGTGCTGACACTTGCTTATATGAATCAAGAATCACTGCAATTGTCGATTGAAAAAGGTGAAACGGTTTTCTTCAGCCGTTCGCGCAATGAATTATGGCATAAAGGAGCAACCAGCGGTAATACCCAGAAAATCATCGAAATGAAGTATGACTGCGATCAAGATGCATTGGTCGTTCGGGTCGTTCCTGCAGGACCTGCGTGCCATACAGGGGCAACAAGCTGTTTTAGCGAAACGATTTATCAAAACGGTGAAGCCGGACAAGACGTGAAGGCGAATGTGACTTTCTTGACGGAATTGGAAAAATTGATTGAAAGAAGAAAATCGGAAATGCCTGAGGGTTCATATACTACCTATCTATTCGAAAAGGGCGTTGATAAGATCCTGAAAAAAGTCGGTGAAGAAGCGGCAGAAGTGATCATTGCTGCTAAGAACCGCGATGCAGAGGAACTTTCGATGGAAAGTGCCGATCTCCTCTATCACTTATTCGTTCTTCTTCAGGAGCAGGAGTTGCCTTTCCAAGCAGTGCTTGATGTATTGAAGGCTAGACATGCCGATAAGGATGAACCGAAAGAAACTGAATGAATGGTGAGTGCCCTCCGTCAAGGAGGGCTCAGACTGAAGACAAACTCGATGAAAGTCAAGTTTCTCTTCAGTTTTTTTATGGCTTGTACAATTTGGACGTTGATTATCGATCCAGGCACCCGCTTTTCCCGCCGGAGTCTCGCACAACCGCCCCAATCAACTTTTGCTACAAACTTTTGGTAGAAACCATATCTGAGATTTCAAGGTGTTGCTTTGTTCGGGAACATGAAAGAGATATTTCCCAACCCCTTTTGTGTGTATTTACGACAACGAGATCAATCCTGGCTCCCCATTTGACTAGGAATATACCTCAATTTTTTCTTGAAGAAAGCATGGTGATTCCCTTTTTCCATTTTCTTGAATTGTTCGGCAAATTTACTCCAATATGTTATAATACTATGGTTAATCAACTTGAAGATGGAGGATTACATGAGTAAAGACTCTAAATTTGGCCAACAGGCAAAAATTCTAACTTTTCACCCAACAGGTGAGTATTATTTCACCAAGGGTTTAAAAGCTTATCATAGACGAGAACTACCTAAATCAAAAAAATACCTGGAACGTGCGCTGGAACTTGAACCCGCTGAACCGATGATAGCCTGTCAATTGGCAATCACTTGCTCGGAAATCGGAGAATATAATTATTCAAACAACCTCTTGGAAAACATCTTGGATGTGATGGATCCCTATATGTCGGAATGTCATTACTTCCTGGCGAATAATTATGCCCACTTAGGCATGTTCAAGGAGGCTTATCGTCACGCCAGTGCTTATCTTGATAAAGAAGAAGACGGGGAGTTCAGCGATGACGCAGAGGACCTGCTTGAACTGATAACTTTTGAGTCGGATGAGTCAGAAGAAAATCCCTTTAAGCATGATGGGCTCATTACCAAACAGGAACAAGCCCGTGAGTACCTTGAATCAGGCAATTTTCCAAAGGCAATCGAAGTATTGAAAGAGACGATTGCCGAGTACGAGGATTACTGGTCCGCTTATAATAACCTGGCACTTGCCTATTTCTATCTTGGTCAAGTAAATGACGCCTTTGCAACACTTGATGAGGTACTTGAAAAAAGTCCAGGAAACCTGCATGCGCTTTGTAACCTTGTTGTTTTTCATCATTATCAACAAGATGAAGAGAAGGTTGAAGAGCTCATACACATGCTGGAGAAAATTAGGCCGATGCTATCCGAACATCGTTTCAAGCTTGGAGCGACCTTCGCTTTGATAGGAAACTATGCTTCTGCATATAAATGGTTGAAAGTACTGCAAAGGCAAGGGTTCGAGGGAGATGGAACCTTCTACTATTGGTTAACCATTTCCGCTTACCACCTAGGCCATGATCAGGCTGCCAAAAAGGCATGGAAAAAGGTCGTGGAAATGAACCCGGAAAAGGAAGGCATGGAGCCTTGGGGAGATATGAATGCAACTTCAGATGGTTTTGAACATCATTTTCCTTCTATTATAAAAAGGCTGGAAAGTGAATTCATTGAAGAAAGGCTGTTTGCCATTTTCCTTCTGAAACATTCGGTTCATAAACAGAAGCTATTGAAAAACCAGGTCCTCAACCTTAATCAGAATTTCACTGATTTGGAACGTGATTATGCTGAACTTGTTCAAGCTCCTGCTAAAGATCGTCAATTAACACCGATTGATTTTGCCGATCGCACAGCTGAGTTATTATATCAGCATTTCCAACCGATACAATTAAATGAAGCCGGGCTGTATTTAATGTGGTTTTCCGTCTTCATCGAAGCGGTGAAATCAGAGCAAAAGCTAAATAATCCAGCAGGATGGGCATCAGCGGTGGAGTACGTGTGGAATCAGCTTAAAAATGAGAAGGCGAGCAAACAGGCAATCGCAGACAAACATTTCATATCCGTGTCCACCTTATCAAAGTACGTAAAGTTGGTTCAAACCCTGCTTGGATGAGCAGATATTTGGACGAAAAATTATTTGTTATATAGGATAATAGGTAGGGAACACTAACCGTAGTGAAGGTTCCATTTGTAATGGAATATGGAGGAGTGAAAACATGTCTGAAAAAATTTATGACGTTGTTATTATTGGAGCTGGTCCTGCAGGGATGACGGCGGCTGTCTATACATCACGTGCGAACCTTTCAACATTGATGTTAGAACGCGGAGTACCGGGCGGGCAAATGGCCAATACAGAGGAAGTTGAAAATTATCCTGGATTCGACACTATACTCGGACCTGAACTTTCAACGAAAATGTTTGACCATGCAAAGAAATTTGGTGCGGAGTATGCCTATGGGGATGTTAAGGAAATCATCGACGGTGAAGAGTATAAAACGATCAAAGCCGGTTCCAAGGAATTCAAGGCACGTTCAATCATCATTTCATCTGGTGCCGAATATAAGAAAATCGGTGTTCCCGGCGAAAAAGAATTGGGCGGCCGCGGTGTATCGTATTGTGCAGTTTGTGATGGTGCATTCTTCAAGCAAAAGGAACTATTCGTTATCGGCGGCGGAGACTCTGCTGTTGAAGAGGGTGTGTACTTAACCCGCTTTGCTTCAAAAGTGACGATCGTTCACAGACGTGAAGAACTTCGTGCTCAAAAGATTCTTCAAGATCGTGCATTTGCCAATGAGAAAATAAACTTCATCTGGAATCACACTTTGAAGGAAATCAATGAAAAAGGCGGCAAAGTCGGCGGTGTCACACTAGTTTCCACTGAAAACGGGGAAGAGACAGTGATGGACGCAGACGGTGTATTCATTTATATCGGAATGCTTCCGCTAACTAAACCATTTGAGAACTTGGGCATTTTGAATTCCACAGGCTATATTGAAACGAATGACCGGATGGAAACACGCGTCCCTGGTATTTTTGCTGCTGGTGATGTTCGTGAAAAAACATTGCGCCAAATCGTTACAGCTACAGGCGATGGAAGCATTGCCGCTCAATCCGCTCAGCATTTTGTTGAGGAACTTCAAGAAAAATTGCAGCCTAAGGCTTGATTTCACTAGAATATACAATCGTAATTCCGTTTTAACGATGTTGTAACACGCGTGAAATAATGATTGGGTATAGTATGGATAGAAGTTGACCCCCTTTAATTATAAACGTTTAAGGACACAGATTAAGTTTCTGTGTCCTTTTTTTTTGTTTCCTGCTTTAAGACTAAATCTTTAGTTCCAATTTTTAGGATGTGCCAAATGATTTTTAATGAGAAGTAAGTCCG
Organism: Peribacillus sp. N1; assembly: GCF_054600815.1. Taxonomy (NCBI): domain Bacteria; kingdom Bacillati; phylum Bacillota; class Bacilli; order Caryophanales; family Bacillaceae; genus Peribacillus; species Peribacillus sp. N1. The sequence goes on along the minus strand of NZ_BAAHZO010000003.1, from coordinate 247,863 downwards.
CCCTTTGCATTTAGGCAGCGAAAGTGGAGAAGAATAGGAGTTAAGCAGGATAAAGGCTTATCTACGTGATTCCTTGGGAATGAATATTCCCCCAATGCAGGAAGTTTACTTTATTGTTAGCTCATTTCAAAAATAGTATAATGTTAAGATATACTAAACATATATATATCTTTCATAAAGGTAAGAAGATGAAAAATACAACTTGTTTGAACTATTAGCATTTGTAAATCGCCAAATGGATATCTAGCGGCGGTTTAAGGATATAAACTGAATCTCTTCAACACGGGGGTGAAGGTTTCTATAGTCGAGCAGAGCCAATTGAGGTGAAGAACGTGCAACGTGTCACAAACTGTGTATTGATCAAGGATAATCAAATCCTCTTATTGAAAAAGCCTAGACGCGGATGGTGGGTAGCTCCAGGCGGAAAGATGGAGCCTGGGGAATCTGTACGCGATGCTTGTATTAGGGAATATCGTGAAGAAACGGGCGTTTATTTAAAAAACCCTTCCATCAAAGGTATTTTCACCTTCATTATGAAGGACGGAGATAAGGTATTGTCGGAATGGATGATGTTCACTTTCTTTGCAACGGATTCCGATGGTGTAAATGTTGATGTTTGTGAAGAAGGGGAACTTAGCTGGCATCCGGTCGAAGATGTTAAAAAGCTGATGATGGCTGAAGGTGATTTTCACATCCTGGACTATATGGTTCATGGAACTGGGATCATTTATGGAACCTTTACCTATACACCTGAGTTTAAACTACTTTCTTACCGATTGGATCCAGGTTAATTTTCACATATAAAAAAGATTGCTATACATGGGGGCGGAGAAACTATGAGTACAGGGCAGATCAGTGAAACGCAATTGGTCATCATTACCGGAATGTCCGGAGCGGGTAAGACAGTGGCGGTTCAAAGTTTTGAAGACCTCGGCTTTTTTTGCGTCGATAATTTGCCGCCCACGCTATTGCCAAAGTTTTTGGAGTTAATGAAGGACTCAGGGAATAAGATGAATAAAGTGGCTCTTGTCATGGATTTGAGGGGTAGGGAGTTTTTTGATTCCTTATTTCTTGCACTGGATAATTTAACGGATTCAGCTGCAGTATCACCAAGAATCCTTTTTCTTGAAGCTGATGACGATTCCTTGGTCCGAAGATATAAGGAAACGAGAAGGACCCATCCGCTTGCTCCATTAGGCCGGCCATTGGAAGGCATTAAAATGGAGCGGGAACTATTGGACGAATTGAAGGGAAGGGCCCAGCTGATCTTTAATACTTCCCAACTGAAACCGCGCGAATTGAGGGAGAAAATCGCATCGGAGTTTTCTGCCGATAAAAGTGTCGGTTTTACAGTCAATGTCATGTCGTTCGGGTTCAAGCATGGTCTACCCATAGATGCCGACCTTGTGTTTGATGTACGCTTCCTGCCAAATCCATATTATATTGACCATATGAGGCCAAGGACTGGCTTGGAACAGGAAGTGTCGAGTTACGTTTTAAAATGGAGTGAGACGCAAAAATTCTTGGAAAAAGTGACCGATTTGCTTGCGTTCATGCTTCCATATTATAAACGTGAAGGAAAAGCACAGCTTGTTGTTGCGATAGGGTGTACAGGCGGTCAGCACCGTTCTGTAGCATTGACGGAGTATATTTCAAACCACTTCAAGAAGGATTACAGGGTTCAAGTATCACATCGCGATATCGAAAAAAGTAAGGGGAAAGCAGATGTTAGATAAAAAGAAACAACCTAAGGTTGTGATCATTGGAGGGGGAACCGGCCTTCCCGTTTTGTTGAGAGGGTTAAAGAAGCATCCGGTTGATATAACGGCAATCGTAACGGTAGCTGATGATGGTGGAAGTTCAGGCCGCCTTCGCGAGGATATGGATATTCCCGCTCCGGGTGACATTCGTAACGTGCTGGCTGCGTTATCGGATGTAGAGCCCCTTGTTGAACAAATGTTTCAACATCGCTTTCAGAGTAAAAATGAGTTGTCCGGGCATTCGCTGGGGAATTTGATACTGGCGGCAATGACCTCGCTGACCGGGGATTTCGTCCATGCGATCCAGGAAATGAGTAAATTTCTTAATGTCCGCGGTAAAGTGCTTCCGGCGGCCAACCAAAGTGTGGTTCTCCATGCGGAGATGGAGGACGGAACGATTGTTACAGGCGAATCCAAGATCCCCTTCTCAGGAAAGAAAATAAAAAAAGTATTTCTGTCTCCTCATCATATAAAGCCGCTCAGTGAAACTCTCCAGGAAATCAAACAGGCAGATCTTATTGTCATAGGTCCAGGGAGTCTATATACTAGCATTCTGCCTAACTTACTTGTTCCTGGTTTAGGAGAAGAGGTTGCCCGTTCGAAGGCGAAGAAGGTGTACATTTGCAATTTGATGACACAAGCCGGAGAGACGCTGGATTATAGCGCGAGCGATCATATAAAAGCGATATATGACCATATGGGAAATGCATATATTGACAGGATACTTGTTAATAATGAGGAAATACCAACCGAAATTCAGCAACGCTATCAAGCTGAATATGCTAAACCGGTCATGTATGATGTGGAAAGCTTAAAAATGATGGGGCTTGAAATCATACAAGAACGCATTTTCAGCTATGAAGGGAATGTAATACGCCATGACACGAAAAAAGTGGCGGATTTGCTCTATAATATGCTTGTAAATGAAACAAAAAGCCACATTGCACCGTAGATATAAGCGGGGACGGTTTTTTGATTGATAAAAATAGATTACCTGCGTTCGATTGGGGGTGAAATGGATGTCTTTTGCTTCAGAAACGAAAAAAGAGCTTACTACATTAGAGGGAAAGGATTGCTGCGGTAAAGCGGAATTGTGTGCGCTTATCCGGATGAACGGATCCCTTTCATTTTCTAATCGGAAGCTTGTTGTGGATATTCAAACTGAGAATGCTGCGATTGCCAGAAGGATTTATACGCTGCTGAAAAAAAGTTATGAGGTTCAGGTCGAGCTGTTGGTCCGTAAAAAGATGAAGCTTAAAAAGAATAATGTATATATTGTCAGGATGTCATCTGGAGGGCAGCGGGTTTTAACCGATTTGGAAATTTTAGGCGATGGCTTTGAAATTCTCCATGCTATATCCGATACTATTGTTGGGAAGAAATGCTGTAAGCGTTCTTACCTAAGAGGTGCATTTCTTGCGGGAGGTTCGGTGAATAATCCGGAAACGTCTTCCTATCACCTTGAAATTTTCTCACTTTATAAAGAGCACAATGATGCCCTTTGTGAGCTAATGAATAAGTTTGGCTTGAAGGCCAAAACTCTTGAACGCAAGAAAGGGTATATCATTTATTTGAAAGAAGCCGAAAAGATTGCCGAGTTTTTAAGTATAGTTGGCGCCCATTCAGCTTTATTAAGGTTCGAAGATGTAAGGATCGTCCGTGATATGCGTAATTCAGTGAATCGGCTTGTGAATTGTGAAACAGCCAATTTGAACAAAACGATTGGGGCCTCATTACGCCAGGTTGAAAATATCCATTATATCGAGGATACGGTGGGATTAGGCATTTTACCGGATAAGCTTCGGGAAATTGCGGAGCTTAGGATTGCGTTTCAGGATATAACCTTAAAGGAACTTGGGGAAATGGTTTCTGGGGGAACAATCAGTAAATCCGGGATTAATCACCGATTACGTAAGATTGATGAAATAGCTGACAGGCTCCGTGGGGGAGAGGCTATTGCTGCGAAAAAATAAAGCTAACAGGGGAGATCAAGATGGTGGAAAAACAAGTTGAGGTAAAATTGAAAACGGGTTTGCAGGCGCGGCCGGCAGCTCTTTTTGTACAAGAAGCTAACCGCTTTCATTCAGATGTTTTTCTTGAAAAAGAAGGAAAGAAAGTGAACGCAAAAAGTATAATGGGGTTAATGAGCCTTGCCATCAGTTCTGGCGTGACCGTGAAGTTAATCGTCGAAGGACGCGATGAAAAAGAAGCGTTAGAGGCATTGGAAGAGTTTGTTCAGCAAGAGGGTTAAAAGAAAAGGATGCTTAAAAGAGCATCCTTTTTTTTCATTATGCAAAAAAGCTCCGGAAGTCGCTAAAGGCGTTCTCCGGAGCCGGTTGTTGCATGATTATTTAGAGTCTTTTTTATCATCAAGGATGCTGCGAGTGATGACTTTGTCGATCAAGCCATATTCAAGAGCTCTTTCGGAAGTCATGAAGTTATCACGTTCCGTATCTCTTTGAAGGACTTCAATAGGTTGACCAGTACGTTCTGCCAAGATTTGGTTCAGTTTATCTTTCAAGTGAAGGATACGGCGGGCAGCAATTTCAATCTCCGTAGCTTGTCCTTGAGCTCCTCCAAGTGGTTGGTGAATCATGACCTCACTGTTTGGCAACGCATAACGTTTGCCTTTTTCACCAGCGGCCAATAGGAAAGCACCCATGGAAGCGGCCATACCGATGCATACTGTGGATACATTAGGTTTGATATATTGCATAGTATCGTAAATGGCCATACCGGAAGTGATGCTTCCGCCAGGGCTGTTGATGTATAGAGTGATATCTTTTTCAGGATTTTCCGCTTCTAAAAATAGTAATTGAGCAACAATGGAGTTGGAAACATTATCGTCAATTGCACTTCCTAGCATAATGATCCGGTCTTTTAATAAACGGGAGTAAATATCGTAGGCACGCTCCCCACGACTTGTTTGTTCGATAACTGTAGGAATTAAATTCATGTTCATTTCCTCCTTCGATTAAGAGAATCATTTAAATTCTTTATGTATGTATGATACACTTTTTGGTCAATTTAGGTCAAACAAAACAAACCCTATAATGGATAATTTGTTCGACAATTTTCTGGCTAAGGCTCCTTTCCGATAGATTACTTTATATATTATGCCGCACAGGGATGAATTTCCACATTACCCATAATACCCAAATGACGAAGTTTTAAACCTGATAACCCTTGCAAAGGAAGGGAATCTATCATATAATGAAGTCTGTTGAAAAAATATTTTCTATTACGCCCTCGTAGTGCAACGGATAGAACGCAAGCCTCCGAAGCTTGAAATGCAGGTTCGATTCCTGCCGAGGGCATTACCAATCTTCTACTTAATAAAGTGGGGGATTTTTTATTGGTCATTTTTAAGAGGGGCCCTAAAATTTTTGGCGAATTCACTCGATTTCCGTAATATTCCATCGGATCCTGTAATGTAAGCCCTGTCTTGAAAATATACGCGCACACTATTGAAAAATGGTGATTTTTCAATAAAAGTAGTTGTTTAATTTGCATTTCTAACATATAGTATTTAAAACAAATAAACTATTCAGAAAAAAACGTAAGCGTTTTCATGGGTTTTTGTGTAGAATTTTCTCCTGATAATGTAAAATGGAGTGGGGGAGGGATGAATCGATGAGTATGAATATGAAAGCAGGACTTTTTCAACAGCAAACATTAAAGATGGCAATGACGCAGGAGCTTATGCAAGCTATTACATTGCTGCAATATTCCTCGCAGGAGCTATCGGCTTTTTTAGAAAATAAAATGGTGGAGAATCCATTACTGTCCATAGATCAGCCAACATCGGCTTTATTTCAGCCAACTTTTGACCGGAAAAAGGGAAAACGGACTCTTAAGAATACGTATGATGCCAACTATTGGATTGAACAGATCAGTGAAGATACTATATCGCTTGAACAGCATATCATGTCCCAGGTGAATCACCAGCAACTTACCGGTGAGCAGCAGAAGGCGTTGCTGCTATTAATTCATAACCTTGATGAAAACGGTTACTTGAGGACTGAGCTGGATGACATATGTATCCCTGGTATATCTCGGATAGTTTTGGAAGAAAGCCTCACAATTTTACAGGAACTCGAGCCGCATGGAATTGGAGCGAGAAATCTTCAAGAGTGCCTTTTGCTTCAGGTGCAAGCAGAAGGGGTGAACCTGCTTGCAGAATCGATCATAGAAAACCATTTCCTCGATTTTGCTGAAAAGCGCTGGAAAGACCTAAGTAAGAAAATCGGTGTTACAATGAAGGAGATTCAAGAAGTATTTGATTATGTCCAGACATTGAACCCGCGACCCGCATCACTCTTTTTTCAGGAAAAACCTTCTTATATAGTGCCGGATGTGGTCGTGGAAGTTCGGGATGGTATGCTGCTTGTCGGGAATTATGATGGTAACACACCTAATCTTAATGTGGATAAAGGGTATTTAAACCGTATGAAGAGCCATAAGGATCAGGGGGTTCAACGGTTTATCCAGGATAAGTGGCAGGAATACCAATGGATATCCAGAGGGATCCAACAGAGGAAAGAAACTATATTGAAGGTCATTCAGTGCATCGTCGATAAACAGCCGGCGTGCTTTCATCATGGCCTGAACTATTTGAAACCGATGACGATGAAGGAAATCGCCGACGAACTTGGTATACATGAGTCCACAGTAAGCCGGGCGGTCAAAGGGAAATACGTGCAGACACCATTTGGCACGATAGAGATGAGGATATTTTTCACTACTTCTTTACAGTCAGTCGGCCTTGATGAGGATATGTCGGGCATGCAGGCAAAAAAGAGCCTTCAGGCAGCCATCAATGGGGAAAATAAACAAAAGCCGCTCTCGGATCAGGACCTGGCAGAACGGTTGAAAGAAGAGCATGGAATTATCCTGGCACGCCGAACCGTTGCCAAGTACCGGGAACAATTAGGGATCCCTTCTTCATCTAAACGAAAAAGATATGATTGAAAAGGATGAGTGGTTTTGGAATCAAATGCGTTTGTTTTATATAGTAGGGATAAATGCCCGTTATGCGATAAAGCCAAGCAAGTGCTTGAAGAAGTGAAAGAGGAATCAGGCATAGGCTATAAAGAAATCGATATCCACACCGATGATGATTTGCTTGAGAAATTCGGGCTGATGATCCCTGTCGTTGAATGGAAAGATGATATCGTTCAATTCGGAAACGTTGATAAATCAGCTCTAAATAGGCTTTTGGAAAAATAATTTTTCAAATCATTTGAAGAAACATTCCGTTCCTGCTAGAATAAAATATGTAGCAGGAATATTTTTTTGTTTTAAGTGGGACAGAAAATGACTACGCGGGACATTATACGTCCAACTTAACTTTTTAGGAGTTTTAAATATGCGTACATTACTCGAGGTACAAAGAAAATTATTACCAGATTTCCTTTTGGTTATGCAAAAAAGATATGATATCCTGCGTTATATCAAAATGATGCAGCCGGTTGGAAGGCGCAGTCTGTCCGTGAGCCTTAATTTGACGGAGCGGACGCTCAGAGGCGAGGTTGATTTTCTGAAAAGTCAGAACCTGGTTAACATATTCAGCTCTGGCATGACGCTGACTGATGAAGGGATTGAAATCCTGGATAAGTTAGAAGGAATAATGCGTGAAGTAATGGGTATAGACATAATGGAACGGCAATTGCAGGATTTATTGCAAGTGGATGAGGTCATTATTGTCTCAGGAAATTGTGATGAGACCCCATGGGTGAAAAAAGAATTGGGTAAAGCTTGTGCAATCCGTATGAAACGAGAATGGAACTCAAAGAATATCATTGCGGTTACTGGCGGATCGACAATGGCCGAAGTGGCTGATTCGCTGTCACCTGATGAAGCGTCGAAGAAATTGACATTTGTCCCGGCCCGCGGGGGAATTGGTGAAGCAGTGCAGAATCAGGCCAATACGATTGTCGAAAAAATGGCCCAGAAGGCACAGGCCTCATACAGAGTATTGTATGTACCCGATCAATTAAGCGGTGAGGTTTATGCTTCATTTCAGAAGGAACCTGCAATTAAAGAAGTGATTTCCCAAATCAAATCTGCCGATATGATCATTCATGGAATCGGTGATGCCATGGCGATGGCAGAAAGAAGAAATTCTTCGCCAGAAATGTTAAAGAAGCTGTTAGATGGAAATGCTGTAGGAGAGGCATTCGGTTATTATTACGATGAAAACGGTAAAGTTGTTCATAAAGTTTTGACAGTCGGCATCCAGTTAGATGATCTTAGCCCTGAAAAGCGAGTGATAACTGTGGCAGGTGGTAAAACTAAAGCAAAGGCTATCCGTTCCTACATGAAAGGCGCACCTTCATCAACCGTTTTAATCACGGATGAAGCGGCGGCACAAGAGTTAATTCAGGGGAATTACACCCCTTAATATATTTGCGAACTTAAAGGAGGAATTTTTCATGGCAGTAAAAGTTGGTATTAATGGTTTTGGACGTATTGGACGTAATGTATTTCGTGCAGCATTGAGTAATCCTGGGGTAGAGATTGTTGCTATTAACGACTTAACGGATGCTAATATGTTAGCACACCTTCTTCAATACGATACAATTCATGGATCTCTTAATGAAAAAGTAACAGTTGATGGGGATTACCTTGTTGTTGATGGTCATAAAGTCAAAGTATTGGCTGAACGTGACCCTGCACAATTAGCATGGGGTGAACTAGGAGTAGAAGTAGTAGTAGAATCTACAGGACGTTTCACGAAACGTTCAGATGCAGCTAAGCATTTAGAAGCTGGCGCGAAAAAAGTAATCATCTCTGCTCCTGCATCTGATGAAGATATCACAATCGTCATGGGTGTAAACGAAGATAAATATGATGCAGCTAACCACCATGTAATCTCTAATGCTTCTTGTACAACGAACTGCTTAGCTCCATTTGCTAAAGTGCTTCACGAACAATTCGGAATCAAACGCGGTATGATGACTACTGTTCACTCTTATACAAATGATCAGCAAATCCTTGATTTGCCACATAAAGATTACCGCCGTGCACGTGCAGCTGCGGAGAATATCATTCCTACAACAACTGGGGCAGCAAAAGCTGTTGCACTTGTCCTTCCTGAACTTAAAGGGAAATTGAATGGTATGGCAATGCGCGTACCTACTCCAAACGTGTCTGTTGTCGACCTTGTTGCAGAACTTGAAAAAGACACAACAGTTGAAGAAGTTAATGCAGCATTCAAAAAGGCTTCTGAAGGTGAATTAAAAGGAATCCTTGAGTACAGCGAACTTCCGCTAGTATCAACTGATTATAACGGTAACCCATCATCATCTACAATCGATGCCCTTTCCACAATGGTAATGGAAGGAAACATGGTTAAAGTATTATCTTGGTATGATAATGAAACAGGATATTCAAGCCGTGTTGTTGATTTGATCGACTATTTGGCTAAAAAAGGATTGTAATTAGAATAATAAAAAACCTCACCAAGGTGAGGTTTTTTTTATCACACCTCTAAAAAAACTTGGCAGAAGATGATATTATTAGTAAGTCATTAATCAGTCAAGCGTTTACATTTCTTGTTTTTGGATAATTTCCTGGAAACCGACTATAATGAAAAAGAGAAAAGGGGAGTTGGGAAATTTACCCTCTCCCTTTTTGGCTAAAAGAATCAAAAATATGATAACAATATCTAAGGAGGTTCTTGGATTATGAATAAAAAGTCGATTAAAGATATTGAATTAAAGGGGAAACGCGTATTTTGCCGTGTTGATTTCAACGTGCCGATGCAGGACGGAAAGATTTCGGATGATACGAGAATCAAGGCTGCACTGCCGACGATTTCCTATTTGACAGAACAAGGCGCAAAAGTCATCTTAGCCAGCCACCTTGGCCGTCCTAAAGGACAAGTCGTAGAAGAATTGCGTCTAGCACCTGTTGCGGAAAGACTAAGCGAACTTAGTGGCAAGGATGTGCAAAAGGCAGAAGAAGCATACGGTGAGACCGTTCAATCAATAATTGATAACATGCAAGATGGCGAGATCTTGTTGTTGGAAAACGTTCGTTTCTATCCAGGAGAAGAGAAGAACGATCAAGAATTGGCGAAGTCATTTGCTGCACTTGCTGATGTTTATGTTAACGATGCATTCGGAGCTGCGCATCGTGCACATGCTTCAACTGAAGGAATAGCGCACCATCTCCCAGCCGTTGCCGGATTGCTGATGGAAAAAGAGCTTTCAGTACTTGGAAAAGCCCTATCCAACCCAGAACGTCCTTTTACAGCTATAATTGGCGGAGCAAAAGTAAAGGATAAGATAGGCGTTATCGAAAACCTTTTGGAAAAAGTCGATCACTTGATCATTGGTGGTGGATTGGGTTATACATTCATTAAAGCGCAAGGTCATGAAATCGGTAATTCTTTATTGGAAGAAGACAAAATAGAATTGGCCAAATCTTTCATCGAAAGTGCAAAAGAAAAAGGCGTAAAACTTCATTTGCCTATCGATGCAGTCGTAACTGCTGAATTTTCACCTGATGCAGAGACGGATAATGTCGATATCGATGCAATTCCAAAGGATAAAATGGCTCTTGATATCGGACCAAAAACAAGCGAATTATTTGCGGATGTAATCAAAAGTTCCAAGCTTGTCATTTGGAATGGACCAATGGGTGTATTCGAGTTCGATAAATTTGCGAATGGAACGAAAACCGTTGCTAAAGCCTTGGCGGAAGCAAAAGATACGTACAGCATTGTAGGCGGAGGGGATTCAGCCGCAGCCGCAGAAAAGTTTGGCTTGGCAGAAAAGATGTCCCATATTTCAACTGGCGGCGGTGCATCTCTTGAGTTCATGGAAGGCAAAGAGTTGCCTGGCGTTGTGGCCTTGAACGATAAATAAGACTGACCGTTACATATTTCAACTTTAGAAGGGATGAGAAACCAAATGCGTAAACCGATTATTGCAGGAAACTGGAAAATGAATAAAACACTATCTGAAGCGACTGCCTTTTTAGAAGAAGTGAGCAATTTGATTCCGAAGCAAGATGTAATCGATACGGTTGTATGTGCTCCAGCTTTATTTTTGGATCAGCTGGTTCAAGCAGCAAAAGGAACTGATGTGAAGATCGGGGCGCAGAACATGCACTTTGAAGAAAGCGGTGCTTTCACAGGAGAAATCAGCCCGATCGCATTGGCTGATCTTGGTGTATCCTACGTCATACTTGGTCATTCCGAACGCCGTGAAATGTTCAACGAAACGGATGAAGCCGTTAATAAAAAAGCTCATTCCGCTTTTGCCCACGGATTGACCCCAATCGTTTGCTGCGGTGAAACATTAGAGCAAAGGGAAGCTGGCGAAACGAATGATTTCGTAGGCAGCCAGATAGAAAAAGGCCTTGCAGGATTATCTGACGATCAATTGAAACAAGCCGTTATTGCTTATGAGCCGATTTGGGCAATTGGAACAGGAAAATCGTCATCTGCTCAAGATGCTAATGAAGTTTGTTCGCATATCCGCTCGGTTGTTGCCGACAAATTTTCAAATGAAGCAGCTGCAGCCATCCGCATTCAATACGGTGGCAGTGTAAAACCTGAGAATATTAAAGAGTACATGGCACAACCTGATATAGACGGTGCGTTGGTTGGCGGTGCAAGCTTGAAATCCGATTCATTTTTACAATTGCTGGAGGCTGGTCACTATGAGTAAGTCGCCTGTGGCACTTATCATCTTAGACGGTTTTGGCTGCCGTAACGAGGAAAAGGGAAATGCTGTTTTTCATGCGAAAAAACCGAACTTTGACCGTTTTTGGGAACAGTATCCGCATTCCCATTTAACTGCAAGCGGGGAAGCGGTCGGCTTGCCTGCCGGTCAAATGGGGAACTCGGAAGTGGGGCATTTGAATATCGGGGCAGGACGGATCGTTTATCAAAGTCTGACCCGTGTGAACCTGGCTATCCGTGAAGGTGAGTTTGCCAAAAACCCAACTTTGATCGATGCCATGAGCCATGCCAAGAAAAAAGGCACGGACCTTCATCTTTTCGGTCTACTTTCAGATGGCGGCGTGCACAGTCATATCGATCATATGTATGCCCTGCTGAAATTGGCCGCTAAAGAAGGAGTTAAAAATGTATATGTACATGCATTTTTAGATGGTCGTGATGTCGGGCCGAAAACGGCGCAAGGTTATATTAAGGAAGCGGAAGCGAAAATGAAGGAAATCGGTGTTGGACAGTTTGCGACCATATCCGGAAGATATTATTCGATGGACCGTGATAAGCGCTGGGAACGTGTGGAGAAATCCTACCGTTCGATGGTGTATGGTGATGGCCCTGCTTACTCTTCCGCGATGGAATGTGTCGAGGATTCCTACGAACATGGTATTTTTGACGAGTTCGTGATACCTTCAGTCATAACGGCGGAAGACGGTAAACCGGTGGCAACGATTAAAGATGATGATGCCGTAATCTTTTATAACTTCCGTCCAGACCGGGCGATCCAGATTTCCAATACGTTCACCAATGAGGATTTTCGCTCATTTGACCGCGGTCCTGGACATCCGAAGCATCTCCATTTTGTCTGCTTGACACATTTTTCAGAAACAGTTGACGGATATGTTGCATTTAATCCGACAAATCTTGATAATACATTAGGGGAAGTACTTTCCCAAAACCAGCTTACCCAGCTTCGTATCGCTGAAACTGAGAAATATCCGCATGTGACATTTTTCATGAGCGGCGGACGTGAAGAGAAGTTTCCTGGTGAAGAGAGGATTTTAATTAATTCTCCGAAAGTCGCTACATATGATTTAAAACCTGAAATGAGTGCTTATGAAGTTACGGATGCATTGGTGGAACAAATTGAGGCTGATCGTTTTGATGCCATTCTCTTGAATTTTGCCAATCCGGACATGGTTGGTCATTCAGGGATGCTTGAGCCCACCATTAAAGCGATTGAAACAGTGGATGAATGCCTAGGCAGGATTGTCGATTTAATCGTCTCAAAAGGCGGTACGGCAATCATCACCGCTGACCATGGGAATGCTGATGAAGTCGTAACGCTTGAAGGCAACCCGATGACAGCCCATACTACGAATCCCGTGCCTGTCATTATCACTAAAAATCAGGTAACATTAAGAACAGGTGGTATCCTAGGTGATTTAGCTCCAACGATGCTTGATTTGCTTGGAGTCGAAAAACCTGTTGAAATGACAGGGAAATCCCTATTATCTAAATAAAATTGTGAATAGGAAAAGGAGAGATTTATAATGCCGTACATCGAACATGTATATGCACGCGAAGTGCTAGATTCCCGTGGTAATCCAACAATAGAAGTAGAAATCCAAACAGAGTCCGGATACTTCGGACGTGCAATCGTACCATCAGGTGCTTCAACAGGAGAACACGAAGCGGTTGAGCTTCGTGACGGAGATAAATCTCGCTACCTGGGTAAAGGGGTACAAAAAGCAGTCGATAATGTAAATGATATCATTGCTGAAGCTGTCATCGGTTTGGATGTTACGAACCAAGCAGGACTTGACCTCACTATGATTGAATTGGATGGCACTGAAAACAAAGGAAACCTGGGAGCTAATGCAATCCTTGGCGTATCAATGGCTGCTGCCCATGCCGCTGCGGAATTTTCAGGTTTACCATTGTATCGTTACCTTGGAGGGTTCAATGCGAAACAACTTCCTACTCCAATGATGAACATCATTAACGGCGGATCACATGCCGATAACAATGTTGACTTCCAGGAATTCATGATTCTTCCTGTAGGTGCTCCTAGCTTCAAAGAAGCAGTTCGCATGGGTGCAGAAGTATTCCATGCCTTGAAATCTGTCCTTTCTGCCAAAGGCCTGAATACGGCAGTCGGCGATGAAGGCGGCTTCGCGCCAAACCTTGGTTCAAACCGTGAAGCGCTTCAAGTCATCATTGAGGCAATTGAAAAAGCTGGCTACAAAGCAGGCGAAGATATCTACCTTGGCATGGACGTAGCTTCATCTGAATTCTATAACAAAGAAACAGGCAAATATGATCTTGCTGGCGAAGGCCGCAATGGTGTTACATCAGAAGAAATGGTAGCTTTCTATGAAGAGCTAGTGAATGAATTCCCTATTATCTCCATCGAGGACGGCCTGGATGAAAATGACTGGGATGGCCACAAACTTTTAACGGAACGCATCGGTTCTAAAGTTCAGCTTGTTGGTGACGATCTTTTCGTAACGAACACGAAAAAATTGGCTGAAGGCATCGAAAAAGGCATCGGCAACTCCATCCTGATCAAAGTGAACCAAATTGGTACACTGACTGAAACGTTTGATGCAATCGAAATGGCAAAACGCGCAGGCTACACTGCAGTCGTTTCCCACCGTTCCGGTGAAACGGAAGATGCAACGATCGCTGATATCGCCGTTGCAACAAACGCAGGACAAATCAAAACTGGTTCCATGTCCCGTACAGACCGTATCGCTAAATACAACCAACTTCTTCGCATCGAAGACCAGCTTGGTGACTTGGCTGTATACGGCGGCTTGAAATCTTTCTATAACCTGAAGAAGTAATTATCAAGCATAAAATACGTCCGAACTTTGTCATACAAGGCACTTTTGGACACTTTGAGTTATGTAGTACATCAACTCGAACTTAGCAATACAAATGTTTAGTATCAACCCCTGATTTATAAGTGAGTGATATCGCTTATGAATTGGGGGTTTTTGCGTGTTAATACAGGACTTGTTGAAAGAATTTACATTTGACTTACAAATTAAAAATTATTCCAAGCGAACTATCGAGACCTACAATTACAAAATGGTATGGCCTATTGGATATTGATATTGCTAAAGATATTGACGATAAGGTCAACTTGTTAAAAGAGGAATTGGGAATTGGATATTGGATAGCCAAAAAAGGCAATCACCAAACTCCAAGGAGTTTATAAAAAAACACAAGGAAATCCACGCATATTATGGCATTCGCTTTAAATATGATGCTTACTGTGCTTATTTAACGAAAACTGAAAGTAAAGTTCGTGAAAGCCTAGAGCTGCCTAAAACTCAAGATGATGCAAAACTTGTGTTCGATATTGTGGCTAGAAAATATAATTTGCAATTAGCAGAAAGGCGACAAATCAACGGTTTCGGTAAAGTGGACAGAGCAATACATCAAGCAAAGATAGATGGAAAGTATGTCCCACTAGCCACGCTTGTTTATGATTACATGGTAGATGGTCATGAGCTGGATGTTAAAAACACAGACGAAAAATCTTATATGCCAAACTTTTAGACCGTTCCAATAGGAATGGTCTTTTTTAGATTGACAGCATAATTTTGGTACTTCATACTTCTATAGTAATAGATGTAACGGAATATTTAGTTAATTAAGAGGACGAAAGCCATGAAACCAGAAATCTTATCAACAGCCATCGAAACGCTAACAGGATTGTTTTTCCGTAACAATAATGAAGGAACTGACTTTCTTGCCAAACGCACATTGGACCATTATATAAACGACCTTGATTTGCTTGGTGATATCAACTCTGTAGCTGTGGAAATTGATAAACAGCGAGCGTGGGCTCTCATTCCCAAGCTACGATTATTTGACAGCAAGAGCGCTGATGAAATCGAAGTTGCTTTAGTTGGGGTGGGATATACCGATGCTGAAATTATTGCCAGTGACATAGTATTTGAGGAGTGGAAAAAATCTCAAAAGCACTGCCAATGATTTTAAAAGGAGGAATACCGATGTGGGGACGATACCTTTGGAAACTCCGATTGTTATTGACCATTCCATATTTGTTATTTGCGATATTAATGTTTTCGTCCATTGGCAACGATAAGGATTATGGTTATTATTGGATGGCGTTTGTGGTCTATGCGATTGTTTCAAATATCATCCTTCATAAAATGGAAAAGAAAGAAAAGATGGAAAAGGAATGAATTTAAGGAGGTAAGCACTTTTACCTCCTTTGCCAATTTCATAAATGGAGGTGGATATTATGGGGCTCAAGAACATTTACAAAAAATCATTGTCTATGGCTCTGGTACGGGCTGGACATGACATTCATCATACTATGCCCAATCGAAACAACAAAAAATACCAAGTGTTTGTTTTCATCCATACCGATGAATTAATAAAAGATTTACTGGAGTTAACCAAACGGGAGGTGAGACAATGACTGAACGTTTCTCTATCGCTATTATAATCTCCTGTGTAGCTGTAGTAATGGGCATACTGATTGATTTAGGAATGCTGTATATTGCATTCATACTTCTCGTAATTTGTGTATTGGCTGTTCTTCCCGTCAAGTGGTTTCGTGATTGGTTATGGAGTGACTAAAATATGCTGGTTGTACATCAATTGATATAAAAATTCAAAAATTGGGAGGTATGTCACCAATGAAAAAATACATAAATATAGTTGGAGCATTGGGCTTAATCGTTTTGATTATGGCAATGCCATTTTTCTACACAACCATTTTTTTGGGTAGTTTTATCTTGGACCCAACACCGCATACGAATCCTCAGCCTGGCCATGAAGACCACAATACAACAAAAATTTGGGAGGGTATGTCAAAAGAGGAATATCGGAAAATTAAATACGTAGAAGAACATAAATATAAATATGAAAATGAAGAACCTGCATTCAACCCAGATGAATCATCAAGTTTCAACCTATTTGAAGTTGAAAATAAAAACGATGAATATTGAAGGACCCCGCCAATTATGCGGAGTCCTTTTTTCGTTGCTTAAATATGCAATGCTCCAAAATTAGGTTTCGTTCTTTCAGTCGTTGAAATCCATTCACCCAATTATTTTGGGATTCTGACGAGAAGATGGATTCTGCACAGTAATTTCTTTTCACCTCCCATACAATGTGAGAATACACATTGTATGGGAGGTTTTTTTGCTTATAAAGTTAGCCGGCCAGTCACTGATTCCGGCTTGGTCCAGGGCTGAAAAAGGATTTAATCAAACGTTTGATTAATATAAAAAAAGGTGCCGCATCCGGGCACCTTTTTTTATTTACTCGATACAGCTTCCACTGGTACGGCATTATAGTATTCTTCTAATGTAATCTTCGCTTCAAAGATTTCAGTTGCGGTAGCGACACCAACATAACGGATGTGCCATGGTTCGTATTTATAACCTGTGATGTTTTCCTTGCCTTCAGGGTAGCGAATGATAAATCCGTATTCATGTGCATGTTCAGCAAGCCAGGCAGCTTCATTCGTATCACCGAAGCAGTCTTGGGCAGCGCATGCCCCATCGTGGGTCGTGACATCAATCGCCAGGCCCGTTTCATGCTCGCTTGTCCCAGGCATTGCACTGTAGGTTTTCGCCTTTTCTTCCCCGTCCTTAGCCACATAGTTATTAAAGACCTCGATCTGTCTTTGGTGAGAGCGATAAGCGGAAACGCCGGCAAAGTGCATGTTTTCTTTTTCGGCAGCCTGGAACATTACTTCAAGTGCCTTTCCCGCTTCCTCTCGCATCATTCTTTTTTCAATTTTATCTTGAAAGATGAAATCCACTTTTGGGTAGATGAGGTCAGCAGGTTTGTAATCTTCAGGCAGGCTGTATTGTTTATTGACAAGTACAGGAATGCCTTCCGGATGGGCTAATGTCTGAAGGCCAGCCTGTCCGGGTTTAGCCGTTTCATCAACTTCCACCTGGCGTTGGGCCGATTCTTTTGAATCATTATTTTTGTCGGTTTCTGTCTCCGTCTCCGTATTCTGGGAGCTCGGTTGTTCTTCTTTTTGCTCTTTTTCATGCTCGCTTGTCAGGTCGGATGAACAGCCAGCCATTAGAATGAAAGATGATAGAGCAGTTGCTGCAAATATAGGTTTTAACATATGAAAGGCCCCTTGCTTTTAATATAAGTTTCCAATAAAAGTAGTTTTGAAAAAAATTATCGGGATAAGTAATCCCTTGTTAATTCACTTTGATATTTATCAAGAAATAAGCCAATCCAGACGACCATCAATAAAAATGGATAATCGTTACGGACTGCGGTTTCCACAACGGGATCAGACCAAAAGCTCGAAAGGAAACCCGATGACATCCTGATTGTCTCGAATGTGACAAGGGCGTGAAGCGATAACCAAAGAATCGTAAGGGTATTGGTCCCAAACCCAATGACCGCCGCTATGACGCTCAGCAAGGCGGCTGCTGCCCCGATCAGGAGGACATTGAAGCTTGATTGGAAAAAGTCAGTACCGCTATTGGAAAGTCCATTATAAATAATAGCAGTAAAATAAACGGTTGTCGTGATATATGCAGCAAATAATAAGTATCGATTTCCGTGATACTTTGCCAGCAGCAATAAAAGCGGTGATAGGATGATTAAAAGGACACTGATAAAATTGCTTCCGCCTGTCCATAAAGAATAGCCGGCAACCGCCGAGAATAGGATGGTCAGGAGATCAAGAATCCGGAGTATGGACTTAAACATGTTGACACCTCTTTCTCTATTTATGCAAATTATCTCAAACTTTGATTCAAAAAGAAAATAAATGACTATGGATTTTTAGGAATTCTTACCATCATAGTATAACAAAGATTGTGGATACTTATTGGGTGTGGTAAAGTTAAAGTAATTGTTTATTGGTTCTTCAGGAGGTGTAATTGCATGCATGCATTTCTCATAACGCTTTTAGTGATTGTCAGTATCGCCCTCATTGTGACGGTATTGCTTCAATCAGGTAAGAGTGCAGGTTTATCAGGTGCGATTGCCGGCGGTGCTGAGCAGTTATTCGGAAAGCAAAAGGCACGCGGTTTGGACCTGGTTTTACATCGTGCGACAATAGTATTGGCGATTTTATTCTTTGCTTTAACTTTACTAGTTGCATACTTTGATGTGTAATGGATCAAAAATGAGTCTAGCTAAATAGCTAGACTTTTTTCTTTGCACAATAGTTACATGAATAGATATAGTGATTTTAGTACTTAATTATAGGATAGGGATGTTTTTAAAATTCTATTTACTGATAAAGGAGCTTAAGATCATGAAAATAAAGCTGCAGCAGCCCTTTACTTTTGAAGGCGGAAAAAGAGCTGTCTTACTTTTACATGGATTTACGGGGAATTCAGCGGATGTACGGATGCTAGGGCGTTACTTGGAGAAACAGGGATACACCTGCCATGCCCCGCACTATAAAGGGCATGGCGTACCCCCAGAGGAGCTGGTGAAAACGGGTCCGGAAGATTGGTGGAAAGATGTAATGATGGCCTACGATTTCCTGAAAAGCAAAGGCCATGAAGAAATTGCTGTTGCCGGACTATCATTAGGAGGCGTATTTTCTCTTAAATTAGGTTACACTGTACCTATAAAGGGTATCGTATCAATGTGTGCGCCTATGTATATCAAAAGTGAAGAAATGATGTTTAAAGGAGTATTGGAGTACGCCAGAGAATTTAAGAAGTATGAAGGAAAAACTCAAGAGCAAATAGAGCTTGAAATGGACCTCCTTGCCGATAAACCGATGAATACATTGAAAGCCCTTCAGGAATTGATAACGGATGTACGAGAGCACGTCGACCTTATATACGCGCCGACATTTGTGGTGCAGGGCAGGCATGATGATGTTATCAATCCAAAAAGTGCCGATATTATTATTGATGCCATTGAATCACCGGTCAAAAAAATCAAGTGGTATGAAGAATCCGGTCATGTCATAACTCTTGATAAAGAAAAGGACCAGCTGCATGAAGATGTATTGGAATTTTTAGAAAGTCTGGATTGGGCCGAATAACAAAAATATACCCTGAATAGGAGGGTTTTCATGGAAGATAACATTCAAGAACATATTAATAAGCTTCTGACATACATGACGGATGAAGCGTATAAGCCCTTAACGGTACAAGAACTGGAAGAGGCTTTGAAAATCGAAGACTCGGCAGATTTCAAGAATTTCGTTAAGGCTCTAGTAAAGATGGAAGAAAAGGGATTGGTGGTCAGAACGAGGAGCAATCGTTACGGGCTGCCGCAAAAGATGAATTTGTTCCGTGGTAAATTAACAGGACACGCTAAGGGATTCGCCTTTGTCACACCTGAAGATAACCCTGGAATGGATGATATTTTCATTCCGCCGAATGAAACGGGCACAGCGATGCATGGAGATGTCGTCATGGTACGAGTATCTTCGGAAACATCGGGCTCAAGGCAAGAAGGCACGGTCATCAGAATTCTTGAACGCGGTATTACACAAGTGGTCGGTACATACTCCGAAAGTAAAAGTTTTGGTTTCGTCATCCCTGATGATAAAAAGATCGCAAACGATATTTTCATTCCGCAGCATGCTTCACATGGAGCGGTAGAGGGCCATAAGGTTGTCGTCAAGCTTACTTCTTATCCTGAAGGACGCATAAGTGCCGAAGGTGAAGTCATTGAGATTCTTGGACATAAAAATGATCCTGGTGTAGATATTCTTTCCGTGATCCATAAATATGGTTTGCCAATGGAGTTCCCGGATGACGTCATGGAACAAGCCAATGCCGTTTCGGATACCATTGAAGAAAGTGAAATTGGAAGCCGCAGGGATTTGCGCAATGATGTTTTGGTCACGATTGATGGAGCGGATGCAAAGGACCTGGATGATGCCGTCACTGTTTCCAAACTTGAAAATGGCAATTATAAGCTGGGTGTTCATATTGCTGATGTCAGCCATTATGTGAAGGAAGGATCACCAATCGATAAGGAAGCCTTGGAAAGAGGGACGAGCGTTTATTTGGTGGACAGGGTCATCCCGATGATCCCGCATCGTTTATCGAATGGCATTTGTTCCTTGAACCCACAAGTCGATCGCTTTACACTCTCTTGTGAAATGGAAATTACGCCAGATGGCAAAGTCGTCAACCATGAGATTTTTGAAAGTGTCATTAAGACGACGGAACGTATGACATATGGAAATGTGAACAAAATCCTTGTCGATAAAGATGAAGAACAGCTCGAACGCTATGAAGCGTTGGTGCCGATGTTCCAGGACATGGAGAAGTTAGCTGCCATCCTGCGCAAGAACCGGATGAACCGCGGTGCGATTGACTTTGATTTCAATGAAGCTAAAGTCATCGTTGATGAAGAAGGCCATCCGACTGATGTGGTTTTACGTGAAAGGTCGGTTGCCGAAAAGCTGATTGAAGAGTTCATGCTTGCGGCTAATGAAACCGTTGCAGAGCATTTCCACCGTCTTGACGTACCGTTCATTTACCGTATTCATGAAGATCCCAAGCCGGAAAAACTGCAGCGTTTCTTTGAATTCATAACGAACTTCGGATATATTGTCCGGGGATCGGCCAATGACGTTCACCCTAAGGCGTTACAGGAAATCATTGAGGCGGTAGCCGGTAAACCGGAAGAAACGGTCATATCCACCGTCATGCTCCGTTCCATGCAACAGGCGAAATATGATCCGGAGAGCTTAGGTCACTTTGGTTTATCTGCTGAGTTTTATACACATTTCACATCGCCGATTCGCCGTTACCCGGATTTGATCGTGCACAGGTTGATCAGGACCTACTTG
Organism: Peribacillus sp. N1; assembly: GCF_054600815.1. Classification (NCBI taxonomy): domain Bacteria; kingdom Bacillati; phylum Bacillota; class Bacilli; order Caryophanales; family Bacillaceae; genus Peribacillus; species Peribacillus sp. N1. The sequence continues at coordinate 226,616 of NZ_BAAHZO010000003.1, read as the reverse complement.
GTGGAAGGTAAACTGGATGAAGCTACGAAGGAGAAATGGAATGCCAATTTACCTGAGATTGCCGATCATACATCGAAACGTGAACGTCGCTCAGTCGATGCTGAGCGGGAAACGGATGATCTGAAGAAAGCGGAATATATGCTGGATAAAATCGGCGAAGAGTATACCGGGATCATTGGTTCGGTTACGAATTTCGGGATGTTCGTCGAGCTGCCGAACACCATTGAAGGACTTGTCCATGTCAGCTTCATGACGGATGATTATTACCGCTTCGATGAGCGTCAGCTTGCAATGATCGGGGAACGTACCGGTAATGTGTTCCGGATTGGCGATGAGATCGACGTACGTGTTTCCAACGTCAATAAAGAGGAACGCGCCATCGATTTTGAAATTATCGGCATGAAGGTAAGCCGTCCGCGTCCATCTGGCGAGAAGAAAATATTCAAAGCCAATTCAGGTGAACGTAAACGCGGCCGTGGAGGCAATGGAGGACGTAATGAAGGTAAAGGCGGCGGCCGTAATGGAGATTCGCCTTCTAATGGGAGAAAATCGAAAAAGAAGAAAAAATTCTTTGAAAATGCGCCAGCTGCCAAGCGCAAGAGAAAACCAAAAAAGAGATAAAGATTGAGGCGGGGGATGATCATTTCATCCTCTTGCCGCGATTGGATGTAAAAAGGGGAGAGTTAGATGCCAAAAGGTTCAGGTAAACAACTAGCACAAAATAAAAAGGCTTATCATGATTTTTTTATTGAACAAACGTTTGAAGCCGGAATCGTTTTGAAGGGAACCGAAATCAAGGCCATCCGTGCGGCCCGAGTGAATTTAAAGGATGCCTTCGCTAAAATAGAAAATGGAGAAATCTATCTTTATAATATGCATGTAAGCCCTTATGAGCAGGGAAACCAGTTTAACCATGACCCGTTGCGGACACGGAAGCTTCTTTTGCATAAGAAGGAAATCAGTAAACTGATCGGTGTAACAAAGGAAACAGGCTACACGATCGTACCGTTGAAAATGTATTTGAAAAATGGCTTTGCCAAGGTTTTAATCGGTCTGGGTAAAGGGAAGAAGCAATATGACAAGCGTGAAGACCTGAAGAAGAAGGAAGCGAAGCGTGATATTGAACGTGCATTCCGTGATCGACAGAAGATGTAGAACTGCCAAGACCTTACAATTGATTTTTTGAGCCAATCTGTTATAATTAATCCTGTACCGATGACAATTGAATATCAGCCAACTTGCTGACTATTCTTCTCTCGTACGCTCCATTTATATCATGGGGACGTTACGGATTCGACAGGGATAGTTCGAGCTTAAGTTGCGAGTCGAGGGGATCGGCCTCGTTAAAACGTCAACGCCTATAACTGGCAAACAAAACAACAACCTAGCTTTCGCTGCTTAATAACAGTCGATAGCTGTTCCTCCCTCCATGGCCCACGTGGTAGGGTAAGGGACTCACTCTAAGTGGGATACGCCGGAATCCACCGTCTGAGGATGAAGGAAGAGACCAATCAGACTAGCTGCTCTGCCGCCTGTCGATAGGCTAATGAGTTCGCGAAATGCGAATATATCGACTACACTCGTAGAAGCTTAAGTGCCGTTATGTCTGGACGTGGGTTCGACTCCCACCGTCTCCACCAATACATATATTGGTGGTTTTTTATTTGGTTTTGTAAAATTAAGCATAAATTGTCCAGTTGGACAATTTATGCTTAATTTTTTATATGGACAACTTATGGTTAATTTTTTTAAACAAGGCTTTGTTAAAGATTAATGTTGATTTTTGAACAAATAAAAGAGACCACCTAATAAGTGGTCTTCTTTAGTGCATCCTATGGAACTAACGCACCCGTTAGCTTAATAAATAATGAATAACAAAATATGAGAAACGAATCCCCTAATAGTAACGCTAATCGTGTTTAGCGACTATCAAAAAACAAGTATATCAAGTAATTATCGAATGGGTTTAATCCTTCAAATTCTCTTCCCCCCAATCATGCATTGCCTCTATAATTGGAAAAAATTTTGATCCTAAATCTGTTAATGAATACTCTACTTTTGGCGGAACTACCTTGAATACTTCACGATGGATTAATTTATCCTGCTCCAGTTCCCTCAACTGTTTTGTCAACATGGACTCAGTAATCTCCGGAAAACATCGACGGATCTCTCCAAAACGCCTAGGCTCCTCTGAAAGATACCATAGTAGTAAGAGTTTCCATTTCCCTCCTAACATTTGTTGAACTTTTGATAAAGCACAGTCAGGTGTACGGAACTTAGTATTTTTAGTCATATTGCTCCTCCTAAAATTTCCAATTGAAATCTCATTACTATCAAAAAACATAGTACCTATTAAAAATAACAGTACTTGTGATTATCACTTAAAAGAAATAAGGTAATAGTACCACATTTGCTGTGGTTTTAAAATAATTTGTTTCATGTGAGGAATGGAAATTGAAGGGCTCAACTTTACGTGAGCATTTAGGAGTACCTTATCAATATGGACGTGAAAACAATCAATAGAAAGGATGTAGGCAGAACATGGTTCAACGTTTATCTATATTGGATATGGCTCCAGTCGATCTAGAAACATCAGCCAAACAAGCTTTAATAAATTCGGTTAAACTAGCGAGTAAAGCGGATGAACTAGGTTACGAACGCTTTTGGGTCACGGAGCATCATAATATTTCCTCCGTAGCCAGCGCTTCGCCCGAACTTTTAATCGGTCAAATAGCTGCGAATACGCAGCGCATAAGGGTTGGTTCAGGTGGCGTCATGCTTCCCAATCATTCTCCGTTGAAAGTAGCTGAGAACTTCAAACTACAATTAAGAGGATATGACCATCCTTCAGAGTCGTTGTCTGATGATTCAAACTTATGATGACTAGCAAATCATAATAACGAATGAACAGGAAAACACTAGGTGAGAGGAATTATTAATCTAATACAAAAATTTGGAGGATAGAAATATTATGAAAATTGGATTTATTGGAGTAGGTCAAGTCGGGCAGAAATTAGGTTCACTATTCAACAAACTTGGTCATGAAGTAGCTATTTCGAGTTCGCGCAGTCCTGAAGCCTTGGCAGACACGGCCACGCAAATAGGCGCACAAGCTATGACTGTAAACGAAGTTATGACTTGGGGTGACATTATTGTCCTCTCAACACCGATGAATGTTGTTCCTTCATTTGCTACGAATAACCTGCAAGGGAAAATTCTGGTCGACACGAATAATTATGGCCCCATACGAGATGGGGATATTCAAGAAATATTAGACGGGAAACCAACCACACAGTGGGTTTCTGAACATTTTCCAGGAGCACGTATAGTAAAGGCATTCAACAATATTATGATGAATGAATTTGACGAATACGCTCGTCCAAAGGGTGCTGTACAACGGTTTGCACTACCGGTTTGTAGTGACGATAATGAAGCGAAGGTATTAATCATGAATATAATTGAGGATCTCGGTTATGACGCTTATGATGCAGGCTCAATTGCTGAAAGCTGGAGACAACAGAGCTTTCAGCCTGCCTATTGTATTTTTTCAGAGCTTCCGGAATTGAAACAATTGCTTGCTGAAGCTGAATTACCTATCCCATCAGTTATATTGAAAGCAAATAGCATTGAAGAAACAATAAAGATATTTGCGAATCATAAACGAGATACGCAGCAGAGAGCTGATGCCATGGCTTTGTCACGAAAAGCATAAACGAGTACAGGAACAAGGGATTTGAATATCTCCCATACGCTTCTTGTTGCAATCCATCTATAGCACTTAATTAACAACATTCTGGAGTAGGTGCATAAATTTGAAACCAAAAAACGCGAAGATTGCTTCTTTATTGAATTGATACACCATTAACACGTTAAGCTAACGGGGAACGTTAGTTCAATGACAGAAGGGGAGATTGCCGCGGCAATCTCCCCTTCGTTTCGTTGTCATATCGTTCAAATTTCTTAGCATACGGTTTTCCTGGCGACTACACATGGCAACCAATCAGGTGGCATCAGCAAGTTCGGGCCGATAAGCTACTCAGTCAATGACTCTTAGCGTACGATTATTTCCGTTTCGTGAGGGGACCCCAGTTACTTCATCTAAATTATTACATTTACCGACTATTACCCTAATTTCGGCTTTTCCATTACTATCATCTACACGACCTGTAGTACTTACGGTTAAAGAGTCACTACCACTAAACTCTTTTGAGTCAATAAATTCACTTGGATTTCCAGCCTCATCTTCCTCATAAACTGTAACAAAATAGTCATTATACGAAAGGGCTTGAGTTACTTCAACCTTAATATTTCCACTAGCTGATACAGCTTTATGTATTGAACCTTTTCCTGTATCTAAGAATAAAGGATTTGCATATACAGCATCCCATTCACCAGCGCCCATAGGGTCTACTTTGACTGTCTTTGCAAATGCTGAAGTTTGAATTGCCAAGGTAGCAGCAAGAATCATAAATCCACGTTTTATCTTTTATCAAACCTCCCCTCAGAACCATTATTGGGATGGAAAGAGATGGTTTAAATTGAATGTATGATTATTGTAAGAATCATACATTTAAAAGGCCGCCAATTGGCGGCCTTCTTATGGCCCTAACACACCGGTTAGTTCAAGAAGGATCAGCTTCTATAAACTGTTCATAATACTTTTTAGGGTTACTTATTTTGTTTTTAATGAAAAATTCAGCCTGGTTTTTAACCATATCAATATAGTCACTATCACTTTCACCCTTACGAGTATTCTCGACACTGCCTTCGACGTTAACATAATTTGATTGTACATTTACAATTACCGTCATAATTTTCTTATCTTTAAACGAAACTGTTCCAATAACTTCTTTATTTTCTAAATCAACAGAAGGATAGTCCACTGTTATCCCAGAGGATTTGTACACAGTAAACCCTGGTATTGGTACCATTGGTCTAATATATTTAAATGTAATATAAAGACCAATGCCAACAATCGGTATCAACAAAATTTTCAAGACAAGCGAACCACCCATTACTGTCCTCCTAACAACAATTCTCTTTCCTAAATAATACCATAAAGTTGAAGTTCCTTCTTAAACTAACCTGCCCCGTTAGTTCATCAAGAAAATCAACAACATCGACAACAGCCTTTAACAGAGCCTTAAACAAAGCAATTCGTATTCTAATTCCTTAATTTTTTCTTCTTGATTCATTAAATCATCCACTCCAATGCTAACTTTATCCAATACGCTACACTTTCAGCAGTTTTCAGCAACTAAGCCCAATGATAGAACAAAGACTCAAAAGAAGCTTCTCTTGAGTCTTTGTTCCGAGTCTATTCTTTTAATTCCTTGCCCATCCCCTTAAGGAAGTGGACGCCAAAGCCGATCGCCCGGTTTATGTCTGGATCATTCAATGTTTTCATTAAATCCAAAACGCCGATCTTTTTATCGGCCTGAAGGAACTTGTTTCCTTCATCGATTCCTGCAAGTGCACTGTTAAGCAGTTTCGTGGATTGTGCGGCATCGGCGTTCATCAGGGCTCCTGTTGCCCCCATAAGGGTATTGATCAGGTTTGTGACAGGTTGCCTTGTGATTTGTTGAAGAGCGATTTTGGCAATTTGTTCTTTTCCTTGAAGCATGGAGGTCGCGGCTTCGAATACTCCAGAGTCATTCAGTTCATTGACGATTTTAAACATATTGTTCAAGGCATCTTCATTATCGGTGATCAGCGTTTTCAGTTCCTCCAGTTTTTGAAGCTTTATTTCTTCCTCAGTAATGGGATTATGGATTTCCGTAATAGGAGCTGCCATGATCTTCAACCTCCTTTTTTATTTATCCGTTAAGTGAACATACCCTGGACGTGCCCACTTACGTTCAACCTCGACACCATTTTGAGGATGGCGTTTTTTGTTCCGTGGATTGGTACCCGGTAATGGGATATCCCCGCTTGCGCTTAATACTTCCATGCGGACCATCGTCTGTTTGTAAGCAGGCGTGCTTGTGCGTTGATCATAGATAGGACCGGTCAGAAAGTTAATGGCAGAGTCTTTATCAACGGAGTTCATCGGTAAAAATAGCTCATTATTTTTAACGCGGTCTGTGATCAGGGCTTTTAACTTAACGGCCCCGAATGGAGACACTAAGCGAACGAGTCCGCCATCACTGACTTTACGTTCTTTGGCAAGTTCTGGTGAAACCTCAACGAAAATATCAGGTACTTTCGATTGGATTCCATTGGATTTGTTCGTCATATTTCCTTCATGGAAATGCTCCAGCATGCGTCCATTATTGATATGAAGGTCATATTCTTTCGGGAATTTATGCGGCTCCACCCAGTCAGCCAGTGCAAAGCGCGCTTTCTTATCAGGGAAGTTGAAGCCATCCACATAAAGAAGCGGCGTGCTTGATCCATCATGGCTTCCCCATAGGAAGCTGTTCCATCCTTCCAGCACCTCGTAATTCGCTTGGCTGAATATCGGTGACAGGCTTGCCATTTCATCATAGATTTCACCAGGGTGAGTGTAGTTCCAATTTGCACCTAAGCGGTTTGCGATCTCCTGAGTGATTTCCCAGTCCGCCTTAGAATCTCCCATAGTGGGAAGGGCTTTATATAAGCGCTGTACACGGCGCTCCGTATTGGTGAACGTTCCGTCTTTTTCAAGAGATGGAGCTCCGGGCAATACCACGTCGGCATATTGGGCGGTCCTTGAAAGGAAAATATCCTGGACAACAAAGAAATCCAAGCCGGATAACACTTTATCAACATGGTTTGCATCCGCATCAACAAGTGCCATATCTTCACCTACTAGATACATGGCCTTCATGTCGCCTTTTTCTATCGCTTTAAGCATTTCAATATTGTTCAAGCCTGGTTTGCCATCGATCTTCACTCCATAAGCTTTTTCGAATTTAGCACGTGCCACGTCATCGGTAACATGCTGATATCCCGGAAGCCATGTTGGAAGGGTGCCCATATCGCAAGCGCCCTGTACATTGTTATGGCCGCGAAGCGGATAAGCTCCCGCTCCTGGGCGACGGTAGTTGCCTGTAGCTAATAGCAGGTTGGAAATTGCAGCCGAAGTATCGGAAGCACCGGTGTTTTGTGTAACGCCCATTCCCCAAAGAATGCATGTTCCGTCTGCATCGCGAATGGTTTCAGCTATTTGGATCAATGTTTCTTTTGAAATACCTGTGTGTGTTTCTGCATATTCCAGGGTATATTTTTCAAGTACTTCTTTATAATCGTCGAAGAAGTTAACATTTTCATTGATGAATTCTTGATCATGCCAGCCTTGATCGATCATATATTTTGTAACCGCCATCAACCATACTTGATCCGTTCCTTGTTTTGGACTGATATGGATATCGGAACGCTCTGCCATTTCGTTTTTGCGGATGTCAGCTACGATCAGTTTTTGTCCGTGAAGCTTGTGAGCCCGTTTAACGCGTGTCGCGAGTACGGGATGGCCTTCTGCCGGGTTGGCACCAACGATGATGACAAGACCTGCTGCGGCGATATCTTTGATCGTACCGGCATCTCCGCCCATGCCGACTGTACGGAACAGTCCGTCTGTTGCCGGAGATTGACAGTAACGAGAGCAATTGTCCACGTTATTCGTTTCGAACATTTGCCGTGCCAGTTTTTGAATTACATAGTTTTCTTCATTCGTGATCTTGGAAGAGGAAATGAAGCCTACTGAATTTCCGCCGTATTGCTGTTTGATCGAACCGAGTCTGGATGCAACCAAATCAAGTGCTTCATCCCAGCTTGATTCAACGAATCTTCCATTTTTCCGAATCAGGGGCTTTGTCAAACGTTTTTCCGAGTTTACGAAGTCCCAACCGAATTTCCCTTTGACACATGTGGATATCGCATTGACGGGTGCTTCATGAGTAGGTTGGACTTTAAGGATTTTACGGTCTTTTGTCCAGACTTCGAATGTGCATCCTACCCCACAGAACGTACAGACCGTTTTTGTCTTCTTCGTTCGTGTATCACGCATTGCCGCTTCAATCTCCGAAATGGCAAAAATCCCGCTGTATCCAGGCTCCACTTCTTTGACAAGGTCTATCATTGGTTCAAGCATATCGTTTTTCAAACCTGACATGAAACCGGCCTCGCCCAGCATCGATTTTTCCATTAATGCATTACATGGACAAATGGTTACACACTGTCCGCAGCCTACACAAGATGAGTTATTGATTTCCGTTCCTTCATCCCAGATTACCCGAGGGCGTTCTGCTTCCCAATCGATGGACAGCGTCTCGTTGACCTGAAGGTTTTGGCAGACTTCAACACATTGCCCGCATGCGATGCATTGATTGGCATCATAGCGGTAAAATGGATGGGACATATCGACGGCACCCAATTTCACTTTCGGTGTGTAAGGATATTTTTGGTGTTCAATTTCCATTAATTCTGCCGTGTTATGCAGTTTGCAATTTCCGTTATTATTATCACATACAGTACAGTATAAAGAGTGGTTTTCCAGGATACGGTCCATGGCCTCGGTTTGGGCTTCTTTTGCCTTGCTTGAGTCCAAGGCTATATCCATGCCGCTCACTGCTTTTGTCGAACATGATCGGACGAGTTTCCCATTAACTTCGACGATGCATGTGTCGCATGTTTGGATCGGGTCCACCTCAGGAACATAACAGATCTGTGGATGAGCCATCTCATTTTGGTTGATGACCTCCAGTATTGTCGCTCCTTCATTAGTGGTATAATCCTTCCCGTTGATTTTGATGGTGATGTTTGAATCGCTCATTATATTTCCCCCTTTTATAGCCAAAAAGACGCAAAAAAACCACCATGATTACACCTCCGTCTCTGAACGGAAATGTAGGTCATGGTGGAATAGTTTAATAGCAAAGCTTGCCAATATACCAATCCATACCATAATGGATAATTTTAAAAAAGATAGGACAAAACAGTACACTATTATGCTCCCAACTTTCATCATTGTTATTATACCTTTAATTATTAAAAGAAACAATCCTGGAAAGAGGGTATCATTCCCAAATTCCTTTCGTTTTTCTTCGCGTTGATTTATGATAAGAAAATTGAGAACTTAATTTTCTTGAATTGGAGTGACGCAACGGTGTCAAAAGTTATCCATGAATTCAATGATATGATTCGTAAGCTGCGCAAGGAACTATTCGGTAAAGGACCAGAACGCATACACACGGTTTTCGTGGAAAATATGGCCGTTTCTACGTTATATGGAAATTTGACTCCTACGGAAATGTTCATATCAAGATCGGAGGAAGGAAGGGACATGGTCCATTCTGCACGAACCAAAATGGTTCAGGATGTGTATTCGGAGAGTCCTCCTGATGGAATGGAAGAACTGGTTGGAGCTAAACTGCTTTATTTGTTTTCAGACATAAAAATCAAAGAGAACATAGCGATTTCCGTATTCGTTTTTGATAAGAATATTGCGGACAAACTCAACGGGCATTGACCATGGTCCTACATATTGGTCAATTGGCTCCTGGATATTAAAAGGAGTGGGAACATGAAAGCGATTGAAATCAAGAGGGACATCATCCGGATAACCAAAGGTAACATCGAGCGTACGGAAGATGCGATTGTAACGGAGTATCCCGTTACTGTCAAAGTAAATGGTCAGGAATTCGTCACAATGGTTTGTACACCCGAATACATCGAGGATATGGTGATTGGTTATTTGGCTTCGGAAGGCATCATCAAAAAATATGATGAAATAAAAGAAATCTGGGTCCAGGAAAAAGAAGGCTTTGTTCATGTGAAGACAGATAAAGTGAATCCTTACTTCCAGGATTTTCAAAATAAGCGGTATATTACATCATGCTGCGGAATGAGCAGACAAGGTTTCGTCTTTGTGAATGATGCATTGACTGCCAAGAAAATGGATCATATTTCGGTGAAACTGACTCCTGATGACTGCTTCCGCTTGATGAAGGATTTACAAAATTCTGCCGTCACCTTCCAGAACACAGGTGGAGTCCACAATGCCGCTTTATGTGATGTCGATGGCCTCGTATTAAGCAGGATGGACATCGGACGGCATAACGCATTGGACAAAATATACGGCTATTGCCTGAAAAATGGTATTTCGATAGAAGGAAAAGCTATCGTGTTCAGCGGCCGGATTTCATCGGAAATTCTCTTGAAGGTGGCGAAAATCGGCTGTGAGCTGATACTCTCGAAATCGGCTCCAACCGAATTGGCCTTGGAGTTGGCTGAAGGATTGGGAATCACCACGGTCGGATTCATTCGTAATGATTCACTGAATATCTACACATGCCCTGAAAGAATTCAATTGAATGAATGATCATCATTCGCTTAAAAGGTACTTATCGGAAAGTCCTTGCCAACATGGCTTGGGCTTTTTGTGTACTTGTAAAAGGATATATCCAACAGGCATTTTGTGGTACAGTTTGGATAAAACATTCAAGGAAATGCGTATCGGGGGAAGGGTTATGAACGAAAGGGATTGGCATATTTTAAAGGTGTTGCATGAACACAAGAATATTACTAAAACGGCGCAAAGTTTATATATCTCGCAGCCTTCTTTAACGAAACGGATTCAACAAATAGAGAAGGAATTCAATCTAAAAATTGTGGAGCGGGGAACAAGGGGAGTGCAATTCACGCCTCAAGGGGAATATTTGGCCATCTGTGCAGATGAGATGCTGATCAGGCTCCGGCAGATAAAAGAGACGGCATTCAATATGGGTCAGGAAATCAGTGGAACATTACGGCTGGGTGTTTCCAACTATATTACGCTGCATAAATTGCCAGGCCTGCTGAAATTATTTCGTGAGCGATATCCCAAAGTGGATTTCCATGTGACAACTGGATGGAGTAAAGAAGTGCTGAACCTCATTTACAAGGAGGAAGTGCATGTCGGAATCGTTCGGGGGGACTATCAATGGTCAGGATCAAGGCATCATCTTTTTGAGGAAACGATTTGCATTGCTTCCAAGGAAGAAATCGAAGTCCGGAACCTGCCTTTTTTGCCGAGGATCGATTATGGGACAGATGCTCTTTTGAAAACAATGATCGATAATTGGTGGCGAGACAATTTTTCCGGACCTCCTTTGGTGGGGATGGAAGTGGACAAAGGTGATACATGCAAAGAAATGGTCAGGAATGGCCTGGGATATGGCATCCTTCCCAGTGTTTTATTGGAGAAGGACCAAAATCTCCGTCAAATGGACCTTAAGGATAAGCAAGGTAATCCCCTTATCAGGAATACGTGGATGTTATATCATGAAAAGTCGCTGGAATTAAAGCTGGTCAAGGAGTTTGTCGAATTTGTCAAAGGCGTCGATTTCATGAGGGACATTTAACCGGAAGCGCAGAAACCTCTGTGCTTTTTTGTCATTCCTTTTTTGAATGGATAACGATAATTTATTGGTATTTTAATTATGGTTATCCCGGCATTATGATAAATGGAGATGTAAATGTAAATCATCAGGTATTGCCTAAGGAATGGAGAGGAAGTCAAGTGAGTGTCCTGTTTCTGATCGTATTGAATGTCATTGTGCCGGTCTTTTTCCTCATAGGGGCGGGGGCCATTCTGCATCGTAAATTCAAGTTGGATATGAATACGCTGTCTAAATTGAATCACTTCCTGCTCATGCCGGCCATTAGCTTTATTAATATTTATCAAAGTAAAATGGGCGGGGGGATGATCTTCCAGATATTCAGCTTCCTTGCTCTTCAAGCAGTAAGTCTCATCATCGTGAGTACAGTGATTGCTAAACTTGCCAGGTTTGATCAAAGCCTTTCGGCCACGTTTAAAAATAGTGTAGTCCTGAATAACTCAGCCAATTTCGGATTACCCGTCAGCCAGATGGTTTTTCACGGAAATCCTCTTGGGCTGTCGATACAAGTCATCGTGATCATCTTTCAAAACCTGTTGACCTATACCTATGGATTGATGAATTCCGTTTCCGTCCATACAAAAAGTGCGAAGGGCGCCATTCGCGAGTTCTTGAAGAACCCCGTCATTTATGCTTTATTACTCGGTTTTCTATTACATTCCTTTTCTTTCGACATTCCGCTGTTCTTATGGACCCCGATTGAAAATATCGCGAGTGCCTTCATAGCCATTGCCTTGATTACATTGGGTGCACAGAGTGCCTATTTGAAAATGACGCAATTTCCGCTTCCGCTTATACTTAGCTTGATTGGCCGTTTAATACTCTCGCCATCCATCGCCTTCCTGATCATCCTCATGCTGGGCTTGGAAGGGACTGTCGCCCAAGGGTTGTTTATCGCAAGCTCATTTCCCACATCAAGAAACAGCGCATTATTCGCTTTGGAATATGACAACCATCCGGAGTATGCGGCACAGGCAGTCTTGATGTCGACTTTATTCAGCAGCATAACGGTAACGATGGTCGTATATCTATCAAAAATACTATTCTAGCAGGGCTGCTCAAAAGTGCAGTCTCTAACTGTAAACAAACTCGATGAAAATCGAGTTTGTTTACAGTTTATAGTGTTTGTAAAACCGAACCGTAATTTCCACTCCAATCACTTTGTTTTATTTAAATCTAAAAACTTGGACTGCTCTGAAGGAGCAGTCTTTTCCCCCTTTTCCTGCTATAAAACTTTATGAACAATATGGAAGTTATGGAAGTTATGCATTTTAGTTGGGCAATCAAATAAAAGGAAGATATTTTTGTAGAATTAAGAAAACGCTTTCAAAAAAGGGGGATTATTATGTTTTCTCGTAAAAAGATTTCAGCGGTCATATTGGCGGGTTCGTTAGCTTTAAGTTTAGGTGCATGCAGCAGTTCGGGTACATCAGGAGAAAAGAAAGAAAGTACAGGTTATCCGAAAAAAGCCATAACGGTCGTTGCTCCATCGGGCGCAGGCGGGGGATGGGATTTAACCGCCCGTTCATTTACAAAGGTCTTGGGTGAGACAAAACTGGTTAACCAGCCATTAACCGTCGAAAACAAACCCGGTGGCGGGGGCGCTGTCTTCATGGCGGATTATGCAACACAGCAAGCTGATAACAATGACATGTTGTTCGTGAATTCACCGCCTGTCATCATCAATAACCTCAAAAAAGAAGGCAACAGTCCTTATGGATATAAAAATACGACTCCTTTGGCGCAGCTGACAAAGGATTATGGGGCAATAGTGGTAAAGGCAGATTCTGAATTCAAGGATTTGAAATCAGTGCTGGAAGCAGTGAAAAAAGATCCGCGTAAATTGACCTTCGCAGGAGGATCGGCTCCGGGATCCATGGATCATTTGATTTCCATTCTTCCAGCATATGAATATGGCTTGAATCCAACCGAACTTAAATACGTTTCGTACGACGGTGGAGGGGAAGCGATTACGGCATTGCTTGGCGGAAATGCAGATGTGATCGGAACTGATGCATCCAGTGTCAGGGAATTTTTAAAGGCAGGAAAGATTAGAGTGTTGGCCGTAACCTCGACGGAACGTTTAGGTGGAGATCTAAAAGACATACCGACGGCAAAGGAACAGGGTGTTGATGCTGAATTCACGATTTGGAGAGGCGTTTTTGGACCTCAGAATATGTCTGGTGAAGCGAAAGCCTTTTGGGACGGAACCATTGAGAAGCTAGTTGAAACTTCTGAATGGAAAAAGGAAGTGGAAGTTCAAGGATGGGAACAAGAGTATAAAAATAGTGAAGAATTCAGCAAGTTTTTAGAAGAACAGGAGAAACAGGTGCAGCAATTATTGGAAGCCTTAGGCATGGAAAAATAATCGAGAAGAAGGGGGTGCTTTCACCTTCTTCTTATTTTCTGAAATGGAGGGATTGTGATGGATGTTAAATTTGATCGCTTTGCATCTGTAGCCTTTCTGGCTGTCGGAGTGCTGTTTATGATAGGAAGCAGAAAGCTGGCCAGTTCTTCTTATGGAAGTTCGGTAGGACCGGACATTTTCCCTTTTGTATTGGGACTCGTTCTTGCTGTTTTAAGTATTCGCCTGTTTTATGAGGCATTTCGGAGCAATGTACAGGAATCGGGTAAGGGAAAGCTGGAATATAAACCTTTTATCATCATTCTGCTCTCCACCTTGATTTATATTTTGACATTGGAAACGATAGGATATGTCATTACGACCTTTCTGTTTTTGTTTGTTTGCTTTCAAACGATGGAGCGAAATAAATGGGTGACATCGCTCATCATATCCGCAGGATTTTCCGGAATCATCTATTATTTATTCGTGAATGTTTTAAAGGGAACACTGCCGGGTTGGCCAATCTGGTTTTCATAAAGGGGAGGGGGATGTGAAGTGGGCACTTTTGATTATTTGATGCATGGTTTTGAAACGGCACTAACTTGGTATAATATACTTTTTGCATTTGTCGGAGTATTGATCGGTACGGCTGTCGGCGTTTTGCCGGGGATCGGGCCGATGAGCGGTGTGGCTCTTTTAATTCCGGTAACCGCTTCGATTACAGGGGGACTTCCCCCAGAGCAAGCGGCAACAAGCGCCATCATTTTACTTGCAGGTGTTTATTATGGAGCGATGTATGGAGGATCGACGACTTCAATCCTATTGAATACTCCTGGTGAATCTTCTTCTGTCGTCACCACACTGGATGGATACCAAATGGCCAAGAAGGGAAGAGCCGGGAGTGCTTTATCGATTTCGGCAATCGGTTCCTTCGTCGGAGGGATTGTCACCCTTGTCGCCATGATTGCCTTGGCTCAGCCATTATCGACGATTGCCATTAAATTCGGTCCGGCTGAGTATTTTTCGCTCATGCTTCTAGGGTTGGCGGCAGTCAGCGGCCTCGCGGGAAAATCCGTAACCAAGGCACTGATCATGACGGTTTGCGGTTTGTTGATCGGGACAATAGGCATCGATAATGTATCCGGGATCGCCCGTTTTACATTCCACATTCCTTGGCTGTATCAAGGGGTCGAATTCCTGACGATCGCAGTAGGCCTATTCGCCCTTGGGGAAGTATTCAAGACAATCCTGGAAAAAGACGAGGATGATGGGGAAATTGCAAAGATCAATAATTTGATTCCTTCAAAAGAAGAATTCAAGGAATCTGCAGGGCCGATTGCGAGGGGATCGCTCTTAGGTTTCTTTGTAGGAATCCTGCCAGGTGCAGGGGCCACTCTTGCTTCCTTCTTCTCATACCTTATGGAAAAACGGATATCAAAAAAACCCGGGAGATTTGGTACGGGGGCAATCGCTGGAGTGGCTGGTCCTGAAACGGCCAATAATGCGGCTTCTGGCGGAGCGATGATTCCATTATTGACGCTGGGAATTCCGGGTTCAGGTACAACGGCGATTTTAATGGGTGCGTTGATGATGTACAATGTTCAGCCAGGTCCATTATTATTCGAAGACCATCCCCAGGTGGCCTGGGGACTTATCGCCAGTATGTTCATCGGGAATCTGATGCTCCTCATCCTTAATCTCCCGCTCGTTAAGGTTTTTGCGAAAATCATTGAAACGCCAAAGAAGTATTTGATACCAATCATTATCGCGATCTCCATTTTTGGCGTTTATGCGGTACAAGTATCGACTTATGATTTATTGCTATTACTAGGATGCGGGATCTTGGGATATTTCTTAAGTAAAAATGATTATCCAATCGCCCCGTTGGTCTTAGGACTGGTTTTAGGACCGATGATAGAAAATAATATGCGCAGGGCACTGACGATATCCGATGGTGATTACAGTTTGTTTTTCACTCGGCCGCTTTCGCTGACATTCCTGGTCGTAACGGCATTATGGCTGCTCATTCCGGTTTTACTCAAGAAGAGAGGGAAGGATGTTGTCATCAATATTGAAGGTTAACCAATATTTTCTGAATGTTGTGAAAAAACTCCTTTTTTAAAGGGGTTTTTTTTTATATGATGTAAGTAGAGGTGATTGAATGCGTTTACACACCAAGTTGATGCTGGGCATCTGTACGTTAATCATCTTAATGGGTGGAATCTTTGAAGTTATTTTCATAAATATCCTGGAAAATAACCTGAAGCAGGAAACAGGGGAAAAAGCATTGTCGGTTGCCCAGACCATTTCTTTGCTGCCTGAAATTAAACAAGCTTTTAGAACGGACAATCCTTCTGTAATCATCCAGCCCATCGCGGAAAAAATTCGCAGGCAGATCGATGCGGAATTCATAGTAATAGGGGATGAGAATGAAACAAGGCTGTCCCATCCAGATCCAAACTTGATCGGGAAGAAAATGGTAGGGGGAGATAACGCCGAGGTGTGGGATGGGAAATCCATCATCACGGAGTCCACTGGGACATTGGGACCTTCCATTAGGGGGAAATCCCCGATCATCGCCAATGAAAAGGTCATAGGTGTCGTCTCCGTTGGCTACCTTCAGGACGATATTGAAAAAGAATTGTCCAGTATACAAAGAAAGATCGTCTGGATCATCTCTTTTATATTAGTTGGCGGTTTGTTGGTAGCCTTCTTCATTTCATTCAATATAAAAAAGGCGATATTGGGCCTGGAGCCGAAAGAGATCGCCTGGATGTTTCAAGAGAAGCATGCCATTTTGGAATCCATTCATGAAGGCATCATTGCCATTGATGTTCATGGAAAAATCACGGTCGTCAATGAAACGGCGCATAAAATCCTTCATATTCCTAAAGACGTCATGCTTCGCGGGCAAAAAATCGAAGAAGTCATAACTCATACACATTTGCTTGATGTAGTCAGCACGGCACGGGCCGAGTATGATCAGGAATTCATGATTGACGGTGAAGTTTTTTTGGCTAGCCGGATTCCGATCTTGAATGGACAGGGAGAAATCATTGGTGCAGTTGCAAGTTTGAGAAATAAATCGGAACTATCCAATCTCCTTCAGGAACTATCACATGTAAAGGCGTATGCAGAAGGGCTTAGGGCCCAGACACATGAATATTCGAACCGGCTCTATACACTGCTAGGCTTGATTCAACTCGGTTCATATAAAGAAGCAATGGATTTCATATCGAAGGAAGTCGATGTCACCCAAGGCTTCATTCACTTTCTAATGAAGGAAGTACCTGATCCGATCATTGCTGGGTTCATCTTAGGGAAGGTAAGTTTAGCCAGTGAGCTGAAAATTGATTTTACCATTGATAGAGAAAGCAGTTTTAAAGATATTCCATCTGTAATAGATCGAGATTTATTGGTGACGATCATCGGCAATCTCATCAATAATGCCTTTGAAGCTGTACGGGAAAACGAAAGGGAGGAAAAGAGGGTATCGTTGTTCGTCACGGACTTGGGTAAAGAGTTGATCATAGAGGTTGAAGATAATGGAAAAGGGATGAACTCAAATGTTACCGAATTGATTTTCCAGGACGGTTTTACGACGAAAAGCCATCAAACCAATTCAGGTATAGGTTTGAGCCTTGTTCAGGAAGCGATTGATGGATTAGGGGGATATATCACTTTTTCGACGAAAGAAGAGGAATATACGATTTTTACTGTTGCACTGCCAAAAAATAGAGGGGTGATTAAATGATGGCCATTCGCGATATAGAAGTTTTGATCGTAGAAGATGACCTGCGGATTGCGGAGATACAAAAGCTGTTCATCGAAAAGATTGAGGGGTTTCAAACGATCGGAATCGCGTCAAGCTATGACGAGGCTAAAAGCTTCATCGAAATCATGCAGCCGGATCTATTGCTGCTCGATATGTATTTTCCGGATATGAATGGACTCGATATCCTGAAGGAAATCAAGCAGCAAAGCAAACAAATGGATGTCATCATGATAACGGCGGCTAAAGAAATCGAAAAAGTCCAGGAAGCCATCAAAATCGGCATATTTGATTATATTATCAAGCCTGTCGCATTTGAACGTTTCAAGCAGTCCTTACGCAGGTATCAAGAGTATCACATTAAACTGTCTGAATTGGAAAAGGGCAATTTTCCTGTAACGCAGCAACAGGTGGATAAGCTTTTGCGAAAGGAAATGAATGAAAAAGAGAGGGAACAGACTTTACTGCCAAAAGGGATCGATCGGATGACTTTGGAGAAGGTGATGGTTGTGTTGGGGAAATCCTCCCCGGGTTTAACTGCCGAAATAGTGGCAAAGGAAATCGGTGTGAGCAGGACAACGGCAAGGCGTTATCTGGAGCACTTGATGTCAGAGGAAAAAATTGATGCCGATTTAACATATGGCACGGTAGGACGTCCTGAAAGGGTTTATGCCATCAAGATATAAATGGGTTCGCCAAGCGGCGGATCCTTTTTTATTTGCTCGAATAAATGTAAGGCTATTTCTTGGAATCAGATTGATGGGATTTCATCGTTTTTTTAAGTGTAAAAATGATGAATGAGGAAAAAATACGTGTGAAAAGTTTTGAAGCAGACAAGTATATGACAAGTGTCATGGCAAGGATTTGACGTTTATGACTATAGAAAATCGGTTATTATTCCTATACTTAAAGAAGAGATGCAAGCATAACCGATCCATTTAAACACTTTATTCCTATATTTTTTGAGGAGGAAATCATGAGTAATCATAATCAAAAACAATTGAGAAAAGATGTTGCCCCTTTTGAAAAATCCAATACTAAATCAAGCGTGAAACAGCTCATAAATACATTTCCGCCATTTTTCCTGTTATGGTTTTTAGCTTATCAAAGCTTAACCATTTCATACTGGCTGACACTTGCATTGGCCGTTCTTGCTTCAGGATTCGTAGTCAGGATTTTCATCATTTTCCATGATTGCTGTCATCAATCGTTTTTCAAAAGCAGGAAAGCGAATAGCATCCTGGGTACAATCAGTGGGATCGTTACATTATTTCCGTATGAGCAATGGAAGCATAGCCATTCCATACATCATGCAACAAGCAGTAATTTAAACAAACGCGGTACAGGGGATATTTGGATCATGACCGTTGATGAATATATCGCCGCTACATTCTGGGGGCGTCTTGCTTACCGTTTATATAGAAATCCGATCGTCATGTTTGGATTGGGTCCATTTTATCTATTCCTTGTATCGAACCGTCTGAATAAAAAGGGCGCTAAAAAGAAAGAACGGATGAATACGTATTTGACAAATGCTGCAATCGTGGCAATTTATGGTCTTTTATGCTTGGCTATCGGATGGCAGGCATTCCTGATGATTCAGGTACCGATGCTTTTTGTAACGGGATCACTGGGCATCTGGCTGTTTTATGTACAGCATCAGTTCGAAGATTCTTATTTCGAAGAGGAATCTGAATGGGATTACGTGAAGGCTGCCATTGATGGAAGTTCTTATTATAAACTTCCAAAGGTTTTGCAATGGGTAACTGGTAATATCGGTTTTCATCACGTGCATCACCTTAGTCCAAGAGTGCCGAACTATAATCTGGAAAAAGTCCATGAATCCACCCTGCCTTTGCAGCAGGCAACGACAATCACCCTTAGTTCAAGTTTAAAATCACTTCGCTTCCGCCTTTATGATGGCGAAAACAAGACGTTTGTCAGTTTTAAAGAGATTAAGGACCGTCTAAATGAAACAAAATCAAAAATTGAACTCAATACTGAACGTCCAAGTCTTCAAAAAAAATAAATTGTTCACCAAAAAACCATTCGATTCCCATTGGATGGTTTTTTGATGAAACTCCTTAGTATATACTAGGATAAAAAGAAATAGAGGCGGCGCCATGCAAAGTTGGTATCATATCTTTCCGAAAAACACAGGGCTGAGCCCTTATGTCTGGATCATTTTTTGTATCCTTCCTTTTTATTTCATCTTCAAATCCTCTTCGATGTTGGAGATAGTCTTTGGAATCGTCATGATCATATTGTTTTTCATATCATATGGTCTCTCATTCGTTTCGAAGGGATGGCCCGTATACGTATGGACCGCGATACAAATAATCATTTCGATATCGATGACCATATTTTTCAGCTACATTTACTTTTCACTTTTTTTAGCATTCTTTATTGGGAATGTTCAAAATAAGGTTGGCTTTTTCGTATTATATTCAATCCAGCTATTGGCTACCATCGTGTCTGTCAATATTGGCTTCATCATGAAAGACCCTACCTTCTTTTCGCAATTTCCCTTTATGCTCATTTGTGTGGTAGGTGTGATCCTGCTCCCTTTCAACACGTATAATCGGAATAAACGGGGCATGCTGGAAGAACAATTGGAGGACGCTCATAAAAGAATATCAGAGCTTGGCAAAATGGAAGAACGTCAGCGGATTGCCCGTGACTTACATGATACACTTGGCCAAAAGCTGTCTTTGATTGGCTTGAAAAGTGACCTTGCAGGGAAGTTGATCGATTTGAATCCGGAGACGGCCAAGAAGGAAATCAAGGATATCCGTCAAACGGCGAGGACGGCACTCAAGGAAGTACGTGAAATGGTGTCGGAAATGCGTGGGTCCAAGCTAAGCGATGAAATCATCCGGGTCAAGCAAATATTGAAAGCCGCAGAGATAGAATTCAATTTGGAAGGGACCACGGAATTGCAAGAAACCCCATTGCTTGTTGAAACGGTTTTGAGCATGTGCTTGAAGGAAGCTGTGACCAATATCGTCAAACATAGCGGTGCCGACTGCTGTAATATCGTCATCGAAGAATTACAAACAGGGGTGACGATCACAGTACAGGATAATGGAGTGGGACTTTCACATAGATCAGAGTATATTAAAGGCAATGGACTTCAAGGAATGAAAGAAAGGCTAGAATTTGTTAATGGCAGCCTGGATATTAAATCAACAGAGGGAACGACACTTTATATAAGGGTTCCGAATGCTATAAAAAATAATGGATAGGTGGGATTAACCTTGATTCGAATCGTAATTGCCGAAGATCAGCGGATGCTGCTTGGCGCGTTAGGTTCCATCCTTGATTTGGAAAGTGATCTGGAAGTTGTAGGAAAAGCGAGCAATGGGGAAGAAGCAATGAATCTCGTCAATCAATTAAAGCCGGATATCTGCATAACAGATATTGAAATGCCAGTTAAAACCGGGCTCGATGTAGCGGAGGAGATCAAGGATCAAGGCCACCGATGCAAGGTCATCATTTTAACCACCTTTGCACGTCCTGGGTATTTTGAAAGAGCCAGAAAGGCCGAGGTAGGCGGATATCTTCTGAAGGATAGCCCAAGTGACGAACTGGCGAACTCTATCCGTGTCATCATGGATGGTCGGCGCATTTATGCTCCTGAGCTGGTGGATATGGCTTTCGAAGAAGAAAACCCTTTGACTGAACGAGAGTGCCAAGTGCTCAAATTGATCGCGGATGGTAAGACCACAAAGGAAATCGCAAGCCAGCTTTATCTGACCAATGGAACGGTACGTAATTATATATCGGTCATCCTTGATAAATTGGATGTGAGCAACCGCGTTGAAGCGATTGTAAGATTCAAGGAAAAAGGCTGGTCAAAAGATTGATCAAAGGTAAATCCATGGCGGCTTCGCAAATCAAAAAAGCGCAGTGTCAGAATTGAATATGGTATATTAATTTTTATTACATACGGAGAGGATGACCATTATGCAAAAGGCTACATTTGCTGGAGGCTGTTTTTGGTGCATGGTGACACCATTTGAAGAACAACCGGGGATTGGGGGAATCGTATCCGGTTATACGGGAGGACATGTTGAAAACCCGACTTACGAGGAAGTGAAGACGGGAACTACGGGGCATTATGAAGTCGTGGAAATCACTTTCGATCCTCAGTTATTTCCTTATGAAAGATTGCTGGAGCTATATTGGCAGCAAATCGATCCAACCGACGATGGCGGTCAATTCCATGACAGAGGAAGCCAATATCGGACGGCCATCTTCTATCATGATGAAGCTCAAGAAAAACTGGCTCTTGAAGCGAAAGAAAAGGTAGCAGGCAGCGGGAAGTTCCAGAAACCAATCGTAACGGAAATCCTTCCGGCCCAAACCTTTTATCCTGCCGAGGAATACCATCAAGGCTATCATAAAAAAAACAAAGATGATTATAAAGCGGACCGTGCGAAATCGGGACGTGATGAATTCATTGACCAGCATTGGAACGGTGAATGAAATGGATCGGGTGTGCTTACACATCCGGTTCTTTTTTTGACCTTTTAAAGGTACAAAAATTTAAATCATTATTTCATCGGATTTTTATGCGCAGGGGTCAATTTCTCATGATATTTTCATATTTCTTCAGTACACTAAGGGGTAGGTGGTGATGATCATGAATAAGAGAATTTTAATAATAGAAGATGAAGAAAAAATAGCGAGGATTCTCCAGTTGGAACTTAATCATGAGGGTTATCAAACAGAATCGGCTTTTACCGGAAAGGCTGGTCTGGAAAGGGCAGAAGCCGAAGAGTGGGATTTAATCTTATTGGATGTGATGCTGCCCGAGTTGAATGGCATAGAAGTACTTAGGCGTTACCGGAAAAAGAATGGATCGACACCGGTCATCCTCCTAACCGCAAGGGATGCTGTGCCAGACAAGGTGAATGGCCTGGACCATGGTGCGAATGATTATGTAACGAAACCGTTTGAAATTGAAGAGCTGCTTGCACGGATCCGTGCTTGTTTTCGTACCAATGTACGGGAGAGCCAATCAGAAGTGGAAGTGGATGAACTAAAAATCCATGATCTGAAGTTGAACCTCGGTACAAGGGACATTCACAGGCAAGGCAATAGGATTGAGTTGACTTCCCGCGAGTTCGATTTGCTGGTTTATCTTTTGCAAAATAAAAATCAAGTACTTTCAAGGGAGCAAATCCTGACCCATGTATGGGGATATGACTTTGCAGGGGATACGAATGTGGTTGATGTGTATATCCGTTATTTGCGCAAAAAGATAGATTATCCCTTTGAGGTGCAGCTCATCCATACTTACCGCGGGGTAGGTTACAGCTTGAAGGAGCCAGTATGAAGATTCGGACGAAAATCCAATCGTATTCCAGTCTTTTTTTAAGTGTCATGCTTATCTTGTTGAGTATCATCGTTTTAATCGCCTTCCTTTGGATATCGTTAGAGAGGGAACGGGATCTGCTTGAAGATCAAGCTTCATTAATAGAAGAAAATATCCTGACGAAAGATTTGATTTCCGGTGATTCCGATTTAATGGAGCCATATATCCCGGACGATGGAATGGTGCGGATATTCGACACGGATGGAAGGCTGGTAAAATCATTTACGGATGAAGAGGACCTTAAGGGGCTTGCGGTTAAAGCCATTGACGAGAAAGGATATGATTTTGCCAAAGTTGACGGTGAATATGTATTGACCTACCGTTTTCCTTATCCTGATGAGGGGAAGAAGCTGGGGATGATCGAGGTCACACAGCCGCAGGATACCCTCCTTGATAATTTATCGACGCTTGCCCTCGTTTTGGGCGGTGCATCCTTTTTTGTCATTCTGTTATCGATTCTTGCCGGTAAGTGGCTGGCCAACCTGATCCTCAAACCGATATCGGTCATGAGCGGAACGATGAAGGATATTGAGAAAAGCGGGGAATTCAAACGGATACCGCTATCGGATCAATCAAAGGACGAGCTGCAGGTGATGGGGGCGGCATTCAACAGGATGATGGAAAGGCTGGAAAGGAATTATAACCAACAGCAGCAATTCCTTTCAGATGCTTCACATGAATTGAAAACACCGATTACGGTCATCGAAAGCTACTCCTCTCTATTGAAACGCTGGGGCATGAAGGATGAAGCGATTCAGGAAGAGGCAGTGGAGGCAATCCATCATGAAGCCATCCGGATGAAAAAACTGACGGAGCATCTTTTGCAGTCAGCTTCCCAAATGGAACCTTCAGAAGATGTGGAAGGGAAAATAGAACTCATTTCATTTTGTGAAGGGATTGCCCAAACATTCAGAAGGACGGGAAATCGTGAAATAACGATAGAGTCAGAGTTTAAGGAAATCTATGCAATGACCATTTCCAGTAAGCTTGAACAGGTGATTGTCATCCTATTGGACAATGCAATGAAATACAGTCAATCAAGTATACAAATCATGATAAAGCGGCAGGATAATGAAATTGTCATCGGTGTGAAAGATCACGGTGGAGGGATATCACCAGAACATCTCCCCCATGTATTTGACCGTTTTTATCGCGTTGATTCATCGAGGGCAAGGAAAACGGGAGGCAATGGACTCGGGCTTTCCATCGCCCGGACGCTTGTAGAGTCATTCGACGGTAAATTGGAGATTCAAAGTGAGGTGGGAGAGGGAACGTTGGTGACTCTTACTCTTTCTCATCAAATTCTAATCTAACGCTCATGTTCGTTTCATGAAGGGTGCTTATTATTAAGGTAACAACTTAAAGGAGGAATTCATTCATGAAAAAACAGTGGAGTACGATTAAAGAAGGCATCATTCAAAGGAAAAAGGTAATCATGACGGTGTCCATAGCTTCCGTATTGCTTTTCGGCGGTGCTGCTGGAACGGCAGTATATGCAGTCAATAAGGGGAACCTATCCGAGGATGAGGCTGTCAAAATGATTTCAGAAAAACTAGGCGGGGAAGTTACTCAATTTGAAAAGGATTGGGACCAGCCGATGACATATGAGATGACCGTTAAAACAAAAGAAGGCTATCAAGACGTTGATGTTGATGCTGAAAAGGGAGAGATTCTTTCTCAGGAGATGGAAGAGGATGACGATGAGGATATGAGCACACAACAAGCCGTGGAAACTGCAAAAGTCAGCAGTGATCAAGCTGAAAAGATTGCCTTGAAAGCGGTGGATGGTCAAGTAACGGATATGGAGCTTGATTCAGAGAATGGCACCCTTGTGTACGAGCTGGAAATAAAACAAGGACAAAAGGAATATGATGTTGTGGTGGATGCAACCACAGGTAAAGTATTGAAAAACCAATTGGATGATTAATCAGCAATATTTGATATATGAATGCTCTTGAACTGAATTGTATGAAAGGATTTGCCAAGTGGCAGATCCTTTTTTTAATTGCGATTATGAATCTCAAGCGAAATTAGGCGGAAGGAAGTAGAAACTTCCTTTCGATGAAGAGGCCTATGGGTGGGAGAACCAACATGTAGCTGATGATACTCTGAAAACATCTGCGGTTATAAAGGAATTAAAAAGAAGAAACGCGAATAGAGGCAATAAGAATTTATTCAATGGAGGATTGATTATGGGGAATTTGGAAGAGGCACTGTCATTAAGGAAAAGGAAAGAATTCGAAAAATCCAATCGATTATTGATGGGTCTGGCAAAGCAAAATCCCGGTGATGCAGTCATACAGTATCAGTGTGCCTGGAGTTTGGATATTCTCGGACTTGAGGTAAAGGCGGTGCCCTATTATGAAGCGGCACTCGAATTAGGTTTGCCGGAGGAGGATGCAAAAGGGGCCTACCTCGGGTTGGGCAGTACATATCGCACCATAGGGGAATATGAAAAATCAAGACGGACATTGGAATCCGGGCTGGCGAAGTTTCCTGGGGATAAGGCTTTATTGGTATTCAGGGCCATGGCATTTTATAATTTGGGCCAACATGATCTTGCGATGGAATCTCTATTGAAGATCATTGCCGAAACGTCGAGGGATCGAGAAATACAATCTTATGCTAAGGCCATAAAATTTTATAGTGATAAACTGGATAAAGTTTTCACATAATCGTGATCATCCCCAAACTATCCACAAAGCCTGTATAAACCAAGTCATCCTTACATCGCTGAAATGAATTAATCAACAATATGACGGGGGATTTCTGGCATTTGGCACTTTTACGGATAAATGAATGTGGATAACCCCGGATTGTGGATAACTTTTTGGTATTATCCACTACTTTTCCACAGGTCATCCACATATTCACCTTTAATATGATAATAAACACTCGCGATTAAGTCTTCAGGAACTTTTTATTGTAATGACTTAAGGCTAAAAGGGGATAAATATAGCGATAGCTATGATAATGGATATACAAGAAATCTGCCATTCCCTGGCCTGCAGGATAATCATTGGTCCAGCTTTCTTGTTGACCTGCACGGATGAGATAGTCAATTCCTTTTTCGATCTCGGCTGTCGGCTTTTCTGACGCCGATATCAACGCATCCACAGCCCAGGCTGTATGTGTCAGTGTGCTTGTTCCGAGGGGGATATATCGTTGCTTGATATCACTGTAACAGGATTCACCCCAGCCGCCATCTTCATTTTGGATTTTCTTCAACCAAGTTAGGGCTTTTTGGATGGATGGATGTCCAGTGGATTGCCCTGCTGCCTTCATGCCGGTCAGTGCAGACCAAGTGCCATATAGATAGCAGATGCCCCAGCGCCCATACCAGGAGCCATCACGCTTCTGGTCTTCCAATAGCCAATCCACCGCTCTTTTACTGACTTCTTCCGACTTTTTCATATTTGTATAGTTCCCCAGGAATTCCAGCGTCCTTCCTGTCAGATCAGCGGTAGAAGGGTCAGTCAGGAGATATTTCGAACCCTCAATAGGAAGAAGCTGCAGCCATTTATGGTCGTTATTCCGTTCGAAGGCTGGAAATCCGCCATCATCATTTTGCATGGATATCGTGAAGGAGACACCGCGCTGCCAGCTGTCCCGATTATCCGGTTTTGCTTGAAGTTGTTTAGCCAGCGCCCGCAGGGAGGCGGTCGTATCATCGACATCCGGATTCATGGTATTTAAATCCGAGAACCCCCAGCCGCCTGGAATCGCGTTAGGATTATGGATCAGCCAATCTCCATACATATAATGCTGGCGTGACAGTAAGTACTGATTAGCGGACATTACCGCTTTGTCTTTGGAAGGTATGCCCGCTTCTTGAAGGGCGTAGCTTATTAAGGAGGTATTCCAAACATGGGGCGTAGTGAACTGGATATGTGTATGTCCCTCAATGGAGCAGGCCATCCCCTTCAGACCGGCCATGGCCTTTAGAATCACTGGATCTCTTTTCGAATATCCAATGGAAAGGAGGGCAAAGATCATGAAAAAGGTAGAACCGAAATAATTGTACAGTGTCCCGTCTGGTTCCAGCCTGTCGAGCATGAACCTTTTCGTTGAATCCAATGCTAAGGAATGCAAATAATCCGGATAACCAATCAAGGTTTTAACGCCTGTTTGAAGTTTAGAGAAAAAGGAACGATATTCTTCGGTACGATACTCTTCCCACATACGCTCTTCGGATCGGTCCTCCCTTGTTTGAAATAAATCTTTTAGATTTGGAGTGTCAGGGGTCTTGATTTGAAACCTTTTATGGCCAAGCAATAGCAATGGAATCATGTTGACCCGCCCATATACGGAAAGATCATAAATGCTGACGAAAAAGGTCGGAGGCAGTAAGACCACTTCGAGAGGAATGGGGAATAGGCGAGGCCATTGATATTGTCCGGTGACGGTAAGCATCATTTTCGTTAACATTTTGGCCTGTTTGATGCCGCCCTTGGAAAGAATGAATTGTTTGGCTTTTCTCATATGGGGATGATTCTTATTGCGGAGTCCGCTAAAAAGAAGGCCATAGTAGGCCTCGATCGTAACCGTAACATTGCCGTCCTTCTCGTCTTGGAAAAGTTTCCATGAACCGTTTTCCGTTTGCCTGCTTTCGATTCTTTTTACTAAAGCCTCTATAAGAGGAGTGTCTTCCATATCTAAAATTTTCAATAATATGATCATATAGGCATCTGCCGTTATCCCGGTGTCGAAGGGATAATTCCACGAACCATCAGCGGATTGGTCTTGTTTCAAGCGATGAACAAGGCGGTTGATTTCCAATTGTACATGTTGGTTCAATGACTTTCCTCCTCTAAAAACACATTTTCCGTTAATATGTATATTCAAAACTTGTCGTTGCATTCAAGAAATCAAAGGAGGGGGGAAACTAAAAAACGCTTTGGCAATGAAAGCTGCCAAAGCGTCATTTAGATACTATGCATCATTTAACGGGTAAGGAAGATGGCTGCATATAGCGGTAAATCGGCAATTCTTTTCCCTTGTCAGCCGGGATGAAATTGAATGTCACATAGCTGTCCATGCCTTCAGGTTCGAGGGCAAGGGAGATGAAGTTGGCATCAGGCTGGGCCATGTCGAAAACATAGCTTCCTTTTGGGAAATCCCGGGTTTTTGAAGTAACCGTGGTCGTTACTTCCCTTGTGGAATGTCCGCTTTCCAGTTCAGCGGAAACTTTTAAATCCTTGACCCTATAGCTTTCAACAGCTACTTTCATAGGTTTTTTTAATTTTTTCACTTCCACTCCCAATATCTGAAGTTTCTGGGCGATATTTTTATATTCTGGTGGAAGGATATAAGCTGTCGGACGATCTCTGACAAGGGTAGGGGAGGCATCGGTAGAATCCAGCCAATCGATGGAGGCATCGACCATTTTGGCTTTCGCTAAATCGACTACTGTCAATTTTTGATCCTTAATCAATTTATTTTCGCTGGTGATGACAATTTTATCGTTATCATTTGCTTTTCGCCCTTTTCGCACGACTTCAGTTTCTGCCTGACTAACGGCTTTTTTAACCTTACTGGCCTGTTCGGCTGCCGTTTTGATGAATGCTGCCTGTGCTGTAGCTTGTGCAAAAACACGTCGTTTAAAATCCGTACGGCCGATATTGATCCCCCTTGTTTCAATTAAATAGGTCATTGTATTTTTCAAACCGAGGGCGTTTCGGCCAATCCGGGCTTCTGTGCTTCCTTCTGTGGCGGTAAGGACTCCATCATCAGAAGTGGCCAGTGTATAGTAATCGTGATAGGAAAGCTTTTCTTTTTCCAAAGTTTTAAAAACATTAGGCAAAAGCAGTTCATCGGAAGCTTTTCGAAGCTGTGCGGGAATATTTAAATTCTTGGCTGAGGAGATGAGTAAATCATAGGAAGCGATTGATCCATTTGCTCCCACCTTTTTCAGGGGGGCAGGATTCACTGTATATTCATGTACATCCAGAATGACTTCAGGTTCATAATCATCGATTGACTGATGAATCGTCTGCACTTCAGGATACTCCACTTTTAAGTAGTCCCTATTCGCATCCATGTCATTTGCGGTATATCGTTTGAAATAATAAGAGCCATCAGGATTGACTCGTGGAACGATGGCAACATTCACTTTATCGAGGACATCACCAAGCTTGCCTTCAGCCAGCCATTGTGCAAGGACTAATGTAGATTCACCTGAGGCGGGTTCATTGCCATGGATTTGACCTTGAATCCAAATCAATGGTTTATGGGAATTCTTAATCTGCCTTTTTGAATCCTTGCTGAAAAGAAGCATCGGGATGTCGCGTCCTTCTGTGGATTTACCTATCGTCTTGACCTGGATGTTTTTGTTTTTATGGGAGAGGGACCTGATGGAATCCAACAATTCTTCCTGGCTCGTAAAGGCGACCTTGTTCTGTTTAAAGGCAGGGGTCTTGAAAGAAACATTAGGGTCAGGGAAAAGGTGGGAGAGGTTATCTGGTTGAATGTAGCTTGGACCATTTCCATAATAAGGGGTGAATTCTTCCGCCTTGGCTATAGGGCCAGGCAATCCAGTGACAAGACCTAGTGTTACGACAGATACGATGGTAGGAATGATTTTTTTCATGGACGTCCTCCTGTCTATCTTTTTCCATAAATTATCATATTTCAAGCTGTTTATACAGTGAAAACGTTTGAAATAGTGAAAAACAGGAAGTAACGACTAGATTAATGATTCCATAGCACAATTCGCAATGCCTTTTAATAGATGTTCATCACCTGTATTCTGTATAATTACAGGTGGAAAGTAAAAATGACACGTTCAAGCAATTTGCTTGGCCCGTATCATTTCAATTGATCTTGTAACTTATTTAAAAGATCCTGTGAATCTTCGCCACTCATTATCTGGCCATTCACTTTCGCATAGGGGGTATTCTTACAAAGTTTACACTCACTTAAACATTCATATTCCTTATATTGAATCCTTGGATTCTCTAAGAACTTACCATAATCGGCAACAGTTTGTTCATTAAGGAAGCGGTCAAGATTATTTTGGCAAAATTCAATTTGGATTTTCGCCTTTTTTGAGAACACTTTGGATAACAAGTTTTTCATCATATCGCTTCTTTCATTGGAAGAGTAAATATTTGTTATTTTGATTTTATCATTTCCTGTAACGAAATGCATGATTGGTTCATCCAAATTCTTTACAATCTGACTATCCGGAGAATATCAAACTAATTCACTTGTATATATTGACACATATCTGAGAGATGATAGAATAAGAATGACTGATAATGATAATGAATCTCATTATCACGAATGGAAGAACCTTGTAACTATTGCAACTTCATGATCGCGATTTCATTAGTTGACTTTGCGATAGTCTGTATTCAAATATATTTAATTAAAAATATTATCGCTGTATTAGGTGAGATAGGAAGAGTAGGAAATGTAGATGAAGATAAGATATTTATTCATGGCGTTAATTGTTTTATCATTTACGTCATTATTCATTGGTGTAAAAGATATTACCCCCCTGGATTTATTGGATCTAAGTGATGATAAAGTGCAAATCATGCTGCAAAGCCGTTTCCCCAGAATGGTGACCATAGTCATTGCCGGTATCGTGATGAGTATAAGCGGTCTGATCATGCAGCAATTGAGCCGCAATAAATTTGTATCCCCGACGACTGCCGGTACCATGGACTCTGCAAGGCTGGGACTTCTTCTTGCCATTATAATTTTTCCATCGGCAGCACTTATTGAGAAAATGGCATTCGCTTTCATATTCGCTTTGGCAGGTACATTCTTGTTCATGAAAATTCTTGATCAAGTGAAATATAAGGATACGATTTTCATTCCATTGGTTGGTTTGATGTTTGGTAATATCGTCGGATCCATCTCGACTTTCTTTGCCTATAAATATGATTTGATTCAAAGCCTCAACACATGGATGAATGGGGATTTCTCGATGATCATGTCGGGAAGGTACGAACTTATATATCTAAGTATCCCTCTCGTCATTCTCGCATACTTCTTTGCCAATAAATTCACTGTTGCAGGGATGGGTGAGGAGTTTGCTATCAATCTAGGACTCAATTATAAGCTTATAGTCAATTTTGGGTTGATCATCGTGGCATTATCCTCCACTGTCGTTTTGTTAACGGTGGGAACGATTCCTTTCATAGGGTTGATCGTACCAAATATTGTATCCCTTTACCTTGGTGACAATTTGAAAAAGAGTCTTTCTCATACAGCATTGCTAGGGGCAGTTTTCCTATTGATCTGCGATATTCTGGGCAGGATCCTCATATATCCATTTGAAATCCCGATCGGACTCGTGGTTGGTGTGATAGGAAGCGCCGTATTTATCTATCTGATAATGAGGAGAAAGGCATATGAATAATAAAAGTAGAATCATTATATTGGCTGTTCTTGCAGCTGCTTTAACGGCAGGTTATATCTTTTGGGACCTTGGCCCGAATTGGGATTATGCTCTGCCGAGAAGGGTCATAAAAATCATCGCCATCATCGTGGTAGGCTGTGCAATAGCTTTTTCAACAGTGATTTTCCAAACGGTCACGAATAATAAAATCCTGACACCAAGCATTTTAGGGTTGGACTCCATGTATATGCTGATCCAAACGGGAGTCATTTTCATCTTCGGTTCAACGCATATCATGATCATGAATAAAAATCTCAATTTCCTGATTACACTTGCGGCCATGCTTATTTTTGCAAGCCTGCTGTTCAAGTTCATGTTCAAGAAAAACCGCAATATTTACTTCCTATTGCTGATCGGTATCATCTTCGGAACCTTATTCGGCAGCATGTCTTCATTCATGCAGGTATTGATTGATCCGAATGAATTTCAAATCATTCAAAATAAAATGTTCGCCAGCTTCAATAATGTCAACACGGACCTATTAACGTTAGCTATTATCCTCATGATAGCGGCAATGATATATTTCATGAGATTTTTGAAGTATTTAGATGTCATG
Organism: Peribacillus sp. N1; assembly: GCF_054600815.1. Taxonomy (NCBI): domain Bacteria; kingdom Bacillati; phylum Bacillota; class Bacilli; order Caryophanales; family Bacillaceae; genus Peribacillus; species Peribacillus sp. N1. Next base: position 194,797 of record NZ_BAAHZO010000003.1, on the reverse strand, counting down.
TCCCTGGGGAGGGACCAAGCCATAAACTTGGGTGTGGATTATGATTTTGTCACGAAGCGGGTTTTAATCGTCGTTACGGTTTTAATCTCCATTTCGACTGCCCTGATCGGTCCAATCACGTTCCTCGGATTGCTTGTTGCAAATGTGGCTTATCAATTCATTAAGTCCTATCAGCATAAACATATCATCCCGGGTGCAATGCTGATCAGTGTGATTGCCTTGGTCGGCGGCCAATTCATCGTAGAGAGGATCTTTACGTTCTCAACCACATTGAGTGTCATCATCAATTTTGTCGGCGGCGTCTATTTCATCTATCTTCTATTAAAGGAGAATAAATCATGGTAGAAGTGAAAAATTTATTCAAAAAATATAATAATAAAACGGTTGTCGAGGATGTTTCCATTGAAATAAAGAAAGGGAAAATCACATCCTTCATCGGTCCCAATGGAGCGGGGAAAAGTACCGTCCTTTCGATGATCAGCCGTCTCATTACCCGGGATTCAGGAGAAGTCCTGATCGAGGGTAAGGATATGGGGAAATTCAATAGCAATGAACTTGCGAAGAAGATTGCCATCTTAAAACAGGCTAACCATATCAATATCCGTTTAACGATTCGTGAACTCGTCGCCTTTGGCCGTTTTCCTTATTCACAAGGCAAACTGACTAAAGAGGATTGGAGATACGTCGATGAAGCGATTGAATATATGGAACTCGCTGACATGCAGGATAAGTTTCTTGACCAGCTTAGCGGCGGGCAGCAACAGCGGGCCTTCATTGCCATGGTTATTGCTCAGAACACGGAGTATGTACTTCTTGATGAACCCCTGAACAATCTTGACATGAAGCATTCCGTCCAAATCATGAAGGTATTGAGGAGATTGGCCGATGAATTGGGGAAAACGGTCATTATCGTCATTCATGATATTAATTTTGCATCCTGTTATTCCGACTATATAGTCGCATTGAAGGATGGCAAGGTTGTTCATAATGGACCTACCGAACAAGTCATCAATTCCAATGTATTAAAGGAAATCTATGATATGGATATTGAAATCCAAAGCATCAATGACAATAAGATCTGTGTGTACTTCACTTAAGACAATTCCATTTGGTTTTAAATTACTTCAGTATTCGTAGCCGTCCCAGAATATCTCAAACGCACATTAGGCTGTTAAGAGTTGGCGGGCGCCCAGGACTTTAGCCGCCTCCTGTTCATATGGCAGGGAAAGTGATGAAGGTAAACTCTGTGAAGGTGAGGATTCAATATGTAATTTTAAATAAAAAAATACTTTTCGAGGTGACCATAATGATTAAGAAATTATCTTTACTGCTTTTGGTTGCAATGCTGGCTGTAGTGGCTGTGGCTTGTGGATCAGATAAGGAAAAAGAAGAATCAAGCGCGAAAAAAGAAAATGCTAAAAGCGAAGAAATTACAGTTAAGCACCAACTAGGCGAGACGAAAGTAAAAACAAACCCTGAAAAAGTCGTTGTATTCGATATGGGTACTCTTGATACTCTTGATAAATTGGGTGTGGAAGTAGCAGCTGTTCCTCATGATGGCCTTCCAGAATACCTTTCTAAATATGAAGGTACAACTGAAAATGCCGGTGGGTTAAAAGAGCCTGACTTCGAAAAAATCAACGAAATTGCTCCTGACTTAATCCTAATTTCTGGCCGTCAATCTGAAGCATATGAAGAATTAAGCAAAATTGCCCCTACTGTTTTTGTTGGTGTAGATACAACAAAGTATATGGAATCCTTTGAAGAAAACGTAACACTTTTAGGTAAAATCTTCGATAAAAAAGACGAAGCAGCTAAAGAATTGGCAAGTGTTGAAGAAAACATTAATGCTTTGAAGGAAAAAGCTCCAACTGACAAAACTGGTTTAATCGTTCTTTCTAGCGGCGGAAAAGTAAGTGCTTACGGACCGGATTCAAGATTTGGAATCATCCATGATGTATTCGGAGTACCTGCAGTAGATGATAAATTGGAAGTATCGACACACGGTCAAAGTATTTCTTTCGAATATATTGCTGAAAAGAATCCTGACTACCTATTCGTTGTAGATAGAGATGCTGTTGCCGGTGATGGTGCTGCAGCGAAAGAAACGATTGAAAATGACATCGTAAAAAATACAAAGGCATTTAAAGAAGGTAACATCATTTATCTAGACCCTAACTACTGGTACTTATCAGGCGGCGGTTTAGAATCTGTTAACGCTATGGTTAAAGAAGTTTCAGAAGGCGTTAAGTAATATAAATATGATTAAAGAAAATCCTGTCCTCAATCGAGGGCAGGATTTTTTTTTTTTTATAATAAAGCTCGATGAAACCAATATACTAACAAAGGGGACAAAAGAATTCACATATAAAGTTGAGAAACACAGGTAAGCTTATAAGGTCCCCCACGACCAAATTAAGGGGAAATGGGAAAAGGACAAGGTATATTCACACCAGTTGCTTTTTATAGCTTATATAGGCTGAAATCGAAGGAATGTGACCCTACAGCCGATATGAAAAAATTCAGTTTCTTCCTATTATAATGTCAAATCCATGGATACTTGAAGCTTTCCGTTTCCAAGAGGAGTTTTATAAATTGTAATTTAAGTTAATTTTGGTAAATCAAATCTTTTATGGATGATAAAAATTATCCTGAAAGTAAAAATATAAAACTAATATGATCAGGATTTTCAGGAAATATTTTTGAAAAAAGCTAATAAAGAAGCCGGAGGGAATGATGTCGATATTACACGAAATCCATTTGTTATTTTATGGGATTTTGGAGCGGCAGGATGCAATTATGAATGAGTCAAACTTTTGCACGCTTGGGTTTTGAATGGGGTAACAAAAGTGCGGAGGAGAGATGCCATCCATGTATTCGGCAATCCAGTTTAAACTGTCGAATTATCGGGAAAGGAATCCTCGGAATTACAGATATTTTTCAATAATTGAAGATTTATATCCTTACATATTTTGTAATGTACTGGTTTTTTTATAAAGAGTCGTTTATAATGGAAAAGGTTCAAGGACGTGAAACTAAAACAGTGACTGTCATCCGCAGTCACCCCAAAAAGTTACGGTAATATTTATTGGATTAAGACATGGAGTTCCTATATATTTGTTATAGGTGCGCTGAACATTCGAGACGGGCGAACCTCTGTATTTTTTCAAAGGCTTGTTCATAAGCTAAAGAAGTGTTCTGGATTTAGAGTTATGGATGTGACAAAAGGTGGTTTTCACAATCTTGACTATCCAAGTGAAAGAATGCTATTATAAGGTTTCCGTTTTTCCGTCTTTTGTAAGTTTGTAAAAATTTATATAAATAAACCACTAGATTAATAGAGGTGAAAGCATGAATAATTTTCTTAAAAAAAGCCGGCATTTATTTGCAGATAACATACTAGGCTTTTTCTTTATTGCGGTAGTCTTGTTTTGGATAAAAACTTATATTGGATATCGAATTGAATTTAACTTAGGTCTTGAGAATGGACTGCAACAGTTCTTGCTGTTCATAAACCCGATTAGTTCAGCCATATTATTCTTTGGCTTGGCACTATTGGCTAGAGGCAAAAAATCGTTTAAATGGATCATCAGGTTGAATCTATTGATGTCCCTATGGTTATTCTTCAATATTGTATACTACCGGTCATTTACCGATTTCATTACATTGCCAACCCTGACGCAAGTACAAAATGCCGGGGATTTAGGACCGAGTATTTTAGAATTATTTAAAGGTCATGATGTATTTTATTTCCTTGATACGGTTCTTTTGATCGTATTGTACAGATTCAAAGACTTTAAAGTGGAAGACTTCAAAGTCAAACGCCGTACAGTCGGAATGGTTTACCTAGCGGGACTTGCAATTTTCGCGATCAATTTAGGACTTGCTGAAAAGGATCGCCCGCAATTATTATCAAGAACATTCGACCGAAACTATATCGTCAAATATTTGGGCATGTTCAACTATACGGTTTATGATGCCGTTCAGAACACTAAAACATACGCTCAGCGTGCGACTGCTAACAGCACGGATATCGCAGAAGTCGTCAACTATACGAAAGCAACAAGCGCTGAACCGAACCCTGAGTATTTTGGTGCAGCCAAAGGTAAGAATGTCATCTACCTGCATTTGGAATCAATGCAGAATTTCCTGATTGATTATAAGTTGAATGGGGAAGAAGTAACTCCATTTTTGAACTCACTTGCAGCAGATAAGTCAGATTTCATGCACTTTGATAATTTCTTCCATCAAGTAGGCCAAGGTAAAACGGCGGATGCTGAATTCATGCTTGAAAATTCCCTGTTCGGTTTACCACAAGGGGCAGCATTCACAAACCGTTCCCAAAATACGTATCAAGCGGCACCAGCTATTTTAGGACAACAAGGATACACATCTGCTGTGTTCCATGGTAATTACAAATCTTTCTGGAACCGGGATAATATGTATAAGTCGCTTGGTTTTAACCAGTTCTTTGATGCTAACCATTATAATATGGAAAATAAAGAGGAAGTACTAAGTTATGGATTAATGGATAAGCCCTTCTTCAAGGAATCGATTCCAATGTTAGAAACGCTTAAACAACCTTTCTATACAAAATTCATAACGGTGTCTCATCATTTCCCATATTCGATGGACCAGGAAAAAGCAACAATCGGTAAGCATACGACAGGCGATGCTTCCGTTGATAGTTACTTCCAAACTGCACGCTATGCTGATGAGGCGCTTAAAGAGTTTTTCGATTATCTGAAGGAATCCGGTCTATATGATAATTCGGTAATCGTTATGTATGGTGATCACTATGGTATTTCCGAAAACCATAAAGAAGCCATGTCAAAAGTGCTTGGCAAGGATGTTGGCGCATTTGAGAATGCCCAATTGCAACGTGTACCTTTATTGATTCATGTTCCAGGTGTAGAAGGCGGGGAAATGCACCAATACGGAGGACAGATTGACCTTCTCCCGACTTTATTGCATTTGTTAGGAATTGAATCTAAAGATTATGTACAATTCGGTTCAGATTTATTGTCAAAAGATCATAATGAAGTAGTACCTTTCAGGAATGGTGATTTTGTAACACCTGATGTCACTTCCATTAAAGGGAAATACTACGATACTAAAACAGGAGAATTGGTCGAGGAAAATGATGATATCCTCAATTATAAAAAGAGAGCTGAAACGATGCTCAATTTATCCGACCAAGTAGTGAACGGCGACTTACTCCGTTTCTATACTCCAAATGGTTTTAAACCGATAGACCCTGCTGATTATGATTACACATATGATGAAGAGGCTTCTAAGGAAGATAAGACCGATAAATAAGGCTAATGAAAAAACAGGCAGAAAGCCATCGCTTCCTGCCTGTTTTTTATATGTGTCATTCTTTATTTGTCATCATGGCAATATACTTTCTAATTTCATCAGGCTTCCCTGCATATTTTTCAGCACGCTGTTCATCCTTCATGATTTTATCCTTCGCTTTATTCAGGATTTCTTCACCCTTGGCTTGTGGCACGACCACGACTCCATCCATGTCACCTATTATGATGTCACCTGGAAGTACGTTGACACCTCCACAGGAAATGGGGATATTTGTTTGGCCTACACCTGCCTTGCCGCTTGAGGCAACCGTCGTCCCTTTGCTGAAAACAGGGAAATTCAATTCTTTAATCGCTTCAAGATCGCGAATGACTCCATCGATAACGAGACCGCCAACTTCCATGGTCTGCATCATGCCGACGACAAAGTCTCCTGCTATAGCCCGGTATGTATCACCCTTGCTGTCAACGACAATTATATCCCCAGGCTTTGCTTCACCAATTGCTTTTAACACGGCTGAATTATCACCGACGGTCATCTGTACGGTCAAAGCTCGTCCGGCCAGACGAAACTCTTCCTTTAAGGGTTTAATCGCCGATTCCAGATTGCTCAACCCGTCCATTGCATCAGAAATCGCCGTGGTGGGCAAATTTCTGAACTGTTGAATAAGAGTATCCATGACTATGATTCCTCCTTAAGAGTTAATGAATATAGCCTAATTATACACAAATTCTGTAATTTTCTAATAACTTTCCGTTTGATAAAATGGCAAATGTAGTGTAAACAATTTATGAAGGGGGAGGGAAGTTCTTCTGTCGCAAGGGGGTTCAAGTCAAATTCCTTTTTAATCAACCGTTTGATTAAACTTTATAGATTATCGTTATGAAGGAATTGAAATCACTTAGCAGTAAGGGTGAAATCCAACGCGCCGGCCTGTTGCCTGCTTGGTCCCGTATGTACTTCTGAATGTTGCGCATACCCTCGGTGTTTTCCTGATGTGGGTGTCAGCGAAGAAATCCATAACTCAACCAGTGTGCGGGAGGCTACTTACAATCTTCAAAGCAGGAGCAGAATCAAGACGGATGTTGCCAGTGTAAGCCAAAGGGGACTGAAAATTTCTGGATGAATGATTAAAAAAATGATTCCTGCAATAGTGGCAGCCTGCTGTATGGTCATATGTCTGATAAAGTGGATTCCAGCTTTAAAACAGGCTTTAAGCAGAGGCATTTGATTCATTTTCATTCCTCCTTTTTCTTTCAATAATATGACCAGGCATAAAAGAAAATACATAGGGATTCGTTTTCTGCTCAATTATTACGGGTATAGTAAAGGTAAAATAAAAGGAGGAATCTAGGTGGTCATTGTATATATTAGTCTTGCCCTCTTTATCGGAGCGATTATCTATTTAGCGTTTTTTGCTTTTAAAACATTTAAGGATTCCAAACCCACAATTGAAAATGTGACTGAAACCGTTACACGCATCCAGGCCAAAACGGACCAGATTAAATCGGAGACGGACCAACTCGCCATGACACAGCAAGAAATCACTGAAGATGTCCAATATAAAAAAGAGGCCGTGCAATATACGGTTGAGGCGGCTAAAGAAATACCTGAACCCTTTAAAAATATTTGGTTTTCAATTAAAGGTGACAAGTGGAAGCTTAGAAACAGAAGCGATGCATAAGTGTTTGACCGATTTGAAATGTACATGATATAGTATGGAAATAATAAGTTTCTAGGGTTCCTCGGCTGAATTTTACCGGAATGGTCCAAGAGAAACGCGCAGAAACCTGCGTACACGGAGGGAAAAAAGCCCGGGAGGTTATGATTTATGACCTTTCGGGCTTTTTTTGTAATTGGAGGGAAAATAGATGGCATGGGTTCAATTGGTGATTGCAGGATTATTTGAAGTGGTATGGGCGACAAGTTTAAAGTATACCGAGGGTTTTACGAAATTATTACCTTCTATCATTACGATTGCTGGCATGGTTATTAGTTTTTACTTTTTGTCATCGGCTATAAAAACGCTGCCTATGGGGACAGCGTATGCAATTTGGACAGGAATAGGGGCTCTTGGAGCTGTTCTGGTAGGCATCATCGTATTTAACGAGCCTAAGGGTGCGATGCGTTTGGTATTCGTCGGTTTCATTTTGGTGGGAATAATCGGCTTGAAGGTCACTTCTTCTGAATAATCTATCCACTCCTCGCAAATAGTAATGTTAAATGATTTTTGAGGAGTGAAGAATATGAATTATAAAGCGATAGTATCAAGTGCGATGATGGCTTTAGTGATTACAGGTTGTGCGACTAATGATAACGAAGGAGCCAGTGAAAATCTTGGCCTGAATCGTTCCCATCAGGATAATTTAGATAATCCGATGAATGTAAGCGACACAAGGCAAAATGTTAATGATGAAAATAATGCTAATAATAATAATGGTATTAACGGTATGAGAGTCTCCGATGATATCTCAAATCGAGTTGAAGCCATGAAGGAAGTAAGTAATGCGAGTGTCATCGTGACTGAAAATAATGCTTATGTAGGGGCAGTATTAAAAGATGGCGGGGATAAGGATATCTCGAATGACCTTAAAGAAAGGGTTGCTGATACAGTAAGGGGAGCCGATCCATCAGTAGACCAAGTTTATGTGTCGGCAAACCCGGATTTTGTTCAAAGAATGGAAGGGTATGCGAATGATATCGAGAATGGAAAACCCGTTGCAGGATTTGCTGAAGAGTTCCGTGAACTTGTAACACGGATTTTTCCAAGTCAAAGGTAATTGGTTATTATTGAATTAAAGACTTATCCGGTGGATTCCGGATAGGTCTTTTCCTATTTTAAGGATATCGGTGGATCATGACTAACTTTAAATAGGGTGGTTACAATAATCGAATGAACTAAAAAACTTTTGAAAGGTAATGGGGGTGGGATGGTGAGGTTTTTTAAGGGCAGGGGGAAAATGGATGAAGCATCCTTTCAGGTTACTTCCAAGGATTTTCAGGAACTCCTTAAAAAATTTAAGGCATCTGATGATTTTCTTACCTTCCAATTCCCGAATGATGATGGCTATATCATCTCCTACTTCAATTCACTGGTTAGTGCACAACAGCTTCATGAACAAGTATTGGCAGTCATGTCGAATCAACCAAAGAAGGATCTTAAGCAACTAAAAGGCGATATTCCGATGGAAGATATGAAATTGACTGCTGATCTAAAAGACATTCAAAGGTTGGTTTTGGCAGGATCGATCATGATCCAATACAAGCAAGATGATGAAATATGTTTGCTCATTCCATGTGTTCACAGTGTGAAAAGGCAAATTTCCACACCCGAGTCGGAATATACCGTCGTTGGGTCCAAGGAGGCCTTTGTTGAATCGCTTGATTCTAATTTGAATCTGATTCGTAACCGGTTGCCCACTCCTGAATTGCAGTCCAAGGAATTTCGGGTCGGGAGCATCTCGCAAACAAGGATAGCGGTACTCTACATAGATGGGGTGGTAAATCAAAAGATCATTAAGACAGTCATGCAGAGAATTGAAGATATAGAATATGATACAATCGTCGATATTTCGTTTGTAAGCCAGATGATCACGGATAATCGGAATTCGATGTTTCCGCAATTGATTGACACGGAGCGGCCTGATCATCTGGCCAGTGTATTATCGGAAGGGAAAATAGGGATCATGCTGGATGGGTCTCCTCATGCATTGGTTGGTCCAAATACCATCATTTCATTCTTCTCATCATTTGAAGATTATTTTCAAATTTGGAATCTCGGTACTTCATTCCGTTTGATTCGGCTTTTCGCAGTGCTGTTTTCCGTTTTGTCTTCACCTCTGTATGTGGCCGTTTTAACCTATCATTATCAAGTGATTCCAACGGATTTGCTGCCAATCTTAATATCATCCAGGGGAGTGATCCCTTTTCCGCCGATCTTGGAAGCGATCGTGCTGGAAGGGACGATCGAATTGCTGAGGGAAGCGGCGGTCAGGCTGCCTGCTAAGGTTGGCTCTACCATCGGCATTGTTGGCGGTATAGTCATCGGTACAGCCGCTGTGGAAGCGGGATTTGTCAGTAATGTCTTGTTGATGCTTGTCGCTTTGGCTGCCTTGGCTTCATTTACGGTGCCGATTTATCAAATCAGCAATACGATTCGTCTTATCCGCTTCCCCTTTCTAATTGCAGCCCAGTTATACGGGCTGTTTGGAATAGCGTTATGCAGTGCCTTCATCTTAAGTCATTTATTGAAATTGACTTCGCTTGGCAGTCCATATTTAGACCCGCTTTACCCCTTAAGAATTCATGACTTTAAAGATAGTCTGATTCGCCTCCCTTTTTCAAAACAGAAAAAACGCCCGCAGTTTCTGCGGACGGAAAATCCAATAAGGATAAGGAAGGAGGCGGAAACGCGAAACTCCCATAATGATATCGATGAATAAGGTATAGAAAGCGGTGAGAAGGTATGGAAGTCAAACCAAATGAAACTAAACAAATATCTCCATTTTTTGTTTTTTTTCTGATGCCGGGCATGCAGATTGGAGTAGGGATATTGGGGTTTGAACGGATCATAGCGAAAGAGGCTGGCCAAGACGCATGGATATCGGTCCTCATATCAGGGTTGATCATAAATGTTCTGCTTTGGATGTGTTTCAAGCTTTTAGGCAGGGGGCCCCAAACAATTGACTTGGTCGCCATCCACAAGGATTTGTTTGGTAAATGGGTCGGAAATGCTTTCAATATTTTATTCATCCTCTACTTTATAATGATCTCCATCATTCTTATCAGGACTTATTTAGAAGTCATTCAGGTTTGGATGTTCCCTGGTGTCAATGTCCTGATGCTAACAACCATCATTCTTATGCTCGTGTATAGTTTTGTGGAGGGAGGTTTCAGGGTCATTACCGGTTTTTGCATAATCGGGCTTATTATCGGATCGCCATTATTCCTTTTGAATTATTTCCCATTGAAGTTTGCCCACTTTGAAAATTTGGGTCCTTTTCTTGATCATTCCTTTTTGGCAATCATGAAGGCCTGTAAGAAAATGACCCTGAATTACCTTGGCTTTGAATTGCTCCTCATTTATTATCCTTTCATTAAAAATCGTGAAAAATCTCAAAAGTGGGCCCACTTAGGGGCGTTGTTTACTATGTCGATTTATTTAGTATCGATTGTGGTTTCATTAGCCTACTATCATCAAGATCAGCTGAAAGATGTAATTTGGGCAACTTTGACGTTATGGAAAATCGTAGACCTTCCATTCATTGAAAGGTTCGAATACATAGGGATTTCCGTTTGGTTGTTCATGGTGCTGCCGAATGTTTGCATAGGGGTTTGGGCAGCAAGCAGGACAGCAAAAAGAGTATTTGGGTTAAGACAGAAAAAGATGTTGGTTTTCATTCTGATCATCATCTTAGTTTCCTGCATTTTTTTGGATAACCGCTATAGAATCGATAAATTTAACACGATCAGTTCGCAAATTGGTTTCTATATCGTTTATTTGTATCTTCCACTCCTATTCCTATGGCAGTCGATCGTCTATAAAGTCAGGGGGCATAAATTATGAAAATCAAACTACTCTTGATAATATTAGCAGGCTTTTTGATGACGGCGTGCGGCGTGGAAAAGCAAATATTAGAAGATATATTAATTGCTGAAGTCGTAGGTTATGATGATGCTGAAGAGAAAAGAATCAAAGGTACGGTCGTTGTCAGTGTTCCTCAGCCTGGGGAGGAAGCAGATCTGGGTAAAGAAGTATATGAAGCGAACTCCCATGATATAAAGGCGGCCCGCCAGCAAGAAAATGCAAAAACACCATACCCGATTGTCGGCGGGAGACTGTCAGTCATTCTATATGGTGAAGAATTGGCAAGTAAGGGGGTGAATGATTATGTCGATACATATAGGCGTGACCCAATGGTGGGAAGGGATTTGTATTTAGCGGTCGTTCATGGCAAAGCGGAGGATGTAGTTAAAATGGAGCCGAAGTTGATTAAAACTCCAGGAGTTCAAGTGAAAGAGCTGATCGAACAGAATATAAGGACTAATTTGCCTGATGTAGATCTTCACAGGTATTTATATGCGTATCATGGTAAAGGAATCGATCCGGTCATGCCTTTATTGGAAACAACAGGAGACCAAATACGGGTGAGAGGGATCGCCTTGTTTAAAAAGGATCGTTATATCGGTAAATATATCCCTTATGAAGACGGCTTTTTATATAAAGTCCTTAGTGAAAACTTTAAGCTGGGGAGTTATGAAATTAAATGGAAGGAAAATGACTTTACCGATATCAATAACGTGGAGTCACGTGTCCATTATCATATTTCGAATGCCAATCAAGACCCCAAGGTCAGGATTGGAGTGAAAATGAAAGCGAGTCTGCTAGAGGTCCAAGGCTATGACTTGGGCAAAGCGGTCGACCTGAATAGAATAGAGGCCAGGGCCGAGCGGATCATTGGTAAAAAATTAAATGAGATGGTAACCATGTTTCAGGAGAACAATATAGATCCGCTTGCACTCGGTGATCACGCTAAAAGTAAAACAAGAAATTTCGATCAAAAACATTGGGAGGAGGCATATCCCGATATTCCGATCGAGGTCGATCTGGATATTGAAATGATTCAAACGGGAATAGCTGAATAAAAGTAGAATATTCTGGAGTTTCCCCCTTTATAATAGGGTATTGGTGTAATGATTGTGCTAATGCGGCTAAAAAGGGGGAAAAGCATGGACAAAGCATGGTGGAAAGAGGCAGTTGTGTATCAAGTGTATCCAAGGAGTTTTATGGATAGTGATGGTGATGGGATAGGGGATATAAACGGGATATTGATGAAACTCGATTATTTACAAGAACTGGGTGTGAACGTGATATGGCTATCCCCAGTTTATCAATCTCCCAATGATGACAATGGGTACGATATCAGTGATTATAAATCAATCATGACTGAATTCGGGACAATGGCTGACTTCGATAGGTTGTTGAAGGCAGTTCATGAACGTGGAATGAAGATCATGATGGACCTGGTGGTCAACCATTCTTCAGACGAACATCCGTGGTTCGAGGAATCGCGATCCTCAAAAGATAATCCGAAACGTGATTATTATATTTGGAAACCTGGCAGGAATGGGAAGGAGCCAAATAATTGGGAGTCCATTTTTAAAGGTTCGGCATGGGAATATGATGAAGGAACCGATGAATATTATTTACATTTATTCAGCAGGAAACAACCGGATTTAAACTGGGAGAACCCTAAGCTCCGTGAAGAAATCTACAGTATCATGACATGGTGGCTGGATAAGGGTGTCGATGGCTTCCGGATGGATGTCATCAACTTCCTTTCAAAAGATCAAAGCTATTCGGATGGAGCCGTTCGCCATGAGAAGCAGTTTGGTGACGGAAGCCCATTTTTCCTGAATGGCCCGCGCATACATGAGTTTTTACAGGAAATCAATCAACGGGCGCTTTCTGGGTATGACGTGATTACGGTTGGGGAGATGCCAGGCGTCACACCGGAGGACGCACAATTGTTCACAGGTAAAGATCGTGGTGAGCTACATATGGTCTTTCAATTCGAACATATGGATTTGGGGAGAGGGCCTGAAGGAAAGTGGAGTAATGATAAGTGTAAGCTTACCGATTTAAAGCGAATTCTTTCCAAGTGGCAGACTGGTTTGGAGGGGGATGGCTGGAACAGTTTATACTGGAACAACCATGATCAGCCCCGGGTTGTCTCAAGGTTTGGTAATGATGGAAAGTATCATATTGAAAGCGCTAAGATGCTTGCTGCTTGTCTTCATATGCTTCAGGGTACACCTTATATATATCAAGGGGAAGAGCTGGGCATGACCAATGTTGCATTTGAAAGCATCGATGAATACCGGGATATCGAAACATTGAATTCATATGACGAACTAGTCAATTCTCATGGCTGGTCAAAAGAGCGGATGATGTCAGCCATTCACGCCCGCAGCCGAGATAATGCGAGAACACCGATTCAGTGGAATGACTCCCGGAACGCAGGATTCACGCAAGGGACTCCTTGGATTAAGGTTAATCCCAATTTCCCCGAGATTAATGCAGAAAAGGCCTACAATGATCACAATTCCATTTTTCATTTTTATAAAAAGCTTATCCAATTACGCAAGGAACATGATATCGTCGTTTATGGCCGTTTTGAACTGCTGTTCCCGGATGATGAACGAATATTTGCCTACACGAGATCGTTGGAAGAAGAAAAGCTGTTAGTGCTATGCAACTTTAAAGAAGAGCAGGCCTCCTATACTTTGCCTGAAGAGCTGCATGCATATTCTGCCACAAAGCTGATCGGCAATTATGATCAGGAGGAAGAAGGAATCTCCAGCAAACCCCTGCAACCATATGAATGCCGTGTTTATCAATTGAAATGAAAAAAGGACCTGTTCTTCTTCGATTAGGAAGAACAGGTCCTTTGCGTATTATTTTGATTTAAGGTCACATTCCTCTAGGGGAATGATTTTCGTTTTGTGCTTAATTTTATAGCCGAACCATAAGACGAAAAATAGAATCAAGCCAATGTAGGAAACGAACATTGAATTCCAGTCGATCCCATCGCTGCTGAAAGCTTGATAGCCTTGTCCGATAATAATGATAATACAAAGGACAAGTGCGAATATAGGCCCGAATGGGAAGCCTTTTGCCCGGAATGGTAAAGCATTCATATCAAGGCCCTGAGCTGCGTAGGCTTTGCGGAACCGATAATGGGCAATCGCAATCCCTACCCAGGTGACGAATCCCGCCATGCCTGAAGCGTTCAATAACCAGATATAAACGACGCCATCACCGAAAAACGAAGCTAAGAATGCAACGCAGCCAACTAAAGAAGTCACGATAAGGGCATTCACGGGTACTCCTCTTTTATCTAACTTGCCTAGGAATTTCGGTGCTTTACCATCACGTGCCAAGTCCCATAGCATACGGGTTGAAGCGTACATGCCAGAGTTACCGGCTGAGAGTACGGATGATAAAATAATCGCGTTCATGATGGATGCAGCAAATGCAAGGCCGGCCCTTTCAAATACAAGCGTAAATGGACTTACGGCAACATCTTCACTCAATAAACGTGAATCGGTAAACGGAATGATCATGCCAATTACAAAAATGGCTAAGATATAGAATAAGATGATACGCCAGAAAACGGATCTGATCGCTTTTGGGATATTTTTTTCTGGATCCTCACTTTCACCTGCAGTCACTCCAAGCAATTCCGTACCTTGGAATGAAAAGCCGGCAGCCATGAATACGCCTAGAATCGTGAAGAATCCTCCGTTAAAGGGACCTTCGCCCATTGTGAAATTGGAAAAACCGATTGGGTCTTTGCCACCCATGATTCCGAGAATGATCAGAACACCCGTGATCAAGAATATGACGACTGTCACGACCTTGATCATGGCAAACCAGAATTCTGTTTCCCCGAAACCTTTAACTGACATGTAATTGATAAGAAACATAATGATTAACGCAATGGCACTCCAGATAATTGAAGGGCTATCCGGGAACCAGAACTTCATAATTAAGACAACGGCTGCCAATTCGGCAGCAATGGTGATTGCCCAGTTATACCAGTAGTTCCAACCAATCGCAAAACCGAAAGACGGATCGACGAATTTGGATGCATAGACACGGAACGAACCGGCCACTGGCATGAACGCTGCCATTTCTGCAAGACTTGTCATTAAGTAATAAACCATGATGCCGATGATTGCGTATGCCACCAAGGCACCGCCGGGTCCGGCTGAATGAATGGCCCCGCCACTAGCTAAAAATAAACCTGTTCCAATCGTTCCACCTAATGAAATCATCATTAAATGACGCGCTTTCAGGCTCCTTTTCAGTTCAGTAGGGCTTGATGGTGATTGTGAATTTGACAATTGATGTTACACTCCTTTTTATTGGAAGGGAACGAAAAATAAAAAAACAGCAGTCGAAAAAGATCGACGGCTGTTTATAATAAACCCGTTTATCCTTCCGAAGATAGCTCCCCACGCTTTTTTGAAAAAACGTGACAGTGGTGTTCCTGTTCGGTTACACCGCCAGCAAGAATATACATGGAATATACCCTAACTTCGGCAACTTATCCTTTCAAACGGAGTCTTTAATTTTCCAGAATCTCGTCCGTTTTACTTTTATAAGCTGCAGCCTCTAACTCATCGGTAAATGAGGAAGTATTCAATTTTCTAAAATCGTTTGCGTCAGTTTAATAGGTGACGTCGGACGATTGTACTCATGAAATTCATGCAATCTTTAATAGATTGCTAGTAATTGAGTAAACTTTACTATATCAAAATTATAAAATAACTTCTGGGATATCGCAATGATTATTTTATGTGGTTATTTTTTCCTAGTTGAATGATGGCAGTAAGGAAGAATTCAAGTGACGATATACTAAAATAAAGCATCCTGATAACTAAACGGTTTTCCTTTTTATTAGGGCGTAGTCCAGTTTTACATGTTTGACCTCTCCAGGATTCTCAAATAGGTCCACTGCCATTTTCCCAATCCATTCCAGCGGTAAGGAAATGGTCGTGATGTCGAGCATTTCGCCAAGGCTATCATTATTGAAGCCGAGAATGGCCACATCTTCCGGTACCCTTATACCCGATTTCTTAGCGGTAAGAATGAATCCTGCCGCCGTGTCATCATTCGTGATGATGATGGCTTCAGGTTTATCCATCATCGAATTCCATTCCTGAAACAATTGTTCACCGTCTTTGATGTGATAACTGCCTTCAAACAGCCATTCTTTATTGTTTATCAGTTGATGTTTACTCATGATATCGTTAAAGGCTTTTGTGCGGTGGGAACTATTTCTGCTTTTTTTACGGCCGAGGCTGTATCCGATTTTCTTATATCCTTTAGCGATCACGTACTCAAGGGCACAGGAGAAAGCTGCATAATGATCAATGCTGATGGATGAGAATTCAGCCTGAGCTGTATCTTCACATAAAATAATCGGTCCGTATTTTTGATATTCCAAGAGGATTTTCATTTCTGAAATCCTTGAACAAACGATAATGCCATCGAGCTGCTTCATTTGTAGCATATTAAAAGCCTGGATTTCTTTCTCTCTATCATAATTTGTTTGAAAGATGACGATATGACAGCCGATTGCATTTGCCTGTTTAGTGATTCCGTTAACGATTGCCCCGTAATATGGGTGATTGTTGAAGGGGATGATGATGCCGATAAGATTGGTCTTGCCTTTTGAAAGATGAATGGCGTTGATGTTTCTCGTATAATTCAAACGATTGATCGCTTCTAAGACGCTCTTTCTTTTATCGGGGCTTACATATGGATGATCATTCAATACACGAGACACTGTTGAGACAGATACACCAGCACATTGAGCTATTTCTTTAATATTTGTCATGGTATCACCGTTTTTTCTTTTTTTTTATTGTACAGTATGAAACCCATTTCAGGGCAAGGGAACAGTGTGGGACTGCTGAAGATTTCTTCAAATAAGGTCTTGTTCTGGTATTGGTTTCATCCTTTAAGATTTGTTTAAGTCTTAGAGGAGGAGGAAATCATGATGTTCCAAACTTTAATCACCCTGGTTGTGCTTTGCGGAATCGAATTGGGATTTGCGTACTTGGCAATTTCATTGAAACAGGAAAAATGAGTGGCAATGCCAGTCAAGAATTCCGCGGTATTACGCGAGGAAACCACGTTTACTCGTGAATTTCATGTCGTCCAGAAATAGCTCCCCTATTTTATATTCACCATTAAAACTCCACAATATAAATATAACTTCATCGTTACGTTTCATGTACGGAATGACTGGCTGTCAGGGAGCTCCCTAGTGAGATTCCTGACAGTTTTTATTGTGTGTAAAAGTCATTCGCCTTTTTGAAATGTTTAAAAAATAGTTGCACTTTTTTTGTATATTTGTGTATAGTATAAAATAAGTTGTGTAGAGGAAACTTTTTAGCATTTACGACAATGTAAAAAAATTTACACTTAATTTTGCGTTCGGCAAACATTTTTAGGGAAATGAAAAAGAGGAGGGAATATGGATGGGTTTTCTAAAATCTATTGGGGGTGTGCTTGCTGCATTGCTGATTTTAACGGGGTGCGGTAATGATACAGCCGATAGGGATAAAGGCAATGGCAAGCTAAATGTCGTTACAACAACGGGAATGATTGGGGATTTGGTTGAGAATATCGGCGGTAAACATGTCGAGGTCACCAGTTTAATGGGACCGGGAGTCGACCCCCATCTATATAAAGCGACACAGGGTGATGTTAAGACACTGGATTCGGCTGATATGATTTTTTATAACGGATTGCATCTTGAAGGGAAAATGACGGATATATTTGAAATGATGAGTAAGGATAAACCGACGATTGCCGTAACGGAGGACTTTAAGGAGAACCAGCTTCGTAAAGTGAGTGCAACGGACCATGATCCCCACGTATGGTTTGATGTAAAGCTTTGGATCGTTGCGGCGGAGGCAGTTAAGAAAGAATTGATTGCCAATGATCGGGAACATGAAGCAGAGTATCGTGAAAATTATGAGGAGTACGTCCTGCAATTGGAGGAACTTGATAAATATGTTCAAGAGGAAATTAATAAAGTACCGGAAGATCAACGGGTTCTCGTTACAGCACATGATGCTTTTGGATACTACGGGCAGTCATATGGCCTTGATGTAAGAGGGCTCCAAGGGATCAATACTTTATCGGAATATGGATCAAAAGATGTGACGGATATGCGTAATTATCTTGTGGAGAACAAAATAAAAGCGATTTTCATTGAGTCAAGCGTACCAAGGAAGGCTATCGAGGCTGTCATTCAAGGGGCAGGTAAGCAGGGTCACAAAGTGGAAATCGGCGGGGAATTGTTCTCGGATGCAATGGGTGAAAAAGGGACGGAAGAAGGAACGTATATCGGAATGGTCCGTCATAATACAGACACCATCGTCCGTGCATTGAAATAAGGGGGAGAAACTATGAATCAAGCAGCTTTGAAGGTCGAAAATTTAACGATTGCTTATCATAAGAAGCCGGTTGTCGAAGATGTCTCGTTTGAGGTGCCGGAAGGAAATTTAATTGGTATCATAGGCCCCAATGGAGCAGGGAAGTCCACTTTGATAAAGGGAATACTCGAATTGATTCCAAAAATATCGGGGCAAATCACAATAAAAGGATCTACTTATAAATCGATGAGGAAGAGTATCGGTTATGTACCACAGCGGGAGTCAGTGGATTGGGATTTTCCGACCAACGCACTCGATGTCGTGATGATGGGCAGATATGGTCATCTCGGATGGCTGAAGCGGCCAGGGAAGTCCGAAAGGCAGAAGGGGATGGAGTGCCTGGAAAAGGTGGGGATGGCTGAATATGCTAACCGCCAGATCAGCCAGCTATCAGGCGGGCAGCAGCAACGGATATTCCTGGCCCGTGCATTGGCACAGGAAGCGGATATTTATTTTATGGATGAACCGTTCGTAGGGGTGGATGCCGCAACGGAGAAAGCAATCATACAATTGCTTATGGAATTGAAGGAAAAAGGCAAAACCGTCCTGGTTGTGCACCATGATCTATCCACCGTGAAGGAATATTTCGACTGGACGATGTTATTGAATAAAAAGGTGATGAAAATAGGTCCGACAGAGGAAGTGTTCATTCCCGAATACTTACAGGAAACATATGGAGGCCGCCTAGCGATACTATCAGACACAAAATCCGGCCTTTTATTAAAATGAGGTGTACACGATGAACATACTGGATATTATTACTGATCCAAATACAAGGTGGATATTGCTTGGCACGATGTTTCTCGGATTAAGCAGCGGGGTCATCGGCAGCTTTGCATACCTCAGAAAGCAGTCTTTGCTTGGTGACACGCTCGCACATGCAGCATTACCCGGTATCTGTGTGGCCTTTATGTTAACTGGAGTGAAATCCACTTCCTACTTTCTAATAGGTGCCGCACTGGCTGGCTTAGTGGCTGTCTTCTTGATCAGTGTGCTTACGAGATACAGTAAGATCAAGCAGGATGCGGCATTGGGAATCGTCTTATCTTCCTTCTTTGGCTTCGGAATTGTCATGCTTACGCAGATCCAGCAGAGCGAGTATGGAAACCAGAGTGGATTGGATACGTTTTTATTCGGGCAGACGGCGTCAATGGTCATGTCCGATGTGTATATGATGATGACGGTTTCTTTTATTCTCATATTCACTTGTACCGTATTTTTTAAAGAATTCAAATTACTTTCCTTTGACCCTGGGTTTGCTAAGGGGATGGGATTACCAGTTGTTTTTCTGGATTATTTCATCATGATGCTGATCGTGGCAGCTGTAGTGATCGGTATCCAGGCTGTAGGCGTCGTATTGATGGCATCTTTACTGATAACGCCTGCGGTATCCGCGAGATATTGGACGGAGCGCCTGCATATCATGGTCATCCTGTCTGGTATATTCGGAATGTTGAGCGGTGTGTCTGGTACGTTGATCAGTACATCGGTCAATGATTTGCCAACAGGACCGTTAATTGTCTTATCCGCGACGGTATGGTTTTTCTTTTCCATGCTTTTTGCACCTAAACGCGGAGTGCTTTCATCTGTATGGAGAAGGGTTTCGACGAAAAAGAAATATTCTCTCGAACAGGATAGAAGGAAAGGGAGCCACACATCATGAATGATTTTTGGATTATCTTAGTCGGAGCATTAGTGGCGGGTTCTTGCAGTGTATTAGGGTGTTTTTTGATAGTCAGGAAAATGACGTTGATTGGAGATGCAATCAGTCATTCCGTTTTGCCGGGAATCGTATTGGCATTTTTAATAACCGGAACCCGTGATTCCGTTCCAATGCTGATAGGGGCTGCTGCGCTCGGATTGCTTACCGTATTCTTGATCCAGCTTTTCCAATCGTCGGGCGTTCAATCCGACGCAGCGATCGGGATTGTATTCACTTCCCTTTTTGCAACGGGGATCGTACTCGTGAGCCTGTATACGCAACAAATAGATTTTGACCTGGAACATGTCCTATATGGCGAAATAGCCTATACTCCCTGGAATACGATGACAATCGCGGGAATCGAGGCTGGACCAAAAGCTGTTTGGATAGTCGGCAGTTGTTTCATCCTGAATCTCGTACTGATCTTCCTTTTCTTCAAACAGTTTAAACTCGTGTCTTTTGATCCGTCACTTGCTGCAGCAATGGGTATTCCTGTACTGTTCTTCCATTACTTATTGATGAGCCTCATCTCACTGACAACTGTAGCTTCTTTTGATAGTGTAGGTTCCATTTTAGTAGTTGGAATGCTCATCATACCTGCGGCAACAGCATACCTGCTGTCAGACCGTTTAAGCAGCATGATATTGGTCAGTATCGGGGTAGGGGTGCTAAGTTCCGTCATCGGCTACTATTCTGCCACCATTTTGGATGCCTCGATTTCAGGCTGCATGGTGGGGTCGGCCGCCATATTATTCGGAATGGCCTTTCTCTTTTCCCCAAACCATGGATTGGTCAGCTTATTGCTGAAACGGAGAAAATCAAAGGAATCACATGCATAGCTCTCTCTGCATACAGGCTTCATGGAAATAACTCCATGAAGCCTGTAAACTATTCTTCTATATAGTTGTGATTTTATTTGTTTAAAGTATAATGAATAAGTGTATTTATAGATATATCGCAGGAGCCTTTTTAAGGGAGAGTTAAGTATGGAAGAACAAAATAAATTTTCATCACGAATAGATTTTTCTTTGGTCACAATATTGCTGTTATTATGCGTTGGAAGTTGCTTAGCAATCTATAGTGCCCAAACGACTGGACAGTACGCTGAAAACTTCTTAATTAAACAAATTTTTTGGTATATAGTTGGAATCGGAATCGTATTAGGTTTCATCACCTTGGATTCTGATCAGTTGAAAAAAATATCTTGGTACGCCTATGGCTTCGGATTGTTTTTGCTTTTTTTGCTGATCATTATGCCGGAAAGCATCGTTCCTGTCCGGAATGGTGCAAAAAGTTGGTTCATCATTCCGGGAATCGGTTCGATTCAGCCATCGGAATTCATGAAGGTTTTCCTCATCCTGGCTTTAGCGAATGTCATCTCAAATCATCATCTCAAAAACACGCTGAAAACGATTCAAACGGATATCTGGCTGCTTATTAAAATCGGTCTTGTGACCGGTGCCCCCTTATTGTTAATCATGCAACAGCCGGATTTAGGCACCTCGCTTGTCATCATGTCCATCATGCTCGGAATGATTTTCATCTCAGGGGTAACGTGGAAGATCCTGCTGCCAATCGTTTCGGGAGGAATTGTCGTCGCTTCAGCGGTCCTGTACTTTGTACTTTGGAAGCCGGAAATCCTGGAAAAATACCTAGGGGTAAAATCCTATCAATTCGGCCGTATATATTCTTGGCTGGATCCATATAATTATGCCAGCTCCGAAGGATATCACTTAACCAAATCTTTACTGGCCATCGGCTCCGGCCAGACCACAGGCAAGGGAATCGGCTCGAGGGAAGTGTATTTGCCTGAGAGTCATTCGGATTTCATTTTCAGCATCATCGGTGAAGAATTCGGCTTCATCGGATCAAGTATCATTATTTCCTTGTTTTTCCTATTGATTTACCATATAACAAAAACGGGAATGGACACGAAAAATAACTTCTATACATATATCTGTGTTGGCGTTATAAGCATGTTGACGTTTCACGTTTTTCAAAATATCGGCATGACTGTAGGCCTTTTACCAATAACGGGGATTCCGCTTCCATTTGTCAGTTATGGAGGAAGCTCGCTAATGGGGAACATGATGGCAATGGGCTTAATATTCAGCATTCGGTATCACTATAAGAAGTATATGTTTTCAACGGATATCTAAATATAAAGCCGGCCCTCGATGGGCCGGCTTTATTTGTAGCAAAAAAAACAAAAGGAGCAGAATCTCCCCTGAATGTTTGCTTATTGAATGTTCGTTCCAGTTGGAAATTGATTTTTATAACCGGAAAATTGTTGATACGATTGGCTTAAGCTGTTAGCTTGCGCCTTTTCTAAACTATACCAGCCTTTTTCGAACATAAGGTTATAGAGTTCGCGCTGCATCTCTTGATTTTCTTTGGCAACGGAGAAAATGTCTTGGAATAAGGCTTGGTTACTCATTTCATGCAGGGCAACGGAAAGGGAGTTGCAAAAGTACTTTTCAGTTGAAAGCATATCATTTATAAAATCCCTGTCATTCATTTGCGGTGTCTTTGCCACGGGAGATTCTGGATTTTGGACTTTGTTTTCATTGGGCATCAAGAACCCTCCTTTACTGGTATTGTTGTTGACCCTGATTTTGGTCGGGGTTCAAATGTTTCAATATGGTATCGTAATGACGTTGATGCATGAGTCCGCACCGATTTAAAGCATCAATGATTTGCGGGTCCTTGCATTGTGTGGCAAAAAAATGTGCTTTTTTAATTGCATTCAGATTCCATGCAAGCATATCGGTTAAGTATAAGCTATCTTTCACCGTAACCATTTCCGGCGGCTGTTTCATAAAGCCGGTGGACTGCTGTTGGCTGTTAAACGAATTTTGCTGTTCCATCATTGCTACCTCCTTAAGTGTTCTTTAAACGAGCTTAATTTTCCCTTCTTGATTTTTTTTATTCTTGATTCTAAATATCTGGAAAGTGCATTAAATGGTAAAATAATCTTGTGCATCTATTTTCCAAAATGATTTGGAGGGGAATGCAGTGGAAAGAATATTGAAAAATCTATTCCTTTTTTTATCAAAGAACAAGGGCATGACAAAGGCAGCGAAAAAATACGGGCTGCGGTTTGGGGCATCTCGTTTCGTGGCAGGAGAATCCTTGGATATGGCATGTGAAGTGATTGCAGATCTTAACCGGAAAGGGCTTGCCGTCACTATTGATTATTTAGGTGAATTCATTGAAGATGAACAAGAAGCAGGGAAGATGGCAGATGAGTGCATTGAAGCAATCCGCATGATTGGCAGAAATGAACTCGATTCACAGTTATCCCTGAAGCTGACCTCGATGGGCTTGGATGTGTCCGAACGAGTCGTAATGAATAACATGCGGAGGATCTTGGATGAAGCTAAAGCCCATCAGGTTTTCGTGACGCTTGATATGGAAGATTTTCCGCGCTGTCAGCCGACTTTGGATGTATTCAAAAACCTAAAGTCTGAATATAATGAATTGGGGACTGTCATCCAAGCTTATCTGTATCGGACTGAGAAGGATATTGAGGAGCTGGATGCATACCATCCGAATCTAAGGCTTGTTAAAGGGGCTTATAAAGAACCAAGGGAAGTGGCTTTTCCCGAGAAAAAAGATGTGGATGAGAATTTCAAGAAAATCATCAAGAAGCATATGCAAAATGGCAATTACACAGCCGTTGCCACACATGATGACAAAATCATTGATTATACGAGGGACTTGGTCAAAGATCAGGGAATTCCCCGTGATCGATTTGAATTCCAAATGTTATATGGCATCCGCAATGAAAAGCAGCTCGAACTTGCTAAAGAAGGATATAAGGTAAGGGTGTATGTTCCTTATGGTACGGATTGGTATGGATACTTCATGCGCCGCCTTGCAGAGAGACCGGCCAATATTGCTTTCGTTTTAAAAGGCCTATTCAAGAAATAGGAAGCGAGAGCCGCCCCGGAAAAGGGACGGCTGCTCAAATTAAGAAGGATTATCTTTTGAACTGATTGTTCTGGCTGTTCACTTTATTGATTCCGTGTTGACGTTCAGCGCCAGGGCCGGCATTGCCTTTAACGCTTGCTGCGCTTACGGCTGCTTTAGAAGGATTATCTTTACGCTTCATTATATAAGTCACCTCCACTCCGGTTATTTTTTACTGAACGGAGGAGAAATAACCGAAGGAACTCGGAGAAAAAAATATTTTTTTCCTGTTTAATCATTGCGGAATTTCCAAATATATTCTATATTAGTAATAAGAAAAAATATTCAAAATTTTTTTGAATTAAAAATGAATGAGCATTCATTCAATAAATTGTGTAAGGGGGATATGAACTTGGTTCGACAAATACGAAAGGCTGCTGTTCTAGGGTCAGGAGTTATGGGATCAGGGATTGCTGCACACCTTGCTAACATCGGCATTCCGACTTTATTATTGGATATTGTACCTCGTGAACTAACTGAGGATGAAAAGAAAAAGGGACTGACATTAGATAATAAACAAGTGCGTAACCGCATCAGCCAAACAGCGATTACGAAACTTTTAAAACAGAAACCAGCTCCGCTTTCGGCTAAGGGAAACATTGCGTTGATCGAGGCAGGAAACCTGGAAGATGATATAAGTCGTTTAAAGGATGTCGATTGGATCATCGAGGTGGTCGTTGAGAAGCTTGAGGTTAAGCAAAGTGTGTTCGCCCAGGTTGATCAGCATCGTAAACCAGGAAGCATCGTTTCATCGAATACCTCCGGAATATCAATTGAAGCAATGGCAGAAGGCCGTTCGGAGGACTTTCAAAAGCACTTCCTGGGAACCCACTTCTTCAATCCGCCGCGTTATCTTAAGTTGTTGGAGCTTATTCCAACTAAAGCAACTTCACCAGAAGTGCTCGAATACATGAAACGATTCGGCGAAGATGTACTGGGAAAAGGTGTAGTCGAAGCCAAGGATACCCCTAACTTTATCGCAAACCGAATTGGAACTTATGGTTTATTGGTCACTCTGCGGGAAATGCAAAAAGGCGGATACAGTGTTGGTGAGGTCGATTCGGTTACAGGTCCGTTGATTGGAAGGGCAACTAGTGCGACTTTCCGGACACTTGATGTAGTTGGATTGGATACCTTTGCACATGTTGCCAGAAACGTATATGAACAGGTGGATGGAGAAGAAAAAGAAGTTTTCAAAATACCTGATTTCATGAATGAAATGCTTAAGAATGGGTGGCTTGGAAGCAAGTCAGGCCAAGGATTTTTCTTGAAAAAAGGAAAGGAAATCCTTGAACTGAATCCCGATACCCTTGAATATGATGCACGAAAAAGATTAAAAACGCCTTCCATTGAAATGGCTAAACAGGCCAAGGGCTTTGAAAATAAAATGAAAGCGCTTGTTTATAGCGAAGACCGTACCGGCCAATTACTTTGGAATGTCCTGAATCCGGCGCTTGTGTATTCTGCCCAGCTGCTTGGGGACATCGCGGATGACATCGTGGCGATCGATCAAGCGATGAAATGGGGCTTCGGATGGTCAACAGGACCATTTGAAACATGGGATGCGATAGGGGTAGAAAAATCGGTAGCCCGAATGGAGGCGGAAGGCATCGCCGTTCCGCAATGGGTGAAGGATATGCTCGCTAAAGGCATCACTTCCTTCTATAAAGAAGAAAATGGCATAGTTCACTATTATGATAATGGTGAATATAAGGAACTTGTTGCAAATCCTAAAGTGATAAATCTTAAAGCGATAAAGAAACAAAAAGGCGTAATCAAGAAAAACAGTGGTGCAAGCTTGATGGATATCGGCGATGGAGTGGCTCTTCTTGAATTCACTTCACCGAATAATGCAATCGGTCTGGATATCATACAAATGATCAATGCGGCGGTCGACGAAGCGGAAGCGAATTTTAAAGGCTTGGTCATCGGAAACCAAGGAAAGAACTTCTGTGTAGGCGCTAATATTGCAATGATGCTGATGGAAGCACAGGATGACAACATTTTTGAACTCGATATGGTCATCAGCCAATTCCAAAAGGCGATGCTTAAAATCAAGTACAGTGCTGTTCCTGTAGTGGTTGCACCGTTTAATATGACACTTGGCGGGGGAGCTGAAGTATCTCTTCCGGCAGCGCGCATCCAGGCAACGACAGAAACGTATATGGGACTAGTGGAAGCTGGTGTAGGTTTGATTCCAGGCGGCGGCGGGACTAAAGAACTTTATGTGAAGACGTTGAGGAATATGCCGAAGGGCGTCGACTTCGACTTACAGAAAGTGGCCAACCAAGTATTTGAAACGGTCGCCATGGCAAAAGTTTCGACCTCCGCCGAGGAAGCGAGAGGGAACAATTTCCTTAATTCAGCGGATGGAATAAGCGTGAATGCAGATCATCAGCTATATGATGCGAAACAAGCGGTAATTTCCATGCATGAACAAGGCTATATCGCTCCGGCCCGCACAAAAATCCCTGTCGTAGGTGAAACGGGATATGCCGCACTTCTATTAGGGGCGGAATCCATGCGCCTTTCAGGTTTCTTATCAGAACATGACCTTGTCATAGCCAAAGAGCTTGCATATGTGCTGGCGGGGGGAAAACTCCCATTTGGCACGGAAGTAGATGAACAGTACATCTTGAACCTAGAAAAACAGGCATTCCTGAAACTGATTTCGACTCCGAAATCCCAAGCAAGGATGCAGCATATGCTTGTTAAAGGCAAACCACTCCGTAATTGATGACTAGACGAAGAAATGGCCAAAACGAAGATTAATAGATCAATAGCTTAAAAATGAGTAAGGGGGATCCTCATGAAAGAAGCGGTAATAGTAGCTGGAGCAAGGACTCCGGTTGGAAGAGCGAAAAAAGGTTCTCTTGCCAGTGTACGTCCTGATGATTTAGGGGCTCTTGTCGTAAAGGAAACGTTAAAGCGTGCAGGAAATTATGAAGGCACCATCGATGACCTGATTATCGGTTGTGCAATGCCTGAAGCGGAGCAAGGATTGAACATGGCTCGTAACATTGGTGCATTGGCAGGATTACCTTATACAGTACCGGCCATAACGATTAATCGTTACTGTTCAAGCGGGCTGCAAAGCATCGCATATGGAGCGGAAAGGATCATGCTCGGCCAAAGTGATACTGTCATTGCAGGCGGAGCGGAATCCATGAGCCTTTTGCCAATGATGGGCCATGTAACACGTCCGAACGCGAGACTTGCGGAAACGGCACCGGAATATTATATGGGTATGGGCCACACTGCTGAAGCCGTTGCAAAAAAATACGGCATTTCCCGTGACGATCAAGATGCATTTTCTGTTCGTAGTCATCAAAAGGCGGCGAAGGCCATTGCAGAAGGAAAGTTTTCGGATGAGATCGTGCCGGTTGACGTAACCCTTCGTTCAGTGGGACCAGATCTTAAGTTAAAGGAAAAAACATTTACATTTACACAGGATGAGGGCGTTCGTCCAGGCACCACTGCTGAAGTGCTAAAAAAACTAAGACCTGCATTCTCTGTTACAGGCTCCGTAACAGCAGGGAATTCCTCACAAACGAGTGATGGTGCAGCCGCGGTCATGGTCATGGATGGGGAAAAGGCCTCTTCATTAGGGATGAAACCGATGGGTAAGTTCCGTTCCTTTGCTGTAGCGGGAGTACCGCCAGAAATCATGGGTATCGGACCGATTGCAGCCATTCCTAAAGCTTTGAAGCTAGCGGGTCTTGAGTTATCGGATATTGGTTTATTTGAATTGAATGAAGCCTTTGCTTCCCAATCCATTCAAATCATTCGTGAGCTCGGTTTGAATGAAGAGATTGTCAATGTAAATGGCGGAGCCATCGCCTTAGGCCATCCACTAGGATGTTCGGGGGCAAAACTGACATTAAGCCTGCTACATGAAATGAAGCGCAGAAACCAACAGTTCGGAGTCGTGACAATGTGTATTGGCGGCGGAATGGGTGCTGCTGGAGTATTTGAATTATTGGCTTAATCCCCCCTCCCGGAAGCTGTCATGCTTCCGGCGGATTTACTATCTTAAATACTTAGGAGGAAATAACATGTCCAATCAAACTACAGATAACCTCATTAAAGGCGGAGCCTTTTTAGTAGAAGATATTACGTATGATCAAGTGTTTACACCGGAAGATTATTCTGATGAGCATAAAATGATCGCCAAAACTACCGAGGATTTCGTAGAGAATGAAATTCTGCCGCAGGTTGAACATTTAGAAAACCATGAATTTGACCGTTCCGTTAAATTACTGAAGCATGCAGGTGAAATCGGTTTACTTGGTGCTGACGTTCCTGAGGAATACAGCGGACTGGGTCTTGATAAAATCAGTTCGGCATTGATCACAGAAAAAATGGCACTTTCAGGCGGCTTTGGAATTACGCATGGTGCACATGTAGGTATCGGATCTTTGCCGATCGTATTATTCGGGAATGAAGAACAAAAGAAAAAATACCTCCCTTTACTGGCAACGGGTGAGAAGATTGCTGCGTATGCCTTAACGGAACCAAGCTCAGGTTCAGATGCCTTGGGAGCAAAAACGACAGCGAAATTGAATGCCGAAGGAACACACTATATTTTAAATGGTGAAAAACAATGGATTACAAATGCAGGTTTTGCAGATGTCTTCTGTGTATACGCCAAAATCGACGGCGAACAATTCTCCGCTTTCATAGTTGAGCGTGATTATGATGGCGTATCAACTGGTGCTGAAGAGAAGAAAATGGGAATCAAAAGCTCATCTACACGTACATTAATCCTTGAAGATGTACATGTGCCAGTCGAAAACCTTTTGGGTGTAGCCGGAAAAGGACATGTCATCGCTTTCAATATCCTGAATATCGGCCGTTATAAATTAGGTGTCGGTGCTGTCGGCGGATCTAAACGTGCCCTTGAGATTACAGCAGCTTATACGAATCAACGTCAACAGTTCAAAACGAAAATTTCCGATTTTAACTTGACGAAAGAAAAACTTGCAACAATGGCATCCAAAATTTATGCAGCAGAAAGCTCTGTATACCGTACCGTTGGCCTTTATGAACAAAGACAAAGCAAATTGACGGATGAGCAAGTGAAAGATGGGAAATCAATGGCTGCTGCAATCGCTGAATATGCCATTGAGTGTTCATTGAATAAATTCTTCGCTTCCGAAGTGTTGGATTATGTTACGGACGAAGGCGTACAGCTTCATGGTGGCTATGGTTTCATGCAGGAGTATGAAATTGAAAAAGCATATCGTGATTCCCGGATTAACCGGATCTTTGAAGGTACAAATGAAATCAATCGATTGCTTGTCCCTGGAACTTTCCTGAAGAAAGCACTTAAAGGGGAATTGCCGCTTCTTCAAAAGGCTCAAAGCCTACAAGAGGAATTAATGATGATGATGCCGGAAGAACCTGGTGATGAGCCATTGGCACAAGAAAAAATGCTTGTTAGAAATGCTAAGAAAATCGGGATTCTGGCAGCTGGCCTTGCTGCACAGAAATACGGCAAAACTCTTGATCAAGAACAAGAAATCCTCTCCAACATTGCTGATATCGCATCCCTTGCCTATGCAGCGGAATCCGTGGTATTGCGTACGGAAAAAGCAATAGCAGCTACAGGTTTGGAGAAGAACAAACAAAAAGTGCTTTACACAGAAATCTTCGTTCAGGAAGCTTTCAATGAAATAGAACAGCACGCAAAGGAAACGTTAATCGCAGTGGAAACAGGCGATACTCTTCGCATCATGCTTGCGTCGCTCCGTAAGCTGACAAGGCATAATCCGATCAATGTCATTGCGAAAAAACGTGAAGCTTCCGTCAAGGTAATCGAAGCTGAAAAATATGCTCTTTAAGAAATGAATCAAAGTCAGTAAAGGGAATGCCCGAGAAGGCATTCCCTTATTTCCTTTGATGAAATCGCATTGGAAAATCAAAAGACAATTCGTTGTATTGCGTGATGAAAACGGGTATTCTATTGATAGGTGGTGAAATGATGGGCTTAACATTATATTGGTACCCAAAATGCGGCACATGCCGTAACGCGAAGAAGTGGCTTGATAATCATGAACTGCAGTATGAAGCAATCCATATAGCGGAAAATCCGCCTTCGCGAACAGAAATAGAACAACTATATAAAATCAGCAATTTGGAGTTGAAGAAGTTTTTCAATACTAGCGGTCAAAAATATCGGGAGCTTGGCTTAAAGGATAAGCTGAAAGAAGCTTCTGAAGCAGAGATGCTTGATATATTGTCCACAGATGGCATGCTTCTGAAAAGGCCGATTGTTACGGATGGCACCAAAGTGACGGTAGGTTTCAAAGAGGAGCAATTCGAACAGGTTTGGAACTGAAAATTTCTCGAAATATTTGGTTAATTCCTTACTTAAACAAACAATCTACCTTATAATGGAATAGATAAAATAAGATGTACATATGGAGGGTTAATAATGACAACAACACCAAAAGAACTTCGTTACACAAAAGAACATGAATGGGTCAAAACGGAAGATGGAACAGTGCGCATTGGAATTACAGCTTTCGCACAGTCCGAGCTTGGGGACATCGTATTCGTTGAGCTTCCGGAAATCGGCGATGAATTGAAAGCGAACGAACCATTCGGAAGTGTTGAATCCGTTAAGACCGTTTCTGAGCTTTATGCACCTATCAGTGGCAAGGTTGTTGAAGTAAACGAAGATTTAAGTGACAACCCTGAATATGTAAATGAGTCTCCTTATGAAAAGGCATGGATGGTTGTGCTTGAACCATCTAATAGCAGTGATATTGAAAGCCTGATGAGCGCTGAAGAGTATGAGAGTTTAATCAACGGTTAAAAAAAGGAGAGGGGGGACTGAAAAGGCCTGCTCTCTTTTTCATTTTGTACCGTGGCAGTTGCACACATAATTCGTGAGATGGAGTGATGACATGGAGTGGGGCGAATTCGATAAAGTGATCATTGTAGAAGGCAGTTCCGATAGAAGAAAAGTTGCCTCCGTTTTAAATGAAGATGTGGAAATAAGATGTACGAATGGGACCATATCATTAACTAAGCTGGATGAATTAGTGGATGAATTGATGGACCGTGATGTTTATCTCCTTTTTGACGCAGATGAATCAGGAGAAAAGCTGCGGAAGCAGTTCCGAAGGGAAATGCCTGAGGCGAACCACCTGTATATTAATAAAATGTACAAAGAAGTGGAAAGCTCACCCGAACATCATATCGCAACTGTGCTTCTATCTGCCAATATGAATGTGAAAATGAAATTTTTAAGTCAAAGGGTGAACGACTAATTGATGCAGGAATGGAAAGAAGAAGAGTGTAAGCTTGCTGTTGAACATGGGGAAACCTTTTGCTTATATTTATATACCCCTTTATGCGGCACTTGTCAGGTTGCCTCCAAGATGCTGACGATATCCTTGGAGCTATTCCCGGAATTGAAGGCAGGCAAAATGAATATGAATTATGTCCAAGCAATTGCCGAATCATATGAAATTGAAAGTGTTCCATGTTTATTGTTTTTCAAAGAAGGACGGCTGCACAAAAAAATATATGCCTTTCAATCCGTTCCTTATTTGTACGGATTGCTTAAGGAAATCAGCTAAGAAACCAATCGGAACCGTGGTTGGTTTCTTTGTTGCGGACATATGAATGTTAGATGAAATTAAACAAAGAATATTCTAACAATTCATTGACTGATTTAATCTAAAATGCTATATTTTGAATTAAGTAACAGCAGAATTTAATAGTTCTTATCAAGAGTGGCGGAGGGACTGGCCCGACGAAGCCCGGCAACCGGTATAAATTTTTATATACGGTGCTAATTCCAGCAGAGTGTTGGCTCTGGTAGATGAGGTGTATTCTTGAAACCTCTTCTTATTGAAGTGGTTTTTTTGTTTATAAAAGGCCAGACATCATATAATTCCAACTAAATCCATAGAAAAAGGTGAAATCATATGTCAGGGAAAAAATTGCGTTTCGAAACATTGAGTGTTCATGGCGGTCTGCAAGCTGATGAAACAGGTGCACGTGCAGTTCCTATCTACCAAAGCAATGCATACTTGTTCAAGGACACCGACCATGCAGCGAATTTATTTGGCCTAAAGGAGAATGGCTATATATATTCACGACTCCATAATCCCACGATCAGCGTTTTTGAGGAAAGAATGGCCTTATTGGAAGGCGGAATCGGCGGATTGGCAACAGCAAGCGGAATGGCTGCCATCTCACTTTCAATCCTGAATATTGCCGCTGCAGGGGATGAGATTGTTTCAGCATCTACATTATATGGCGGTACGTATAACCTTTTTGAAAATACTCTTCCTAAATACGGGATTAAAGTGAAGTTCGTTTCTCCTGATGACCCTGAAAATTTCAAAAGGGCGATTACGCCAAGAACTAAAGCCATTTTTGCTGAAACCATCGGAAATCCAAGTTTGAGGGTGCTTGATATTGAAGCGGTAGCGAAAATCGCCCATGATGCCGGAATACCTTTAATCATTGATAATACCTTTGCGACACCGTATCTATGCAGACCAATTGATTTTGGAGCGGATATTGTCATCCATTCCGCTACAAAATGGCTTCTGGGAAATGGAACTACGCTTGGCGGTGTCATCGTGGATGGAGGGAAATTCGATTGGAACTCGCCAAATTACCCTGGCTTCACAGAGCCTGACCCAAGTTACGACAATCTGGTATACGCCGAGGCAGTTGGACCTGCCGCATTCATAACGAAAGCCCGAGTCCAGTTACTCCGTGATTTAGGACCTGCGCTAAGTGCCCAAAGTGCATTCCAGTTTACGCTGGGACTTGAAACGCTGCATGTAAGGATGAAAGAGCATCTATCAAACACCAAGTCTGTCATTAAATATTTAAAAAACCATCCTGCGGTGACTTGGGTTTCACATCCTGGTGATGAGGATCATCCCGATAAAGCCCTTGCGGAAAAATATTTGCCAAAGGGAGCTGGATCTGTTGTGACTTTTGGGATACAAGGTAATCGAGAAGCTGGGGCAAAACTTATCAATTCGGTGGAATTATGGTCCCATGTAGCGAATGTTGGGGATGCGAAGAGCTTGATCATCCACCCAGCCAGTACGACCCATCAACAATTGAATGAGGCAGGTCTTGCGAAAGCGGGTGTGAGTGCCGACCAAGTCCGTTTATCGATTGGGATTGAAAATGTAGAGGATTTAATAGAAGATTTGGAGCAGGCAATTGAAAAAGCGACGAATATAGTCTCCTTGACATCCAAAACGGTTTAAGTAAAGTTTCTGTATGCTTGTACTAGAAATATTATACATTGCGCTCCTTTTTTATCTATGATAAAATTTCTCCATACTAAAGAACTTAATGATGTACAAATATTCTATATATTAGCTCTTATCAAGAGAGGTGGAGGGATGTGCCCGATGAAACCCGGCAACCGACAAGGAGATTTCCTTGGAAAGGTGCCAATTCACACAAAGTTTAATCACTTTGGAAGATGAGAGGAAGGCCTGTTTCTTCACCTGCCTTTCTGCTCATGCAGAAAGGTTTTTTCTGTTTTAATTGGGTAAACTTTTACATGATATGAGAAACAGACTAATAATGTAGAGAAATCAACTAAGTTCATAGGTTTTATTGGATAAAAGAGGTGAGGGTTAATGATTACATTGACGAAAGTCAGTAAGCTGTTCCGAATAGGAAAAGGAAACAGTGAGACAATCAAGGCTGTAAATAATGTGAATGTTGAAATAAATAAAGGCGAGATTTTCGGTATCATCGGTTACAGTGGAGCGGGGAAAAGTACTTTGATCAGAATGCTCAATGGATTGGAAACACCAACAGAGGGATCTGTTGTAGTTGCTGAGAAGGAAATTTCAAAAATTAAAGGGGCTCAGCTCCGCAAGGCCCGTCAAGAAATCAGCATGATTTTCCAACATTTCAATTTATTATGGTCGAGGACCGTTCAGGAGAATATATCTTTCCCATTGGAAATTGCAGGAGTTTCTAAACCTGAGCGAACCAAGCGTGTGAACGAATTGATCAAGTTAGTAGGATTGGAAGGCAGGGAAAAGGCCTATCCATCACAATTAAGCGGAGGGCAAAAGCAAAGGGTGGGAATAGCCAGGGCTCTGGCAAATGACCCTAAAGTGCTGCTGTGTGATGAAGCGACTTCTGCCTTGGATCCGCAGACTACCGACTCCATACTCGAATTGCTTGTTGACATCAATCAGCGTTTGGGGTTGACGATCGTCTTGATAACACATGAAATGCATGTGATCCGCAAAATCTGCCATCGCGTCGCCGTGATGGAAAGTGGGCAAGTTGTTGAACAGGGACCTGTCCTGGATGTTTTCAAGAACCCTAAAGAACAAATGACGAAGCGTTTCGTGCAACAGGTAACGGAACCGGAAGAAACGAAAGAAACGATGGACCATTTGCTCGAACGCTATCCTGCAGGCAAAGTGATTCAATTGACCTTTGTAGGCGATCATGCCGAAAGCCCGTTGATCACCAAGCTTGTACGTAACTTCGAGTTGGATGTCAATATCGTTCAAGGTAAGATATCCCAAACAAGAAGCGGTTCATATGGAACATTGTTTATCCATCTTGATGGCACTGAGGATGAAATGCTCCGCGCAATCGAATTCATTAAAGCACAGCAGGTAGGCGTGGAGGTGATTACTCATGCTTGAAGAATTATTGCCGAATGTTGATTGGGAAGACATTATTGAAGCTACGAGGGAAACGCTTTACATGACAAGCGTCTCTGTAGTGGCAACCTTTTTTATAGGCATAATATTAGGATTGATCCTGTTCCTGACAGGGAAGGGTAATATGTGGGAAAACCGGGCAGTCAACGGGATCATGAGTGCTGTCGTCAATATTTTCCGTTCCATTCCATTTCTTATTTTGATCGTGCTGCTCATTCCTTTCACTAAAGCGCTAGTCGGTTCCATGATCGGAGAGAACGCTGCACTGCCGGCACTTATTATCGGTGCGGCACCATTTTATGCGCGTATGGTAGAAATCGGCCTTCGTGAAATCGATAAAGGTGTAATTGAAGCTGCTAAATCGATGGGAGCAAAAACGAGCACGATCATTTGGAAGGTCCTTCTTCCAGAGTCAATGCCTGCCCTTATTTCCGGGATTACGGTAACATCGATTGCATTGGTTGGATATACCGCAATGGCCGGGGTCATCGGCGCAGGCGGGCTTGGTAATCTAGCCTATTTGGACGGCTATCAAAGAAATCAAAATGACGTTACACTAGTGGCGACCATCGTTATTCTAATTATCGTCTTCATAATTCAAATTATTGGAGATGTGATTACATCTAAATTGGACAAAAGATAAAGGGAGATGAATAGGATGAAAAAGTTTTTAGGATTTGCATTAATTTTAGTGTTGTCTATCGCTTTGGCTGCTTGTGGAAGTGAAAAGGATAAAAGCGGCAGTGATACGGAGAAAGAATCGAAGAAAATAGTTGTAGGGGCATCCAATGTTCCTCATGCTGAAATCCTTGAGGAAGCTAAGCCGCTTCTTAAAGAAAAAGGAATCGAATTGGAAATCGAAACTTTCCAGGACTATGTTTTACCGAATAAGGCGTTGAATGATAAGGAATTGGATGCTAACTACTTTCAACATATTCCATATTTAGAGGGGCAAATTAAAGAAAATGGATATGACTTCGTTAATGCTGGCGGAATCCATATCGAGCCGATTGCTCTATATTCACAAAAATATAAAAGCATTGATAAACTTCCGGAAGGCGCAACAATTATTATGAGCAGCTCTGTTGCTGATCATGGGCGCGCTTTATCCCTTTTGGAAAAGAATGGCCTGATCACTTTGAAAGAAGGCGTCGATAAAACGACGGCTACAACTAAAGACATCGTTGAAAATAAGAAAAACCTTAAATTCGATGCTGATTATGAAGCGGCCCTGCTTCCTAAAATTTATGAGAGTGGCGAAGGCGATGCAGTCTTGATCAACTCCAACTATGCAATTGACGCCGGTTTGAATCCGCTTGAAGATTCGATTGCGATTGAAGATTCGGAATCTCCATATGTGAATGTCATTGCCGTAAACAAAGGTGACGAAAATAAAGAAGCAATAAAAGCGCTTGTAGAAGTATTGCATTCTAAAGAAATTCAAGATTTCATTCTTAAAGAATACAAAGGTGCAGTTGTACCGGCGGATAAATAATTCAAGAATGGCGACCTGATTTAACTCAGGTCGCAGTTTAAAAACAAAAAGGTTTCGGAATGGTCTCATTCCGAAACCTTTTTGTTTTTATTTTGGATTTGAACCGATAATAGCCCTCTTTATTTGTTGTTGAGTGCCGATGGACAGAGATAACAACCAAAACGCTCATATTACACATAGCCATGGTTGCGGAATCTGCGTCAAAAGCTTCAGGTTTTCCAGCTTTCTTAATCACTTGTTCAATCAGAGGCTCTTAATACGAGTATTTCCGGGTGTTACTATCGTCCCATCACAAATCCGTTACGGTCTTCTGACGCATAAATGAATAAGCGAGCTGGTTTGTCCGTTCAGCTTTTACATAATGCGTCGCTCGTAATTTTTTCGGACTTAGAGAAGTGAGGCACTTCATTTTGAAAACATTAGGTGAAAGTGATTCTATCTGATTGTTTAGACTTAGTGGATTGGAACGGAAGGTACGAGACTCCTGCGGGAAAAGCGAGTCAAGGGAGACCCCGCAGGCGCAAAAGCACCGAGGAGGCTTCCGGACCGCCCGCGGAAAGCTAGTGCCTGAAGTGGAAAGTAACGTTCAAATTTTGAAACCTAAAAACCTAAAAAACTGTACAAACTCATTGATGATCCAGTTTGTTTTAGTCTGCGGCTTAATTTAATTCATTTCATGTTTAATCAGGAAAGGAAAGGGTATAGAG
Organism: Peribacillus sp. N1; assembly: GCF_054600815.1. Lineage (NCBI taxonomy): Bacteria > Bacillati > Bacillota > Bacilli > Caryophanales > Bacillaceae > Peribacillus > Peribacillus sp. N1. The sequence goes on along the minus strand of NZ_BAAHZO010000003.1, from coordinate 157,903 downwards.
ATAATGCAGGTAATAAAATGATACACAAATTTGAAAGGATGGTTCACTATCAATACTCTGGATTTAAATGTAACAAGCGAAATGGAAAAGGCGATGCAGTCTTCACATGGGATTGGCTACAGTGAGTACAGTAGAAACTTAGACCTCCGTATCGAGGTTGAGAAAGAACGGGATAGGGAACATGTAAAGTGCAACAAAATGGTCCAGGACCTACAACGCAAAATTCACGGCTAAGCATATAAAAGAATTCTTTAAAAGATCGGTCTGTAGAGGTAAAATGGAAAGTGGTCCATAAAATAAGGGTTTCCTTATTGGATAAACTTACATAATACCTGACAGTCCGATTTTTTTCTTTTTAAAGCGGAACGTTCATACCTTGCAATCGAATTCTTCGAACATATATTAATAAGGACGAAGATTTGCCGAATAATAAGATAATTTTAACAAAAACTAAAATAAGTATGATTATGCAGTAAATAGGCTATATCTGTTAGTATAGTAAGAATTGGGACAGGTTTTTAACATGGAAGAAGTGGAAACCCTATCTATTTAGTTGATTCCAAATTGGATTTGTTATAAAATTGGAATGAGAATAAAGTGAGAATGCTTTTACGGAAATTATAGTGATAGAAAGTAATCTTTACTTTCTGGTAATAAAATTGGAATTAGTTCACGGAGGTATTATTATGTCAGCTTCTACATTAACGGTTAAAGATCTTCACGTATCAATTGAAGGTAAAGAGATTTTAAAAGGGGTAAACCTTGAAGTTAAAGGTGGAGAAATCCATGCGATCATGGGACCAAATGGAACTGGTAAATCCACTTTATCATCAGCAATCATGGGTCACCCTAAATATGAAGTAACGAGCGGAAGCATCACATTCGATGGTGAAGATGTATTGGAAATGGAAGTCGACGAGCGCGCTCGTGTCGGTCTATTCCTGGCTATGCAATATCCAAGTGAAATCAGCGGTGTTACAAATGCTGACTTCTTACGTTCTTCCATTAACGCACGCCGTGAAGAAGGCGATGAAATTTCATTGATGAAATTCATCCGTCAAATGGATCAAAAAATGGAATTCCTTGAAATGGATGAAGATATGGCGCAACGCTATTTGAATGAAGGTTTCTCCGGCGGAGAGAAAAAACGCAACGAGATTCTTCAATTAATGATGATCCAACCTAAAATTGCAATCTTGGATGAGATTGATTCAGGTCTAGATATCGATGCACTTAAAGTCGTTTCAAAAGGAATCAACGAAATGCGCGGAGAAGACTTTGGATGCTTGATCATCACTCACTACCAACGTCTATTAAATTACATCACTCCTGATTTTGTACATGTAATGATGCAAGGACGCGTCGTAAAATCAGGTGGTCCTGAACTTGCTGCCCGCTTGGAAGCGGAAGGTTATGATTGGATCAAACAAGAATTGGGCATTGAAGACGAAACTGTTGGCGAAGAAGCGTAAGTAGGAGGATTTGCAATGACTACAGAAACGAAATTACCGTTTGAACAAGAGGATATAAGCTCCTATTCAACTAAAAATAATGATCCAGCTTGGCTATCCGAGCTTCGGATTCAAGCGTTTTCTGAATTAGAAAAGCTCCCGATGCCCAAGCCGGATAAAACGAAGATCGATAAATGGAATTTTACTTCTTTCCAGAACCATACGGTTGAAAGTGAAGCTTTTGCCTCTTTAGAGGAGCTTCCGGAAGAAATAAAATCCATCATTGAAGAAAATGAAAACTTATACATTCAACGCAATAATACGCCGGCACATATCAATCTGTCAGCAAACGTGAAAGAGCAAGGCGTCATCTTTACAGATATTTTAACAGCTGCTCGTGACCATGCTGAGCTTGTGCAAAAATATTTCATGAAAGATGGCGTTAAAATAGATGAACATCGTTTAACGGCACTTCATGCTGCATTAGTTAATGGGGGGGCATTCCTTTATGTTCCGAAAAATGTAGAAATCAAAGAGCCGATTCAATCGGTATTCCTGTTGGATAATCCTGATACTACACTTTTCAACCATGTCTTGATCGTAGCGGAAGATAATAGCTCTGTCACATATGTAGAGAATTACTTCTCAAGCGTTGAGTCTAACGAAGGGATTGCCAACATCGTAACGGAAGTATTTGCAAATGCGAATGCCAAAGTCGAATACGGAGCGGTCGATACCCTTTCAAAAGGCTTTACGACATACGTTAACCGCCGTGGAGTGGCAGGACGTGATGCTCGTATTGAGTGGGCGCTTGGCCTTATGAACGACGGAAATACGATTTCAGATAATACAACATATCTAATGGGCGATGGATCTCACGGAGATACAAAAACAGTTGTAGTCGGACGCGGGGAACAAAAGCAGAACTTCACGACTGCCATCATTCATTATGGCAAACGCTCTGAGGGCTATATCCTTAAGCACGGTGTCATGAAAGACGCCGCATCCTCCATTTTTAATGGAATTGGGAAAATAGAGTATGGTGCTACAAAGGCCAATGCCGAACAAGAGTCACGCGTTTTGATGTTAAGTGAAAAAGCGCGCGGAGATGCCAATCCGATCCTCTTGATTGATGAAGATGATGTAACGGCTGGTCATGCTGCTTCCGTCGGCCGTGTCGACCCGCTTCAACTGTATTATTTAATGAGCCGTGGTATTACAAAGAAAGAAGCAGAAAGACTTGTCATTCACGGATTCTTGGCCCCTGTTGTTAACCAGCTTCCAATTGAGGGAGTTAAAAAACAATTAGTAGCGGTCATTGAAAGGAAAGTACAGTAATGAACCCATACGAAATTCGTAAGCTTTTTCCAATATTAGATCAAGAAGTCAATGGTCAGCCATTAGTTTATTTAGATAGTGCTGCAACCTCTCAAAAGCCGGCTGCAGTGATTGAAGCGATTGAGCAATATTACCGCGGATACAACTCGAATGTTCACCGCGGAGTGCATACACTAGGAACAAAAGCTACGGATGCGTATGAAGGTGCTCGTGAAAAGGTACGTAAATTCATTAATGCTTCTTCTACAGAAGAAATCATCTTTACCAGAGGCACAACGACTGCTTTGAATACTGTAGCAAGAAGTTACGGTGGTGCAAATATTAAAGAGGGTGACGAGATCGTCATCTCTTACATGGAGCATCACAGTAATATCATTCCGTGGCAGCAGCTTGCCAAAGAAAAGGGCGCTGTATTGAAGTATATTCCGCTTCAAGAGGATGGCACGATTTCCCTTGACGATGTGAGGGCTACAATTACGGAAGCAACGAAAATCGTGTCCATCATGCAGGTTTCGAATGTACTTGGTGTTATCAATCCTGTGAAGGAGATTGCAAAAATTGCCCATGATCATAATGCTGTTATGGTAGTCGACGGGGCACAGAGCACGCCGCATCTAAAAGTGGATGTCCGTGATTTGGATTGTGATTTCTTCGCCTTCTCAGGTCATAAAATGGTCGGTCCAACAGGTATCGGCGTATTATATGGCAAGAAAGACCTTCTTGAAAAAATGGAACCGATAGAATTCGGCGGAGAGATGATTGATTTTGTAGGTTTGTATGAGTCTACATGGAAAGAACTCCCGTGGAAATTCGAAGGCGGTACCCCAATCATTGCCGGTGCAATCGGCATGGGGGCTGCAATCGATTTCTTGGAAGAAATCGGTTTGGATAATATTGAACGGCATGAACATAAGCTCGCCGCATATGCAATGGAGAAAATGTCAGCAGTTGAAGGGCTGACTATATACGGTCCTAAAGATGCAGAAAAGCGTGCGGGTGTAATTACCTTTAATATTAATGACGTACATCCACATGATGTCGCTACCGTTCTTGATGCAGATGGAATTGCTGTTCGTGCCGGTCATCATTGCGCACAACCATTAATGAAATGGCTTGACGTATCAGCGACAGCAAGAGCAAGTTTCTATCTATATAACACGGAAGAAGATATTGATAAGCTTGTGTCCGGGCTTGTTAAAACGAAGGAGTATTTCAGTAATGTCTTTTGATAACCTAGATACACTTTACCGTCAAGTCATTATGGATCACTATAAGAAACCGCGTAATAAGGGCATGCTAGAAGATGGAAGCATGACAATCGATATGAATAACCCAACTTGCGGCGATCGGATTCGGTTAACGATGAAAATCGAAGATGGCAAGGTCAGCGATGTTAAATTCGATGGTGATGGTTGTTCGATATCCATGAGTTCAGCTTCCATGATGACTCAAGCCATTAAGGGCAAAGACGTTGATACTGCTCTAGCTATGTCCGAGACTTTTTCCTTAATGATTCAGGGAAAAGAATACGACGATGAGATGGACCTTGGGGATATCGAAGCCCTTCAAGGCGTTTCCAAATTCCCTGCACGAATCAAGTGTGCTACCCTGGCTTGGAAAGCCATGGAAAAGGGATTGAAGGAATAATTAAATTAAAATGAGCTGTTGTAATTCAGCCATTTGAAATGGAGGAATACGAGCTATGGCAAAGAAAATGCCTGATATCGGCGATTATAAATATGGTTTTGCGGATAAAGATGTTTCCATTTTCCGTTCAAAGCGTGGTCTGACAAAAGAAATCGTGGAAGAGATTTCTCGAATGAAGGATGAACCGCAATGGATGCTTGATTTCCGTTTGAAATCATTGGAGCATTTTTACAACATGCCAATGCCTCAATGGGGCGGCGACATGCAGAGTCTTAACTTTGATGAAATCACATACTATGTTAAGCCATCAGAGAAATCAGAGAAGTCTTGGGATGAGGTTCCTGATGAAATCAAACAGACTTTTGATAAATTGGGAATTCCTGAAGCTGAACAAAAATACCTTGCTGGCGTATCTGCTCAATATGAATCAGAAGTGGTTTACCATAGCATGAAAGAAGAATTGGAAGACTTGGGTATCGTGTTTAAAGATACGGACTCAGCACTTCGTGAAAATGAAGATATCTTCCGTGAGCACTTTGGAAAAACGATTCCGCCAACTGACAATAAATTTTCGGCATTGAACTCGGCAGTTTGGTCAGGTGGATCTTTCATCTATGTACCAAAAGGCGTTAAAGTGGATACTCCGCTTCAAGCATATTTCCGGATCAACTCTGAAAACATGGGTCAATTCGAACGTACGCTAATCATTGTTGATGAAGGCGCATCCGTTCACTATGTGGAAGGTTGTACAGCTCCTGTTTATACAACTAACTCCCTTCATAGTGCCGTTGTCGAAATCGTCATCAAGAAAGATGCTTACTGCCGTTACACGACGATCCAAAACTGGGCAAACAACGTGTTTAACCTGGTTACGAAACGTGCCGTTTGTGACGCAAACGCAACAATGGAATGGATTGATGGTAACATCGGTTCTAAACTGACAATGAAATACCCTGCTGTCATCTTAAAAGGTGAAGGTGCACGAGGTATGACATTATCGATTGCCATTGCCGGCAAAGGCCAACACCAAGACGCTGGAGCAAAAATGATTCACCTAGCGCCAAATACATCTTCAACGATTGTATCAAAATCAATTTCTAAACAGGGCGGTAAAGTAACATACCGTGGTATCGTTCATTTCGGACGTAAAGCGGATGGAGCTCGTTCCAACATTGAATGTGATACATTAATCATGGATAATCAGTCTACATCCGATACAATCCCTTACAATGAAATCTTGAACGATAACATTTCCCTTGAACACGAAGCTAAGGTTTCCAAAGTATCAGAAGAACAATTGTTCTACTTGATGAGCCGCGGAATTTCTGAGCAAGAAGCAACGGAAATGATCGTAATGGGCTTCATCGAACCATTTACAAAAGAACTTCCAATGGAATATGCGGTTGAAATGAACCGTCTGATCAAGTTCGAAATGGAAGGCTCCATCGGATAATGACCGACTGGCCTGCCTGTAAGGCGATTTAGAATAACCATTCATACAAAAGCCTGCCGGGTCTGTCTGGCAGGCTTTTTGTTTTGACATCCGTCTCCGTCACCTTTATACCAAAGATTAGATATGGCTCAATAAGGGTAAAAATAACAATAGAAGTCAGGAAATGAGGCCAGTCCCGAAGGAGTGATGATGCAGATGATCTATGTTGGTGTGACCGGTTGGGGAGATCATGATAGTTTGTATCATGGTGGTGTGTCCCAACGTGATAAGCTTAAAGAGTACGGAGCTCATTTTCCCATTGTGGAGGTGGATGCCTCTTTTTATGCAGTCCAGCCAAAGAGGAACAGTGAAAAGTGGGTATCCGAGACGCCTGCATCATTCCAGTTTGTCGTTAAAGCTTATCAAGGGATGACAGGACATCAACGTGGGGAAATCCCATTTGAAAGTAAGAAGGAAATGTTCAAGGCATTTTGCGACTCTCTGGAGGCTTATCAGAAGTCCGGAAAGCTCGCGATGGTCTTATTTCAGTTTCCGCCATGGTTTGATTGTAAACGTGAAAATGTAAATTACCTGCGATGGTGCAAAGCTGAAATGGGCGATATCCCAGCGGCCATAGAATTTCGGAATCAAAGCTGGTACAGATCTAACGTAGTCCAGCAAACTTTGGATTTTATCGAAAAGGAAGGCTGGATCCATACTGTATGCGATGAGCCTCAGGCTGGAGAGGGATCCATTCCAGTCGTTTTGCAGGCCACCGATAAAGATAAAACCCTGATACGCTTTCATGGCCGTAACCTGCATGGTTGGCAAAGGCCTTCTTCGGGTGATAATTGGCGTGAGGTCAGGTACTTATATCGATATAATCAGCAGGAATTGACTGAATGGGTGGAGAAAATCAGGATATTGGAAAAGGAATCCAAGGATATATATGTCCTGTTCAATAATAATTCAGGCGGAGATGCCTCCGATAATGCCAAACAAATGATTGAGTTGCTTGGGATAGAATATGAAGGACTGGCTCCTAAGCAGCTTGGTTTGTTTTAAGAGGATATATATAATTAAATAAAGAGATATTGTGACAACTAGTAGAGGTAATATCCTCACAAACAGGTAAAGGCGGATTTCTACATGGTATGGTTAGTATTAGTGGGTATTGGATTATTTGCGGGAGCGATCGGAGCTCTTGTCGGTCTTGGAGGCGGCATCATCATTGTGCCTTCTCTTTTATATTTAGGTACATCTACAAATATTATCGATGAGCTGACTCCTCAGGTCGCTGTAGGTGTTTCAACCGTAATCATGATTTTTACCGGCTTATCTTCTACTTTATCTTATTTAAAACATAAAGTGGTGGATTATAAGGCCGGCTTAATCTTTTTTATTGGCAGTGCGCCTGGTGGAATAATAGGGGCATATGTGAATAAAAATCTTAACGCCGAAGCTTTTTCATTGTACTTTGGTATTTTCATGGTTTTCATGGCCATTGTGTTATTAGTGAAAAATCGTTTGAAGCCAATGCTTTTCAAGCCTGGAAAAGGGAAAATAGTGAAAACGTATGAAACTGAAAATGGACATTCATTTTCTTATGGTTATCACCCCGTGTTAGCTGTATTGATTTCCTTTGTCGTGGGATTCAGCTCCGGATTATTTGGAATTGGCGGTGGGGCCTTAATGGTTCCCGTCATGATGCTACTTTTCTTCTTCCCTCCGCATATGGCTGTAGCGACTTCGATGTTCATGGTATTTTTATCATCCATCACTAATTCGATTACCCATATTTCCCTTGGAAATGTTAATTGGCCATATGCTTTTGCCCTGATTCCGGGTGCATGGTTCGGTGCTAAATTGGGCGCATTCATCAATACGCGCCTAAAGAGTGCGTCGCTGGAAAATATGTTGAAAATAGTGCTGATAATCATTGGTTTACGTCTTATATACCAAGGTATTACAGGATAAACGAGGAGGAGAAATGATGTCAGAAATCATTCATTTATATCACACCAATGATCTCCATAGTCATTTTGAGAATTGGCCTCGTATTGATAAGTTTCTTAAAGAAAGAAGAAAACTTCATCAAGAAACGGGAGAAGAAGCGATCATACTGGATATAGGCGATCATGTGGACCGCTGGCATCCATATACAGAAGGTACGTTAGGTAAAGGCAATATTGAGCTGCTGAATGAAGCGGGCTACCAATATGTGACCATCGGCAATAATGAAGGGATCACTTTACCTCATGATGCGTTAGACTCCTTATATGATCATGCAAGGTTCAAGGTCTTGGCAGCCAATATTTATTACAGTGATAATGAAAGGCCGGAATGGGCGCTGCCATATTGGATACATACAACGGTAAAAGGCACCAGGATCGCCCTGATAGGTTTGACAGCCTTTTTTCAAAAGTTTTACTCTGCGATGGGCTGGGAAATAACAGAACCGTTCGTGGAGTTAAAGGCACAGCTTGAAAGGGTCAAAACAGAGGCGGATGTAATCATCATCCTTTCCCACCTGGGCATCCATGATGATGAGAGGATGGCAGAGGACTTTCCGGAGATTGACATCATACTTGGCGCGCATACCCACCACATTCTCCACCAGGGGAGATTGATCAATGACACACTCCTTTGCGGTGCCGGGAAATATGGCTTCTTTGTTGGACAGGTGGAAATGACCGTCAATCAGGAAAGGGAAATTAGCCAGAAGAGTGCCATTCTTTATGATACCAATGACTTTTTGGAATTGGAGAATGAACGGTCATGGATTGAAGAGATATACCAGGCCGGAGGGGAAACGCTAAAACAGGTTGCAGTGGACTTACCAAAAGCACTGGATAATGATTGGTTCAAAGTAAGTCCTTTGACGGAAATCCTAGGGGAGGCCCTAAGGGAGTGGAGTCAGGCGGATTGTTCCTTTTTGAATGCAGGCCTCCTGCTTGAAGGGCTGCCGGACGGTCCTGTCACAAAAGGGGATATTCACAGAATCTGTCCACATCCCATCAACCCTTGCGTCGTTGAAGTTAATGGGAATGAATTAAAAGAAATCTTAATGCAATCGAGAAATGCGGAATGGCCACATATTCAGGTGAAAGGTTTCGGTTTCCGCGGAAACATAATGGGAGTCATGCATTATGATCAAATTGAATTTAACGAAATGGAGAATGGTATCGTAAAAGGGATTCTTATAAAAGGAGAGAAACTGCAGGCGGATAAGTCCTATAAACTGGCCATACCTGATATGTTTACATTTGGGCACTTCTTTCCAAGTATCCAGCGCTCCAATCGCAAGAAATACCTGCTGCCGGAATTCTTACGGGATATCCTTTTATGGAAGCTGAAAAAAATATACACAAACGCCTAACGCTAAATCACGGTTTCGCCCTTTTTTTCATAAAGTATGGGGAAGAGAGGGGCGAAACCAATTGATTAACATGATACCAATAATTCTTGATAATCATACATTCCTAGCCATTTCTGTCCGACTTCCAAAAACGAATTTACTTGCTGTCGCGTCCGAAAAAGGGTATATAATGTGCGGTGCGTTAGATGTTGGACTGCTGAATGATAAATTGAAACATCGTAAAATCCTTGCAGGGAGGGCTACAGGAGTTAAATCGATTGAAGAGTTATTGGAAGCGCCGCTTGAATCGGTTACCTGGGAGGCTGTGGAAAAGGGCATTCATCCGGGAATGATTGGTAAAGAGGCATTAATCAAAATGATTTGAAAAGGTGGGCTTTCTTTTTTTTAGAAGGGGGCCTTATTTTTTTATTTTAAAATGCTGATATTCTTTCAATAAATATATTCAAACAGATTCATTTATCAAAATATTTTCCGATAATCTTTATAAAGGAAAGAAACGGTTCGATTTACAAATATTTAATGGGGAGATGGGGTACAAGTATGAGGCTAGCTATTACAAAGTCCCTAAGCCCTGGAGCAAGGCTCGGTAAAAACATCTATAATGAGCGGGGCCATGTCCTATTGTGCGAGGGCCTTACATTAACGCAGAAAATGATCAATCGACTGGTGTCCCTTAATATACCCTTCGTTTACATTCAAGATTCCAGGACGGATGACATCATTCCAATGCCCCCAGTGTCCGGGAAACTTAGAAGAGAAGCCGTTAATACGATTGAAACCACTTTCCTGGACATAAAGAACAAAATGAACCTTGATGGATCATTCACGATAGAGCAGGCTAACGTCAAGTTCACTCAAATAGTCCGGAACATCATGGACGAGCTGAAAAGGAATAAGGAGTTAATGACTTTATTGGCCGACGTTTATACATACGATGACTATATCTTTACTCATTCCTTCAATGTGACCTTATATACCCTGGCGATCGGGATGGAATTGAATATCAATAATAAGAATCTTGAAATTCTTGGGCTGGGGGCGATTTTACATGATGTCGGCAAAATGCTCGTGCCTTTGGAAATCCTCCATAAACCCGGCAAACTGACGGAAAAGGAGTTTGAACAAATCCAAAAACATGCCGATTACGGATTTCATCTAATCAAAAATGTTCATACCGTTTCACTTTTAGTTGCGAACTGTGCCTATCAGCATCATGAAAGGTTAGATGGATCTGGATATCCCCGTGGGATAAAGGGGGATGAAATCCATTATTTCGGCAAGATCATTGCCGTTGCCGACGTGTTTGATGCCGTTACTTCCAATCGGGTTTACCGTAAGGCCATGCTGCCGCATCAAGGTTTGGAAGTTCTTTATGCCGGAGTCGGGAAAAAGTTCGACAATACGATCATCGAGGCTTTCCGCCGGGCGGTTGCCATTTATCCTAATGGTCTATCAGTAGAATTGAATGATGGAAGGAAAGGAGTAGTATCCGCTCAAAATGAGGGGATTGGTGACCGCCCCATGATAAGGATACTGGAAGAAGATGGGGAGCGGATAAAAGAGCCCTATGAAGTGGACTTGAATAAAAACCTGCATTTGCTTATCATGAAATGTCTAAATATACAAGAACCAGCCTAACCTCAAGGATAAGCTGGTTTTGTCATTCCTTGTTTTCCTTCATGATCGCAGGTGCCACCGAACCGTTTCCGTTACTAAAATAGCTTGGAACATCACCTTCGATCAACAGGCTTCCGACTGTCACTTCCTGACTCACCTTGGTCTCCTTTGTGAAAGAGGGGATGACGATTTGAATATTGACATCAAAATCCACAATCAATTCATAATAAACATTATTGATGCCTGCGTTTGTCAGTTTTGTCCTCAAATCCGATTCAACATTCCCGATGACCGACATTTTCACTGGGATTTCTGGTCCGTAATTGGAAAGGAGGTTATTCCCGGTCACAACACCAAATGGTATATAATAAACCACACTTTTATATTGTTCATCGTTTATTTTGGCTGAACCTGTTTTAAAAGGATTTCCCTGTTTGATGCCAAGTTTCTTTTGAATATCCTTCGTTATGTTAGCCCGCAATTCACTGTATATGACCGGATTGAAGCTATAGGAGGAACTGGAGTCCTTACCACCCTTATTGTTGGTGATGATTTTGTTCATATCGACCTTGGCTATATTTTCATCAACCGATTCATGAATCGTTTCCGTTGCAATCCGTTTGATTTCATATTCGGCTACACTCATGATCACGGGTTCGATTGATTTGTCCACGTACCAAAGAGTCATGATGCTTGATATGATAAACAGGATAAATGAATAGAGAAATACTTTTCGGGTGGGAAGAGGCCCCTTTTTTCGGAATTTCTTCGGTCGAAATCTTTTTCGGAACACGCTTTAGCCCCCTTTACTAATACCTATGCATCAAGTTCAGGGGTTTATGTTGAAATCAAAAAAAAGCAGCGTAAAATTCACGCCGCTCACTTTCGTTTTTTAGCCAAATCTTTCCTTTCCCATAATTTTAAATAAGGGTAAGGATCAAAGCTCCATTCTGTGATTCCATTGTCTTTGTACATCCCGTAATGAAGATGCGGAGGGAATTTCCCCGAAGTTCCCGGAGGACCGTAACCTGTACTGCCGACACCTCCGATGACTTGTCCGGGCTCGACGATTTGTCCGACTTTCAACCCTTTGGCAAAGCCGCTTAAATGGGCAAAGTAATGATAGGTATTATTTAAATCCCGTATCCCTATCCTCCAACCGCCGAATTTATTCCAGCCTTTCATCTCGATGATTCCATAGCTGGTGGAACGAACGGGAAGGCTATAATCGGCAAAAATATCAGTGCCCTCATGGATTCTCCTTCCGCCCCATCCACGAGCGCTTCCCCATGTATTCAAGTACGTATAATGAGTCCGTACGGGAACAGGGAAGGCCTTTTCATGTAAATCCAACCGGCCATATTTCTTATAAATCTCGGCATTGCCGATAATGATGCTGACTGCTTTATCTCGTTTATAATAATCCCACAAGCCGATCCGGATATTATCTTCATCTGCACCATAAGATTGGAGATGCTTCGAAAAAGCATACAATCGATCGGTATCATTATTGATATCTGCTTTTCCATCACCATTTCCATCCTGGCCCAATCCGTCAAAAAATGTGATCGTGAGCGGGTTCACGTCATTTAAGTCAGGATTGAGGGCCCCGCTCCACTTTGAAGGCTCGATGTGGATGCCTATTAAACCCTTTGCCGGCTCTAAGTCCCTTCGTGCAGCCCTGAGGCTATGCTCATATTGATCTGCTCCAGCAAGGTAATACCACGGGATTTGGAGAGTAGCCTCCATATTTTTATATAGCTCCATTCTCCCGGGATAAGCATCTGGGGTATCGGCAGCATCAGCCACTTGGCCTGGTGCATTCAAAATTAACAAACAAGTTATGGTAAGAAGGAATAATTTATTCAACGGGGCAGGCTCCTTTCATGACATTCTCCGTAATTAAAATACATCAGTCCATCCATCTTTTATAGTTTTGCTGATTTAGCTATAAACATGAAAAATAAATAATGGGAAACCAACTATAACTTGTATAAATGCTTTTTTATTGTTAAAGTAGGGTGTGTTAATTTCTATAGAATGGAGTGGCATTTTCATGTCTTCTACAAATAAAGAAATTCTTCGTAAACCAGATTGGTTGAAAATAAAGCTTAATACTAACGAAAATTACCTCGGTTTAAAAAATATGATGCGCGAGAAAAATCTTCATACAGTCTGTGAAGAGGCAAAATGTCCGAATATACACGAATGCTGGGCAGTGAGAAGAACGGCTACTTTCATGATCTTAGGTGAAATCTGTACAAGGGCATGCCGTTTTTGTGCTGTTACAACTGGACGTCCGAATGAATTGGACTGGGCTGAACCTGAGCGTGTTGCCGATTCCGTTGTTTTGATGAATTTAAAGCATGTCGTCATTACAGCTGTTGCCCGTGATGATTTAAAGGATGGAGGCGCTGAAGTTTTCGCTGAAACAGTCCGTGCGATCCGTCGCAAAAATCCATTTACTTCTATTGAAGTATTACCGTCTGATATGGGCGGAGTGTTTGAAAATATCAAGACATTGATGGATGCTAAACCAGATATCCTTAACCATAATATAGAGACTGTCAGAAGTTTATCCGACCGTGTACGGGCTCAGGCCAAGTACGAACGTTCTTTGGAGCTTTTAAGAAGAGCCAAGGAACTGTATCCGGAAATCCCGACAAAATCCAGTTTAATGGTAGGTCTGGGTGAAACGCGGGAGGAAATCCTTGAGACCATGGATGACCTAAGGGCTAATAATGTCGATATCATGACAATCGGCCAGTATTTACAGCCGACTAAAAAACATTTAAAGGTGCTGAAATACTATACGCCTGAGGAATTTGCCGAACTGAAAGAACGTGCATTGGAAAAAGGCTTCAGCCATTGTGAATCCGGTCCGCTTGTCCGTTCATCCTACCATGCCGATGAACAAGTTAATGCTGCGGCTAAACATAAGCAAAACAAAGGTGAAGAATTATTGAAATAGAGAAATAAAGGACCGAAAAAAATTCGGTCCTTTTTTATTCAACGGTTATCCATTTTTTGATGGATGTTATCATGATGATCTCTTTTATCGTTAACCATTTCTCCATTTTCATTTTCTGCGTCACTCATTTTGTATCCTTGAGGCGATTTCAGCATTTCTTTGATCGTTTGTTCGATCGTATAGTCAATCCCTTTGCTGCCGGATTTCACTGTAGCGAAATTTTCGACATCTTGGGCAAGGTTTTGATAATCATCACTGACGTAGACATGATAGTAGCGAGGCACGACGGACATGGCAGTACGTTTAACTTGGTCGGCGGTTTCCGTCCGATCCTTGTCATTGGTATCATATACGACAAGTACTTCCTCATCAGTAACGAGTGTAGCGGCGTCATTGACATTTGGAATTTGAACACTAAGTTTTGAAATGACATCAGACAATTGTTCACGGTCAATGGAAGCAGCTTTGTTGGAAATGTTACGGCCGTCAATGGTTGCACTATTGGTGCGAGTAAAACCAAAATCATCACTTTTGTTGTCATTATTACGATAATCCTCATCATAATATTGAGTTGGATTATTTACGTTTGTTGGGTTGCCTGCATTGTTTTTTGCACCGAGCCCCTGGTCTTTTTCTTTATCAGCACATCCGGTTAGTGCAATAATCGAGCTTAAACCTATCGTTATTATCGTTTTTTTCATCAATAACACCCCCGTAACTTTAGGATGAACATATTTCTCTATTTTTCGCTTAGTAATTGATGGGGAATCAGTTATAATTTAAAGAAGAAATGTATTTATGAGAGGTGAAAACAATGATTACCATCAATAACATGACCTACGAAATAATTGAAGATGAAAGGGAAGGCTATAACGAAGAAGCGTTTAAAGCCAGATACAGTGAGATTTTAACGAAGTATGATTATATAGTAGGGGATTGGGGTTACGGACAATTGAGGCTGCGTGGATTTTTTGATGATTCCAATCAGAAAGCGACCTTCGATACAAAGATAAGCACGCTTAGTGAATATTTATATGAATACTGCAATTTTGGCTGTCCTTATTTCGTCGTGAAGAAAGTAAAGAAATAAAAAGGCCAGAATTCACTCTGGCCCTTCCACGTTAAGAGTTACCATATCCTTTATATGGAGGCTGTTCATCTTTTTCTGGATCATCATGTGTCGGATGAGCACCAGGATATTGTCGAGGTAAGCCTTCATGCAACGATTTATTTTCATAATTGAAGGCACTTTGATAGCGTTGCCCTTCCTGCCACGGTGTGTTTTTATTCTGGACTGGTGCATCTTTTGCAATGGCTGATCCAAAAGGTCCTTCGGGAAATTCTTCAGGAATTAAATAATCCCTCTGTTTTTCGACATTGGAAAAATCGTGGTATTCTTCTTTGTCCAAGATAATCCCCCCTCATGTAATCGATCTTACATTCAGTAGGTTTTCCCGTTTAAGAAAAAAACTTCAGCACTCAGACGATTTCCATTAAAAAGTGACGCAGTTCCTCGGCTTCCGCTTCTGACAACTGAAAGGCGTGCTCAAGATAGCCTTCCTCTTCTAAATCATCAGGCCCAATAATCGCGAAACGGTTACTCTGCATATTCAAAACAAGCTTCTTTCCATAAAACCGATCGGTAGTCGTAATCGCCAAATCGAATCTTGATTCCTCTCCCATGAAGCTTATGAACCGGGTTTTTGAATCAACGACGTCATTGTATAAATAAAAACGATCTTCCATAGTCTCATTCCCTTCTTATCTTCACATTTGTATTTCCATCATAACAAAGTGACTTCAATAGGGGAACAGACATTTTTATGGGCTGCCGACTGTAGAAATTAATCCCTCCCCATGATGCTTCAGAACCTCGAGCAATCATTGCGTTCATCGGTTAGATGAAAGTGGTTAAGAATATAAATGGAATCATGAATTGGTTTTCTTGGAGTGGACGTCGGAAAATGCCTCCTCCTGTGAAAAGGCAATGTGTAAGTCAATGCACCTGTTAGTAATTGGATTGTACAATGGTTGGGGTTGAAGGAATTGAGAGTAAGGGAGAAGCTATGGTATTATCAAGGAATAAGGTTGGTTCGGCACAGGGTCTTAACTATGCCGCTCATTCAACCAATGATTCCCTATATCATCTTAGATCAGAAAGGATCTGGAAATAATGTACTTTGTAGACCGCCAAAAAATTGAACAAATATTAGGTTTTCTTGAAAAGCAGCTTGGACTTTTTGAAGGGCATGATAATTGGGATGGAGACCTTTCGGAACTTATCGCAGAAAGGCTCATACAAACTTCCATCGATTCCGTGTTGGATGTAGGAAATGCGGTAATTGATGGTTTCATTATGCGTGATCCAGGAAGTTATGAAGATATTATCGATATCCTTCAAGATGAAAAAGTGATTTCAGAAGAAAAAGCGATACAATTCAAAAAGGTTTTGCCATTAAGGAAAATGCTGGTTCAAGACTTCATTGAAGTGAATCACAAAGAACTGCATGCCGTATTTTCGGAAAATATCGAGGCATTCAAGCAATTCCCTGATTTGGTGAGGAACTATTTAACAAATGAATTGGGACCTGTATCAGCTTTTAAAAACTAGCAGCGTTAGGAAGGCGAATTCAAATGAAGTCGTATAAAGGATATTTAATTGACTTAGATGGCACCATGTATCGCGGAACTGAACAAATTGCGGAAGCGGCAGGGTTTATCAATGACCTAAGGAAAAGGGATATCCCTTATTTATTCGTCACCAATAATTCATCCCGGACTCCGGCACAAGTAGCGGATAAGTTAAGAAGCATCGGCATCTCAACAGAGGATGAACAGGTTTTCACGACAAGCATGGCCACTGCCAATTACATAGCCGAACAAAAGAAGGATGCATCGGTCTATGTGGTGGGTGAAGAAGGCATCATCGAGGCTCTTAAGGAAAAAGGAATGAAGCTTGTCGAAGAGCATCCAGATTTTCTGGTAATGGGCATCGACCGCGGCATCAATTATGAAAAGTTGTCAAAGGCCTGTCTTGCTGTTAGAAATGGGGCTGTTTTCATTTCGACCAATGGTGATATTGCCATTCCAACTGAGCAAGGCCTTTTGCCTGGGAATGGTTCCGTGACATCCGTTGTTTCCGTTTCGACTCAGGTACAGCCGATTTTCATTGGAAAACCTGAATCCGTCATAGTGGAGCAAGCACTAAGAGTATTAGGGGTACCTAAAGAAGAGACAATCATGGTTGGCGATAACTATGATACGGATATCCTTGCCGGCATTAACGCAGGGATCGATACACTGCTTGTACATACTGGCGTGACGACAAAAGAACGCCTAAAGCAATATAAGGAGCAGCCTACGCATGTGGTGGACACACTAGACTTATGGAGCTTCGAATGAAAAAAAACAGGCCTGCGATTGCAGTCCTGTTTTTTTCATGCCGTTTTATTCTGCATTTTCGGTTCTATGGGCAAGCCGGCTTGAAGCGGCAGCTGCAATCGCTCCAACGATATCATCTAAAAAGGTGTTCACCTTACCTGTGCTTTTATCGTTTAGATATTTTAAGATTCCCGGCTTTTGTTTATCAATGAAACCATAATTGGTAAAGCCGATCGATCCATAAACATTCACAATTGAAAAAGCCAATATTTCATCGACCCCATATAGACCTTCATCTATTTCAATTATGCTCAGCAGAGGCTCCTCGAGCAGCTTTTTCTCAGCTAAAATATCCAACTGAATGCCGGTAAGGATGGCATTTTGGACCTCGCGTTTTGAAAGGACCCGTTCGACATTGTGAAGGCAATCGGACATTTGGAGATTTTCATGGTAACCAGATTGTAAATACATGACTAGCTCAGCGATATCCTCCAATTTCACTCCTCGTTCAATTAGCCATCTTCGAGCCGTTTTTTCAGACATTGATTGTTCAATATTAGCCATGTCATCACCCATTTCTCTATATTTTAAAGGGATAGTTCTAATGCAGGTAGGTTGATTTGATTAAAATGAAAAGCCATGAAGGATGTTTTGATCCGAATTTCTAATAAGGTTTCGATAATCATTCAGAAAACGGGTTATTCCACATATATATAAGTATATGATGTCCAATATTTCTATTATATCCATTTGATGAAGGGGGCTTTTCCATGATAGAAGAAATCATTTTTAATAATTATGGCATACAGGTGGAGCTTGAAGAAGCCAATAGCAGGTTTCCAAGCTTCCGTTCAGGAAATATGGTTTACAGCATCGTTCCCATTGAAAATATGGAGCAGGAGGAATTAGTGGAAAGGTATAAAATGTCTCAACATCTGATTTCACAAGGAGATCGTCACGTATCCGCCTTTGTCCTTGCCAATCATGGAAGTTATGTTTCGGAAGCGGATGAACAATTATTCATCCTTCTTGCCAATCAGGCATTGGAAGGTCCGAAAAATTTCAATCCAGGAAGACGCCTGGCAAGATTTCATCAGCGTGGGAGAAATATTAATGAAACGATTCGAACATGTTCAAGGATCGGTAAATGGAAAGAACTATGGGAACAAAGGATCGATCAGTTAGAAAAGATTTGGCGGGATAAGCTCAACGCCCATCCTGATAACCAGTTTGAAAAATTATTTATAGAAACCTTTCCCTATTATATGGTCCTGGGTGAAAATGCGATTCAATATTTAGTCGACACGGAAATTGATGATACCCCGCAAATTGTCGATAGTGGAACGGTTTGTTATGAACGTTTTTTACATGATACGTGGAAAAGCAATAAGTGGATGAAAAATCCGTTCGATTGGGTATTCGACCATGGAACCAGGGATGTCGCAGAATGGGTGAGGGAACACTATTTTCAAAATGTGCATACCCATCAACGGGGCATTGGCCAATTCTTTCACGAATATCAATCCATAGAACCATTCTCCAGCTTTTCAGCCCGGTTGTTATATTCGAGGATGCTATTTCCCATTCATTATTTTGAAACTGTGGAAGAGTATTTTTCAAAAACGACGGAATCAAGGTCGAATGAGTTGGAGGATAAAATATCTTCCATCACGAAATCCTCACAACAATATGAGTCCTTCCTCAAACATTTTTATGAATTGGCGGAGGTCCCGGCCAAGCAATATGATTTGCCTAAAATTGACTGGATTTAGATAAAAACGGGAAAGAAATATGATTCATCCTTACTTACTATGTTATGATGATAACAAGATTTTTTAGAATAATTAGATATTTAATCACTACGGAAGGATGGGACCATGAAAAGATTGATGATGGCCGCCCTTTTAGCTCTTTTAATCATCCAAACGACAAATCTTGCAAAGGCTGAAACGAAAACAAATTGCGAAGCAAATCAATTCAAGATTGTCATGAAGTCTGCTGCGGATGTGAAGGAAAAGGCGTCGGCTGCAAGCAAAACATTAATAACTTATAAGAAAAACAAAGAATTATCGGCAAGTGGAAGAACTGGAAACTGGTATAAGGTCTGTCACTCGAAAAAGACAGCATATATCAATATGGCAGATGCTAATGAGGTTTTCGGCACCAGTGAAAACGCCCTTCTAAAGAAATTCGATAGTAGAAAAGGCGTTAAACAAGTTGTATCGGTGACAGGAAAAGCGATGAGTGATACAAAGGTTACGATCCAAACGTATGAAAAGAAACAAGGGGAATGGCGCCGGGCATTGAAGAAGATGGAGGGTGTCATTGGAAAGAACGGCTTCACGAAGAGCAAAAAAGAGGGTGATGGAAAATCCCCGGTTGGAATTTATTCATTCGGTACGTCTTTTGGAAGTGGAACGAAGCCAACCGGAATGAAAATGGGTTATAAGAAAACGACCAAATATGACTACTGGATTGACGATCAGACATCCAATGATTATAACAAGTGGAAAACCTATAAAGGAAATCCTGCAGTTAAATGGAAGTCTTTCGAAAGGATGAATCATGAACTCTATAAGTATGGCGCGGTCATTAATTATAATACGAATCCCATCATAAAAGGAAAAGGCAGTGCAATCTTTCTTCATGTATGGAGAGGGGATACAAAGCCGACTGCGGGATGTACAGCCACAGCCGAAAAGAATGTCCTCAATTTACTGAAATGGATGGATCCCGTGCAAAAACCACATATTGGAATGGGTACAAATGATTCATTGAAAAGCGTTAAGTAATAATCAGCAAAATGGTTTTCCTATAAAAAAAATTAGCTTTACCCGTTCTTACTCGTTCAAGGGATGGGCGAAAAAAGTTCGTGCATCCATCTTTTCTAACTATTGATAATTATTTGAATTAAACTTATAATGTCTACTATACAAATACAAATGTTTTCTTCAGGCAAACAGTTTTTAAGGGGGAACCAAAATATGAAAGCCATCTCGATCGGTTTATTGGGGTTAGGTACAGTCGGTTCAGGAGTCGTACAAATCATTGAAAGTCATCAGGACAAGCTCATGCATCAAGTGGGCTGTTCCATATCCGTTAAGAAGATACTAGTCAAAGACACGACGAAGGAGCGGCTTGTCGAGGTCGATAAAGGAATGTTAACTGACAATCCTGAGGATATCCTTTCGAATCCCGAGATTGATGTTGTAATAGAAGTGATGGGTGGAATCGAAGAAACACGCAGTTATCTGATAGAAGCTATAAAAAATAAAAAGCATATCGTTACGGCCAATAAAGACCTAATGGCTTTATATGGACCGGAACTGCTGGAATTGGCCACCGAGAATCAATGTGATTTATTCTATGAAGCAAGTGTTGCAGGGGGAATTCCGATTTTACGCGGTCTTGTAGATGGATTATCTTCTGACCGCATCACGAAAATGATGGGAATCGTCAATGGAACGACAAACTTCATTTTAACGAAAATGAGCAAGGAAGGCAGAGCTTATGATGACGTATTGAAGGAAGCTCAGGAGCTGGGATTTGCTGAAGCCGATCCGACAGCCGATGTAGGCGGATTGGACGCGGCCCGTAAAATGGCGATCCTATCAACACTCGGGTTCTCAATGAACATTGGTTTGAATGATGTTGAGGTACAGGGCATTACCGAGATATCCGAAGAGGATTTGAGATATAGTAAGAAGCTTGGTTATACAATGAAATTGATCGGCGTCGCTTCCAGGGCAGGGGATAGGGTCGAAGTAAGTGTCCAGCCTGCACTTCTTCCGGAAGCACATCCGTTAGCATCGGTAAATAATGAGTATAATGCTGTATACGTTTATGGGGAAGCCGTAGGGGAAACGATGTTTTACGGACCGGGGGCCGGTAGTCTTCCTACTGCGACTGCAGTCGTTTCGGATATGGTGACGGTCATCAAGAATATGAGGCTGGGCGTAAATGGCCGCAGTGCCGTTTCTCCTCAGTATCCGAAACAATTAAAAGATGCCACTGAGATTTTCGCTAAGTTCTTCATTCGTTTACATGTTCAAGATGAAGTTGGTGTTTTAGCCAGAATCACGAATTTATTTGCCGAGCATGGAGTAGGATTCGATAAAATCCTTCAATTGCCTCTGGATGAAAAGGAATCTTCCGAAATTGTATTGGTTACGCACACTGCCACAAAGGCTGCATTTGAGCAAATAATACAGAAATTACATGATTACAATATGGTAAGAGAAGTGAAAAGTACATACAGAGTTGAAGGAGAGGACATCAAATGAGCTGGCAAGGACTTATAAGCACGTATAAAGAATTTTTACCCGTTAATGATAACACACCTGCACTAACCCTTTTGGAGGGTAATACACCTT
This sequence comes from Peribacillus sp. N1, assembly GCF_054600815.1. Taxonomy (NCBI): domain Bacteria; kingdom Bacillati; phylum Bacillota; class Bacilli; order Caryophanales; family Bacillaceae; genus Peribacillus; species Peribacillus sp. N1. Next base: position 136,314 of record NZ_BAAHZO010000003.1, on the reverse strand, counting down.
TAATCAAACTGAATCGATTATCCGAAGAGTGGGGAATCGACTTACATGTAAAATATGAAGGGGCGAATCCAACTGGGTCGTTTAAAGACCGCGGAATGGTCATGGCCGTCGCCAAAGCGATAGAAGAGGGCAGCGACACGATCATCTGTGCTTCCACAGGGAATACATCGGCAGCTGCAGCGGCTTATGCGGCCCGTGCCAACCTGCGCTGCATCGTTGTCATCCCGGAAGGGAAAATAGCCATGGGCAAGCTTGCCCAAGCCGTCATGTACGGGGCGGAAATCATCTCGATCGAAGGGAACTTCGACCAGGCTCTAAAAATCGTCCGTTCACTTAGTGAGAATTCACCGATAACTCTTGTGAATTCAGTCAACCCATACCGGATTGAAGGGCAGAAAACAGCGGCTTTCGAAATTTGTGATGCCCTCGGATCCGCACCGGATATTTTGGCGCTTCCAGTCGGGAATGCAGGTAATATTACGGCTTACTGGAAAGGGTTTAAAGAATATAACGAATCGAAACAAACGGGTCTTCCTGAAATGAGAGGATTCGAAGCTGAAGGTGCGGCTGCAATTGTCCGGGATAGCATTATTGAAAATCCAGAAACGATTGCAACAGCCATCCGGATTGGAAATCCTGCAAGTTGGAGCTTTGCTGTGGAAGCAGCAAATGAATCCAAAGGCAAAATTGATGAGGTGTCAGACGAAGAAATTCTGGAAGCCTATCATTTCCTTGCTAAAAAAGAAGGGGTATTTGCAGAGCCGGCATCTTGTGCTTCCATTGCAGGCATCTATAAACAATTAAAAAGCGGTGAAATCAAAAAAGGAAGTAAGATTGTTGCCGTTTTGACTGGAAATGGATTGAAAGATCCGAATGTGGCAGTCAATACAAGCACGATTCAGCCGACATTGCTGCCAATGGATGAAGAGGTCATTTTAGAACATCTGCAGGGTGTGAAACAGGCATGAGTGCGGAATCAGAGATGTTCTTGATCCGTGTACCAGCAAGTACGGCCAACTTAGGACCAGGATTCGATTCCATCGGCTTGGCGCTAGGACTTTACTTGGAAATACACGGATCTTCATCAGATCATTGGGAAGTCGTTCCACTTTCAGAGGAAATGTCTGTTTTTCCAACGGATGATCGTAATTATATCGTCCAAATTGCCAAGGAAACGGCGGCATCCTATGGAAAGGAACTTTCCCCATGCCGGCTTTTCGTCTCTAGTGAAATTCCACTGGCGCGTGGGCTTGGAAGCAGTGCTTCTGCCATTGTGGCGGGGATTGAATTGGCGAACATCGTTGGTGAACTTCAATTATCGGAAGAGGAAAAGAATCGGCATGCTTCCCTCTTTGAAGGGCATCCGGATAATGCGGGGGCATCAGTGTATGGTGGATTGGTTGTGGGCCTGCATACGGAGGAAAGAACGGATGTCGTGTCTTTTCCAATCGAGGGAGTTAAGGTGATTGCTGTCATTCCCGATTTTGAATTGCTTACAGAGGATTCAAGAAATGTCCTTCCGAATTCGCTTTCCTATAAAGAGGCGATAAGCGGAAGTGCAGCCGCAAATGTTTTGCTGGCAGGAGTTCTATCTAAAGATTGGAAGCTTGTTGGTGAAATGATGCAAAGTGATCGTTTCCATCAACCATTTAGAGCAGAGTTGGTCCCTCATTTAGCGCTTATTGAAGAAGTTGTCCTCAATGAAGGCGGATTTGGTGCGGCTCTAAGCGGAGCAGGTCCAACTGTTTTATGCTTATCATCCGCAGAAAATAGTGAAAGTTTACTCACAGTATTGAAGGAAACATTTCCGGAATTTCTTGTGAAAGAATTGGAAATCGATAATGAAGGCAGTTATACGGCAACCCTTTCAGAACAGGAAAAAAAGGAATTGAAATTTTTGAAATCGTGAACCATGCTTCATTCATTGTCCATATAAAAAAGCTGACTCGCGTCAAGCCGTATCAATTTGATAGGGCAAAAGCCGAGTCAGCTTTATTTTTATTGCAGTCCAGAAAAGATTCCGGCCTGTATAAAAAGGTTGAACGTGTATAGATGAAGTGAGCCTACATCCATACGCTGCATGTTATTTAAAGGGCCATTAGAAAACTTGTTCAACTTCCACTACACCAGGAACTTCTTCAAGAAGGGCACGCTCAATCCCAGCTTTTAGCGTAATGGTCGAACTAGGACAGCTTCCGCAGGCTCCTAGTAATCGTAATTTTACAATTCCATCTTCTACGTCAACTAGTTCACAGTCACCGCCATCACGAAGAAGAAACGGACGAAGCTTATCTAGGACTTCTTGAACTTGAACTTCCATTGTTTGTTCAGACATTGCAATCGACTCCTTTCCTAATCATATTATAAAGCGAAGGTAGTAAAAAATCCAACTGTAACTTTGCGGAAATATAATCTATATTATTCTGGTATGATGGAAACAGGTGAAGTTTTTAAACATTATTCAAAATGAAGGAGGAAGAGTAGGTAATGAAAGAAATTGAGATAGAAGTATATGGTGCGGAGCAAATTTGCGCGAGTTGTGTTAATCTCCCTTCTTCGAAAGATACATGCGAGTGGCTTGAAGCCGCTTTAACGAGGAAGTTTCCTGAGCAGAAATTCAAAATATCCTATATAGATATGTATAATCCTCCAGAAACGCAAAAGCAAAAGGGCTTTGCTGCGAAGATGATCGAGGAAGATTTATTTTATCCACTGGTCCTCATCGAAGGAGAAATCATCGCAGAAGGAAATGTGCGTCTCAAAAAAGTGGTGGAAACGATGGAAAAATACGGGTATACAATGCAAGAGTGATATATAATGGAAGAAATAAGAAAAACTGTCCCGTGAATGAGCTGCATGCAGCTCATTCACGGGACAGTTTATAAAATGTAGCATAGATGGGTTGGAATCAACCGTTATGGTATTTGTACATCCAGAGAATGCCTGATTTCATCAGGCGTGCCACTCTACCTGTGATTGGGCGATTTGCAACAAGACCGAAACCTTGTTTCTTCCCAAGAGAACCTAATGTCCCTTTTAATTTCATTGTCGGGAAGCTTTCAGGAAGTGGTTCATTTGCCCATTTCTTTACAAGAACCTGTACGATTTGCTCAGCTTGGGACTCCGCTAATTGAGCACTAGGTGCATGAGGCAGGCTCGCGCAGTCGCCGACGACAAAGATGCTGTCATCATTAGGAAGGAAATGCTGAGGAGTCAGAACGGCTCTTCCTTGACGGTCTTTTTCTATATCCATATCGCGGATGATCTTACTTGGCTGGATTCCAGCTGTCCATACGATGACGTCGCTTTGAACGGCCTCGTCACCATTATAAAGAATGTTTGGCTCAACTTTCGTTATATTTGAATGATGGACGATTTCGATTGTATGTTTATCGAACCATGATTCGACAAAGGTGCTTAACCTTTCTGGGAAAGCAGATAGAATATGCGGTCCACGGTCGAATAGCTTAACGTTTAAATCTGAACGGCTTTCAATCAATTCACTTGCAAGCTCAACACCACTCAGTCCGCCACCAACGATAGAAACGGTTGCACCGGCACCTAAATTATTCAGGGCTGAATATGTGCGGCGTGATTTATCGATTGTTTGGATACTGTAGGTATGTGTGTCTGCACCAGGAATATTGTGGTATTTATCTTCGCAGCCAAGGCCAATGACTATATCATCATAAACGACAGGATCTTGATTTTCTATAATGACTTGTTTATTTTCCATATCGATGGAAAGTACTTCTCCGTATACGTTCTTCAAGCGAGGATGTTCAGGAAATGCAACACGGATGTGCTGATCTGGAATGGTACCTGCTGCTAAAGCATAATATTCCGTTTTTAAGCAGTGATAAGGATTACGGTCGATAAGCGTGATGCTCACATTTTCAGGAAGCTGATTAGGCAGCAATCTTTGCAACATGCGCATACCACCATACCCGCCACCAAGTATGACTAGATTCTTCATATGATTTTTCCCCTTTATTTGATCTCTTGAAAAATTTGACTAGCATTTAACTATAGGATTCCCCCAAATGGTCCCCTTTAAAGTTTAATTAAATATATATACCCCAATTAGTAGCAAGAATAAAAAATTAGATAATTTTCTTTTATTTACGTACCCCGACAAAAGTATAACGAATATAAAAGGAAATCACAACCGATATCTTGAAATCGGCTGATTTTTTATGCGTAAATATTGACTGTAAAAGGGAAAAGTATTAAGATGGTTTGTTAGTAACTGTGAGGTGAAACAATGTACCCGATTATTGAATTTTGTGTAAGCAATCTGGCCAGCGGCGCTCAGGAGGCTCTGGAAAGATTGGAGCGGGATCCAAATTTGGATATCATAGAATATGGTTGTCTGGGTTATTGCGGCAGATGCTCCAGTAACTTATATGCGCTTGTAAACGGTGAAGTGGTCTTTGGTGATACAACGGATGAATTGGTTGATAAAATATATAAGTACATTGATGAATTTGAAATGTTTTAATCATCAACGGTGAATAAAAAGGCTGTTCCTTAGTGGACAGCCTTTTTAATATAAGTGCTGCAGCAACGAGTGGGGTGTTCGTTGCTGCTTGAGTTCCTGAAAGCGGTCCCGCCATCTGGATGATGGAGGCTACCCGGGCATTGTTTTGACCTTCGAATACTAATGAAAAATACTTGATGGCTGCCTTTTCATTTCCTATCCTCCTTGAGATGTCGCCAGCGAGATATAGGATTCTGGCTTCGGATACCTGGGTGCCGCTGAAGGATGTGCTTCATATTCCTTTAGGGCGAACCTCAAAAATCTTTCTTCTTGTTCCTTGTTTTTGTTGATCCTATATAACCATGCTATCTGTAAACAGATTCCGGCAAGGATTATATGTTTTTCCTTTTTTAAAGCTCCGCAATAACTCGTCAGCTTGTATGTATTGATCGCGTCTTTGATCTCTCATTGCTAAAATTGTGGGAAACCCACTGGGAGCTTACTTTTTCCATAATGATTTCCATTGTAGTGGGGGGAAGTACCGGGAGAAATCCTCCGAATGCGAAAAGCCGCAGTGAGGGCAAACAAAGATATTATAGTAAAGTGCGTTAACGGCTGAATCAACATAACGGGGCAAAAGTCCGTGTCATATTTAGTAACTTTTACAAACTCGACCGTACCTTTTTGTTGGTTGATTTTTGCTTGCATAAAAGGCATTCCATGCTTTTATCTTATAGAGGGTGTATGCCTTCGATCTAATTTATATTGGTAAAATAGGTGGGGGAATATGAATTTTTTCAAGCTGGAAAATTGAGCGTGGGAATTTCTTTGGTATATACTATAAAGAGTAGTTCTATCTCACATATCAGAAGAAGGAGGGATTTATTGTGAGTGAAGTTGTTCAAATAACGGAAGCTGCCGCTTTTCAGATAAAAGAAATGATGAAACAAAATGGTGAAGAGGGTTCCTTTTTAAGAGTGGCCGTTAAAGGCGGAGGCTGCAGTGGATTATCCTACGGAATGGGTTTTGAACAAGAGCCCGGAGAAAAAGATAGCCAGCTGGAACAGTTTGAAATTAAGATCCTTGTTGATGCCCAAGATGCAGATATATTGAATGGAACGGTAATTGATTATAAACAAACGATGATGGGTGGAGGCTTTACGATCGAAAACCCAAATGCTATCGCTTCATGCGGTTGCGGGTCTTCCTTCAAAACGGCTAAAAACGCCGGTACGCCGGAAAACTGCTAAGAAATCTTATCATTGAGAAAAGGGGGGCACTTTAACAAGTGCCCCCTTATTATTGGAAAAAGGGATTTGGAATGGTCTCATCGCGAACCATGATTTTAAAACAGGGCCAGGTACGTGGACGGTCGAATAAAGTGCCGGTGACGGTCGAATAAAGTGAGAGGACGGTCGAATAAAGTGCAGTGAAGGTCGAATAAATTCGAGAACGGTCGAATAAAGTGCAGTGAAGGTCGAATAAAGTACGAGGACGGTCGAATAAATCCCCAGGAAGGCCGAATAAACGCTCCAGCTGAAAACAGCTGGAGCGCTTATTAAAGAAAAAACCAGGCAAACATCAAATTTGACTACAGTCTAAGGTCTAAGGGGGCACTAAAAAAGTGCCCTTTTTCATGGTTATTTGCTGCTTTAAATATTGTGCAGGGCCTCCGTGATTGGGAGGGTGCCGCTGGAAATCTCGAATGTTTTATTGAATGTTTTTTCTTCTGTGATTGATTTTGCAAGAACGTCGGCGACATCGGCTCTTGGAATGGAATTGTCAGGATGATCCACTTTCTCATCCGCAAATATTTTTCCGATAGCTTGTTCATTTGTCAAAGCAACCGGCCGGACAATCGTGTATGTCAGCCCGCTTGCTTTTAAATGTTCATCGGCATCATGCTTTGCTTCGAGATAATGGTGCATTCCTTCTTGGGCTTGTTCAGGATTATCGGAACCGACAGAGCTTAGCATGACAAAACGTTCGATTCCCTTCTTCTTGGCGGCATCAACCAGTTTAATGGCTCCATTCTTATCCACAGCTGTCGTTTTATCGGGCCCTGTTTTTGGTCCAGATCCGGCTGCAAAAATGATGGCCTCCATGTTATCCACTGCTTTATCCACATTTCCCTCTAAATCAGCAAGGATTGGATGCCCGCCGAGTGCTTTTATTGTTTGGGCCTGTTCCTCTTTCCGGATCATTCCGTAAACAGTCATTTGCGGATTTTTTGATAATTCCCCAATGATCTGCTTTCCTGTCGTTCCATTGGCTCCAGCAATTAAAATATTCATTTATGCATTCTCCTTTCATGGCCCTACTCTTTACCCTTAGAATGACAAGGTTAAGCGCTGTGGATAAGTAATGAAAAAAAGTTATCCACAATAACCGAATTGGGGACAACAAAAAACCCGGCTATGAAAGTCGGGTTTTTGCGTAATTTTTAAAACATGGAGGAACTATGCATCGGCTGAACTTTTGCCTTTGGGTCAATATATTGTTTGGCGTGATTGACGGCAGTGGGTGCCTCACCAAAACCACTTGCAATTAATTTTACTTTGCCATCATATGTTGCAATGTCACCTGCTGCATAAATTCCGGGGATATTCGTTTCCATTCTGGAATTCACCAAAATACTGTTTTTCTGGATATCAAGTCCCCATTCCTTGATGGGACCAAGAGAAGAAACGAAGCCGTAGTTAACGATGACTGCATCCACTTCCATCGTCTCTGTATCTTCACCGTTCGTATCCTTGATGACAATTGTATGGATTCGTCCGTCTGTACCAATCAACTCTGAAGGTATGTAAGGAGTCTTTATTTCAACTTTTGAATTTTTAAGTGTTTCTACACTATGTTCGTGGGCACGGAACTTATCTCTTCTGTGAATGATGCTCACTTTCTCGGCGATAGGCTCCAGCATCAGGGCCCAGTCCACTGCTGAATCCCCACCTCCGAAGACCACCACTTTTTTGCCGGCAAAATGGTTGAGGTCGTCGATGAAATAGTGAAGGTTGCCGCGTTCGTATTTTTTTGCATCATCAATTTCGATGCGGCGGGGTTGGAAAGCCCCATTTCCAGCTGTGATGATAATCGTTTTGGAGTAATGGATTTCTTTATCAGTCGTTAACTTGAAAACTCCATCAGCTTGCTTTTCCACTTTTTGAACGGCTTGCTCCAGGACAATATCCTGCTCGAACTTTGCCATTTGTTCCTTCAGGTTATTCACTAGCTCCTGAGCCCGCACTTTGGGAAAACCAGCGATATCGTAGATGTACTTCTCAGGATAAAGGGCAGACAATTGTCCGCCTAATTGTGGCAGGCTCTCGATGATTTTTACGGATGCCTGTCTCATTCCTCCATAAAATGCAGTGAATAATCCAACTGGGCCTCCGCCAATGATGGTAATATCATAAACTTTTTCATTAACTTCCAACGTTATCCCTCCGATATACTAGGTTTGCTGAAATTTATTCTCTTATTTTAACATAGATGGTCTTTGAAAAAACGGAGAATGTTAGAAAAGTGAGAAAGTTTTGACTATATACAGGCGGTTTCATGATGAATGTTCTTTATCCTCTTTCAAAAGTGGGGAAAATTGCCCTTTGCCAATGTTAAGCATATCGTAAAAATATGGATAGCAGCCGGGTGAAAAGTAACGTTTTTCGGCGTGATTTTAACCCGAAAAAGTTCGGTTTGTTACTTGAAAAAGGTATGGAAAAAGACTAATATTTACTTAGACATCATTTGGTAAAATTTTTATGAATTTTTCATGACAATTACGAAGTGTTACGTGAAATACGTCACAAATGTATAAGAGTGCTTTTTATAATGGAAATTAATAAGATAGACAATATATTTTAGTTATGGAAAGCATCACAAGAAAATATCGTAAAGGTGGAAGAATACTTTTGAAAAAGCCAACTATCGTTGTTTTAGGAGCAGGTTATGGTGGATTGATGACTGTTACTCGCTTACAGAAGGCATTAGGTCAAAATGAAGCAGAAATCGTATTAGTTAACAAAAATGATTACCACTATGAAACAACATGGCTGCATGAAGCATCGGCTGGAACGCTTCATCATGATCGTGTGCGGTATCCTATCAAAAGTGTCATTAACAACAAAGTTAAATTCATCCAGGATTCTGTTTTGGAAGTGAAAACAGAGACCAAAAAAGTCATCCTTGAAAACGGCGAAATTTCTTATGATTACTTAGTGATTGGACTTGGACCTGAATCGGAAACGTTTGGAATCCAAGGGCTGAAAGAATATGCTTTCTCTATTTCTAACGTGAACACGGCACGTAAAATCCGTGACCATATCCAATTGCAATTTGCTACGTACAGTTCTGAGGTCGAAAAGAATGAAGACCGCTTGACGATCGTTGTTGGAGGAGCAGGATTTACGGGAATCGAATTCCTAGGCGAATTGGCTAACCGTGTCCCTGAACTTTGTAAAGAATACGACATCGATTTCCAAAAGGTTCGTATGTATTGTGTGGAGGCAGCACCAGCCGTCCTCCCTGGCTTCGATCCGGAATTGGTGGATTATGCAGTATCTTACCTTGAGAAAAAAGGTGTCGAATTCAAAATCGGAACACCGATCAAGGGAGCGACTCCTGAAGGCATCATCGTGGCAAAAGGCGAAGATGAAGTGGAAGAAATCAAAGCGGGAACCGTAGTGTGGGCAGCTGGCGTACGAGGTAACTCCGTGATAGAGGCTTCCGGTTTTGAAGCTATGCGTGGACGTATTAAAGTGAACCTTGACATGCGGGCACCGGGTCATGACGATATCTTTATCGTAGGGGACTGCGCTTTGATCATCAACGAGGAAATAAACCGTCCATATCCACCTACCGCACAAATCGCGATGCAGCAAGGTGAGGTCATTGCGAAGAACCTGACTAAATTGGTTCGTAACGAAAGTGACCTTGAAACGTTCACTTTCGAAAACAAAGGAACGGTATGTTCACTTGGTGAAGACAACGCGATTGGTGTTGTATTCGGCAAGAAAGTTACAGGTAAGACTGCATCATTCCTGAAGAAGATGGTTGATAACAGAGCGTTGTTAATGATTGGCGGAGCTTCCCTTGTTGCTAAAAAAGGTAAATTCAACGTCCTTTAATTTTTTCTATATATAAATAAAGGCCATTTGGGGAATTTCCCTGAATGGCTTTTTCATTGACATCCCAACAATGGGTGAGCGTGCCATCAATCGGAGTATGCACGGTTCTTATGTGGAATATAATGGGGTTTGGATGACGAAGCTTAATCATATGGTCTTCTGCTGTTTGAAGTTTACTATGAATATAGGGGGGAGTGGTTCTTGGTGGAACGATGCAAAAATGTTTGGCTTGCAGTGTCCGGCCTTGTGATATCTGATAAGGGTGAATGGCTGGTCGTGAATAAAAGGTATGGCGGATTGAAAGGGCAATGGTCGCTTCCGGCAGGTTTTGTCAAAAGTGATGAAACCGTCGATGAAGCTGTCGTAAGGGAAGTGTTGGAGGAGACGGGTATTCATACAGAAATTGAAGGCATTGTAGGAGTGAGAAGCGGAGTCATTAAAGGGAATATTAGTGATAATATGTTGATATTTTTACTTAAACCGGTCAGTTTTGAAGTAACCGCTCAGTTGGATGAACTATATGAAGCTAAATTTTATGACCCTGATTTACTCATGCAGGAAGGGAAGCAATCATTACTATTGGAACAGCTTTTAGCTTTTAAAAAGGAGAGAATGCAGACGATGCTTGACGGATTGAACCCGGGAGATCAATTTGGGTATACATCATATAAATTATTCATGTGATTTGGGTAATTATCTTTTCTTCGGAATTATTTGGTATAAGTCGTTGACGCAGCAATTATTTTTTCAGTAAACTAAAGGTGTCGGTTTTTAAGGAGGGTCAAGAATAACATGCCATTGCCTGTTTTAATTATCTCAATACTCTTATTTTTCATATTGTTTTTCGGAATTGGCTTTTTGCTGAATATGCTCTTTCGTTCTTCGTGGATCATGGTCATCTTATTTCCAATTGTCTTCATCATCATTGTCAATGAAACAAAGCTAATAGAATATTTTAGAAATCCGGGAATTTCTTTTTCAAATCTTGGAACGAACCTCACTTCCTTGCATACGGCAGACATCATCATTTTATCAAGTGGGCTGCTTGGCGCGGTTTTAGCTGGTGTGGTCATCAGGATTCTAAGGAATAAAGGATATCAAATGTTTTAATAATGAGAAGGGCCGTCATTTATGGACGGGCCTTTTTTTGTAAGAAAAATTAGATCTTTTCATGCTTTATGAATACTTTCACTCTGGAAGGGGAACAAATATCCTTGTGAGAGGAGTGGAACTAATACATATGAAGATTGTCAAGGCGTTATTTTTGAGGGTTGCTATTATCATATTATTTATCTTGGCCATCGACTCGACCTTAAATCATGTTTTTGGGGCCGTGCCTGTGGATCATCCTTTTGAAGAGGTGATGAGAAAGCATCGAATGCTTGGCCTCGAATATAAAGCCATCCATAGTGGAGGTCAAGTGGCGACGCTAATGGCATCCGCATCCACGAGCGATGGTCCCGTGACGATAGCGGAGGCAATCGAGCTCTCGAAATATCCGAAGCATGAAGTCTTGGCTACAGGATATACAGCAGGGTATGAATCTACCGGAAAGTACCCGGAAAGCCCATCCTATGGTATCACTTATTCAGGGGTGAAGGTGAAACGGGATCTGTTTTCCACCATTGCCGCGGATCTTACCGTATTCCCTCTCGGAACCATCCTTTGGATTCCGGGCTATGGATATGGGGTTGTAGCGGACAAGGGTGGTGCAATCAAAGGAAACCACCTGGATCTATACTATGAAACGGTACAAGATGTATATGAGAATTGGGGGAAGAAAACCCTTGAAGTATATGTTGTCCAAAAAGGGAACGGCGAGTTATCCGAAGAACAGTTAAGCAAGTTGAATGAAACCAAGATCAGGCAGGTATTCAAGCCTAAAATCGCTCAGAAAACATTGAACGATAATGTAGCTTCCTTTGCTTTTTAATGATGGACAAAGGTGAAAGCGAAAGGCTGCCTCAATTGAGGCAGCCTTTTTGATTGTCTGTTTTCCGTTCGGGACGCCTTAGTCCATGCTTTTGTAGGCTTCAGGATGCAGAGTCTTTGCCAATTTGGAAAGGCCATCCAGTAATCGCGGGGAGGGGCGGCAGAATAAAGGCTCTTCCATTATGTGAATATTGTTATTCCGGACTGCCTTCATATCAGTCCACCCTTTCCGTTTCTTGACCAGCTCCGGGTTTACTTTTCGTAAAGGGACACCGACCCAAGCTAAGCAAATATGGTCGGGATCCTTTTTTTGGACCTCTTCGGAAGTGACTTGAATGCTTGCCATGTCGACATCTTCGAAAAGGTTATATCCTCCCGCAAGCGTGCTGATCTCGGATAACCAATTAACTCCCCCGGGGCTGAATAAGGGATTAGGCCACCATTCCCAATACAGCGACGGCTTTGTTTCGATTTTGTCTGCGACGTTTTTGTATTGAAGGATGGCATCACAGAATTTGGCAGCCTGTTCCTCTGCTTTTTCCTTAAGATTCATGGCATCGCCCAAGGTCAGTAAATCTTTTGCGATATCTTCAAGTGATTGCGGGTTGAAGATGATATGAGGGATGTTCCGTTCTTTTAGCCCCTCAATATTTTTTTCCATGCCCGGTACACTTAGTGAAGCCAACACCAAATCGGGTTTTAGTGATTCAACATGATCGATATCAATGGATAAATCGGGCCCCACCTTAGGAAGGTGCTGTAAGGTTTCAGGCCAATCAGAGTAGTCATCGATGGCGATCAGCTGATCTTCAATCCCTAGATATGTGCAGAGTTCCGTATTGCTGGGGCAAAGAGAGATTATTTTCAAATTGAACACCTACCCTTGAAAGATGAAAAAGTGAAGTGCCAGCGCAATGAATACTCCGGTCAAGGCTCCGAAAAATACCTCGATTGGCTTATGTCCCAACAGTTCCTTTAATTGTTGCTGTTTCTGTTTATCTGCTTTTTTCTGCCAGTTCTTTGCTTGCTCGACAAATGTATTGAAGTCCGTAACGAGCTGGTTCAAGACGGCCGCCTGTTCTCCTGCCTGCCGTCTCACACCTGTCGCATCGAACATCGTGATGACTGCAAAAATCGCGGCAACGGCAAATACAGGTGATTTCATACCGGTTTCGATCCCTACCGCTACGGTTAGGGCTGACACGGCCGCTGAGTGGGAGCTTGGCATACCGCCTGTTGAGTTAATGAGTGACCAGTTCACTTTACGAAATGCTATGAAGTGGATGGGCACTTTAATGAATTGAGCAAAGAAAATGGCAATCAATGCTGCGATTAAAGGGAAGTTGAGTAATAATTCCAAGAGTATCAGCCTTCTTTCTAGTTATAAGTAAAGATGAAAACCATATATGGGTAATTACATCCTGCTCGGAATAAGGCCCTTATTATTAGTTCCATTCAGTCCTGTCGATTCCCTGCTGGTATAAGTATAAATATGATCTTTCTTATACTATTACTCTAAAGTCACTCATTCTAAACAATATCACTTGTTATTATTATTTTTGCGGGCCTTATTCGAAAATTTTTGAAGATTTCGTTATAATGAATGTAATCGAATGGAGGAGGTAGCAGAATGTTCACAGTAAAAGATTCCTTGAATATAGATTTGATTGACGAATGCCTGATTCTAGGCGTATTTGACAGACCCGTAAAATTCTCAGGCATAGGAAAAGAAGCAGATGAACGATTGGACGGCCAGCTAACAGAGTTAGTGAAGGAGGGGGAAATCTCTTCCAGGAAAAAATCAGTGGTCAAAATACATACATTAGGTAAATTAGGCATAAAGAGATTGATTTTTGTAGGGTTGGGCAAGGAAAAGGAGCTATCCTTTGAAACGCTCCGCGAAGCGTTGGGAAAAGCTCGTAAGACGATAAAAGAATCCAAGATTACGAAACTTTCAATCGCTTTGGATACATTCACGACTGAAAATCTGGATGCGTTGGATGCAGCGCATGCTTGTTCCGAGGCTTTCGAACTTGCTTCCTATAAATTTGACGGATACAAGCAAAAATCGAACCAGGTCGAAAAAAGCCTTGAATCGATTACGGTATACAGTGAATATGATCAAGAAGAGGTCGGTGCCGCGCTTCATGTAGGGAGAATTTTCGGAAGGGCGACGAATTCAGCGAGAACATTGGTCAACACGCCAGGCAATTTGTTGACTTCCACGGATTTGGCGGATTATTCATCTGCCTTGGGTGAACGTTATGGTTTTGAAGTGGAGATCCTCGAGAAGGAGGATATGCTTAAGTTGGGAATGGGTGCACTCCTTGCTGTCAATCAAGGTTCGGTCGAGCCTCCGAAAATGATCGTCCTGAAGTATCAAGGTAAGGATGAATGGAAGGATGTTATCGGGTTGGTAGGTAAAGGCATCACATTCGATACGGGTGGATACTCATTGAAAACGAAGGCCGGAATCGTTGGAATGAAGACGGATATGGGCGGTGCGGCAGCTGTTTTAGGTGCAATGGAAATAATCGGCGAATTAGGACCGGACCAAAATGTCGTGGCTGTCATTCCTTCCACTGATAATATGATCAGCGGTGATGCATTCAAGCCGGATGATGTGATCACTGCCATGAGCGGCAAGACGATAGAGGTATTGAATACGGATGCGGAAGGCCGGCTGGTTTTGGCGGATGCCATGACATACGCTAAACATCATGGTGCAGACTATCTTATTGACGTTGCCACTTTAACGGGTGGTGTCATAACGGCACTGGGCATGGATATGACGGGAGCAATGACAAATGACACGGAATTCTATGAACAAGTGGTCAAAGCCTCAGAGGAGGCCGGGGAGCCCATTTGGAGATTGCCGATTACAGAAAAGGATAAAGAGCGGGTACGCAACAGTAAAATAGCGGATTTGAATAATTCACCTGGAGGGGCAGGACATGCGATCATGGGCGGGGCCTTCATCGGCGAATTTGCCGAAGACACTCCGTGGGTCCATCTGGATATTGCCGGAACATCCACTACCTCGAGCAGCTCTGAATTGTGCACGGCGGGGGCTACCGGTGTCATGGCACGCACGCTTGCACTATTGGTCGAAACCTTTGAAAAGAAAACAAGATGAACCAAAATATCCGAAGCCGAAAATAGGCTTCGGTTTTTTTACCAAAAAGGTGTTGGACGAACGTTATACATCCCTCCATTTCAAGCTGACGATGATATGGCAATTTTCTTCCCCTGCTTTAGGATAGAAATCAAAACGGATCCCATCGGGGTTATACGTGATATCAGGTTCGTTCTTAATTCCTATCTTTCGGATCATATCGATCACGACATTTTTTTGTGATGCTTGGGCAGCAGTCATCAACCGGTTCGAGAAGGGTTTGGATGTGGCTAAAGTATCCATGACTTTTTTTACATCAACCATTAGGGATTGCGAGGTCTTTGCCGATTTAACTAGCAGATCCGGATTGGTTGCCGAGTAGGGACGCAGTGTTCCTTCCCGTTCCCAATTCATATTCATTGCTCTGGCGTGAGGCGGAAACAGGATAGGGTCGTATAAAAAATAAGGGAAATCCTCCAAAAGGTTTTCTTCCTTTCCTTAAGTCTGTCTATAGACACGTTTTCGTTATACGTTAAAATATGTATAAAGGCCAGCCGATATGATAGCGGTTTGGGATTGACCTTTCTTCTGCAAATAAACTTCTTGAAAATTATGATCAAAGACACACTATTATTTGTAAACTGCTTCATTGACAGGTATAGTGTATAGTAATATACTTACTTACCTAAAGTAAGGAGAAGGCACACTATAAATTATAAAATAGGTGATGTTAACATGAAAATAACCGAGGAAACAAAAAACCTTTTAATAGATAAAATGAATATCATAAAAATACCGGGAAAAGCTGATATATGCCTTGTAGGGCCTGTGAACCTGCCTGTTGAGCAAGGAGATTTCTCAACGGTTTTCCAATGGTATACATGGCTACAGCTTGATGGCACGGATAATGGCAAGGAAGCGTTGCTTGATTCGCTCTCGGAAGCCAACCTCGCTTTCGGACAGCAATCCTCCGTATTGGTGTATGGTGACTTTAAAAAGTCGGAGGATGCACTTGTCCGGATGCATAGCATCTGTCACACAGGTGATATCTTCGGCAGTAAACGCTGTGATTGCGGCTACCAGCTCCACCAATCTATGAAGATGATAGCCGAGCATGGGTGCGGGGCCATTTTTTACCTTGCGGACCATGAAGGAAGAGGGATCGGCCTGTTTTCAAAATCTCTTGCCTATTTGCTTCAGCAGGAAGGTTATGACACGGTCGAGGCGAATGAGGCTTTAGGATTCGAAGATGATACGCGATCTTACGAGGGAGCCATCCGCGTGTTGAGGGAACTGCGCGAGGATCCTGTGACTTTAATCACGAACAACCCCAAAAAGCTGGATGCCCTCATGAAGCATGGACTTGCGGCAAAGGACCATATTCCGCTTTGGGGCGGTTTGACGGAAGATAATAGTTTCTATCTCGATACAAAAGTTAAGAAGTCTGGACATATTCCTCAAAAGAAGCCAACTTTGATTGTATAAGGAGAGCTATAGTATGAATGATGATCAATATTACATGAAGCTGGCACTGGATTTGGCAGCCAGTGCTAAAGGAAAGACGAATCCGAATCCGGTGGTCGGTGCAGTCATAGTCAAAGACGGTGTGATAGCCGGGACAGGGATTCACCGTAAAGCGGGTGAACCGCATGCGGAAGTACATGCTTTCAAAATGGCGGGTGAGTATGCAGAAGGTGCAACGCTATATGTGACTCTTGAGCCTTGTTCCCATTATGGAAAGACACCTCCTTGTGCAAATTTGGTGAAAGAATCAGGTGTCCGGCGGGTTGTCGTGGCTACTCAAGATCCGAATCCGGAAGTAGCCGGCAGGGGGATATCGATCATAAAGGATGCGGGCATTGAAGTGGAAGTTGGCGTCCTGGAAAAGGAAGCTCAAAGGCTGAATGAGCGTTTCATTCACAATATGCTGACGAATCGTCCATTTGTCATATCGAAGTATGCGATGACGCTCGATGGAAAACTTGCAACCCACACAGGTCATTCAAAATGGATAACAGGAGAAGAATCACGTCACTCCGTTCATTTGCTGCGTGATGAGGTGGATGCCATTCTAGTTGGTATCGGGACTGTGTTGGCCGATGATCCATCACTGACGACCAGACTTCCGGCGGGTGGAGGGAAAAATCCGATCCGAGTCATTTTAGACAGTGAATTACGGGTTCCCTTGGATGCCAATGTTGTACAAGCATCAGATGCGAAAACCTTGATCGTGACGCAGGAAAATGCACCTGTGGATAAAATGGACCTTCTACGTGAAAGAGGGATCGAATTCATTTTCGTCCCCAAAAACGAGACGGGACTAAATCTAAGGGCTTTGATGGAAGAGCTGTATAAAAAGGGGATTACGGATGTCTTGCTGGAAGGCGGAAGCGAAGTGAATGCCTCATTCCTTAGGGAAGGGCTCATCGATAAATTCTTGATTTATATAGCCCCTAAACTATTGGGCGGAAGAAACTCACTAACACCGTTTACTGGAATGAATGTGGATACGATGGATGAAGCGATGGATGTTACCTTCTCTGGCGTGGAAACGTTTGGTGAGGACATACGCATCACGGCTTATCCTAAATAAAAATAGACAACAGGTGAAGAAGCATGTTGGTTAAATCAGATGTATGCATAGTCGGATCAGGTCCTGGTGGAGCGCTGCTGGCTTACCTATTGGCCAAGCAGGATATTTCAGTCGTTTTGCTTGAGAGGCATTCTGAAGTTTCGAGGGAGTTCAGGGGCGAGTTCTTGAACGATGAAGGAGAGGGCATTCTTAAAAAGCACGGTTTATTCGAGAGTGTGGAAAGACTTGGCTTGCTAAGGATGGAACAAATTGAATATTGGCATGACGGCGAAATATTCAAAAGGATTTTCCCTGAATGGCCGGTCGATCATGTTGGGATACATGTCCCTCAAAATCATCTGCTTACAGCTATATTGAATCAAGCCATAAAGCTGGACTCTTTTAAATTGATGATGAATACGAAGGTTACTGACTTGATACAGGATGAAATGGGCCGTTTTACGGGAGTCAAGGCTCGAAATGGCGGAAATGACCTGGAAGTGCAAAGTTCATTAATAATCGGAGCGGACGGCAGATTTTCCATCGTTAGAAAAAAAGCGGAGATACCAGTAGTGATTAAAAATCATGGCTATGATTTACTGTGGGCAAAAATTCCTGCTCCGGAGGGGTGGAAGCCTTCGATCAAGATGGCATTGGTCAATGGCTCCCAGGTTGCCCTCTTTACCCAGGCTGGAGGTTTCATCCAAATTGGCTGGAATATAGAACATGGTTCATATCCCCATTTGCGAAAACAGCATTTTGAACCGTTCATAGAAGATTTGCTTTTTGCCTTCCCTGAATTAAAAAAGGTTGTGTATGAAAATATCCGCTCTTGGCAGGACTTCATTTTATTGGATGTTTACAGCAGCTATTGTGAAACGTGGACAAAGGATGGCGTTGCTCTATTAGGTGATGCAGCCCATACGATGACACCTACAGGTGCGTTCGGACTCAATTGTGCCATGAAGGATGCCGATATATTGGCCGAGCTTATTTCTGGCTGCATCCTGCAGGGGGATACTGGCTTCCTTGGACTTAAAATGGCTGAGCCAAAAAGAAAAGCCGAGATTGAAAGATTACAGGCCATTCAGGTGGACAAGGAAATGTCCTTCGCATCACAGTTTGCCGCAGCTTATGTTTGAATAGGAGTGAAGGATATGAAATTCGGTTTTGATATTGACGATACCCTTATTAACTTGAGGGAGTTCGCGTTCCATCTTTATAATGAAAAGCTTAAGACGAATATAGAGTTAACGAAATTCAGAGCTTTAAAGACGTTGGAGATCCATGAAGCTTTCGGGCTTGATAAAGAGGCTGGGGGCAAAATGTGGAACAGCCTTGCCGATGAAGTGTATTATTCATCCTGTCCAGCCTTCGAGGGCGCAGTGGAAACGCTGCAGGAGCTTGAACGTGATGGCCATGAAATCTATTACATTACCGCCAGAAAAGCGGAGCATGGTGAACGGACGAAAAAATGGCTGATTGAAAACGGCTTTCCGGTTAAGGATGACCATTTTTACTGTGGGATGAAGGATCATGAAAAAATTGATACGATCCGCAAATTGGAATTGGATTATTATTTTGATGATAAACCGGCGGTGCTGGAAACGTTATTGGATATTCCAACGAAAGTGTATGCAATGGATAACTCCTATAACAGGGAATTGGATATTCCGAGACTGACAAGCTGGTTTGAATTAAAAGAAATCCTCTCCAAATAATACATTTACATTATTGACGGATGACTTGATAGACTTGGGTCATCCTTTTTATGTATACTATTATGAATAGTGATTCATTTTTTGGTAAAAAAAACATGAGAGTCGGGGGTAATGGGATGGAGAGAAATATTGAAAAGTCATTGATAGGCACGCTTGGGATTGAAATGAAAGAAGTCGGCGAGGGGAAAGTCATTGCGACGATGCCTGTTGATGAACGGACTAGGCAGCCGTATGGTTTATTGCATGGGGGAGCGTCCGTTGCCCTTGCGGAATCCGTTGCAAGCTTTGGAGGAATGATGCTGGTAGATAGTACAAAACAAGCTGTCGTCGGCCTTGAAATCAATGCAAATCATGTTAGGGGCGTCCGTTCCGGTGTTGTTACCGCAGAAGGGAACATCATCCATCGCGGGAAGACGACGATGGTGTGGGACGTGAAAATCCGTGATGAAGAGGATCATCTTATCTGCATTTCACGCTGTACATTGGCGGTTATCGACTTACCAAAGCCAAAGTGAATCAAAAGAACGATTTCAATAAAGGGACGCAATGATTCTACAGTGTCCGGTTTGTAAGATGGCAGTAGACTATTGTATGAAAAGAGGTTTTTTATGCTGGTGGGTCATATACAAGAAATCACCCGTCATCCTGTAAAATCATTCACTGGTGAACAGGTACAGAAAACGAAGGTGATGGACTATGGACTATATGGAGATCGCAGCCATGCCTTTAAAGATAAAAATGGGAAGTTCCTGACGATAACCCAAGTCCCGGAAATGGTCCGTTATCAAGCTGTTTTTTCTGGTGAGGAAACCCTTGGCCAATATCCGGAAATCAAAGTGAAGACTCCTTCAGGAAACGTGCTGACATGGGGAGAGGGAGCCTTTCAGGAGGAAATGGACCGATTGTTGAAACAGGAGGCAGCACCCGTTGTTTATCATCCTGCACATATTCCGTTAGGAGCGATTGAAGAAGAAAACATCCTGCTTGTCAGTGATGCCTCGATTGGCGAATTGACAAAACTTTGGGGAAAAGAACTGGATGGCAGGAGATTCAGGCAAAATTTAGTGCTATCTCTAGTGAACAAAACGCCCTTTGTAGAAGAGAAATGGTTCGGAAAAAGGATTCTAATCGGAAATGAAGTGGAATTGGAGATCAAAAGGCATTGTGAACGCTGTATGATCATAACTGTCGATCCAAGCGATTCCCAGAGAGATCCATCACTTTTGAAAACTGTGGTCAAGGAAAGGAAAAATTATTTTGGCGTATATGCCTCGGTCATGCAAACAGGTGAAATCAGAGTGGGCGATGAGGTATTTTTAAAGGATTGAGGCAGAAAAGAGCTGCTCCTGTAATCAGGGCAGCTCTTTTGCAATGGCAGGAATCACCGGGTTTTCTTTAAATCATCCTGTACACTCCGATCCCACATTTTTACGCCAGTATGATAAGCCGAGCGCATGATTAAATGTCCAGCAACAGGGCTGGTCATGAAGATAAAGATGATTGCGAGCACGACCCTGAAATCGAAATGGCTATGTTTATAATAAAAATATAACAAGGTGCCGATCAGGATGAACATGATTCCAAGTGTCGAACTTTTTGAGGCAGCGTGATTTCTTGTATAGACGTCGGGCAGCCGGATGATGCCGAAAGCCGAGACTAAAAAGAGAAAGACTCCCATTAATAGGAATAGGGCCGATAGGATTTCAGCGATTGCGGTCATCTTCGATTATCTCCCCTTTCTCAAGGAATTTGGCGAAAGCGACCGTTCCGATGAAAGATAGGATTCCGAGCAGAAGAATGGCTTCCAGATATGCGCTTGTATCCATGACAATGGAGGCAAGTGCAACGATTGCGATAAGATTGATTCCCATTGCATCGAGTGCGATGACCCGATCCGGTACGGAAGGCCCTTTGATTAAACGGTATAAGAATCCAATCATGGAAAGCGAAACACCTAGCAGCGCGATTTTAAGCATTAGATCGAACATTATTTGCTCACCTCCATAATCGCTTTTTCAAATGTATTTTTAATGCTGTCCACGGCCTCGACCTTGTCGGCAATATCCATCGCGTGGATATAAAGAATCCGATTATCTTCCGATACTTCAACGACAAGTGTTCCTGGTGTCAGGGTAATTAGATTCGATAGTATCGTAATTTCCCAATCCTTGGTCAGCACGGTTTCAAATGCAAATATGCCGGGTCTCATATCCAGGTTCGGTTTAAGCACGGCCTTAAGGACGCTAATGTTGGAAAGTATGAGTTCCCTTGCGAATATGAGCAGCAATATAAAGACGGCATTCACCCTTTTCAAGTAAAAACGATCATTGAAAAAATGACGGAAGACGAACATGATGCCGAGCCCCAATATATATCCGATGATAAAAGTGCTCCCGTTAAACTCATTTTTCAAAAACATCCAGATAACCGCAAGGAACACATTCAGTAAAATTTGGAATGACATCAGGCACTACTCCTTTAAAACCGCTTTGTTATAGATTTCGGGATTCATTAATGAATCTACAGCTTGCGTTATGAATGGGTATATTGATTCTGTTCCTACTCCGAATAAAACGGAAATGATGACAAGGAGTACGGCAGGAACCAGCATTTTATTTACCGTTTTATTAGTTAAGGCATAATCAGCTTTTGGAGTTCCCCAAAAGCCATTCATGAATATTTTCATGACGGAATATAGGACCATCAAGCTCGAAAGCAAGACAACGGCCATTCCTAAGTAGGCCCCATTTTCTGCTGCTCCCTGAAGAATCAGGAGCTTGCCGGCAAAACCGCTGAACGGCGGAATTCCCGCCAATGATATGGCAGCTATGAAGAAGGTCCATGCGACGGCCGGGTATTGCTTGATCAGGCCGCCCATGTTCCGTAGATCATCCGATCCGCTGATTTTGATCATGATGCCAACCAGCAGGAAGAGTGCAGCCTTGATCAGCATGTCATGAATGATATATAGAATGGATCCCGATAAAGCCTGTTCATTCATGACGGAGATGCCGAATAGGATAACCCCGACTGCGATGATGATATTGTAAATGATGATTTTTTTTACATCCCAATAGGCTACCGCACCAATGACACCGATGATGATGGTCAAGATAGCAAGTATCGCAAGGAAAGTATGGGTGAAATCCTGGTCATGATAAAACATGAGTGTATAGGTCCTGAAGATGGAATAGATCCCGACCTTTGTCAGCAATGCCCCGAATAGGGCCATCACTGGAATGGGCGGAGCATAATAGGAACCTGGAAGCCATTGGAAGAGCGGGAAAATGGCTCCCTTCAAACCGAATACGATCAGAAACCCAATCGCTATCACCGAGATGATACCAGGCTGGTTGACTTCCGCTATCCTCTGGCTGATGTCAGCCATGTTCAATGTGCCTAGAACTGAATAAAGATACGCCACCATAATGACGAAAAAGGAAGAGGATAGTACATTGACGATGATATACTTCAATGATTCCCTCAGCTGGATTTTCGTACCTCCCAGTACCAGCAGCACGTAGGAAGCCATCAGCATGACTTCGAAAAATACGAATAGATTGAAAAGATCCCCCGTTAGGAAGGCACCGTTCACTCCAATCAGTAAAAATTGAAATACAGGATAATAATAATGTCTTTCACGTTCTTCCCCTATGGAGTAAAACGAGTAAAGCAGTATTGCAAATCCAATGACATTCGTGGTCAGTACGAGCAGCGAAGAAAGCATATCTGCGACGATCACGATCCCGAATGGCGCATCCCAGCTGCCGACACCTAAAGTCAGGATCCCTTGAGTATGGACCGTAAATACTAGATATAGGGAAATCACAATCCCGATAAGAGAGGAAGTAAGGGATATCCCTCTTTGCAGCTTGATTTTTTTGGCAAAGAAAATGAGAAGGATGCCTGTGAAAAGCGGCCATAAAACAGGCAGGAAAGTAAGATTATTCATTAGCTTCCGTACCTCTCATTTCTTCCATGTCATCCGTACCGAGTTCCTGGTAGGTCCGATAAGCAAGTACCAGCAGAAATGATGTGACTCCGAAACTGATGACGATCGCCGTCAAGATAAGCGCTTGCGGAAGCGGGTCGACATAGGATGCAGCTTCATCACTTAGCAATGGAACGGAACCGCCTTTCAAACCGCCCATCGTCAAAATCAAAAGGTGGGCGCCGTGACTTAGAAGCCCTGTACCGATTATGATTCTTAATATGCTTTTGGAAAGCATTAAATAGGTCGCACACATAAATAGTATTCCAATGACAATGGCCATTAAAAGTTCCATTATTCACTCTCCCCTATCGTTTGAATAATGGTCATCGTTACACCAACAACCACAAGATAAACACCAAGATCAAAAAGTACCGCGGTATGAAGCGAGATATGCCCAAGAAGCGGTAAATCAACATAATGATAAACATGTGTCATGAGGGGCACCCCGAACACCAGCCCGCCGGCCACGGTCAGGCTTGATATGAACAAGCCTGACCCGATCATTAATTTATAGTCAATCGGCAAGATGCCGGTGACGGTTTTAATGTCGAAAGCGAGCAACAGCAGGACTATGGCGGCTGAAGTCATTAAACCGCCGACAAACCCGCCACCTGGCGAATAATGCCCGCCTAAAAAGATGGCCACCGCAAACAGCAAGATAACAAAGGCGGCGACTTTCGTAACCGTTTGGAGAATCAGGTCATTTTGCTTCATGATTTATCTTTCCCCCCTGTCAAACGCAATTTGATCATCGCGAATATCCCGAGCGCAGCGATGGAAAGGACACTGATTTCAAACATCGTATCAAGTCCGCGGAAGTCAACGAGAATGACATTTACGACGTTTTTCCCGCCTGCTTCCTTATAAGCATTTTCAAGATAGTAACTGGAGATGGAATCAAATAGTTTATTGCTATGTGCCGATAAGGCAATCAATGTCACGATGACTCCTACACCAATGGATATCAGGGCATTATTCAACTTGAATGTCATCCGTTCTTCCTTTCTGCTTGCCATTAACGGAAGGTGGAAGAAACAGAGCAAAAACAGCGATACCGAAATCGTTTCGATGACTAGTTGAGTCAAGGCTAAATCCGGTGCCCGCAGCAAAACGAAAAATAGGGAAATCGTATAACCGACGGCTCCTAAGATGATAATGGAAGTTAAACGGGATTTTGCAAACAGAATGGCGATCGAGCCAATCACGATGATCGCAGCTAATATCAATTCATATATGCCGATCGGGGCAAAATTCCCTGTATCCAATTTAAATGCATCCTTCCGATAGAGCGAAAAGCCCAAGGAAAGAATGAAGAAAAGGAAGATTGAAAGCAGATAAGTCCGAATCGAACCTGTCATTAACACTTTCATGACGATGGAAGCTGAGCGTTCGAGCCCTCTAACCCCGTTATCATACAACGCATTCAGGGATATACGTTCAGGAATCCACTGGGTGATCTTTTGCCACTTCGGAAGCGTTTTGTATAAAAGGATTCCAAATGCTATGATGCCGATGGTCATCCATACTTCAGGTTGGAATCCATGCCAGAAGGCGATATGGACTTGGAAGTCCGGTCCCGCCAAGCTTGGCTGTATGCCGGCTACCGCAGGTTTAATGATTGATGAAGATAGCAAGTTTGGAAAAATACCGAAAACGATGACCAACGAAGCAAGGATGATCGGGGATATCAGCATCCCGATCGGCGCCTCGTGGGGCTTCTTGTCCAATAGTTGTAACTGAAGTTTGCCTGTAAAGGGTTTGAGCACGACGATCATGCTATAAATAAAAGTGAATACACTGGCTACCCATGCCACCACAGGGAACAGGACCCCCCATGTCTCCATATTGAAGATATTCAATTCCAATACATTCACCATGCTGGCCAAGAACATTTCCTTGCTCAAAAAACCATTGAAGGGCGGAAGTCCAGCCATTGAAAAAGCACCTATGACAGCGACGGTGAAAGTGATCGGCATCAACTGCATCAATCCGCCTAGCTTTCTGATATCACGTGTACCGGTTTCATGATCAATGATGCCTGCAACCATGAAAAGGCTGCCTTTGAAGGTCGCATGATTAATCAAGTGGAATACTGCTGCAACAGTAGCTGCCAAGTATATATTTTCCCCTAAAGATTCATAGTGAAGGGCCGCCGCACCAAGTCCCAAAAGCGACATGATCAATCCGAGCTGACTGATGGTGGAAAAAGCGAGAATCCCCTTTAAATCAGTCTGCTTGATAGCAGAGAATGAACCCCAGAACAGGGTGATCAATCCGGCGATCGAAACGAGCCAGAACCATAATCCTGATTCTGCAAAAACAGGGCTTAATCGGGCAACCAAATAAATTCCGGCCTTGACCATTGTGGCGGAATGAAGGTAAGCACTGACCGGTGTCGGGGCTTCCATAGCGTCAGGAAGCCAGATATGGAAAGGAAACTGTGCGGATTTAGTGAACGCGCCAAGCAGCACAAGCAAAAGTGCAGGAACGAAGAGCGAGTGGTCCATAAGTTCCCCGCTTTGGGCAATCAATTCACGTATGCTGAATGTGTTCCCCATAACGGAAAGGAGAATGATGCCACCAAGCATGCTTAAGCCTCCAAGCACAGTGATCAGCAGGGATTTCTGCGCTCCATAACGTGAACGCTCCCTTTCATTCCAATATCCTATCAATAGAAAAGATGATAAACTCGTGAATTCCCAAAACGAATAAAGGACAATTAGGTTATCGGATAGGACGACACCAAGCATTGCTCCCATGAAAAGTAAAAGGAAGACGTAAAATTGGTTCAGCTTTTCTTTCTCTTTCGATAAATAGAAAATTGAATACAGAACGACGAGTGAACCTATACCTGTAATGAGCAAGGCGAACAAAAGCCCTAGTCCATCTACATAGAAATCAACATGAATTCCGAGAGAAGGAATCCATGTTGCCCTTTCCATAATGATATCCCCTTGTTTGGTCAAGGAAATGAACCTTGAAAAATAGGTGAAAAGGAGAATCGGTAAAATCAAAACAAACCATCCTGTATGTATTTGTCGAAATAGTTTGTACAATATCGGTACAATAAGTGCTAATAGAAACGGTGATAATACCGCCCAATGAAGTAAAGACATAAACTCCCCCCTTTTTTAAAACGAAGTCAGTCGTCTTATTATGCTTTTTTCGCGCAATCCTAGACGTTAGGAAATCTTCGTTGAATATGTATTTTATTATCGAATGCTTGTCTCGCTTAAAAGTATAACGCAATTTATGTGGGTTTGCATGGCATTAAAAACGGTGAAGGCCAACTTGAATGATGTTTTATATATAGGTAGAAAAGGAGGGGAAACCGACCTGAAAAATTTATTGAAAAAAGTTTTTCCAGGGTGAATTAGTAGAGTATCCATTGTGAAATGATGGATTATCTTGCATAATATAGGATAAAAGACGCGTGGATGGAGAAATCATGAAAAACACATATTTACTTAGCTATTTACCAATCATTTCAATTCTACTATTCAGCCTCTCCTTTGCCATTTATGGGGAAATGCAAATGCTCTCTTTATTTGGGAATTTGGGAATCTACCAAGGGATGCTGGAGTTTTTTTCTGAAACGGGCATTAAGCTGGCGCTGCTGATCGTATTGCTCTTATTATTCTTTATGGTTTTTGCCGCATTGAAGCTGATCTCAGATACGATATTGGAGCTGTCTTTATTATTCTTTTCCAAGGATTCTGAAGGTAAAGCCCTGAACAGTTTAAGAAAGGGGTCTGTCATATATGTGATTGGCGGTGCCTGTTCATTGTTCAGTGTTCAGTTCATCATCGGGCTTGGGTCCATCTTTATCGCAACGAATGTCGTTGCTTTAATTTATTTTGTCAATAAGTTAAGCCCGAGCCTGAACTTGTCGAGGTTAGTTGGATTGGTTTTCTTTCCAATCTTCGTTTGGACGGCACTGATTTCAATAGTCACTTATGCAGGATTGAAGCTTTATAACAGCGTCATTGCAAGCATTCCCATATAGCCATAAAAAAGAAGGTGCCATTGCGGCACCTTCTTTTTTCACTCGGCAGTCTGGCTGATATCTTTCCAAATCAATACATGGGGTGTATGTGAATAAATGGATTGTAGATTGGATGGCTTGTCCCTTCCAATCCAAACCCCCGTTGTATAGTTTGCTGTCAGGCCGACAAACCACATGTCTTTCACATCATTGGTCGTACCGGTTTTACCGCCGACATATTCTGTAGGAAAGTAGGCTTTGCGGGCTGTCCCGGAAATGATCGTTTCATGGAGCAGCTGCCGCATCTTGGCTACGGTGCTTTGGCTCCAAATCTCCTTGGGGCGCTCTTTCCATTTATAAAGGACTTTACCTTCTTGATCGGTGACTTTAATAATGGCGCGGGCCGGCTGATAGTTTCCGTCATTGAAGGAAGTATAGGCATTTGTCAGTTCAAGGGGACTCATGCCATATTCGAATCCGCCTATGGCCGAACTCGTATGGTGGTCTTTTTTGCTCACCTTTTTAAAGTCTAAAGCATCGAGGTACTTGAAACTCGTTTCCACCCCCGTCTTTTCAAAAATTCTAATGGCAGGTGTATTATAGGACTGAGCGAAGGCAGTTCTTAGTGTGACCATCCCATAGCTGTCACCGCTATAATTCTTTGGACAATAGCTATTGCTGCAATAGCTTGCACCGCTAACTAGCTGATTGATGTCAGCATCCGTTTCCTCCAAATAGGGAGCATAATCGAGAAGCGGCTTAATGGCTGATCCTGGCTGCCTATAGCTTTGGTATGCACGGTTGAAAGAATTTTTTTTATAATCTTTTCCCCCAATCAAAGAGACAAGCTCGTGCGTATGATGCTGTATAACCACTAAAGCTCCCTCGATATCATTGACACCGATTTTTGATTGTAAGGCAGTCTTTGACTGTGATTGCAGCTTGGTATCGAGTGCGGTATGGATGGTTACACCGGAATTCAAAAGCTTTTTGACCTTTTTATCCAGCTCAGCTTCCGCTTTCTTACGGATGGCGACTTCAGGGCTTTGCAGAGATTTATCAAGACCCTCGGAGGATGCCACCAGGTTTTTCAATTCCTGATGAACATATGTCACATAATCGGGATATAAGTCGACCGGGGTGGACAAGTCTAATTTAATCGTACTTTTGATAAGCTTCTCGTACTCGGCCTGTTCTAAATCACCTTCGGCCACCATTTGTTTCAGTAATCTTTCCTGGCGCTTTTTCGTCGCATCGAAATGTTTAAGAGGGTTATAGTTTTCCGGATTATTAGGGATTGCGGCCAGGAAGGCAAGTTCCGCCTTGGATAACTCTTCAGTAGCTTTACTGAAATAATATTGGGAAGCAGCTTCGATTCCATAAGCTCCATTACTAAAATATATGGCATTCAAATACAGCTCCATGATTTCCGGTTTTGATTTTTTTCGCTCTATCTGATAGGCGTAAATGAGTTCACTGAGTTTTCGGTTATACGTCCTATCATGTGAAAGATAAACATTCCTGGCCAGTTGCTGGGTAATGGTACTGCCGCCTTGTTCGATTGTTTTATTTTGCGAATTGATAAGAAGCGCCCTGCTTATGCCGGATAGGTCAACGCCTGCATGATCATAAAATTTCTGATCCTCTGTAACGATGAATAGATTTTCCAGGAATAGGGGGATGTCTTCAAGTTTAAGGTAAGTCCGTTTCTCACCAGTGGAAATTTCACTGATGACCTTTCCATTTGCGGCCTTTATGTAACTATCCTGAGCCAGTTCTATCGATTCAATGGGAATTCGCTCGTCGAGTACATGATAGGGAGATTGCGCTAAGGACCACTCCTGATAGGAAAGGAAAATGAAAAGGATCAAGACGGGAATCAAGAGGGAAATCGTGATATAACCAAGATACGTGCGCATAGTTCAACTTCCTAACTAATATATTTTTAGTATGTCCTAGGATTGAAGGAATGAAAAAATGGTACTTTTGATTCATTCATCCATCATAATCCAAATAAGGTAGACAATAAAGAGTTTTGGATAAATTAGGTATGACGGCAATAGCTATCCGGATGGTGTGTTACGAAAAACTTTCTAAATCTTCTGTTATAATAGTCTATGAGAAAAAAAACCATTTTTTGTTTATATGTTGATGTCACGAATATGAAGGGGGTCATAAAAATGGAGGAACAACAGCAATATGTATTCATTGATTTTGAATTTACGATGCCGGAAGGAAAAGCCAACCCAGTAGGGTTTTATCCGGAAATCATTGAGGTGGGCTTAGTCACCGTCATTAATGAGACCATTCAGGAACAATTCTCATCTTTTGTTAACCCAATGAAATTTCCAGTCTTAACGGGAAGATGCAAAAAGTTCTTGAACATTACCCAGGATCAGGTGGACCAGGGGATTTCATTTGAAGAGTTGGTTAATTTATTGAAGAAAATAGATGAGAAGCACCCGACGACGATTGTTACCTGGGGAAATATGGATATGAAGGTACTTCGCCAGAACTGTCAGAAAGCAGGATTGGATTTCCCTTTTTCAGGGAAACAAAGTGATCTGTGCCTGGAGTATAAACGCTTTTTCGGGGATCAAAATCAAACCGGGCTTTGGAAGGCTGTACAGGCCTATGGCAAAGAAGGGACAGGCAAGCATCACCGGGCGCTGGATGATGCGATTACGACATATAATATCTTTAAGTTAGTGGAGAAAGATAAAAGTTATATGAAAAATCATGAACCGACGACAATTGGCGATCGCATTGATTTATCAAAAGTATTGAATCATTTAGCGTTATAAAAGCCAAATCATATACTACTGATTTGGCTTTTATCATGCTTTATTTAAAATAATCCGTCTCTAGATCTTCAAGCAACTGTAAGCTTTTATCATTCCATTCTGTTTGGACTTCGCTTAAAGTGCCTTTCATTTTCTCAACAGCTTCTCTTAAGGATTCCTTATACTCAGGAATCTCCTCATTAAAGTTCCTGACCATATTCTTTGGTACATTGGTTTGCTCCCGGTAAGCTAGAGCACGCCGCTGATGGAACATGGACACTTCCGTTTGCTTCGGGTTATGAAGATCTCCCTGCATGGGATGCTTCAAGACAGCCAACACTTTAACAAGATATGCAGCAGGTCTGATATCGGTGACTTCCCCGATGTATTTTCCAGTTTTATATATGGCGGTAACCTTATCGCCGATTTTAAAATCCTGTTCTGACATTTCCCTACCACCTTTCTTTTAACTTCCTTCATGATACATAAGAACGACGATTTTTCACAGCGAATTTGTTCAATTTCGTAAAGATGCTTTTTTTATGAAAATCGTGTAAAGTGTACAAATGAAGATGAAAAATGGTGTTTCATGCCATTTAATTTTAAAAAGAAAGAGGTTATGAACAATGACAAACTTTCCACAATTAACAAGTGAAGTTTTGGAAAATGAAAAAGCGGTCATCATGCAAACGACGATGGGCGATATTAAAATTAAACTATTCCCTGAACTGGCTCCGAAGACAGTGGAGAATTTCTTGACACATGCTGAAAACGGTTATTACGAAGGAATCATCTTTCACCGTGTCATCAAGGATTTCATGCTACAAGGCGGAGATCCGACAGGCACTGGAATGGGTGGAGAAAGTATCTGGGGAACTCCATTTGAGGACGAGTTCTCCATGCAATTATTCAATTTGCGCGGAGCTCTTTCCATGGCAAATGCAGGCCCGGGAACAAACGGCAGCCAATTCTTCGTCGTACAAGCCCAGCATGTAGACAGCAGGATGGGTGAGCAAATGAAGCAAGCCGGTTATCCGGAAGAAATCATCAGTGCTTATATGGAGCAAGGCGGCACACCATGGCTGGATCATAAACACTCTGTCTTTGGACAAGTGGTCGAAGGCATGGACGTTGTTGATACGATTGCTAACGTAGAGACAGTTGCGGGAGACAAGCCTGCAGTGGACGTGGTCATAAAAGGGATCACCATTTTATAAATAAAAGAGAAGCGAGGGGCTCAGTGCCTCTCTTTTTTTTCGGGGTTTAGTGGATTAAGCCCACTAGTGGATTGTTCTGGTAATTGATATAATGGGATAATGCAGTTTAATTCCCTATCAGGAAGGATGTATCGGATGGATTTTCTCAATCATGCTTTACTAGGTTTGTTTCTTTACTTTCCGGAAGACAAGACTGAATATATCTCAGCTGGTATAACTTGCTTCATTTTTTTAGTGGCAGCCGTTTTTACGATGAGGGCAATTATAAGATATTCAAAGAAGGAAGAAATGAAAACGAAGCAATTCGAAGATGAGGTCACCAAAAGGAACCAGCGTTTAAAGGATGATACCATCTCTTGAACCCGGAAGATGCCGTGCATCACTAGGGTGCCCCGTTTTTGAATATTGATTATCTGAATATGAATGGTATTATGTTTTGTTAGAAGGGCGTAAAGAATTAAATGTTCCCTTATCAGCATAAGCATTTTATACTATAAGCATAGAGAGAAATTTTGGGGGCGTAATTGGTTATGCAAATCGTAGCTAAAAGAATGATTGCGGCAGATACGGTCAAGGATTTTTTCATTCAGCACTGGGAGACGACCCAAGTCGTTTTTTCAAGAGGCTTGTTTCATTATGCGGAACTTGAGGGCTTTGGGGTAATGGACGAGAATGAAAAAATCACGGGGTTGGGAACTTACAAATTATCCGACCATGTATGTCAGATCATCTCTTTGAACAGTGAGCATGAGAATCAAGGTGTTGGCTCATCATTGCTTTATGTGATGGAAAATATCGCTAAGGAAAAAAATTGCCATACTATTAAAGCGATTACAACGAACGATAATTTAAAGGCATTGAAGTTTTTTCAAAAGCGTGGTTATGTCATATCGGAAGTCGTTAAAAATGCCGTGGAAGAATCACGGAAAATCAAGCCGGAGATTCCATTTTACAGTTTTGATGGAATTCCGATCCGAGACGAGATAATACTGGAGAAATACTTATAAAAAGGTGTAATTCACCTGGATATTGATAGGGGGAATAGGGATGTTCAAGAAAATGGCGGCAGATGCCCTTGGTCTTAGTGATATTGGAAGTGTGATTAGTCCTGCTGATTATGACAAGGTAGATGCAGATGACTATATCATGCATGAAGATGGGGAAAAAATTTATTTCCTGATTAAATCAAAAACGGATGAGTACTGTTTCACGAATCAAGCGTTCATACATTTGGACGGCACTAGTGCGATAAGCAAAAAGCGTACACTTACAAGATATAGCTACAGCCAGTATACTATATCAAATGCCACGCTTGAAACCGCAGGGACCGTGGATTTGGATGCGGAAATTAAATTTTCGATCGGTGCAAAGACTTTCTCCATTGATGTTCATAAGAAATTCATAGAAGAATTAAAGGACTTGTTCAAATCACTCGTGAAAATATCGGAAATTTGCCATGAGAATGAGTTTGCCCTTCAATATGCCCAACAAAGCGTAAACCTTGCTTCTTCCACTTTGAACCAGGTTCGCACTGATGGAAGCCAAATGGCTGCAAGCTTCAAGGAAATTAATTCCGCAGCTTTCGAATGGTTGATGGATAGCCGGAAAAAGTACCATGTGAAAGATTTTGGCTTTGTTTTTGAAAAATATATCAATAATTAAAAAAGAAGGCGAACACAGTATGATGTGTCCGCCTTCTTTTTTAATTGTTCAAATCACTCAAGCCAGGGCTATGTTCATTTGGCATATCCGGCATTTCAGGTACCGGGAATCCTTTTGGCGGCTCTGTAACAGCAAGGTTTCCGCCATTTCGGCTCGGTGTTTCCCCTTTGAAAATATCGCCGATTTGAGTTGGGTCCAATCTGAAATTGAATTGGGCATTATGGTAGCCTAAATCCACATATTTGCGGCATTCAGGATATTTGTTCAAATCATAATTAGGTACAGGGAAGATTTTCCCCCAGTCGACCCCAAGTGTTTCCAATGCCTTGGCAAATGCATTTTGGTGGGCATTGTCGCGAACCATTAAAAATGCCAGTGTTTCGCGCATTGTTTTATTGGAACTCATTTCATAAATCCTGGACTTTTGCAGGACACCAGTAGATTCAAGCATGACATTGTTCAAAAGGTTTGCCACAAGATTACCGTGATCATAAACCCATGATCCATTCCATGGATTGCCGCCAGCATCGACAGGTAGGGAAGCTTTTGCTCCGATGATGAAATGGTGAGGGTTTGCGCCGCCTTTGATGACTTCATCCAATGGGGCGCCGTCGGTAGCGACATCTCCAGGCATATCCCCGCCAGCACCATTCAGCAGCTGGTTGATGGTTGATTGGACAAGTTCAACGTGGCTGATTTCTTCCAAGAAAACACCACGGAGTAAATCACGATATTGTTTAGCCTTGCCACGGAAATTGGCGCTTTGGAAAGAATACTGCATCATCGTCCGCATTTCACCGAATTGCCCTCCAAGTGTTTCCTGAAGTACTTTTGCTGCATTCGGATCAGGCTTATCGGGAACGATCATATTGATTAAATCTTCCTTATAGAAATACAAATGGAAGTCCTCCTTGAAATTAAAATTTCTAATTTAGCTTCTGTTATCTGAATTAAATTATTCCTAAGGTAAAAAGTACCTTTATGGAATGGCGGGAAGAGAGAAATACTAGAGGGAAGAACGATTTGAAAGGATGTTGCACATGCTATCCAATCAGCAGCTTAAAGAATTTCAACAGCAATTGCAGCAAACGAAGCAAGAGTTGGAAGAGCGATTAAATGATTCAGGCAACTATGATTTAAGAAGAAGCCTGGAGGATTCGACTGGTGAGTTATCGAGTTACGATAATCATCCCGGAGATGAAGGAACCGAGTTATATGAACGGGAAAAGGATTTGGCCCTTTCCGAGCATGATCGGGATGAAATAAGGGATATTGAAAGGGCGCTTTCTGCCATCAAGACAGGTGATTATGGAAAATGCCAGGTTTGTTCAAAGGAAATACCTCTTGAACGTTTGAACGCCATCCCTACTACGACTTATTGTGTCGAGCATACCCCATCACAGGAAACTTCGGACAATCGGCCGGTCGAAGAGGAAGTTTTGGGACCGCCGTTTGGAAGGTTTGATTTTGACGACCGTCACGAATCGGTTGCGTACGACGCGGAGGATTCTTGGCAGGATGTTGCCAGTTATGGAACATCTGAATCGCCTTCCGATTTTGTAAATCCGCCAAACGATTATGAAGATATGTATGTGGAGTCCGAGGAAAATGTCGGCTATGTCGAAAATTATGAAAATTTCGTTGGTGTGGATATATACGGTAAAGAGATAACGGTTTATCCGAACTCGCAATATGAAGAATTGAAGGAAGAACTTTTTGAAGAAAATATCCAAACCTCATTTGGGGATTTGCCCCGATATGAGCATGATCCTTATGTGGGTGAAGAAAAAGATTGAAAAAGAAGAACCAGGATTCTAAGCCTGGTTCTTTTTTTATTTAAGAAAAAGCCAATTTCAAACGGTTTAGCCCATCCATCAGAACGCTGCGTGAACAACCGAGATTCATTCTGACGAAACCTTCTCCGCCAGGTCCGTATTTAGAACCAGGCTCCAATGCGAGCTTCCCTTGATGGATAAGTCGATCCTTGATTTCCTTGTCGGTCAATCCAAGGTCACGGCAGTCAATCCATAAAAGGTAAGAGGCATCCGGATGCATGACATGCAGTGAAGGAATTTCGGCTGCAATGAATTCCTCTGCCACTTTTATATTCTCCTCAATGTAGCCAATCATGTCTTCAAGCCATTCCAAGCCCTCCCGATACGCAGCTTCCATTGCTGTTAAGGCAAAGATGTTAAGACCATGGAAGGCCAGTTTCGTTTGAGCCTTTTGCAAAAGCTTCTGCAATTTTTCATTACTTGTGATCAGGAATGAAGCCTGAAGGCCGGCAATATTGAATGTTTTGCTTGGCGCCATCAATGTAACGGTTATGTCCGCTAATTTTTCTGAAAGCGAGCCGATCGGATAATGCTTTGATGTTGTATGGAATAAATCAGCATGTATCTCATCACTGACGATGACTACATCATATTTTTCACATAGCTCCCCG
Organism: Peribacillus sp. N1; assembly: GCF_054600815.1. NCBI lineage: Bacteria > Bacillati > Bacillota > Bacilli > Caryophanales > Bacillaceae > Peribacillus > Peribacillus sp. N1. The sequence continues at coordinate 101,281 of NZ_BAAHZO010000003.1, read as the reverse complement.
ATCCGTAAGAGTTCATCCTTTGTCCAAACGCGTCCGCCGGGGTTATGCGGACTGCAAAAAAGGAATAGTTTCACTCCGCTTTTCAGCTTGTCCTCAAAATCAGTGAAATCGATCTCAAAGCGGTCATTTTCAATGATAAGGGGACTATTGACCACTTCCCGGTCATTATTTTTGATCATATCAAAAAATGGTGTATAAACGGGAGATTGTAACAATATTTTATCGCCCGGGTTCGTGAATGCTTGGATCGTTGTACCGATTGCGGAAACTACGCCGGAGCTGAATGAAATCCAATCTTTATCGATTTGCCAGGAGTGCCGGTCTCTAAGCCAGCTTTGAATTTCAGTGAAGACCGTTTCAGAAGGGACGGTATAACCGAAAATCGGATGATTCAAGCGTTCCATCAATGCCTTTTGAATGCCCTCAGGAGATGGGAAGTCCAAATCGGCAACCCACATTGGCAGAACATCCTCGCGACCATATAAGGATGTGAGGAAGTTTTTATCCCATTTTGCAGACCCTGAATTTTCCCTGTTGATTTGTTCTTCAAATATTGACTTGTTCAAAATATCCACCACCGAATAAAATTTGTCGTCTTCGCGAAAAGCCTGTTGTTATGATACTATGATATCATGTTCTTTGAAAATATTGAGCAGGTGATGATTTTATGGATACACAGCAAATGAATTTAGCATTGGTTGCCGTTTTGCAAGAATGGGACCCTTTCAAGATAGGATGGGATCTATATGAGCCGGAAATTGCCGATACGGTCGTAGCAATCCGGAATATAGATGATCCAAAGGAACTGGCGGAAAAGATAAAATCCATTTACGAGTTCTCGTTCGATGAATCCGTTCAGATGGATAAGTGCCTGGAAATTGCTCAAAAGCTGCTGATCATTAAGAATGATGCCAGCTGTTCGATCTAAAGGTGACAAAGGGTGTACCCAGAAATCAGGGGCACCTTTTTTACGGTTTTTTTTGCTCTTTACTCGAGAGTTTTGCTGTTTTACTCGTGAGTTTACGTTGGGGTGGCCACCCCAAGAAACCCCTTAATTAGTTGATACACTTCTTCCGGTTTCTCCTCTGGAAGAAGGTGCCCGGAATCCTCAATGACAACAAGCTCGGAATTAGGAAGGTCTTCATGGAGCCTTTCGCCAATACTCAAAGGCACCACTCGGTCATGCCTTCCCCAAATAAGCAGGCATGGCGTATGAATACCACTAAGGTCCTCCTTCAACAAATCGATTTCCTTATCTCGAAGCATCCTCCCCAATGCCCGGAAAATATCATGCTTCTTAATGAATGGCCCTAGGTATCCCTGCCGCATTTCATCGTCAATCATCGCCGGGTCATGGACGACATTTTTCAAGTTCTTTTCGATACCTGACTTTTGCAGATACCGTTTTATCCCGTATGAAAAGAAAGGCAGGTAACTGACCATCTTCATTTTTTCCGAATAGCCGGGCTGATAGCCTGAACCGGCAAGTAGAATGGCATGGTCTGCAAGATCAGGATATGACTTGATGAGCTGCAGGGAAATCTGCCCGCCCATGGAATGGCCGATGATACTGAATTTCCTGATGCCTTTTCCCTCCAAGAATAGAACGACGGATTTAGCGATGTTTCGGAATGAATATATATATCGATAATCTTTTCCGCTTTGCCCGAATGGCGGGAGGTCGATGGAGATCACATTGTATTCCTTGATTAAATAGGGGACTAATTTACGGAAACTGAAGCTCGATGACAAAAATCCGTGAAGCAGGACAAGGGTGGGGAGAGAATCATCGATTCGGTCATATTCAAAATAGATTTCGATATCACCCACCCGTTCGACACCTTTGATTGTATGACTTTCCAAAAAAAGCTCCTCCTCCGTTATTGGTCAATGATAAAAACCCATGTTAACCTGAATATTCCAAAAAAGGTCCTTTAATACTGTTGCATAACAGTAATTGTAATAATAACGATGAAAAAATACAATTACTATAACAGGTCACCAGCCAATTTTGATATAATAGTGTAAGTTTATCCTGACAGCATAGGACTTATTAAATTATATTGTCATATAGGTTTTTTAAAAAGTCTAATAAGGTAATTCGTGAGACTATCTGCCAGCCAAACCATCACAGCTAAATTAGTGAATTCCAAAAGGGGGGTTTTCCAATGCACTTGAATGAAGAGGAATTGGAAGTCTTGAGAATCATTGAAAATAACAGCCGGATTGATCTGAAGGATTTGGCTAAAATGACCGATCAATCAGAATCGGACATTGAAATAACATTGAAGAAATTAGAAGATATGCGGGTCATTGTACGTTACTTAACAGTCATTAACTGGGCTAAAGTGGATGAATACCATGGTGTCACAGCGATGATCGATGTAAAAGTCACTCCAAAACGCGGCGTCGGTTTCGATGATGTTGCAAAAAGGATTTACAAGTTCAAAGAAGTCGAGTCCGTTTATTTAATGTCTGGGGCTTATGATCTTTCAGTCATTGTCGAAGGACGTTCGATGAACGAAGTGGCAAGCTTTGTTTCGGAAAAACTTTCGACACTGGATTCCGTCATTTCTACGACGACTCACTTCATTATGAAAAAGTACAAGCATGATGGCACCATTTTTGATCAAACTGAAGAAGATAAGCGGATAGTGGTGTCACCATGATTAAAACGAGTTATGTTTCAAAAACGATTGCAGAGCTTAAACCATCAGGCATCCGCCGCTTTTTCGACTTGGCAGCCAATTTGGAAGGGGTCGTCTCGCTTGGTGTGGGTGAACCGGATTTCGTTACATCTTGGGCAGTAAGGGAAGCGGCGATCAACTCCTTGGAGGAAGGATATACCTCATATACGGCCAATGCCGGATTATTTGAATTAAGGTCGGAAATCAGCCGGTATATGGAGAAGCAGTTCCATGTTTCGTATAGACCGGACGATCAAATCATTGTCACGGTTGGAGCAAGCCAGGCCCTGGATATTGCCCTGAGGACCATCTTGAATCCAGGTGAAGAAGTCGTTGTCGTCGAACCTTGTTTCGTCGCCTATGCACCGCTTGTGACCATGGCAGGGGGAATACCGGTCACAGTCCAAACATCCAAGGAAGAAGACTTTAAGTTGACTCCCCAACAACTCGAAGCGGCTATCACACCTAAAACGAAGGCCGTTTTAATCTGTTCACCGAATAACCCGACGGGAACCCAGCTTGGGCAGGAAGAATTAGTGATGCTTGCTGACATCGTTAAAAAGCATGACTTGCTGGTGATTTCCGATGAAATCTATGCCGAACTTGCTTATGATGAGGAATTCACTTCTTTTGCTGCCATTGACGGCATGCTTGAGCGGACAATCGTCATCAATGGGTTTTCGAAAGGGTTTGCGATGACTGGATGGCGTCTTGGGTTCGTTTGTGCACCTAAGGAAATTTCGGAAGCGATGCTTAAGCTTCACCAATATGCGATGATGTGTGCGCCGACCGTTGCGCAGCATGCTGCATTGGAAGCGTTAAGGAACGGTATGCAGGATGTGGAAGAAATGCGTCGCAGTTATCGGAGAAGACGAAATTATATCGTGAAATCATTTAACGATATGGGGTTGGATTGCCATAATCCTGGCGGGGCTTTTTATGCTTTTCCATCAATCGAGAAGACGGGGATGACTTCGATGGAATTTGCTGAAAAACTTCTGACGGAAGAACTTGTTGCCGTTGTACCGGGAGATGTGTTCGGGGAAAGCGGTGAAGGCCATATCCGCTGTTCTTATGCATCCTCGATGGAACAGCTTCAAGAGGCGCTTCGAAGAATGGAACGTTTCATGAAGAATCATTGTCAATAAAAGCAAAAAAATAGGGATCCGGCCTTTAGCAGCCGGATCCCTTTCCATAGGGGGAATTAGAAAAAAGAGTTAATCTAATGGATTAACATAGAAAGTGTTAATCATAGTATATCCAGTACCCTGAAAAAAAATACACATACTACGACCCATTTTTTGAATTAAGCTTGTGTATTATATAAAGTATGCATAACTTTCAGAATTTGTTCTTCGCTAAAGTCCTTAGCTGTTCTTAGAATGAGCTCCGCTTTTTTGGTTCCGATTTCTTCAATCAGTTTTTTTATGTCCTCGTCGATACCAGCTGGGTTACCGGTTTGGGCATCTTTCAGGAATTCTGAAGCCGGAATGTCAAGAACGGTGGAAAGCCGTAAAATGGTTTGTGTATCAGGAACCGATTCACCTGATTCATACTTTTCGATTTTCTTCGTGCCGATGCGCAATTTCAAAGCCAGTTCCTGTTGAGTGAGGTTGTGATCTTCTCGGTATTGCCGGATATTCTTCGCGATATTTGACATGGTCAGACACTCCTTTTTCAGGAAATATATTTTTATTATGTAATTATTTTACCATATTATTACTTAGGGGAAGTAACGGAATATGTAGGTTTTGTGAAAAAAATGCCGCATCGATAAATATCGAAACGGCATGTTGAATGTTAAATGAGATTAGTTGACTTAAGGAATACGAGTATGATCATAATCGGCACGATGTAGCGAATCAGGAAGTACCAAAGTTTAAAAAGTGATCGTCCGGAATCAGCGCCTGATTCGAACTCCTTTTGTACCTCGATCCTTTTCATTTGATAGCCGATGAAAAGGGATATGAACAAGGCGCCGACTGGCAGCGCGATATTGCTTGTCAGATAATCAGCGAAATCAAATATGGATAAATTGAAAATCTTCACATCCGAAAGCACCCCGAATGATAATGCGCTTGGAATCCCAATTAAGAAAACTGTGATACCAGCTATCCAAGAAGCCTTCTTACGCTTTGCAGCATCACCCTTTATCATGGCGGCAACGACGATTTCGAGAATGGAGAATGCCGTCGTAAGGGTGGCAAATAATAATAATATGAAGAAAATGAACATGAAGATCCCACCAAGAGCCATTTCATTGAAAACGGCTGGCAACACGACAAATACCAGTCCAGGCCCGCTCGAAGGGCTGAAGCCTAGTGCAAAAACAGCAGGGAAGATGACTAAACCAGCCAGCAAGGAAATGAAGATATTCAGTCCAACTACCGAAAAGGCCGATTTTGTAATATCTTCTTTTTTGCTTAAATAGGACGCGTAGGTTACCATCACGGAAACACCGACACTTAGTGCAAAGAAGGATTGGCCCAGTGCCAATAGGATCGTTTCCCCTGTTAATGCGGAAAAGTCCGGCTTCAAGAAGAATTTAACACCCTCCATCGCTCCATCCAGAGTCAAGGAACGGATAAGAAGAATGATGAAAAGGATGAACAAGGAAGGCATCATATATTTATTCGCTTTTTCAATTCCCTTGGAAACGCCGCCTTGCACGACCCAAATGGTAAAGACCATGAATAATAACTGAGCGATGACCGTTTCATAAGGATTACTGATTATCTTATTGAAGAAGTTTCCATATTCTTCTTGAGTCAAGTTTGAGAGGGAACCTGTAAAGCTTCTCGCTAAATAAGAGATGATCCAGCCTCCAACAACACTGAAGAAGGAAAGCAGAATGATGGAAGCGACGACACCGCCATATCCGATCAATGCCCAAGGCTTCCCCGGGGCGATATGTTTATATGCGCTAATGGCATCTTTCTGTGCATTGCGGCCAATCGTGAATTCCGCTATTAATATCGGTGCACCGATAAGCAGGGTGAATAAAATGAAGAGTAGGAAAAAGACCCCTCCTCCATTTAGCCCAGTCATATATGGGAGCTTCCAAATGGCACCCAATCCAATAGCGGATCCCGCGGCTGCCAGGATGAACCCGAGTTTTGAAGTCCATTGATCTTGTTTTGACATGATGGAAAATCTCCTTTAGATGTAAAAAAAATATCTAGCTGCATATTACTAAATTTTTAAAACATTTTCTCATCTTACTATGATTATGCGGAATTGAATAGTGTTTTAATATTACAATCTTTAGAAAAATAAGTGAATAAATTAAGGGAAATAGAGGTTATTTGCAAATTATTAGGATAAGTTATAAATAAAGATCTTATAATATTTATTATTTCCAAAAAACAAACATTTTTAATGAGTAAAATCCTAAAAAGTATGGTATACTTAACTTTGATTATTTTCCAATTATGTGATATAATTTTTTATTGCGTGAAAAGACGAAAAAATATATATAAAATAGGAGTGTTACCATGTCTGAAAAATTCGAAATTGGTGCGGTAGTTGCTGGTAAAGTAACTGGTATTCAACCATACGGTGCATTTGTTGCTCTAGACGATTCAACTCAAGGTTTAGTTCATATTTCTGAAATTACTCACGGCTTCGTTAAAGATATCAACGAACATTTAAAAGTGGGCGATGAAGTGAAAGTTAAAGTACTTTCCATCGATTCAGCTGCTGGAAAAATCGGCTTATCGATCCGCGCTACAGAAGAAGCTCCTGAGCGTACTGAAGCTCCGAAAAAAGCTCCGAAAAAACGCCAAGCATCTGTTAAAGCGACATCTCACATCGAATCTACTGAAGGTTTCAACACATTGAAAGACAAACTTCAAGAGTGGATTGAACAATCTCAACGCGAAGACTTAATCAAAAAATAATTTTTTTTGAACCGGCCGATCCTTAGATCAGCCGGTTTTTTTTGTCCATTGTCATGGCTGGTAGCGGGGCATATGAATGAAATAAAGCCGGGTCATGTGTTTATCCATGGTCCGGCTTTATTTTATCGAACAGAGACATTGTCCATTGTCATGATCTCAACGAGTCGGTTTGGTTTCAGGCTCTCTGGAAATTTCAGGACTTGGTTTGAAGAGAAGACCAAGATTAATGAGACCGGCAATTCCAACCAATCCATAAACGATACGGGCCAATCCAGCATCTTGCCCTCCGAAAATCGAAGCGACTAAGTCAAATTGGAAAAAACCTATTAAACCCCAGTTGATTGCCCCAATTATTGTAAGAACAAGTGCAGTTCTTTGTATTCCACTCATTGTACAGCCTCCTTTTTTTGAAAAAATCAGTTCTTTACTTATCATGCTTTTCCATCATGTAAATATACATCTACTCAAAAGTTGCGGGCGGATATTTTGTATTTAAATGGAACATTGGTCATAATGAATAAAAGAAAAACTAGCACTTGGCACTGTCGACAATTCAAAAACGGAGTCAATGTGTCATAAAGGAGAGATATCCATTGGAGAATTTCACTTATAAAAATCCTACTAAAGTAATCTTCGGGAAAGGTCAGCTTGAAAGCCTTAAAGCTGAAATTCCTGCGTATGGCGATAAAGTCTTACTTGTATACGGCGGGGGAAGCATAAAGAAAAATGGCTTATATGAAAAAGTGGTCAATGTCTTGAAAGAAATCGATGCAGAGGTGCACGAACTTTCCGGAGTTGAACCGAATCCACGCATCTCAACAGTCCGTAAAGGTGTTGACCTTTGTAAAGAATATGGTATCGACTTTGTCCTTGCCGTTGGAGGAGGAAGCGTCATAGACGCTACAAAGGCCATCGTTGCAGGTGCTAAATATGAGGGAGATCCATGGGATCTTGTCATCAAGAAGGCGCCAGTCGAAGAGGCCCTTCCATTCGGAACGGTACTGACTTTAGCTGCAACCGGCTCTGAAGCGAATTCCGGATCTGTCATAACAAACTGGGAAACGAAAGAGAAATATGGATGGGGAAGTCCGTTGGTATTTCCGCAATTCTCCATTTTGGATCCTGAAAACACTTTTTCGGTACCGAAAGATCAAACGGTATACGGAATGGTCGATATGATGTCACATGTATTCGAAACGTACTTCCATCCGGAAACGCATGCGCCGCTTCAAGACCGTTTTTGTGAATCGCTGTTATCGACGGTGATTGAAACCGCCCCTAAGTTATTGGAAAACCTGGAAGATTACGAGCACCGGGCCACTATCCTATATGCTGGAAATCTAGCCTTGAATGGGTCGCTTGGGGTTGGTTACAGCGGTGATTGGGCAACGCATAACATTGAACATGCCGTTTCAGCTGTTTATGACATCCCGCATGCAGGAGGATTGGCCATCTTATTCCCTAATTGGATGAAGCATGTGCTCCATGAAAATGTCGCACGCTTTAAACAAGTTGCAGTCCGTGTTTTCCATGTAGATCCGGAAGGTAAAACGGATGAGGAGGCGGCCCTTGAAGGCATTGGAAGACTTAGGACATTTTGGAGCAGCTTAGGGGCGCCGACCAATCTTTCGGACTATGGCATCGATGACTCACAATTGGAAGTCATGGCTGATAAAGCGATGAACAGAGGGGAGTTTGGACGATTCAAAGTCCTGAACCGTGAAGATGTCCTTGCCATTTTACGGGCTTCATTATAAAAAAGTGATATGATCCTTTCTCCCGCCTTGCCAGGTGGGAGATTACTTTATAGTCATAATTCGTTATTTACTTGATCGATTTCTTGATTATGAGAATTACATCAGATAAAGTGAAAGGGAAACTAAAGAATCCAAGGAGGAATTTGAATGGCCCATATTCGTTTCGATTATTCAAAAGCCCTGCCGTTTTTCGGGGAGCATGAGATTACCTATTTACAGGATGCTGTAAAAGTGGCACACCATTCCCTGCATGAGCAGACAGGGGCAGGCAATGAATATCTTGGCTGGCTTGATTTACCCGCCAATTATGATAAAGAAGAGTTTTCAAGGATCAAGGAAGCGGCAGCGAAAATAAAAGAAGATTCAGATGTGTTGCTGGTTATCGGTATCGGCGGATCATACCTGGGAGCACGAGCGGCAGTTGAAATGCTTCAACATAGTTTTTATAACATTTTACCGTCGGATAAAAGAAATGCACCGCAAATTTTATTTGTGGGTAATAATATAAGCTCTACATATATGCAGGACGTAATGGACCTATTGGAAAATAGGGATTTCTCGATCAATGTCATCTCTAAATCCGGTACGACCACGGAGCCTGCACTGGCATTCAGGATTTTCCGGAAACTGCTGGAGCAAAAATACGGTGTTGAAGAAGCTAAGAGCCGCATTTATGCGACCACTGATAAAGAAAAGGGCGCATTAAAAACGGTAGCAACGGAGGAAGGTTTCCAAACTTTCGTCATTCCTGATGATGTTGGCGGACGTTACTCGGTCTTAACGGCTGTAGGTCTGCTTCCGATTGCGGTCAGCGGGGCGGATCTCGATCAAATCATGGAGGGAGCCGAGCGTGCTAGGACGGACTTCAGTTCTTCCGAGCTAGGTGAGAATCAGGCATACCAATATGCGGCGGTTCGGAATATCCTTTACAATAAAGGGAAAACGATTGAAATGCTGATAAACTATGAGCCTGGACTTCAATACTTCTCTGAGTGGTGGAAACAATTATTTGGAGAAAGTGAAGGAAAGGATCAAAAAGGGATATTCCCTTCATCGGCCAACTTTTCGACTGACCTGCATTCATTAGGGCAGTATGTTCAGGAAGGACGGCGTGACCTTTTTGAAACAGTCATCAAAGTGGACAAGGCCCGTCATGAAATCTTGATTGAAGAAGCGGAAAATGATTTGGATGGCCTGAATTACCTTACAGGTGAATCGGTGCAATTCGTGAATAATAAAGCATTTGAGGGTACGCTGTTAGCCCATACGGACGGTGGCGTTCCAAACCTGATCGTAACGGTTCCGCAACTCGATGCTTATACTTTTGGCTACCTTGTATATTTCTTCGAGAAAGCTTGTGCGATGAGCGGATACTTATTGGGTGTAAATCCATTTGATCAGCCTGGAGTGGAAGCCTATAAGGTGAACATGTTTGCTCTTTTAGGCAAGCCTGGATATGAAAAGAAAAAAGCTGAGCTCGAACAGCGCTTATAATAAAAAAGGCATCAAGCTGGAATTGCATCCAGATGATGCCTTTTTTTCTGTTTGAAAAGCAAAAGCAGTGTCAGGTGAAGAGAAGGAAACTTCACAAAAGCGTAAGGATAGCTTGGAACGCCCATTCCTTTTTCCAATTGAAGGAACAATAAGGCCAGGTTTTTTTTATGGCACTTTGGTTAAGCTAATAGAAAATTAGCGAAAGAGGTTTTATACAATGATTAAAATTTCTTCTCAATTGGAAGGGAAAACATTCGGTTTGTTCGATCTGGAGACAAAGTTAAAACCGGAAGGATATGTGATAGGCGGAGGATGGGATTATGACCACGGGTCTTTTGATTATAAGATTGATGACAGTGATGGCTACCAATTCTTACGGGTCCCTTTCAAGGCTGTTGATGGTTCACTCGATCAGGACGGGGTAATGGTCGAACTCTTACAGCCGTTTTTGTTATCTCATAAGTACGAGGACGGGATTGATGATGAAGGAAATATTGGAAACCTCTCCGCTTCCTTCAATCAGTTTGCCGAGCCTGAAAATCCGGATGCCGAATTTCCGGAAAACTATATCTCATTAGGAAAGACGCTTGTCCGGGATTTAGAAAAGCTTTTATTACATTAATCATCAATGATGAGCAGGGTGTCATCACGTTGTATGATTACATCTCCGGGGGGCTTGATTAAGGTCTTGCCTCCTGAAATGATGCCGACCAATAAAATGTCTTGATCGAATAGCTTAACGTTCAGCTGTTTGAACGTCAATTCCACCCATTCATCCTGGATGGGCAGCTGTTTGAGGCTCAATCCATCCCGCTCATTTTGTTCTCTGGCTTCCGTTATGATCCCCTTCGATAAGCAATCCTGCATATATTCACTCGCGAATTTATTCGTTTCGACTATACCGTCCGCTCCAGCCCGTAAAGCATTTTCCTTTTGTTCATGCGTCAATATTTCCACAAGACAATACACATGCGGATTCAGCCCTTTGACGGCCAGTAACGTTAAAATCGAGAACATATCCGTTTGCAGCTCGTCTTGCTTAAGGTCAGCCGTAATAAGGACGCGTATGGCTTGTGTAATATTGGCTTTCTGCAAAACGGAATCCAATGTTGCTTTTCCTTGGATAAAGTGGATATTGGTTCTTGGAAGCGGGTGCTTTTGCAGTGTATCATCGATAAGGACAATGGATTGATGGTGCTTACGATCATGAATGTTTTGGATGATTCTCTTGGAACGGCCATTCCAGCCCACAATGATAATATGTCCGCCGCCGCCGAATACTTTCTTTCCTGTTAGAAATTGCTGTTCATTGGATATGGAAATTTTAGCGATGTACGCAAAATAAGAAGTAATCAGGCCGGCCCCTGACAAAATGAGGACCATCCCAATGATTTTGCCAAGATTGGTCACGGGAGTGAAATCTCCATAGCCGACCGTTGACATCGTCACGATTGCCCACCAGATGCCATCAAGTAAGGTGGGGAATCTCTTTGGCTCCACAATGTGGATCAAGACCCCGAATGAAAGTAAAAATAATGCGATGATAGAAAGCAATCTGATGAAACGCGGAAATCTGGGAACGGTGCTGATGTATGGACCGATTCGAATCATTTTTTTCACACCCTTTGAGCTGTTCCTTATAGTATGGTCAAAAAAGGCTTGGCTCATAAGGGTCCGGACAGACAAACTTTGAAAGATGAATATCGGCATCTTGCCTATCGAATTACGATAAATGATAAAAGCCCTCCGGAAGATGTCGGAAGGCTTTTGGTGCTGAGTCACGTATCCTGAATGGACTTCATGCTCGATGATTGATAATATGCCCGTTTGAGCTTCGGTATTCCTATATCTTTTGTTATACCCTTCTCCGTACGTTGAAGTTATCACTGATGAGCAGCCAGTTTTGGGGGAAGGCTAAGCCGAGCTTCCAATAACTCATTCCCCTTAAGTTCAATTCTTTGAGTAAATCGAATTTTGCCTGAATCGATCTGGCATCTTCAAACCACACCTCATGCTTCCTATCCTCAATATCGGTATAATTGAAGTGCGGGGCCTGTGCGGTTTCATCATACTCGATGGAAACATCATTGTCCGCCGCAATCTGGATGGCCTGCTGCGGACTCACGGCCCTGGCAGTGGATCCCTGTACAAAAGGCAGGGTCCAATCATAGCCATATAGATTTTGCCCCATCATGATCTTGTTGGAAGGAATATCGGTGACGGCATATTCGAGAACATCCCGAACAGGTCCAATTGGTGACACTGCCATTGGGGGTCCGCCGCTATATCCCCATTCATATGTCATAATGATGACAAAGTCGACGATTTCACCATGTGCTTTATAGTCATGGGCCTCATACCAACGGCCTTTTTGCTCAGCACTTGTTTTAGGGGCCAGTGCCGTGGAAATGAACCATCCTTCCTTCTTGAAGCGATCCCTGGCTTTTCGGAGAAATTGATTATAGGCTTCTCTGTCGGCTGGGCGTAAATACTCAAAGTCAAAGTGGATATCGCGGAAACCATATTTCTTTGCCGTTGTAACGATATTGTTCAGGAACTTATTCTGAACGGAAGTATTCGTTAAGATGATTCGCCCGAGCTCATCGCTGAATTGGTCATTCTCCTGATTCGTGATCACCATCATCAGGACATTTTTATTTTCTCTGGCGATGGCAGGGAATTCATTGAGCAATGGCTCTTTTAAGGAGCCGTCTCGTAGCGCCTGGAAGCTAAAAGGGGCTAAGTAGGTTAAATAGGGTGCGGCTTCCCTGGCGGCCGTTTCAAGGGCCGGTGCAACCGTCGTACCCCTCGGCTCGACATAGCCGTTGAATTCGGCGGTCCTTTTCCTCCGAGCCGGAATATAGAGCCGGTATCCAACGGATAGGATTTGATTTTCGGAAATGCCATTTATATTTGCCAATTCTTGAACAGGGACATCAACCCTTTGGGAAATGGAATAAAGACTATCACCCGGTTGAACGAAATAATAACTGCCGACGATTGGAATGACAAGGGCCTGCCCCGAAACAAGATTATTTGGGTTAGGGATCTTATTTGATTCAACGAGCCTGTCAACGGTTACGCTGTATGTCTGGGCGATGCCATATAACGTCTGGCCTGGCCTAACCACATGTATTTGCAATTCTTTTCCCTCCTACTGAAAGTTTCCTAACAGTTTATGAGCATAAAATGGAATTCATGATAAAGAGCTAAGGATTGTGAGAAACACAGATGAAAAAATACAATAAATTGGCAATAATAATTTAAGCCTAAAATGCTAATTAATATAAGTAGGAGGTGAAAACACATGGCAAACAACAATAACAGCAATCAACTAGTAGTAGCTGGTGCAGAGCAAGCTCTACAACAAATGAAGAATGAAATCGCTAGTGAATTTGGTGTAAACCTAGGTGCTGACACTACTTCTCGCGCTAACGGATCTGTTGGTGGGGAAATCACAAAACGTTTAGTGCAAATGGCTGAGCAACAATTAGGCGGATATTCTCGTTAATTAACTGAATAAAAATGGATTAGAAAGAGAAGGAGCATCGCTCCTTCTCTTTCGCATTGTTCAGCTAGTTGCCTGCCTTGCCTTTAAAATCTTGATTGCCCTTTCAGGGAAATCGGTCATGATGACGTCGACACCCAACTCTGCGAGCCTGACGATGTCGGCTTCATCATTGGCGACCCAAGGACGGATTTTATATCCAAGCTTTTTCGCTTTTTCATTAACTGCTGGAGTCAGGCTGTTTTTATCTGGATGGAAACCCAATTCTTTTTTATCACGTAAGATTTCTTCGAAGTTTTCAGGAAGCCCCTCGAACAATAATGCACGTTCAAGGTCTGGGGCAAGCATCTTCACTTTTTCAATGGATTGATGGTTGAAGGAAGAGAGGATCACCCGATTTTCCATTCCATATTGACGAATTGAATCAATGATCTTCTGTTCAATTCCTTTGTAAGCGAGTTTATCCGTTTTGATTTCGACATTCATCAATAAAGCATTTCCCATAGCCCAGTCGAAAACGTCCATTAAAAAAGGAATCCGCTCCCCAAGGAATTCATTGGAAAATTTGCTCCCGGCATCAGCCGTTTTCAGTTTTTGTGCCGAATGATCTTTTACATAACCAGTAAGGGTGGTCGTTCGATCAAGTGTTTCGTCATGGATGATGACCAATTCCCCGTCAGAACTGAGGTGGACATCGAACTCGATCCCCTCGGCCCCGATTTCTGCCGCCTTTTGAAATGCTGCCATGGTATTTTCAGGATGCGTACCCTTGGACCCTCTATGGGCGAAAATCAATATGTTTTGCAAAATCATCACTTCCCCTTTAAACTTTATCTTGAACCCTATCATACATGTACGCTTGAATTGTTTCAGCAATGTTTAATAGACAATATTTTAAACAACGAGTAAAATACATATGATATTTCCATAAATAGGTGTTCGAATTATGAGGTGAATAAAATGAATATGTGGGAAATTTTTGTTGCAGTTATCCTTGGTCTTGTAGAAGGATTAACTGAATTTGCTCCTGTATCGTCTACAGGGCATATGATTATCGTTGATGATTTATGGCTGAATTCGAAAGAACTTTTCGGGAGTGAAGTGGCCAATGCCTTCAAGGTGGTCATCCAGCTTGGTTCGATACTCGCCGTTGTCGTGCTCTTCTGGGGACGATTCATGGACTTGCTTGGTTTAAGGAAGCTGAAAGGCACATCGGCTGTGAACGGCCAAAAGCTTAACCTATTGCAGATCATTGTCGGATTGTTGCCGGCGGGCGTTTTAGGTCTATTATTCGAAGATTATATTGATGATCATTTATTTACGATGAAGACGGTTATCGTCGGATTGTTCTTAGGCGCATTTTTGATGATTGCTGCGGATAAATTCCGTCCAAAGCTGACTGCAGAGACGGTTGACCAAATCACTTATAAACAGGCCTTTGGTGTAGGGTTAATTCAATGTTTGTCACTATGGCCGGGATTCTCACGTTCAGGCTCGACCATTTCAGGTGGAGTGCTTTTGGGTATGAGCTATCGGGCGGCTTCCGATTTCACATTCATCATGGCAGTGCCGATCATGGCTGGTGCCAGCTTGTTGAAAATCGTGAAATACTGGGAAAGCTTCACACCTGAAGTTCTGCCGTTCTTTATTGCAGGTTTCATCAGTGCATTTATCTTTGCATTATTCTGTATCCGCTTCTTCTTGATTTTAATCAATAAAGTTAAATTGACTCCTTTTGCCATTTACCGGATCGTCTTGGCGGTTGTGCTTCTATTCATTATTTGGTAATACGAAATGAAGCTTGAAAGAGGAGAGGGACCACCCCGTCGATGCGGGGTGGTTTTTTTGTGTGTCCGAAAATAGGCAGGATTCCCATGGAATTCATAACGAATGATAATTGGGTTTTTGAGTTTTTAATTCGTTATTATTGAGTTTAATATCAATAATTCCTTTTATAATAAAAAAATATTCGGTTTTTAGTGTAGTTCCAGACATAATTAGTAAAAAAAATATAAATGTAATAAAGCTCCCTGAGCGTAATGGTACCAACGTGTTTGAGTATTTTTTGTAATATTCAAATGATTACATAAACTATTTCCATATAATTTATATGATATAATTTTAGTATAAATAAAGTACATGTGTACACCTGGGGAGGACAACATGGGAAATGACCAATTGAAGAAAACGATTGGCTTTTGGGTTGGAACATCTATTGTAGTTGGAACAGTTATCGGTTCTGGTATTTTTATGAGACCTGGTGACGTGCTTGAGTTAAGCGGTAATTCAACCATGGCTTTGTTAGCTTGGCTGATAGGCGGTCTGATTACCCTTGCAAGCGGGTTGACGATTGCAGAAGTGAGTACACGGATTCCTAAAACGGGCGGCTTATATGTCTATATGGAAGAAGTGTACGGTAAAGCATGGGGATTCCTATGCGGCTGGGTTCAGACATTGGTATACGGACCTGCAGTCATGGGCGCACTCAGTTTATACTTCGGGTTATTAGTTGCAGGAATATTTAAGATCGCTTCAAGCTACTCTTTGGCGATAGGGATTCTTACGATCGTATTCATAGCAGGCATGAACTTGCTGGGTACAAAATACGGCGGTATCATCCAAACCTTATCAACCGTTGCTAAATTGATCCCAATTATTTTCATAGCGGTGTTCGGTATCGTACAAGGTGATATGCCTGTATTCAATGTCGATAGCGAAAGTTCAATGAAAATCAGTATGGCCGGTGCGATTTTGGCTACGCTCTGGGCGTATGATGGCTGGATGAATGTCGGCTTCATGGCAGGGGAAATGAAAAATCCGCAGAAAACGCTGCCGCGGGCAATCATAACGGGATTGGTCGTGGTCATGGTCGCTTACTTGGGTGTGAATCTTGCCATGCTTTCTGTATTGGGGGCGGAGGGAGTCATAGCGCATGGTACGAATGCAGCGAATGTTGCGGCAACGCTTTTATTCGGTGAATTTGGCGGGAAATTGATATCGATCGGAATTGCGATTTCAATCTTCGGTTGCTTGAACGGAAAGCTTTTGACCTTTCCACGCATTACCTTGGCGATGGCGACTGATAAAATGATGCCAGGCCATAAACAAATCGGAAAAATATCGCCCAAGTTCAAAACGCCTATAAATGCGACGGTATTGCAAGTGATCATTGCAATCATCATGATGGTTGCAACAGACCCTGACAAACTTACCAATATGGCCGTATTCTCTGTCTTCTGTTTTTATGGATTAGCTTTCTTTGCGGTCTTCATCTTACGCAGGAAAGATCCGGATGCAAAAACGTATAAAGTGCCGTTTTACCCATTCATCCCCATCGTGGCGATTGCTGGCGCAATATACATTGTTTTAAGCACATTAATCCAAACACCTTTAAATGCCCTGTACTCGGTGATCATCCTCATTATAGGTATGCCAGTGTATTGGCTCCTTAATAAAAGTGAGCGGGATGGTAAACGTTCATATTAATGAAAAACCCTTCACTGCGTGCAGTGGAGGGTTTTTGTGATTAGCTGGAACATAACTTTCCCTTTGGACAAAAGTGACGAAATAGACAACTCGGGAAGTTCGTATTAACATAGGGGGAAAGTTAAATAGTGAAGGGTCTGAACAAAAGTGAATTATATCGAGCCTGCTGGTAAATCATTCAGGAAAACAATCTTGGCTTTATTTCTTGGTAGCTTTGTAACGTTTGCGGATCTGTATAGTACCCAACCGGTCATTCCAGTTTTCGCAAAGCAATTCGGAGTCTCTCCTGCAATGGCAAGCCTTACATTATCTTTCGCAACAGGAACGCTTGCACTCTGTTTATTGCTTGTTTCTTTTTTCTCAGAAAATATCGATAGGAAAAAAATAATGGGGACGGCGCTCACCTTGTCTGCATTGTTATCCATATGTGTCAGCTTCATCCAGGATGATCTATACATCCTAATTGCGATACGGGCGATTCAAGGAGCCGTGCTTGCAGGTTTCCCGGCAATTGCGATGGCCTATATCAATGAAGAATTTCATCCGAAAAGCCTTGGCTATGTGATGGGAATCTATGTGAGCGGTTCGAGTATCGGGGGATTGGCTGGCAGGCTGATTGTCGGCGTGCTGACCGACCATTTCTCGTGGAACATAGCGATTGGAAGCCTTGGGGCTTTAAGTTTAATCATCAGTCTGGCCTTTTGGTGGATGCTTCCGCCTTCACAGCATGCCGTCCGCGCAGGAGTCTCTTTGTCGAGAATCAAAACCTCCCTGATCAATAACTTAAGGAATAGCGGACTAGTACTCTTATTCGGCATGGCCTTCCTATTAATGGGCTCGTTCGTTACCGTTTATAACTTTGTGGGTATACCTTTAATGGGACCGCCATATCATTTATCACAAACATTGATTGGCTTCATTTTCATAATCTATCTTGTGGGGACATTTAGTTCAACATGGATGGGAAAGCTCGCCGATCAATATACTCGAAGGATTGTACTTCTTACCGGAATCGCTATTATGCTGATGGGCGCCCTTTTAACCCTATTGGATCCGCTTTTGCTGAAAATAATGGGGCTTGCACTGTTTACATTTGGCTTTTTTGGAGCACATTCAATTGCGAGCAGCTGGGTCGGAAGCTTGGCTGATAAGAGTGAAAAGGCACAAGCATCCGCTTTATATCTCCTGTTTTACTATGCGGGATCAAGTATAGTGGGGGCATCAGGCGGTATATTCCTGATGAAGTTCGGCTGGGGTGGGGTCATCTCGGCTGTCTCGATCCTGATCATCCTGGCTGCCGCTTGTGTGGTGATGGTTGAAAAGAGAATCGTTAAATAAAATGATCTTTTCTATCATGTTTTTTCGGAATGCTGAATATAATCTAGTGAAAATGGATATTGAATAATAGATTGATAAGAGAAGAGGGTAATAGATAGAGTGAATCGAAAAGCAGTAATTCTCATTGGGTTAATAGCCGTTTTAATTATATTATTCGTTGTATACTTAACAAGTCCGGGCAGATTGGAAAAGGTGGAGATTGTTGAAAAATACTATCCTCATTTCTCCGATGGCAAGGCAGTCGGTTTTAAGACGAACGAAGTCATTGATGTTACGGAAACCGAAGAGGGATCCAATTGCGCAATGAAATTCAGCAATGGGAAAACGTTGGAAATTGATTGTGACCGTTATTTAACATACAAAATTGATGAAACAGTCTATATTACCACTGAAGGAAACCATGTGAAGGAAATCCGGAGAAAAAGGTAGTGGCTTTTCAATAGTTAATGACGGGAGAGCTGAGATTGCTTAATACAACAAACTCAGCACTTTTATTTTATCCAATGAAAAAACCCAGACCATTTTGGACTGGGTTTTTTCATTTTTTATCTTTGCTTTTACTTTTAGCCTTTTTATTACGCCGTAGTACATCCAAGATTCTGCGGCTGTTATTTTTACTGTTTATGAGTTCTACTAAATCGCTCATGTTTTCAGATTCGAAGTCTTGTTGATCTTTTTTCATGATAATCCCTCCAAGTCATATATCATAATACCCTTATAAAAAAAAGGGTAAACGTCTATTATCATATTGGTAATAGAAGGATTTTATATCCTTAACCATTAATTATTTGATAAAATGTGATAAAAGCCCTGTATGGGAGGTCTACATGGAAGAATTAAGAATGATCGGTGAAAAAATTGAAAAATTTAAATATATCTTAGTGGAGCATATCGAGTTGTTTGAAGAAGAGGAACCGCTCTATGATTTTGAAACCAGTAAAGAGGTACGGTCAAAGCTTATTCAAATTCATGCAGATGCCTTGATTCATGGAAAGGCACAGGCAATGGAAAGTATGAAAATAACGGGTATGGAAATAGGTAAGCGCATCGTGGATATGGGCATTCCTTTAGATAAGAATATTGAGGAAGCTCAAGCGATGCGTAACCTTTTCTGGAGTTTCATTGAAGAAGAAGTAAGCAATCGCTATTACTCGATTGAAATTCTGCTAAAGGCAAGCTCGATAATTGATGCAATCCTGGACCAGTTCATACACTGTGTGAGTATCAGTTACGTGAATCATTATAAAGAAATGGCGAAAATGGCAAACGATTCTTTGCAGAAGATAAAAGAAAACCAAGAAGTCATGGAAGAATTGTCCACCCCGATCGTTCAGACCGTATTAAAGGATGTGCTGCTCCTACCGTTGATCGGACGAATTGACGATTGGAGAATGGAGTCGATGCAATCGACGGTACTGCAAAAATGTGCAGATCTGCATGCGGAAGTACTGATCATGGATTTCTCCGGAATTAACTTTACGAAGGAAAGCAATATGCTCTCCCTGTTGGATCAATTAGTGGGGGCACTGGCGTTGATGGGTACGGAAACGATGTTTGTCGGCTTTAACCCTGATGCCGTGAAAGAGATCGTCAAACTTGATTTCGCAAATCAGGTAAAAGCCTTCCTATCATTCAGGCAGGCACTGGAATATCTGTTTAAACAAAGAGGGCTGGCTCTTCAGCCAGTATGATGGAGGTACCCTATTTTAGGGTATCTTTTTCTATGTCATGTAGTTCCCAGGAAGCTTTCATACTTTATCGTCCATCGATATTTCTTCATGATATAGTTAATGGCGTAAGGGCATGTTGATTTTCATTTAAGTAAAGTGAATAATGTAAAGCGTGTAAGGAAGGTGGACGAAGAGTGTTTTTTAAGAAAAATGAAGAACCTGATCATAACGAAAAATGGTATTGTGTAGGAATCATGACGGATAAAGGGTTGGAGGACGAAGAATATGATATTTTGTCCAAACGCATCCTCGAATCGGTCCAAAATGTCTCGGTCATATCGGACTTGGTAAGGGCCGAATGGGATCGGGATAAATTGCGAGCCTTGAACGAGCGTTTTCGGGACCCCTCATTTTCCGACCCATGTTTTATCATTAATGAATTCATACCAGAGGATATAAAAAAGGAAAGAAAACTTCTCGAGAAAACTCATAAATGGAAGAGGCTACTTGGTCTTCTTTCCGTGATTGAATACATGGAAGCCGAGACGAAGGCGGCCCATGACTTTGATAAAGCTCTCTTTTATACAGACGATGCAGATAAAGTCATTGAATACATTATTGCAAATAGCTAGAATTCCCTGCCACATCGATACATTGTATCGGTGTTTTTGCATTTGATTTAATGTTTATCGGAGCAATTTCGCGGTAGAAATTCGACCTTGCCCAGGAAAAATTCGTCCTTGAACCTTTCCAGCCTTACTGAAATAAAAAGAGAGAATGTAATGATGTTGGTAGGAAAGATGGGTGGAAACGCGGAATATCTTAAATAGAAAGAAAGAGAGTTTTATGGGGAGAGAGAGGGAGATGAATCGATGGAAGTTGCCGTACCTCAGCAAAAGCCAAAACGGAAGTGGAGAAAGCGGGTGCTATGGAGTTTTGGAATCATGATGATACTTTTGCTGTCTGTCTTGATTGCTGCAAATGTATTTCTTTCAAGATCCTTGCCGGAAACGAAGGGGGAAATATCGCTTCCAGGTCTTTTGAAACCGGTTACGGTGGTGAGGGATTCAAGTGGGGTCCCGCATATCAACGCAGCGAATGAACATGATTTGTATTTAGCCCAAGGGTATATCCAAGCACAGGATCGTTTATTTCAAATGGATTTAAGCAGGCGTCAGGCTTCAGGAAGATTGAGTGAAGTGATTGGTGAGAAAACCGTCAAAAACGATAAGTATTTCCGTACACTTGGGTTGAGGCGGGCGGCTGAAGCCTCTTATGCAGCGTATTCAAGTGACGGGAAAGATGCCTTGGATGTGTTTGCCGAGGGAGTAAATCTTTATATCAATGAATTGAAGGAGAATGGGAAATGGCCGGCGGAGTTCACTCTGCTTGGATACGAACCAGAGCCGTGGACACCCGTCGATTCGCTGACCATCGGTAAATATATGGCCTTTGATTTAGGCGGGAACTGGGAGGATCAGGCGTTTAGGCAGTATTTGCTGCAAACGTTCCCCAAGGAAAAAGCATATGATTTATTCCCTAATTATCCAAAGAGCGCTCCATATATCATCAGCAAGGAAGAACTGGATATTGAAAAAAGTTTTGCCGGGGCCGTTATTCCTTATGAATTCAACGGCAGCAATAACTGGGTAGTTTCAGGCAAGAAAACGGATTCCGGTCAGCCGTTATTGGCCGATGACCCCCATCTGGGATTAGCTACACCGTCCGTTTGGTATCAAATGCACTTGGAGGCCCCGTCGGTCAATGTGAGCGGTGTTATTTTTGCCGGGATTCCGGGAATCATCCTCGGTCATAACGAAAAGGTGGCTTGGGGTGTGACCAATACCGGTCCGGATGTACAGGATCTGTATATTGAGAGGAGAAACCCGGAAAACGAGAAAGAATTCTCCTACAAAGGCAACTGGGAAAAAGCTGAAATCTTGGACGAACCCATAAAGGTGAAGGGTGGTAAAACACTCGACTATAAAGTGACGGTTACCCGCCATGGACCGGTTGTCTCCGAGTTTGCTGGGAAAAGCGGAAAAGATACCGTGCTTGCATTAAGGTGGACGGCACTTGATCCATCTGCCGAGCTTGAAGCGGTACTGAATATGAATAAAGCGGGAAGCTGGAAAGAATTCGAAAAGGCCCTCTTGCAATTCGAAACGCCGGCCCAGAATTTTGTCTTTGCCTCAGTCGACGGGACCATTGCCTATAAGGCGAATGGGAAAATCCCAATCAGGAAAAAAGGCGATAGTATGCTGCCTGTACCTGGCTGGACGGATGAATTTGAGTGGAAAGGCTATATCCCCTTTGATGAACTTCCAAAAACGGTGAATCCGGAAGAGGGATTCATTTCGACAGCGAATAATAAAGTCATCTCAGATGATTATCCTTACCACATCAGTAATAACTGGGCACAGCCGTACCGTCAGATGAGGATACAGGAGTTTTTAAAAGCCAATAAAAAGCTTACGGCCGAGGATATGCAAAGCCTGCAGATGGATACAGTGAATTTGCAAGCTAAGGAGTTTGTTCCTCAATTCGTGGAGGTATTGAAAGGTCCATCTGGGAAAAAGGAAGACCAGGCACTAACGATTCTGAAAAAATGGAATCATATTGATTCCGTTGATGAAGCGGCACCGATGATCTTTAATGTCTGGATGCGAAAAATAGGTGATGTTCTGCTTAAGGAAGAAATACCGGAGGAAACCCTCAACCTCTTTAATGGAAGGCGGTCGGCCGTCGATGAACTACTAAGGCGGGCACTGGACGGTAAGCCGGGCCCTTGGATTGATGAGGCGGGCGGACTTGAGCAGGTGCTTGCCAAGTCGCTGCAGGAGACATTAACGGAACTGGGAGAATCACAAGGTGACGATATAGCTGATTGGGAATGGGGAGACTATCATCAGGTCAGGTTTAACCACCCGCTCTCGAGTGTCGCCCCATTAAATTATGTATTTAACAGCGGCGGCGGAATGCCGGTAGGCGGCAGCAGTGTCACCGTACAGGCGGCGGCATTTTTAGATGATGGAACCGTTAATCATGGCGGGTCCTGGAGATTTGTCATCGACCTGGCCGATATGAATCAAGGATATCACCTTGTTGGCCCTGGTCAATCAGGTAACGTGAAAAGTGAGTGGTACCACGATCAGCTTGACGATTGGGCAGAAGGTACTTATCATAAAACCACTTTAGACGACCCAAAAGGTGATACGCTGACATTGAAACCATCATACTGATATTCAGAAAAAAGTACCAAGCCCAGCATCCTTGCTCTGGACTTGGTACTTTTTCATTGTTTTTGCTTAGTAAGGAATTCTGCAAGAAACTCCTCAAAATTAGGGGCCTCGATTGCTGCGATTTTTTCATATGATTCAATGATCTTAAGTTTAATTTCTTGCTCCAGATCATTCCGGTCTTGATAGTTCGTGTTTTTTAACGATTTTTTTATTTTAGGATTCAAAGAGTCGATTAGATCCATTAATTCTTCTTTTGACAGTTTTTTATCCACAATGGCTTTTCTCCTTTCTAACATATACCTCATCCATATAGTGCTTTCGAAGTTTTTTTAGAGCTTGTTTACGGATGCTTGAGATATTCTGTGGCGACTCATGGAAATAGGCAGCAATTTCCTTGTTGGATAGGCCGTAGGAAAAGTTCATGGTCAGCACCAGGTTTTGTTTGGCTGTTAACTTCTGCAAGGCTTTTATCATCTCTTCATCACTTATGTGTGAAGCGAGTTCATTCGTTTCCCCCATCTTTTCAAGGTGAACGTCCAAAGTGCCGATTAGATCGATCAATCCGCCAGTATCCCTTGGTGTCGCATCAAGTACCATTCGATAGCGTTCCCGCTGCTTCCGTGCCCTTTTATCAAAGTCAACAGAGAAAAAGTAAATTAAGGAGCACATGTATTTGTATACTTTAGCCCGGTAATAGAAAATTTTGAAAGTCTCGTTGAGATGGCAAATGTTGTGGGGAGAAGGGGAATCAAGAGTTTCAGTGAAAATCTTTAAATGCTCTGGGTTCTGTAAAAATACTTGAATGATCGGTTGCTCAAAGAAAGATGAGTACTGTTGCTGCAGAAACTCCAATGAATGAGAAAAAAAATGAGAAGTTAATTGGTTCATTGTTATCCCTCCTTTAATTAATAAAGTGATAGACAAGGGGAATAAATCAATTATATACGAACATTCGTTCTTTTTTCCATGAATCAATAGTGCTAGATTGATTTTTTTAAACAAGTTTCACTTTAGATATCAGATACAAGAAAAGGGGTGAAGAGGATGATGATTGAGGATGCTACTATGTGGGTTTCATTAGTTAGTGAATTTGGCTATCCACTCGTCGTTTCTATGTTTTTGCTCTTCCGCTTCGGTAAACAATTAAAAGAACTGACAACGGACGTAGAGAACTTAAAAAAGTCCGCTCATAAAACGAAAAAACGATAACCTCAGGACGTATGTGCCAGGTGATAAACACCGAATTTCGGATTCTATTCTAATAAGGGTCCGGAATTCGGGATAAAAAGAAATCGGTACTATCTGAAAATCAAGACTGTATTACATCCCTCCCTAAAACTCAAATAAAAAAATGATAAACCATTATTTGGAATATAGCACAAAATAGGTAAAAAATAATCCTCAAATGGAATCATTTTACTACTATAATTCATCCGTCAATGGAATTAGATAGGAAATCCTCCCCTCGTACGATTTTAGTTTTATGGATTAAAGTGAAAATACTTTTAAAAAAACAACATTCATCAATAAACTTATAGAAGTATGCGGCATCCGAGTAAAAGGGTGCTGCTTTTCTTATTGTTTGGTAATAAACTGATAATATGGAAAAGGGGTGGGGAAAATGAAGAGTCAACAGCTAGAAGATATTCGGATCCTGCAGCATGAATGTGAACTGGAAGGTTTTACTTTAAAGCTGAACTGGGAAACGCTTCGCAGTCGAAATGGTGTGAATAAGAATGACTTTTTTCACTATGAAGGATTGAAGCTTGTTGGTTTTCTCGGTCTATACGATTTTGGAAACAAAGTGGAGATGTGCGGAATGGTGCATCCTGATTACCGTAGGCAAGGCGTTTTTACAAAGCTGATGGAAGAGGCCATAAGGAGTGCCGCGGAGCGCAACTATAAGTTGATTCTCTTGAACTCACCTGCTCAATCCCATTCAGGGACAGGATTTTTGAAGCAGCTCAATTGTGAGTTTGCTTTTTCTGAGTTTCAAATGAAATGGTCCGAAACGGTGCTTGATGATTATGATGATGCAGTCGTTCGCCCTTCGCGGAGAGGGGATGAGGAAACGGAAATTCAGCTGGATATTCAATGTTTCCAATTTACGAAACAAGAGGCGAAGGATTATTATCAGCGCATCCTCAATGAGGATACTCTGAAAACCATGATGATTGAAAAGGGTGGCCGAGCGGTCGGTAAGATCCGTGTTGATCACTCTGGCCGGGAAGCTTGGATTTATGGATTTTCCATTTTGCCAAAATACCAGGGAAAAGGACTTGGCAGAAAGGCATTGAAAAAGGTCGTAGCCGAACAATGCCAGCTGGGATATGATATTTTTCTCGAGGTAGAGGCGACTAATGAGCATGCTTTAAGACTCTATGAATCTTGTGGATTCAAAACCATTCAAAGACAGGATTATTATCAATACAAAGGCTGAAGGATACTTCGATGACATTAAGTGTGAGGGGGATGGGGTGGATGTTGATCTTATTCAATTATAATTGGCAGGTCCGAAATGAGTGGCTCAAGTGGTGCCGGTCCTTACCGAATGAGGAGCTGAAACGGCAGCGCATAGGAGGGCTGGGGAATATATTGAGGACACTCGCCCATATTATCGATGTCGAATGCAGCTGGATCAGGGCCATACAAGGGAAGCCTGATGTCGCGATCGATTTGGAAGCTTATGATACGATCGAAAAAGTGGAGGATTTATCTATCCGTTATCATTCTGAGGTCATTGACTATTTGAACTCGCATTCCATTGAAGATGAGAATGGAATGATTCAACCAGCTTGGATGGAGGGGACATACGAAAAAGGCAGGATACTGCGCCATCTGATAGCGCACGAAATTCACCATATAGGCCAGCTATCCATCTGGTCGAGGGAGATGGGCATCGATCCGGTATCCGCCAGTTTAATAGATCGGGATTTATAGGCTTTATGTTTTAAAAACTGGTAATGCAATTTGCTTTACCAGTTTTTTATTTTAAAGGAATTCCGCAGGTTTTTTCAAAAAAAAAGGGATTATGGAAGGAGGACAAGCAGGGAATCCATATTGGATATAATGGTCGCTTCACAGGAAAACTCCTTGGTCTGGATGGGACAGGTCAATTCATGATATAAGGAATTTTTCGTCTTAACGCAGTAGGTTATAACATATTAAATAAAAAGGATTAGCGTATTAGCTTAATCCTTTTTATTTATTTGTCATATATATTAATATTTACGCACTCAAACTTTTGTTAATTTTGGCTTTTGTGTCGCTGGTTTAATGTATTTAGTTAATAACCAGCGTGAGATTGGTCCAACAATCAGTAACTGTGATGGTAGCGCCACGATAAAGTTTAGACCAACTGTTTTAAGGTAAGCTATGAAGATTGAACCCTCAATCCCAATCATTAAACTAGTTAAAATAAGCCCATATACTGACATAATAAGGACCATTACAGGGACCATGCAAAAGGCAATTGCAATAATAAAGTTGGATTCTTTCGATTTATCATAAGGCAGTGATAATGCAAGTTTACGCGCCTTCGGTTCAACTATTGACTCTGCAATAAAAGCGACGATAAATGTTACCGCAAATTGAATTACTGCACCCCCTACGGTAAACGATGACAAGCCGTGTAAAGCTGTGTTGTAAACTGACATAATAAGGACCATACCAAAACACATAAAAAGTCCAAAGATTATGCCTTCCTTTTTATTACTAGGCAAATAAAAACATCCTTTCTTTTAAGCGTAAATGTAATTATATATGCCGAAAAATTTTTACATAAGTGACATTTTTATGACTTTTATTTTGAGTTACGTTAAATTACACTTTTGTTTTGATGAAACCTTGTTTATAGAGGCTTGGCAAAAAAACGAATGAGAAAAATCAATAGATGAAGAAAACGATAAAGAATAGTAACGAATTTAATTTGTTTCAATGGTTTAGATGATTTATTGGATTCTTCAGTAAGCATTTCATTAAGCAGGTTGGCTCATGTGCATGGGCCAGCCTTTATATATATTTGAAGGAAAAAAGGTCCGTGTTCACTGAATGGAAATAGGTAAAAAGTACCGTTTATTCAAAATTAGTAATATTAAGGTAAATTTTGGCGTTTATTCAACAAAATCATGATATATTATTCTAGCATTTTACAAAAATAGAAGGGTTGTGAAGTATGTCGTTCAAAATGCATGTTAATAAGATGCTCGCCCCGATTCTTGCTGTGAGTTTGATTACAGCCCCATTTGCCGTGCCGGGGGAGACATCCGCCAAAGAGTCTAATAAGAAACCGGCCAAGACTGAACCATTTACGATTTCAGCTCCTACTGTTAATTACTCAAAAGGCACCAAAGCGACTGTAACGGTCACACCGAAAAAAGGGAACAAAGGAAATGAAACCGTTGTCTTTCAATTAATGAATGGGACGAAGGTCATTTCACAGTCAGCCATTGAGGCGGATATTAAATCGGCCCAAAAGTTCTCTGCGTACTTCAACTCGTACAAATCGGGTTATTGGATCAAAGTATCGGTTGTCTCCAAGTATAACGGCAATACGAGTAACTTCGGCAACAGCCTGGCAGCCTCCGTTTCGGATGCACCTTTTGAACTAAGGATCATGGAAACGACAGATATACACACTAATCTGGTGAGCTATGATTATTATAAGGATGCCGTATCGGACTCTGTCGGCTTTTCCCGCACGGCTTCTTTAATCAAACAGGCACGAAAAGAAGTGAAAAATAGCGTTTTAGTGGATAACGGCGACCTTATTCAAGGGACGCCGCTAGGTACGTACAAAGCGAAAATAGCGCCGCTGAAAAAGGGTGAAGTCCATCCTGTCTACAAAGCGATGAACTTGCTAGACTATGATGTGGCCACATTCGGCAATCATGAATTCAATTATGGTTTAGCTTATTTGGAAGAGGCCATCAATGATGCGAACTTCCCTTATGTCAATGCCAATGTTTATAAAAAAGATAAAGACAATGATTCAAAGAATGATAAAAATAAATATACTCCTTATAAAATCGTCACAAAGAAAGTAAAGGACATCAATGGAAAAGAAAAATCAGTAAAAATAGGCTACATTGGATTTGCCCCTCCGCAAATCATGGATTGGGATAAAACGAACCTTGAAGGTAAGGTCATTACAAAAGAAATCATCACGACTGCAAAAAAATATGTACCTGAAATGAAGAAAAAGGGCGCGGATGTCATCGTGGCGCTCACGCATTCCGGATTTAATGGCGATACCAAGAATACCGAGGATGTCATCTATTCATTAAGCAAGGTATCCGGCATCGATGCCATCACTTTCTCCCACACGCATAAGGTCTTTCCGGCACAAGATGAGGCTTCTTTAGACAGCCTATTCAAAGATAGCCAAGGAAAAGTCCTTAAAGGCGTGGATAATAAAAAGGGTACCATCAATGGTGTACCAGCCGTTCAAGCAGGATATGGCGGCAGTAATCTCGGGATCATCGATCTTGATATCCAGAATATCAAGGGGAAATGGAAAGTCGTCAATTCCGATTCATCAACACGTGCAATCAACGATAAAATAACAGGAAAAAAAGCTGCTGAAGATGCATCTGTCGTCAAAGCCGTGAAGAAGGATCACGAAGGAACGATCAAGTATGTCAACACGCCAATTGGAACGACTACAGCTCCAATTCATAGTTACTTCGCCCTTGTGCAAGACGATCCTTCCGTACAGGTCGTGACGAGCGCACAGAAATGGTATGTAGAAAAATACATCCAAAGCAACCGTCCTGAATACAAGGACTTGCCGATTCTCTCTGTAGGAGCCCCTTTCAAAGCGGGTCGCAATGGAGTCGAGGAATTCACCGAAATCAAGGAAGGCGGACTGACCATTCGCAGCGCCGGTGATTTATATTTATACGATAATACCTTGAAGGCAATCAAGATCAAAGGGTCAGTTGTTAAAGAGTGGCTAGAAATGTCTGCCGGGAAATATAATACAATCGATCCTGCCAAGTCTGAGGAACAGGAGCTGCTTAATGGAAAGTTTGCCGTTTATAACTTTGATGTGATTGACGGCGTTACGTATCAAATCGATGTCACCAAAGCTCCGCGCTATGATGAAAAAGGGATAAAAGTGTCGGATTCAAGCAGGATTGCAGATTTGAAATATAATGGTGAACCAGTGGACCCGAATCAAGATTTCATCGTAGTGACGAATAATTACCGTGCTTCGGGCGGGGGGAACTTCCCGGGAGTCAAGGGCAGCGAATATGTAGTTGACTCTGCGGATGAAAATCGCCAGATCTTGATGGATTACATCACACAAGAGGGTGAGATCAATCCAACTGCTGATAATAACTGGTCGATTGCCCCGATTTCAGGTAAGGTGGACGTTACTTTCACCTCATCACCTAAAGGTGCGGAATATTTAAATGAAGACAGCCCGATTTCCTATACAGGCAAAAAGGATGATAAAGGCTTTGGCATTTACAAATATAATTTGGGAAAAGAAAACGTTAAGGTGCAACTGCTCGGGATCAATGATCTTCACGGCCAGCTTGATACCACTTCCGATTTTGGCGGTATCAAACAAGGGCGTGCCGATTATTTAGCTGCGCACTTGAAGCAGCGTAAAGCTGAAAACCCTGAAAATACACTTTTACTTTCGGCAGGGGATGCTGTAGGTGCAAGTGCACCCGTTTCTTCTTTGATCCAGGACAAACCGACGCTTCAGTTTTTGAATGATATGAAATTCGATGTCGGAACTGTCGGGAACCATGAGTTCGACAAAGGGGTAGAAACCCTGATGGCTCAAATCAATGGCGGAAAGTCGCCAACATCCGATGTGGTATTCGATAAATTGAACTTTCCATATGTAGTTGCCAATGTCGTATATAAAGACACGAAAAAACCGATTTTGGACCCTTACGTCATAAAAAAGGTCGGCGGGGTTGATATTGGGTTCATAGGTGTAGTCACGAATGCCACACCTCAAAAAGTAAGTCCGGATGGCATTAAGAATGTAGAATTCATAGAACAGGCACCTGCCGTAAATAAGGCGGTTAATGAGTTGAAAGAAAGAGGCGTCAAATCGATAGTGATCATCTCACATGACCCAGGCACTGAAAAGGAAGGGGTCATTACAGGAGAAGTGGCTGATCTTGCTAATGCTGTGAATGATGAAGTAGATGTGATCTTAGCAGGAGATAATCATGCGAAGGTCAACAACTATGTGGATAATAAATTGATTGTACAAGCTTACTCTTATGGAACGGCTTTTGAAGATGTGGATTTGGAAATCGATCCAAACACAAAGGATATTGTTAAAAAGTCAGCTGAGATTGTCACGGTTACACAAGATGGCATCACACCGGATGCCGGGACGACGAAATTCATTAACGACTATCTAGACATGTTCCCCGAGTTGAAAGCCCCGCTTGGGACAACGGATGAGAAAATTTTAAGAACCAATGCGTATACGCAGGAAACGGGCCTTGGGAATTTAATTGCCGATTCCATGAAGGCAGATTTGAATTCCGATTTTGCCTTCATGAATCCAGGCGGAATTCGTGCAGATATTCCAAAGGGGGAAGTCACTTTTTCCGATTTAGCGAAAATCCAGCCGTTCGGAAATGTATTGGTTAAGCTGGAACTGACTGGAGCGGAAGTGAAAACGCTGCTTCAACAGCAATGGATCGTTGAAGGATCTCCGAAAACCTTGCAAATTTCTGGACTGAGCTATACAGCCGACTTCAGTAAACCTGTCACGGAACGCGTCACCTTATTGGAGAAAGCGGACGGAACACCTATCAAGGATACCGAAACTTACACGGTGGCCGTCAATGATTTCATGGCAAGCGGCGGTGATAACTATACCGTCCTGAAAGGAAAAGAGCGTGTGTTTGGACACGCTGACCTGGAAGCATTCGTTAACTATGTAAAAGAAACCTTTAAAGGCGGAAAGATCACGGCAGAAATTGAAGGCAGGATTACGAATATCAATAATTAATATAGGTTTACTCGTGAAAACTGAGCATTTACTCGTGAGTTTTCAATATTTACTCGTGAAACCTAAAAGAGAGCGCTCCTTAATACAAGGGGCGCTTCCTTTTTTGTGATTAATTATTCCTGAAGATGGAAAAGTTCAATCCCAATGCAAAGGTGACCCAAGCAATATAGGGAACCATCGCTAAACCGGATGTACGGTCTATTTTATAAAACTCGAATGCCGTTAATGTAATCAAGGTCAGCAGTGCAGCCATTTCAATAAAAGCTGTTCCGCGCAAGCCCCATTTGAAGAATAAAAAAGACCATAAGAAATTCAACCCTAGTTGAGTATCATAGAGGCGTTCAGCGGACTTCGATTCTTTTTCTTTGGATGCAATGCGATATTTCGCTATTCCCATGATTGTATAAAGGCTGGTCCAAGCAACGGGGAAAGTCCAGGAAGGAGGAGCAAAAGCAGGTTTCTTGAGTTTGTCATAAATTTCTTTTGAATTCCTTGTGGCGAATATCCCCACAAGTGAGCCTCCGACCACAGGTACCAATACACTTTTAGCTAATTTTCCGTAGTTCATAAAGCGATCCTCTTCTTTCTTCATTATTTGTATGTTCTTATACCTTTACCTTCTCATCTGAAAATAAAACATCCCCTTTAATCAAGAAGTGTAACTTTCTTCCAAACTTTACGTCGGTACTATTAAGAAAAGGGGGAATACCGATGAACCGTAAAATAGTGATGTTTATGTTCAGTTTGTTCCTTTTACTTGCTGGATGCAGCAGTAATGAAAAAAATGATTCTGCTTCTGAATCACATGATGAAAAGGCGGAAAGTAAAATGGACGCTTCAATTTCCGGGAATATGGTGCAACAGGAAGAAGCAGCGGAAAAGGAAGGGGTGACGGATGAAAGAAAGGTCATCCATCAAGCCCAGCTTGAGTTGAAGGTGAAGAACCTCGAAAAGGCACAAATGAAGATTGAGAATAAGGTGGCTGAATATGGCGGATATGTTGTCGAGTCCAATGTATACAGGGAAGATGAAGAACTGGTGGAAGGAACGATCACTGTTCGGGTCCCTGAAGCCCATTTTCAGGATTTTCTAGCCGATAGCGAGGGTGAGGCTTCAGAAGTGGTCGGAAGGAATGTGACAGGACAGGATGTAACGGAGCAATATGTAGATTTAAAAGCAAGATTGAAGTCAAAGAGAGCAGTAGAGGAAAGGTTGCTTGCATTCATGAAGGATGCTGAGAAGACCGAAGATTTGTTGAAAATATCATCCGATCTTGCCGTGGTTCAAGAAGAAATAGAGCAGCTGACCGGGCAAATGAAGTATCTTGAGAACCAGACCTCATATTCGACGGTTACCATCACGTTATCACAGGACCGGATAGTTGTGCCGGGCATTGATAATAAGGAATTGAATACATGGGAAAGAACGAAGAAACAACTTGCAACAAGTGCGAATCTATTACTTAAAGCGGGTTCAGGAATCATTGTTTTTATAATAGGAAACTTGCCTATCCTCATTATTTTAGGCGGAGTTGGTGCAGCGGTCCATTGGGTGATCATAAGAAGGGGTAAAAGGTGAAGGAAGAAAGAGAGGGTGCCAATTAGATTGGCACCCTCTGACATTTATCTTTTCCGTTTATGCAAGCCGGTCACATAATACAGGGCTACCAACAGTAAGATCCAAATCGGACCAACGATTAGAGCGATTCTTGTATCTGCTGAAAAACCGAGTACTACCATTACGAATACTAAAAAGGCTAAAGTTAAGTAAGAAGTGAATGGGAAAAGAGGCATTTTGTAAGACAAGCCTTGTTTTTCTCCCTGACTCATTTTCCGTCTAGACATGATCTGTGTGACAAGTATGGTTCCCCATGTCCAGAGTGCACCGAATGTAGCGACACTTGTGACGTAAGTGAAAACTTTATCGGCTTCCATGTAGTTAAGGTAAACACCGAAAAGAAGCACGATAGCCGAAACGATAATGGCAACGCCAGGAACGCCTGACTTTGTTGTACGTTCGAAACTTTTTGGTGATTCACCTTGCTGCGCTAGGTTGAATAACATTCTTCCTGTACTGAAGATCCCGCTGTTACAAGATGAAAGGGCTGCTGTCAGTACGACAAACTGAATGATTCCTGCTGCGCCTGGAATACCGATTTTATCAAACATCATAACGAATGGACTGTTTTCCCCATTCATTTCATCCCATGGAGTGATTGATAAAATGACTGTCAGAGCTAAAACGTAAAAAAGTAAAATCCGATAAAAAACCGTATCGATGGCTCTTTTTAAAGATTTTTCAGGGTTTTTAACTTCACCTGCGGTAACACCGAGCATTTCAATTCCCAAATAGGCGAACATGACCATTTGGAACGAGAGGATGACACCAGAAATTCCATTCGGGAAAAATCCTCCATTTTCAACAAGGTTGCCGAATCCGACTGCGATTCCGCCATTCCCCAGTCCAAAGATGATCATTCCAAAGCCAAGGACGATCATAAGGATGATCGTTACGATTTTAATAAGGGCGAACCAAAACTCCAATTCACCGTAAGCTTTTACAGCAAGAAAGTTAATCGTTGTCATGATGGCTAGTGCGGCTAACGCCCAAGCCCATTGCGGAGTATCAGGGAACCAAAACTGCATATAGATTCCGACTGCAGTAATTTCAGCCATACAAGTGGCGATCCAAACGAACCAGTAATTCCATCCGGTTATATATCCGGCAAGAGGACCGACAAATTCGCTTGCGTAGCGACTGAAAGAGCCTGCGACTGGATTTTTTATCGCCATTTCACCTAGTGCACGCATGATAAGATAGATCATAAGTCCGCCAATGGCATAAGAAATGATGATGGCTGGACCAGCTAATTTAATCGCAGATGCCGAGCCGAGAAATAATCCGACTCCAATGGCTGCGCCAAGAGACATTAATGCGATATGTCTTTCTTCCAAACCTCTATGTAGTTGAGATTCTTTGGAGTTTTGCATAATTTTCCCCTTTTCTATGTTGGAGTTTAATTTTCTCTATCTAGCATTTTATCACTAGTAGAGGAGAATACATATTATTTATTGATTTTTCACATAATATTACAACTAAATAATATATTTTAATAGGAAGAATGTAAAGCAAAAAATGAAAACGCTTACTACGAAAGTGATCCTTTAATTTTTCATCGTATAATAATCTTTCGAAACTAATTATAATGCTATACAAACAAAATAAAATTATGTGATTTTTCTAAAAATTTAGACATTTAACAGTGGACAAGCTGTCCCAAAAATAAGGAACAGCTTGTTCGTTTCATCATTGCCACATGGCGGAGGCCCATTCAGGATGTTCAATGAAAGGGTTGCGATTATGCTAATATTGATTATAAGTGATCTCATTTCGGTTACGCTCGAAGGCATCTACAGGATCCTGTTCATTCCACTCCGGTAAGAAGCCATTCCATTCCATGAATCGA
Source organism: Peribacillus sp. N1 (assembly GCF_054600815.1). Taxonomy (NCBI): domain Bacteria; kingdom Bacillati; phylum Bacillota; class Bacilli; order Caryophanales; family Bacillaceae; genus Peribacillus; species Peribacillus sp. N1. Next base: position 66,741 of record NZ_BAAHZO010000003.1, on the reverse strand, counting down.
TTGATACTTATTTCCTGAGAAGTCGATTTGATTTGTATAGTTATGGGGAAAGTATTGTCAAAAAAGAGAAAACAGCTAGTGATGCTTAGCGAAATTTAGGGGAATAGCCCGGGAAATATCGAAGGCTGTTATGAAAATGAAAATGATACGAAAAACCGTCACCATTCGACTTACTGTTTCAGTATATAGATCCTAAAGTATGAAACCGTCAGTATGCTACTGACGGTTTTTTTTACTCTGTTTTATAAGAAGACTTTGAATGAAACTCAATAACAATGATCCGATTAAAGCTCCCCAAAAAGAATTTATTACAAAGCCACTGACGGCATAGGAAGTGATTTGGAATGTGAAGGCATTGATAATGAAAGAAAACAACCCGAACGTCAGGATGGTGATCGGCAATGTGATAAGCTGGAGAATGGGCCTAACCAGCAAGTTCATGATTGATAATATAAAAACCGCCAGCAAGGCTGTTCCGTAAGATTTAATCGTGATGGAGTCGAGAAGCCAGTCAATAACGAGCAATACCAGCCCGTTGATAAGAAAACGCATAATTATGTTCATGAAAAACTCCTCCTGAAGTCACCTTAACTACAAGTCATTATACTAAAATTTCATGAATTTCAGTTATATGTTTGCAGAATTGTCACAAAAAAAGAGGAATACGATATGTATTCCCCAAGATTGGAAAAAGGTCCATTTAAGGGTCTTAGAGCAGTTTATCTTTAAAAAAAGTCCAGTTGATTGGAACGGAAGGTACGAGACTCCTGCGGAAAGCGAGTGCCGTAGAGGAAATTAACGTTCCTATTTTACAAACCCTCAAAAAGAACGTTTCAGCTAGTTTTCTTCAATCCATTGAGGATTTAATAAAATAGTAAAAAACCATTTAGTATAACTTAGTTTTGTTGTGAAACCATGGTTTGGGATAAGACCATTCCGAACCCCATTTGTCTTCTTTTTCTATTTAATTGTTGGCAATGATCTTTTCGAATTCACTTAGTTCCAATGTGTTTTTCAATTTTGGATTGGTGTTTAAGGAAAGCAGGGCACTTTCAATTAGAAAGGTTCGCGGTTCAACGTTTTGTAATAATTCCTCTTGGATAAAGTGAATCAATTTTAGGTTTTTAACCCGTTCTGCTTCATCATCTTGGCATAGCCTTAGAATCATCTTTTTTAGGTCGTTTGCAGAGTGCAGGAGTGCAGTATGAAAATCCTGCTGTGAATGGAAGCACTCTGGCAGCCATTGCTTAATGAGATCGGGTTCCAAAAGCTGTGCATTTGACTGGCTGACATCTTCGAAAATCGATTTAATCCTATCGACGCAATAACGGATAATTTCAGTAGGGTTGAAATCTGGCTCTTTAGCCAAAGCATTAAAATGAATCGTTTGATGCATCATTCCCGAGTAAAGAATGGCACAGTCCAAAATATAGGGTTTTTTATCAGCACCGAAAATGTCCAGAAACCGTTTTGATAGCCAATGGATATGCTGGAATTTAGCATGTGTGATGAAGTTCTTAAGTTCGGTATCATTTGAAATCATTACTTCTTCATATAAGAAAAAGATTTTATTGTTTTTGTTGGAGTGCATTTGTAATTCTGATTGTTTGATGAAAATCTCAATATCTGCAAGGTTTTGCCCAATAAGCAATTCATTCCGCTCTTTTTCGAATTTTTCTTGCGAAGTTAGGAAGACTGCCTTAAGCAATTCGCTTTTAGAAGAAAAATAGTTATAAAATGTTCCTTTTGAAATGCCGCTATAATCTAAAATATCCTGAATGGAAGTTGCTTGATATCCCTTTTCAATAAATAATTGGTGTGCATATTTAACTACCAATTGCTTGCGCTCATTCATATATATCACCCTTACTCTTATTGGACGGTCATTTTAACGTAATAGTATCTTATTTTCTATACGAACACAAACCAACACAAACCAGTATGTTTACAATTTCTCTAGCAAAATAAGGGGGAAGGCCATGTACTGGAAGAGGTCTGCTGAAATAAAGGTCCACAAAAGCAATGAAAATTCGGTTTCTATGCATCCTTATATTATAAAGGCAGATGAAGTGAACAAAGTCACAGGAGAACACTTAGGTTTGTTATAAGATAAATAGAAGGAGATGGGTGAAGTAGCGCAAAGTATCTATGAATATTCGGCATCATTATCGATTACTAACCCATTGGTAGGAGAAATGATAAAATCACTCGGTGTGAAGGAATATTGGTTATAAGGGTCGTATACCATTATTAGGAATGTGATTATGGCAATATGCTGACCCTTCAACGGTTTATATCACTATACTTTTCCATATGTTGGGGGTTAGTGAAGTCATAATATAAATAAAAAAACAATGGATTGATTATTATATTAAAATTATTATAAATAAGTATTGATTTTTTTCTGAGAAGCTTTATCATTATATACATAAATAATAATGAAAAGGTGGTTCAATTATGACAAATAAGAAAAACCTTACTACAAGCTGGGGAGCACCAGTTGGAGATAATCAAAACTCGATCACTGCCGGCGAACGCGGCCCGGTGCTCATTCAAGATGTACACTTATTGGAAAAACTAGCCCACTTCAACCGTGAACGTGTGCCTGAACGTGTAGTTCATGCGAAGGGTGCCGGTGCATTCGGAACTTTCGAAGTAACGAACGACCTTTCTCAGTACACGAAAGCTAAACTTTTCAATGGTGTGGGCAAGAAGACAGATCTTTTTATCCGTTTCTCCACAGTTGCAGGTGAATTGGGTTCTGCTGATACAGTCCGTGACCCGCGTGGATTTGCTGTTAAATTCTACACGGAAGAAGGAAACTACGATATCGTCGGTAATAATACGCCTGTATTCTTTATTCGCGATGCGATTAAGTTCCCCGACTTCATCCATACACAAAAAAGAGATCCTAGAACACATTTGAAAAACCCTACGGCTGTTTGGGATTTCTGGTCACATTCACCGGAATCGCTGCACCAAGTGACGATCCTGATGTCCGATCGGGGCATTCCTGCTACACTCCGTCATACACATGGTTTCGGAAGCCACACATTTAAATGGGTGAATGCTGAAGGAAAAGGCGTTTGGGTGAAATACCACTTCAAAACAGAACAGGGCATCAAAAACCTTGATGTGGATCTAGCTGCAAAACTAGCAGGTGAAAACCCTGATTACCATACGGAAGATCTTTTCAATGCCATTGAAAAAGGGGACTTCCCTGCATGGAAATTGTATGTTCAGATCATGCCTTTGGAAGATGCGGATACATACCGTTTCGATCCATTCGATGTGACGAAGGTATGGTCTCAAAAAGATTATCCGCTGATCGAGCTTGGTCGTATGGTATTGAACAGAAATCCTGAAAACTACTTTGCTGAAGTGGAGCAAGCCACGTTCTCACCAGGAACATTCGTACCGGGAATTGAAGCTTCCCCAGACAAGATGCTTCAAGGACGCCTATTCGCATATGGAGATGCACACCGTTACCGTGTGGGCTCGAATCACAACCAACTTCCGGTTAACCGTCCGAAAGTGGAAGCGAATAACTATCAGCGTGATGGCTTCATGCGTGCTGATGACAATGGCAAGGGATCTGTTTATTATGAGCCGAATAGTTTTGGAGGCCCTGCCGAATCAACAGAAAATAAAGTCACTCCTTTCGAGGTGACTGGGCAAGCTGCACAAGTCGGTCATAATAGTGATGATCACTACACCCAAGCAGGTGACTTATACCGTCTATTAAGTGCCGAAGAGAAAACCCGCCTTGTTGACACGATCGTGGGCGCAATGAAACCTGTGGAATTGGAAGAAATCAAGCTTCGTCAAATCGGCCATTTTTACAAAGCCGATCCGGAATACGGAACGCGCATAGCCGAAGGTTTAGGTTTACCTGTACCGCAAGAAGCGTAAAATATGGGACTACCAATCTAGTGAAATGCAAACAGGCATCCATTCATGAATGGATGCCTGTTTTGGTTTATGCATGGCTCCATTATATAAATGACACCCGACAAGTTCGGTAAGAATATATAGTTATAAATGGTTTGTAAAAAAGTCATGCTGTCAGATTAATTGGGGGCAAGTTACTTAAATTATCGGTAAAGGGTGGAATTTATGGCTAGTAAAAAAAATCGGGTGTTAGTAGGCAGTCCGATTTACCAGAAACCAGATATTTTACAAAAGTTCCTGCTCTCACTTAAAAGGCTGGATGTGGAGGGACTGGAGCTTGGCATTTTCTTCATTGATGACAATGAAGATGAGCGATCAAGCAAAATGCTCGAGGGTTTCAGTCAGGAGCGGAGCAATGTCAAAATACTGGCATCCAATCAAAGCGATGTATACGTGTGTAATGGCATTACCCATTACTGGAATGAAAATCTGGTATGGAAGGTCGCTGATTTCAAAAATATGATGATCGAACACGCGATTAAGGAAGACTATGATTATTTATTTCTTATCGACTCGGACCTCTTGCTATACCCTCTGACCATCAAGCAGCTTATTTCTGCCAAAAAGGATATCATCTCTAATATTTTCTGGACAAAATGGCAGCCTGATGCCGAAGAACGGCCTCAAGTATGGTTATATGATGAATACACCCAATGGGAGATATCACGCGGTCAACCGTTGGCGGATTCGGAGATCACCACACGTTATCAGTCGTACATCCGACAGATGAGAACACCTGGTGTTCATAAAGTTGGGGGATTGGGTGCCTGTACACTCATCTGCCAAAAAGCGTTGAAAGCAGGTGTGAATTTTAAAATGATCGAGAATCTATCATTTTGGGGTGAAGACCGGCATTTTTGCATTCGTGCCGCAGCTTTAGGATTTTCCATGTACGTTGATACCCACTTGCCCGCTTATCATATATACAGGGATTCGGACTTGGACGGTGCGATGGAATTTCTTGATCGGACGGATAATAAGAGGGAAGCTTCAGGGGTATCCAGTCCCAAATTAACGCTGAGCATGGTCATCAAAAATGAAAGTGACCGTTATCTAAGGAAGGTTTTAGAGGAAGTTCGTGATTATATTGATGAAGCCGTGATTATTGATGATGGCAGCACGGACGATTCCGCAGAGGTTTGTTTAGAAGTATTGAGGGGGATGCCGGTAAGCATCATCAGGAATGATGTCTCCAAGTTCTCCAATGAAATAGAACTTCGTAAACAGCAATGGTCGGAGACGGTGAAGTCGAATCCCGAGTGGATTTTAAATCTTGACGCTGACGAAATGTTTGAAAAAAGATTCAAAGAGGTAGTCAAGCAGCTGATAAGTGATCAAGAAGTCGATGTATATTGCTTCCGGTTATATGACTTTTGGAATGAAACCCATTACAGGGAGGATGATCGCTGGTGCGCACACCGGTATTACCGGCCGTTCCTTGTCAGGTATCGGGAGGGGTTTGAATGCAAATGGAACGATAGGCCGCAGCATTGTGGGAGATTTGCAGAAAATGTCTTTGAATTGCCTCACAAGTTATCCGACATTCGCTTAAAGCATTTGGGCTGGGTCAAAGAAGAAGATCGGATAGCGAAATTCAAAAGATATCAGGAATTGGACCCTGACGGTAGGTATGGAAATACTGAGCAATATCTAAGCATTCTGGATGATGCCCCCAATTTGGTTCGTTTTGAGGAGTGACTTTTCTATGGGGGGAGGGTGCGTTGCGTTGGCAATAATTAAATCAAATCAGCATACATTTGCTTAAGAGGAGGTGCAGTATGGACGTTTTTGTGCGGAAGAATGATTCCTTGTGGTATTATAGCCAATTATTCAAGGTGAATTACCAACTTATCATTGATTCCAATAGTGGGATTGATCCACTTGCACTTATGATTGGCCAACAAATCAAAATTCCTGGCTTTACGACGACCGGCTATAGTATTAAGCAAGGCGATTCGTTATGGGCAATTGCAAGATCACGTAATCTTTCATTGGATGCCCTATTTTTGGCTAACCCCAATCTCAACCCGAATGCCCTGCAAGTCGGTCAGACAATTTCTGTGCCATTAAGGATTACTTGGAGGCTTATTCAAGGAAATCGGGAATATGATTATGAGACGATGATGACCGATGTAAGACGTTTGAAAACTATCTATCCATTTATTAAAACCTCCCCCATCGGGGACTCGGTGCTTGAAAGGGATATCCCCGAAGTGTTGATTGGGAATGGTAACAAACGAGTTCACTACAATGGTTCCTTTCATGCGAATGAGTGGATAACGACGCCTGTGATCATGACCTTTTTAAATGATTATTTACTCGCAATCACGAATCAGGCTGACATCCGCGGTCTATCTCTGTTTCCTTTTTATCAACAGACGATGCTGTCGATCGTCCCAATGGTGAATCCGGACGGAGTGGAGTTGGTTCTTAAAGGCCCGCCTGCAGATGAGTCGTTGAGACGACGGCTCTTGGAATGGAATAACGGAAGCGAAGACTTCTCTGGCTGGAAGGCAAATATTAACGGGGTGGATCTGAATGATCAATTTCCCGCCAAATGGGAACTGGAAAAAGAACGCAATAATGTAACGGAGCCAGGTCCGGCAAATTATCCCGGGGAAGGGCCACTTACACAGCCGGAAGCCATTGCAATGTCTGAGTTGACAAGAAAACGTGACTTTGGCAAAGTCCTTGCGTTCCATACCCAAGGAGAGGTCATTTATTGGGGTTTTGAAGGGTTGGAACCGCCCGAATCGGAAACGATAGTCAATGAGTTTGCGAGGGTCAGTGGATATGAGCCTGTCAAATCTGCCAATAGTTACGCAGGGTATAAGGATTGGTTCATTCAGGATTGGCGCAGGCCGGGGTTTACCGTGGAGCTGGGCAAAGGAACGAATCCCCTCCCTATATCACAGTTCGATGAGATTTATCAGAAGTCGCTTGGGATTTTCTTGGCAGGGTTATATATGTGAATTTTGACCAAATGAAAAAGCTCAACTCCGTTACCATGGGGAAGAGCTTTTTAGTCTTATACACCATTAGACTTGAAACGATGAGGGCTGCTGCAAAAAATAAGTAAAGTTATGCTTTACTTATCGATTGCATGATTAACTCGCTTTTTAGCCTAAAATTAACGGACATTCTCCATGTCCCAGTAATATTGCAGCCCCTACCAAAAGGAATACTAATAGTTTTGCGGTAAAGAAGATTAACTTCCTTAGCGCTAGTATTGGCCCCACCTACGCCAGATACTTTGACGGCCACGCATGCCATCCAACCTAATTTCATTATAATAGAAAGCGCTTACATTTTCAAAAATAATCGTATTGCAAATTTCGACATTCGCATAAATTGTCCCTTACCAGTAGGAGGAGAATTGGCGTATTACTGATAAGGGGCCTATAAGATTCAGGTTAATCTGCAATGAACTCCTGCAACTTTTTAGTTAGTCCGCCACTGCCAAATTTAATGAACTTTGTCTTTCCGGCTGCTTGTGCAGGGGGAGCAGCAAATTCCAAAAAGGCTAAAAGGTTGATCCTTCGGTAAAGTATATGGTCAATGCCATATTGATAGAACCAATTATCGATTGCATTGTAAACCCCTCTATTTAGGGCATATTGCTGCCGGCACCATTCGAAAAATAATCTGTCGGGCAGATTGATGTACTTCATATCCTCAAAGCGGCCATTTTTCTTCTCATTCAAAATAGGGAAAATGGGCTTCACCGATTCCTTTTGCATAGTGTATTTCCTCCCTTATTGATAAAAACGAAAAGGCTCCCTATTCATGTTGAATAGGGAGCCTCCAGTGAACTGGTCAGCTTATATATTTTCATCCAGCATAAAGCTTATTATTCCTATTTGTCAAGTGTGGTTTTAGAAAAACTCAAATTAAATAATTTTTTTAATGTTTTTGGTGTAATACAAATGAAAATACGAATAAATATTTATTTTTATTCGTTTATAGTTCGTATATAATGATTTTGAGGAATTAAGGAGGAGAGACTGAATGTATAAATCAAAAAAGATTTTATTATTGGGCTCAGGTGAATTGGGGAAAGAGGTCATACTTGAAGCACAGCGGCTTGGTGTGGAGACCGTTGCTGTAGACCGCTATGAACATGCCCCTGCCATGCAAGTCGCTCATCGCAGTTATGTGATCGATATGCTGGATGCGGAACAACTAAGGGAAGTTGTAGAAAAAGAACAACCCGATTTGATTGTGCCGGAAATCGAGGCCATCGCTACATCCGAATTAGTAAAGTTGGAAGAGGAAGGCTTTCATGTCATTCCGACGGCAAGAGCGGCTAAATTGACTATGGATCGTGAAGGAATCAGGAGATTGGCTTCTGAAACTCTGGAGATTCCGACAGCAGCCTACAAATTCGCCGATACATATGAAGAATTTGTCCAAGCTGCCAAGGAAGTTGGCTTTCCAAATGTCGTTAAACCGCTGATGAGTTCTTCAGGTAAAGGGCAAAGTGTGTGCCGCACGGAAGGTGATCTGGAGGATTGCTGGAAAATCGCGATGGAAGGCGGCCGGGTTCAAAATGGCCGGGTGATCATTGAAGAATTTATCCGTTTTGATTCGGAAATCACGCTGCTTACTGTTCGGGCTGTAAATGGTACCATGTTTTGTGCTCCAATCGGCCATATTCAGCAGGGCGGGGATTATATTGAATCCTGGCAGCCGCATAATATGACAGAAGCGCAAATAATGGAAGCGAAAAAAATTGCGCATGCCATTACTGATGAACTTGGTGGGTACGGATTATTCGGGGTTGAGCTTTTCCTCTCAGGGGATAAAGTCTATTTCAGTGAAGTTTCCCCACGTCCGCATGATACGGGGCTAGTGACATTAGTGACTCAGAATTTGTCCGAGTTTGCCCTTCATATTCGGGCGATTCTAGGATTCCCCATCCCGGAAATAAAGCTGATCAGCCCAGGTGCCAGCCGTCCATTAAAAGCTCAAGAAGAGTTATCGGAATATTCTATAGTTGGTGTTGAAAAGGCTTTGGCTTTACCTAATACACAAGTGCGCCTTTTCGGAAAACCTGTTACAAAGGCAGGCAGAAGGGTGGCAGTCGCCTTGTCATCTGCCGATTCAATCGAGGTGGCGAGAGTGAATGCGGCCCGTGCTTTGGAATGTTTAGCTGTAGAGAAATAATAGTGAAAAACCTACAGTTTTTTTCTTTTTAACGCGTTTAATTTGAACTGTCTACCAAGCCTCCTCGCCTTAAGCACCTTTGGTGTCTTCTTTAATTAAGTAGAAGTTTTGTAAAACAGTAAAAAACCATGAAGTATAAACTAGTCTTAAACAGTTCGGGATGAGACCAGTCTACAGTTTTTCTTTAAAAACGATTCCAGTTGATTGGAACGGAAGGTGCGAGACTCCTGCGGGAAAAGCGAGTCCAGGGGATCCCCCACAGGCGCAAAGAGCGCCGAGGGGGATCCCCGACCGTCCGGGGAAAGCGAGTGCCCTACGTTTCAATCAACGTTCCAGGTGATTTAAGAAATTTGCTCCCTTTCCGTCCCTAAACTTAGTTTCTTCGAATTTGTCTACAGTCTGACTCTGAAGCATCCTGATTGGATGCTTTATTTTCTTTTCCCCTTAAGCATTTTTAAAATCCTAACCACCGATTTGAAGACGTGGATCGTAAAGTACCCTGTTCAAAATCATTTACCCACGTTGGTGTTAACCAAATCTTTTTCATTCCTCTAAAGCCTGTAATATGCCCCCACTACTGATGATTTTCCTGAATAACCAACAACTTCATAAAAGTGCATACAATTTCGTGACATTGCTGTCTTTACCTTGTCTTAACAATTATCCTGCTGCTTTTTTACATAGCCTTGACATTGAGTTCATTTTCTTCACCTATAGTTAAATTAAATAGAAAAGATTACGGGAGGTCATTCATTTGAATAGCACATGGAGTAAAAAGGTTTTACCGATTACACTCGTTTCGGCATTAGCATTTGGAAGTTTATCATGGTCCGCTGCGGATCATGTTTCGGCAAAGGGTAACCCAAAAAAAGAACCGGAAATCAAGAACGTGATTTTCCTGATCGGTGACGGCATGGGTGTTTCCTATACCTCCGCTTACCGGTATTTAAAAGATAACCCGGGTACGAAGGCGGCAGAACGGACCGAGTTTGATAAGTACTTGGTTGGCCAGCAGATGACTTACCCAGAAGACTCTGCACAAAATATAACGGATTCAGCTTCAGCCGCAACGGCAATGTCTGCAGGGGTGAAGACTTATAACGCTGCCATTGCAGTGGATAATGATAAATCCGAAGTCAAAACGGTATTGGAAGCAGCAAAGGAAAAAGGAAAAGCGACGGGATTGGTTGCCACTTCAGAAATCACTCATGCTACACCTGCATCTTTTGGCGCCCATGATGAAAATCGGAAAAACATGAATTCAATTGCAGACGATTATTATAATGATTTAATCAGGGGCAAACATAAAATTGACGTCCTATTGGGCGGTGGTAAGTCCAATTTTGTCCGGCCTGAAGTCAATTTGGCGAAAGCCTTCGAAAAAGACGGTTACAGTTATGTGACTGATAAAAATCAAATGCTTAAGGACAAAAATGAACAGGTTCTTGGTTTATTCGCTTCTGAAGGACTCCCGAAAATGATTGACCGCCCAAGTGAAACACCTTCTTTGGCAGACATGACAAGTTCGGCGATCCAGCGTTTGAATAAAGATAAAGATGGATTCTTCCTTATGGTCGAGGGAAGCCAGGTCGATTGGGCCGGACATGATAATGATATCGTAGGTGCAATGAGTGAAATGGAAGACTTTGAAAAAGCATACAAAGCAGCCATGGAATTTGCGAAGAAAGACAAACATACATTAGTGGTGGCTACTGCGGATCACTCTACAGGAGGATTCTCGATCGGAGCCAAAGGAATATATAACTGGTACGGTGAACCGATCAAGGCAGCCAAACGCACCCCTGACTTCATGGCGGATGCCATTGTCAAAGGAGCCGATGTTGAAAAGACGTTAAAGCAATATATTAACCAAAATGAAGTGAAGCTAACTGATGATGAAATCAAAACGGTAACAGAAGCTGCAAAATCAAAAAATGTGACGAACGTCGATAATGCCATCGAAGCTATATTCGATAACCGGACCAATACTGCCTGGACTACTGGGGGACATACGGGTGAAGATGTTCCGGTCTACGCATACGGCCCATATAAAGAACGTTTTGCCGGGCAGGTCGATAACACGGATCAGGCCAAAATCATCTTTGATCTATTAAAGAAGTAATTACACTTCAGGGAGGGATTCAATGAACAGACTGATGATTGGTGCCCTGTTATTAACCGCATTTGGCGCTCTTAATACACAACCAGCTTACGAAGAAGAAACTACAGCTAAAGATAAAACAGAGGAAATTGCACGACCACTGGAAAAAAAGGATGTCTATGTTCCGAATCCACAGCTTCCTGATGATATAAACTTGAACCAGATCGGTCAGAATGTTTCGGATGCCAAAGGCGAATTAACTTTGAAGGCCTATAAAAAGGTTAATGAAACGCTCAATGTTGGCCCGATCGAGGTTAAAGTTAAAGAAATGAAAGTGATGCATGCCACTCCGGATTACAGCATGATTGATTTCTTCCACGGGTATACGCATGATGAAGATTTCGATATCGTAAAAGTGAACGTGGAAATCAAAAACAATTCGGATAAAAAAATTAAGTTTTCCCCAGTTGCTTTCCTTGAAACGGACAGGGGAGAACATCTGACATGGGAAGATGAGATCTACTTGGAAGAACTTACTGGTGAAATAGAAGGAAACGGTTCAAAAAGCGGAAACATTGGTTTCATTCTAAATGATGGAGACATATTGGGCATATCCCTCATGACAAGTGATGCGGTGGATGAAGAAGGGGAAGTCCTTGCAAAAGGCAAGTCAGCTGAATTCGCTTTTTAAAGAATATGTATAAATGGCTTGGAAAAATAAAATACTAGAACAAGTGATGGGGATTACTATCACTGAACGGAATATCCAAATCCTAATGATGAGGTGACACAGAATGAGCTATAAAGATCAATTAGATCCACATTCTCAAAAGTTTCACCATAATTGGACAAGACCTAAGCGTTCAAAATCTCAAGTTAATGGCCACACGCAAGAATCACAAACAAACATTATACTAAGAAGCAATGCAAAGGCTCACAGGTGGTAAAGGATATTTCCGACAAAGAAGGAGGCTCCCAGCGAGTCTTCTTCTTTATATTTAATCCAAAATCGTCTAAACCGATCAAGGCATTCATGGCTTTTCACTGATAATTATGATACCATTTACCTTTAAGATTGAAGTAATGAGCATGGCGTGAAACTGGAGTTTCGATTCCGATTGAAAGTTTCACTTTATACAAATAGAGGACGTGAATTGTAATGATTAAAATTGAAATCCCTGCAGCGGATATAAGCATCAAACAAAGAAAGCAAGTTATAGAAGGAGACGAAGCTGTCATTCCTGAAATTTACGGGTTTATCGATTTTCATTTGATTCCCCGTGATAAAGGCGGCATCATCTTGTTTTACAATGAGAATGATGAACTGATTTTTGTCGGTAAAGCCCGTAAATTAAGACCAAGGGTCAAGAAGCATTTTGAGGATAATGTTTCTCCGATTAAAGAGCATCGTAATGAAGTCAAGAAAATTGACATTCTTTTAGTCGAAGACGCTATGGAACGTGAAATCTATGAAACGTACATGATCAATAAGCTTCATGCTAAATACAACGTCGACAAAGTGTTTTATAAATAAGAAACACCTATGAAAAGCTGACTGCATATGCACTCAGCTTTTTTGTGTTTATATATGTACAGAAATAATTTCGTACATTTACAGCAGCTACATGTTAGGTTAACAATGTTGGTTTATATTTAGAGTATTCCAATACATTCTCAGGAGGAAGCTATTGAAGAAAATACTTTGTAAAAAGGTGTTAGTTATCTCGATCGGGACAGTGATTGCCTTTGGGAATTTAACGTGGTCCATGTCACAAGCTTCTAAGCTGGCGAAACAGAGAGAGATTGAAACTTTTGAACAAAAGACAGTAACATCTTCAGGGTGGGAAATGGCGGAATAAGCTCAGTAACCAATAATTTTTTTCGAATTACAACAAAGAAAAATGTATTGGATATTGGGATGTTGTTGATGAACAGCAGCTTGCAATAAGGAAGTACAATGAATGATAAAACTGCAATGGAGGTTCATTACACATGATGTTATGTGTGATTGGGCTTCCATTTGATTTTTGTTTTTAGTTTCATTAAGAATGTCAGTACCTTTCATTTATCCGTGATTGCACATGCTGCAGGTGTCGGAGCAATAGTGATTACATTTGTTTTAGAAAAAGTTTTCGGAGGCAATTTTGAAAAAAACTTGCAAATAGTAATGATTACGTTTTATTATTAGAGAGTGTTTTTATATGAGTGATGGCTTCGGTGTTTAAATCGTAATCATTTTGATTTACGAATAGAAAAGAAATCAGGTAAAGGAGTGGTATGGATGGAGATGAAGAAAATTCCGGTTACGGTATTGAGTGGATACCTTGGGGCCGGAAAGACGACGCTTTTGAATCATATTCTTGAAAATCGGAATGACCTGAAGGTTGCCGTCATCGTTAATGATATGAGTGAAATCAATATTGATGCTTCGCTGGTCAAACAGGGAGGGTTTACCCGGACCGATGAAAAACTGGTGGAAATGCAGAATGGCTGCATTTGCTGTACGCTTCGTGAGGATTTGATGATTGAAGTGGAGAAATTGGCGAAACAAGGGGACATTGATTACATCGTGATTGAATCGACCGGGATAAGCGAACCGGTACCTGTAGCCCAGACCTTCACCTATGTTGATGAAGGAATGGGAATTGATTTATCGTTATATTGCCGGCTTGATACGATGGTCACCGTTGTTGATGGGTATAACTTTTGGCAAGACTTCACTTCCGGAGAAACACTTATTGACAGGATGCAGGCAACTGATGCTGCCGATGGCAGGGAAGTGGTCGATCTACTAATAGATCAGATAGAGTTCGCCAATGTCATCCTGTTAAATAAAATCGATTTAATGGATGATGACGCTGTTGAGGAATTAAAGGCGGTTCTTCATAAAATGAATGCGGATGCAAGGATCATTGAAACAAATCATTCCAAGGTGCCGCTAAAGGATGTATTGAATACACATTTATTTGATTTTGAAGAGGCAAGCCAAGGAGCGGGCTGGATAAAGGAATTGAATGAAGAGCATATCCCAGAGACCCTGGAGTATGGGATTTCATCCTTCGTTTACAGAAGGAAAATACCGTTTCATCCCGAGAGGCTGATGGAGTGGTTAGAAAATTGGCCCGTACAAGTGGTGAGGGCAAAGGGCTTCCTTTGGCTGGCATCGAGAAATGATACGGCAGGCTTGCTATCGCAGGCAGGACCGTCATTAACTTTACAAGCCGCCGGTAATTGGATCGCAGCATACCCTGAGGAAGAACAGCGCCAAATTTTAAAGGAAGCGCCTGAATTATTGGAACGGTGGAATGAAGTATACGGTGACAGGATGACGGAATTGGTGATGATTGGCATTCAAATAAATCAACAGAAAATAGAAGCTGAATTAGATCAATGCTTATTGACGGAAAAAGAGTTGCTACAGGATTGGTCTTTGTATGAAGATCGATTGCCTGCATTTACGGAAAGCGTTCATTAAAAACTTTAGGAGGAAATAAAAATGAGAGTAAACATTACGTTAGCATGCACAGAATCAGGGGACCGCAATTATATCACAACGAAAAACAAGCGGAATAACCCGGACAGGATCGAATTGAAGAAGTACTGCCCGCGATTAAAGAAACACACGCTTCACCGTGAAACGAAGTAATTTTGAGGTTTAAATCGTAATGATTATGTTTTATTGAAGAGGATGGATATAAAAGGAGGGAAGTTCATGTTGGAATGGATCATAATTGGCGGAGGCATTCAAGGTATCACGATGGCTGCATTTTTACTTAAGTCAGGAAAAACCACAGTGGACCAGCTGGCGATTGTTGATAGAAATGAAGAACCATTGGCAAGATGGAAGCATTGTACGGAAGTCATTTCAATGCCATATTTACGTTCTCCTTCCGTCCACCATCTGGATGTGAATCCATTCAGCCTTCAGAAGTATGAGAAAAAGGAAGACTGGAACAAATTGAAATGGGACCGATTTCGAGGAATATATCGGGAGCAAGACAGGCAGCGGAACGAATTGTGAATAGTCTATAGATTTTATAAAATCAAGATTTTTAAAAAAGGAGAATTAAAATGGCGAAAAAATCCAAGGTGATAAAAGCGGAAAAACAGCTGGTAATGGTCGAAAAGTATGCAAAACTTAGAAAGGAATTGAAGGAGAAAGGGGATTATGACGCATTGGCCAAACTCCCTCGTGACTCTTCGCCGACAAGAGTTCACAATCGTTGTGGAGTGACGGGAAGGCCCCGTGGATATATGCGCAAATTCAACATGTCACGTATCGTTTTTAGGGAACTTGCTCATAAAGGGCAACTTCCGGGTGTCAAAAAGTCAAGCTGGTGAAGCGGGGAGTTCTAAATCATTTATTAGAAAAGGAGCCCTTGTTAATCAAGGGCTCCTCAGTTTGGCGACAAAAGGGGTATGGAGTCCGAATAAAGGGCAGTGTAGTGCTTTTTCCTTGTTTATACGGATGAAACCTCATTAGATTGAAGAAATTTGCGACACTCCTGCCGAATAACTGGCTAGCCGAGACCCCACAGCCGCTTGCGGTGAGGAGGCTTGGCAGACAGTCGGCGGAAAGGGAGCGGATTTCTTAAATCAACTGGGACTTTAATTAATTTGTTTACAGTCTGAGGAGCCCTTGTTAAAAACATGGGCTCCTTCCCATTCAAAAGTGTTGCTTACTTGACTGCCTTTAATGCTTGTTCAGATATATAGAAGTCTTTTCCGTTGTAAACGGTTATGGCATTTATTTCCTTTTGTTTAGTGGATTTAGGGGTCTTGCTGATAACGATATTCTTATTTGCAGGCAACTCTACTTTTTGCTGCCCCTTTTTCGCTACGAAAACCGGGTTATTCGGGTCTGTAACATCAATACGGGTTGAATATCCTTTTTTCTCAAAGGAATCTTTAGCATTCATGTATAGTTTATTCGATAATTTTTGTAAATCAAAGCCCATGAATTCGGCCATTTTTTTAGCGAGGTCTGTATTCTCCACTAATCCAGTCGGTTTTGAAGGGCCATAAGAATACAGGAATACGTCTTCCCCTGTATGACCGCCTGTTGTAAAGCCAATGTTGGCACGGTTAGCAAGCAGCTTTGTCATTTCAGTACCTATGTTTTTAGAAGAGGTAAGT
The DNA here is from genome assembly GCF_054600815.1 of Peribacillus sp. N1. Lineage (NCBI taxonomy): Bacteria > Bacillati > Bacillota > Bacilli > Caryophanales > Bacillaceae > Peribacillus > Peribacillus sp. N1. The sequence goes on along the minus strand of NZ_BAAHZO010000003.1, from coordinate 50,387 downwards.
TTTGCTGTTTCTTCAGAATTCAGATCATCAAGTCCATACAGTGCTGCAATTTCTTTTAGATTGGAATGATCTGGTTTTAACTTACTTAAAGCTCCTTCAACAGTCATCTTCGCTTTCTTTAATGGATCGATATAGGCTGATACGGGAGTTTCCGGGTAGGAGGAGTTCGTGTTTACGTTACCCATTGTAATTCCGCTGTTCCCATGGTCCGTTACAGCAATGACCATCGTGTTTCCGTCATTTTTTGCAAACTTAAGGGCTTCGTTCACGGCATCATCAAAAGCTAAAGTATCACTAATCATTCCAATCGTGTCGTTTCCGTGAGCAGCCCAGTCAATCTTGCTTCCTTCGACAAATAAGAAGAAGCCATCTTTATCTTTTTTCAAGGTTTTAAGGGCTTTGTTGGTCATTTCAGCCAAAGTGGGCTCACTTGGCTTTGTTGTTTCACGATCAAAATCATATGCCAGTGCACTTGGTGCAAAGCTGCCCCAAATTTTATTCGATTTAGAGTTTAACAGCTCGTCACGGGTTTCAACAAAATCATACTTGTCTTCATCAAGCACTTCCAAAAGGTTTTCTCCATCAATTCTTGCATTTTTTGTTTTACCAGGTAAAAGGGATTCCTTGCCCCCTCCCAAAACGACGTCAATCCCCTGATAAACCTGCTGTTCCGCAATATCACCATAATTGCTTCGATGTGTCACGTGAGCGGAGAAGCCTGCGGGTGTAGCATGCTGGATTTCAGATGTAGAAATGATTCCAGTAGCCTTTCCGGCTTGTTTCGCACCCTCCAAAACGTTAGCGACTGGTTTATGGGCATTTTTCGGATTAACCGGATCGAGCCCTGGAGAATTAACGACGGCTGGCAGGACACCGACAAATTTATCATTGGATTTATTTCCTGTCGCAAGCGCTGTTGCTGCAGGAGCTGAGTCTGTAATGGCCGATTCAGCAGAATATGTACGCATGCCGCCAGACAGCATTTCGTCCATGGCTAGATTACCGCCTTTATACCACCTTGAAAGGGTTGTGGCTCCTGTACTTGTCCCATCCATCACCATCATGATGACGTTTGTTGGTTCTTTTTTCTTGTCTTTGGCCTGAACATCTTCCTTCATAGTTGAAATACCCAGTGATGAAATGGCTACCGCGCCCGCTAACGTAATTCCTGCTACCTTTTTGCTCATTTTCCCCAAAATGCATACCTCCAAAAATATAATTACTTTTAGGATAAATGCAGAATATTAAGAAATTACTTCAGTTAAGTAAAGAAAGGTTTTTTATCTGTAAATTTTGCTAAAATATTGAAGAAGCGTTAAAAAAGCAGAAGTCTCTAAGACTCTGCTTTTTTAGTATGCTTTTTACCTTTGGAAAAATTCAATCCACTCTTTTTCCGGTCCATAAACGTAGAAATAGCGATAACCATTTGGAAGGGTGACGATTTCTTCATCAATCAGCTCGGTGTTATCCAAGCTTTTGATCCGGGCATATTCACCTTCGATATCATCCACGGTAATGGCAAAATGGTGGATCGTTGCTTCGGATGGCAGTGTGTCGCTATATCCCTGAATCAATTCTATTTCTGTTTCGTCAGACTCTTCGTAACCGAGGAATGCCAGTTCGATTACCCCATTAGTATGAGTCATGCGTGCTTTTAATTTTAATTCAAGCACATCTTGATAAAAGGCGATGGATTTTTCAAGATCTTTTACAACAACGCCAACGTGATCGACCCTCTTAACAGCCAAGAAATCTTCCTCCTTCATTAAATCCAGATTCAATTTGCTAATATTAGTATATATAAGATTATTCGGAATTAAATTACATTTTTATAGCCGTTTTTAGATGATTTTTTAAATGATGTTAATAAAGGGAAAGTATTGGTGAATAATGAAAAATGATAAATAGCTTATGGGATAATAGTTTTCTTCCATAATATCTATTGATTGATTCTTTTCATGTAAGAATGAAATTTAACATTTTCCAGGGCAAAAATTTGTTTCTAAATGGATTAGTAGATATACTATGGAAACAACTCCATTATTAATGGATATGAGAGGAGAGGTAGTATGGGAAAAATTCGTGAAGGTGAAATTTTCACCCTTACTGATGACAGTGATGAAGGTCATGAAGTTGAGGTTTTAGGTTCTTTGGATGTAGAAGGAACGGAATATGTTGCAGTAGGTTTGCTTGAAGATATTGAAGAGGATACAGATGAAGATATCGATATTTTCTTTTTCAGGGTCGAAGGCGAAGGTGAACTGCTCGATATCGAATCGGATGAAGAGTTCGAAAAGGTATCATTGGCGTTTGAATCGGCATTTGAATCTAAAGAATGACAAGATAAAAGGACTGCACAATGTGTGCGGCCTCAGTTTGCAGACAAAAAGGTTGCGGAATGACACCATTCCGCAACCTTTTTGAGTTAAGCGAGGGCCAGAAGGCAAATTGTACAAACCTTTAAAAAACTGTAGATAAACTCGAATTTCATCGAGTTTGTCTACAGTCCGAGACGCACATTATGTGCCGCCTTTTTTATATGTATAAAGAAAGTATTGGCCCCGCCTTCGCCAAATACCATGATAGCCACGCGTGCTATCCAGCCTTACTTAAGTATAGGGTTGTATTATTGATAGGACGTGTATCTCGTATGAAGATTTTGTTAATAAACGGAGTATTTTTCCATATGCGAGGCATAGGATAAAAAAAGTGGAGGTGATGGAATGGCCGTTGTAAAGCACACTGATGCCGATATAGCCTTATTGGCAAGATTGCTTAGGGCGGAAGGCGAGGGCGAAGGTGATCAGGGCATGTTGATGATCGGTAATGTAGGGGTCAATCGGATTAGATCGAATTGTTCCGATTTCAAAGGGCTGAGGACGATTCCAGACATGATCTATCAGGAGCATGCCTTTGAAGCTGTACAGAAGGGGTATTTTTATCAGCGGGCAAGGGACAGGGAAAAAAGACTTGCACGCCGGAGTGTAAATGGTGAAAGGATTTGGCCCTCGAAATTTAGCCTATGGTACTTCAGGCCACCGGGAGATTGTCCGGCAACCTGGTATAATCAGCCCCTGGTTGGACGTTTCAAGCTTCATTGCTTTTATGAACCAACAGGTACAGAATGTCCAAATATTTATAATACATTTTAAGAAAGAGGCTGAACCTTATGGGGGTTTGGCCTCTTTGTGCATCAATCCTTAACTTGGAAAAAGCATATGATAAAACTGGCAAATGATTTACTGATACTGTAAAATTGAGACTGTAAATTTCCGGATAAGAAAGGAATAAAAAAATTGATGAGTAAAAGGCTTATTAATTATGGACAAGGGCAAATGGGGGAACAGACGGAGGATAATACCGAGAGATTTAAGTCTTTCATGGAGAACAACCCGGACGCCATTTCCATTGTTGATCTGGAAGGAAAGACCCTTCAAGTGAATGCAGCTTTTGAAGTGTTTTTCGGTTGGACGAATGATGAGCTCATAGGCATGCCGTTTCCAATTATTCCGGATTTCTTGAAGGAGTCAGTCAATGAGTTGCATGACCAGATTAAGGCAGGGGTACAAAGTAAAGGCTTTGAAACGGTCAGGTTAAGGAAGGATGGCCAGTTAATCGATGTAAGCATTTCCCTGTTCAATATCCTTAATGATGAAAATGAGCCGAGTGCCCTCGTTTTCGTTTATCGGGACATCACGAATCAAAAACTTGCTGAAGCTGCCTTGAAGGAAAGTGAGCAAAGGTATCGAAGTTTAGTTGAAGTGTCACCTGAAGCGATTTTTGTACATCGCAATGGGATAATAGAGTACATGAATCCCATGGGGGCAAAAATGCTTGGGATGGATAGTGTCGAAGATATTATCGGTAAATCGGTTTTTCAGTTCGTTCACCTGGAGTCCCGGGAAAGTGTACAAAAAAGAATCGAGATCATGAGGGACGATCATCAGGCTGTTGGTTTACTGGAACAAATGTTCATCCGACTTGACGGACAAGTATTTTATGGAGAAACACTCGGTCTTCCGATTATATATAAAGGTCAACCCGCCATACAGGTATTTTGCAGGGATATTACGGAGCGTAAAAAGACCGAAGAGCTGCTCTGTAAATCCAATATGTTATCGGCGGTAGGACAGATGGCTGCGGGCATCGCACATGAAATAAGAAATCCATTAACTACGGTCAAAGGATTTTTACAATTATTAAGGGAAGATCCTGAGCAAAAGGACTATCTTGAAATGATGGTCAGTGAAGTAGAAAAAATCGAAAACCTAGCCAATGAGTTTTTAAGTTTAGCAGAGCCTGAAGCGAAGGTTTGTGAATTCATTCAGCTTAACGATATATTGGATAGTGTAATTACGTTAGCTGAGTTTCAAGCGATATTGAATGATGTCGAAATCATCAAGGAATATAATACGGATTCGGCATCTGTCTTTGGTGAACCGAATCAGTTAAAACAAGTATTCACGAATGTCGTCAATAATGCGATAGAAGCCATGCCGAATGGCGGCAAACTTCATATAGAGTTAAACCATGAAGGTGACTCTGCAATGATCCGGTTCATTGATCAAGGCTGCGGAATCTCAAATGAGCGCATGAAGCATCTAGGCCAGCCTTTTTATAGCACTTCTGAAAAAGGAACAGGGTTTGGGCTCATGGTCAGCACTAAAATCATCCATGAGCATAACGGGGAAATTCATTTCAGCAGCGAAGTGGGAGAAGGGACGATTGTAGATATCAGTCTCCCTATCAATGAAAGTTCACAATGAAAAGTGACGAGAAGCCATGCTCTCGTCACTTTTTGGATTATAGCTTAACGATCGTTCTGCCTCTTGCTTCCCCTTTTAATAGGGTAGGAAGGACGTCAGGCAATTCTTCAAGTGTAATTTCCTGTTGAATGAGCTGTTCTAAATGCTCGAGTTTAAAATCGGTGGCAAGACGATGCCAAACTTTCAATCTTGTATCCATCGGGCAATTGACCGAATCGATCCCAAGAAGATTAACCCCTCTTAGGATGAAAGGAAAGACGGTGGAAGGAAGGCTTGTACCAGCTGTCAATCCACTGACCGCCACAGCCCCGCCATACTTGATTTGGCTAAGGACCGATGCTAACGGTTCACCGCCGACGGGATCTACCGCGCCGCTCCACTTTTGCTTGCCCAGTGCCCGCAGCTTGCCATCATATACATCTTCTCGTGATACAATGGTCGCCGCACCGATTTTCTTCAAGTATCCATGTTCCGATTCTTTTCCTGTACTCGCCTCAACGGAATAGCCAAGTTTGGAAAGGATCGAGACAGCGAAACTGCCAACCCCGCCAGTTGCACCAGTGACGAGAACGCTCCCTTGCTCAGGAGTGAGGTTATTTTCCTCCAATCGCAGAACCGATAGTGCTGCAGTGAAACCGGCCGTTCCGATGATCATCGCCTCTTTCATTGTAAGGCCATCAGGTAACGGGACGATCCACTCTGCAGGAACACGAGCAAACTGACTATAGCCTCCTGATTGGGAAACGCCAATCCCATAGGAGGTCGCAATGACTTCGTCTCCTTCTTTAAAGCGGGAATCCTCAGATGAAACGACAACACCAGCCATATCAATGCCCGGAACGATCGGATAGCTGCTGACGATGTTTCCGTTCGGAATGGCTGCAAGGCTATCTTTATAGTTCACACCGGAATAATGAACGCGGATGAGCACTTCGCCTTGAGGTAGATCATCAAGTGATAGTTTCTGAATGTTAACGGTGAATTGATCATCTTGCTTGTTCACGACTAAAGCATCAAATTGCTGAATCATGGTACGTTCCCCCTTATAATAATGAATCTACCCCATTATAAAAGAAAAAATATAGGAATGTATAATGATACAATTCGAAATAAGTAGCGCTTGCTTTTCTTTCTGCTTCTAAAAGTGGTACTATAAGATTTGATTCAGTTCATATTAAAGGAGATGTTTTACATGGCTAAAAAAGGATACATACTTATGGCAAATGGGGAAAAAATCGAATTCGACCTTTTCCCGAACGAAGCACCGAACACAGTGGCTAACTTCGAAAACTTGGCAAACACAGGATTTTATAATGGTGTGGTCTTTCACCGTGTAATCCCTGGTTTCGTAAGCCAAGGCGGAGATCCAACAGGTACAGGCGCAGGCGGAAGCGGCACGCAAATCAAATGTGAAACAGAAGGAAACCCTCACAAACATGAGGCTGGAAGCCTCTCAATGGCACATGCCGGAAAAGATACAGGCTCAAGCCAATTCTTTATCGTGCACGAACCACAACCACATCTTAACGGTGTTCACACAGTATTCGGTAAAGTGACATCTGGATTAGAAACAGCCAAAGCTATGAAAAATGGCGATAAAATGGAAAAAGTCGAAGTTTTTGACGCTGAATGATGAAGCGAAAAGAGGGGGCATTATGCTCCCTCTTTTTTTTGCACCGTTCATGAAAAAACAGGGGAAATATAGACTCATTTTGGTGTGATGCTTTCAGTGAAACGATATTTGACCTCTGTCAAGGTTTCTGAAATATCCCATAATCTTTTTGAAGTTTCTTCATTATATAAGGTATCGATGATATCGTCTTTTCTAGGAAAGCCTTTTCTGCTCTTCTTTCCATCGGGTCCGATGTACTCCCCGCCTGTTAATGTAGGTTCCGTTGCGGCATAAAGGGTAGGCAATGCTCCCATACTTGCCGGCTGGGTGATGGTTTTCGAAAGAAAGTGCACGATTCTATTTATGGGTTTGCCAGATCCGCGTGACATGAGATTAGTATGGGAAAGGCCAGGATGACAGGCAACACTGATCTGACTTGCACCATGCTGGGTGAATTTGTTCTGTAATTCGCGGGCGAAGAGTAGATTGGCCAGCTTGCTTTGCCCATAGTATTTCATTGGTTTATAACCGTTTTCACCATTTAAGTTTTCGAAGTCTATATATCCATTGATGGCGGCCAAGCTGCTCAATGTGACCACACGCGATTTTGGCGTAGAAAGGATTAGCGGAAGAAGGAGACCTGTCAAAGCAAAATGACCGAGATGATTGCTGCCGAATTGCAGCTCGAAACCATCCTTCGTATTACTGTATGGCGGAATCATCACACCTGCATTATTGATGAGGACGGAGAGTGAGTCATAGTTTTCCTGAAATGAATCAGCAAAATGCCGAATGCTGCTTAAATCACTTAAATCCAGCTGCATCACGCGTACATTTGCCTTAGGGTGGACCCCTAAGATTCTATCGACCGCCTTTTCTCCCTTTGAAGCATTCCGGACAGCAAGGATGATTTCTGCCCCCTTACCCGCCAGTGCAAAAGCCGCTTCGAAGCCAAGCCCACTATTGGCACCAGTAATCACAATGGTTTGCCCTGATGCATCTGCCATTTCTTCGCCATTCCACTTTTCAATCATCCAACCACACCTTTCCACACAGTCTATACCTATCATATACCCAAATAATTCCTATATGTCACATACTGTGGCGGGAATCAGGTGCTGAATTCTATTTTTTTAAAATTAGCCGCCCATTAAGTAATCCATTATATTTTTCATGATCAGAATGACGGTTACTATGATAAATAATACTCTTACATAGGCCACTCCCTTTTTAATAGCAAATTTAGAACCGGCCAACGCTCCTGCTATCATGGAGATCCCCATCGGTATTCCATAGGAAAAATTGACGGTATCAAGGAATATGAACATGATCAGTGCTGCCAAATTACTTCCGAAGTTCAAAAATTTTGCATTTCCTGCAGAGTGCAAAAAATCAAAGCCAATCATTAAAAAGGCAAACAAAATGAAAGATCCCGTTCCAGCCCCCAAAAATCCATCATAAAAACCAATCGCAAATATAGCGAACGCAAATAGTGCAGCCTTTTGCCATGTGAGTTTATGGTAAGTCGATTTCTGGCCCCAGTCCTTTTTAAAAAAGGTATAAATGGCAATAGCTATTAATAGAACCAAGATCATTGGCTTTAATAATTCAGGCGAGACGAAATTGACAACCCAAGCTCCTAGCAGGGAACCTATGAAAATCAATGGGAAAAGTTTGGAAACCAATTTGAAATCAACCTTACCTGAGCGAATGAAGGCAATGGTACTTGTTAAAGACCCCATGGAACTTGCTAACTTATTCGTTGCGATCGCTGCTGACGGGGAAAGTCCTGAAAATAATAAAGCGGGTATCGAAACCAAGCCGCCGCCGCCGACCACAGAATCAATGAATGCTGCCAAAAATCCGAAAAACATCAGCAGCAAAAGTGTTGAAATTTGTATATCTTCCATCTAAGAAGCCTCCGTATCAATGGCATTCAGGCTGGATTGCTTGTTTTGCAGAAGCCATAAGCCGTTTTTATTAGTCACTATTTAGATAGTAACTAATCGAAACCATTCTGTAAATAAGAATATTATGAGTCATACCAATTTGAATTCGAAATAGATTTCGATAAGAGATTTGGTATGATAGGCATATAACTTACTAAAAGCACTAGGAGGTACTATGCAAGATATCATTCAAAAACTACAGTCTCTCGGGTTTAGTCAATATGAAGCAAAGGCTTATGTTTCTTTGGTTCGCCAAGGCCCAGCCAGTGCCTATCAAGTAAGCAAGGAATCAGGAATTCCGAGGGCCCGCATCTATGAGATATTAAATGGACTGCAAGAAGAAGGAATCGTCTTAAAAGAGGAAATCAATGACTCGATAAAATATTCACCGCTGCCAGTCGATGTTTTTTTGGAATCGGTTCAATCAAAATGGAACAATACCTATCAATCCATCAGCCATACACTAAAGCAATTCGAGAAAATCGAACCGATGTCCGACAATCGTGTAATGACGCTTAAGGGTGAAGGGCACATCCTATCCTTCTGCCGTACTTTGATTCACAAAGCCGAGAAAAGGGTGGTGGTTTCCTTATGGGACGAGATGTATGAAAAACTTGAACAAGAGCTAAAAGGGGTCGCCGCGCATTGCACTCTCAAGGGGATTGCATTTCAGGTTGAAAACCCATTATCAGGTATAGATATACATCGCAAAACTAGCTATGTGGAAAATATCGGAGAAAACAAATGGTTCATCTTATCCATCGATGGCAAGGAGACGATTTACGGCCCTTCGCCCGAAACGAGGGAAACGGCGTTCTACACAGATGATCCCATTCATATCAATTTTCTCGAAAATTACATTTGGCATGATATCCTCGTTAACCGGTTGGTTAAAAAGGATGAAGAAGATGCAGAGAAATGGATTTCAAGTGAAAGAGACCGTTTTTTCTCCCTATAAGATTGAAAAAAGCTGATAACCCCATATGCAGGGGATATCAGCTTTTTTATTTTTGTAACGAAGTCATTCGGATAAAAGGGTTTTAGGAAACCTAATGGCCGTGGGCAAGCTGGATTTATCTCGATAAGACCTGTAAGACACAATCGGATGATTATGCGCTTGAACATCCAACTGGAGAACCTGTGAGCTTTTCATTTCCAAATAGTACGTAACGTCTTCTTTTTGTAAATGATAAAAAGAAAAAGGTATACCTAAAAGGTTTTTCCTGATTAGTTTTGTTTCAGGCTGATTGATGATGTGCTCACTCAATTCCGCTATCGTAACAGAAGTTGATCCTGTAAAGGCCGTTATTTTTTCTTTTGCATAATCGACTGCATGACTGAAGGTGACGGCAATATTCTTCAAGATTCCGTTCATGGGGGCATCTCCTTTTATTTAGGCTATGTTTTGTAGTATGGTACGCAGCTAATGCTTTATTCAAAAAAATCAGCAATGATGATATAGAATTGTCACTTTATGAACATGATTAAGATGTGTACAGCGAAATCAATAAAAGGGCTATCAAGGAAGGACAGAGAAAATGTCAATGAAGGTCAAAGCATGAAGAATAAAAAAAATATATATTGGGGTCTTTTCCTCATCGCAATCCTCGGTTTTACAGTGGTGTTCATTCAGTTGAATATGGATGTGAATTACAGAGCGGAAAAAGGGAAAGAAGCAGGTTCGGATAACCATGAGAGAATAGAAAAATTGCTGAAAAAAATGACGCTTGAAGAAAAAATCGGACAGCTTATGATGGTCGGTTTCAAGGGAACCGAAAAGAGCAGTGAAATTACGGAGCTTATCGAACAAAAACATATAGGGGGCGTCATTTATTTTGATCGCAATATGAAATCCCCTAAACAAGTGGCCAGGTTATCCAATTCGCTTCAGCAAATGGCCAATCAAAGTACCCATTCACTCCCGTTGATGGTTGCCATCGATCAGGAAGGAGGGGACATCATTCGGATGAAGGAACGGGTATCGCCCCTCCCTGCACAACAGGACCTTGGAAATAATGCATCCGTTACAGACGTGTACAAAGTGGCCAAATTGAATGGTACAGAACTGGGCTCCATGGGGATTAACATTAATTTTGCCCCTGTTCTTGATCTATCGAAAACGGATAAGCGTTCATTGGGACAAGATCCGGAAAAGGTGTATCAATACGGAAAGAAAGCCATTCAAGGCTTGAACGATGTATCGATAACTGGTGCATTGAAGCACTTTCCTGGAAACGGACGCAGCGAAATCGATCCACATGTCGAAACATCATCCGTGGAGGCAAACCAACTTGATCTGGAAAATTCTGATATTTATCCTTTCAAGCAAATCATAAGTGAACTGGATAACCAAAATTTTTTCGTGATGGTGACCCACATTAAATATCCAGCCTATGATAAAGAAAAACCAGCAAGCCTTTCTAAAATCATCATCGAAGACCTGCTTCGGGGGAAACTCAAATATGAAGGACTTGTCGTTACAGATGATTTGGAAATGGGTGCTGTGAACAAGTATTTCTCTTATGAAGAGATGGGGAAGCAGGCAATTCTTGCAGGAGCTGACTTATTACTTGTCTGTCATGAATATGCCCATGAGCTTGAGGTATATAACGGATTACTGCGAGCAGTAAAAGCAGGGGAAGTTCCAATGGATAGAATTGACGAGTCAGTGAAAAGAGTGCTGACATATAAACTTTACAATATGAAGCAAACGAAAGCTGATCCGGATGAAGCTGAAAAAGTCGTGAAAAATCCCGAAAGCCTAAAGTTTATCGAAAGCCTGAGCAAGGATAAATAAAAGCGGAATCGCTCTCCCAAGTATGCTTTTGTTTAAATCAGTCCATAGAGGGAATACTATATAGGACTAACTTGAAGGAGGAAACTAACATGCCATCAAACAAAATGCTTGGAACCGTCCTGATAGGAGCAGCTGCATTTTTAATGCGCAATAAGAAAACCCGTGAAAAAACGATGAGTCAAATAAGATCCCTAGCTACACCCGAAACCATTGGTAAGGTTAAGGGCCAATTCCAATCAATAACCAAAACAAAATCAAGTAACCCATCCGTACGTTAAGGTGAAATGACCCCATTAAGTTATTCTTAATGGGGCTTTATTTATTGCGTATGATCCTTTTAAAATCCAGCAGTGAATTCATCAAGCCGGTGAAAGGAAAAAGGAAAAGCACTTATACTTTCGAAAAACCTTGGACAGGTTTTAAAAAGTACAAGTGCTTTCATGAATGATCAATGATCATTCAGCTTCATCTTCACCATCATTTTCTTTATTGAACCAAAGCGGATCCTCATTATCGACTTCACCATTATAATTAATCAGGATTTCTTCTCCTGCCTTTATGTCGGTGTAAGCAAAGAAATCAAAAGTATGATTCTTGAAGTTTATGTCATACGTAGCGTTGGGTGTATAAGAATGATTAAACAGCATGCCATAGCCTAAAAGCATGGCAGTATGGTTTATTCCATATTCAAACGCATAGTCAGCCAGCAATGTCTTCTCTATGAAAACATGCTCCTCGTTTGGATATGCAATGACAGGTGCCTCATGCAAAAGCTCACCTTTTTTAATATCTCGTGTTGCGAATACGCCTCTATTGAACTCACCATCACTGAGTGTGGAAGTTTTAACTTCAATCATGTTCGTCACCTACTTGTTCTATTCAATATAGTCCAGATTATCTAAGCTTGACAGTTAATAAGAAGAAAAGCAACTATTTTACGGAATTAATCATTTTTAGCAAACGACAAGATTGTTTTTATTGACGTTCTCCCCGTACCAAAGGACGGAATTCCACACAATAAGGCCGAAAGAAGGCAGCGAACTGCTGAAATGATCGGGGTAGCCCCGCATAAGAAAAAACACCTCCGCTAGAGGTGATGCTAGGGAGGTGTTTATCATAAAGGTGAATCTCTTAATTCACACCGACAGCTGTAAAGGCATTTTTGACGGCCGTGACTTCTGCACTGCTTGAACCGTATAAATCAGAGGCCGATTGTATGACCGCCGCTCTGGCTTGTGAAAAAGTTGACGAGGAAGTTAAATATGTTGTATTTGCCCTGTAAAAGATGGTTCCTAGTTTATCGATGCCGATTCCGGATACACTCACGCCATGGTGGGTTCCGCCTGCAGAGATTAAATAAGCTGCCTTATTAATGATTCCGCTGTTCGTGTGGACTCCGCCATTATCACCCGTTCCTGTATAACGGTTCGAATAATGGTCAGGGTCACCATTCAATGTTGGATTAGCCATCGAGCGGAGTGCATCACCGGAAATGTTAGGTGTGTAAATATCTTCCCCGACCAAATAATCGGCTTTGGCACTTTGATTCTTAAATTCCACAACGGTGCCAAAAATATCAGATATCGCTTCATTCAAAGCACCGGATTCATATTGATAGGTAAGGTTCGATTCCGAGGAAGTGACGGCATGAGTCAGTTCATGCGCAACGACATCGAGCCCGCCGGACAATGGGATGAACGTCGTGCCATCTCCATCACCGTAAACCATTTGGGTGCCATCCCAGAAAGCATTATTGTATCTTGAGCCATAATGGACGGTTGATTTCAGGATGGTTCCATTACCATCATAGGAGTTCCGGCCAAATGTGGATTTGTAATAATCATAGGTTTTACCCGCATAATAATGGGCATCCACCGCAGCTTTATCGGCAGAAGCAGTAAATGCATTTGTTGTGTTTGAAAAGAGTGTACCAGGCAATCTTGAACGGTTATTGGCATTATACGTGTAGATGCCTTTACCGCGTGTATTGTCTTGTAAGTAGTATTGACCGTTGGATAAGGTAGTGTTCAGCGACACGGTATTGTTTAAGACGCCAGTGCCCGTTCCGACGGAGTTGGTCCCCGTTACTTCATCCAGTGTATTATATTTATTCAGGATTTTACCCGTTTTGACTGAAATGAAATAATTATGATTTCCTGGTTCCGGACTTAAGAATTTCAAATTGACTTTATATACATAATCGGCCTTGCCTTCATTTGCATATACATATAGGTCAGATTCAGGTGATTGTTCGTAGGCAGGTGTGAACCCTAGATCCGCTTCAGCTATTTTGATAGCTTGGGATTCACTGATGCCTTTTTTAGCCTTTTTCCCTAATTTCGTGTTTAGATTGGCTTCAACCGTACCGGACACGACGGTCAATACACCTTTAGCGTCAATCAATACTGCTTGTGTGGAATTCCATACAGGTACGCCTTTATAGGTTTGTTGCAATCTAAGGACGGTATTGCCCAGTTCATCCTTGCTTTCTTTCTCGATCGTGAAGGAGTCTTTCGCCTTTTGCTTTTCTAGCTTGTAAGACTTTTTGTTTTCATCAAAAAAGGTAAGAATGATATCTTCTGCCGTTTGCTTTGAGGGATCCGTAAGTTTCCCAGACTTGTATTCTAGCGAATCCTTATGCTTATTGTACTTTTCAACACTTAACACATTTTTTGCTGCTAAAGCTTCTTGATTGGGAATAGCAGAAAATAATAGACCGATGGATAGTGCAGTTCCTAAAAATACCTTACCTTTCATAACACTCAACTCCTTCATGAGAATACCTCATTTTTACATCGTTTCATAATTATTATCAAATGGAGAAAACTCGCAAAAAATATGACATTTAAAGGAATAAAATGGAGAAAAATGGATTTTTATAGAAATATTCTTTGAATATATTCTTTTAGTAATATTTGGAATGTATTTAAATTAAACCAAATGAATAAATGTGCAAAAAAACATGGCATAATGTGCAAAAAAACATGGCGTAAAGTGCAAAAAAATTTGTCTATTTAAGGCGATTTTTTTGATGATTTGTTGAATATTGCGTTTTATAAACTTGGCATGAAAATTGCATATATTCAGAAAAGGAATTCGAATTGTAAATTAGGTCTATTTGAAAGTCTATGAAATAGGAAAATTTATTAAATGGATTTCTCCATATATGAAAGCGCTTATATAGAAAGGGATGAAAATTTATGATACCAAAACAAGAACATGACATCTTGCATCCTCCACAGCAAGAAGGACAAGAACTAAAGCGCGGTTTAAAATCCCGCCATTTAACGATGATTTCCATTGGCGGGGCTATTGGCACCGGGCTGTTCCTCAGCAGCGGGGCAGCCATTCATACAGCTGGACCAGGCGGTGCATTACTTGCTTATGCCTTAGTTGGGGCAATGGTGTACTTTGTGATGACGAGCTTAGGGGAACTGGCAGCATTCATGCCGACAAGCGGCTCATTCAGTACCTATGGATCGAAATTCGTCGATCCGGCATTTGGGTTTGCTTTGGGATGGACTTATTGGTTCAATTGGTCGATGACGATAGCGGCAGAGTTGGCGGCCTCGACAATGATCATGAAATTCTGGTTTCCGAATAGTCCATCATTGTTGTGGAGTTCATCATTCTTGGTGCTCATTTTCCTATTGAACTATTTATCCGTTAAAGGATATGGTGAAGGGGAATACTGGTTTTCCTTCATAAAAGTCACGGCCATCGTTATTTTTATAATCGTCGGGCTGCTAATGATCGTCGGCATTATGGGCGGCGAAGCGGTAGGCTTTAAAAACTTCACCGTCGATGAGGCCCCTTTCCCGGGTGGGTTCATGGGTGTCTTCATTGTATTCATAGCGGCTGGCTTTTCTTTTCAAGGTACTGAAATTGTCGGTGTGGCTGCCGGTGAGAGTGAAGATCCAGCAAGGAATATACCGAAGGCCATTAAAAGTGTATTCTGGAGAATCCTGCTCTTTTACGTATTTGCAATCTTCGTAATAGGACTGCTTATCCCTTATACGAACCCAAGTTTACAAGGCGATAACGTCATGGTAAGTCCATTCACGCTCATTTTTGAAAAAGCTGGAGTGGCCTTTGCTGCTTCGCTTATGAATGCAGTCATTTTAACAGCGGTATTATCAGCAGGTAACTCCAGTCTATATGCATCAACGCGTATGTTATATTCAATGGCAAAAGATGGGCAAGCACCGCGTATTTTTGCAAAACTTAATAAACGCGGAGTACCGGTTGCAGGAATGATTTTGACATGTTCCATCGGCATGTTAGCCTTTTTAGCCTCCGTATTCGGTGATGGTAAAGTGTATATTTGGTTAATGAATGCCATTGGAATTACAGGATTCATCTTTTGGCTGGGCATTTCCATCAGCCATTACCGTTTCCGAAAAGCATTCATCGCTCAAGGCCATTCATTGGAGAAGCTGCCATATAAGGCATTATGGTTCCCGATAGGTCCGATCTTTGCCATATTAATTGGCATGATCGTCATCCTGTCCCAAAATATCCAAGCCTTTTTCTCAGACCAGATCGATTGGGGCAGTGTTATAGCTGCATATCTGGGAATCCCGCTTTTCCTTGGTCTATGGTTTGGCTATAAACTAACAAGAAAAACTAAATTCGTTAAACTTGATGAAGTCGAATTTGACTTTGACAAAAAATATGAATGAACAACCTTAAAGTGAAATCAGCCGGACAATGCAGTATTGAATTGTCCGGCTTTTACTTGTTAGGCTCATTATCAAAAAGCTAGGAAGCCGATTCCTAGCTTTTTATTTTTGTTAAATGGAAATTTATACATATCCGATGAGAGGTGTTATATGATAATCGTAATCTCTGCTAAATTGAATTTACAGAACGACGCGGAAAACTTTTAATATTTTCAATGGAAAGGGAAGGTGCACGGCTGATGACCTTATTGACTCATTTAAAAGTATTGGACTTTTCAACGTTACTGCCAGGCCCATTTGCCACTTTGATGCTAGCGGATTTAGGAGCGGATGTTTTGAAGGTAGAGAGGCCGGGAGCAAAGGATTCATGGGGTGTGAACCAATATCTTAACAGATCGAAGAAGTCGATCACACTGGATTTAAAACAATCTGAGTCAATCGAATCCGTAAAAAACCTAGTGAAGGAATACGATATCGTCATTGAACAATTCCGTCCAGGTGTAATGGAACGTCTGGGACTGGGGTATGAGGCATTAAAATCGATCAATCCAAAGCTGATTTACTGTTCCATCACGGGCTTCGGCCAGACTGGTCCCTATAAAGACCGACCGGGACATGATATCAATTATATTTCGATTGCAGGCTTATCAGGCTATTCCGGTACGAAAAAGGGCGGACCGGCAAAAAACGGAACCCAAATAGCAGATCTTGCCGGAGGCTCATTGCATGCTGTTATCGGTATATTATCTGCAGTCATTCACAGGGAAAGAACGGGATTCGGCCAAGCCATCGACATCAGCATGACCGATTGCAGCTTTGCCTTGAATGCCATATCCGCACCTTTGAATTTACAAGGGGGCCTCGAGCTTGAACCAGAAAAACTGATGTTGAACGGAGGGTCATTTTATGACTTTTACGAAACGAAAGATGGACGTCATTTTTCGGTAGGAAGCCTTGAGCCCCCTTTTCGAAAAGCATTATGTGAAGCGATCGGTGCACCCGAATTATATGAACTGAGCATGAATAGCGATGAAGAAAGCGGAATCAGGTTTAAAACGGCCATCCGACTTGCTTTCCTTGAAAGAGATTTTCAAGAATGGCAGGGAATATTCGCTGATTTCGAGGCCTGCGCAGAACCAGTGCTGACCTTCACCGAAGCGGCCGAACACCCCCAATTGAAGGAGAGGGGAATGATCGTCGAGGTACCTGACGGAAAAGGAAATGTCCAGAAGCAAATCGCCTGTCCAATCAAAACATCGGTTTTCACCCCTGAATATAAACATGCTGGCTTGAGGCCAGGACAAAACAACGCAGAAATTCTTCGCACCCCCAATCGTTAAATAAAGATGTAAAGGCTATCACTTTTCCGAGTTTTTTGGAAGGTGATAGCCTGTTTTTTTTGAATGCCGGAAAAGGCATGAGGAAGGTCGAATTAATCGGTGGAAGGCCGAATAAAGCAGGAGATAGGTCGGATTAATTGATGAAAGGTCGAATAAAGCAGGAGATAGGTCGAATTAATCGGTGGAAGGCCGGATTAAGCAGAAGAGGACAAATTATCCTCCTATCAGTTGTGGAAAGCAACATATTAACACTGTGAAAATTTACTAGTTATAACTAGTGTGGGCAGGGTATCAGAGTAGCATCCTGATAATGCTCTGGTAAGGAGGGTTGATTAAACATGTTTGGTCTCTCTGATATCATTAAATTTCTATTTTCCTTTTTTTTGATCATGCCGATCGTTACGCTGATACATTTGAGCGGGCATATTTTCTTTGTTACGATCTTTGGGGGATCAGAAAAGAAAATCTTGATCGGTTGTGGTAATAAACTTTTTGCCTTTCGGAACATAGAGGTGAGGAAATATTATTTTTGGAATGGGACTTGCGAGTTCAAGGGATTGAAACATGATAATCGATTGACGAATACGCTTATATATTTAGGCGGATCTATTTTTAATTTGGTCAGCATGCTGATCATATATAGCTTAGTGTATCAGAATATCCTGGACAGCTCGGTAATCTGGTATCAATTTATCTATTTTTCTTTCTATATTATGTTTTTCTCCTTGTTTCCGATGTATTTCGCGGACGGATCGCCTAGTGACGGGAAGGCTGCGGAATTGGCCTTGAGGAACAAGCTGGAAGATAGGGTGACGGATGATATATTTGTGAAAAAAATGGATGATGATGATAGCTGCAAGTAAAAAGGGGACGTGCTGGTGGCCGTTCTTTTTTTTGTGACCTTTCCTTAGTACGTAATTACTGAAAAAAGGCATCTGTATACATCCTAAAAGGTTGTATCAGATGCCTGATGATTTAATGGTTAAAATGGATATTCACGATATTGCGTTTGAAGGGAAATCCATTTCGTAACAGTGAATTCTTCGACAATCCATGGGCTTCCGAATCTGCCTAAACCACTCATTTTGTTCCCGCCGAATGGTATGTTCGTTCCATCATTAACGGTTTGATCATTGATGTGTGTCATTCCGCTGTCGATTTGCAACCCCAAGCGTTCGCCCTTATCCAGATCAGAAGTGAAGATAGCCGAGCTTAAACCATAAATGGTGTCATTGGCGATATCAATGGCTTCTTCATCTGTTTCTGTTTGAATGATGGACACGACAGGGGAAAACATTTCTGTTTGTGCAATTTTATCCGAGTTCTGTACATCCCGGAAAATAGTTGGTGTCAGTACATTGCCAATGCGTTCTCCCTCAAGTGCTACATTGACCCCAGCAGCTTTAGTTTCCTCGATGATTTGTTGTACCTTTTCTAATTGACGCTCGTTCACAAGTGGTCCAATGATTGTTTTAGGATCTAATTGGTCACCAAATGGAAGAGCTTTTGCACGTTCAACGAATTTTGCAGTAAATTCTTCGTAAAGGTCTTTATGCACGATTATGCGGTTAATGCACATACAAATCTGTCCTTGGTGAATGTACTTCCCAAAAATTGCAGCATCAACGGCACGGTCCACATCTGCATCAGATAATACAATGAAAGGATTATTACCGCCGAGCTCCAGCGCAACTCGTTTTAGGTTTTTCCCTGCAATGGCCCCGATGTGCTGTCCTACAGGAGTAGAACCTGTGAAGCTGATTAATTTGGGGATCGGGTTTGTCAGCATGCCATCACCGATTTCTTCCAGGTCAGTTAGGATCATATTAAAGACGCCTTTTGGAAGACCGGCATATTCAAATGCTGCAGCAATGATGATTCCTCCAGCAAATCCAACTTGAACGTCCGGTTTGTGAACGACTGCATTTCCTAATGCAATGGCTGGTGCGATGGTTCTCATTGACAAGTTCATCGGAAAGTTAAACGGAGATATTGAAGAAATAACTCCTAGTGGCAGTCGATGTATATGATTGACTTTATGATCTATAGCTGACGGAACCTCATGCATTTGATATATTTCATCCACCATGTTAGTAGATTCTTCGACTATTTCCATAGTAAGCTGAAATTCAACATTTGCTTTAATAAGCGATCCACCCGTTTCACGGGAAATCATTTCAACGATTTCATTCCGGTTTTCCTGTAGGAATTCACCAACTTTAAGCAGGACCTGACGACGTTTTTCAGCTGATGTTTTTGCCCAACCTTTTTGAGCATTTTTTGCTATTTCAAATGATTCTTCGAGCTGTTTTGATGTAGCCAAGCTCACATTTGAAATCACGGCATTATTGTATGGGTTTAAAATATTATATCTGCGTTGACTTGAGCCTTCCATCCATTCCCCATTGATGAAGCTTTTGTTTAGATCCTTGAATTTCTCCATTTTGAACACCCCTTTATATTGTAAACAAATATATTTTACTGCTGTTTGTATCATATTTAAAATATCTATATAATTAAGTTTATATACGCTTTACATATATATTAGAGGTGCCAAAATGGATATTAGACAATTACGATATTTTCTTATTCTTGCAGAAGAAGGCCAGGTTTCCCGTGCAGCAAAAAAATTGAATATGTCACAGCCGCCATTAAGCCAGCAGCTCCGCCTTATGGAAGAAGAATTAGGGACTACTTTACTTGAGCGAAAAAGGAATGGTAAAAGTATGGAATTGACCGAAGCTGGGAGGGTACTTTACGAGAAGGCTAAGAATATGCTGCAATATTTCGAGGACTCCTTGCTCGAAGTGAAGGAAACGGGTGAGGGAATTAAAGGTACCCTTTCAGTAGGTTCCGTACTTGCCTATATGTCTTATTTACCTGATAAAATTAATGATTTTAAGAAAAAATATCCTTCCGTTTCCTTTAAAATATTCGCAGGAGATCCATATGAAATAAGTAATTATTTGGAGAATCAGGATATTGAACTTGCTATTGTTCATTTACCTGTCGAGATGAAGGGTCTTTCCATTTTGAACATAGGACAAGTGCCGAATGTTTTTGTTGTACCTGAGGATTGGGACAGTTTCACTTCAAAGAGTAGGGTTCATTTAAAGGATATTGAAAATATCCCATTGCTTTTAGTGCATAGGGAAAAAGGACAAGGGATTTACGAAGAAATTATCGAGGAATTTAAAAAGCGGGAAATACAGCCAAATATTTTATGCGAATGCCATGATGTAAATGTTCTGCTCTCTCTGGTTTCAGCTGGAGTTGGGGCGAGTATTGTTCCGAAATCAGCTGTTTCACCTCATATTATAAAAGGAGTGAAAGTGTTGGATATTATCGATTCTTCAATTCAATCGAATATAGCTTTGGTTTTTAGACAAGATCGTTATCTTTCCAAAACGGCAAAACATTTTATTGAGCTGTTTTGAAGAAAAGCTAGGCCTGCCTAATGCCTAGCTTTTACGTTACATTTAAAGATGAATCATTCCCACACTTCTTTTGCTACATCAACGACGAATTTCAGCTTTTCCCATTGCTGTTCTTCGGTTAGCTTGTTGCCGTGATGGGTGGAGGCGAAGCCGCATTGAGGGCTTAAGCATAATTGTTCGAGAGCAACGAAGTGCGAGGCTTCTTTAATGCGTGCCTTAACAGCTTCCTTGTCTTCGATTTCCCCATTTTTTGAAGTGACGACCCCCAGTACAACCTGTGCACCGCCATTTGGAATGTATTCCAATGGTTTGAAATCCCCTGAGCGTTGATCATCATATTCCAAGAAGAATCCATCCACTTTTTCTTTTGCCAATAAAGTTGGAGCGATACGGGCATAGCTTCCTTCAAACGCCCAAGTCGACTGATAGTTTCCGCGACATAGGTGGGTAGTGACGACAAGGTCTTCTGGTTTGCCTTCCAATGCTCCATTAATGACACGAAGTGCAAGATCAATTAACTGTTCCCTCGTATATTTTCCATCTTTGAACTGGAAATCTGGAGCTGAAAGTCTGGCAATATATACATCATCCAATTGAAGATAACGCACACCTGCTTCATAAAAGGCTTTCAAAGCATGCTGATACGCCTTGATGATATCATTTGCATAATCTTCAATATCAGGGTAGATGTCTTCATTATGAATACCTGCAGCAAATAACTGATTCGGACTGGGAATCGTTTGCTTAGCAACGGCACGACCGTTCACGATTTTGTTCAATTCAATGAAATCACTAATGAAGGGATGTTCAGGATTGAATGAAACCTTCCCGGTATTGCGAACGTTATATCTCTCTGTTTCCACACCATCGAATGTGAGACCTTTTTCAGTCACATATCCCTCGATGCCATTTAAATGTTCGAGGAAGTCAAAGTGCCACCATGTTCGTCTGAACTCGCCGTCCGTAACAGCCTCTAATCCAACTTCAATTTGTTTATCGACAATCCGTTTGATTTCTTCGGTTTCAATTTCACGAAGGCGCTCTGCTGAAAGGGTACCCTCCCTAAATTGCTTTCTGGCAATATGTAAACGTTCCGGTCTTAATAAACTTCCGACGTGATCGGCCCTGAATGGTGCTTTCGTTAATGTGATTGACATGTTGCATTCCTTCTTTCCTTTTAAAAATAAAAAACCTCTTCTTAAAAAATAAGAAGAGGTTTTGGCAACAAAGCTATATACTCTTCTTATCTTCAAGTTTTTACACTTCTGGAATTAGCACAGTACATGAATAGTCTGTTGCTGAGGCATCAAAGGGCCAGTCCCTCCACCTCTCTGGATAAGAGTTGTCTATTAAATTAACTATGACTATACAGGTAGTTTTTATAAAGGTCAAGCGCTGGAGGTTGAATATTTAGAATATACCGTTTATTACTCGGTTCCTGGCATGATCATTTTCTGTATTCGGCTTTTTATACCACTTTTTAGATCAGGTTTAGACGTGGTTTTTTAAAATAACGATTAGTAGGGAAGACTGAAAAAAACAAATAAAATAATTAAACCTACTTGATTAATGAGTATTTATGTTTTATTGTTAAATTGCATAAAGAAAAGAGAATAAAATTGGATTATCCAATTGGTCAACCAAAGGATACTGAATTGTTGTTCATTACAACATTTCTGTGTCCTTTTTTGTTCGGAAAAAATTGTGATAATACAGGCATAAGCAGTGCCTAGGAGAAGATTCATTGGAGAGTGGAAACATGAAAACAACAAATATGAAATCATGCTGTACTGTATTAAAAAGACGGAATTTTCTTTCAATTGAAACTGACCTTGATTCGATCCCGACAAACAAAAACGATTTCTATAATATGTCTTTGATACAAGCAGGTGAATTTTTACTAGGATCAAGTGATGAAGATAGTTCAAGAGAAGATGGTGAATATCCACCACGAACAGTAAAGATTGAGTCCTTTTACATGGACCGATACGCCGTAACAAATGAACAATTCTATTGTTTTATAAAGGATACCGGTTATGTAACAGATGCGGAGAAATATGGATGGTCTTTTGTTTTTAACTTGTTTGTCAACAAACGAATGGAACGGGATATGGTGGGGGCAGCCGAAAAAACACCTTGGTGGATAGCTGTTCGAAATGCTTGCTGGAAGCATCCGGAAGGGACGGATTCCTCAATCGTGAATCGCTTTCACCATCCGGTCGTCCATGTGTCATGGAATGATGCCAAAGCGTTTTGTAGATGGGCTGGAAAAAGACTTCCGACAGAAGCGGAATGGGAATATGCTGCTGCCAGTGGAGTGGTAAATCGTAAATATCCTTGGGGGGATGAGTTGCACCAAGGGGGAAAGCATCACTGTAATATTTGGCAAGGCAATTTTCCAAACGAAAATTTGGGAGAAGACGGATTTTTAGGAACGGCTCCTGTTGATACATTTGAACCGAATGATTTTGGCCTTTATAACATGTCGGGGAATGTGTGGGAATGGTGCGAGGATACATTTTCAATTCAACATGGAAGTGAAGTCCTCGATCCCGATCCTTTTGCAAAACTGATAAAAGGCGGATCCTATCTATGCCATCGATCATATTGTAATCGTTATAGGATTTCAGCCCGTACTTATAATATGATTGACAGCTCTACAGGGCATATGGGTTTTAGATGTGTTGCCAACTTAAAAAAATAAGTGCCATAGGGGATATGAACATGAAAAATTTGAGGTCTTTATTGGTTGTTATTTCGATGTTAAACATTTTATTTATCGCTGGATGTTCCTCATCTCCTTCAGAAGATGCTGGTGCACCTAACAGTGACGTTATAAGGATGGCTATTGATACTGCAGCAGGTGGTTCACTTCAATTCAGGGCGGCAGAGATACAGGGATACTTCTCAAATTACGGCGTAGAAGCAAAGCTTACCAATTTTGCCATGGGAATTGACACGGTTAATGCTGTATTAACAGAACAAGCTGATACTGGAATAGCTGCAGATTACGCCTTGTTAAACTCGTTAGGTAAAGGGGATATGGTGATTTTAGGAACACTTACAAGAGGGAAAGAGGATTCCTCCAAGGAAACCCAGCTACTTGTTAAAGGGGATATTGAATCGGCAAGTGATTTAAAAGGGAAAAAGTTAGGAGTTTCAAAAGGAACTGTCTATGAATATGTGTGGGCTAAATACTTAGAAGCTAATAAAATCAATGAAAAAGATATCACATATGTTCCATACAGTACGCCTGACGAAGCGATTATTGGAATGAAAAAAGGCGATATTGATGCTGTTTGGGTTAGTGGTGCACTTACAGATACATTTAAGGAAATTGATGAAGTAAATCAACTTGATAATTTGGTTGGTGCAGGAGTGACGATTGATAGCTACCTTCTTGCAAAAAGATCATTTGTTGAAAAAAATCCAAAATCTCTTGAACATGCATTGAAAGCCTTATCTGAAGGAGTTGACTATGTGGATGGCCATAAAGGGGAAACTGCAAAACTGGCATTCGAACAGCTGAAAATACCAGAAGAAGATGCACTTAAGGATCTAGAAAGAACAAATTATGTTTTAGGATTTACAAAGGAAGATGCCGTTCACCTCGAGGATATGAGAGTATGGCTTGAAGAAAAAGGAATATTACAAGATTCGTATGAATTGAAAGAAAAATTAGCTCTTGAGCCATTAAAAAAAGCATTGCCTGAATCCGTCACTTACTAGAAAAATGCAGCCATATCTGTCGTTGATATTCTCGTTTATGACATGGTTCAGGATGTGCTGCATCAAAGTTTTTTCTGTCAATTAAAAGGAGTGAAGTGATATGAGTACAGTAATTGACGAAGTAATGAAGTCACCTATTGCGATTTCAATTTCCGATTTATCGAAATCCTTCAATGAAAATAGTCATTACGTCCTTGAGAATATAGATTTGACGATAAAAAGCGGTGAGTTCTTTATCTTACTTGGGCCAAGCGGATGCGGAAAGTCCACTTTATTGAGCATGATTGCTGGATTCATTGAAAAAACTTCCGGGAAACTTATCGTGGACCGAGAGGAGGTAAACAATACCGGAAGCAATCGAGGTGTTGTTTTCCAACAAGCAGATGCAGCTCTATTTCCATGGCTGACTGTTAAGGAAAATGTCGAATTCGGATTGAAAATGAAGAAAACACCTAAATCGAATCGTGAAGAGAAATCTTCTTATTTCATTGAACTTGTTGGCTTAAAGGGTCATGAAGGGAAGTTCCCTAAAGAGCTTTCTGGAGGGATGAAACAGCGCGTGCAATTAGCAAGGGTATTAGCTAATGATCCTGACATCTTATTAATGGATGAACCTTTCGGGGCACTCGATGCAATGACCCGAAGAACGATGCAAAAAGAATTGATTCGAATTTGGAAAGAAACAAATAAAACGGTCATCTTTGTAACACATGATATTCAGGAAGCATTATTACTAGGTAATCGCATTGGTGTCATGTCTGTTGGTCCATCCTCCCGAATTACGGATATATATGATATTCCCTTGCCATATCCAAGAATGTTCACCGATAAAGAATTCAATCTTTTTTATCAAAACATTCAAGCACATTTTGATTGATAGGAGATAAAAACATGAGTGTATTGGGACAGGAAATCATAAAAAAAGAGGCATCTCAACCTTGGAAAAAGAAGAAGGTTCCTGCCTTCTTTAAGAAATTAGTGAAAAGTGGAATGAGCGCCTGGGCTATCGTTCTTTTGATTTGGAGCATGGCTGCAAGCTTCTCTGACCCTCAATTTTTACCGAGTCCCCTAGCCGTTTGGCAAGGTGCCATCGATCTTAGTAAGGATGGTTCCCTGTTTTTATATATGTGGGTAAGTTTTTTAAGGGTCATTACAGGTTGGACGTTAGGTAATATCGTGGCAATCCCGATTGGGTTATTAGTAGGGCGCGTTCAGGTTATCCGAGCACTATTTGACCCCATAATCAATTTTGTTCGCTTTATCCCCCCCCTGGCATTTATTACGTTATTCATGCTTTGGTTTGGAATTGGTGAGCAATCGAAAATCTTTCTGATTATGTATGCAACTTTCTTTATTGTCGTAATCAATACAATGACTGGTGTATTGGCGATAGAAGAAGATAAACTTCGTTCAGCGAGAAGTATGGGGGCATCGGAATTACAAATCATGTTCCATGTCATTATACCTGCGTCCCTCCCATATATCTTCACTGGAGCAAAATTGGCGATGGGATCCTCATTTATGGCCATTGTTGGTGCAGAGATGGTTGCGGCAAATGAAGGAATCGGGTACATGATCTGGAATGCACGATTGTACTTTAAAACGGATTGGATTTTCGTTGGTCTAGTCATACTTGGCTTGATGGGATTCATTATGGACCGAGTGTTTACCCAATTTGGAAAAATCGTATTGAAGAGATATGACGTTGTAAAAAAATAAGGGATGAGGTATGAAAATGAGTACGTATCAAGATGAAACATTTCTAGGTAAAATAGCTAAAACAGTAGAAGAATCGACTCCATGGTGGCCTGATACTTCAAAGACCTCAGATAAGAAACCAAACGTTGTGGTCATTCTCTTGGATGATCTTGGATTTTCGCAATTAGGATGCTATGGGTCTTCTATTTCAACACCCAATATTGATCGTTTGGCTTCCGAAGGGCTTGTCTATAACAACTTTCATACAACCGCGATTTGCTCTCCGACCAGGGCGGCCTTATTAACAGGAAGGAATCCCCATTCTGCAGGTGTATCCTTTGTAGCTGAATATGATAGCGGCTTTCCGCACAGCCGTGGGAAGGTTAGAAAAGATAGTGCCTTACTAAGTGAAGTGCTTGTGGAAAACGGTTATAACACATTTGCCGTGGGGAAATGGCATCTAACTCCCGGAAAAGAGCATACGAATACGGGCCCCTTCGATAACTGGCCGCTCGGACGGGGATTCGAAAGATTTTATGGTTTTTTACCAGGAGCTACGAATCAATGGAACCCGGATTTAGTGGAAGACAACCATCGGATCCGCCAACCCAAAAAGGCAGAGGATGGATACCATATTACAGAGGATTTAACGGAGAAAGCAATCTCGTATATTAAAGATCAAACATCTGAAACTCCAAATAAACCATTCTTCACTTATTTGGCATATGGGGCACCTCATGCACCACACCATGCGCCTAAAGAATTTATCGATCATTATAAAGGTAAATTCGATGAGGGGTGGGATGCGATTCGTGAGCAATGGTTCGAACGTCAAAAAGAGTTGGGTATTGTCCCTGAAAATGCAATATTACCAGAACGGAATCACGATGTTAAAGCATGGGATGCGCTGTCTGCAGATGAGAGGAAACTGTATGCACGTCTTCAAGAAGCATTTGCCGGCTTTTTGGAACATACTGATTATCACATCGGTCGCTTCGTTTCATTTCTGAAAGAAATCAATCGCTTGGATGACACTATATTCATTTTGCTTTCCGATAATGGTGCATGTGCTATGGGTGGAGAGGAAGGTACTGTTAATTCCTGGCATGGTGCAACGGAAACGTTAGAATCCAAACTGACCCGTCTGGACGAAATCGGCGGACCGATGGCGAATAATCATTATCCGAAAGGTTGGGCTTTTGCGGGCAACACGCCTCTTAAATGGTATAAATCATATGTCCATGAAGGCGGGATAAGAGATCCTCTAATTATCAGATATCCACGGAAAATCAAACATCCCGGAACGATTCGTACACAATATCATCATGTAACGGATATCGTCCCTACCATTTTAGAGTTACTGGAAATAGATATGCCTGAACAGGTCAAAGGAGTCAAACAGCAGCCTGTTCATGGAACAAGCATGCTTTACACATTAGATAGTGAAGAAAGAACCCATAAGGAAACCCAATATTACGAAATGATAGGGAATCGTGGGATTTGGCATAATGGCTGGAAAGCCGTTGCCGCCCATACTCCTAATGGTGACTTTGAGAATGACAAGTGGGAATTATATCATTCAGACGAAGACTTCACGGAATTGAACAATTTAGCTTCGATTTATCCCCAGAAGCTTAAAGAGCTAATTGACCTATGGTGGAAAGAAGCAAAAAAATATGGTGTGCTGCCTTTAGATGGCCGCTCATTAGATAAGAAACTTGAAGGCATGATCAAGCTGAAACCTCAATCTTCTGAGCCTGCTTTCAAAGTGTTTTATCCATCAAGTGTCCCTTTTCGGGGTTCGGTTGCACCGGATTTAAGAAACAAAAACTTTGAAATCACAGCAGAAGTACTTATGGATTCAGGAACGGAAGGCGTCATTTTTGCACACGGTGAAAATAGCGGAGGGATCAGCATCTTCATTAAGGAAGGGAAACTGCATTTTTATTTTAACCATAAAAATGTTAAAAAGTATCTCGTTCGTTCTGAGGGAAGTCTGGAAGCAGGATATCAACAACTTAAGGTCGAACATGAAATATTGAAAAGCAATCAAGGAGAAATCCGCTTATATTCAAATGATATACTTATTGGAAAGGGAATTATTGGAGATATTGATTCCATTGGATTCTTTGATGGGCTACTTCATATTGGACATAATGAATCAAGCTATATTACCCCTCATTATAAAGAGCCATTTTCACTAGTTGATCGACTCAAAAAGGTGAGTATCCATACCGAAAAATATCAAAGAAACCTAAAGGAAATCATAAAAAAAGAATTAGCGATCGAATAACCTATAGGGAAAAGAGCCGGCCATTCATTTTGAGTGACTGGCTCTTTGTTTTGTTAAATTCGTCAACCTGTTATGAATAAGTATTGGCAACCTCTCCGTTTGGTAAAAATTTATTATATGATCAGGAAGATGAATGTTAACTGCATCGGGAAACCCGGCATATGCTATAACCGACGTTTTATATGCATGGCAGGAGGGGAATGCAAGGATGAGTCCATTCAAAAGTGGCATACCGATAACGGTAACTGAAGCCATGGTAGAGAGAATCATAAAAATGAAATCATCTGGTCTGGATATTAAAGTCGAGATTACGCCGAAGCATATTGTGCTTTCCGGAACGATGGAAGTGAAAAAAATGATGTTTAAGAAAAACGTAGCTTTCCGGATTACATTAAAACCGGTTCATGTGGAAAAAAGAACGATTTCATTTGAATTAGTGGAAATGGAACCAGTTGACAGGAATTTCATCAACCAAAGGATATTTAACAGACCGCCATTTTTTGAATTTGAAAAAAGAAAGATCAAAATGAATGTTAATGCTTGGAATATCGTGAGAAAAATTCCGGTTGGCACAATTAAATCGTATGAACTTGTCGAAGGTGCATTGAAAATGAAACTTTCTTTATGAGTTAAGGGATATTTTACATACAACCTTATCCGCAAACTATAAAGGGAGTGAAGGGTATGTTAGTGTTATGGTGAGATTGGTCATGAAAAAAATGTGATTGATAAATCAAGCTCTTTAAAATATACTAAATAACTTGAAGTTTTGAGTTTTTCTGGGAATGAGGAGGATAATGATGGATCAAAAGATTTTGCCTGCTTCAGCAAACATGAAGGATTTTGAAAGATTTCTAGAAAGTTCCTATGAAATAGGTGTGTTTCTTGATTTGCATATATCACAATTGAAAAATGTAAGTATGATGGCAAAACAACATAATAAGAAAATGATTTATCATGTCGATTTGATCCATGGCATAAGAAGTGATGAGTACGCGACAGAATTCATTTGTCAGGAATATAACCCCTATGGGCTGATTTCGACTAAATCAAGCGTTATATTGAAGGCGAAGCAAAAGGGGGTCATTGCCATCCAGCGAATCTTTTTAATAGACTCACATGCGCTTGAGAAAAGTTATAAGCTGGTGCAGAAAACCAAGCCGGATTATATCGAAGTATTGCCGGGCGCCATGCCATGGATGATAAAAGAAGTGAAGGAACGATTGCAGACACCGATTTTTGCAGGTGGCCTCATACGTACTTCGGATGAAGTCCTGAATGCCCTTGATGCCGGCGCCTCGTCAATCACCACTTCAAAAACTGAATTATGGGATATCGTCTAATAGGGAAAAATTGAAAAAATTACAGAAAAATAGATTAATTTTTCACAAAATATTGACAGCGTTTTCATAACCTAGTATATTTTACAGTACAAGTTAATATATGTGACGGAGACTAGGAGATTCACAACAGATCTATTCATAATTTATTTATGAAGATAGTTCTGCTGTGGATCTCCTTTTATTTGTTGGCAAGGTTTAATAATTTAACAGGGGAGGGGTTTTATCATGACTCCATTTTGGGGAGAAGTGTTAGGCACGATGATATTAGTTGTATTCGGAGCAGGTATTGGGGCTGGTTCATCCTTAAAGGGTTCCTATGCAAAGGATGCCGGATGGATCGTTATCACGATTGCGTGGGGGTTGGCCGTTACCATGGGGGTTTTTGCAGTAGGGTCCATAAGCGGGGCGCATTTAAACCCGGCTGTCACAGTAGGTTTTGCCATTATTGGAGAATTTCCTTGGAGTGATGTGCCCGGTTACATCGTTGCCCAAATGATTGGCGCAATCCTGGGCGCGACTCTAGTATTCCTGCACTATTTGCCACACTGGAAAGCTACGGATGATCCAGGAGCGAAGCTTGGTGTGTTCGCGACTTCACCTGCGATCCCGCACACATTTTCAAATCTATTAAGTGAGATGATTGGAACTTTCATCCTTGTTCTTGGATTATTATTTATAGGTGCCAATGATTTTACAGAGGGCCTAAACCCATTTGCAGTCGGGTTATTGATTGTCGTGATTGGGATGTCTCTTGGCGGAACGACAGGATACGCCATTAACCCGGCCCGCGATCTGGGGCCGCGCATCGCTCACTTTTTGCTGCCGATACCCGGTAAAGGCAATTCCAATTGGGGCTATTCATGGATTCCGGTCATTGGACCGATAGTTGGGGGTTCACTTGGTGCCGTTTGTTATAAAGCATTCTTTATGGGGGAAATAACAGCAGGATTTTGGTCTGTTTTGGGTGCAAGCCTGGTACTATTGATATTAGCCTATGCTTTTGGTAAAAAACAGTCACATGAATTGGAAAGCAGAAATATCGCCAGTTAAATTAAAAGGAGGGGCATACACAATGGAAAAATACATTTTATCATTAGATCAGGGAACAACTAGTTCGCGGGCGATTTTATTTAACGAAAAGGGGGAAATCGTCCATTCCTCCCAAAAGGAATTCACGCAGCATTTCCCTAAACCAGGCTGGGTCGAGCATAACGCCAATGAGATTTGGGGATCGATCTTGGCGGTGATTGCCGGTGTACTATCTGAATCGGGTGTAAAGCCAGAGCAAATTGCCGGTATCGGGATCACTAATCAGCGTGAAACGGCAGTCGTTTGGGATAAGGAAACAGGTACCCCTGTTTATAATGCGATTGTATGGCAGTCCAGGCAAACAAGTGAAATCTGTGATGATTTGAAGGAAAAGGGACTTAATGATCTATTCCGGGATAAAACGGGATTGTTGATAGATGCCTATTTTTCCGGAACGAAAGTGAAATGGATCCTCGATAATGTAGAAGGGGCACGACAAAAGGCGGATGAAGGAAAGCTGTTATTCGGTACCATCGATACTTGGCTGATCTGGAAGCTATCAGGAGGCAAGGCTCATGTAACGGACTATTCCAATGCATCCCGGACATTGATGTACAATATCCATGAACTGAAATGGGATGAAGAACTGCTCGAGATATTGACTGTTCCAAAGTCGATGCTGCCGGAAGTGAGGCCTTCCTCTGAGGAGTATGCACGTACGATCGAATATCATTTCTTCGGCCAATCGATTCCGATTGCAGGGGCAGCCGGTGACCAGCAGGCAGCATTATTCGGCCAAGCCTGCTTTAATGAAGGAATGGCTAAAAATACGTATGGAACAGGCTGTTTCATGCTCATGAATACAGGAGCCAAGGCCGTCAGCTCCGAACACGGACTATTGACGACCCTTGCTTGGGGATTGAATGGGAAGGTCGAATATGCACTGGAAGGCAGTATATTCGTAGCTGGCTCCGCCATCCAATGGCTGCGCGATGGACTGCGGATGCTGCATGATGCCAAGGACAGCGAAGCCTATGCAAAACGGGTGGAAAGTACGGATGGAGTATATGTGGTACCGGCTTTTGTAGGACTTGGAACTCCATATTGGGACAGCGAAGTGCGGGGAGCCGTTTTTGGTTTGACGCGCGGCACATCCAAAGAGCATTTCATTCGTGCCACACTTGAATCACTTGCGTATCAAACGAAGGATGTCCTTGATGCAATGGAGGCGGATTCAGGAATCGAGCTGCAGACATTAAGAGTGGATGGCGGGGCAGTCAAGAATGACTTCTTGATGCAATTCCAAAGCGACTTATTACGTGTGCCCGTCGAGAGGCCTACCATAAACGAAACTACAGCATTAGGTGCTGCATACTTAGCTGGCCTTGCTGTCGGGTATTGGAAGGATCAAGAAGAAATCTCCCGGCAATGGGCGGTAGATAAAACCTTTAAACCATCCATGGAAGAGCAAGATAGTGAAAAATTATATGAAGGCTGGAAAAAAGCTGTACATGCCGCTATGGCGTTTAAATAAAAAACAAGATGTATTCTTTCTCAAATGAGCTGGAGTATGCTATAATGAAATCAAGTTAATAACTCGGCCGGAGAACAGGAGAGACCATGAATGCGTTATCGTTAATTCGATAATGTGCATTTATGGTCTCTTTTTTTGTTTTTAATGGCAGATTAGGGATATTAATATCTATATAAACTATGCGAACAAATGAACCAATTGAATATAAGTACCAAAATTTACGAATTCACGAGTAAACAGTGTGAATTCACGAGTATAAGTGCAGTACTCACGAGTAAAAGTGCAGAATTCACGAGTAAACCGCACGAATTCACCAGTAAACGCAGAATTCATACAAAAAACAATAGAATGCAATGCTTAAAGGAGGAGTCAGGGATGAGGTTTTCAAATGTATATCGGAAAGAAACGATCGAACTTTTGAAAAAAGAGAAATATGATGTGGTTGTCATTGGTGGGGGAATTACCGGTGCAGGGATTGCCCTGGATGCAGCGACCCGTGGAATGAAAGTGGCTTTGGTTGAAATGCAGGACTTTGCAGCAGGTACTTCAAGCCGCTCGACAAAACTTGTTCATGGCGGATTGCGGTATTTGAAGCAATTTGAAATAAAAATGGTTGCCGAGGTTGGTAAAGAGCGAGAAATCGTTTATGAAAATGGACCGCATGTGACCACACCGGAATGGATGCTGTTACCGATGCACAAAGGTGGCACCTTCGGGAAATTCAGTACCTCCATTGGACTTCGGGTATATGATTTCCTTGCTGGGGTTAAAAAAGCTGAACGCAGGAAAATGCTTTCTGCGGATGAAACACTAAAAAGGGAGCCACTCGTCAAGAAAGCGGGACTGAAGGGCGGAGGCTACTATGTTGAATATCGGACAGATGATGCACGTCTTACGATTGAAGTCATGAAGGCGGCTGTCGATAAAGGAGCAACACCGATAAATTATACAAAAGTAGAAAAATTGTTATATGAAAATGGTAAGGTGAACGGCGTCCAAGTTGCCGATTTACTTTCAGGTGATGCTTATGAAATATACGCAGACAAAGTCATTAATGCAGCGGGACCGTGGGTGGATTCCATTCGTGAGAAGGACCAATCGAAACAAGGGAAAACGCTGAAGTTATCCAAGGGTGTTCATGTGGTCATCGACCAATCGAAGTTCCCGTTGAAGCAGGCGCTTTATTTTGATACGCCTGATGGCCGGATGATTTTTGCCATCCCGAGAGCCGGTAAAGCTTATGTAGGAACTACGGACACTTTTTATGATGGTGATCCTGCTGTGCCGACTGTTACTTCCGAAGACCGTGCCTATCTATTAAAGTCCATACATTATATGTTTCCGGAAGTGAACATTACGGATGATGATATCGAATCTAGCTGGGCTGGGGTAAGGCCGTTGATTCTTGAAGAAGGAAAAGATCCTTCTGAGATATCAAGGAAAGATGAAATATGGGAGTCCGATTCTGGCCTTATCACGATTGCGGGAGGGAAATTGACCGGTTATCGCAAAATGGCCAAAACGACGGTTGACCTTTTGGCAGGGAAGCTTGCCCAGCAATACAATAAAACTTACCCAGCCAGCAGCACTAAAGGCATGCCGATTTCCGGAGGGGATGTCGGGGGATCAAGCAACTTCTCCGATTATATCAAGCAACATATTCAAATGGGAGTTGACTCAGGACTAGATGTTAAGGACTCCGAAAATATATTGGCCATGTACGGGTCCAACGCATCTGTGTTATTCGATATCGCAAAAAGCGAAGGAGACGGAGGAGTAAGCAGTGGCCTTCCAAAGAAATTGTTCGTACAGCTGAAATACGCACTAGATCATGAAATGGCCGCAACTCCAGTGGATTTCTTCTTCCGCAGGACGGGGACGCTATTATTCGATATAGATTTAGTCCAAACGCATAAACATGCAGTGATCGATTATATGGCTGGATATTTTGGATGGACGGAATCAACAAAAATGGAAAGAACCAATCAATTGGAACAGGAAATATTGGGTGCGATTAAAGTATCTTGACCAATATGCAAAAAAACATGACGCCGGCGGAATCGCTGGCGTTTTTTTCATTAGCCCTTTTCTTCTTTCTCTCATCATCTTGGCGGCACACCGAATAGTGGAAGAACCATTGAAACTCTGGGTCTTAGCAAACTATCAAAAGAGGAAATCATGGATTTCGTTCGTACTGGGCCGCCTAAAGTTTCCGTATAAGGTGAGTCCAGAAAAATCGTACTAACCCTTTAGAAAGACGATAGGTGAAACATGTATAAGGAGAGAAGAATACGGCAGACCTAGCCGCGTTTCTTCTCTCCTTAGCTTATTTAATCTCCCGGACCCAAAAATTGGCGATGCTCTTTAAGATCTCTGCTTTATAAGCTGTAAATCGATGTATAGCTGCATTCTCGAATGAAAGTCATCAAAATCGATGGAGGTGAGATCGGTTATTTGATTCAATCTATATTTCAATGTGTTGGTATGAATATATAGCTGTTCAGCTGTCGGTTTGATCCGGCAATTGTTCAACAGATATATTTCCAGTGTTTGAAGGAGTTTGGTCTGGCTTTCCTGGTCCTTCTTTTGAAGAAGCTCTAAATCCGTATTGATATAATTCGTTTTAGTATGATGGTTGGAGATCATTTCGAGGTAACGGAAAATCCCAAGCTTGCTATATTGGAAGGGAAGCTGTTCAGGTTCACCGATGAACTTGGCTGCGTTGATAACTTCCAGGGCTTCGAGATAGGATTTTCTTAATTGAAGAATCGAAGAATACTCATTTCCGATTCCCGGGAAGACCTTTTTGTCATTAAATTGGGAAAGAACGGTGTTGGTTAAATCATTGGCGCTATCGGTAAGCAGGTCTTTCCCTTTTCCGTTGCTGCCAATCAAAACGATGATCTTCAATTGGTTTGTGAATACATGGGTAAAATGATTTAATGCATTGGCGAATAGACTTACAGTATCAGCTAATTCATCGAAATGTTCCGCATCGGATTGAGCGATTGTAAAGACATTGACAAGGAAAGTTTCCGGAATGAGAAGACTCATATTGGCGGCTTCCCATTTTATTTGATTTTCCGTTTGATAGACTTCGTCTATGACCTTTTGATAAAATTCATTTTTTTCTTCATCTTTTTTCATGTTTATCTGTTTTTTCTGATAAAGGAGCTTGCCGATATGATGGGAAACTTCATGTAAAAATTCTAAATCGGATTCAGTCATCATTTCCGTTTCTTGGACCCAAATGAATCCGAAGACCTGTCCTTTGTGAACGGCGCTTACAACGACTCTTTGATTTAAACCGATTTCCTCCATTTGTTTCACCCTAAATGGATGCTCCACGGTTTTAAGCTGTTCGACAATGCCCTCATCCATGAATTTTTCCAGAATTGGAATCGGCCAATGCTTTGTGAAGATGGTTTGCCGATTGGCTTGGTCGAAGTGTTCGATATAATATGAACTATATGCCAGCAATAAAAATTGGTCATTTTCGATGACGACTGGTTTTTTTAAATAAGTGCTGACCATATCCGTTATATCGTTGATGTTTGTGATAGTCAGAATTTTTTCTAATGACATATATGGCCCCCTGTTATTTTTTGAAGTATATGACAACTTAGTTTAATAATACTTTTAAACGGATGATGTGTATAGGGGGAAGAAAAAAGAAGGAACGGTATATGAAAAATACCGTTCCTTTTAGGGGTTTTATTTTTGTTTTAAAGTTTTTTCAAATTCTTCGAATTTCTCTTCTACTTCTTTTGATGGTTTCGCTGTTAGAAGACTGACCACGATGATGGCAATCAAGCTTGCTCCAAAACCAGGAATCATTTCATACATCATATCGGATAATCCTGCCATCGACCAGAAAATTACAGTAGCGGCACCAACGATCATCCCGGCTAAAGCGCCCCATCTTGTCATTCGCTTCCAGCAGAGGCTCAGTATGACCAATGGACCGAATGAAGATCCGAATCCAGCCCATGCATACCCGACAAGTCCAAGGATCGTGTCATTCTGTTCCCAAGAGAGAATGAGCGCTATGACGGATATGGTCAGTACGGAAAGCCTGCCCAGGAAAACAAGCTCTTTATCTGAAGCGGAACGACGGAAGAAAGTTTTGTACATATCCTCCGTTAAAGAGCTGGCCGTAACCAAAAGCTGCGAAGAAATCGTGCTCATGATAGCTGCCAGTATCGCTGAAATCAAGAAACCAGTGATAAGAGGGTGGAATAGTATTTCCCCTAACTCTATGAAAATCGTTTCAGGATCAGCTAACTTCAGGTTGTTCTGATGGAAATACGTGATACCGATGAATCCAGTCAGCATGGCACCGATACTGGAGAAAATCATCCAGCCCATTCCGATAGTACGGGCTTTCTTGATTTCTTTAATAGAACTGATCGCCATAAAGCGGACAATGATATGCGGCTGTCCGAAGTAACCCAGTCCCCAAGCAAATAATGAGATGATGCCTAAAAAGCTTGTCCCCGTGAAAATATTCAATAGAGCTGGATCAATGGAACGTGGCGTATCTATGGAAGGACCGAAACCGCCAACATGGAAAAGGGTGACGATCGGTACAAGAACCAAGGCGACAACCATGATGATCCCTTGAACAAAGTCTGTCCAGCTTACTGCCAGGAATCCACCGAATAAAGTATAGGCAACGGTGACGCCTGTTAAGATCCATAGACCTGTATGGTAATCAAGGCCGAATGTACTTTGGAATAAGACTCCGCCGGATACCATTCCGGAAGAAACGTAAAAGGTAAAGAATACGAGGATAACTAAAGCCGAAATGAGCCTTAAGATCTGTGAGCCCTCGCCAAAACGATTTTCCAGGAAAGCGGGGATCGTAATCGAGTTATTGGCGACTTCCGTATAGGTTCTCAATCTAGGTGCAACATACAGCCAGTTCATATAGGCTCCTAATGTGAGACCGATTACAATCCAGATTGAACTTAGTCCTGTTGCGAACATGGCACCAGGCATACCCATTAAAAGCCAACCGCTCATATCAGCGGCACCGGCGCTTAATGCAGTGACGGCAGGTCCAAGACCCCGGTCGCCCAGCATATAATCATTTAAATTGGAAGTCCTTTTGTAAGCGAAGTAACCGATGAGAAGCATGCCAGCCATGTAAATGCTGATCGAAATTATTAATGCGTAATCCATAAAAGACTCCCTTCGTGATGAAATATATAATTTTTTGTTTTAAAAGAGGAAGCAACCTATTTGTCACTTCCTCCATTTAACTTCATTTTGGTTTCCGTATCAAGAATGAAAGATACGAAAACCATAGGGGTTTCAAATCATCTTCAAATAGCTCAATGGAACATTATCAGAATGTTTCGGATGTTGTTTTTGCTTGCATATGAAGCTGCAAGTAGTCCGGTCCGCCAGCCTTGGAATCAGTTCCTGACATGTTGAACCCGCCGAATGGCTGATAACCTACGATTGCACCAGTACAGCCGCGGTTGAAATACAAGTTCCCGACATGGAACTCTTCGCGTGCTTTTTCCATGTTAAGGCGATTTGTCGTAATGACAGCCCCAGTCAAACCATATTCAGTGTTATTGGCAATCTCAAGAGCTTCGTTAAAGTCCTTCGCTTTTGTGAAGGCAACGACTGGTCCGAAGATTTCTTCTTGCATCAAGCGGGCTTGCGGATCGACATCAGCAACGATTGTCGGTTGAACGAAGTAGCCTGTAGAGCTATCTCCTTCTCCTCCAGTCAGAATGCGTCCTTCTTGGTTCCCGATTTCAATATAGCTCATGATTTTGTCAAAAGCAGCTTGATCGATAACTGGACCCATGAAATGGTTTTCTACAGGATTACCAACTGTAAGTTGTTTTGTTAATTCAACAGCGCGATCTAATACTTGATCGTATACATCTTCTACGATGACAGCACGTGAACAAGCAGAACATTTTTGTCCAGAGAAGCCAAATGCAGATTTCACGATCGATTGAGCGGCCAATTCAAGATCTGCCTCTTTGTCGACAACGATAGTATCTTTTCCGCCCATTTCAGCAATGACACGCTTCAGCCAAATTTGGCCTTCGTTCACTTCTGAAGCACGTTTGTAAATACGCAGACCTACATCACGTGAACCTGTAAAGGAAATGAAACGTGTTTTTGGATGATCAACCAGGTAGTCGCCCACTTCGGCTCCGCTTCCTGGAACGAAATTCAACACACCTGCCGGAAGGCCTGCTTCAAGCATCACTTCAACGAATTTAGCTGCAACGATAGGAGTAGTCGAAGCTGGTTTCAACAGGATTGTGTTACCAGTGACGATAGCGGCAACAGCTGTACCTGCCATGATAGCGAATGGGAAGTTCCAAGGAGAAATGATGATGCCTACCCCTAATGGAATATAATCATAGCGGTTAAATTCTCCCGGACGGCTTTGAACAGGCACACCATCTTTAAGAGTCAGCATTTGACGGGCATAGAATTCTAGGAAATCGATTGCTTCCGCTGTATCCGCATCAGCCTCATTCCAAGGTTTTCCCGCTTCTTTTGTCAATAACGCAGAGAATTCATGCTTGCGTCTGCGAATGATGGCAGCCGCTTTGAACAAAACGTCAGCGCGGATTTCAGGTTTCACTTTTTTCCAGCTTTCAAAAGCGGTAACAGCTTCCTGCATGGCTTTTTCAGCAAGATCCCTATTCGCTTTCGATACTCGGCCGATGACCTCTTGCTTATCTGCAGGGTTATATGAAACGATTTTCTCATCAGTCGTCACTTTCTCTGCCCCGATATAAAGAGGGTAGTCTTGCCCTAAGTAGCCCTCAACGGTTTGAAGTGCTTCCTGATAAGCTTTTTTGTTTTCCTCGTTTGTAAAATCGACAAATGGTTCGTGTTTATATGAAATCATTGATAATCACACCTTTTAATAGATTTTTTGTAGCAATTAATAATGTTGAATGTATATTTAGCTTCTGACCATCCCTTTGAAGGCAAAGGCAATATTGGATGGCCTTTCTGCAAGCCTTCTCATGAAGTATCCATACCAATCCAGACCATATGGTACATAGACGCGCATTTTGTAACCTTGCTTGACCAATTCATATTGAGTTTTGTTTCTCATGCCATAAAGCATTTGGAATTCGAATTGTGTATTTGGAATGTTGTGCCTCTTAGCCAACTCTTTTGTATACTCGATGATTTTGTCATCATGTGAGGCGATGGCCGTATAATTACCGTTAAGAAGACTTTGCTTGATCAACTTTTTATAGTTTTCATCTACATCATCCTTTTCGGGAAAAGCAACCTCGGGAGATTCCTTGTAGGCACCCTTTACGAGACGCAGGAATGGCTTATATTGGGCAAGGTCCTCCAAATCTTTCTCTGTGCGGAATAAATATGCTTGCAGAACAGTACTTATGCAGCTGTATTTTTCCTTGAACTGCCTGAATATATCGATTGTCGCCTGACAGCGAACTTCATCTTCCATATCGATCGTGACCATGACTTTATGTTTTTCGGCTGTATCAAGAATTTTCGTCATATTCTCAATCACGAGTTTATGATCGATATCAAGTCCCAAGGAAGTCATCTTCAGAGAAACCTGTGAATCAAGTTTTTCCCTGCTGATCATTTCGATGGTTTCGATGCATTCTGCCGTACGTTCCAGGGTCACTTCCTTGGAATCAACGAATTCCCCAAGATGGTCGACTGTAACCGACAAGCCGCTATTATTAAGTTGTTTAATGAATTTAATGGAACTTTGGAAATCAGTTCCTCCAATGATCTTTCCAGCAGCAAAATTTCCTCCGCTTTTTTTAGCAATATTATTAAGCAGATTATTTTTAGATAAAAATAAGAAAAAGTCCCTTGTAATGGCTTCCATATAAAGCGCACCCCCTAAGAAGATGTATTTCAATAAATTAAGCTTACGGTTTTTCGACAATATTCTCAATGTTCTTAAAAAACAATAATTCTGTCATTTGTTTGTCGGTTTTGGACAAATGAAAAGGTTTACAATTTTTCTTGAATGTTCGAATGATACGAAGGTTTATTTTTAAACCTTTATAGAAACGCTAGAAATAAAGCCTTTATCAGGAAGCGATGATGTGAAAGACATCAATGAATGCGTGTAAAAGTGGCAGCTCGACCATAATCATCCAATGCGTTATAATGAACCTTATTTAACAGAATCGGTCAATGCTCGAAGAAAAAACGATAAATGAAGCTTTCAGAAGTAAAATGGATGTAAAACCGTAAAATTAAGTCGCTTCGGCAAGCCGGGGAGGATAAGGAATGGATGCTGTACTTGAAGAACTTAGAGAAACATCAGGATTGATAATAGGATTAATAATAGCCCTGATAATTATGGGGCTGATCGGTTATGCCCTTACGAATGTACATGAATCCATTGTGTCACCTGTGGTTCAGTTCATAAAGAAAATGGTTAGTCGAAAATAGCACAAGCGCAATACATATTTGTCGCTTTTAAACAATCCCTGCAGGGTTTGTCTAAAAGCGACAAAAGAGCCGCAAGCTAAAAGCATATTATCCGAGAATGATGAAAATCCCCCGCTTCTAATGGAAGTGGGGGATTTTCATGTGTTCAAGAACAAGAAAAAAACCTTGCAGTATAGGGTTTACACGTATAGAGCATAGGGGGGGCAAACAATTGGACTTCAGGCTGCCAGAGATGGGTTAGATTAAATCGATGGATCAGTTTCTATTCCGACTTGAAATCCGGATCATCATAATGGTGGGCAACCCAGCCGGAAGCATCAATAAACAATCGAACGGCCACTACTTGACGGTTTTCCAATAAAGTAAAGAAGTGGGGGATGTTAACGGGAACAGAAATCACATCTCCAGCAGATAATTCTACGTCGAAATAACCAGAATCACCCTTGATAGTAAAGATGCCATTTCCTGCAGTGATGGCACGAACTTCATCTTCGGTATGAACATGTACTTGTTCAAATTTCTTTAGAAGCTCGTCTAAATTAGGAGTGGCATCGGATAATGCAACAATATCCCATTCTTTATAGCCACGTCGATTTGCAAGGGATTTAATTTCCGCATCAAAGACGTTAAGAATTTCTTCTTTTTTCTCGTCGGAAAGTATAAATTCATCACAAAGATGCTTGGGTAATTTTTTCATATCCCAATGTTCGTAAAGGACTCCTTGTTCATCCAAAAATCTTTTAACCTCTTGTTCTTCTGTTAATCTTTTATTGGTAGTACGCATGCGAATTGTTGCCATCGTAAAATTCTCCTTTTTGAAAATTTTAAAAAGTTTGGTTGAATTTTTTCAGAAAAAACATTTTAATTTGATATTCAAATAGAAATTCAAATGCCTCTAAATGACGCTTAGCAGTAAATTCACTATCTCCCCATACATAGATTCCATGGTTGCGGATTAATACACCTGGTACCCCGGGTTGGATAACTCCGCCGATTTCTTCTGCTAATTTAGGAATGGAAGCATAGTTTTCTACAATTGGAACTGTTATGGAAGCATCTTCTTTCCAAATATCAAATGCTTTAATGATTTCATGTTTTGTGAAGGTAACTTTTCCTTGATCGCCATAAAGATCTGAAATGAGATTATTGTAAATAGTGTGGACATGGAAAACAGCTTCACAATTAGGGATTAATTGATAAATAGCAGTATGAATCAAGGTCTCGGCAGAAGGTTTTAAGTTGGTAGGAAACACAAGATTCCCATGCGAATCAATTAAAATAAAATCTTCTGGAGTATCAATCGATTTGTCTTTCCCGCTAGATGTTATTGCTATAATAGGTTGATCAAGCTCTAACGAAGAGTTTTTTACACGAATGGACAGGTTCCCGCTGGTTGCCGGAAACCACCCTCTTTCCGATAGGCTTCCTTTAATTGTTTGTAATGTTTTAAAGGCCTTTTCGATTGATTCGAGGGTGATTTTTTCAAAATCCTTTTTAGCTATGGGTCTTCACCACACTTATTGGTAATTTGGTTTAAATTTTAATCACATCAAAAAATGATTCAAATTCTTTACAAGGAAGAGACTGCTCTTTGCATTTTTGTAAAAGAAAATCTCGTGCAATAACAAGTTCCAGCCAATTTGGCAATCGCCAAATCTGTGATACTATCTCCAATTACAACTTTCATATAATCGGTAGTTGAAAGCGAACGAAATATAGTAGGTTTACAAATTCCACAGTCTTTGTTGCAGTTTGAATCACAAGAAAAGGGCCATATGATTTTGATTTGTTTGTCATTAAAATCACTGGCATTGCAATAGATATCATATTTGGGGATAGGGTAACGATAAAATAGGGAGAACGAAATATCAATTCCGCTTGTTGCCTCCTGAATTCGTTCCTCTTCGGCAAGAAACACTATTCGACCATATGCCTCTCCATGCTTACAAAATCCAATTCCCGGACCCAGGGCAACTTTTACATTTTTTCAATATCGTATCAGCAAATTTCTTATTGGCAGCCAGGCGAAGTAGGATCCTTTAGGAGCTGGAGCATGCCGATTGAATTTTTTAGCTCTTCAAAAAGGCATTATCGTAATTCGTAAGTATCCACAAGCTCTTGAACGCCTTCTTGTGAGAAGGTCAGGGATGCCTTGTCCAAAATTAATAACAACATACCCCGCATTAATAAGCCCTTACACTTTTCCGAATAATAGAGAAAAATTGATTTGGCAGGCGATTCTTTAGGTTGGTTGCTTTGATTATAAAATTGTTATTTTGAATATTAATCACCCCTCTCTTAAAAACAACATATGATGACATAACCCTTTTAGTGAGTAAATACAAAAAAAACAATTGTTTAACTTACTTATACTAGTGTTGTTGCACACACCTAGTTGAATTTACTCAGGAAAAGAGCTCTTAGAAAGGGGAGAGGGGATTAATGACAAATTTAAATTATCATATACTTAGTGAGCTAGAAACAATGCAATATATTAAAAAGATTCCGGGTTTATTTTCGGAGAATGCTCAACTAATTTGCAAGGAAATGGGGGATGGGAATCTAAATTTAGTATTTCGTATAGCGGAACAAGATTCGTCGGAAAAAAGTGTAATTATAAAACAAGCACTTCCTTATGCGCGCGTAGTTGGGGAGTCTTGGCCATTAACATTAGACAGGTCACGTATTGAGAGTGAAGCATTGATGATGCAAAATGGAATTTGTCCTGGTTCAGTTCCAAAAGTTTATCATTATGATAAAGTATTGGCGTTAACTGTCATGGAGGATTTATCTACACATATCATAATGCGTAAAGGCCTAATTGCCCGTAATCGTTATCCTTATTTTGCAAAACACATTGGTGCTTTTCTAGCTAGAACTCTGTTTTTAACTTCCGATTTAGCGTTAGATCCTGAATGTAAAAAGCAAAAAGTAATTCAGTTTATAAATCCTGAAATGTGCAAAATTACAGAAGATCTTGTGTTTACTGATCCATATTACGATGCAAAAACGAATCAATTCAACCCGCTAATTAAGGCAGTCGTAGAAGAAATTTGGAGTCATGACCGGCTTAAACTTGAAATCATGAAGTTAAAGGAAGGATTTCTCACTCGTACTCAAGCACTTATCCATGGAGATTTTCATACAGGCAGCATTATGATCACGGAAAAGGACACGAAAGTGATTGATCCAGAGTTCGCCTTTTATGGACCGATGGGTTTTGATGTTGGAGCTGTGATTGCTAATCTATTACTCAACTATTGCTCTCATGAAGGACATACTCTCATTCAAAAGGAACGGATTGAATACCAAGAGTATTTATTAAATACAGTAGAGGAAATTTGGACAACCTTTGAAGAAGAATTTAGAACTTTGTGGAAGGAAAAAGCAAGCGGTTCTTACGTGTCCATACAGGGATATGAAGATGATTATTTGCTGCGTTTGCTTCAGGATTCTTTTGGATACGCGGGGTGTGAAATGATGCGTCGAGTGGTTGGTTTAGCTCATGTTCCTGATTTGGAAAGTATAAATGATCCCAAATTAAGAGCAAAAGGAGAAAGATTAGCCCTCGCCATTGGGCAACAGCTGGTATTGGAACGGGAAACAGCCGGGAAAATTTGCGACCTAACATCCTTAATCAAAAAAGTTAGAAATCGGGAGGTGGATCAGGATTAATAAGTTTATTCAATCCATTCAATGAAAAATGATCAATGTTTTATCCTGATAAAGCAGGTCAATATATGTGTAAACAAAAATTAAAATGAAGGTTGTTTTTTACAATTAGGATGGCGATTTACTGGTAGATACAGTAGATCATTTTTTTTAATAAGCTTACTCGCATGGAAATTCAAGTGTTTAAATCTTTGATTATGTTTTCCGATGAGAGGCCAATAACAACAGACGAAGTAATGCCTATCACGTTCATCGAACGAGAGGGTACACAGCCCCGGATTAAATTAACGAAGACTGGCGATGTTGGCTGGGTACCTTCCAAAGCAGTACGCAAGATAAGCGGGGAATAAGACAAAGCCCTGACCCTTGATGTTTGGGCTTTATATTCGTTCATAAATCAAAATAATCATCTGCCTTTGCGTCAGCCTCTATACTTCGAACCGCCTTCATGATTTTCTTTAAAACTCCGGCTGACGGCACATACTTAGGGTCGCTGCAAACTCTGCTTATCGTATTGCGTGAGATACCGGACGCAC
Source organism: Peribacillus sp. N1 (assembly GCF_054600815.1). Lineage (NCBI taxonomy): Bacteria > Bacillati > Bacillota > Bacilli > Caryophanales > Bacillaceae > Peribacillus > Peribacillus sp. N1. The sequence continues at coordinate 5,528 of NZ_BAAHZO010000003.1, read as the reverse complement.
TTACAAACTCCTCTTGTGTATATCCGTGCTTATCTATTAATTTACCGACCTTGCTCCGCGGCTTACTCTTCCCGAATCTAAACATTTTGATAACCTCCTAGAATTATTTACTAGCAGTCTCGTCCAACTTTCACAAAAATATACGCATAGTTTCGCAAATATTTGGTATACAAACGGTTGGTCGGAGCAAACGAGATTTAAAAAGTGGTTCCTGTTGTCTTTCTAAAAAGTTATATAGGATGTATGATGTTCTTTGAATTTATTTCCATTTAAAATATAATGATAAATGGGTTATTGTAAGCGAACACTGACTGAATAATTTAAGGATACGGTTAATTCTTGTGTGAATTAGGAGGAAATCATGGGAAGAATAGTTCATTTCGAAATTCATGTGAATGACATGGAACGGGCAAAGAAGTTTTATGGAGAGGTATTCGGATGGTCATTTCAAGACTGGAGTGAATATGCAGGAGTGCCTTACTTTGGAGCAGTAACTGGCAATGAGAATGAACATGGGATCGATGGTGCTTTGATGCAGCGTCATAGTGCTCCGCCGGAAACACACCAAACGTTAAATGCATTTGCCTGTACCATGGGAGTGGAAAATTACGATTTAACGGAAGCTAAAATTATTGAGAATGGCGGCAAGGTCGCATTGCCCAAATTTGCCCTGCCCGGAATGGCATGGCAAGGATACTATATTGATACCGAAGGCAATACTTTTGGAATTCACCAACCCGATGTGAATGCAAAATAGAGTTGATAATAGGTGAATTAAAACATGAAATCACAAGAAACGGCAGCCATGCTTGAAAATGTACGCAATATCTGTCTTGCGCTGCCCGAAGCTGTTGAACATATTGACGGATTCGGTCACAACACTTTTAAAATCAATGGGAAATCCTTCGTGATTTCAGGTGAAAGCGAGAAAGGATTCAGCTTGTCGTTCAAGTCAGATAGAGAAACTCAAGAATTATTGCTACAGAAAGAGAATTTTTTCAAAACTCCATATATAGGACATCACGGTTGGGTCTCTATTCAAAGTCCGGATGGGGAAGACTGGGATGAATTGACCTATCTAATTCAAGAAGCCTATTTACGTGCGGCACCGAAGCGATTGGTTAAGAAATGCCATGAGTTGCATAAAAAGTGAAGAAAGGCGGACGATCTGCCTTTCTTTATTTTTTCGTTCTTTAACCAGCTTTACAGATACTGATGACAAAAATCACGACCTCATCCATACACACATAATTTATGATTGCATTGGAGTGACCAAGAAAGTTTTTGTAAAAGGGACTCCAGAATTTGCAAAGAGTGATTATTTTATCTCATTAGAGAAATTTTAAAATTAATTTAGAGTGTTTCTACAATAGATTTATGCTTATATAAAATAAGGGAGCTATCTTCAAAAATCACGAGTATCAATTAAGATTTCATTGACGGAAAGGTGTATGGTTGAAGTGAATGTTGAATCATTTTTTTCTGAAAACATTAAAGCGGCACTTAAGAATGATCCGCCCGGTGCATGGATGCCAAATCTGCCGGATGGCTGTATTCGCTTGAGTTCAGGCTATCCTGATCCTGCACTCGTTCCTGCTGGGGAGCTCAAGGCAGCTGTAGCAAAACTTCTTGATGAGGAGCAGGATTTGCCGCTCCATTATCTTGGAAGTCCACGAATTGCAAAACTGAAGCAGCAAATCCAGAAAAGATTGGCAGAGCGTGGAATTTTGATTTTAGAAGAACAGCTTTTGATTACATCAGGAGCTTGCCAGGGGATTGATCTCATTGCCCGCATTCTCCTTGATGATAAAGCGGTTGTAGCGGTAGAGTCTCCCACTTATATGGAGGCTTTAGAAATTTTTCAAAACTATACGAAGCATATTATCAGTATACCTATAGATGAACAGGGGATCCAAACATACCGATTAAAAGAAATACTGGATCAAAGGAAGCGTACAGGTCTAACCCTCCCGCGTTTTCTTTATACTATCCCAAGCTTTCAAAATCCAACTGGCACGACTATGACAATTGAGCGCCGAAAGCATTTATTGGAGCTTTCCATCGAGTTTGATTTTCTCATTCTAGAGGATGATGCGTACGGAGAATTATCCTTCGATAAAAATCCGGTGCCAATAAAATCCATTGATGAACGCGGGCGGGTCCTCCACGTTGGGTCCTTATCCAAGGTTGTTGCGCCAGGAATGCGGATTGGATGGATAGCGGGAGAAAGTGAATTCATTAAGGTTTTAGAGTGGTTTAAAAAAGATTTAGACCATCCATTTGCTCAAAGTACAATGGCTGTATACTTAGAAAACGCCGATTTTGATAAACGGCTCGACCTACTAAAAGATGTGTATCGTTCTAAATGTAATGCGTTAATCCGTTCGATGGAACAATTTCTTCCAGAATCCGTTTCATGGTATGTACCAGATGGTGGTTACTTTGTATGGGTGAGAATTCCAGGTGTGGATACGTCGCATTTGTTATCACAGGCTCTTGCTGAGGGTATTTCATATGTTCCAGGGAAATACTTTTTCTTGGATCAAAACGATGGAACCGAGTTTCTCCGGCTTTCGTTCAGTTATCCCAATGAGAAAGAAATAATCGAGGGAGTTCGAAGACTAGGACAGCTTATCGCATCTTTTTTGAATAGATTGTCCTGAAGGAATGTTAGTTGATTAATCTATAAGTTATTTCGATGCTTTTTTGAAAATGGATTTGAATGAGCCTACTTCCTTAAAGGAGGTAGGCACTTTGTTAATGAGAGGATTCTTTAACTCCTTCGCGATGATTTTATCTTAAATTGTTTAAGCACCGTAGATAAAGCCCACTGCTGAAGCACACAACCTAAAATGTGTATATGTAGATTGTGATTATTCATATGGTCACAATGAAGTATTTTTTTAAGCCAAAGAAAAAAACCCTTGCTACGCAAGGGTTTTCGGATATGGAGCATAGCGGGATCGAACCGCTGACCTCTACGCTGCCAGCGTAGCGCTCTCCCAGCTGAGCTAATGCCCCGAGTTGAGGTACAATAACTATTTTATCGGATTTTAGCGAAAAGTCAATATAAAATATGAGATTTTTGCAAAAATGATAAAAAAACCGTTTGAGGGTAATCAAACGGTTTTTTAATTATGCATTTTCGATTTCTACTCTTTCAATCTCCTTAAGGTTGGAAACAGTGTAATACACTTCCGATGTTCTGACTTTATGATCGACCAGCACTTTAAGTGTCAAAAGGTGATTGTCATTTGCGACATCTTTGATTCTAAGGTTTTTGATGAATATTTTTTCGTCTTTGATTTTTTTCAATACGACGGCAATGTCATCTTTATTTTGTACGACCAGCTGCAGAAAGATTTCTTTTTGCCGTAACTTCATCGGTCCTAGCCAGGTGACGATTGCGGGCACCAATTCGACACTTATGATCAATAGGATGACGCCTGCAATGGCCTCGAGGAAAAATCCAGCTCCAACGGCGATTCCGATTCCTGCAGCTCCCCAGATGATGGCGGCTGTCGTTAAACCGGATATGCTGTTGTTGTCCCGCCGGAGAATGACGCCAGCACCGATAAAGCCTACGCCAGAAACGATTTGGGCAGCTAGACGCAAGGGATCCATTGTGATATTTACGTCATCGCTCCCTGGGAACTTATAAGCGGATTCCATGGAAACGATCGTTAATAAACAGCTCACGATTGAAATGACCAGGCTTGTTTTTAATCCTACGGGTTTTCGCTTCATTTCTCGCTCGAGTCCGATAATTAGTCCAAGTAGAGCTGAAATTCCCAATTTGATAAGGATTTGCAGTTCCGATTGAGGGTCGAATGTCCATTCCATTTTTTTCACCACTTCCGAATTATTATCGAAGAATAAGATCGTCTGTTGCCATATACCCGTTTTTCAAAAAAAACTACCCTAATGATTTTAACATAGTAAAATAGAGTTCAATGAAATGTAATTCCATTTGAAAGGAGGAATTTGAGTGCAAATGCCAAAAGTGAATCCCTATGTAGCGTTGGCAATCGGTGTGGCATCCGTATCGTTTTCGGCCATCCTTGTTAAATTGGCCACCGCTCCATCGGGTGTTATCGCTTTTTACCGTTTATTATTTACCGTCTTACTTATGTTGCCGTTTTTCTTGATGAAATACCGTCATGAACTTAAATTCATTGAAAAAAAGGATTGGCTATATTCGATTGCGGCAGGAGTGTTTTTGGCTTTTCATTTTATTTTATGGTTTGAATCGCTTAATTACACGTCGGTCGCGAGTTCAACTGTGCTTGTCACCCTCCAGCCTTTATTCGCTTTTGCCGGAGCTTACCTGTTTTTTAAAGAAAGATTTTCAATGAAGGCGATATTGAGCGGCATCATTGCAATAGCAGGTAGCCTCGTCATTAGCTGGGGCGATTTGAGAATTAGTGGTATGGCGCTTTGGGGAGATATTCTTTCGCTTATCGCATGTGCGCTGGTAACCGGTTATTTACTGTTTGGTCAAAATGTTCGAAAACGTATCTCTTCTATAACATATACATTTGTCGTGTATGCAATCAGTGCTGTTGCATTGTTTTTCTATGTGATCTTCAAGGGAGAGGCATTGGCGCCTTACCCTGCTTCCGATTGGGTTTATTTCGTTTTGCTTGCGATTTTCCCGACTTTATTAGGTCATTCTTTATTCAATTGGTCACTAAAGTGGTTAAGCACTTCGACGCTTTCGATGGGAATCTTACTTGAACCGGTGGGGGCTACAATTCTGGCTTACTTCATATTAGATGAACCGATACTCTGGACTCAGGTCCTGGGAGGCACCATCATATTGGGTGGTTTGATGATGTTCTTAAAAGATGAAAAGAAAAGCAAGGTACATGAAGAAGCGCAAGTTTCCGTATAAAAGCAGTAAGTCTCCCGACTTACTGCTTTTATTTAATAGGGGTGAAACAAATAGGTGATCCGTGTGAAAACCAAAGCGAAAGTAAAACTGAATAAAAACGTCGTACCATTCACCTTGCCTTTTTCTCTGCTGAACTTGATGGCTTCATAATAAGCGGTACTGAATAAGTAAAGGGTCATACTGTAGGAAATGAGTAATCCGATTAATGGCAGATTCATTGCTTCACCTCATGGAAAAAGATATCTATATATGACTATTTGTGTTTCTTTGGAAATATGCTTCGTTTATTCATAAACCATTGAGCTTGGTCCAGAAAGCAGGGATAAGGGTGTGTTGGTGTAAAGGATATATAGAAGAAAATAGGTAAAACGTTTTTTTTTGAAAAAGTTTTAAAAAACGTATTGCAAACATTTTTTGTACATGGTATATTATTTCTTGTCGCTAAGACAGCAACTTAAACAGCTAACAAGCTGTGAAAAACATTTTAAAAAAAGTTGTTGACGAAACGTGACGGAATGTGTTACATTATAGAGGTCGCTTCTAAGAGAAACGACAACAAATTGCTCTTTGAAAACTGAACAAAACAAAGCGCCAACGTTAAATTTTAAGTGAGCACACACTATCAAAAAAGCAA
>NZ_BAAHZO010000002.1:0-900673 GCF_054600815.1 Peribacillus sp. N1 | reverse complement strand
GCAAGATTTATTGAACAAAAAAGAACAAGCAGAAAAAGACCTAACCGATGCGAAGAATAAAGTGGAAGATCTGTTCACGGACGATAAGTTCGATACATTGGAAGACACGACGGATCAAGGGGCGATTGCCGAAGCCCAAAAAGCGGTCAATAAACTTCCTGAAGGTGCAGAAAAAGACCGTCTTCAAGATTTATTGAACAAAGCGCAAGATTTATTGAACAAAAAAGAACAAGCAGAAAAAGATCTAACCGATGCGAAGAACAAAGTGGAAGATCTGTTCACGGACGATAAGTTCGATACATTGGAAGGAACTACGGATCAAGGGGCGATTGACGAAGCCCAAAAAGCGGTCAATAAACTTCCTGAAGGTGCAGAAAAAGACCGTCTTCAAGACTTATTGAACAAAGCGCAAGATTTATTGGATAAAGATATAACGGCTCCAGATGCACCGAAATTGAATGAAGTTACAACAAACAGTAAAGAGGTAACAGGAAGCGGTGAACCTGAAGCAAATGTGACCGTCACCATTAATTCCAAGAAATATACCGGAGTTGTAGGTCCAGAAGGGAAATTCAAGGTTGCGATTCCAAATCAACCAGTCCATACGGTTATTACTGTTACCCTTACCGACGCGGTTGGGAATGTCAGCGAGAGTTCATCTGTTAGGGTAGTACAGTTTATGCCAAGTGAACCTGTAAAGATCAATCCTGTGTACCCAATTGCAGAGGTTATAACTGGAACTGCTCCTGAAGGGGCAACTATCGTTCGCTTATTGGTAAATGGCGAAGCACTGCGTACGGCACCTGTCAATGAAGATGGAACATTCAGTATATACAGTAAGTATGTAGGAGTAGATGAGAATGGAAATAATAAAACCCTACAAGTAGGCGATATCGTAACGGTTGACTACGGTGTTCGGACTCCATCGAACCTACAGGCTCATACTACGGTAATCAAGGAAGCGGAGAAACTGCAGGTGAATCCTGTAGCTCCTAATGCCGATTATGTTACGGGCAAGGCATCGGAGGGAACTAAGAGTCTCCGTTTGCTAGTGAATGGAATAGCGCAGAGAACAGTGTCCCTAACTCAGACTGGGGCAGGATTCATTAATCCAGATGGAAGTTACCAAATTTACAGCCGGTTTATTGTGGATGAAAATGGGGTTACTCGAAGATTGCAAGCAGGAGATGTCATTGAAGTTGACAATGGACCTCTAGTAGTTGGGGGAGAAATAGCAAAAACAGCAGTGAAATAATCAATTCGATAATGATGTAAGAAGGCCTCTCCTATTGGAAGTGGTCCTTCTTACATGTTTGAAAACGCTTCTTAAAGTGTTTGAGTATTTTTTCGTCACAAGGAAAGAAGTCCAATTTTTAAATGAGAAAAAGGTACTGAAGAATCTCTCTATAAGAAGGATTTATATTTTTAAAAAGGAGTGGAATCATGATATTGAAGAGACGGTTCAGAAGTATTGGAATCTGTATATTTACATTAAGTATATTTTTGACAGGCTGCATGTCAGGAGAAAAGGAAGTCCAGAAAGAAATGCAAAAGCAAACGAATACTTCTACTAAGGACGAAACGGATAAAAAAGAAACAGGGCTAGAGAAGACCGTATCTGGCGTAAGTATTGGGATTGAAGAAGCATTGCAGCTCGAGCATCCAGATCAAAAAGGGAAAAAAGTTTTACAGTTACAGCTGAAGGCAACTAATAAAACGGCAGAAGAAAAATTTGTAGACGTTTTTGAAATGTCGGTATGGAATCAAGAGGATAAAAAACTACGTATCTATCCAGGAGATAATCTTGGCACGAAACTGGCTCCTGGAAAAAGTGTAAAAGGTAATGGGTACTATGTGATTGAAGGAAAGGGACCTTACAAGGTGCAGTATGAAAATACTGAAACGAAAGATAAGCAGGAATGGACTATTAACAAAGTGAAGGACATGACAGAGGACGAATCTGAAAAGTAGTATGTAATTTACATTTTGACTGAACATTGGAGTTCCCCCGATGAATGGCCCCCCTGGTTAAAGGTCATTCAATCGGGGGATTTGTATTTCCTGAACGATAAGAAGAATGGAGTATGGATAGAAAAAGACTATGTTCGTTTTTATCAGCTGATTGCTTGAGGGACGTCCATTATAAATGTGAAATGCGTGGGATTAAGTTCAGAATCAAAAATTAATTATGATTATAGGTGTTTTGGCTAAAAAACAGATTTAGTTTTACCCTAACCATGCACTTGTACCTCACGTCAAAAAAACAGGTGATTCTGGTTAAATAGGGTAGATGAATCAAAAACAGAACGCTTCATTCGAAATCTGGAACCAGCAACAAAAATAATTATGATAATTTATTAATGCTGACGATAAAAATTAACGGGAAACTTACAAGGCGACTTTTCAAGGCGGAACTCTAGGTATGTATTTCAATCATAAAAAATGATATATCTGGTCAACTTTGCTGATTAAGAAAGATAGCGTTAGGAATTTGCTGGTTTTTTGTAGTGAATTTTCATTGTGGCCTAATAATTTAAATGTCCGTTATGTTCTGATAAGGAAATGGAGGAGTTGAATCATGATAACAGCGACAACGCAAGAAAGGCAACAACAAAAAAATACTGCCCAATACTCGCACAAATCTGCTCTGCAAAGAGAATTAAAGAACAAGACCGCTAAAGTCGGAGTGATTGGATTGGGTTATGTTGGTCTCCCAACTGCTTGCCATTATGCATCTAAAGGTTATACGGTGACAGGATTCGATGTCTCTGAGACAAAAGTGGAAAGTTTAAATAGCGGAATCAACTATATCAATGATGAAGATAATGACGGGCTTAGAGATTTGATAAACCAAAAGCGGTTTACAGCGACGACGGATATGAAGCAGCTAGGAGACATGAATGTCCTTTTGATTTGTGTCCCGACCCCAGTTAATAAGTTGAAGGAACCTGATATCTCGTATGTGAGGGATGTAGGGAACATTGTCGCTGAACATGCGAATGAAGGTACAATGGTTATTTTGGAAAGTACAACATACCCAGGAACGACAGAAGAGTATATCTGTACACCATTGACAGATAGGGGATATGTGATAGGTGAGAACCTTTTTGTAGCTTATTCCCCGGAAAGAATAGATCCAGGAAATAAAAGTTTTAATTTAAGCAACACGCCAAAAGTTATTGGGGGGATGACGGAAACCTGTACAGACCTAGCGTGCAAGTTCATCGGTTCGACAGCTCATCGTGTTAAGGGGGTTCGTGTTGCAGAATTAAGCAAAATCTTTGAGAACACTTTTCGATGGATTAACATGGCTTTGGTCAATGAAATGACGGTACTATGCAATGAGTTGGAAATTGATATATGGGAAACGATCAATGCGGCTTCTTCAAAACCATACGGGTTCATGAAATTCACCCCAGGCATTGGTGTCGGGGGACATTGCATTCCGGTAGATCCATACTACTTGCTCTATAAGGCAAAAGAACATGGTCATCGGACAAAAATGATTGAAATGGCAGGGGATATCAATGACGGAATGGTTCACTATTCATATAACCGCATACTTGAATTGCTTGCAGCCAATGACAAGCTCATGAAACACTCACATATTGTGGTTTTAGGTGCAACTTACAAAAGTGATATTGGTGATTTAAGGGAAAGCCCGGTCGTCCGCTTACTTGAACGATTACAAAACAAGGTCCAGAATCTAACCGTAATCGAACCCTATGCAAAAGAAATCCGAATCAATGAACAGGTTCTACAGGTGGAAAAATACGATGCTGCCATTCTTCAAAAAGCCGATTTAGTTGTCATCGGAACACCACACAATTGTTTTGACTGGAAAAGTGTCCATGATCATGCTTCATTAATATTCGATTCCAAAAATGTGATGGAGGAAAATGGATTGCTTTCTGATAAGGTCATAAAATTATAGGCCGAGAACAAAAAAAGTGACAAACGAAAAGGTTTAAAGATGGATTGGAGTTGATTGAATGGCGGAGACACTCAATATAAAAGATCTTTTTCAAATGGTGAAAAAACGCATCGTGCTCATTATTATCATCACAACCTTATTAACGGCAATGACGGGGATCGTTAGCTTTTTCATTCTTTCACCTGTTTACCAAGCTTCTACACAAATCTTAGTCAATCAATCTAAAGAAAAGTCAGAACTTTACAATGTAGGTGAGATTCAAACCAATATTCAATTGATTGAAACGTACAGCGAAATCATAAAAAGTCCGATGATGTTAGAAAAAGTCAAAGAACGACTGAATCTTGATATATCAAATACAGCATTATCGGAACAAATCAAAATTGTAAGTAATGGGAATTCACAAATTTTCACCATTAAAGTTGAGGGTGCTGATCCTAAAATTACCGTTAGTGTCGCCAGTGCAATTACGGACATATTCCAAGATGAAATAAAAACGCTTATGAATGTGGACAATGTCAATGTCTTATCCAAAGCAACTATAGGAGATAATTCCTCACCTATAAAACCGAACCCGATCATGAATACGATCGTTGCATGTTTTGCAGGGTTAATCATAAGTTTATTTCTTACATTAATGATCGAATTTTTCGACAAAACAATCAAAGTTGAGTCTGATATTGAAGAACATTTAAAGATTCCGATGCTAGGCATCGTGAATTTAATGGAAAATAAAAAAAAACGGAAATGATAAATCTGTAATTACAACCTCAAGAGGTGAAAAGCTTGACACGCAATATACGGCATAAAAAGACGGAGATTAAAAAAAGAAGCAGTATTTCCATGTTGAAATCGAAGTCACCTGTTGTGGAGCAATATAGGACAATTCGAACGAACCTTCAATTTTCCGCTGTGGAAAAAGACATAAAGACGATGATTTTCACCTCTGCAAATGCAGGTGAAGGAAAATCGACGACTTCAATCAATGTCGCAGCAGTTTTTGCACAGCAAGGGAAACGCGTTCTCATCATAGATGCAGATTTGAGAAAGCCTAGTGTTCATACTAACTTTAATATGGAGAACTACTTGGGGTTAACGAATATCATATCAAAGCAAAATAAATTACTCGATGCTGTACAACCTTCCTTTTACCCTAATTTAGATGTGCTGACAAGTGGGCCAATCCCCCCAAACCCATCGGAGTTGCTTGGGTCTAACGGAATGGTGACAGTGTTGGATGAAGCAAAGCTAAATTATGATTTAGTAATTCTGGACACACCGCCTGTTAATGCAGTCACAGATGCTCAAGTATTAGCGAGTATGACAGACGGCGTGGTTTTGGTGGTGAGCAGCGGAAGCACTGAAATACAGCAAGCACAAAAAGCGAAGGAATTACTTGAGAATGCAAATGCAAAGCTTTTGGGTGCAATCCTAAATAAGAAAAAACAAAAATATCCTGACGAATACTACTACTATGGTAAATAAAATAAGTAGTTTGGAAGTTGTATAAGTTTAGCATTCGTGGTTAGGAAAAAGAGGGATAACGATGATTGATATTCATAGTCATATTTTACCGAAGATGGATGATGGTGCTGGAGATATCCATGAAAGTATAGAAATGGCGAGAAAAGCTGTAGAGCAAGGAATTTCCAACATCATAGCAACCCCTCATTATAATAAGGGGATATATGAAAATGATAAGGAAATAGTCGTGAATGAAACAGCAAAATTAAACCAAGTGCTAGATGACCTGGATATCCCGCTAAAAGTATGGCCTGGGCAGGAAATAAGGATATCCGATGAACTTTCGGATGATTATGACAATAATGAAATCATGGGCTTGAATGGTTCGCAGTACATCCTTCTCGAACTGCCTTCAAACCATGTGCCAGTGTATACGGAACGATTAATTTATGATCTGCAAATGAAAAGGATGACACCGATCATTGCTCATCCAGAGCGGAATTTGGAAATAATAAAAAATCCGCAACTTCTAAAAGAACTGATTTGGAAGGGTGCTTATTCACAAATAACTGCAGGGAGCATCACGGGCAAATTCGGCTGGAGAACAAAAAGGTTTTCCAAATATTTAGTTCAATCAGGTCTTACTCATTTTATTGCATCAGATGCTCATAATGTTGGAAACAGAGGTTTTCAACTCAGGGAAGCACATAAGTTGATTGAGAAGAATTTCGGTCAAGAAATAGTCGATGCCTTTAATGAAAATGCCGAGAATGTTTTGTACGGGATGAAAGTTAAAGAACTCTTGTTTGACTAAAAATATTAATATGGGGAGAAGTAGATTTGACATATTATAACCGGCTTTTCACATTAGTCTTACTGGACGCTGTGATTGTTGTGACGGCTGTATTTTTAAGTTATTGGTTATTACATCCGTATAATGAAATATCGGCATTTATAATGAAAACTACGCTTATTTTGCTTATGTGTCATTATTTCTTCACTGCTTATTTAAAACTCTATAAAAAGGCTTGGGAATACGCCAGTATCAAGGAAATGTTCAATATATTCAAAGTAACGGCCTTTTCTATTACGATTACTGCCGCCTTTCAGCTATACTTTACCCATTTTCTATATATTAGAGAGCTTTTCATTACTTGTATTCTATATATTGCCATGATTGGGTGCTCACGTTTGGCATGGAGGATCTATTTTGAACGATACATTAAGCAATCACCCAATAAAAAAAGAACGTTGATCGTTGGAGCGGGGTCTGCAGGGACGATGATAACGAGTCGGTTGTTAAAATCCAGCAATATAGACTTAGTCCCGGTTGCATTCGTTGATGATGATAAAGCGAAGCTTAGTTTAGAAATCTTCAATATACCAGTTGTAGCAGCAACAAAAGATATTTCTCAAGTGGTTGAACAATACAAGATCGAACATATCGTGATTGCGATTCCTTCTTTGAAAAGAGAAGAAATAAATTCCATCTTTTCGGAATGCACCAAAACTTACAAAAAGACTCAAATTGTCCCTAGCCTGGAAGCGATTGTTCAAGGCAAGGTTCCAATTAATCAATTGCAGGATATCCAGATGGAAGACTTATTGGGTCGCTTACCCGTTCAACTTGATGATAAAGGGATTTTAGAAAAGATTGTTGATAGCACTATTTTAGTAACTGGTGCCGGCGGTTCAATTGGATCGGAAATCTGTCGTCAGATCTTGAAGTATAATCCAGCTAAAATTGTATTGCTCGGGCATGGTGAAAACAGCATTTATGCGATCGAGTTGGAATTGCGAGAGGCTTATGCAGATACAATTGAGATCGTGACCGAAATTGCAGACATTCAGGACCGCCGGAGGATGTTTCAGGTAATCGACCATCATCGGCCTAATATCGTCTACCATGCAGCCGCCCATAAACATGTACCGCTTATGGAGTCCAACCCTAAAGAAGCGGTGAAAAATAACATGATAGGCACGATGAATGTTGCCGAGGCATCAGAGGCTGGAATGGTTAATATTTTTGTCATGGTTTCGTCAGATAAAGCCGTAAATCCGACAAGTATAATGGGTGCCTCTAAATGTTTGGCCGAGATGATGATCTGGTATAAGAGTTTGTCTAGTCATACTAAATTTGTAACGGTCCGATTTGGAAATGTCCTTGGCAGCAATGGCAGCGTCATCCCACTCTTTAAAAAACAAATAAAAAAGGGGGGACCTTTGACAGTCACTCATCCGGATATGATTCGCTATTTCATGACAATTCCGGAAGCTTCAAGATTAGTCATTCAGGCAGGGGTCCTGGCCAAAGGAGGAGAGGTATTCGTACTTGATATGGGCGAACCGGTCAAAATTGTCGATTTCGCTAAAAAGCTTATCCAACTGTCAGGTTACAGCGTTGAAGAAATTGGAATAACTTATACTGGAATCCGGCCAGGTGAAAAATTATACGAAGAATTGCTTGGGGAAGACGAAGTTTACTTGAATCAGATTTACCCGCAAATCCATATTGGAAAACCAAGAGAAGTAAATTGGAAAGCGATAAAAGAGATTATTACAACATATGAAGACATGAGCGAAGAAACGTTAAAAGATAGAATGCTGAATTTGGCGAATTACAGGAAGAATAACAAAATTCCCATACCGTGATAATGCCTCAAATCCGGGTGATGTTAGCAATTAACAGAAAAAGTAAAGCAAGTGTCACAATTTTGATGATTTGCGTTTTTCAATGAAGGAAATTGGGCAATATATTCACCTTTTAAAAAATGTTAAAGAGAAGTAAGAATAATAGATGCTAAGAAATTTTCAATTAATCACTAGAATTCTGTATAGCTATCTGAAGAATACCTTCGTTTACTTGATAACGATACACAATGATAATTTGGGAGGAAAAAATGAAACGGGCCTTTGAATTTTTGATATCTTGTCTGGCGCTTATATCCTGTTCACTTCTTATGCTGTTTATCGTCATCCTAATCCGTTTAAAATTAGGTTCGCCTGTCATTTTTAAGCAGGAGCGGCCAGGATTTAATGGCAAACCATTTTATCTGTATAAGTTCAGAACGATGACAGATGAAAAAGATGAAAAAGGGGATTTGATTCCTGATGAGAAGAGATTAACTGATTTTGGGAAATTACTTAGAAAATTAAGTTTAGATGAATTACCTCAATTATTTAATGTCATGAAAGGCGATGTGAGTTTTGTAGGCCCACGGCCATTATTAATGGAATATCTCCCATTATATACTTCCGAACAAGCAAGGAGGCATGATGTCCGGCCTGGAATGACGGGGTGGGCCCAAGTGAATGGGCGAAATGCAATCTCGTGGGAGAAAAAGTTTGAGCTTGATGTCTGGTACGTTGAAAATCAATCTTTTTTACTGGATATGAAGATCTTATACCTTACCTTGATTAAGGTATGTAAACAAGAAGCCATTACCCAGGAAGGACATGTCACAACCCAAAAATTTGTTGGATAATGGGATGAATGATATTGATTTAAGGTTTACCCAAATTCAACTGTACCTCGAGGTAACAAGAAACCCCAAATTTGATGATGTGAGAAGTGATTTGAATTGAAGAAAATCGTAATAATCGGTGCGGGCGGGCACTCAAAAGTTGTTCAAGATATTGTTGAAGCAATGGGTGAATATCGTCTCATGGCTATTTTAGATGATCAATACGAAGTGCTGAAAAGAAAGGGAAATGTATATTTTGGCCCCATCTTAAGCTATAGAAGCTTATTTATTCATTTTGAATATAAGGTAATTATTGCGATAGGCAGGAACGATTTAAGATTAAAAATCGTAAACGAACTGAATTTAGATGTAATGGATTATGAGACAGTCATTCATCCAACTGCTATAGTGGGTAAAAATGTTTCGATAGGTAAAGGAACGGTCATTATGCCTAATGTCGTCTTGAACGCTGGCGCTAAAGTGGGGAATCACGTCATTGTTAATACGTCTTCAGTCATTGAGCATGATACCCATCTTGATGACTATATCCATATAGCACCAAGTGTTACCCTGACAGGAGCTGTCAAGGTAGGAACTGGTAGCTTGATAGGAGCTGGATCTACGGTCATACCAAGCATAACGATAGGGGAATGGTGTACGGTTGGTGCCGGGTCAACCGTTATTAAAGACATTTCTGATGCATCTACCGCTGTTGGGTCCCCAGCTAGGATAATATAATAAGGAGTGTGTGTGGGATGGAGAATAAAAGATTGTATCTTTCGCCTCCTCATATGAGTGGGAATGAACAAATGTACATTAGACAAGCGTTCGAGACAAATTGGATAGCGCCACTAGGACCGAACGTAAAAGCTTTGGAAGACGAATTTGCCAAATATGCGGGCACTAAGGGAGCGTTGGCAGTAAGTTCAGGAACTGCGGCCATTCATTTGGCATTGCAAGTATTGGGAGTCACCACTGGTGATACTGTATTCTGTTCTTCATTAACTTTTATAGCCAGTGCAAATCCTATCATCTATCAAGGTGCGAAGCCTGTTTTTATAGATTCTGAATCTGATACATGGAATATGTCACCTAAGGCATTGGAACTGGCTTTGGAATATGCGAGGAAAAATCGGAGAATTCCAAAAGCTGTAATTTTGGTCCACCTATTTGGACAAAGTGCAAAGGTAGATGAGATTAAGAGCATTTGCGGGAAATATAAGGTTGCTTTAATAGAGGATGCGGCCGAATCCCTTGGTGGATCTTACAAGGGGAAGCAAACAGGAGCGTTTGGTGATATAGGGATTTATTCGTTTAATGGAAATAAAATCATAACAACTTCTGGAGGGGGCATGCTGGTTTCAAATAACGAGGAATACTTACATAAGGCTCTCTTCCTATCTACACAAGCACGTGATGCAGTGCTTCATTATCAGCATAGCTCGATTGGATATAACTATCGTTTAAGCAATATTCTAGCTGGAATCGGCCGTGCCCAATTAGAAGTATTGGATGACCGTGTTAAAGTTCGGAGAGAAATTTTTGATCGTTATAAAAAAACTTTAGGGAACATACCTGGCATTACCTTCATGCCTGAATTAAAAGATACGATGGGGAATCGCTGGCTTACCGCATTAACAATAGACGACAAAATCAATGGAGTACGATCCAGTGACGTGATTAATGCGTTAGAAGCAGAAAATATTGAGTCCAGACCAGTATGGAAACCATTACATTTACAGCCTGTCTTTAAAAATGCAGCATTTTTTACAGAAAGCGGCGATAAAAGCATTTCAAGTATGTTATTTGAACAAGGTTTATGTTTGCCGTCCGGTTCGGGTATGACATTTGAAGAACAAGAGCGGGTCGTGGAAATTGTAAAGGAAGTACTTGAACCGTCCAAATTAGCCCAATGATTCTTTAGTCGTGTGATACGAGTTAATTCATTAAAGGAACTGTTGCATGCAGTCACATTTAGCAGATATACCAAAGCCCGTTTTCTTACAATGAAAAGGAGGCAAACCAAAATATGAGAATTACATTTAAACAGATTTATCAAGATATCGACAATTTAGTATGTTTATCCAATAACCGAAATGGTTTGAATTTCAGAGAGATTGAGCTTACAAGAAAAAGACTGGTTGAAAATATAAAAGCGATAGAACTGCATACCATCATTTTAAAAAAGAAAGATCCTGGATGAAAATCCCCATATCATCCTTACCTTTTAAAAATGATTTCATTTTTTGGGAGCCTTTTTAAATCCACATTAGAAATGAGGGTGCTTATGAAGATTGGTGATAAAGTTATTTATAAATCAAGGGAGTATAAAATTATTTACATCTATAGAAATGATTTAAAAGCCGAGCTTCTTTCCTTTGATGCTAAGCATGAGAAATTCGAATTAGCGCATATATCCCATTTGATAAAGACTAACCCGGCTTATGTAGAGAATCTACAAAAGGTGTCCCCTTATGAAAATTGTTGAGTAGCGGTTGTTGAATAGAATGCAGATGACACACCACCCTGGAGTTTGGTCAGTCTGTCGAGCAATTCAACACAGTCTTTTTCTTGACTTATCACATCAACATATAAAGATGATGTATCTTTAATATTCTATTGAACCTTGTTGGGGTAGGTATTAAACCTATGAACAATTTTTTCTTCCTCAATATGGATGCCTTCTATGAATTTAACTTTTCATTTTCATAAACCTCTTTACTGACTTTTTACATGAGAGCACTGCTTTTGAGGCGTTGCTCATTTAAATAGTAAGCACTGCATTCTTTTAAGGTGTATTCCCTTAAATCCTCAATAAAGAATGAGGTGTTTTTTTTTGTCCGGAACAAATGAATGCTGTAATGAAACCATTATTGCTTAACGATTGATAAAGCAAAAGAAATTGTTTCTAAAATGAAATGCTTCATTGTTAATTTGGGTTATATTACTAACTGCATTTACATTTTAAACCTTACAACTATACATAGCTTGTTGATAGTATTCGACTGGGCATGCTTGTTACATCAAAGATAAGTTTCAATTATTGATTTCCACATACCACTTATGAAACGACGCAGGAATAAAATTATGGTAAATTTGGGTAGTAAGTAGTGTATATTTTCTGTTATTTTTTAAAAAAAGAGTGAGGGAATTTTTAATATTAGGTATTAATACTCAACTTATATATTAATAGTTTTAGTAAGAAAAGATATGAAAATCAAAAGTTAAAGGTGATTGTATGAATCGATTTACTGACCGCTATTCAAAACTGCTGTATCATTTATTTTATGAGGATAACTGGTGTAGTTTAACAGAGCTATCAAAAAAAACAGGTTATTCGAAAAGCACATTATGGCGGGATATATTGCATATGAGTTCAAATCTTCCACCTGAATGGAAAATTGATAAGAATGAAGTGCAGGGCGTAAGGTTAATGAAACCTAAAAACGGCACCTTGGAAGAGCTTTGGTTTCATCTTAAAAGTGAAAACACCTATTTTCAAACCTTGGAATTAATTCTTTTTAACAATGGAGTAACGATAAAATATATTACTCAAAAAGTGCATATTAGTCGCTCCTCAGTGTACCGACAGTTAGAAAAAATAGAGGAAGTATTAAAAAATGCCGAAGTTCATTTATCAAATAGTCCGTTTAAAATTGTTGGGGATGAAATAAAGATTAGAAGATTCATCATGCAGTATGTAGAGTATATGTCCGGCAATTTAAATGATTTTATTACTTCCTTTAATCTTAAGGAGTTTCAAGACACTTTATTGGAGCTATTGAAGGAACATTCAACTTCTTTACACATGGGTGCCATACAAAGACTAGCGATAATCCTTCATATCTCCAACATTCGAATAACCCATAATTGTTTTGTGACATTCCCAAAAGTGGTTATAGATGAAAATGAAACATCCACAGCATTCGAAATATCAAAGAAACTATTTAAATTCATGGTGAAATGTCCAAATAGGGAGAAACAGATTTCTGAAATTTTATTTTTTTCTTTATATTTTATGAGCGAAGAAATGTCTTTAAATCGTACCCAAGAACTTCGGTACATTCGTTCCAAATTTAATTCGGATAGCGGTAAGCCTTTAGGTCAATTTTTAAGTAATCTATCAAAGAAAATTGGGCTGGATGTTTCTCAGGATGATATTTTCATGTACGAATTTGCGCAAACTCTTCGTGGGATATCGTTTGACTTACAGTTAAAAACGGATACGAGAATAAATAATATTTTGCAATTCGTTCCTTATTTTGAGAATAATGAGTTATTTGTGATCATTGAAGAAATAGCACAATACATATCGGATGAATTTGCTATTTCTTTTGAAAATATAGAAGTATTAGAGATATTCATGTTGGTCCAAGCTTCAATTTTAAGAAAACAAAACCAAATGGTTATAGAGACTGCATTAATTTGCCGATCATATGTAGAGAAAGATTATATTCGTGAGGTATTGAAACATCATTTCGGAAACAAGCTAAATATTTATGTTATGGATTTTTCCGATATAGACTCACTTTTCAGAAAAAATGGGTTTGATATCTTAATAACCACAGATTTAGGGCAGTTAATTAATATTGAACACATTCCTGTATATAAAGTTTCTTCATTTCCAACTCCCTCTGAATTAAAAGAAATTAAGATGTTCACTCGAAAGAATTTCATTGATCGGTATGGTTTAAATCCTAATATTTTATATCCATTTGAAGAAGACATTGATTGAGATCAGTCTTAAGGCATTTATTCACTTGTACTTTACCCCACTGATAACGAACAGTACTATGCAGCAAATAATTTTACCTCGTCTAAGCCTAGGTCATTTCTTTTTTCTCCAAAAGGAGAAGGTGGAATTTACTTATCTGACAGAGTTTAAGGTTGATAATTTACTAAAGGTAAGGGATCCACGAAATTACCGAAGCGAGAACGCAATACATTCCTTCTCAATTTATACCACAGACCATTCTCTTTAATCGAAACTAAAATCACGAAATAGGGACCTGTCTTACTGCTATCAGTGGCTGGTATGTAAATGGCCCCGGTACAACCGGGGCCATGGCCGTTTAGAACCTTTACTGGCTTTATTGAGTAGTTACATATTCATTATTTCCTGCACGCATTCCAACAATGAAAATAAGTGCCGATATTGCGGCCAACATCAATAAGGGAACTGTCCAGCTGTGTGTAATGTCATGAAGCAAGCCGAATAATACTGGTCCAATGGCAGCTAAGAGGTACCCGAATGATTGAGCCATTCCTGATAATTCCGTCGCCTCATGGGTGCTTTGTGTTCGAAGACTAAAGAACATCATCGATAAACTGAATATGGTTCCAACTCCAATCCCGATCAATATCATGCATACTGGTATGAAGAGAGTGCTTCCGTATAATATGCCGAATATCCCTGCAATAAGGAAGACGACAGGCGGGATCACTAACAGACGCTGACTTTGTAAGCGTCCAGCTAAAATTGGCACAAGGAATGTTATTGGAATGACTGCAAGCTGCATGATGGAAAGCATCCAGCCAGCTTCATCGGCGTTCAGGCCTTTTTGCTCCAGGATTTCCGGCATCCAGGTAATTACTGTATAGAAAATAAACGATTGCAAACCCATGAAGAATGTAATCTGCCAGGCTAAACCAGAACGCCATAAGTTAATCTTTTTATCCTTTTGTTCCGTTTGTACATCCTTACCTGAGTTGAATGGCCGTCTTATTTGCGGCATCCATAAAAAAACTGTAATAAGTGATAAAATTCCCCAACATCCAAGGGCACCAGCCCATCCCAACCCCGATGAAGAAGCAAGGGGAATGCTGATCCCGGAACCTATTGCGCCACATAAATTCATGGAAACAGCATAGGTTCCTGTCATCAAACCGATGTTCCTGGCAAAGTTATGTTTAATTAGACTTGGTAACAATACATTGCCTATTGCAATGGCTAAACCGATTAAAATGGTCCCTATGAACAATGTCGGCACTCCGCCAACTGAGCGTATAACAATTCCGATTGTTAGTAATATCAAGGAAAGGAAAAGCGTAAGCTCCATTCCAAAACGCCGTGCTATCCTAGGTGCAAACGGTGATAATAAAGCAAAGGAAAGCAAAGGCAATGTCGTTAATGAACCTGATAATGTATTGGATATCCCCAAGTTATCTCGGATCGAAGTGACAAGGGGGCCAACCGAAGTTAAGGGAGCCCTCAGATTTGCCCCCAGAAGAATGATTCCGATGATGAGTAGTCCAACTCTGGGTTTAATATCCATTTTAGTTTGTTCTAGTTGATTTGCCGCTTGATGAATGCCCATAATCTCCTCCTTACTTACTCTATAGATTTTTTGAATTGTGCAATGTATTCATTCACTGTTTCGATTGCCCGGTTCACATCTTGTTCGATGATGGCATCTACAAGTTTGCAATGAATGTTCAAATGAAAGTTCACATCAGAACTCATCTCCACTATCTGATGGATGGATTCATGCAGGGAGTGTTCCATATGTTCGTACAAATCAATCAATAAATCATTATGTGATGAAACCATAATCGATTTATGCAACTGTATATCGGCTTCTTCGTAAGCCTTGATATCCCTTGCTTCGGCAGCTTTACTGCATGCTGATATATGAAACCGCAATTGTTCTATATCTTCTTGATTACGTCTTAATGCCGCTAACTGAGCTCCCTCTCTTTCAAGGGCATGACGGACCTCTAACGTTTCTAATAAACTTGACTGCTGGATCCTTCTTTCAAATGCTGCCCCCAAGGCACTTGATGACCTTACGAATGTCCCCTTTCCTTGTTTCGTTACTAATAGCCCTGCATAAACAAGTGATCGTACAGCTTCCCTTAATGTATTTCTGCTTACATCGAACTGTTGGATCAAGTCCATTTCAGGGGGAATTTGATTTCCAATTTTCCATTCACCTGATTCGATTAACGATTCGATTTGGGAAACCACTTGCTCTACAAGTGATAAGCGATTTGTTTTAGATATAGACAAGATACACACCTCTAATTTGTAGGATGATTGGGTCATTGGCTATTTTAACATATGTATGTTGAAAATGGAGCAAACGAGTATTTTAAATCCAAATTTGTTTCCTTTTATTCTTCAGAAAAAAATTTCAGAAATCCGCTCCCTTTCAGCCACTGCTTGCCATGCCTCATCAAAGCAAGCATCTAGCGGGGTCTCGACTAGCCAGTTATTCAAAATTCTTCAATCCAAGTGGGTTTCATCCAAAACTCGTAACCCAGGTTTGTTTAAAATCATTGTGTGGGGTGAGACCATTTCAATTGATGGAACCGCCAGTTGCTCCATAGTTTTAAAAAAACATTCCAATCGACGTTCAAATTGTACTAGCACTAAAAAGACTAAAGGCAAACTCGACTTTCTTCGAGTTTGCCTTCAGTCTGAAATCCCCATTAAAGTCAGGGAGGATAATATTTCTATTTTTTTTGTTTGACAATAAAGGAAAGAAGGATAAATATCACTAACGTGACAAGACATACTGTGGTCCCAATGATGTTTTGCTTATTAAAGATAAATGCCAAAAAGATAATGCTTAATGCCGTGATGGCTAATATAGTTGTGTATGGGTACCATTTTACCCGGAAACCTGGTTTGCCAATGTATTGCTTACGCAGCTTCAATTGCGCTGAACAAATACTGATCCATAATAATAAAACTGTGAATCCAGGAATGGCCATAAGGTAGCTTAAAATCAGGTCGGGGTACAAATAGGATAAAAACACACCAGCCAATATGCATAATGTAGTTAAAAATATACCATTAAGCGGGATACCCTTTTTTGTTGTTTTTAAAAATGCCTTAGGCGCTTCCCCATTATGGGAAAGAGTGAACAGTGTCCTTGAAGTAGCGTATATACCTGAATTTGCAGCTGATAAGACAGCGGTTAAAAGAACGAAATTCATGATATCGGCGGCTCCGGGAAGACCCGATAAGCTGAAAACCTGAACGAAAGGACTTACCTCAGTGCTTACTTGGTTCCAAGGTATTACCCCGCAAATAATAAATATCGGCAAGACATAGAAAAGAATCACCCGCCATACTGTTCCTTTAATGATTTTTGGTATGACTCGCTGACTATCTTTTGTTTCCGTAACGGCTACACCAATTAATTCTGCGCCACCATATGAAAACATTACCACTAAAAGTGCACTTAACATTCCGTCAATTCCTTTTGGGAAAAAACCACCATGTTCCGTGTAATTAGAAAATGAAGCAGTACTAGGAAAAAGTCCTAGCATGATCAAAGCTCCTAAAATAATAAAGGCAATCAAGGTTATTATTTTAATTCCTGCGAACCAAAATTCGAGTTCTCCATAGTATTTTACTTGAAACAAATTAATTCCTATAATTACTGAAGCGCAAAGTATACTTAACAGCCATAATGGTACTGTAGGAAACCAATATTGTAGAAAGCTTCCGGCTGCGACTATCTCTACAATGATCACGATAATCCAGTTAAACCAATAGAGCCATCCGACTATGAAGGATAGTTGAAACCCAAAAGCTTTATTAATGAGATGCTGTACGTTCAAATTAGGAAAAGCGGTTGCCATCTCTCCTAATGCGGCCATTACAATAAATAACAATAGCCCCCCTATTAAATAGGCTATTACAACACTTGGACCTGCCATATTTAATGTATCGGAACTCCCCTTAAAAATCCCTGTTCCTATCATTCCGGCTAGAGCAATGAACTGGACATGCCTCGGCAATAGGCCCTTTTTTAAATCTTGATGAGTCTTCTCCATTTTATTCATGCCTTTCCTTTTAATAAAATAGTCTATAAGTAAAACTAGGAAGTTCTTCTTTTATTGAACGCTTTCACGTACTAAAGTACTATATCAATATATCATGAATTGGAAAAATGTCAATTTAGGCAGGTGAACTGGAATAGATTCCTAATCAGCAAAACAGGAATAGTTTTTATTATCTAAAAGTATTTGGATTTTATGAAATAAATCAAAGGAAAAATTAACAAATCGGCGTAAGGCACTATATTGAAATAAATACATATTGTAAAGAGAGAAAAATAATTCTGTTTAATCGCAGTATTTCTGACATTTTGTTGGTAGTGAATAAGATGATGTAATCAGTTCAAGTCCTTCCATAAATATGTCAGGTTGTGATGGCGGTTTTGGATTTGGGGTTATGGAACATACTGCTGAATAACAAAAAACCGACCATTCAAGGTCGGTTTTTCTTTTAATATAAGGTACGAAGCGGGAGAAGCTAACGAGACTATCCGTTTTCATTTAAAAAGGGGAGAAGGGGCGGCTGTAGGTGTTCGGTTTCTTGTATCGGGTCAATTTCGCTTAGAAATTCCAAATAACCGGAATATACCTGCGAGGCCATCCCTAAATAGTGCAATTCAGTGTGGATGATTCCCTTCCGTGGTGAATGGAGCATATACATTTTTTCATCCCTCCTTTCCAAAAGAATAGGCAAGCCTGTTATAGGCGGTAATCGAACCAATGAAATGTTATGTTTATATGAGATTTTCACTTTAAAAATTGGATGCGCCAGGTTCGAAGGCTTCTGAATCTCTTTCTTCTATCACCATGCGCAGTCCACTCTTAGGTCTGAGTGTAAGGGATGGAAGGGGGGTTACTTCATGATGATCATGTGCAAGCTTTATCCTATACCGCTTTGCAATGCAGGCCAGGACAAACACCGCTTCCATCATCGCAAAATGATTGCCGATACAAACCCGCGGCCCTCCGCCAAACGGAAAGTAAGCGAACGCAGGCAGGCTTTTCATGAAGTTATTTTCAAATCTTTCAGGAATAAATGATTCCGGTTGATCAAAATACTCTGGATCATGCTGCATCACATAAGAACTTATTAGAATCATATCGCCTTTTTTAAAGCGATATCCTCCTATTACGACATCCTCCGTCACATCACGGGATAGGATATACAGTGGCGGGTACAGGCGAAGTGTTTCATGAATGATATTTTGAGTGTATGGTAATTTCATGAAGTCTTCAGGCTTGGGTGTCCGGTGACCGATTATGCTATTCACTTCACTGAAAAGCTTGGCTTGAATTTCTGGATGCTTCGAAATTGCGTACAGTGCCCAGGAAAGAGCATTTGCTGTCGTTTCATGACCGGCAAGGAAAATAGTCATCAATTCATCACGGACCTGATGGCTTGTCATACCCAATCCGTCGTCGGCATCACGTGCGTCCATCAGGATCCCAAGCATGTCTTCATGTTTTACTGTGTCGTTCTTCCGTTTTTCAATAATGCCGTAAATCACTTTATCAAGTCTTTGTATCGCCTTTTTATATTCACGGTTGATTTTGGTAGGTACCCATAATGGCATACGGAAAATCTTTCTCATCCTTTTGACTGTAATTCTCAAAGCGGTTTCCAGCGGTTTTCCAACAATTTCATACCCATCCTTGAATTCCATGCTGAACATCGTCTTGCTGATTATCCCGAGAGTGATGTCCATCATATCCTTCGTTATGATCCGTTCTTCATCATGTTGCCAAGTTGATATATAATCCATTGTGGTATCAATCATATCCTTGGCGTATTGGCTAATATGATTCTTTTTGAAAGAGGGTTGGATAAGCCTTCTCTGTCGCATATGAAAGTCTTTTTCGCTTGTAAGCAGACCTTCACCGATAAGCGGTTTTAAAACATTGAAGTCCTTGGATTTGATGAAGGATTTTTGTTTTGTTACGAGTATTTGTTTTATTAAATCAGGATTTAAAACGTGATAAACATTTTGGAATGGGCCCAAACGGAATTTAGCGACTTCTCCATATTCCTTGGCCAATCGGGTCAGAAAACCAATGGGATCTGCTTGAAACTCCTTTGTATGTCCGGAAATCACCCTTCCTTTTGGAACCTTTGGAGAAGTGCGGAAGACATCATCAGCGTGGCTCAATGTGGTTTTTCCCCTTTCTTTAAAATAATTACATGTAATCATTCTATGAGGATCAGTTAAATTGGTTTGGACAAGTCTTTAAAGAAAGGGCGGATAATTCTATGGAAGTAATAAGGTTATATAAGAAGCCATAAAAAAACTCTGGCTGAATAGAGCCAGAGTTTTTCATGGAAGCTTTAGATTTGATGATGTGGGATTTACCTTCTTTCTTCATCGTCCCTATGTTGTAAGCAATCATTTTTTTCTTTAATGGGCCCGCCAAATTCTGCATTGATTTCCTTTACCACTTGATCTAAGAATTCATCTGATATTATTGGATTATTAGTTTTTTTATGCATGTACAATCCTTTCTGGATATCGTTGTTTGGATAAATAATGAAGTATACGTTATCAACATAACCTCACTTTTAATAAATTATTCTTTCTTTGTCCAACATTTTCACTTGCATTTACATTTCACGGAAGCATTTATAAAAGACTGTTATATCTAGTTTAGTGATGATGGTATGTGGAAATAGCCCAATCACCTCTAGGTAATTGGGCGTGGGTTATATACTTGATTAAGGGAACAGCTGCCTTAAATATGTTATTAGCTGATCACGAAGTTCAGGTCGTTTCATTGCGAAATCTATTGAAGCCTGAAGGAAGCCGAATTTATCGCCGACGTCATATCGATTTCCTTCGATGATATACGAATATAATGGTTCCTTTTCTAACAAAAGGTCTAAAGCTTCGGTAAGCTGGATCTCCCCCTTCCGGTCGGGCTGTACGGTTTCAAGGATTTCAAAAATCTCAGGTGATAAAATATATCGGCCAATAATCGCCTGTGTTGATGGTGCATCTTCCACTTTTGGCTTTTCCACTAAGTTTCTTACCAGAAATAAATCCTCATATCGTTCTTGGAAATTTACGATCCCATACTTGGAGACATCGGCAGGTGACACTTCCTTACATCCGATAATGCTCGCTTGAACCTTGTTATACCGTTCCATCAACTGCTTCAAAGCTGGAACCTGGCTATCCACGATATCATCCCCTAACAGGACGGCAAAAGGTTCGTTTCCGATAAAAGTTTTGGCACATAATACTGCATGCCCAAGACCTAAAGGTTCCTTTTGTCTTACATAGTGGATATCCACCATGTTGGAAATGTTCTCCACGATCTTAAGCAGCTCATTTTGACCTTTCATTTGCAGAAGCATTTCCAGTTCAATGGATTTATCGAAATGATCTTCAATGGCACGTTTGTTTTTACCCGTAACGATGATAATATCTGTAATCCCTGATTGAACCGCTTCCTCGATAATATATTGAATGGTCGGCTTATCGACAATCGGCAGCATTTCCTTTGGTTGAGCTTTCGTAGCAGGTAAAAATCGTGTTCCTAAACCGGCTGCTGGAATCACCGCTTTCTTTATCATAGCCCAGCCCCTTTTTAAGGTTCTTTTATATGCTTTTAGTTCTACCCTTCATTTTATGTAGCCATTGGTTGACCTATATCAAAATAGGTTAAAATAAATTCCTGAAAAAGAATAGATTTACCTTTGAAGCAAATATTATGGATATATGAATTTGGTCAAGAGGTGTAAATGTTGCCAATTGAAAAACAAGAGAGAACACAAATCCTTTTTGCCTTACTCGTCATTGTTTTATATCTTTCTCCTTTATTCATCCTTGGAGAAAATGCGCATATTCGCGTACATGATAATTTGGACTCCAACATTGCCTGGTATAAAGTCCTTTCAGAAAGCGGTGAGTTATTCGGTGCGATAGACGCCAAAATTCCCCAGATCATGAATGGTCTGCCCCGAAATGCCTTTGGCAGTGAGTTCAGTATTATCGTGTGGCTTTACGCACTTTTTCCGACAATGGTTGCATATGCAATAAGCCAGGCATTAACAAGATTTATTGCATTCTTTGGTATGTATATCTTATTAAAGAAACATTTGGTTACAGGAAGCCAATCAGGTTGGATCAGGGTTGGAACATCCTTGGCCTTTGCCCTTACCCCATTTTGGCCGTCGGGAATGCTCAGTACACTTGGGATGCCGCTTGCACTTTGGGCTTTTTTGAATATTCGCAGCAAGGATCATTCGTGGAAGAATTATTTGGTCCTTACACTTTTGCCGCTTTATTCAAGCATCGTGCTTGGTTTTTTCTTTTTCCTTGTTGCAATGGGCTTTCTTTGGTTAACGGATGTGATCAGGAGAAAAGGGTGGAATATAACGTTTCTTCTTTCGATCGTGTATATGACCTTCATTTTTGGTTTGGTGGAGTATCGTTTGGTGTCTTCATTCATTTTTGATTCGGAGCCAAATAGCAGAGATGAATATTTTCACGCAAGGCTGCCGCTTGATTGGGTCATCAAGCTCACTTTCAAAAATTTCGTTCTTGGACACACGCATGTCATGACTGTACATGCGCTTATCATCCTGCCGATTACAGTCTTTGCCCTTTATATCATTCTGACCAAAAAACTGTGGCGACAGGAAAAGGTATATGTATTTTTATTCGGCTTGAACTTTATACTCTCAGCATGGTACGCATTCTGGTTTTATAAAGGCTGGGTTCCTTTGACGGAAAGGTTTCACACCCTGGATACCTTTAATTTTGCCAGATTTCACTTTTTAAGGCCGATGGTGATTTATTTGGGCTTTGCCCTCGCGATAAAAATCATTTGGGAACACAGCGATTATGCTAAGAAAACCCTTTCCATTTTCATCGCCGTCCAAATTATGATCTTAATGGGCTTCAATGAAGAAATCACTTACAATAAAAAACCATCTTTTAAAGAGTTCTATTCAGAAAGCCTTTTCCAGGAAATAAAAGATCATATCGACCTTCCACAGGAAGAGTATCGTGTTGCTAGCATTGGGCTGCATCCTGCAATCGCACAATTTAATGGATTTTACACGCTCGATAGCTATAACAATTTCTATCCGCTTTCTTACAAACATCAATTTCGTCAAATAATTGAAAACGAATTGGCTAAGAATAAAAACATCAGAATCTACTTTGATGAATGGGGAGGACGTTGTTACCTATTTACCGATGAGCTTGGGAAGCATTATATGTTCAAGAAAGGCTCGAAGAAAGAGCTGGAAAATTTGGATCTTAATATGGATGCCTTTAAAGGATTAGGTGGCAAATATATATTTTCTGCCATCCCAATCAACAACGCGAAGGAGAACGGATTGGTGCTAGATAGGGTTTTCACAAAGAAAGGCAGCAAATGGAAAATTCATTTATACAGAGTCATGTGAAAAGGGGGGGAATAGAATGAATTCACCGATAGTAACGATTGTTGTACCTTGTTATAACGAAGAAAGCGTTTTGCAGGATACCATTTCCCAGCTTTGTGGATTGATGAGGGGATTAGTCGAAGAAAACGTTGTTTCTGGTCAAAGTAAAGTCCTGCTGGTTGATGATGGAAGCAAAGATCAAACTTGGAAAATCATTTATAAGGAAACGATCAATAATGAATTGGTTCGCGGGCTAAAGCTTTCCCGGAATGCAGGACATCAAAATGCACTCCTGGCAGGATTGTTTACAGCCAAGGAAGCCTCGGATTGTGTGATTTCCATTGATGCAGATTTACAGGATGATATTCAAGTCATCCCTGAATTCATTCGGAAATTCAAGGAAGGATGTGAAATCGTATATGGTGTCCGCCAGAAAAGGGACCTTGATTCATTTTTTAAACGGACATCTGCAACTGGTTTTTATAAATTGATGAACAAGATGGGGGTTAACCTTGTCTATAATCATGCCGATTTCAGGCTGATGAGCAGAAGGGCGATCGCGGAGTTGGAACGATTTGATGAAACGAATCTCTTTTTAAGGGGGATTGTCCCGCTCATTGGGTTTAAGACGGACTCTGTTTATTATGACCGAAAAGAAAGATTGGCTGGGGAAACGAAATATCCATTTAAGAAGATGGTTGCTTTTGCGCTTGATGGCATTACTTCCTTTTCAGTTACACCGATCCGGCTTGTATTATGGCTAGGATGTCTTTCCTTTTTCATTAGCTTACTCTTTGGGTCTTACTTTTTATGGTTAAAGTTTTATGGTCAGACCGAAACTGGTTGGACCTCATTAATCACCTCCATATGGTTGATCGGCGGACTGCAGTTGATTGCTGTCGGCTTGATTGGGGAATATATCGGAAAAATCTATAATGAATCCAAACGCCGGCCTAAATATATTGTTGATCTTGATTTATTTAATCCGCTCGATTTAAAAAAACGGGAGCAACTAGACAATGAACGGAACAGTATTGAGAAACTATCTAAAACACACTAACTCCTTTATCCGCTTTTTATTGGTTGGAATAGTCAATACAGCGGTTGGACTTTCCATCATGCTTTTTCTTATGAATGTTCTTGAATTATCATACTGGGTCTCCACCTTTTTCGGCAATGGAACGGGAGCTGTAACGAGTTTTCTTTTGAACAGGACTTTTACCTTTAAAAGTGATATAGAATGGCGGCGAGGAGTTGCCCGTTTCTTATGCGTCATCCTGATTTGTTATTCCGCCGCTTATTCTATAGGCCAAGCCATTGCGGAATCACTGGAAGGATCCGTCCATTTATCCATACAACAAAATTTGGCTGTTCTCATAGGAACAATCTTTTATACCGTGCTTAACTATATTGGCCAGAAATACTTTGTCTTTAAAAAAAGCAATTTGAGACCAATTCAAGAAGGAAGGAACTAATTAGGTGAATCAGTGGAATAGTGCCCCTATTGGACGGGAATAAAAGCGGAATTTGATATTTAATGCAAGTTTACCCTTTTAATGACGATCCGAGCTGGGGCAGATCTGGTTAATTCATCGCATTCTTCATGAAGGTGATTTTTTTCCTTTTCGGACCACCTTATGTTCATTGGCCCCTGGATTTTGACCTTTACTTACCTCCTTTCCTACCTTCGAATCATGTCATTGCATGACTTATGTTATATAAGCCAAGAACAAAACCTCACTTACAAAGAATTATTTATTTTTGAGCAAAATTTTCATTTACATTTCCATTTCACGGGAGTATGATAATCAACAGTTTCATATTTCTAAATCGCTTAAACCTTATGGTGCGGGGGACCCGTTATTGGGATTGTTTACAATCCAAGGGGTGAATCCTTTTTAAAAAGGTAGGGCTACTCTTAGGTCCGAATCCGACAGCTAACCTCGTAAGCGTTATATGAGAAGGAAGGTGGAGCTTGTTAGACAAAAAAATTGATGTCTACAGGTCTATTTAGCTATGACTTGTAGGCATTTTTGTGTTTCGTCTAGTTTTTTGCTACAGCTGGGTAACATAAACTTATAAATTAACTATGGTGGTGAAATCTTGATGTTATCTTCTATAAAGAGGTTCTTGATTGGGAGACCTTTAAAGTCAAATGCACTTGGTGAACAAAAGCTTAACAAAACAAAGGCTTTGGCGATATTATCTTCTGATGCTTTGTCTTCGGTTGCATATGGACCGGAGCAAATATTAATCGTCTTGATCACGGTCGGTGCTGCAGCATTTTGGTATTCCATCCCAATCGCGATCGGAGTATTGATCCTGTTAACTGCTTTGATTTTGTCCTACAGACAAATCATTTTCGCTTATCCGCATGGCGGGGGGGCATATGTAGTTTCAAAAAACAATTTAGGTGTCAATCCAGGGTTGATAGCCGGAGGATCCTTGTTGGTCGATTATATATTAACTGTAGCTGTAAGTGTTTCTGCAGGTACGGATGCAATCACGTCCGCTTTTCCCGGCCTGCATTCATATAATGTGGTCATAGCCATCATTTTTGTGATACTACTTACAATCCTGAACCTTCGGGGGGTTACGGAGTCGGCCTCTGTTTTGGCCTATCCGGTTTACCTATTCGTTTTAGCATTGTTCATCTTGATTGGTGTTGGAATTTACAAGATTTTGACGGGAGGAGTTTCACCGGAATTGCACGCATCAATCGGGACTCCGGTAGCGGGTATCAGTTTATTCATCCTGCTAAGAGCATTTGCATCAGGAAGCTCCGCATTGACAGGAGTCGAAGCGATTTCCAATGCAATCCCGAACTTTAAAGATCCAGCCCCGAATAATGCTGCGAAAACTTTAATAGCGATGGGTTCCTTGCTAGCTGTATTATTTTCGGGAATCGTATTCTTAGCCTATTATTTAAGCATTGTTCCGAGCGCAGAGGTAACGGTCGTCTCCCAGATTGCTGAAGAGATCTTTGGACGGAATTTCATGTATTTCTTCATTCAAGGTACGACTGCCTTGATCTTGATACTTGCGGCCAATACTGGCTATTCGGCTTTCCCTCTGCTTGCGGTAAATCTGGCGAAGGATAAATTCATACCAAGGGCGTTTACGATTAGAGGGGACCGATTAGGGTATTCCAATGGAATCATCATACTGGGACTTGCATCCATCATCTTGATAGTCGCATTTGAAGGACATACAGAAAATCTCATTCCGCTTTATGCGGTAGGGGTATTCATTCCATTTACGTTGTCCCAGACTGGCATGATTGTTAAATGGGTTCGCGAAAAGCCAAAAGGCTGGATGATGAAATTAACCATTAATTCAATTGGTGCCATAATTAGCTTTATCGTCACGATGATATTCTTTTTAACCAAATTTACTCAGGTTTGGCCTGTGTTGATTTTTTTACCTATCATCATTTTAATTTTTCATCGAATTAAAAAGCATTATGAAGCAGTTGGTGACCAACTAAGGATTACAACATGCGAGCCGATCTTACCAATTGAAGGGAATATCATTATCGTACCTGTGGCAGGTATAACTCATGTGGTTGAGAACTCTTTAAATTATGCAAAATCTCTATCTGCACATCAGGTCATTGCCGTTTATGTCGCTTTTGAAAGAGAAGACGAAAAGAAATTCGAAGAAAAGTGGGAAAAATGGCAGCCAGATGTCAGACTCGTTACACTGAATTCTTATTATAGAAGTATCATTCAGCCACTAACTAAATTTGTGGACACAGTTGAACATAAGGCTAGTGAATCCAATTATAAAGTAACGGTGATCATCCCCCAATTCATTCCGAAGAAGGGCTGGCACAATATACTTCATAACCAATCAAGTTTACTGATCCGCGCCTACTTACTTTATAAAAGGAATGTGGTTGTTACGACAGTGCCATATCATTTGAAGAAATAAGTTCCATATCTATAACTGGAAGCAAACCTGCATAAGGTTTGCTTTTTTTATAATCTTATAAAAAAAGACAGCAGTACAGCTGTCTTTTCTCCAACTAAACGCTCCCGATTTATTAGCATCGGAAGCTTTCTTTGTGTTGAACACTATTTTTGCAAAAACACTTCATAAAATTACCAAGGGTCAATTCAAATAAAGCGAACATATTAAAAAGAAGACAAAATGAAATTTATTAGCTTTGAACTTACATATGGGGGTTGAATATGGATATATTATTAGCTCTCTTGCCGGCACTATTCTGGGGAAGCATCGTTTTATTTAATGTGAAACTCGGGGGTGGGCCATATAGTCAAACATTGGGTACAACCATTGGCGCATTGATTTTTTCAATAGGTGTTTATATTTTTGCCGATATTAAGTTGTCATTTCTCGTGTTTGGAGTCGGGGTTGTCTCTGGATTGTTTTGGGCCGTTGGACAAGCTAATCAGCTTAAGAGCATTGATTTAATGGGAGTATCCAAAACAATGCCGATATCTACTGGAATGCAGCTCATTTCAACGACTTTATTCGGGGTCATTGTTTTTAACGAATGGTCTACAATGAAAGCAATCATTTTAGGCGTCTTGGCATTAGTCTTCATTATTATAGGAATTGTCTTGACCTCCTTGGAGGATAAAGAATCAAAAGAGGGCAAATCGGGAAACTTGAAGAAAGGAATTGTTATTCTCCTCATCTCGACATTCGGTTATTTGGTTTATGTGGTCGTGGCCCGTCTTTTCGATGTTGATGGATGGTCAGCATTGTTCCCTCAAGCGATAGGGATGGTAATAGGCGGTCTGTTATTGACTTTTAAACATAAACCGTTTAATAAATATACGATTCGCAATATCATTCCGGGATTGATATGGGCTGCAGGGAATATGTTTTTATTCATATCCCAGCCCCGTGTGGGAGTGGCCACTAGTTTTTCCCTTTCGCAAATGGGCATTGTCATCTCAACTCTCGGCGGGATCATCATTTTACGTGAAAAGAAAACGAAACGCCAACTAATTGGAATCATAATCGGAATTATCTTGATCATCATTGCTGGGATTATGCTCGGGATGGCAAAAAGTTAATTGGAGGGTGATTAAATGTATACAGATTTAGAAGGTAAGGTCGTTGTTATAACCGGTTCATCCACTGGTTTAGGGAAAGCGATGGCCATTCGCTTTGCCAAGGAAAAGGCAAAGGTCGTGGTTAATTATCGCACTAAATCAGAGGAAGCGGATAGTGTAATGGAGGAAATCAAAACAAATGGCGGGGAAGCAATTGCAGTAAAAGGCGATGTCACCGTTGAAGAAGATGTGATTAATCTTGTTCAATCAGCGATAAAGAATTTCGGGAAACTCGATATATTCATCAATAATGCAGGAATTGAAAATCCGGTTCCGTCTCACGAGATGCCGTTAAGCGACTGGAATAGGGTAATCAATACCAACTTAACGGGAAATTTCTTGGGCTGCCGTGAAGCTATCAAGTATTTTGTCGAGAACGACATTAAAGGGAATGTTATAAACATGTCCAGTGTACATGAGATGATTCCCTGGCCTTTATTCGTTCATTATGCTGCAAGCAAGGGCGGGGTGAAGCTGCTTACGGAGACACTGGCACTTGAATATGCACCAAAGGGAATCCGTGTGAACAGCATTGGTCCTGGAGCCATCGCCACGCCAATTAATGCCGACAAGCTTGAAGATCCCGAAAAGAAAAAGGATCTTGAAAGCATGATTCCGATGGGGTATATCGGAAAGCCTGAAGAAATTGCTGCGGTTGCTGCATGGCTGGCATCTTCAGAGTCCAGTTATGTAACGGGCATCACTCTATTCGCTGACGGAGGAATGACGAAATACCCTGCATTCCAGGCGGGAAGAGGATGAATTTTGTTTAATGATGCAAAAAGACTCCCAGCAGGCTCAAACCGGCTGGGAGTCTTTTTTAAATCATTAACGAGTATGATGATTATACCAGCTAATGAAATTATCCACGACCGTATCGATAAACTGGACAGTCGACTCATGTGTAAGCCTGCCTTCGTTATCGATTTTGTCATGCACTGCACCAACATATACTTCATTCCCTGGAAGGAGTGGGGAGGCGATGCCTATTGCGAATAAGATTTCACGCAAATGCAATTGAGCTTTAACCGTTCCTAATTGCCCCATTGAAGCACCCATGATCCATGATGGTTTGCCGATTAAGACTTTATCGACACGTGATAACCAATCGATTGCATTGCCCAATACACCTGGAATCGTACCGTTGTATTCAGGAGTTACCCACAAAACTGCATCTGCTTCGGCCACTTTGCTTTTAAATTCTTTTACAACTGATGGAGGGTCATTTTCAATATCTTGATCATAAAAAGGTAATTCCCGAATGTTCAATATTTCGAGATCGAACCGATCTTGATATCTAGATTGAATATATTTGGCAAGCTTAAGGTTGTAAGACTCTTTACGGATACTTCCCACTATTGCAACAACTTTCATCTTCAATACCTCCAATGATTTTTATAATGGATAATCATGTAAATGTATTCCACTTACCTATTATAATTGGAATGTAAATGAAAGGGAAAAAGGATGCTTGGGAAAAAGTTGAGTTAGAGCTTAATAAACAAATTCCTCTCGAACATTCATTCACTTAGGGTTACCCTGCAAAGTTAGACTCGAAAATTAAATAGATTTGTTTGTGCCAATCCAATCCCCATTACTAGAACTCACCAAACAATATTGCATTTGTTTTTAATTTAATATTATGACCATTCCTATAGGGATTAAGGAAAAATCCTTTCAGAGAAAATGAAATAAGACGCTTGAAAAGTAAATAATGAAATATCATGAAGACCGTAAGTGAAATGTTTTTTTTTTGCTTGAAAACTATTTCACTAAAATGACAGGAGAGGATGAAGTTGATCTTTCGTACCATTGATACGGACAAAGATAAAGATATTATCGTTAAATTCAGGAAAGATTCCTTTGTTGTAAGTTTTGGATCTGAGGCAGGTTTTGGAGATGAAAATACATATCTGCAACGAATGGAAGAAAGGGTCCGCAAATTCCCGGGGGGACAGGTGATCATTGAAAAGGACCAAGTACCGATTGGGCAAATGGAACTTCGAATTCGGGCGTATGAAGGAACTGAGATCGGCTATGTAGATCTATTTTATCTTATTCCCGGATACCGCAGTAAAGGCCTTGGCAAGGAATTGGTTCGCTATGCAGAA
The DNA here is from genome assembly GCF_054600815.1 of Peribacillus sp. N1. Lineage (NCBI taxonomy): Bacteria > Bacillati > Bacillota > Bacilli > Caryophanales > Bacillaceae > Peribacillus > Peribacillus sp. N1. The sequence goes on along the minus strand of NZ_BAAHZO010000002.1, from coordinate 870,434 downwards.
AACTTTTTCGGGCGATTTAATGTATCCGAATATCATTTAAGGGTTTCTCCGGATAATCAAGAGGGCGATTCACTTATATAAGAATTCAGGCATGATGAAGATAAGGGAAGAAAATGAAATATACCCAGTATGGAGAATGAGCAAATCATTATAGAATATAAAATTTAACTATATTAATATAATTAAAAGGCGTCAATCACTATACTGTGAAAATATTTTAACCGATGAAAAATAGGGTTGACTTTAGAGAAATTAGAATATATAGTGAAGGACATAATTAAATATAACGTTAATTCTTATCAAGAGATGTGGAGGGACTTGGCCCTATGATACCTCGGCAGCGGGTTTTTACTTTTGTAAAAATACTGTGCTAATTCCAACGGACGAAAGTTTGAAAGATAAGAAGGAGCTTTTCTTAGATAATTAATTTAAGAGTTTACTCTTTTTTATGTCTAAAGAGGCCTCTTCTGTCTGATGACGGAAGAGGCCTCTTTTGTTTATTCAAAATGTATATGGTTATTAGGAAATTTGGTGCAATTACTCATGAGTTTCGCAGATTTACTCGTGAGTTTCGAATTTAACCCTATCATTATGAAGCGTTGCAAAGCTCTTCTCTCTGGATAATGAATTCGTACAAATAAACAACATGGGGGGAGATTGGATGATTGAGTTTCAAAATGTTAAAAAGGTATATCAAACAAAGAAACAGACTGTCGAGGCTTTGAAGGGCATTAATTTGACAGTGGAAAAGGGGGATATATTCGGTGTAGTCGGTTATAGCGGGGCCGGGAAGAGTACGTTGATCAGGTTGGTCAATTTGCTTGAACATCCTTCAGATGGTTCGGTGATTGTTGGGGGCAAGGATTTAACCAAATTGAGCGCGAAGGAATTGCGGGCAGAAAAGAAAAAAATCGGGATGATCTTTCAGCATTTCAATTTGCTAAACTCAAAGACCGTTTTTGATAATATCGCCATGCCGCTGATTTTATCGGGAACCCCTGGTAAAGAAATCAAAAAGCGGGTAGGCGAGCTGTTGGAGTTCGTTGGCTTATCGAGCAAAGCAAAGAGTTATCCGGAACAATTATCCGGCGGTCAAAAGCAGCGGATCGGCATTGCGAGAGCATTGGCTACCAATCCATCGATCTTATTGTGTGATGAAGCTACCTCGGCATTGGATCCGCAAACAACGAGTGCTGTTCTGCAGCTCTTAAAGAAAATCAATAAAGAATACAATATTACCATTCTGCTAATCACTCATGAGATGTCTGTCATTCGGGAAATTTGCAATAAGGTAGCGGTCATGGAGGGCGGATGCGTCGTTGAACAAGGTTCGGTTTTCGAAGTTTTTGCGAAGCCGCAAACGGATATTGCAAAAAACTTCGTGAGAACGGTCATACATGACGAAATTCCACAAAGTTTCCTAAAAAGCATAGGGTCCCATATCCCGATTATTTGGAAAATTAATTTTATTGGGACTACTTCGGGTACTCCTTTGCTTTCAACCATCTCGAAGAAATATGATGTTCATTTAAGTGTTTTATCAGCCAATATTTCTGAAATTCAGGAAACGCCTTTCGGGAATTTGATCATCGAAGTGACCGGGAATAAAAATGAGGTGGACAAGGCTTATCAGTATATTAAAGATGAGGGGATTCTCGTCCAGGAGGTGCAGATAAATGGGTAATACGCTTTGGGGAATGGAAATAACGGCAGATCAGCTGTCGACAGCTTTCGGTGACACACTTTATATGGTAGCCATCTCATTGGTATTTTCCGGATTGATTGGTCTTCCGCTTGGTATCCTGCTTGTCATTACAAGAAAGGGCCATATCCTGGAGAATAAATGGGTCTTTAATGTATTGAACCCGATCATCAATATATTGCGGTCGGTTCCTTTCATCATCTTGCTAGTAGCACTTATTCCGTTTACCAGAATGATTGTAGGCAGTGCGATCGGAACGAATGCGGCCATTGTTCCGCTAATCTTTTACGCGGCTCCTTATATCGCCCGGCTTGTGGAGAACTCCCTGTTGGAAGTGGACAAAGGGATCATCGAGGCAGCTCAGGCGATGGGGGCGACGACATGGCAAATCATTTATCGTTTTTTGATTCCTGAGGGACTTAGTTCGTTGATCCTTACATTTACAACAGCGACAATCGGGCTTGTTGGATCTACGGCCATGGCAGGTGCCGTCGGTGCAGGCGGGGTCGGAGATTTAGCTTTGGCTTACGGTTATCAAAGGTTTGATACGATGACGATGATCGTCACAGTGGCGGCGCTCGTGATCATCGTTCAATTACTGCAATCCACCGGGAATTTTGTTTCAAGAAAAATCAGAAGAAGATAAAAATAACAGGAGGTAGGAGAAATGAAGAAAATCTTATTAACGATCATAGTATTGGCATTGGCCATCTTGTCTGCAGCATGCGGGAAAGAAGAAGGTGCATCAGGCGGTTCGGATGATGTGAAAACAGTAAAAGTCGGTGTCAGCAGCGGGGATACAAGAACATGGGAATACATTGTCGACATAGCGAAAGAGGAAGGGCTTAATATTGAACTGGTCACTTTCAATGATTATATCCAACCGAACCTTGCTTTAAGTGAAGGTGAAATTGATGCCAATTCATTCCAAACGGTCGCATACTTCGATGAATTCGTTCAAGACCAAAATCTGAAATTAGAGGCCATCGGGTCGACTGTCATTGCTCCTATGGGCCTTTATTCGAAAAAACATAAAGATCTCAAGGATCTTCCGGATGGCGCTACGATTGCCGTTCCGAATGAAGCAACGAACTTTGGCCGTGCACTGCTTCTTCTTCAGGAAGCTGGATTGATTACATTGAAAGAGGAATTCAATGGATCGGGATCATTGGAAATCATTAAGGAAAATCCGAAAAACTTGAAAATCCAACCTGTTGCTGCCGGCAATACACCGCGTCTATTGGATGATGCCGATGCTTCAGCCATCAATAATAACTTTGCCGTCGAAGCAGGCCTTACTTTAAAAGATTCTTTATTCCATGAGAGTAAAACGGCGAAACCATATATTAATATCATTGCAGTTAAAAAGGGTAATGCCGATCGTCCTGAGCTGCAAAAATTAGTGGAGCTTTATCAATCGAAAAAAGTGGAAGCGTTCATTGAAAAAACGTTTAAAGGAAACACCATTCCTGCATATGTTTCTGTAGATGAATTAGTGAATTACCAGGATGCTTGGACAAAACCAGCTAATGAAAAATAATGATTCAGATTCAAAACGAGTGAAGGAATACCGGATGGATTCAAGATGCCTATCCGGTTCCTTAAACCAAAAAGGGGAGATAAGAATATGGCGAGAGAATTAGTGCAGAAGCAGCATCAGCAGATCATTGAAGATCACATCGACTTTCATTCCAAATTATATATCGAAACGAGTCAAGCCATTCATGCTAAACCCGAAATTGGGAATCAAGAGTTTTTCGCTTCGGATACATTAACCGGAATACTTCGGAATGAAGGATTTGAAGTAACCCGCAATATTGCCGGGCATGAAACAGGGTTCATCGCCAAAAAAACCTCTTCAAAGAAAGGTCCCACAATTGCCTTTTTAGCCGAGTATGATGCATTGCCGGGTTTAGGCCATGCTTGCGGCCATAATATCATCGGCACAACGAGTGTTGCAGCGGGCATTTCCTTGGCTCAAGTGCTGGAGGAAACGGGCGGAGAGGTGATTGTTTTCGGAACACCGGCAGAAGAGGGCGGGCCGAATGGAAGCGCAAAAGGCAGCTTTGTGAAGCACGGTCTATTTGATGGGGTTGATGCGGCAATCCTTATCCATCCTGGCGGGCAAACGCGTGTCACAAGTCCATTTCTGGCAGTCGACCCCCTAGATTTTCATTTTTACGGGAAGTCAGCACATGCAGCAGCTGCACCTGAAGAAGGCGTGAATGCACTTGACGCGGTGATTCAGCTGTTCAATGGCATTAATGCTTTGCGTCAGCAGCTCCCGACCGAGGTCAAAATCCACGGAATCATCACCAATGGCGGGGAAGCTCCTAACATCATTCCCGAATATGCTTCAGCCAGATTTTACATTAGAGCAACAACATGGAAACTTTGCCAAGAAGTATCCAATAAAATACGTGCTGTTGCCGAAGGGGCAGCACTTGCCACAGGAAGTACGGTTAAAGTTGAACGTTTCCAAAATGAAGTACTCGATTTTGTCATTAATCCAGTTCTGGATGAACTGTTAAAAGAAGAGCTCTCTCAATTAGGGGAAGCAGTGGGTCCTCGAAAAGAGAGTGGCTTTGGCTCGACGGATGCAGGTAATGTAAGCCATGTAGTGCCGACAGCACATCCTTATATAAAAATTGGCCATGATGAGCTGATTGCCCATACGAATGAATTCCGCGACTGTGCCAAATCTCCTGCTGGAGACAAAGCCATCCTGACCGGAGCAAAAGCGCTTGCACTTACAGGTTATAAACTGATTACGGATAAAGACCTGTTGGATAAAGTGAAAGCAGCATTTCATGAAGCGAGGCAAAAATAAATAAGATGCACGAAAAAAATTGTTGACTGCGGATCACAGAGTTAGTATTATAAAAACAATAATACCAAGTAATTTAATAGGGATTATAGGTTAATTGACCGGAAAACCGGAGACTTTTCTTTCATGTAAAGAGGTGTCTTCGGTTTTTTTTTGTGAATGGGCAAGTCGGAAGATTATCAAAAGGAGGATTTAGCATGGGGATATTATTACGTAAAGCCATTGAGAAAAAAAGAAACTTCCTGATAAACAAGTTGATTAACAAGGGAATTTATAAAAAGAATGACATCCATCTATTTGAATTAACCTTAACCGATTTAGAGAATGAATATATTAAAATAAGCAAAATTGAAGAGAAGGAATCCGACGATTATTCCCCCTGTCTAAGGATACATTTCATATAATATCAGAATAAAAGGAGAGGGTGAAATGAGGAAGAGTGTGGAAGAAAGGCGGAAGGAATTAATCTTTAAACTTATGATCCATACTGTAAATAAGACTGTGGAACAGCTTATGAAGTTAACCTTAAAAGAATTGGAAACAGAATATAAAAAGGTTCAAAATGAATGTCATCCCCATAGTGATGCGGGTTCGATACAATGGATCAATACAAAACGGCATTAGGTTGAATGTGTAACCTCAATGTTGCATGAAAAATTTCATCATTTTGCTAACGGCAGCCTGGGCTGATTCTGCATGATATTTTGAATTGTAAGGATCACTGAATCCGTGTTTTCCGTTGAATTTATGAACCTCGACATTCGTTCTTTCTAAAACTGAAATTAACTCGTCCACATTAAATGATGGCTCTTCTAGTGGGAAAAATAGCAATGCAGGGCATTGTGGCGCCAATTCTGTATAATTCCTAATACGCGAACCGTAGTAACCAACTATTCCATCGACACACTCTTCCTCACTGCACAGCCAAGCTACAGTTGCCCCTGCACTGAATCCAAGAATAAAAATCTTTTGGTATTCATCTCTTATATCCGATAATATATCCTTTATCTCATATAAAGCACCCGTGAAGCCAACGTTCTCCATAAAATGTCGATAAGCAGCAGCCTCTTGGGAATAATCAAAAGGCGTCTCGCGGTCTAACAAATTCGGACAGATTACATCAAAGTCATTGTTTGATAATGACTCACAAATACCCTGCATATGTTGGTTCAGTCCATATATTTCGTGAATGACAATGATGACAGTATCGGACTTTTTCTGTATGTGCAGCATTTTTTACCTCCTGATGCGAATTTCTTCTATTATAAATACAGCCGTCTCCCTTCAGACGCTATATGCGAAGGGGGATAGCACCGTTTTTTAATAAACATGGAAATGAACTAGGTTCTCTTTCAAATGAATGATTAGGTATAGGGAAGTTCTTTTCCTTCTAAACATGCTTTTAAGTTAGCCAAACTAAGTTCATATCCGTTCATGTTAATGGATACTCTAGTGCCTTCGGATTCTAGGAATATTTCAAAAGTGAAAACGAGTTTATCCGAATCCGAAGAATAAGAAAACCTTTCGCAAGGGATTATCTCTTGGATTGTAAAGCTCATTGGGATGCTTTCATTCTCTTTAAGATTGTTATGTGCACTAGGCATTAATACGAAGATTGCCTTCTCTCCAACCTGGAGCTTAGGAATATTCCATTTTGAACCCGGGGCATACCATTTTGAAATGATTTCATCATTCGTGATCGCATTCCAAACCGTTTCTTGGTTTTCATGAATTAGAACAGAGTTCCTATCAGTATTCATTTGACTAACCTCCGTATTTTTCTTGGATTATATAGAAAGTTCAGGAAATATACAAGACCCCACCAAGCTTCTTTAACCGGGTGACAATATTGTAAGACGGCAGCTTAAACTGTTAGGAAGAACGATGGCGATATATTTCCTTTCTCTTTAATATGTAAGAAAAAGAGGAAGGTTGGGTATGAAATGGACTTTTTTGAGTTGAATACCAATGTATTCAGAATGATCAATGACTTAGGGAAACAGTACGATTATTTAAACCCTTCTGCCATTTTCATTGCCGAGTACATGGTATTTTTATTAGCTTTGGCAGTCATCGTAATATGGTTCACTCGAAATGAACAGAGTAGGATGATGGTTGTTTGTGGGATGATTACGTTTGTAATAGCTGAAGTGATGGGGAAAATAGCAGGGAGATTACATTATAATAATCAGCCATTTGCCGAATTGGCCAATGTTAATCAGTTAATTGAAAAAGCAGTGGATAATTCATTTCCAAGCGACCATACCATCTTGTTTTTCTCGTTTTGTGTATCTTTTTGGCTTTTCAAAAGAGGATGGTGGTTGTTATGGATCATGCTGGCTTTCCTTGTTGGCATTTCCCGTATTTGGGTAGGTGTCCACTTTCCGGCGGATGTGCTGGCAGGAGCAATACTGAGCACCATTTCAGGATTGGCGGTTTACCTTGTTGTTCCTAAAATAAGCGTGATTCATAAACTATTAGGGGGATATGAGAGGTATGAACAAATGGTTCTATCCCCGTTAACTAAATCGAAGGAAAAAAAGTCAAAGGATTTGTAAGCGAAAACAGGGTTGCTCAGGCAGCCTTTTTTTTATAATACAAAAATATCCATATGGTGATTCTGATGGTAAAATTAAGTGAAAGCAATCCATCGTAATGGGGGGATTAATATTGATCGATATCCAAGAAATCAAAGACATTATCAGGCATCGCTATCCATTTCTTTTAGTTGATAGAGTTTTGGAACTGGAAGAAGGAAAGAGGGCGGTGGCCATTAAAAACGTTACGGCAAATGAAGAGTTTTTTTCTGGTCACTTTCCCGATTACCCAGTGATGCCAGGTGTGTTGATCGTGGAGGCATTAGCACAGGTAAGTGCTGTTGTCATGCTTACAAAAGAAGAAAATAAAGGACGGATCGGGCTTTTGGCCGGGATCGATGGATGCCGTTTTAAAAGGCAAGTAAAACCAGGGGACCAATTACGTTTAGAAGTGGAGATTACTCGCTTGAAAGGTCCTATCGGTAAAGGAACAGGCAGGGCTACTGTCGAGGGGGAAACTGTATGCGAGACAGAGCTCATTTTTGCTTTTGGTGATTGATGGTGATAATGATAAAAAAAGCTTACGGGTATGTGACAAGAATCAATAATGGAGAAACACAGGTATTGGTTTTTCAACATCCCATTAAGGAAGCCGGTATACAGATACCCAAGGGAACGGTGAAGCCTAAAGAAGATGCTTACCAAGCAGTGATTAGGGAAATGAAAGAAGAAACAGGTCTGGAAAATTTTCATGTGGAGAAATTAATAACAGAAGATTTTTGGGAGAACGTCGATGGTGCCATACATAATAGATATTTTTATCAAATAAGTGTATCGAATGTTCCTGATGAATGGGACCATCAGCCGACGGGTGGAGGAGATGAAGCGGGGCTGACATTTCATTTCTTCTGGATTTCATCCGAACATGAAGTGCAACTTATCAAAGGGCATGGAGATTATTTAAACCGGATATTTACTTAACCTGCAGTTTATCACAGCCGGCCAAGATCATTATTGATCTTGGTCAGCTGTTTTTTAATGATCAGGTTTGTTTTTCGGTAATGAAAGTTTTTACGGTTGGCGGTTCATATGTATTGAATTGATCAAGAAGTCCATTTGGTTCAACATCCACCAGCGCCATGGAACGGAACTTTTCATGCAGGAACTGTTCGTCGGCCATATGGTTGAATAAAGCGACCAAAGGATCATAATAGTGATTGATATTTAAGAGTCCGCAAGGTTTTTGATGAAGACCAAGCTGAGCCCAAGTGAAAATCTCAAAGAATTCTTCCAATGTTCCTGGCCCGCCTGGCAAGGCCATGAACCCATCTGCAAGCTCAGCCATTTTTGCTTTTCTTTCATGCATGGATTCCACGACGATCAGTTCGGTTAAATTCTTATGTGCTATTTCCTTTTTTTCTAGAAAATCTGGCATTACGCCAATTACATTTCCGCCTGCTTCCAAAACGGAATCTGCAACTGCACCCATGATCCCTACACTTGAGCCCCCATAGACAAGGGTAATCTTACGTTTTGCCAGTTCCGCACCCAGTTTTTTAGCCTCTTCTACATAGATAGCAGATGCACCTTTGCTCGATCCACAAAATACAGCTAGACTTTTCAAAATATCACATCTCCCATTTAGTAATCTTCCTTTCTTATCATACAAAATTCAAGGGGATTTGTTAAACTTGAATTATCTAACTCACGAGTAAAACAGTGAAACTCATGATTAAACAGCGCAAACTCACGTGTATATGCTCAAACTCACATGTAAACAGCACGAACTAACGATAAAGGGGTTCTTAATAAATGTTTAAGTATACAGTCTGTTTTGTAAAGAAGAATAATGAACTTCTCATGCTTAACCGGGAGAAAGCTCCAATTATGGGTGTTTGGAACGGGGTGGGAGGCAAAATCGAGAAAGGTGAAACGCCTGATATAGGTGCACAGCGTGAGGTATTTGAGGAAACTGGGATAGAGGTGGAGCCTTTTTTTTCTAAAGGAACGGTAACCTGGGAGACTCCAGAAGGTGAAGTGGATGGAATATATGTATATTTGTATATGGCGGATGAGGATTTAATATATGAAACACCGAAAAAAACGCGGGAAGGCATTCTTGATTGGAAATCCATTGATTGGATACTTCATCCACTTAATCTCGGAATTGCTGAGATGGTCGCACAGTACTTGCCGGTATTAATGAAAAAAGAAGGAGACTATACATTCACTTACAAAAATGGTCAAATATATAATTCCTGAAATCAACATTACTTAAAAAGGGATACTGCCATTTTGAGCAGTATCCCCTTCAATAAGTTAAAACTCATTCTCGAATATCGTCCCCTTTTTGAATCTTGAATCCTTAAAGGCGAACTTCATCAGAATAATATAGGCGATGCCTGCCACAATAACGCCGATGATCCAGGCAAGCTCGACTTTTATAAAGGCAGCGCCGGCACCGATAAGCATGGCGAGCAGTGCGCATGGATTATACCCTGCAAATGGCCCGTCTTCTCTGTACAAATCGGCAACATTCATTTTTTGCTTTCTTAATATATAGTATTCGACTAATAAAATCGAAACGATTGGACCTAAAAAAGCGGAATAAATCAGAATGAATAAACCAAGGCCCTTTGCCGAAGAATCCTGTACAAGCACCCAAGGGAATGAGCAAAAGGCAAGAACTCCGGTTATGATAACGGCAACCTTATATTTCAACTTTGTAAGCAAAGTAATCACATATGTTGGTGGAATAATATTGGCAACCATATTTACCGCAATTGCACCTATAACGATAAATGCCGAAACGCCTACTGTGATATAAGGATTATCCACCACAATTGCAAACGCCTTAACTGGATTGGAAATGCCGGTAGCGGAAGCAAGCATTACACCGATTGTCAGTACGAAGCCGTATGCTAGTAAAATGGGCGAAAAATACAAAAATCCTCGTTTTGCATCACTGATGCCAGACTTAAGCTCTCTTGAATAGTCCCCTGCGCTTAAAAAGATAGCCGCATAGTTTCCTAAAAACATCATGATGAAAGCAAAGAACGGCAAGCCCCAAGAGCCTTCAGCGTGTACCCATTTTTCCGCGATGACCTCGCTATGTGATGTAAGAAGAATACCAAATACATAGACAAGCGCCAGCATGATAACAATGGATGCAAGCATTTCCACCCATTTGATGGCATGGAAGCCATATAGCGAAAGCACAATTTGCACCAATTGAATCGCGACAAAGCAAATGACCGTACTATCAAAAGCACCACCCGTAATGATCTTTACGATTTCGTTTAAGGCAGTACCGCCGATCCAACTTTGAAAACCGTACCAGATTATGGCCGGAATACCACGCAAAAGTGATGATATGATGGAGCCTTTCATCCCGAAGGACATTCTGAGCTGAACAACATAGGGAATACCGGTCCTGTATCCAATCCTATCATTTAAAGCGAAAATCACGGAAATGATAGCGATGGCAATGGCAGCTGCGGTAAATGTCTGAAGAATATTCAACGTAGCGGTTCCCGCTACGACCAAGCTTGCCCCAAGTGTCATATTCCCTAAATTGACGCCGTCCCCAATCCACATGAACGTATAGGATATCGGGCCAACCGTCCTATCTTCTTTTGATCTCGGCTTCAGAGATTCATCCAAATCCGCAGCATGGTGGAACTCCGCCTCTTCTAAAGCATGGCTTTCTAGATATGTAGACAATTTACACTCAACTCCTATTCATAGTGTGTTATATGATATGACTATTGATGTGATGAAAACTAACATGAGAAAAGTATACAGGTTTCGTATTCAGGAATCATTAGAAGAAGTGTGAAATTTCAGATATTATTTTGTGCTTTTTAACTAAATGAAGATCAAATGAACTCTTGTCCTGCTGTATCGTGATTTGTTTGCAATCAGTAAGGTTGCTGCGGCAGCCCTTTTCGGGAAAAACGACGCAGCATAGGTAAGATTAAGCCTTGAAATTCATTGAATAGAAGTGATAAAATTGTTATATCAGTGTGTAGAGATATTGGTCTTTTTTATTGACCAAAAATATATGTCTCACGATACGTCTGCCATCTGAAATATTTTTAATGGGGATGATCATATGCACGATGAAACAAGATTACCGCGAAATGGAAAAGACTTTGTATTATTTTTAGCGATTATATCAATACTTTCAGTCAACATTATTGCACCACTTATTATGGGATTTAAATTTGGATTCAGTAAAGAAGTGTATTTTGAAACCTTACGAGTAATTCCATTTGTATGGATTTGTGTCATTTTATTAGTAACACTTGTTGTAAATCCTCTGGTTAATAAACTCGTACAAAAGTTTATTGAACCTACGGACGGTTTTAATGCAAGAGTGTTATTCACAATATTATTCAGCGTAACCATCTTGTCCATTTTACTGACGGTTATCGGATCTTGGATTGGCATGAGAGAAATTAGTATGGAGCCGATTCAGACGTTCTTTTATGAGTGGCCACGTAACTTTTTCATCGCATTTTGGGTTGAAGTACTGATCGCACAGCCGATAGCGAGGTTTGCAATGAAAAAATTACATGCAAGTCAGGCCCGTAAAGCAGTAAATGCGTAACATTCAAATAAATTAAAAGCCCATATAGCCGATTGGTTTTATTAAAAACCAGTCGGCTTTTTCGTGCAGAAAAGCGGGGTAATTAATGAAGAAATTTCCATTTTTCACACAATGAAAAGCTGTCAAATGATATGATTAAATAAAAAATTGTACTTAAGGGGAAATAATTTCTTGAAAATAGTTAAAATCATCTTAGCAATAATTGTAGTTGCTTTATATGCATATCAGCTAATTACTGGAAGTGTTGAGTTGATGCCATATTCTATGTTGTTTCTGGCGGTAATAATGTTAATTACAGGATTAGAGGAGCCTCAAAAAGATAGAAAAGGAGGATCTTTGAGGTACGTTGTTGTCTCATTATTTCTTTTTTTTGTATCCATGCTGGGTTTCTTAATGGACTAATTTGTGTTTTTGTTTAAAAACGAGAGCTACGATTACCTCTTTAGTAGGTGAGGAGGAAAAATGAAGATAATAGAACTGCCGATTGAATTTGAATTTAATGGACAAAAAAATCACATAAATCCTAGCTTGATTATTTTGAAGAACGAACTAACCTTGGTCGATGCAGGGTATCCAAATTTTTTACCTTTAATTGAAAATGAAATTATAAAAAATGGTTATGAAATGAAGAATTTAAAGAATATAATCATTACTCATTATGATATTGATCATATAGGCTCCTTATATGATTTCAAGGAAAAGTATCCTTTGATTAACATTATAGCAAGTGAAATTGAATCAAAATTTATTAGTGGTGAAATGAAGTCAGAGAGATTGGTTCAAGCCGAAAAAATGCTGGGAAATATGCCAAATCAAGAAATCGAATTCGGTAAATGGTTTATACAACAATTAAAGAATTTGAAGTATGTTTCAATTGATGAAAAGGTACATGATGGTGATTTGATTTTAGATAACGAATGCAGGGTAGTAGCAACACCAGGGCATACTTCAGGGCATATTTCATTATATTTTCCAAATTTAAAAAGTGTAATAACAGGTGACGCAGCTGTTAAAGAGAATCATGAATTGGTCATTGCTAATCCACACTTTTGTTTAAATGTCGAGGAAGCAGAACAGTCCTTAAGAAAGATTAAAGATCTTAGAGCTGTAAATTACTATTGTTATCATGGTGGGACATTCACTTTATAATTGGGTTTTGCTTAAGATTGGGGCTGTCTTTAGGCAGCCTTTTCTTATGAGCTAAAGGGGCAGGATAGTTAAGGGCTAGAAATGAAACCCCCATCTAAACCAGGAAGGGGGTATATGTGTTTGAGGTTTTAAAATTAAATAACTTATTGTAATCTTGGCATTTCTTTATTGCGGGCGGTGACAGCTTCGCTGGTACTACCCATTTATACAGAAAAAACCGAACTTTTTACAGTTCGGTCAAGCAAAGGTGGGGGAATATATCCTTTGGAATCTATATTGTTTGCTAGTTTGAAGATTTTTGTAGAATCATAATATATTAATAATTCTGCTGTTCACTTCCAACAGGAAATGAAACCCCCATAGTTCGTAAAGCTTCTTTTGCTTGATTTAAATAGGATTCTGCTTGTTCTTGCCATTTGATAATCACTTTAATAAAGGCTATATATTCAGGTCTTGCATTTTCCTCCATTACTTTTAATCCTTCATGTACTTTTTTATCTTGGGTTTCAGCGTTTATTATACAAGCTGTCATTGTTTCTACAATGGTTTGCTGTTGCTCGCCATTTTTTAGTCTTTGGGCTGACCCCACTGCGGTTACACGGTGATATGAAGCAGGGATTAGATGGTTATGCATCTCGCGACTTCCTTTTAAATCTTTGGTTTCGGGTATATGGAAAAGCTCACTGCTCATGGCACATACCATTTCTTCAGCATATAAACTTTGATGTAACATATATAAAATAGGTTCCCAGTTGTTTACTCGATAATAATAATCATTCGGATACAAAAAAACATCTCCTCTTTCAGTACATTTTATCGTTATAATTTAGGATCGAAATTAATGAAATTGTGTTTTCCATCATATGTTTATTAATGTTGTCCAGTTCAAATAATATTGCAAAGGTTAAACATGGATACCTTATTCCTAAATGACAACTTAATATGTACCTTTACCGCCTCTAGTCAAGATGTCCCAGTAACTCAGTAGATTATTTATGAGAAAATACATATAAATCCAACATTTTATCCTCTGAACAGAGATGGAGACTATTGGTGTCATCTTCCTGATTAGAGCATAAGATGATATTACCCATTTATTCCTCCTTAAAAAAAAGGAGATGTTTCTATATGTCAGGTTGTGAACATGATTTTGACCGCGGTTTTGGATTTGGTGGAGGTTTCGCCTTTATAGTCGTTTTGTTTATACTCTTAATCATTGTTGGGTGTAGTTGTTTTTAAGGCGGGAAAGGGCGGCTTCTGCTAAAAAAGTATAAAAAAGCCTGACCGTATTTGGTCAGGCTTTTTATATTTAATCTAAGTATCATCAATTTTTGAATCAGCCTAGATACTGCTTTAATATTTCTAATCCGATTTTTAACTCATCGAATGAGTTTGTGGAAGAAAGTGCAATACGCAAATACATATCAGGGGTGGTCTGCCCGCTTTGAAAACGATTGGAATGAAATACCCGAATACCGCGCCTTTTCAAATCCGTTTCCAGCTGTAACGCATCGTTATGTCCTTTAATTGGAAGCCAACGATAAAGACTGAGAGGATGTCCAACATCCATTCTTAAAGGAAAATATTCCGAATAAATATCATTTGCAGTTTGTGCAAGCTGTTTCTTTTGAGAAACAATTTCATGAGCCTTTCCTGATAGGATTAACTCTGTGATAACCTCTGCATCAAAAGAAGAGGTCTTTACATTAATGTTGAAAATCGCTTGGGCAATTTTCTCGCGAAAGGCCTCCCCATAAACCATATAGGCAACTCTTAATCCAGAACATATTGACTTAGAGGTGCCGCAAATATAAACGCTCTGTTCCGGAAGCAAATGGAACATCGGCTGCCGGTAGTCGGAGATAATGCCTGCAGTCAGAAATGCATGAATATCATCCTCAATCAAAATTAAACGATGCTTACGGATGATCGCAGCTAATTCCTGCTTTCGAAAATCTGACATCATGACTGTAGTTGGATTGTTGCAAGAGGGCATCAGGAAAATGCCGTCAATATTTGTTTGAGAACACTGCTTTTCAAGTTCATCTGGCAGCATTCCATAATGGTCTCCGGGAATGGGCACTAACTTAATATGAAACATCTTTGCCAGCTCGATAAAGTTTGAATATGTGTATAAGTCGGTTGCAATTCTATTACCAGGCTCAAACAAAGCTGCCAAGGCTATGGCCAATGCATTTTGGGCACCGGAAACGATTGCAATATGCTCTTGATCCGCGTGAATGCCGAAAGATTCCATCCAGTTTAGAGCTGCTGTTTTTTGATGTGGAATACCAGTCGGGTCGTTGTAATTCAGCAGATGCTCCAAATAACTTTTGTTCACAGTTTTTTGTAAAGTTTCTGAAACAATATCATTGGTTTGCTCAAAAGATGCCACAAAACCAAGATCAATGCTGTTTGCCGCTTTATCTGCGGAAATGGTTATGGAACGAGTGGCATTAGGAGCCACAAAGGTTCCGCTTCCCGTAACAGCATATATCAATCCCTTTACTTCACATATTTTGTAGGAACGGGTAATCGTGGTGAAGTTTAAGTCTAGAAAATCCGCCAATTCTCGTTGCGGGGGCAACTTGGTTCCAGGTGCTATAAAACCATTTGTTATATCTTGTTCAAGTAATGAAGCAAGAGATTTATAAAAAGGACGCTTTAATGCTTTCTTATCAGGTTTCCAAGACATTGGATAATTGTCAAATGAATTTACGGGCATAGTTCACCTCTACTATCATATTCCATACAATCATAACATTTTTTGTATGGAACTCTAATGGATTTGAGCTGGCTTTAAACGAATATAAGGTGATAAGCCTATCAGTCCGCCCGTTTTATGAAATGTGCGAATTTTATTTTAATTGTAATCCATACAATTAACTTGTTTTTTGTACGGATTGTGTATGTTAAGTTTAAATAAATTTAGTCATCAGGATGTGAATTATATGAAAAAAAGAACTCAAATGCTAACTGCATTTCGTGCGGCTTTTCCGTACACAGTACCCATTTTGGCAGGATTTTTATTTTTAGGCATCGCTTATGGAATCTTTATGAATTCATTAGGGTTCAGTGCGATTTACCCGATATTGATGAGTCTAACGATATTTGCAGGATCGATGGAGTTTATTGCAGCCAATTTATTGCTTGTCGCGTTCAATCCGATTAACGCCCTTTTTCTAACATTAATGGTGAATGCACGGCATTTGTTTTATGGCATATCAATGCTGGATAAGTATAGGGGGACTGGTAAGAAAAAGCTGTATCTGATTTTTGGGCTTTGCGATGAGTCTTTTTCCATCAATTGTACCGTTGATGTTCCGAAGAATGTAGACAAGGGCTGGTTTATGTTTTTCGTGACAATGCTCAATCATTGCTATTGGGTGATAGGATCAACGATTGGCGGTATTTTTGGCTCTTTTGTCAAGTTCAACACAGAAGGACTCGATTTTGTTATGACGGCTCTCTTTGTAGTGATTTTCATTGAACAATGGATGAAAGAGAAAAAACATCATAGTGCTCTCGCTGGGCTTGGGCTGTCAGCTGTCTGCCTTATTATTTTTGGCGGAAGCAATTTCATCATCCCTGCCATGTTTGCCATTTTGGGGGTACTCACCTTACTTAGAAAGCCGTTAGAGAAAGTTGAGGTGAGAACCATATGACAATGACTTTAACGCAGCAAATCATTAC
The DNA here is from genome assembly GCF_054600815.1 of Peribacillus sp. N1. Lineage (NCBI taxonomy): Bacteria > Bacillati > Bacillota > Bacilli > Caryophanales > Bacillaceae > Peribacillus > Peribacillus sp. N1. The sequence goes on along the minus strand of NZ_BAAHZO010000002.1, from coordinate 853,914 downwards.
AATTGCGATGGTTGTTTTAGGCACAATGCTTACAAGATTTCTTCCGTTCATCGTTTTCCCATCAGGTAAGCCCACACCGAAGTATGTACAGTATCTCGGTAAAATGCTGCCATCCGCGGTAATTGGGCTTTTGGTCATTTATTGTTTAAAGGACGTGAGCTTACAATCCGGAAGTCATGGCATCCCTGAATTCATTGGGGTGGCTGTAGTTGCCCTGCTTCACCTTTGGAAGAAAATGATGCTCCTCTCCATAGCGGGGGGAACGATTGTCTACATGATGCTGGTTCAATTGGTTTTTTAAATTGATAATAATCAGCACCTCCAATTCACGTCACAATTACTGATATCAATGGTATTGGAAGGGGCAGGTAATGGTGAAGAAGCAAATTGATGAATATCAAATTTATGAAAAACACTATGAACAAATTCATGAGCAAGTGAAAAACGATCCGTATGCTCAGTCGTTAGGCATTCAGTTAAAAAATTCGAGGCTGGTTTTGCAGAAGCAACATTAGAAGTGCAAAGCACTATGGTAAATGCATATGGAACTGTTCACGGGGCAGTTATTTATGCTGTAGCAGATCATGCTTTTTCCGCAGCCTGTAATGCCTATGGAAAAACATCATTAGGACTTTCGACAACCATCCAGTTTATTGAATCAGCTAAACCCGGAGACAAGATAGTAGCCCGTGCAACTGAAGTCAAAAGAAACTATCGGACAGGATTTTATCGAATAGACGTCTTGCATGAGCAAAACCTGATCGCGACCATGGAGGCAGTGTCATACCGTAAGGACCATTATTTTATTGAACTTGATGATGAACAAGATTAATCAGTTTAATAGTTTACGAGCAGAGCTGTCTTTAAGACAGCTTTTTTCTTATGGCAATATAGGGCAGGATTTTAATCCATATCTCCGTAAACTCAACTTTAAATGAATACCTCTTAGTAAAATACAAATGTTGATAACCTCTTGTTCCCTCATTTTGGTTATTTAAAGGAAATATTAATCAATCCGCTTTCCAGCACTGATATAAAGTCGATTCCGATTTAGATAGAAACGTAAGAGGATTAGGCATTGATTTAAGAGAAATAGGACAGCGGCCGCTTTTTAATCTGTAGGATAATGAGGATACCTCTACATTAATACACTACTCTTTTATAGTGTTTATGTGCTAATGCCTCAAATTACAAATTCACTGTATATATGGGAACGATTGCTAGTTTTGTATAGTGATAATTTGGAAATAAACTTGGAGGAAAACAGATGAAAAAACTAATATTTATGTCCCTGGCTTTGGTCATGTCCAACACTCTTTCTGCATGTAACAGCAATAATGACAGTAATGGGATTTCCCAACAGGAACAACAATTAGAATCCAATCGTGAATTGGTTGAATTCCCTGAGAACTACGATAAAGGTGTAAACTATACCACTGTCAATCGTGGAAATGTCAGGGAGGAACTATACACGAGCAGGGAAGCGATCGAAGCGGTGCAGAACGGTCAGTCAATCCCTGACGGCACAATAATCACACTCGAAATCTATCGGGATGAAGATCTTGATGAAATCTTCGTAATGGAAAAGCGTGCTGGCTGGGCTGATGGGAATCCAGCTGAGATGCGTAATGGAGATTGGCTATACCAGGAATTCAATGGAGACAAGTCGGTGGATTACAAGGAAGAAATCGGCAGATGCTTTACTTGTCATGCGAACCAGGAACGGGATGACTTCGTGAACACGATGGATGAAATGAAAAGTTTTGACCTTGGAGAGTTTACAGGATCAAAGGATGGCAATACGGGATCCCAAATCGCAGGTATCCCCACCGAACACTGGGAGGTGAAAGCGGCAGATGATCTGGAGGGCTCTCAGGATATATTGCATGAAAGCAGATTAATGGAGGAAGAAAAATCCGGAATTATCCAGAAGGTTCTTTTGATGGTTCATTATAATAAAGAGACATAGGGAGTTAGCTTACGGAAAACCGACCTAGGGATAAATAAAATTAGAAAGAGGAGAACTTCTTGAATCGAAATATGTTAATCAGGCTGGTCATTGACCTTTCTATGACAGTTCTGATGTTAGTTGCAATGGCTTACCAGATTACAGGAAATGCAATGCATGAACTGGCAGGAGTATTATTGTGTTTATTGTTTATTACCCACAATATTTTAAATCGACGATGGTATAAGACGATCTTTAAGGGAAAACACAATGTACGACGTATTCTGAGTATAGCGGTCAATCTGCTTTTTCTTGTATCCATGGCTGCAGTGATGATAAGTTCTGTGCCCATATCTCGTGACATAATACCTTTTATTCCGATTAACAATGACACGGTTCCATTGCAGATACATGTTATGACTTCATATTGGGGATTTATCTTCATGGCTGTGCATATAGGAATGTCCTGGGCAACCATTATCAATTCAGTTCGAAAGATGACGGGCATTACTGGCACCAGCCGTATCCGCACCATAGCATTTCGTGTCATAGCGGTGTTGATTGTTGTTTACGGGGTTCAGGCTTCTTTCGAGAGGGAGATGATTTACAAATTAACCATATATAATCCGTTTGGTTGGAAATTTAATGATTCCTCCATGGGGTTTTTACTAGATCATCTAGCTATCATGGGAATATATATCAGTGGGACTCATTATGTTCTGAAATTTGTTCAGAAGCAGGATAAAACAAATTTCCAGAATAAAAAAGTGCATTAATCCATAATAGATTAATGCACTTTTTTATTCATATGTTGCCTTCAGGCGGTTAATATCTTCTTTTGGGGGTAAACCAAACAAGCGGGAATATTCACGGCTGAATTGGGATGGGCTCTCGTAGCCTACGCGGAATGCTGCTTCAGTGGCATCTGTTGACTCGGATAATAATAGGCGCCGGGCTTCCTGTAGCCTCAGTTGTTTTTGGAACTGAATGGGACTCATTGCTGTTACCTCTTTAAAGTGCCTATGAAGCGATGAAACGCTCATATTTGCAATTTCCGCAAGGTCTTCAATCCGAAAAGACTGGTCATAATTATTCATTATATGGTCGACAACGTCGCCGATTTGATAGGTGGAACTTCCTTCTATCGCAATTTGGCCAAGAGTAACTCCATGCTGCCCTTGTAAAACCCTATAGATGATTTCCTTCGTGATAAGAGGTGCGAGTACCGGTATATCATTAGGATTGTCCAGCAAACGAGCTAATCTGGTTACCGCGTCCAACAGAGATATCTCTATTTGGCATACATACATGCCTCTTTTAGCATGTTCTTTCTGGTTAACAGCAAGTTGAGAATCCTGTAATACCTCTAAGATCTGGCTTGGTGTAAATTCGAGTTTGAGTGCCAAATATGGATTTTCGGAAGAGGCTTCTGTGACTATTCCGGTAATTGGCAAGTTAACAGAGGCAATAAGGTAATCGGCTGGACCGTATACATAGCGATCCTGTGCAAGCAGTACCTCCTTCATACCTTGAACGATTATACATAAGGAAGGCTTGGAAACTCCGTAATTCGGACCGGTAACTGTAGAGAATCGAGAGTAAAATAAAGAAGGAATAGCAGTCGGATGAGACCCGTCCTCGCCTGTGTGACTCTCAATGAGTTGGGTGAGCTCTGCCCGCTGTTTATAGATTTGTTCAGACATAAAAACCTCCTTGATTCCTTATTCTTTCTAGTTCCATTCTAATACATATCGCTCTGGAATTTAAGTGGTGTGAGAGGATTAGGCAATGATTTGGCAGGAATGGTATAAGGGTTTCTTATTTATATATTGCATAATAAGGGAGTAATTGAATGTGTTGAAACGCACCATGGCTAACTCTTATCATTTTTTAGTTCGAACATCTCAATTATACAATCAGATTTTCTTACTGCCGCCAATGTGCTTAACACCACATCGGTTGCGGATAAAATATAACAGCAAAGTGACAATCAAAAAAGAGGAGGGAATATAAGTTATGCAAAAACGCAAATTAGGAAAAAGTGACTTAGAAGTTTCTTCTATCGGACTTGGATGCATGGGCATGAGCCATGGTTACGGTCCTGCTTCGGACAAGAAGTTGATGATTTCGCTGATTCATGAGGCAATTGACCGAGGTGTTACTTTTTTCGATACTGCCGAAGTATATGGTCCATTTGTAAATGAGGAGTTGTTAGGAGAAGCGCTTGCTCCTTTCAAGGGAAAAGCGGTTATTGCGACTAAATTTGGTATCCAAATGGTAAATGGCAAGCAGGTGCTTGACAGTAAGCCGGAGCGTATTAGGCAATCAATCGAAGGCTCGCTTAAACGGCTTAAGGTTGACACCATTGATCTGTACTATCAGCATCGGGTGGACCCAAGTGTTCCTATTGAGGAGGTTGCCGGAGTAATACAAGACCTGATCAAGGAAGGCAAGATTAAGCATTGGGGACTTTCTGAAGCAGGGGTGGAAACGATTCGTCGTGCACACTCGGTTTATCCACTCACTGCCATTCAAAGTGAATACTCAATGATGTGGAGAAGTCCTGAAGAAGAACTGCTGCCTGCCCTTGAAGAGCTTGGAATTGGATTTGTTCCTTTCAGTCCGTTGGGTAAGGGATTCCTTACTGGGAAAATTAATAAGGACGCAACGTTCGGCAGTTCCGATTTCCGCAGTATTGTTCCTCGCTTCAAACCTGAGAATATCGAAGCAAATCAGGTATTGGTCGAACTGATAAAGAAGATTGCTGCAGGAAAAGATGCAACGCCTGCTCAAATCGCTCTATCATGGGTACTTGCTCAGAAGCAATGGATTGTTCCGATTCCCGGTACACGGAAATTGGAGCGCCTCGAAGAAAATCTTGGTGCAGCAGATATTGAACTGACCCATGAGGAATTAAAAGATTTGAACAATGCGCTCTCGAAAATCGAGATTTCAGGAGATCGCTATCCGGCAGAATACGCAAATAGAGTAGGTAAATAACAGATAAAATAGGAGGATTTCATATGCAAAAAGTAATCTTGAACAATGGTGTTGAAATGCCGATACTAGGTTTTGGGGTTTTTCAAATTCAAGATGAAAATGAATGCGAACAAAGCGTTTATGACGCTATTATGGCAGGCTATCGTCTTATCGATACCGCTGCCTCTTATCTAAATGAAGAAGCAGTAGGCAGAGCAATCAAGCGGAGTGGTGTGCCACGAGAGGAATTGTTTATTACTACAAAACTCTGGGTTCAGGATGCTGGTTATGAGAGCACAAAGAACGCATTCACAAAATCGCTGAAAAGACTACAATTGGATTATTTGGATTTGTATCTGATCCATCAGCCATTTGGGGACGTATTTGGTTCTTGGCGTGCAATGGAGGAATTGAACCGTGAGGGAAAAATTAGGGCAATTGGGGTTAGTAACTTTCAGATGGACCGTCTAGTGGATTTGATTATCCACAATGACGTAATTCCTGCAGTAAACCAGGTTGAAACTCATGTTTTTAATCAACAAATAGAAAGTGCGAAACTTATGAAAGAGAACAATGTTCAAATAGAGTCGTGGGGTCCATTTGCTGAAGGAAAAAATGATATGTTCCAGAACGAAATATTAGTGTCCATCGCCGAAAAGTATAATAAATCTGTGGCACAGGTGATTTTACGATGGTTGACACAAAGAGGAGTCGTTGCGATTCCAAAGTCTGTTCGTAAGGAAAGAATCATCGAAAACTTCAAAATCTTTGACTTCGAATTGGACCAAGAAGATATGGAGAAGATTGCTGCGTTAGATACGAAAGAGAGCTTGTTCTTTTCTCATAGTGATCCTGAAATTGTGAAATGGATCAGTACCCGTAAACTTGATATTTAACGCTCTCTTCCAAAATGAAGCGAAGAAATAGTCGATTTCCTTTTAGGAATTTCGGCATTTCTTCGTTATAAACATTTGATAGGGATTTTAAAAAGCGGAAAAGGATTTATGCACAAAAAGGATTACTGATGAAGTTTACCAAAGAAATGAGTAATTGTTGTTGATCTATCGGGTGCGTTAGCTGAAGGTTGGAGCTGTCTTTAAGACAGCTTTTTCTAATTGAGGTAAAGGGGCAGGGAAATCCGGTAACTTTATTTGGAAACTATGTTAAGATTGGGGTATTGATTTTTGAAAGGCGTTGGAATATGAGTCAAGACAATCCAAAAACAAAGATATATCTTTGGCTATCTGTTACGCTTTTACTCTGTGGAATTGTTTCTTGGATTCCTTATTTGGTCTTTAAAATTGAAGTATCTTACGGGATGCTAACATTTGTTCTTAACCCAATTGGAGTAATATTAGGTTCATTTTCAAACAATAGATTAATAGCCTTTAGCAATTTATTTATGGTCTTTAGTTTTATTCCTGTTATGATATTTGTATATCTAACAAAAGGGTACATTCCTATGTGATTGGCAGGGGATTTTTTGACACTCCATCAAACGTTATATAGAAGTAATAGATGCAAGAGCAGTAAATCAGATCTGTCATCTATATAGGTTTAGTTATGTGAAAATGATACTCCATCTAAAAAATAATAAAGAAAAAGTTATTGTATCGCAGTTCGATAGAATTATGGTAAAAAATAGGATGGTAATTGTTCAACTAACAGGTGCTTCACTTCACTAAGAAAGGTTGCTGCGGCATCCTGTTTCATATGAAACTAACGGGGTCAGGTTAGTTCAAGAAGGTAAAGGGAAGATACTAATCAATTAGACTTCCTCTTTATGTAATAACGGAATAGAATATAAATAAAAAGGTGATTACAATTAAAAAAGTAAAAAGTATCCTATTTTTTCTTCTTGGATCCATATCTCTTTTGATTGGTATTGCAGGGACTGTGTTACCAGTTCTGCCGGGCGGTCCATTTTACTTATTTGCTGCTTTTTGCTTTGCTAAAAGTTCCAAGTCGATTGAAAACTGGTTCAAGAGCACCTCATTATATGAAAAATACGTTGAAGCATTCCTGCAAAAAAAAGGTATGACTCGAAGAGAGAAAATCAGAATCAATATAATTGCCGATTTCTTCATCGTAATTTCTGTATTTTATGTGGACATCCTATTAGTGAAAATCTTATTGGTCGTGCTAGCCCTCTACAAACATTATTATTTCATTAAAAAAATTAAGACAATTGACCGAAAAAGTACGGAAAAAAAAGCTTTTGAACCTTAATTAACGGAGTTGCTTCGGCAGCTCTTTTTTTATGGAGCTAAAGGGGCAGTATAGCTAAATAAAAACAAAGGGGAAATCCCCTGATCCCAAGCAAATCTAACAGAAGGCATTGTTTCTTGCCATAAGTTAACAAAGTGCCAACATGCATTCCTGCGTAACACTCATGTGCTTAGACGGTGCTGACAAATGGCAGTCTGTTATAGGATAATGGTGATATATATTGATGGGCAAAAAATTAGGGGGAGACTCCATAAAAAAGGAAGTGCTAAACGATGAATTTAGAAATGGTCATGCAGGAGCTTGAAGCCCTTGGCAAGGAACGAACTAAAAAAATGTACATATCCAATGGTGCGCATGAGCCGCTTTTTGGCGTGGCTACAGGCGCCATGAAACCAATTGTAATGAAAATAAAAATAAATCAGCGTTTAGCTGAAGAGCTTTATTCGACAGGTAACTATGATGCAATGTACTTTGCAGGCATAATTGCAGACCCAAAAGCCATGACTGAGTCTGATTATGATCGCTGGATGGATGCTGCGTATTTTTATATGCTGTCCGATTATGTAGTGGCTGTAACTTTATCAGAGTCAGATATTGCACAAGAAGTTTCCGATAAATGGATTGCAAGCGGTGAAGAGCTGAGAATGTCAGCGGGCTGGAGTTGCTATTGTTGGCTTTTAGGAAATCGAAAAGACGTTGAATTTTCAGAAAGCAAAATTTCCGATATGCTTGACCTTGTGAAAAATACGATTCACGATTCGCCAGAACGAACGAAATCCGCTATGAATAATTTTCTATACACCGTGGGGATTTCATATTTGCCGCTCCATGAAAAGGCAGTCGAGACCGCAAAGGCAATAGGAATCGTAGAAGTCAAACGGCACAAGAAAAAAAGCAGCTTTCTAAATGCTTACGAAAGTATTCAAAAGGAAGTCGGTAAAGGAAAGCTTGGTTTTAAGCGCAAGCATGTAAGATGTTAAAATTGGTTTTGCAAAATTGAAGTGTAATTTCAATAAAGGAGGTTGCTTAGGCAGCCTTTTTCTTTGTTGAAGAACCAATACACAATAAATGTGGGGTGAATTATACTTGAAGTCATTTCAACTGAACGAAAAAACAAGATCTTTTTTATCGGAATATCAATTATTTGAAGATGATTTGATACAACAAGTTCAGTTGCAGCACCGTTTGGAATTAGTATCGGCATTTGGGATTCAAAAAGGAATGCGTGTATTAGAAATAGGTTGTGGTCAAGGGGATACAACCGTTGCTATAGCAGACGCAGTAGGGGAAAGCGGATCTGTTGTCGCAATAGATATTGCTAGTCCCGATTACGGAGCACCGTTAACATTAGGTCAAGCAGCAGAACGTATTAAGGAATCTTCATTAGGAGAGCGTATTGACTTCCATTTTGAAATGGATTTTAATTTTTTTGAATCACCTATACCATTTGATGTGGCGGTATTATCCCATTGTTCATGGTATTTCAAGCAACCCGAAGATTTATTGAAATACTTTAAAAAAATTCGTAAATCGGCAGAACATATATGTTTTGCAGAATGGGACCTCGATTTTACCTGCATTTCTCAACGTCCCCATTTTTGTGCAGTTTCCATTTTGGCATTGTACTCAAACTTCGTAAAGAATGAAGGAAATATCCAAAACTTGTTTCATAAAACTCAAATTCACCAGCTACTCCAGCAGGCAAATTTTGAAGTGATAAAACAACTTACCGTAGATGCAACATTTTTACAAGACGGTCAATGGGAAAAAAGTTATGCAAATAGTATCCGTGCAGAATTTATTAAAGTTCCTTACATGATGCAAACGTTGATAACTGGTTATTATGAACTGATGAACAATTCGAATGAAAAGGAGAATTCATTAAATGGTTTCATTGTTTGTGCAAAGTAATGAGTTCCTCATTTGCGACCGTCACAGCTCATTAAAGCTATAGTACCTTTTAGTTGAATTAATCAAATTTGATGTTTTTTCTCCTTAAGCAAAAAAGAAAACAATTCGGCAGCTCTGGATTTTGACCTCGTTTGTTAAAGTACCAAAAAGCATATCTTCAAATAATCAAACTGAATACTGAATCACAAGAAAATCCATTTTGATCATCTTTCTCAAAATGGATTTTTTTATTTACGCTCGTTAAAGAGGACATTTAGATTTATTTCAAAGCTACAGCAGTTAAAACATTTCATTAACTTCCCATGATTCGACTATTTGATGCGCCAACCTTGGATCATATCCTTTACCCATCAGATAGGCAATAGCTGCAATTTCCATCATTGCATGAGGGACAGATGTTTTTTGAGCTTCGTTTAAACCATACTGTACCCAAGGGCCGACCTGTGACAATGTCTCTTGTTTAAGTTGGTGTGGGTTAGTGTAAGGAGGATACACAATATTACATCCTTTCAAAAATATAGTTAAATATCACAATTCTATTTTATGCACCTTAACTCATCCCGTGTTCGATAATCTCTAATTTTATAGATAAAAGTTATGGGTCAAAGGATGTCCTTCTTCAACAATGGAGGGTGGGGAGTTTAAGTTGGAAATTGCACAAGTGTTTCTAATTAAAGTATTGTAACTTCCTCGAGAAGAAACAATCAGCCTAAAGAATATAAACTAAATCAGGAAAAGTGAATTTTTTGAAATTGGTTAAACTAGGGGTATCTATTAATCCTTCAAAGATTTATAAAAAATGTTGACAAAGTCCACTAATCACAATAAAGTATTAGTGGATAAAGTCCACTAAAAAGGAAGTCTAAAATGAATATAAATAAAAATACCATTGCAGATATTCGTCAATTCAATAGATTTTATACGAATCTACTTGGTGTGTTGGATAAGCATATTTTGGATACCGGATATTCTTTTACTGAGGCACGGGTAATTTTAGAAATCGGTTTGATGGAGCAGTGTATAGCGAACAATTTAGTTGATAAACTGGAAATTGATCGCAGCTATATGAGCAGAATAATTAATAAGTTAAGCAAAGATGGACTGGTTATGAAGGAAAACTCGGCCTTGGACAACAGAACTAGTCTAATTCGGTTGACTCCTGAAGGGTTGACTCTTTTTGACCAGCTTAATGAAAGATCTGATGAACAATTAGTGAGGTTATTCCAAGGATTATCAGAAAACGAAATAAAAGAAATCCACGCTTCTATGATGTTCATTCAGAAGAAATTGGATAGTTTGGGGAGATTATAGGATGATACGTTTTGAAAATGATTATACAGAAGGTGCTCATAAGCGAATTCTGAAACGGTTAATAGAAACCAATGAAGAACAAACACCCGGATATGGAGTGGATGAACACTGTGAAAAAGCGAGAGCCTACATTCGAAAAGAGTGTGATGCTGCAAATGCAGATATACACTTTTTAGTAGGAGGAACACAAACGAATACAACTATTATCGCTTCAATTTTGCGGCCGCATCAAGGTGCCGTTTCTGCAATTACCGGTCATATCGCGGTACATGAAACAGGGGCGATTGAAGCCACTGGTCATAAAGTGCTTACTTTGCCGAGTGATGATGGAAAAATTCAAGCTGGACAGGTGAAAGAATTATATGATGCTCACTGGAATGATGTTACTCATGAGCATATGGTACAGCCAGGCTTGGTTTACATTTCTAACCCTACAGAAAATGGAACGACTTATAGTAAAGCCGAATTGGAAGCATTGAGTGAAGTTTGCCGGGAATGTGGTTTGCCATTGGTATTGGATGGAGCTAGATTAGGGTATGGCTTGGCTTCGAAAGACAGCGATTTAACCTTGGCGGATGTTGCCAGGCTATGTGATGTGTTCTATATAGGGGGAACGAAAGTTGGTGCAATGTTTGGTGAAGCGGCAGTCATCATGAATGATGCCCTGAAAAAGGATTTCCGCTATTTCATCAAGCAAAAGGGAGGGATGCTGGCTAAAGGGAGACTTTTGGGGATCCAGTTTGAAACCCTATTTGAAGATGGCTTATATTATGAAGTTTCTAATCATGCCGTGGAAATGTCAATGATGATTCGAGAAGCATTTGTTAAAAATGGATTTTCATTACGATATGACTCCACATCAAATCAGCAGTTTCCCATCTTGCCCGAAGATGTAATTTTGGAATTAGGCAAAAAGTATTCATTCTCCTTCTGGGAAAAAGTCGATGCTACACACAGTGCTGTGAGATTTTGTACCAGTTGGGCTACGAAAAAAGAACATGTTGATATGCTCGTAGAGGATATTAACGCAATTAAAGGAGAAAAAAATGGCCACGATAGAGTTATATGTAGAGAATAGTTATCTAAAAGAATGTTCGGCAAATATTGTTTCCATACAAGACCGATTTGTTGTGTTCAATCAAACCATTTTTATCCTGGCGGCGGTGGGCAGCCTTGTGACCGGGGGATCATTAAACAAGGTGATGAAAGCTATAATGTATTAGCAGTAAAAAAAGTAGATGGTGAAATTATTCATGAACTAGAACGTCCATTACAGGACATTGATCAAACAGTAGAAATGCAGATTGACTGGTCTTGGCGGTATCAGAATATGCAGTATCACACATTATTGCATGTCATTTCAGGTTATTTATATGAATATTACAATGCTTTAGCTACAAGCAGTCAAATTGAAAAAGAACATGCGAGATTAGAGCTGTCTTTTTCTCTTGAAATAATACAAGAAATACCATTCGATCAATTAGAACAAACGATAAAGAAGGTACTGGCCCAACCCCATAATGTTGACACGAATACAATTAGCAGAGCTGAAGCAGAGCAAAAAGAAGGGGTTATTAAAACGGTCATTAATTTACTTCCAGCTTCTATTAACGAAATTCGAATCGTTCAAATAAATGATATTGATGAGCAAGCATGTGGCGGAACCCACGTCAACAACACTAATGAAATTAAAGACTTTTCCATAATGAAAATTCAACAAAAAGGTCCGACGAAAAAAAGGATCAAAATTCAACTATTGGATTAAATTTAATGAGGAATATAAATGGCAGAGATACGTCCTTGTAATTTGGTATTAAGCTAAGTCGGAAACATCGTCCGTGTTTTTTAATTCAATTGACTATCAATGATGTAAATGATTATTATTACTACAAGAGTTTATTCGCTTAAAGAAGGTGTTGGACTAATATGACCTGGGTTTTGAATGTTTCAAACCACCTAACCGATAATGCAGAATCTCTAGCTGAAGAAATTGTTGAAGGTGTTCTGCATAGTATGGAATTAGATATTCCACTGTGGGAAAAAGAGCAAGCAATAAAAATGTATATGGAATTTATAAATTTTTTAGGTGAATCACTTTTGGTCATGGATGAGGGAGTGCCACAGACACTCATTGAATGGAGTAATAAGAACGCAGCTGGACAGGTATCTCCCGAAGGGGCGATTTCAGAGATAATTGTTCGTTATCCGCCAACGAGGGACATTTTTACCGACATTATTACGAAAATCAGCTTAGAGTTTCAGCTTTCATTAAAAGATCATTCCTTCATTATTAAGAGGATAAACAATATGTTGGACATAAGCCTTAATGAAACCATTTTTGCTTTCGAACGCCTTTCCGACGAATATAAGGAGAAAACGCAAAGAGAACTGGATGAGCTTTCAGCACCCATTGTAATGATTAAAGATGGTATTGCGGTACTCCCATTGATTGGTATTATAGATTCATATAGGGCGAATTACATTATGGAAAAAGTCGTACCAAAAATTTCTGAACTACGGTTAAACTATGTGATTGTTGACTTCTCAGGCATATTGAAAATAGATACAGATATTGCACGTCATCTTCATCAAATAGGACGAATGCTTGATTTGCTAGGAATACAAACCCTTACAACAGGGCTACGCCCTGAATTAGCCAAAACCGTTGTAAAAAGCGGAATTAATATGTCGGAAATTACTTCTTTCGCAAACGTTAAGCAAGCATTAGAAAGCATTAAATAAAACTATTATACCAGCAATATATCTGCTGGATTTTTTTATACAATGGATCGGTTAAAACAATTATGTTGAGTTTCTTCTTAGTCTAACGGGGCAGGTCAGTTCAACAAGCGATTTCTTATTGTCGTGTTGTTACTGTTTAATGTCAGTGGAGGCTGTTGAACTTCTAAGATCCAAAGGTGTTAATGCATTTCGTTTAGAGGAAGGTGTACATGATTGGAAGAAATTACAGAATTATAAATGAGGTCTTAACAAATGTCCAGTAAAACTTTTCAAAAGAACCAGAGTTATGTAGATTCTCAAGAAAAACAAAAGATGTTATACAAACGTACATTAATTATTGTAAGTATTTCACAAATTTTTGGCGGTGCTGGGTTAGCGGCTGGAATTACGGTGGGGGCACTTCTTGCACAACAAATGCTTGGCACAGATGCATTTGCTGGACTTCCTTCTGGTTTATTTACTTTAGGGTCTGCAGGGGCTGCTTTAATCGTAGGTAGACTTTCTCAACGTTACGGTCGTCGTACAGGTCTAACAGCTGGTTTCATGATAGGGGGACTTGGAGCGCTAGGGGTCATAATCGCAGCTATAATAAATAGCGTTTTCCTTTTATTTGCTTCCCTTCTTATTTATGGTGCAGGAACAGCGACAAATTTACAAGCTCGTTACGCTGGTACGGACTTGGCAAACAATAAACAACGCGCTACTGCTATTAGTATTACTATGGTGTTTACAACATTTGGTGCAGTTGCAGGTCCGAATTTAGTGAATGTAATGGGGGATTTTGCTCTTTCCATTGGCGTTCCATCACTAGCTGGTCCTTTCATTTTATCAGCAGCAGCATTTATCTTAGCAGGTCTTGTACTTTTCATTATGCTTCGCCCAGACCCATTAGTTGTAGCAAGAACAATGGAAGCGTCCAACCAGGAAAGTAATCGAATTGAGTATTCGATTGATACTGAACGAATAGAAAACAAAAGAGGTATTATGGTTGGTGCGACAATTATGGTTCTTACTCAAATTGTAATGGTGGCTATTATGACAATGACACCAGTTCATATGAGACATCATGGACATAACTTGGGTGAAATAGGTCTCGTTATTGGTTTTCATGTAGCTGCAATGTATCTTCCTTCACTGGTTACAGGTGTCCTTGTTGATAAGTTTGGCCGTACTGCCATGGCTATTGCCTCTGGAGCTACGCTGCTTCTGGCAGGTTTAATATCAGCGATTGCACCAGGCGATTCTATGATTCTCCTAGTTATTGCCCTTTGTTTACTTGGATTAGGATGGAATTTTGGTTTAATAAGCGGGACTGCTCTTATTGTTGATTCAACTGACACTTCAAACCGGGCTAAAACTCAAGGTACAGTGGATGTTTTAATAGCCTTATCAGGAGCTTCTGGCGGTGCCTTATCAGGAATGATTGTGGCCGGTTCAAGTTATACAACATTATCATTTATTGGAGGTTCATTATCTTTATTATTGATTCCAGTGGTAATCTGGTCTCGGGGAAGTAAAAAATAAAAAACTGATTTCTCTACGAAATCTGTTTTTTTGTTGATCTAACAAGTGCTATACTTCATTGCCAGGAGCTGATCTGCAGCTCCTTTTCTTATGCAACAAACGTGGCATAATGCCCCCTCATATAGCAACATTTGTGGTACCTCAACCACCGCGTAATACTTGCCCCCTTATTTTCTTCAGTATCGACTTCAATCGTTCAATTTTGGAATTCACCTTCACTGTATATCCGTATTGCATATAAACCCGTTTTTCAATTCATATAAAAGGCTTGAAAGCGATTCTAGTTGCTATGCTGCCGTGCTTATTTTCATATATTAGGACAAGTCACCATGCAATGAAGGACTCTCCTTCATAACATATAACATCTTGAAAAAATGGGTAATGACAGGTTGTTAAAAGGACCATTCGAGTTCCTTTTTTATTTATTATATTAAGTTCGGAAGCCATACTAGGAGTGATAACATGCATCCATTGGAAGCAAGATCATTAACGTTAGCCTATGGAGAAACAATAATTATTGACCAACTAAATTTACAAATTCCAAATGGGGAAATCACGGTTTTTATAGGTAGTAATGGTTGTGGTAAATCAACCTTGCTTCGTTCTTTAGCACGTCTATTACGCCCTAAGGAAGGTTCTGTTATTCTCGATGGGAAAGATATTGAAAAATGGCCGACAAAAGAAATTGCCAAACATTTGGCTATTCTTCCACAGGGATCAATTGCTCCGGAAGGACTTTCTGTCACTCAATTGGTAAAGCAAGGGAGATACCCTTATCATAATTGGCTGAAGCAATGGTCGGAAGAAGATGAAGTTATAGTGAATAAAGCATTGGAAGCTACAGGAATGAAATCTTTAGCAGATCGTTCGGTTGACTCCCTATCCGGGGGACAACGACAAAGAGCCTGGATTGCCATGACACTTGCGCAAGAAACAGACATCATTCTTTTAGACGAGCCAACCACGTATTTAGACATGACCCATCAAATCGAAATACTTGATTTGCTGTTTGAATTAAACGAGAAAGAACAGCGTACTATCGTGATGGTTCTTCATGATATAAATCTAGCTTGTCGATATGCTCAACATATTGTAGCGATTCATAACCGAAACGTTTTTGCTCAAGGAAAACCAGAAGATATTGTAAATGCCGATATGGTTCGTTCGGTTTTTCAAATAGAATGTGAGATTACTGTCGATCCATTGTTTGGGACCCCTTTATGCATTCCATATGGCAAAGGGAGAAAAGTAAGTGATGGGAAGTAATATGCTATTCATTATTGGGTATCTACTATTCTTGAAAAAATCGGGGGAATGAATTATGAAGAAATTATTCAGGGTGCTGTTGTTAGTAACATTTGCAACTATCTTGGCAGCTTGTAACCAATCACAAATGGATGGGACAACTCCTGATGGGCAAACATCCAATGAAAATGAACCAGTAACGATTAAGCATGTATTAGGAAACACGGAACTACACGCAAAACCGAAAAAAATTGTTGTTTTAGAATGGACATACGTAGAAGACTTGTTAGCTCTTGATATACAGCCTGTTGGTGTTACAGATATAGAAGGGTATAACAAATGGGTACAAATCGATGAAGAGCTATCAACTGATGTAACAGATGTGGGCACCAGACAAGAACCGAATCTTGAGGCTATCGCTCAGTTGGAACCGGATCTAATTATTACAACAAAGTTTCGTCATGAGGGAATTAAAAAAGAGTTGGAATCAATTGCCCCTACTATATTCTTTGAACCTTATCCACAAGATGAATCCATTAGCCAATACGATGAAATGGTAACAACCTTCAAAACAATTGCAAAAGCAGTTCAAAAGGAAGATCAAGCTGATGCCATTTTAAATGAATTAAATGAAAAATATAAAGAAACAAAAGAGAAAATCCAAGCAGAAAAATTAAAAACAAATCAATTTGTGTTAACTCAGGCTTATAGCTCGAATCAAGTACCTGTTCTTCGGGTATTTACACCAAACTCAATGGCATCAGTTATTTTGGAGAAGGTAGGGTTACAAAACGCTTATCAAAATGAAAACTTTGAAGTATATGGTTTCTCTACAGTCAATGTGGAGGCACTTCCTGCCTTAGAAGAAGCCAACTTCATTTATGTCGTTCAAGATAATGATAATATATTTGAAAACCAATTAAAGGATAATGACGTTTGGAAAAACATAGCGTTCGTTAAAGAAGATCGTACTTATTCATTAGGGGAAGATACTTGGTTATTCGGGGGCCCGCTATCTGCAAAAGTACTCGTAGATCAAATTGAAAACGCATTGGTGGAAGAATAAAATGGCAAGTTCAATAAAAAAGAGTTCCCCTTGGCTTTTCATTGGGGGCCTCCTTCTATTGTTTGTTCTTAGTATCTTACATTTATATCAAGGCCAAGCAGATTATACGATACGAACATTGATGACAGAGGTTTGGTATGAAGGAAACGTTCAGAATATAGTACTAGGGCTAAGGCTTCCCAGGGTCATTATCGGTATACTTTCCGGGGGAGCATTAGCAGTTGCTGGTGTACTTTTACAAACATTAACGAAGAACCCTCTTGCTTCCCCCAGCACTTTAGGAATTAATTCGGGAGCCTACTTGCTCACTGTTATCGCTATGGTCTTTTTTCCACAATATATAGGGGATTATCCCTTTGTAATTTCCTTTCTCGGTGCAGGGTTATCTGCTGTTCTGTTGATAGCTTTATTAGGAAGAGTTATGGAGCCAGTTCGTGTCGCTCTTACAGGAATGATTGTTGCCTTACTTTTTTCTTCTATTACAGGAGCTGTACAGCTCCTTTTTGAAAATGAAACAAATGGATTGTTTTTATGGGGATCTGGAACTCTTATACAACTAGATTGGTCTGGTGTGAAATTTTCAATATTTTTCATTTTGATTGGCTTTATTATAGCTTTAGTTCTAGGAAAGTCACTTGATCTCCTATCCCTTGGGGATGACTTGGCCACCTCGTTAGGACAATCGGTAAACCGTGTAAAGGCATTTGCCTGGTTCACGGCTATTTTACTTTCTGCTGTGACCGTTAGTGTTGTCGGTCCCATCGGCTTTATCGGTTTAATGGCACCACATTTAGTTCGGTTAATGGGGATACAAGGGCACAAGTTGTTAATACTTCATTCTTTCTTATGGGGAGCCAACCTTCTTGTAGCTGCAGATGTATTAGCAATGTGGATTCAACCCGGACAAGAAATTCCGGTTGGGGCCATGACGGCTTTAATTGGTGCCCCTTGGTTAATGTATTTAGCCTATAAAACTGGAAAAAGACAAACAAGGGGAGAAAGCCGTCTCGGCAGTTCACTTCTCCCGATATCATATCGCTGGATCTTGTTTGGATTATTTGGATTGACCATTATGATTATATTAGTTTCAGTTTCATATGGAGCAGGAAGTTTTTTTACATTTCAAGACTGGCTTGATAAGTCATTTAACTCACCGTTTGTTATGCAATTCCGTATTCCGCGGATATTGACTGCTTTTCTAGTTGGGATGCTATTAGCGACAAGTGGATTATTCATACAAGCTGTATTAAGAAATCCTCTAGCTGATCCTTCAGTTTTAGGGATCACTTCTGGTGGTGGAGCTGGGGCATTAATTTTCCTAGTGTTATTTCCTGCTGTTTCTATACAATTTCTTCCTATTGCGGCTATGATTGGTTCAAGTATTTCAATCACTATCATTTTAATTCTGTCATGGAAAACTCAATGGCAGCCGATCCTACTTGCGTTAATGGGGGTAGCGGTTTCTGCATTTGGTTCAGCCATTATACAAATATTAATTGTTAAAGCGAATATTGGCGTAGCCCCTGCCCTAGCATGGCTAGCGGGAAGCACCTATGCCAAGGGCTGGGAAGAATTGAAACTTGCTGGCATTGTCGCTCTCATTACGATTCCTTTGAGCATTTTATTCATTAAAAAATTTGATGTGATTTCCTTTGGAGATGAAGTTGCTGAGGGACTGGGAGTAAATATTATTATGACGAGGCTTTTAGCTATTATGTTAGGAGTTTGTATGGGGGCAGTCAGTGTATCTATTGTAGGAACAGTCGGGTTTATAGGTTTACTAGCACCTCATGCAGCTAGGAGAATGGTTGGATTTGAACATGGAAAGGCTATTCCAGTCAGTCTTTTTCTTGGAGGAATCCTTTTAACTTCGGCTGATCTTATAGGAAGAATTGTTTTAGCCCCTAAAGAAATTCCTTCTGGACTTGTCGTTGCACTAATAGGCACTCCATATCTCTTATATTTACTGAGAAAAATATAGAATACGCCTCCTTTTTCTCTTGAATTTTTCTTTAATAACTTCGGTATACCTTATATAAATTTAGGTGAAGACGTGTAAATTAAGGGGTGGAAAATACTTAAAGTAAATAGGGCTTTTAACATGAGAGTTGCTCTGGCAGCTCTTTTTTTTATGGAGAAAACTGGGTCAATAGCGTCTTTATTTTTGGAATTTTACATGCAATAATTTGTACATTCGTAAAAATAACAAAAAAGTACACGAGGGGAAGTTTAATAGCCAAAGAGATTATTTTTCCGAAACGCCTTTATCTTGTCTGATTCAAAAAATGATGGCGGCTATGTTGTTCGGATATATACACCTGATGAAAGTTTCCTTAAAGAAGGTTGCTGAGGCAGCCTTTTTCTTATTGAACGAACAGGTATACTTACCGATAATCCAATCCATTTAATTTGAAAATGAATGATACAAAATGGGGACAGTCCCACCCAAAAGGAGGTCTTCCAAATGAGTAAAGAATCAATACTAATCGTAGAGGACGAAGAAAAAATCTTAAGATTGCTTGAATTGGAGCTTGAAATCGAAGGCTACCAAGTCGGAAAGGCAATGGACGGAAAGGAAGCCCTTGAAGCGTATCGATCACGAAAGTGGGATTTGATCTTATTGGATGTGATGCTTCCAGGCATAAGCGGGATTGAGCTGCTTCGGAAAATTCGTACGAAAAACAATTTCACCCCTGTCATCCTGTTAACTGCAAAGGGCTCGGTTGAAGATAAAGTTTCCGGTCTTGATCGCGGTGCGAATGACTACATCACTAAACCTTTCCAAATTGAGGAATTGCTTGCCCGAATTCGTGCGGTTTTAAGAATGCGGACTGCTGCATCTTCAATGGAAGATGAATACGATGGATGGCTGAATACTGCTGATTTAAAGGTGAATGTCAAAACACGTGAAGTCATTAGAGGTGAAAGCGAAATTGACCTAACGCCAAAGGAGTATGATTTACTTCTTTATTTACTGAAGAATAAGCGTCAAGTGCTAAACCGGGATCAAATTCTCGGAGCGGTTTGGGGGTATGATTTCTATGGAGAAACAAACGTGGTGGATGTGTATATCCGATATGTTCGCAAAAAGCTCGAATATGGCTTTGATACGCCGCTTATCCATACTGTAAGAGGCGTTGGCTACGTCCTGAAGGATGCAAAATGAGACTTCGCAAAAAAATAAATTTATATACAGCGGTGCTATTCATTTTCCTGCTCCTATTGATGAATGTTTCCATTTATTTTGTTTTCAGTAATCTGATGATGGTGAACGAACTTAATCGTGCGAAAGCGGAGACAGAGAAAATTGCCTTTGATGTTAGTGAAAATGTCAATAATATATCTCCAAGTGATTTACTTCGATCCTATCTGCCTATAGATGGCATGATTGGTATTGTAAAAGAGGGTCAACGAAAAGGCACAGCTGTTACATCCAATTCTGAAAAACAATTAAGCAATCGCAATAGCAGCTTTTATCCCGGTGAGAAGAGTGCGATCATCACTTATCATCAGAACAAGTATGTATTCGTTTCAAACCCGATCATTTGGGGGGATGGAAGTGTAGTTAATCTTCAAATCACCAAAAGCATTTCAGCAACCGAGGAAATGCTCGCTGTTCTGCGCATCGTATTAATCGCTGTAACCATCATTGCCATGATACCTGTTCTGATATCAAGCACTATTCTTAGTAACTTCATCGCCCGTCCGATTCGATCGATGATTGATACGATGAAGGAGATTCAAACAAGCGGCCAATTTAAGCGACTTAGCCTGGAAGAAAAGGCAAAAGATGAACTTGTGGAAATGGGGAAAACCTTTAATCACATGATTGATTTGCTGCAAGCTAACTTCGAAAAACAGGAGCAATTCGTATCAAATGCCTCACATGAATTAAAAACACCGCTAACTGTCATTGAAAGCTATGCAAGCCTTTTGAAAAGAAAAGGCTTGGAGCGCCCTGAGTTGTTTGATGAATCAATAGAGGCCATTCATTCTGAAGCCATTAGAATGAGAGAGATGACAGAGCAAATGCTCCTGCTAGCAAAGCATCAGGAAAAATGGAATATAGAGAAGGAAAACGTCAATCTGACCGATATCATGGCAGACTTAGCGAAAGTATATAAAAATGCGTACAATCGAACAGTGGAGATTTATAGTGGCGATGCAATTGAAGCACTTACGGACGTGCAAAAGTTAAAACAGCTATTGTTTATTTTTTTAGACAATGCAAGAAAGTATAGTGACGAGCAAATCTCAGTCTATATAGGACAAACTAGTAGAGAAGCATATATCCGCATCGAAGACAGAGGGGATGGAATTCCCCAGGCTGAATTGCCAAAAGTGTTCGATCGCTTTTATCGTGTAGATGAAGCAAGAAGCCGAAAGCAAGGCGGATCAGGTTTAGGGCTTTCCGTGGCAAAGGAAATTGCTGATGCAATTGATGTACGGATTGAAATGGATAGTCTTGAAGGCAGGGGAACGAACGTTACTCTTTTATTTAATTAAGCCAGAATGACGTTGGATGGGTGATATGATGAAGAATGGAAAAGTGCTGATAACAGCTGGATCAACTCTCGTTTTTGGTCTGCTATTATTCTTCGGATTTCAATGGTGGGCTCCATCGTTATCCGCGGAAAGCTTGACGGAAGAAGAAGTGAACCAGACAGCAAAGGATAAATATCCTGGAACCATTATAAAGACAACGAAAACTGAAAGTGAAGAATATCAGATTGAAATGCAGCTTGAAACCGGGGTATATCTTATTAGTATGGATGCGAAAAGCGGTGAAGTTCGTTCTATAAAAAAAGAAACCATAGGTCATGCAGCAGAAGAAACGGCAGAAAAAACACCCCAAAAGCAACTAACCCAAAATGAAATAAAGGCGCGTATTTCCTCACAAGGCGATCTGGAACAAATTGATTTTGTGCAGGAGACAGACAACTCCCATTATAAAGCAGTGGTAAATAAGAACAATGAAAAAATCACATTAATTCTCGACCCATATACAGGAGCTATAATTGACTCGACAATGGTAGCAGATAGTATCATTACAGAAAACGAAGCAATCGCAATTGCCGAAAAACATGTAAAAGGAACAGGTGACGATACAGAATTTTATCAACCATCAGATCAGACACCTTATTATTTGGTCGAAGTTGAATTAGAGGACGATCGAGACGCAGTCGTCCAAGTGGACGGCTACACAAAAGAAGTAAAAACAATCACATGGGAAGATGATGAAGTGGATGATAGAGATGGCCACGAATAATAATTGTATAAAACATAAAAAAGGGTGATGCATAGTTAACTATGCATCACCCTTTTTTTAGTAAGAAAAATGCAAAAAAAAAGAGAAGGAACTGTAATAATTCTCACCATTTTCTAATCCTTCTATCATTTAACTCTAATTTAATATCTCTAACATGGAATAAAGCACCAAATGATAAAACAGAGCCAAATAAGACCGTTTATGAAAGGCATCTGGATTATTGTACATAGAACATATCCATCATATTTCAACACGAGAAAGGAGAATAAATAATGTCAGTCATTTCTAGCATTCTGGATTACAACAAGACGTTTGTCGAACAAAACAAATATAAAGAGTTTCAAACGACAAAGTATCCAGATAAAAAGATCGTCATCATAACATGCATGGACACCCGTCTGTTGGAATTGCTTCCAAAGGCGATGGGGTTAAGAAATGGAGATGCGAAAATCATTAAAAACGCTGGAGCTATTGTTTCTCATCCCTTTGGCAGCATTATGCGCAGTATCCTTGTCGCTGTTTATGAGCTAAAAGTGGAGGAAGTGTGTGTGATCGGACATCGCGGATGCGGTATGGTGGGGCTTCAATCCACTTCACTTCTTGATGCTGCAAAGGAGAAGAAAGTCACTCAGGAGCAAATTGATATCCTAACAAACTCTGGTATTGATTTATCAAAGTGGCTGACAGGTTTTCAATGCGTTGAGGAGAGTGTAACGAATAGTGTCCGTTTGATCAAAAATCATCCATTATTACCGGATTCCATCGCCGTTCACGGTATGGTCATCCATCCCGAAACGGGTAAATTGGATCGAATCATAGATGGATATAGCAAGGACGAAATACAAATTCAATAAAAGAAGGAGCGATAAAATGATGAGTTCTAGCAGGCTTGAAGGGTATAACTTAGGCCATTTTCAGAAAGATCTGGTTGCAGGGGTCGTAGTTGGGATAGTAGCAATTCCTTTAGCGATGGCTTTTGCCATTGCTTCCGGAGTAAGACCGGAATATGGACTGTACACATCAATTATTGCAGGAATCATGGTCTCCCTTTTTGGTGGATCGAAATATCAAATTGCAGGCCCGACTGGGGCCTTTGTCCCGGTCTTGTTAGGTGTGGTCATGCAGTACGGATATGAAAAACTGTTAATCGCCGGCTTCCTGGCAGGTATCATGATATTTCTTATGGGTGTCCTCAAACTGGGAAGATTCATCAAGTTTATTCCCCGTCCAGTTACGATCGGCTTTACTGCTGGAATTGCTGTGATTATCTTCTCTGGCCAGATTGCCAATTTCTTTGGACTCAGTAACTTAAAAAAAGAAGAAGCCTTTCTTTTAAATATGAAGGAAATCTTATTGAACTTCAATACAGTGAATATCTATAGTGTACTGGTAGCTATCATAAGTTTAACTCTCGTCATATTAACTCCCAAATATTTACCGAAAATCCCTGGAGCATTGCTGGGATTGATTGTATCAACTCTAGTCGCCAGCTTATTCTTTCCAGGTCAGGTAGCGACAATTGGATCGGCCTATGGCGCCATTCCTAATGCATTGCCCCAGTTTCAGTTTCCCCAGATCACTGGCGGTTTGGTGATTGAACTCCTTCCGGCTGCTTTGGTCATTGCCATGCTAGGAGGAATTGAATCACTATTATCCGCTGTGGTTGCAGACGGCATGACCAACAGTAAACATAACAGCAATAAAGAGCTGATGGGACAAGGATTGACCAATATGATTACGCCTTTATTTGGAGGCATTCCGGCTACAGGTGCCATCGCCCGTACCGCAACGAATATTAAAAACGGTGCTGTCTCCCCCATATCAGGCGTGATTCATGGGCTGGTGGTATTGCTCGTGTTAGTCAGTTTGGCTCCTTATGCTTCGGCCATTCCTTTGGCCAGCATGGCCCCCATTCTTATGTTTGTCGCCTGGAACATGAGCGAACGCAAAGAATTTTCGCATATCTTAAAAGCAAAAACCATGGACTCGGTCGTATTGATCGTTACCTTCGTGTTAACCGTATTGATTGACCTGACAACAGGTGTAGGGATCGGATTACTATTAGCCATCCTGTCGTTCGTTAAACTGATGAGCGGTACATTGAAATTATCAAAGGTATTACCAGATCCAGCTGATAAATTAGTTAAACCAGAAATGGTACAACAAGGTTCAAGCTGCCCGCAGATTAACATTTATACGATAGAAGGACCTTTATTCTTTGGTTCAATCGAAAGGCTGCAAGAAGAAATCGAAGATATGATGCGTTCTAAACCAAAAGTCCTTCTATTAAGAATGAGCAATGTGTCATTCATTGATACTTCGGGAGAAGCACTTCTCACAGACATTGTGAAGCGATTCAAGTCCCACAAACTACAAGTGTTGATTTCCGGTATTCAACAGGAACCTAAAGAAATGCTCGAAAAAACCGGTTTTACTAAACTGGTTGGTGAAGAGCAGTTCTTTTCCAGTACGGGTGATGCCATTAATATGGCTTTATCCAAACTGGATGAGAATCGTTGTAAAGGGTGTAAACAGTTTTCATTTGCTGAATGTACCGCACTCTCACAGCAAGTTCAAAAGCCAGCGTTATTAAAACAGAAAAGAAAACGGGAGATAGGATTAACTTGACTCCTAAAGAAGAGAAAGGCATCCGCTTTTGGCAGATGCCTTTCTCTTAAACCTTTTTAATTAATTCACCATCACCAAGGGCGATTAATGTGATTTATGATTGCCTAAACGATATTTGCTTTAAAAAACTAAATAAGGATGCGAAAAGGCGTTGATGACCCGATGAAAAACTTAAGACAATAACTAAAATCGTCCAATTTGAAATAGTTAACACATTAGCGTTATTAGCTCAGTGGTTAATCCAGACTATTCAATTGTATGCCACTATAAACATGATCCCAAATGGCCTCATCCCAAATTTGGTTAGGAACTTCTAAAACACAAACATTTTCCAGGTTCCATTCTAATTCAGAAATACTTGTAGCATCATCCGAGGGGACTAATATTAATACATTAAATTCTTTTTCTTTTAACATGTCCTGCATTTCTTGGTGAAACAAATAGGCTTGGTCATATTTTGTTGACCATCTTACAAATAGGATTGAATCACTATTGTTAATCGTGTCATTGAATCTTGCAATTCTTTTATCTAAATTTTCTTTGAAATAAGGATATGTTTCAAACCATTCTTTATCAGGCAGGATGGGGAAATCGTGAACTGAAGTAACTTTATAATGGTTATCTCTGACCAAATAGGTATTTACAGCATTTATATCCACGTCATCATCAAAATAAGTACCGGAACCATCTACTAAAGTCAAATTCCTCAATTCCATATATTCCTTGAACTGATTTTTATATAGCCTGGCCACTTCTGCAAATGACTCAGTATAGACCCAGTCAAGAGGCAAAGAGAATCTTCTTAAACCAAGTCTTCTTAGGTTCAAAGTGGGAGTGCAAGCACTGCCACAAGGAATGATTACATCATAAGATTTCTTGATTTCGGTTAATTTCACTATTAATCCCCCTTTCTATATTATCAATACTATATTAGATGAAAATTTTCTTTTTTTTGATTGGACAAACCAAAAAAAGGCTTCAGAGCATTCAATCCAACTTGATTATTTGTAGGTATTAAAATGGTTTTAAATATCTTTTTAGACAAAGCAAAACGCATGCCCAAGAATTGAGAGCATGCGTGAACTTTTAATCTTCTATGATATCCAACTCTTTCAGGGCATCCAGCGTAATCGTTTTGGCCTTGCTGCCGCTGCCGTCGATGTTCGTTGCGAAGGCCCATTTTCCTTTGTCCGTTTCGATGTAACCCACATACCAGCCCAATCCCATATCTGAAAGGCGTGTCCCGGTTTTTCCATGGAGGACATATGAGTCTGCTTCTTCATTGATCATGATTCTCTTAACGGTTCTCATATGCTGCTTATCGATAGGCAGTTTTTCTTCTACAAGGTTTTCGATGAATTGGACTTGTTCCCGAGCAGAAATCCTAATGCTGCTGTCGAGCCAAAACTGGTCGATCCCCCCGGAGATATCATGATTGCCATAATCTATCAGGTTCACATATTGCTGCATATCTTCCGCCCCGATATCGCGGGCCATTGCTTGATAATACCAGATCACTGAATGCCTCATGGCTGAAGCCAGCGTATGATCTCTGTTCCAATCCTCAAATTCCCTGATTACACCATCCCACCGCTTCACTTCATATTCATCGCTTACCGCCTTTGTCTGTAAGCCGATTAATGCATTCGCCACTTTAAATGTCGATTCTGGAGTGTAGCGTACCTTACTTCTCTGTTTATCATAGATGAACACTTTATCATTTTTTAAGTTTTGGAGAACCATTGTACCTTCCGCACCATCGAAAGACTCCCCGATATCCAGTTTTTTCACCTTTTGATCGTTTGCACTTGCATGAATCGTACTCATGGAACCAGTGACTAGCAGGACAAGAATGAAACATAACGCTTTGATTTTCATTACACACTCTCCTTCAAGGCTGGATTGATCGATCATCAAAGTAATTTCCAAAAAATAGGTTGATATCTAAAGTATACCTATTCCTGATAAAAAACGAAACCTAATTCTTGGAATCTAGCTAGATAGTATCGATCAAGGAGGAATTCAGCAGGTAGCTAATGAATATAAAAAGCAAACGATAGAATGGGAGGAATCTATCATGGAGGTTAACCAAAGAAAAATAAATAGTATTGAAAAAGAAATTACATACACACATATTGAAAACGGAAATCCAGCAGTTTGTTTTATGTTTTCAGGTGCGGGGTACACGTATGAGAAGCCGTTATTCTATTATTCGACGATGATCATGCTTCAAAATCAGTATGATGTCGTACATATTCATTACGCTTACGACCAGGATATTTTCAAGCATCCATTGGTAGATATCACAAAAGTGATCGTTAATGATATCAATCCCGTCATTACGGAGGTACTTCAAAATCATGAATATAAAGGAACAGTATTTCTAGGCAAATCACTTGGCACCATACCCATCATCAATGGAATCATGAAAAGTGAGCGGTTTATGAATGCCAAAGTGATATTGCTCACGCCGCTATTGAAGTTCGTTTCGGTTTTTGAAGGATTATTGAGCAGTAATCATTCAGCACATATAGTTATAGGAGAAAAAGATCATCATTATATTCCAGCTAAAATTCAAGCGATTGAAAATAAAACGAATATAAGCATGGATAAAATCCCACATGCAAATCATTTATTGGATATTGAACCTTTCGATACCTCAAGGACGATTATCATGCTAGAAGGTGTAATGAATAGAATGGAAGAGTTTTTAAAAATATAGGTTAGCGAAATGCAAAAGGGACTCAATCCATGGATTGGTGGGGGAAAATGTTATAATAAGAGTATTGTAGTTTGGATTTAAGAAGGGAGAAAAGATGGAGGGTACCAATACATTTCATTCAATTGATGAATACATTATACAATTTCCCGAAGAAGTTCAGGAAATATTAAAAACGTTAAGAAAAGTCATGAAGGATGCAGCACCGGATGCAGAAGAAAAGATAAGCTATCAAATGCCTACCTTTGTTTTATATGGAAATCTGGTGCATTTCGCTGCCTATAAAAAACATATAGGATTCTATCCAACTCCAAGCGCGATCTCTGCTTTTGAATCTGCTTTATCTGAATATAAATGTTCAAAAGGGGCCGTTCAGTTTCCGCTAAACAAGCCAATTCCTTATGAATTAATAACCGAGATGGTTAAATTTAGAGTGGAACAGAATAAAAAGAAAGCAGAAGGGAAATTGAAAAAGAAAAAATAACAAAAACTATTATCGGAATTCACCAAATATTTAACTATTGATTGTGAGATTCAAGACCGAAAGAGAAAGGTGGAAATATTATGTTCAAAAAATTATTCGGTAAAAAAGAGAGTGTGGAACAACTGCTTGCTCCTATTAATGGACAAGTAATAAATATTGAGGATGTTCCAGATCCGGTGTTTTCCGGTAAAATGATGGGGGACGGAATAGCAATTCTTCCTGAGGAGGGGTTGGTCGTATCTCCAATCGATGCAGAAGTAATCCAGGTTTTTCATACTAAACATGCGCTAGGCCTACGCACAAAGCATGGCATAGAATTGTTGATTCATATTGGATTGGAAACAGTTAACCTTAATGGTGAGGGATTTGAAGTCCACGTTGCAGAAGGGCAAAATGTAAAAGCAGGAGACAAGCTAGTTACATTTGATATCGATTTTCTAAAATCAAAAGCTCCAAGCATCGTAACTCCGATCGTTATCACGAATGGCGAGCTAGTTGAAAAACTGGAAAAAACAAATAGTAC
Source organism: Peribacillus sp. N1 (assembly GCF_054600815.1). Lineage (NCBI taxonomy): Bacteria > Bacillati > Bacillota > Bacilli > Caryophanales > Bacillaceae > Peribacillus > Peribacillus sp. N1. The sequence continues at coordinate 825,336 of NZ_BAAHZO010000002.1, read as the reverse complement.
CCAGGCAAAAATTAAAGAAACACAGATTATGAGTGTTTATTTGAAATAACAAGAAAAGGCCATTAGACTTCAGGTGCCTTCTAGTACATGAAAAGCAGTCCTTGCTGGCGAGTGCCGGCAAGGACTGTTTTAATATAGCTGCAAGACTTCAGCACAGTGTACTAATCCAATTGCACATGTCCTAAATCACTATTAAATGATTTAAGATCGTTAATTAACTGGTTAATATTTTGGCTTGGACCGCTATCATATAGAGCATTTCTAAATCTTAAGTACTTGGTTCCCTTTTCTATTAAATTATTCAATAGCACATTTTCAGGGAATCTTAGTGTGGATTTCTTAGGAATATCATTCCATTCTTTGTTAGCTAAACCATGGTACCATGTGAATAATATAGCAGGATTCTTTTCTTTTAGCCTGTGCATTTGCCAACCCATAGAGCGTTCAGAAAAGCCGTAGTTGCCAATATCGGTATTTAAACAATCATACATTGCCTGTAAAATTGAAAACCAAATACCATCAACCTCATCCCAATCATAAAAGCTCGAGAGAAATTGATTTTGATAAGATATAATGACTGTGCCGTATAAGGAAGTTCCTTTTGAAGTAAATAACTGTTGATTTCCCAGTTGGTTAGCGCTTGAGTGATGGATTGGGATAAAATCTTCGTTAGCAAATAAATGTTTATTAACAATGGCATCATAACTATTTTTTGATATATATGTTTGAATGGTAACCATTTATGAACCACCTATCCCATAGGGTAATGTTGTTTCCCATCTATTTTTTGAACTTGTGTTGCATTTGCAAAACGAGGATTGCGCTACTTGCATAATAGGGCATGGCTATTGGAGGACGAAATGATTGGGATCAATCCTGGTAAAACAACTGAAATCAGAAAGTTTTCCGGATACTTCATGTTTTAATACTAATTTTCATATGCATGCCTCCTTAAAAGTAATTAATTTTAGTAAAGCATGGAATTATATAATTTTTATTTCAAAAAAGAGAAGAAGTGTTTTAGTTATGAAACCATCCGGTATACGAATTTCAATTTTTATGCACGATCCAATGTTGAAGTAGCAAGGGGAGAGGGATATACTTCTTGAAAGTTTCTTAAGGTAAACTCCCAGGTTGTTTTAAAATTGAATCAGCCTGTTTAATATTTGAAATACTTTAAGTAGGTGATTTAGAATGTTCCCCGTGACTAAGGTTGTATCCGTTCAATGTGAATGCAATCACTGCTGCAAGCAGGATAATCGAAAAATGCAGCGAATAGTAGGTGAGTGAACAAATAAATCAAGTGAGGGTGATTGGATGGGAGTTCAAGCAGAAAAGATCTTTGTAAACTTGCCTGTTAAAGATTTGGATGCCTCAGTAGAATTTTTCACAAAGGTCGGCTTTGAGTTTAACGAGCAAATGACCAATGAAAATGCGACATGCATGGTTATCAGCGAGTCCATATATGTCATGTTATTGGTGGAAGACTACTTTAAAACGTTTACCAAGAAGGAGATCCCGGATTCTGCAGCGAGTACCGAAGCCATCGTCGCCCTTTCCGTTAAAAGTAAGGCAGAAGTCGATGAGATCGTGAATAGGGCACTGGATGTTGGCGGAAAGCCTTTTAACGAAGCCATTGATCATGGTTTCATGTATGGTTGGAGTTTTCTGGATATCGACGGACATTCTTGGGAAGTATTTTACATGGACGAAAGCGGATTTAACCAAAATTAAACCAAAAGCAAGGCACAATCCTTCACGAAGGACTGTGCCTTTTTTGAAGTTCAGTGCCGTATCCGGGTCAACATGATCTTCCAAGTGCTAAAGTATAAAATAACCATTTATACTTATGATACAATATAAGGGATAATGTAAAGGCGGGTACAAAAAGTGACGACAATTTACGATATTGCGAAAAAAGCGAATGTATCAACGATGACTGTATCGAGAGTTATTAATAATAAAGGAAATATCAGTGAAAAGACAAGGGAAAAAGTTGAAGCGGTCATTAAAGAGTTGAACTATATACCGAATTCCGCAGCCCAAAGTTTGAATATTAAAAGAACGAAGCTGCTTTCATTAATCATAACCGATATCACCAACCCTTTTTTCACCCAAGTAGCGAGAGGGGCCGCAGATAAGGCCAATCAAATGGGATATCAGCTCATTTTATGCAATACCGATGAGGATTACGAAAAAGAGAGTGAATATATCGATGCATTGATTTCAAAACGGGTGGATGGCGTCATTATTGCACCAACAGGCGATCAATCGACAAAAAATTTGAAGAAATTAATTAAAAACAGGATTCCATTTACATTGATAGATAGGCAAATTCAAGATGTTTCATGTGATAGGGTGCTTGGTGATAACTATGAAGGAACGAAAAAGCTTCTTCAGCATCTCATCGATTTTGGACACGAACGAATCGCGATGGTTCATGGTCCGCTAACGATTTCCACTTCGAAAGAGCGTTATCAGGCGTATATTGAAACGCTGAAAATAAATGATTTGAACATCGATCAGTCTTTCGTAATAGAGACTCATTACAAACAGGAAAAGCAATGGAACGGTATTGACGGATTGATGAATGTTCCGCCCTCTGAGCGTCCAACAGCAATTTTTGCCGCCAATAATTTCATTGCCATCAAAATTATAAAAAGTTTACGAGAAAAACAGATTAAAGTACCTGAAGACATTTCTGTCGTTTGCTTTGACGACTTAGAATTATTCTCGGATTTCGATCCCTTTTTAACCGTATCTTCACAGCCCGCTTACGACTTCGGATATTTAGGAACACAATTAGTGATCGAGCGAGTGGATGAAGTCGGTCCTGCCGACTATCGGACGATCAATTTAAAGCCGGAATTGGTAATCAGGAAATCATCTGGAGCTCCTATAAAATAATAGGAGTTTTTTTTTTGGCCAAAGAATAAGTGGCCTCTTCAGTGGCATGTCGCTCATAACAATACTTGGCTAATATCCTTCCACACATAAACCAATAGATTCAATTCAGCACCAGCCATTTTGATTTTTTCGGTTTTAAGCAATTCAGCACCAAATGCCTCATAGAAGAATCGAGATTTATTGTCTTCAAGCACCTCAACGAATATTGTCTTAAATCCCAGTGCCTCGAATTTTAAAAATAACTCTTTGATGAGTTTCTTACCTATCCCCATTCTTTGAAAATTTTCGAGGATATATATAGCAGTTAAATCACCGGAATTCTCAACTTGATTCGTATCCCTTTTCCCGCCATCTATAAATCCAACTATTTTTCCTTCGTTATTTTCTGCGACATAAACATAATTACCATCTCTATTAATATTCTTTATCCATATTTCTTTCCTTTTCTCATAAGACAGATTATCTAAAAAATCACTCGGCATTATTTCTTTATAAGTAGTTCGCCAGCAATCCACATGGACTATTGCTATACCTTCCGCATCTGCAACCGATGCATGTCTTATTAGCATATTAGTTCCTCCTTTTTTAAGTTTGCTATATCCCCTATATTTTACTAATATTATCCATTTTGCAACTAATCGGCCTGATATATTCCAAGAGTATCCACAGTTTGATTTCTAATATTTAACTTTGTATGTTACTATTTCCTATAGTTTGTTTAATGTGGAAGAAGGTATGAGATGATGCGGAATTTCCCTAGTAAAGTATTTTATTTATTAATCTTCTTGGTTACCTTGGGGGTTGTGCTAGTTTTTTATAATGACGAAGAACCGACTGAGAAATTAACTGAGGATGAATTTTTTACAACTTTAGAGGATGGGAAAGTGACATTTTTAAAGGTGGAGTCACAAAATAGTGTTTATGAAATTAGAGGTCGGCTGGTAGGGTATGAAAAGGATCAATACTTTATCGCGTCTGTACCAAATAGTGAAATATCGCTAGACAGAATGAATAACGCCATAAGGGAACTTGATATAGGAAAAATTGAGTTTATCCCAGACACAGAGACAAGCGGATGGGTCACCCTTTTAACAACGACCATTCCGTTCATGATCATTTTCATCCTGATTTTTGTTAGTTTTCTATTTCTAATTGTCATGAAAAGAATGAAACATTCTAAATGATTAAAAACTCGCCGTTCCAATTGGGAATGGCGAGTTTTCTTATTAACAAGAGTTGAAAATGGTAATTCCGTTTTAGATAGTTTAAAAGATTTCGTTTAATTTATTGACAATTTAAAATATTGCTGTTATTTTAATGTTACCGGTAACATAAAGATAACAAGAGGAGGTCAGCCTGATGATTGATGCACATCAGCATTTTTGGAGAATTGACCGAGGTGATTACTCTTGGCTTAAAAATGATATGGGAGTCCTTTATCGGGATTATCTTCCCGACGATTTATCGCCCTTAATACATAAGAATGATATTTCGGGGACCGTCCTTGTACAAGCGGCTCCAACCTATGAAGAGACTTTATTTCTATTATCCTTGTATGACCGCCATGACTGGATATATGGTGTGGTGGGCTGGCTTGACTTATCTGCTCCATCATTCCCGGAGCAATTGGATTCTTTAATGACAAGACCGGGAATTGTTGGTTTACGTCCCATGTTGCAGGATCTGGAAGACAGTGCTTGGATTTTACAGGAACAAGTTGTGGAAAATTTGAAACAGCTTATTCGATATGATCTTCCGGTGGATTTGTTGATTAATCATAAACATATTTCATCTATTTTAACATTGATGAAAACGCTTCCTAACCTAAAGGCCATCATCGATCATATGGCTAAACCGAATATATCAGCAGGGGAATTAAACAAATGGCAAGAAGAAATGAATACTTTGTCACAGTTTCCGAACATTTGGTGCAAACTGTCGGGTTTATTGACCCAAGCAGATCCTGCAATGTGGAAGGCGGAAGACTTTAAGCCATACATACAACATATTGTTCGGGCATTCGGGCCGGACCGTTTACTTTTCGGCAGCGATTGGCCTGTATGTTTATCAGCTGGAGGCTATGAAGACGCAGTGAGGGTCATTAAAGGGAATTTACCGGAAACTTTAACACAAGCTGAAGTGGATGGGATATTTTCTGGAAATGCTGAAGCCTTTTACAAACTAAAAGAAAGGGGAGAGCGAAATGGGCCAGTTAGCTTATGAACAGGACGTTACAAGCATCGTCATGTCTGATCAGGATAATGTAGCGACTTCATTGAAAGATGTAAAAGAAGGGGAAACATTACTCTTTGTCATAAATGGTAAAAAAATGGAAGTAAAAGCAAAGCATTCGATTCCTTTTGGGCATAAAATCGCAATCAAACCGATTCAGCGATCGGCGACGGTCATCAAATATGGAGAAGTAATCGGTGCAGCCACGATGGATATCGAGCCTGGTGAACATGTCCACATACATAATATTGAGGGAATCAGAGGAAGAGGAGATAAGGCGGAAGGGGAGCAAACACAATGAGCAGGATAAAAGGGTATCGCCGTTCAAATGGCAAATTTGGAATCCGTAATCATCTATTGATCATCCCTACCGTCATTTGCGCCAATCATGTGGCCAACAGAATCCAGCAAGCTGTACCGGAATCAGTGGCCATTCCGCATCAGCATGGGTGCAGCCAGATTGGTGATGACAAAGAACGTACACATAAACTTCTTGGCGGAATGGGGAAAAACCCGAACGTTGGTGCGGTTCTGTTGATCAGCTTGGGCTGTGAGGTGATTGATGCCAAAGTATTGAAACGGGAAATCGAAGAAGAAACGGGAAAACCTGTGGAGTGGCTTGATATCCAAGATGCAGGCGGGACGATAAACGCGATTAAGAAGGGGACTGAAGTGGCGAAGGGTTTATTTCTGGAACTCGAAAAAGTGCCGCAAGTGGATGCCCCCATTTCAGAATTGATAGTTGGTGTGAAATGCGGCGGTTCCGATGCTACATCCGGTCTGTGCAGCAATCCCGCTTTAGGGAAAACCGCTGATCAGCTCTTGAAACAGGGCGGTACGATCGTAATGGGTGAAACCACGGAAATCATCGGAGCTGAACATATTGTTGCCCAAAAAGCAGTGAGCGAAGAAGTGGCCAATAAACTATATGCATATGTTGATAGATTCGAAAAAGAAGTGGAACGCATCGGGGCAGATATGCGTGGCGGGAACCCGAGCCCGGGCAATATTGAGGGAGGGCTCTCGACCATCGAGGAAAAATCGCTTGGCTGCATTAGTAAAGCAGGTACGGCCCCCTTGAACGATGTCTTATCATTTGCGGAAGAGATCCCGGGTAATGGCTATTACTTCATGGATTCCCCGGGGAATGATATCGAGTGTGTTTCAGGCATGGCGGCCGCCGGTGTACATATGGTCTGCTTTACGACAGGAAGAGGGACACCGACAGGAAACCCGATTATCCCGGTCATCAAAATAACGGGAAATGAACATACGGCAATCAAGATGATCGATAACATCGATATTGATACAAGCCCAGTCATGAAAGGGAAAGAAACGACGGAGGATGCAGGAAATCGCATTTTTGAAACGATTGCTAAAACAGCCCAAGGTGAACTGACAAAGGCGGAAATTCTTGGACATCAGGAATTTAGCATCAGCCGGATCAGCATCAGCCTTTAGAAACAGATAGGAAAAGGGAGGAGAATTCATATGGGTAAATTGAATAATCGAACAGCGCTTGTCACAGGAGGCAGCCGGGGAATCGGTGCAGCGATTGTCATGAGATTGGCTGAAGAGGGTGCCAATGTGGCGATCAACTATACATCGCCGAGGTCATTTGAAAAAGCGAATGCGTTAAAAGAAAAAGTAGAATCCGAGTTTCATATCAAAGCGATCGTCGTGAAAGCGAACGTTGGGATGAAGGAAGATGTCGATGCCATGATCAATGAAGTGGAAAAAGAGTTGGGAACGGTGGATATTCTAGTGAATAATGCTGGTATTGCACCGTTTGAGCCTTTTTTGAGCCTTTCGGAAGAGACATGGGATGATACGTACCGAACAAATGTGAAATCAATCTTTTTGACGACACAAAGAGTGGCGAAGCGAATGATTGAAAATAAATATGGCAAGATCATCAATATTACATCAACGGCTAGCGTCCTTGTCACGAGTCCGGTCATTCCCCACTATATTTCATCGAAAGCAGCCGCCTCGCATTTAACGAAGGCATTGGCGATTGAGCTAGGCAAATACAATATCAATGTGAATGCTGTCGGCCCAAGCACCGTTGCGACGGATATGTGTGAGGAATATTTGGAGGATCCGCAAATTCTCGCAAAAGAGATTGAAGCCAATCCGATGAAGAGACTTGGGACCGAAAAACAAATTGGCGACTCCGTCGTATTTTTGGCTTCCGATGAAGCCATGCAAATCAACGGGCATCTGTTAATGGTGGATGGCGGTTTAACGGTGAAAGCGGCGCAGCCTGAAGATCATATGAATCATGAGCAGGAGGTAACGTCATGAGACTGCAAAATAAAATCGCTGTCATCACTGGCGGTGGAAGCGGGATCGGGAAGGAATCAGCCCGTTTATTTGCTAGTGAAGGCGCATTTGTCATCATTACCGATATTCATGCTGAAAACGGGCAGGGCACCGTTTCTGAAATAGAGGAGGCTGGCGGGAAAGCGGCATTTTATGAGGTGGATGTAACGGATCCGGAAGCGGTTCAATCCGCAATCTCCCAGATAATCGAAACCTATAAGAAAATAGACATATTATTCAACAATGCCGGAATCTCAAACGTAGGCAGGGTGGACGAAGTGGAACCGGATGTGTGGGACCGCATCATGAGCGTGAATGTGAAGGGGGTTTATCTGCCTTCTAAATACACGATTCCTTATATGATGGAACAAAAAAGCGGGGTCGTTATCAATATGTCATCATGTGCAGCGGAAATGGGTCTCGTGAAACGTGCCGCATACTCTGCAACGAAAGGAGCCGTACTGGCTTTAACGAAAGCGATGCAAGTGGATTATGCACCTTATAATATTCGGGTGAACGCTTTATTGCCGGGTACGATCTTGACACCGTTCGTCGAAAATTACTTGAAAACTTCATATGACGATCCTGAGGTTGCCATCGGCACGATCAAGAAAAGACAATTGAGCGGCGATTTGGGCAGACCTAGTGATGTAGCAAAAGCGGCACTGTTCCTAGCTTCGGATGAGTCTGCGTTCATGATGGGATCGCCTTTATATATCGATGGTGGGGTTGTTTTTGGGAAAAATGCATAAAAGGGGGAAGAAACGATGAAATTGGCTACTTTTATTAAAGACGAACAGCAAAAACTGGCCGTTCAAGTTGAGAATCATTTAATAGATATCGAAGAAACGGCGAAGAGGAATGAATGGAACCAAATCGTGTCGGATGTGATGCAAGTGATAAACTTCAGCCAATCCGAACGGGACGAATTTGAAAATAAGGTCCATGAAGCTGTCAAAGAAGGAATGGCTGAAGTAATTGAAGAGAAAGGGCTCACATTCGGTCCCAGTATAACAAAGCCGCATAAAATCATTTGTGTTGGGTTGAATTACAAAAGACATGCAGATGAAACCAATGCACCGTATCCTGAAGTGCCAATCTTATTTAACAAGTTTGATAATACATTAACGGGTCACGGATGTGAGATTGCCATACCAATCGTAACGAATGAACTGGACTATGAAGTGGAACTCGGAATCGTGATCGGCAAAAAGACAAAAAACGTTTCCGAAGAAGCAGCACTCTCCCATGTGTTCGGGTATTGTACGGTCAACGATTTGTCGGCAAGAGATCTGCAAATGAGGACGCCGCAATGGCTGCTTGGGAAAACCTGTGATGATTTCAGTCCTGTTGGCCCTTACCTGGTAACAGCGGACGAAGTGGGGAATCCAAACGACCTGCAATTGAAAACGTATGTTAATGAAGAACTAAGACAGAATTCCAATACATCAGATATGATCTTTTCATGTGCGGAAATCATCAGTTATATTTCCAAGCATATGACATTGGAACCGGGCGATTTTATATTGACAGGTACACCTGAAGGAGTCGTATTGGGTTTACCGGCCGAACAGCGTGTTTATATTCAGCCAGGGGATGTGGTCACCGTTGAAATCGAAAAACTGGGATCACTCACGAACACATTTGTCGCTGAAAGCGAAGAGGCTTTGACGAATGCTTAAAGGAATTCCGCCAATACTTTCTCCTGAATTGATGAAGATCATGATGGAGATGGGGCACGGTGATGAAATCGTACTTGCAGACGGGAATTATCCGGCTGCAAGTCATTCAAGCCGGATCATCAACGGCCATGGACATGGCGTGGCCGACTTCCTGCAAGCGATATTGGCATTCTTTCCACTCGATACGTATGTGAAACATCCCGTCATATTGATGAATCCTGTGGAAGGCGATGAAAAAAGCCCTGCAATCTGGAAGAGTTATGAAGATATAATGAAAAAAACGAACGATATTCCTATCAAAATCGGAAAACTGGAACGAATGGACTTTTACGAACGAAGTAAAGCGGCCTATGCCATTATCGCAACTAGTGAACGAGCACAGTATGCAAATCTCATATTGAAAAAAGGTGTACTTTAATTTACTAAAAGGAGTGATTGCTTTGCAAAAGATTCCGAATATTATGTATGTTTATGCGATTTTTGGCGGGTTGGCCGGACTATTATATGGTTTCGATTCCGGTGCCATTTCTCCAGCGATTCCATTCATCACCGAAGAGTTTGGACTAAGCCCGTCGGGTCAAGGATTGATAGTAAGTTTCCTGTTATTAGGGGCATTGCCTGCTATCGTCCTTTCCACTTCACTATCTAAGGTGCTTGGAAGGAAATCACTCCTGATTGGAGCGGGCATCACATTCATCGTCGGGTCGATTGGTTGTGCCTTCGCTACAAATGTAAGCGTTTTAATTGCATCGCGGTTCATCCTGGGAATCGGCTGCGGAATAGCCAATATGTGTTCACTTATTTATTTGGTGGAATTGGCTCCTCCTAAAATCAGGGGATTGATCGGCGCTTTATATCAACTAAGTGTAAACGTCGGGATATTGAGTGCTTACATAGTGGGTGCTTCCTTCTCCGCTAGCGGATCTTGGAGAATCATGCTCGGAATCGGGATCATTCCAGCAGCAATCTTCACATTTGGAATGCTTATCTCACCGGAAAGCCCACGGTGGCTCATGGCTGCAGGAAAGGAAGACCGTGCAAGGAAGGTTTTGATGAAACTAAGGGGAACGAAGCAAGAAGTGGAAGATGAAATAAGTGACATCAATCATTCCCTTAAACAGCAAAGCGTAGGATTCAAACATTTAGTACACCAATATAAAAAAATATTGAATATGAATTTCATCTTAACATTCTTCCAAGTCTTCACGGGAATCAATGCCGTTGTATACTTTGCCCCGATCATTTTCGAAGGGGTTGAAATCAACGGATGGAGCGGTTCCAATATAGCAAACTTCGGAATCGGGACGGCCTTGGTCGTTTCCACTGCCATCTCGTTATTCATCATTGATAAACTAGGCAGAAAAACGCTGCTAATCTACAGTATTGGCGGTCAGGTCCTGCCACTGATCGGATTGGCATTATTTTCGGATTATACGATCTTCAGCATGGTTTGTGTGTTCTTATATGTCTTCGCATTCGGAATCGGCCTTGGCCCTGTCTTCTGGCTATTCATACCGGAAGTGCTGCCATTGCAGGCAAGAGCGATCGGAATGGGAGTCATCACCTTTTTACAATACACATTGAACTTCCTTTTTTCATACACGTTCCCGCCACTGTTAAGTGTCATTGGCAATAACGTCTTTCTCATCTATGCGTTCTTATCAGTGGTAGCTTGCGTATTCATACACTATAAAACTCCTGAAACAAAAGGGAAATCATTGGAGGAAATTGAAGAATACTGGCGTGAACAAGATTTGGCAAAAGCGATTAAACCTGCTTGAGTCCGGCATTCGCAGTCGTGGTGAGTTGTGGATTCTGCAAAAAAAGGGATAAATATATAATTTGATATTGAAGATTGCAGAATAGTTTGATAGAATGAAATAAATGAAAAAGACTATGTGCAACTGGCGAAACACGGATAACCGTGAGGGAACACATAGTGTCGTAGCCGTTCGCCTGGGCAGAGGTAAGGGAGTTTATCCCTTGCCTCTTTCTGTATATTAACAGATAGTGAAGGTTTAAAGTCAGTATTTTGAAATTTCGAAACTATCATATTCAAAAGAGGAGCAAACAAAATGAGCACAATTCTTTTAGAAAAAGTGAAAACGATCAAGGCGTTAAATAATATTGCCGAAAGCGGACTGAATGTATTCAACAAAGGGGAATTTACGGTTGATAATGACAGTGAAAACCCTGATGCAATCGTTCTTCGCAGCTTTAACATGCATACTATGGAATTCGGCGATCAGTTAAAGGCAATCGCAAGGGCAGGGGCTGGAGTCAATAATATTCCGGTCGACAAATGCACCGAGCAGGGAATTGTCGTTTTCAATACACCTGGGGCTAACGCAAACGCTGTAAAAGAAATGGTGCTGACGACATTAATGGCTTCATCTCGTAACCTTTTTGCCGGTGTGGCTTGGACAAAGACGCTTGAAGGCGAAGGAGAACAAATTCCGAAGCTTGTTGAAGCAGGAAAGAAACAATTCGTTGGTAAAGAAATCAAGGGAAAAACACTTGGCGTAATCGGTTTAGGAGCGATCGGTGCACTTGTAGCGAATGATGCGCTTGATTTGGACATGGATGTCATTGGCTTTGACCCGTTCATCTCTGTTGATACAGCTTGGAACTTGTCACGCAATGTACAGCGCGCCATGACGATTGAAGAATTGTTTGCAGAATCTGATTATATTACAGTACACGTTCCATTAACTGACGACACAAGAGGAATGTTCAACCAAGAAACATTCAGCATCATGAAGCCGGGCGTACATATCTTGAATTTCTCACGCGGCGAGCTAGTGAATGAAGATGATATGCAAGCTGCACTTGAAAGCGGAAAAGTAGGCAAGTTCATTACAGACTTCCCGAATGAAAACGTGTTGAAAATGAAAAATGTCGTTCCAATTCCGCATCTTGGTGCCTCTACGCTAGAGTCAGAGGAAAACTGTGCCATCATGGCAGCTCGTCAGTTGAAGAGCTTTTTAGAAACAGGGAACATCAAGAACTCTGTGAATTTCCCGAACACTTCCCTTCCTTATACAGGTAACCGTCGTGTGGCAACTTTCCACGAAAACGTTCCGAACATGGTTGGGCAAATCACGCTGGCTGTATCTGGCTTTAATCTGAACATCGCTGACATGGTTAACAGAAGCCGTGGGGGATATGCATATACGATCATCGACATTGACGGTGAAGTAAATGGCGATATCATTCCTGGCTTGGAAGAAAAAATCAAACAAATCGAAGGCATCGTTACAACTCGTATTATCTAATTGGAAACGGAAGAAAGATGATTAATAGTGAAGCCTCAATTCCTTTAAGGAGTTGAGGCTTTTTAGGCTTTGTGTATTAAACTGAAAATCTGTCAGGGTTTCACCTCCGTTTTTTCCTCATAATGTACAAACAACATTAAGTAGAGTGCGAATAGAAGATGCAAATAAAGCGGAATATCCTTATCGTTTTGAATGGCAACAAATACGTAGATTCCATATAGCAATATAGGAATGGTTAAAAGGATTCTGAGCTTAGTCATATGCCACCCTCCCCTTTACCCTCAAATATTAATACATCAAGCATTTGAGCCACTTGAAAATCCTTTTCTGCTGTTGCGTTTATAAAACTTGTACAATTATTTTCCCTGAGAACATCTGCTAATAATTGTAAATCCATTGTCATTATTGCTGGTTTCATTGATTCATCCTCCTAATTAACCAAATATTCTGTCACTTCTATTAATACAATAGTATGAAGTACTGAGAAAATGCTGTCAATCTATATTCCATCTGTACTCATTTTAAGTTAATGGATTCATAATTTATCTACCAAAATAACTATCTCTTATAAATATCTACTTAGTGAGACAGGCAAAACGGTACCCAATAGGGGAAGCATTGCGATCAGCTGAACGCCAGGGAGCAACTTGTTGCGAACCTAAATCAATGTAACCTTAAATTCTCATCCAACCCTTCAGTTCAATATGACTTTTGTTAATTTCCTCTAAGTAAAAGAATCGTCCCTATGGAATGCAGAGACGATTCCTTATGTGAAACACCATTTCTACACAGAATGGATTACCCTATACTGTTCTTCCTCAAAAATTCTGATGCTGATGAAGGATATTCGATGTTAAAAAAGCTCCAACAGGAGGTAATTGCCCGGAATAGGCATTACCGCTAACAGGATATTCATTCAGAGCTATATCAGTAGTGGCAATCCATGATCCAGACTCACCTGCTTGCAGAGAGGGAGGCTTCATAAGAAAACGTCCTTGAAGAATGAAATGTCGAATCCTAATCTGGAAATCATCCATTATGGTTAAGTTGCCAGAGAATGTGGCAAAGGGTGAATCAAATGCGATTTGTTTGGTGCTTTCATTCCATAATCCATTAATCGGAATGGGTCTGCCACGAAAATTAACCGTACCAACCACCCTATTATTTGTAATAGAGTCAATGATGAGTGTGCCCCAAATAATCGTCCTGCCAGCTATTGAAGAGTGGATACCCCAAACAGATGGGAATGGAAAGCTAATTGAAGCAGTTCCCTGTGAAGTTACCAATGCTATGCCCCCCCTTAAAGGTTGTGTATGTTCTGAGGAAGATTCCTTGTTTAAAGCAGTATATGCAGCACGAGCAGAATAATTTAATAAACAAAGGTGAAGTAATGCATCCCCTGCCTGAAGTTGCATTCCTGATGAGTTAACAGTACTGCTGGAAAAAAGGAATGAACGGGTCAGAGGAAGGAATGGAGGGAAATGAGGTATTTACGGCGAAAGTAATCTATAGAAATGTGTTGAAAATAGGAAGAGCATCAGGTAACCATGTAAACGGATTTAAACTGCTAATGAACCGTTGTTGAAGCCAAAAGCATTAAGAAAGCAGCACTCTTGAAAAAAGAAATCGTAATAGATCGTAAAAAACATGAAGGAGTGACGGATATGCACAAAAGAGATTGTTCCAAATTGAAGTGTCATTGTTTCATCGTACCAAACTATATTCTTGAGAATCTGGCACAAAATGAAGTGGAAGAAGCACGGATCAGTTTAGCGAAAAGCCGTCAAGTGCGCAGGCGCAGAATTATGAAAGAATACGATATTGACGGTGTTGTCGCTTTAACGGATGCAGGATCTGGTCGTCAAGGTGAATCTGCCCGCCATGTTTATGATTGCAGGGGGGGAACGAAACTCCGGGAGAATGAGGCAAGAAAAGAAGGAGATCGATCAAGTGCAGATCCTGTTGTTAACGCTGCATATGATTATAGCGGAGTTGTGCGTGATTATTTCAAGGATGTCTTACACCGTAATTCAATTGATAACCAAGGCCTTGATCTCATTCTGAACGTTCATTATGGAAATAAATTCACGAATGCCTATTGGGACGGAGATGAAATGGTATTTGGTGATGGCGATGGGGTCATTTTTAGCAATTTTGCCAATTCACTCGATGTAATTGGCCATGAACTGACACATGGGGTTACGCAGTTCACAAGTGGATTGGAGTATGAAGGCCAGTCCGGGGCATTGAACGAACATCTTTCAGATGTGTTTGGAGTTGCCATAAAACAATTTCATTTAAAGCAAACAGCAGGTGATGCCGATTGGCTAATCGGAGCTGATATAATGGGACCAACACTCAAAGGGCAGGCCCTCCGTTCGATGAAAGCGCCAGGTACGGCATTTGACAATAAGTTAATGGGTAAAGATATTCAGCCTGATCATATGAAGAACTTCTATAAAGGAGAACGCGATAATCATGGTGTCCATATCAATAGCGGCATACCAAACAAGGCCTTTTATCTAGTATCGATGGAAATCGGAACAGACAAAGCGGCATTGATCTGGTTCAATGCGATGCAGAATTTATTTGCGACGTCGAATTTCAATCAATTCGTGCAAATTGTCATCAAGGCAGCGCAAAAACTTGTTGATAGCGGAGAAGTTACGAAAACAGCCATCAAGACAATTGAAAATGCTTTTAAAGCGGTTGGACTGCCTGAGTAGTCATATTCCATGAATAGGAGGCTCCATCTACCATGCATATCAAATTTAGCTGCATAGGGGGATTTGCCAACCTCGACTTGAATTTTCAGATCGATACAGAGAAATTGCCGAAAGAGAAAAATGAGGAATTGCAGAACTTAATGAAGACAGCTGACTTACCTAATGCTAGCCAAAGTATAATGGCAGGAGCTAAAGCGCAAGGGTTCGACGCATTTTCATACCAGCTGGATATAGCCGATGAAAAGAAGAAGCAGTCTTACTCATTCAATGACATAACAGCTCCAGAGGAAGTAAGACCCTTATTGGATTATCTACGGAATTTAGCAATTGAAATAAAGATGGCAGAATAACCAAGAAAAAAGTCTATCATCACGATAGACTTTTTTTGTGGTCTTAAAATTTCACAAAAATGTCATTTTATTTCACTTTTATATGAATTTTGGCTGTTTGTTCGCTAAATGGACACATATAACAAGATAATAGCAATTTAGAACAGCAGATTTTAAAAGGAAATTCGAAAGTATAGACCTTTAATGGGATTTTGTAAAGAGTCAGCCAATCAAACAGGCGATGCAGTCACAAAAGGAAATCAAGGTGAAATTAGCTGGATTTTACAAAAAAATCATAAAATAGGATAATAGTCGCATGGAGGTGAATGACATATCAAGAAATGAAAGTGACGATAGACGGAAATCCAAAAACCCCTAGGTGAGTACGTCCTGGAAGACATCACCTAAGGGCTTGCGAGCAGGAGTATACCTGCCTCTATATCCAGTATACTCCAAAAAATATGAATAGGGAAATGGGGAGTGAATGGAAGGATGATACGAAAAAACTATTTATTGAATAAGGAAACGGTGGGATTGATGGAACGTTACGATTCCAATGGTGTGGAGATGTCCACGGTAGTGGAGGGAGAGAACACATTCCATGTTGCCCAATCGCGCCAGGAAATCCTGAATAACACGTTAAACTACTTTGGGTTGAATCTGGATGGCGGACTTGCAGCAGCCAAATCAGTGCTTGGCGGAAAATATAGGCTGCCAGTCTGCATAAACGCCCAGCAGGGAATGGTCTGGTTCTCCTCCCGCTCATTCCGGAAAAGAGGAGGAATCTGGTTTTCCTACATCCACATTCGTGACTTAGAGGAAATGAACGAAAAAGAAACGCTGGTCCACACAAGCTATGGACATTGCCTTCCTGTATCATTAAGCAAAAATCAGCTCGCCTTCAAAAGGGACCAAGCATCCTATCTGCATACGACCTTCCATGAACGTTCATTGGGAAAAAAGACCTTTTATTACGAACCGGGAAGCGGAATCACCTTTTGCAAAGAACCCGGGGAGGCCCATTACAAGGTGAAAGGGAAGGAATAATAAGATGAGATGAAAACCGCCGCATTGGCGGTCTTTTTTAGGATTAGATAAAGTGAGAGCGGGTTTTATTCAAGTAAACTCTAACTATAGAAATATAGTTATTGTAAAAAAAGAAATGATACATTATGATTAGTAAATAGTTAATATTTAGGAAGGGGAGTACATATTTTGAAAAGATTATTTGCTATTTTACTATCTTTTGGTCTAGTATTGGGTCTCTCGTTTGGCGCGAATGATGTTGCCAGTGCCAAAACAAAGGTGAAGACGTATAAAAACTGTACAGCATTGAATAAAGACTACAAAGGAGGCGTAGCTCGTACATCTTCCGTTAAAAATAAAGGAGGAAAAACGAAATACAAGCCTCACGTTTCAAAGGCGCTATATGATGCCAATAAAAAAAGCGATCGTGACAAAGATTTGATCGCTTGTGAAAAATAAGAATTATTCTGAGAGACCTTTTATAGGAAGGTCTCTTTAATTTGTAGATAAAAGGTGTTCCATCTGAATTATTAAACAAAGTTGATTGGAACGGAAGGTGAGAGACTCCTTCGGAAAGCGAGTGCCTGGAGAGGAAGGTTCATTTTTGTACAAAACTAAAAAAACGGAAGCTAAAGCCTATACAGGTCTTTAGCTTTTTTCTCGTGGGTTATCTTTCAAACCGTCCAAAATGTGTATTTTCCCGATTTATAAGTGCATCCCCAAGATTAATTCTGCTCATAAGTCTTTCATGGTCCGAAGGAAAACGTTCTTTAATGTTTGCAACTCCCTCTATTGTTGGGATATTACCATTAGTCATAGGACGTTCTTCTCTTTGAAATCCGGGGTTCAAACTATCATTAATCATTACGGGTCTGTCAATTGTATCGTTGTCATCATTATTAGTAGTGGGATTATTAGTTGGGTCTCTATCAAGGTTCCCGGCATTATTGAATGGATCATTGTTAGTATCTTGTGGCATATATTTCACTCCTTCACTATATATTATCCGCTGATAGCATTAATCTATTCGCACGCTGTACTTATCCTTTTTTATATAGTAACAACAATCCTGTATTTTCTAATCAGCAACAACTTGAATGTGTCAACAAGTACGAAGTGTCAAAAAAAAAATCTAAATATTATGATTGACTTACATTTTAATTTGTCTTACAATTTCAATGTAAATAGTCAAAACATTCAATTAAATGGAAGGGGAGCTTTTTTAACATTTTTGATTCACTTCAACATGAAGCATGACAACATAAACAGCATTGTAAACTTTATGTCAGTTTCAGAAATGACATAAAGCTCTGTCATAATTTCAATAACTGTTTGTCCAGAGTTATCAAAGTATTAATGCTTTAGAAAAATGAAAGCGAATACATACTCTTTGGGATGGAGTGAATAACATGAAAAATCAATCAAATCTTGCTGAATCCACTGTGATTATTCCTGAGGTCGTAAGAAAGAAACCAAATTTCATCACGAAGTTTAAAACATCCTATGGTCCGGGGATCCTTGCCGTGTTGACGTGGCTTGGAGCCGGGGATCTGGTGACTTCTTCTGTTGCCGGGGCAGATTATGGATATAGTTTAATGTGGATTTTAGCACTGTCATTAATCCTTCGTTTTCTTATCGTTAATGTTATCGCCCGGTTCCAGCTTTGTAACACAGAGGGGTTAACCATACTTGAAGGGTATGGACGTATCCACCCATTTTTCGGTTACTTCATGTTTGGTTATGCGTTAATAATGGGTCATCTATTTAATGCCTATATGATTAAGGGGGCCGGAGAGGTATTATCGACCCTATTCCATGTTAATCAGCCATTCTTAGCTTCAATGGTAGTTGTAGGATTAGTTTTTATGCTTATTGGCAGGAATATTTATAATAGAATCGAAAGTGTAATGAAAGTGCTTTTGGCATTATTGACTATTGCCTTCCTGTTCCTCGCCATTCAAGCAACACCGGATGTAGGGCAAATCATTAAAGGAACAGTTGGTTTTAGCATTCCAAGTGATACTGGCGTTCATGGAGCATTATTGGTAGCGATTTCAATTATCGGTGCAGTTGCTGGATCGATTTCGAACTTTGTTCATCCATATTTCATGAAGGAAAAGGGCTGGACGAAACCGAGTCATGTAAAGGTTCAAAGAAATGATTTGCTGTTTGCCATCGGAGTTTGCATCGTGATTAATTTGGCCATTTGGGTGGTTGGGGCAGAAATTTTAAAACCGAATGGAATTCATGTGGAAACGATTGATGACTTGGCAATGGCGTTACAAATGTCGTTAGGACAATTTGGCTGGTACATTTTCTATCTTGGTGTATTTGGCGTATTGTTCGCGAGTGTAGTAGGTAAGTCAACTGGTTTTCCTAGATTGATAGTAGATGCCTTTTACGTAATAAATAAGGGGCGTCGTGAAAAGTACAATGGTAAATATGAAAAAGATCCAATGTATAAATGGGTTATGATTTTTGTATTGGTCACCCCAATCATTTGGTCCATTCCCGGCATGCCTGGTTTCATCGCATTGACGATTGGCGTAAATGCAATAAACATAATCGGTTTTCCGGTAATCGCAATTGGGATGCTGGTGCTATCAAATAAAAAAAGCTTGATGGGAAAATATAAAAACAATTGGTTTGAAAATATTATTCTATCCTTAGCTTCCATTTTAGCGGTTTGGTCCGCCATTCAATTAGCTACAACCTTTTTTTAAATAATGGTAGATTATAGATAGAGGCGTAAAACATAAAGGTTATGTCGACATTTGATCCCGAGAGGGGTCCTACTTTAATGGAAGTGAGGTATCAGTGATGAAACCGAAAGTAATCATCTATAAGAAAGTGGATCAGGAAGTGCTGCAATATATTCAAGAGACTTGTGATGTCGTTTATTTTGAAGGTCTTGACTCACAAAATCACTCTGAATTCCTTCAAGAGCTGAAGAACGCACAAGGTATATTAGGGTCAGGATTAAAGGTGGATAAAGCTTTACTGGATCAAGCACCGCAATTAAAAATCGTCTGTAATTCATCGGTTGGATACGACAGTTTGGATGTAACCGAGCTGTCCAATCGCGGAATCATGGCTACGAACACTCCCGAGGTATTGAATGAGACAGTCGCAGATACGATCATGGGCTTGATGCTGTCCACAGCAAGAAGAATGCCAGAGTTGGATCAAATGGTAAAGTCAGGACAATGGACATCGAACATCGGAGAAAAATCGTTTGGGTTGGACGTGCATCATAAAGTATTAGGCATAATCGGCATGGGCGGAATAGGCTCTGCCGTTTCAAAAAGGGCCCGTTTTGGATTCGATATGAACATCTTATATCACAACAGATCCAGAAATGAAGAAGCGGAACAAAAGTATGGAGCTACATACTGTTCTCTGGAAGATCTGTTAAAGCAATCTGATTTTGTTTGCTTGATGACACCACTAACTCCCCAAACTGAAAAAATGATGGGGGAAAAAGAATTCAAGCTCATGAAAGAGTCCGCCATCTTCATCAATTGTTCAAGAGGGAAAACAGTGGATGAAGAAGCCTTGATCACTGCACTTAAAACCGGTGAAATTCACGCTGCAGGACTGGATGTCTTTGTACAGGAGCCCGTCAAGGAGGACAATCCTCTGCTTTCCATGAAGAATGTCGTCACCCTGCCTCATATCGGTTCCGCAACATATGAAACCCGCAAGAAAATGGCGATGCTGGCAGCAACCAACCTTGTAGGAGGATTACAGGGAGAAACTCCGCCTACCTTGATCAAATCTGGGGTAAAGGTAAAGTGATCTTTTAGACAGCATTTATAAATTAAGCTGGATAGCCTTATTTGGGGCTATCCATTTTTTTAGTTCCGGATTATTCAGTATTTTACTCATCCTGCAGAACAAACAAGCCCTCTCTATAATGGAGGGCTTCGGCTGTAGATAATCTCGTTAATATTGATTTCCATTCCAGGCACTCGCTTTCCGCGGGTGGTCCGGGAGCCTCCTCGGTGCTGCCTGCGGGGTCTCCTTTGACGCACTATTCCCCCAGGAGTCTCGCGCCTTCCGTTTCAATCACATTTGAATGAAAACAGTTTTTTCGTTTTCTGTAGTTTACTTATTCCATCGCTCTAACTTTGGGATTCCTCTTGTAAAAAACTTAGCAATAAATTTTGGCATTTTCATATTTTCCATCATATGATTTTGAACAAATTTTTGCATTTCTATCGCAGTAATATTTTGAGTGAATTCACCATTTAGATAACAATGACTACAATATTTAGTGCTTTTACTACCATCTTTTTCAGTTCCTCCACCTAATTCATCTTTAGAAAGCGGCATTCCACAGCTCTGACATGTTTTATATTTTTTCATTATAAATTCTCCTACAAAAAGTTTTATCCTAAACATTATCTAACAAACAAATATAAGTCAAGACAATATGAATCACAGGTCATCGATACTACGAATCATCTGTTGATGTGAGTATTGCAGCTATTACGAAAAACAGGACTGGAGAAGCGTTTGGCTTTAAAAATATAAATAGGCATAAAAATAACCAGTCAAGCTACTTGCTCAACTGGTTACTGACATTACATGTTAAATTAAAGTTTAAAACGCCGATTCATTATGGAAACTGTTATGAAATATACATTGATATAATTCAGTAGTTATGATAAATTAGTATAGAAACACATTTAATTATACACAAAAACAGTTTACCCCTTACTATAAGTATAAGGTAAAGCTCACCTCTAGTCAACCCCTAATTTCTCATTTTTTAAAGGAGTGTCTGTTATGACCAATGAAATTCGGCAGGAGCAAGAACGTTTGGATGAGGTGATAGAAACAATCACGAAACAAATCAGCAAAATAGAAGGAGAGACTTCACAGCGCAGAAAAGAAGTTGTTAATATCCGTAAACATTTCTGGGATGACCTCAAGGTTAATATCGATACTTTCGATGATTACCTCGAGACCATCATTGGCTTAAGGCAGCAGGCTCAAGACCTGTCACAAAGCGAAGGCGCACATAGATATTCCTTCAAGAGGTTGTCAACACTGCGCCGCATGCAGGAAGTGCCTTATTTCGGCCGGATCGATGTCACTGAAGAAGGGTCTTCCCTTACGGAACAAATTTATATTGGGACCTCCACTCTTACTGATACAACAGGAGAAAACTTCATTATCTACGATTGGAGGGCTCCGATTTCGAGTGTTTATTATGACTATCCTCCAGGTCCTGTAGAATACTCTACTCCCGGTGGCATAATTCGGGGGATGCTGGAGAACAAGTGGCAATACATGATCAAGGGAGGCGTTATCGAATCAATGTTCGATACGAGTCTCACCATTGGAGATGAGATACTGCAGCAGGTACTTGGCAAGGGAACGGATAAGCATATGCACAGTATTGTTGCCACCATTCAACGGGAGCAAAATAGGATCATCCGGAACGATCGCGGACGTCTGCTCATTGTTCAAGGTGCAGCTGGCAGCGGCAAGACATCAGCTGCCCTTCAACGGATCGCTTACCTGCTCTACAAGAATCGAGAAAGGCTGAAAGCGGATCAAATCATTCTATTCTCTCCTAACTCAATGTTTAATAACTACGTATCCAATGTGTTGCCCGAACTTGGCGAAGAGAATATGCAGCAGGTAACATTCCAGGAATACCTGGATCATCGTTTGACTGACTCGTTTCAAGTTGAGGATCCTTATGAGCAATTAGAATTTTTGTTGACTGCAGCGGATGATCCTTCCTATAGCACTAGGACAGCGAGTATCCAATTTAAGGCATCGATTCGCTTCTTTGAGATCATCAAAACATACAGACAATCATTGGAGCAATCTGGAATGATCTTTAGAGGGGTAAAGTTCCGAGGGGAAACGCTCGTCTCGGCCAAACAAATCTCAGAAAGATTTTATAACACAGACACCACACTAAGGTTTCACAATAGGATTGAAAAGTTGAAAGATTGGTTATGTGAGATGCTTGATGAAACGGAAAAGTCCGAGTTGGAAAAACCATGGGTCCAGGAGGAAATCGAGTATCTTAGCAAAGAAGAATATCAGAAGGTATACAACTACTTAGAGAAAAAACGCGGCCTTAATGAAGATTCCTTTGACGATTATGAGATAGAAAATAAAATGCTCGCGCGTATGATTGTTCGTAAGAAATTGAAGACGTTGCGCAAACGGATAAAAGCACTTCATTTTATCAATATTAAGGGAATATACAAGCAACTTTTTGACGAACAAATAATGATCGAACTGTGGAATGAGGGTGAAACACCTGCCGAAAAGGAAATTTGCTTATCAACGCAAAAAATGCTGGACGAAGGTAAACTGTATTACGAAGACGCGACTCCGTTTTTGCTGCTGAAGGAGTTAATACAAGGGTTTCAGACGAATACCGCTATAAAATACGTGCTTGTCGACGAAGCACAAGATTATTCCCCGTTTCAATTCGAGTTTTTGAAACGGTTGTTTCCTTCAGCAAGGATGACCGTGCTCGGTGACTTTAACCAAGCAATATTTGCTCATGCCAGCGAACGGGTGGATTTCCAGACTCTTACCAGTTTATACGGGATAGATGAAACTGAGAGTATAACCTTGGATCAAAGCTACAGATCCACAAAGCAGATTATAGAATTCACACGTGAACTAGTTCCTGAAGGCCATCGAATTAAGGCATTCGAACGTGAAGGCGAGAAGCCTGTGCTGACTCAAGTGTCCAGCCGTGATGAATTGCACCGTAAAATTCTGTCTAAAGTTAAAGACTTTCAAAGCCGCGAGTACAATACAATCGCAATAATCTGTAAATCTGCTGCCGAAAGTGCCGCCGCATACGATGCCCTTAGTGTCCACGGTGAAATTAAACTCGTTCAGAAGGGCACAAATGAATATGAACAGGGTGTTGTTGTTATTCCGGCTTATTTGGCCAAGGGAATCGAATTTGATGCTGTCATCATTTATGATGCATCCATGCAAACATATGGCGATGAGAGCCTGCGTAGATTGTTCTATACCGCATGCACCAGGGCTATGCATAACTTACAAATATATACTGTTGGCGAACCAAGTCCTTTCTTGCACGATGCAACGAAGAGCTTACTTCTGACTTTGGAATAACAAAGTGGAACTTTTCAGGTTTATATGAATGACTATAGTGGAAATACAGGAAGAGCAGTACAGCCTGCCGGGAAAAAAGATCCTGATGTTCCTCAAAACAAAGACACATTTAATTACACGCGTAATTTTAAGTAGATCACTCCAACATAATAGGGTATTAAGGGTTATTGCAGGATAGATTATGAGTTCATGGTTATGCAATTTCCATAGTCGAAATATGGAAAACAGCATTTTGAAATCTGTGTAGAATTTAATTCTATGCAGGTTTTTTATTGGGGTAATCTTTATAAGACTGATTGCAATGATAAAACATTCAAATTTGATTATACATTGGCATCAGGAAATTATTTTATGTAAATTCAAAATAATGTAAAAACAGATTGACTGATTCATTAAACTGATATATCATATCTCATATATAAAACATCATATGTCAAAACTAAATGAAAGCGCTTTCTATAAAAAAGGGAGGGATCATTAACAGGGAGAACCAATGACTCTTTTTGTCTTCCATCTTTTAAGGACAATAAAATGTTAATTCAACATGGTCTGTATTGTTTTAGGAGAAACCCAGTCGCGTGAGATGTATGTAAATGCTTTTTCATAATTGAATAATTTGAAAAACATTATAATTGGGGGATGGGAGAATGGAGATTCAAAAAGAACTTGATATCCAATCGAATAAGACCTTTTTACAAAAGATATGGAATAGTGTAAAGGAATATGGTCCGGGAATTATTATGATTCTTACCATGATGGGAGCGGGTGACCTAATCACTGCCTCTGTATCTGGTGCTAGCTTTGGCTATAATTTAATGTGGCTTCTTGTATTATCTCTCTTAATTCGGTTTGTCATTTGTAATATTATGGGGCGGTACCAGATATACAATAATCAAGGAATGACTATTTTAGAAGGATATGCACGCCTCCATAAATTTTTCCCTTTCTTCTTTGGAATCGCCTCCCTGGTAATAGGGCATTTAATTATAGCGCAAATGATTAAAGGTTCAGGAATAGCCCTCAATTGGATGTTTGGAATTGGCAACGATTTCATTTGGTCAGTTATTGTTGTTTTAGTTAGCTTGTTCATTGCGGGAAGTAATGCTTATAAAAAATTAGAACTGGTCATGAAAGGTTTATTGGCTGTTTTAACAATATGTTTTATAGGATTGGCCGTATATAGCGGACCTGATGTTGGGAGTATTCTTAAGGGGACGGTT
The DNA here is from genome assembly GCF_054600815.1 of Peribacillus sp. N1. NCBI lineage: Bacteria > Bacillati > Bacillota > Bacilli > Caryophanales > Bacillaceae > Peribacillus > Peribacillus sp. N1. The sequence goes on along the minus strand of NZ_BAAHZO010000002.1, from coordinate 800,486 downwards.
GGTTTTGGTCTGCCAGAGGATACAGGTGCATATAGCGTTATTTTGGTAGGTGTTTCATTGGTGGGCGCAGTAGCAGGTTCTCTTACCAATTTGATTTACCCTTATTTTTTACAGGATAAAGGCTGGACGAAACCAGTTCATAAACGGATTCAACGTAATGATTTGTTATTCGGGTTTATTGCGGCCATTAGCCTTACTTTAGCCATATGGATAGTTGGAGCTGAAATCCTCCGTCCAAATCAAATCCAAATCAAGGACATAGATGATATATCCCGTGCTTTATCCATATACATGGGTGATTTGGGATCCTGGGTTTTTTACTTAGGTGTTTTTGCTATCCTTTATAGCAGTGTAATTGGAACAGCGAATGGCTATGCCAAGGTGATTACGGATTGTTATTACAAGGTGACGAATAAGGTATTGACTAAAGAACAGAAAATAGAGGGAGACAACAAATTTAAATGGATTAGTTTATTTCTCCTAATTTCACCAATTATCTGGTCTATACCTGGGACTACTGGATTTGTGGCCCTGACTCTTTTTACGAATGCACTGAATGTAGTAGGTTTACCAGCAATTGCGGTAGGTCTTCTAATCATTTCTAATCAGAAAAAATATTTGGGCAAATATACGAACAACTGGTTTGAAAACATCATGCTAGTAGGGACTACATTATTAGCGATTTGGGGATCATACCAACTTCTCTTAAGCTTCTTCTCTTAATTTGCTAAAAGTGTATTTATGTCACGGAGCCCAAGGTGTACATGCATCAGGAATAAATTGTTAATCTATTTTAACCAAATGCTATAATGGATTTAACAATGTTCAGAAGGAGAATAAACAGAATGAGCGACGATATTATAACAAGAATAAGTATGCAATCACGGTCTGTACGAGAGTTGATTTATGAGGAGCTTAAAGAAGCAATATTGAACAAAAGATATGAGCCTGGAACACATCTAAGAGAGAGGGAACTGGCCAAAGAGTTTAATGTAAGCACTACACCGGTCAAAGAGGCTTTGAGACAGCTTGAAAAAGATGGATTAGTTGTCACACAGGCAAGAAAGGGTTCATTTGTTTCCGAAAGTGTCATGAGCTCAGTGGAAGAAATAAGATGGGCTAGGGCAGCACTGGAGGGAGTTGCGGCACGGTTGGCTGCAAAGAAAAGAACACAAGAGGAATTAGAAAAGCTTGAATCTATCCTAAAAGAGATGGAAGCATACACAAAGGAAAAAAATAGCGAAATGCTGAAAAAGTATAATAGTGAATTCCATGATTTCATCCAACAAACAGCAAAGAATACTTATATTTCTAATCAAATAGAAGCAGTATGCTCCTTTGACAAGTTTTTTAGAGAGAAAGCAATGTCTCATAAGGAGGAACACGAAAGGGCTTTTAATGACCATTATTTCATTTTTGAGAAGATAAAATCACAGGATGAGGTAGGTGCAGAGGATGCCATGCGCAATCACATTAACCGTTCTACAACTTTTACCTTAAACAAAAACAGCAGCAAGTAAAGTCCCCTAATTTTGGAGAAAAAGGTATCTTGAAATTTTACGCCATCTCTCTCTTTTATGTTTCATTAAGATGGCGTTTATGTTATTAAGCCGGTTCAGTTATCTAGTTCATTTAGTTTGTATCAAAGGTTGATAGTGAATTTTATCGGTATAGGTAAAACTCTGTACTAATTTATGATATATCAAATATCAGATATCACTTTTTAACGACAGCTAAATATTTCATAATAAAAATCCAAAGGGGAGATGGGTTTTGTGTTTAACAACAAATTGAAATCTTCGTTCTATACAGATCAACAGGAAACGGTATTTGGAATATTTATTGGTTTTCCAAGTACACAATTGGTTGAAATGGCCGGATATAACGGATTTGATGTTGTTGTCATTGATAATGAGCATGGGATGCTTTCGGCTGAAAATATCGAGCATATGGTAATTGCATCAGAGAATGCAGGAGTGACGCCTTTGGTTCGAGTTGGCTCAAGCAATCCTAGTGAGATTCTAAAAGTGATGGATAGAGGAGCCCATGGAGTTCACGTTCCCCAGGTTGACGAGAAGGAACAGGCTGAAAAAATCGTTGAGGCAGTGAAATACCCTCCAAGGGGGACAAGGGGAGCAGCATTTTCAATGAGGTCAGCTAAGTATGGCACAGTGCCGATTCATGAATACTTAGAACACGCTAATCAACAAAGTTTAGTTTGCATTCATATTGAATCTAGAAAATCAATGGAAAACCTTGAAGAGATTTTAAGTGTTGAAGGAATTGATATGGTTTATATCGGCCCTACTGATTTATCAGTTTCCTTAGGTTTTGGGGGCAGGATTGATCATCAAGAAGTTTTAAAAAGTATTGATAGAATTTACGAAACTGCCAAAAAGTATGGAGTGAGAGTTGGGATACATTCAAAAGATAAAGCTGGTGCAAAAAGCCGAAAAGACTGGGGTGCAGATTATGTAGGCCTTACAGTGACATCTTTGATTAACCAGTCTTTTAAGGATTATATAAAAGATGCAAAAAGTGAAACAGCTTTAGAATCATAATAAAAAAGGGGAGAGGAAATCAATGAGTTATTCAACTTTCAGTGAAAAGCTTTCAACCATTACTGCAATTAATATTGTACCGTTTGAAAAGGAAACAAAGGCGATTAATTGGAAAGGGTTGGAGGAGAATATTCAATTTCTGCTCAAGCACGGAAGCGAAGTGATTGTACCAAATGGGAACACTGGTGAGTTCTATGCTTTGACCCTAGAGGAAGCAAAAGACATAACAAAAGAGGTTGTCCGCCTGGTAGATGGAAGGGCGACTGTTGTAGCAGGTGTCGGTTACGCTGCGGACATTGCGATAGACCTGGGAATTGAAGCTCAAAAAGCCGGTGCTGATTGCGTTATGATCCATCAACCGATTCACCCGTACATTACAGAAAAAGGTGCAGTACAATATTTTAAAAAAATCATTGATGCACTGGATATCCCATCTATAATCTATTTTAAAGATCCAAACCTGAGTGATAATGTCCTAAAAGAATTATCATCTTTGGAGAAACTTGTTGGAGTCAAATACGCTATTAATGATTTACCGAGATTTGCAAAAATTGTTTCAGATATACCTAAAGAGCACAATCTAGCTTGGATTTGCGGTACAGCAGAAAAGTGGGCTCCATTTTTCTTTCATGCTGGTGCAGTTGGATTTACTTCTGGACTGGTGAATCTATATCCGGCAAAATCATTTGAATTATTAACAGCATTGCGTCAAGGCAACAAGGAAATAGTGTGGAAAGCCTGGCATGAGATATTGCCATTTGAGGATCTTAGAGCAAAATATAACAACGGCAATAATGTCGTTGTGATTAAAGAAGCTATGGAACAATTGGGTCTAACTGCCGGTGTAACTAGGGAGCCCGTTTCTCCTTTAGGTGAGCCGGACCAAAAAGAAATATACAACATTCTTAAATCATGGAATTTACCTTTTGAAAGTGTACACTTTTAAGTTACATCCTGGTGAATTTGGCTAAACTCAATTTTTTATTCATTTGCCTGCCTTGTTGACAAGTTTATAGAAGGAAACGACCTCGTTTTTAATTTATAACAGTTCGGACATAATATACTTGGAGGTGAAGGAAATGAGTAAAAAGACAGGAAGAGGTCGCATCGCACCAAGTGTTAACCCGCAGGGACATGGAAAAGATGTGGAATTCTCCACAGAGCCAAAAAGCGAGCTTGAAAACAAGGCAAAAAAGTCCAATACAAAATAAGCGTATTGGTCAAAATTATGGTCATACTTTATAAAGAATGCCCTTCTCTTAATGGAGAGGGGCTTTTATAATCTAAAAGAAGGCTCAATCTGCAGATGATTGAATATCCAACCCTATTTCGTATCACTCCTCGTTTTTTGTCGATGAATCATACGTTTTTGAAGAAGTGGAATGTGAAAGAATAGAAGGATGTGGTTACCGTTAAAAAAATACCAAATACATATACCGCTATGCTAATATGAAAGACTGAGCTTAAAAAATGGAGAGGAGTTACATATGAAAATAAATCGATTAATAGCGAACAATATAAACCATTTAGATTCATCACTGCCAGACGACCAATCATTAGGAATTGCTGGATTATCAGGTTCCGGGAAGACGACTTTTTGTCAAACCATTGGTGAAGAATCCAAGAAGCGTCTCGTTTCCTTATTGCCCAAGTCTGAATATCAGTATTTATTTCCTAATATTATGGAAACCAACTTCAGTGCCATCAAGATGGAGGAAATGCCGCTGGTCCTTTTTCTCGGCAAATCATCCATTTCAGCCAATCCCCGTTCGACCATTGGCACACATACTGGTGTGTTTAAAGAGATTCGTGTTTGTCTTGCAGAAAAATTCAATCTTTCTCCGGAAGTTTTTTCATTTAATAATGCTTTAGGCTGGTGCCCCACTTGTAAAGGACGCGGTACGACGAAAAATGTCGAATGTCCAAAGTGTGAGGGGAAGCGCTACAATCCAGAAGTCGAGCAATATACGATTGAATTATTAGATCGCCCGCATACTATTTCCGATATTAACAACTTAAGCATCGAAACGATCCTTTCACTCTCAGAGACCTTACATATTAGTGAAGCTAAACAGCATATTCTCCAAAATATAATCAATATGAATATTGGTTATTTAGGCTTGAATCGTATTATGGGGACAGTGTCTGGGGGAGAATTAACCCGGCTTTATTTGGCCGAATTCATGGCAACAAGTGAAAATACCGTGATCATCATCGATGAAATCTCCGTCGGTCTTGATCATCAAACCCTTTTGAAAATTTTGGAACAGATTAAGCAATTAGGTTATAAAAATCAAATTTGGCTCATTGATCATTCAGATACGGTGCTGGATAGCACTGATGACCAATTGTTCTTTGGACCCGGCAGCGGAAAATATGGCGGGAAAATCGTTGAGGAATCACCGCGGCCCAAACCAATCAGCTGGAAGCGAAATGAAGCAGCACCAACGGAATACTATCAATTTCAGGATCTTTACTGCCGTAATATTCAAATGGAAGAAATCCGGATTCCCAAGAATAGACTCGTTACCTTTACGGGTGAGTCAGGCTGCGGTAAATCTACACTAGTCAATGAATGTATCTCTATAGATTTTCATAAGCGGTATCCAAAGGATAAGCTGGTCATGGTCGGGCAGGATCGAAACAAATCGATTACAAGTCGTTCAACCGTTGCGACGTTTCTTGATATTAAAAAGAAACTAACCAAATACAGTGATGAAATTGATGATATTTTTCAGCGTTCGATCGAAGATATCATTGAAGAATTGCCAAAAGAAGACATCGCTCATAAACGCTTGAGCTTATTGATCAAACTTGGGCTTGGTTATTTGACGTTAGAAAGAAAAACACAAACACTATCGACGGGTGAATTTCAATGTGTCCACTTAGTTTCCGAGCTGTTTGCGAAGACAAGAAATCCGCATACGCTGTTCATTTTTGACGAGCCTTCAAAAGGGTTATCGCAAAATATTTTAAACCAATTCATTGATAGTGTCAGAGTCATTCTAGATGATGAATCCGTCTCCATCATCATGATTGAACATAATGCCTATATGCTGGAAAGCTCGGATTATATCGTTGATTTTGGTAAAAGACAGCTAACGCCTGTCCAGCATCTTGACGTTGTCAGTCATGATGATTATTATCGTCACAAAAACAGTGACGATCAAGTGGAGCCATTGCAAATCTCTTCCACACTTCGGTCAAAAAATGGCATCAATTATTTACAGGAAAATCATCTGGACTATTTCAAAAAGGCTGAGAACGTCTATAAGGGCGGCATTTTAAAAAGCTTATCACCAATCGCTCGTGTGATTTATGGGGAGTACGAGTCAGACACGATTGCACCTGTCATCGCCATTGACCTTGAACGGCACTTGTACAGTCAATATACGTTTCTTTATGAATTGGGCGGAATGATCAACCATATAGTGGCTGCACATCCGACCAATAAGGATACAAGAAGCTTTGATTTCTATTCTGCAGAAAATCATTGTCCGAGCTGTTCGGGACGCCGGGTCATTGAAAAATTCGATTTCGATGTAGTCATACAAGACAAAAACGTGACATTCTGGGATGGTTTATTACATCCGGACGTGATGGAGGTATTAAAATATTATCAGCATTCAAAACTGCAATTCCTGTTTGATGAGATCAAGAATGAACTCGGTCACGACATTAGTAAAAGCTATAATGAGATGACAGATGCCGAAAAGCATACCTTCTTATATGGGTATTGGGAAAAGTCCTTTTACGATAAAGCGGGCAAGGCATCGCGAATTTGGGAAGGATTCAATTTCATCATAGGGCGTTATATCTTCGTATCGAAATCAATCATTAAAGAGCAGATGAAAGAAACAAAAGAGATGATCGACTGTCCAGTCTGTCAAGGAACGGTTCTCAAACATCATAAAAAGCTGATTTTTGGTGATACGGACATTCGCGAGCTCATCCAACAGCCAATTGATCAAGTCATCAAAATTGTAGGAAAGCTGCCGGAACTGGAAAAACTAAAAGCGATTGTGGGCGGCGATATCGCACTCACTGATGATGTCTCATTCCTTCCACGTGAAACAAAAGCGGCATTGAAAATGCTTGAGCTCGAACTAGCAAGCTTTGTCGGCTATGAAGTGGTTTTACAAAATACCCAGCCATTCTGGGACAGCATTAAAGGCAATATCGAAGCAATCAGCAGCAAAAACCAGATCACCATCTGTGACTTTGCCAATATTAACGAAACAAGAGAAACCATTATTGATAAATATTTCACCAATGGCAAATACAAAAAACTAACCTATGTCTATGAAGCATTCGGCTACAAAAAAATCGTTACCCAAATCAATAAAATTAAAGCAAGTCATAAATGCCCATTCTGTAATGGCAAGAAAGTCATTTCAGAAGACAACATCCATGACGGTGTGTATAAATTAACGATCCCTTGTGTGAGCTGTCATGCCAGTGGCATCGATGATGAAGGTCGTAAAGAAATCGTCGAAAGCATCGAAGTACAAACCTGGCTGACAGGGAAAGTAAAGGATGTCGTGGCTGAAAGTGAACGTACCGAGGCCGTTGCAGATATCCCCATTTTCGCCCGGATTCGTGAATTGAACAAACGAGACATGATGGCGGTTTATCAATGCCTTGACCAGAAAAAATAAAGCAAAAAGTCCGCTGATAATGGCGGACTTTTATTTTGCGGACATAAGGGGCTAAGAGTCTAATAGTGAGGTGAAGGTCGAAAAAAATTCGCAAGCGGTCGAATATAGTGCAGGGTAGGTCGAATACTAAGCGGGGTAGGTCGAATACTGAGCGTGAACGGTCGGATACTATGTGGTTTAGGTCGAATAATGTGCGTGAACGGACGAAAAGTGTGTGGTTTAGGTTGATAAACTGCGTCATTGACCCAAAACAGTGCAGACAGTCGGCGGAAAGTGATTTAAAACAAAGTTGATTGGAACGGAAGGTGCGAGACTCCTGCGGGAAAAGCGTGTCCAAGGGAGACCCCGCAGGCGCAAAGGCGCCGAGGAGGCTCCCGGACCGCCCGCGGAAAGCGAGTGCCTGGAGTGGAAATCAACGGTCAAATATTAAAAACCTAAAAAACCTTAGACAAACTAAAAGTCCGCCGTAAATGGCGGACTTTTTTTATATGAGAGTTATTTTGCAGAATAATCTTCATGATAAACGGGAAGTGTTATTGAAATCGTTGTTCCCCTATTCAAAGCGCTAGTTATATGAAGTGTACCATTCATCGTTTGGATGGTCTTGACAGCCACCATTGATCCCAACCCAGTCCCTTTTTCTTTGGAACTGTAATAAGGCTCGCCAAAACGATTTATTTGCTCCTTGTTCATTCCCACTCCATTGTCACTGATTTCGATAATGATATCGAAATTATTTACATAAGAAACAATATTAAGTTCCCCGCCGTTTGGCATTGCCTCTATACCATTCTTGATGAGGTTTAGGAAGCATTGCTTGAAATGTTGAATATTCCCCCTAGTAATGCCTGGAGCCAACTGTTCAGATATAGTAACTAAATTCATGCTAGCCAATGGTTTGATCATTTCAATTACATACCCTATTTCACGGTTAATTGAAATATTATCCACTTTCTCAAGTGCAGGTTTTGCAAATGCTAAGTATTCACTAATTATGGATTCTGCACTATTAAGCTCCCTGACAACATGCTCTATATATTGTTCTTTTACTTCCTGAGTCAGATCAGGAGTCTTTAGCAGTTGAACAAATCCTTTCACAACCGTTAAAGGATTTCTAACCTCATGTGAAATGCTGGCTGCAAGCTGACTGACTACCTCCATTTTTTCAAGCCTTATCATTTGTGTCCGGATTAAAATGGCATCCTTTAAAATTTCCATGATATAAACAGCTAAACCAATAATGAAAGGAGGGAGGATGATAAAGTAAAATACATACGCCTCCGTTATTTGAAAATAATCAGACATAGCGAGTGAAATGAAGCTCGTTAGTATTCCAAGAAACAAAATTAATAGTATCGAGCTATTAAGCTTATTTTTTCGATTGAAATTTTTGAATTTGGAAGAAAATAGAGCCGTTATAATAAAGATTACGATATATACAATTAACGTAAGTAAATTAAAGCCATAAAAAGCAAACCTAAAAGTTAATATGATGACTAACAGAGCAGCCCCTACAGGCCAACCACCATAAAGGGTCCCTATTATAAAAGGAATTTGCCTGAGATCGTGGACACAATATTCATCGATATAAATAGGAAACTTCATACATAAAATAATAGGGATGCTCATGCATGCAGTGATAAGGGTCCTGACATACTGACTTAACCTTTTGCCATGATCTAATAAAATGTAATAAATCAGAATACTTACTAATATATAAAAAAGATTATCTAATATGTTTTGATTGATATAAATAAAATTCATAGGATTCTCCTGAAAAAGTAACCGTTTGGTTTATTATACAAGAATAACACCAAAAAAGAGAATCTTAATAAGTAATTTATTTACAGAACGACATTTAAATTCAAAATAATGATCATTAAGTACGCCTTTTTAGGAAAAATGAATTTATTAATAAAGTTTGTCGTTAGATTGTTATATAGGGATGGATGAAGTGAATAATGTGACTTTGTAATTGGGCTAAAAAGGTTATTATAAATATTGAATTTCAACATTCTTGAAATGTTATAATTGCTGTTACTTCATAAAGGTTAAAACATTAAACATCGTATAAGCATAAGCATTAAGAGGTAGTGAAAGTGAAGAAAGAAAAAAACTTATAAATTATCCAAATAACAGTTTGAGCAAATTTTGGAAAATTTAATAGAAGAAGGAAAGGGGGAATGACTAGAACAGAAGTGAATCGAAGCTTCTTTAAAGGTAAAATTTTCTAGAACAGTGCTTGACATAATTATTAAGGATTTACTTTCTAACGAATTTATAAAATTGGATGGAAAGTCCACTAGGAGCTAAAATGACAGTTCAGAAAATTACACATCTAAATTAAATCCTACTACTTTAACGAATCACTACCTAAGAAATTAGCAGTCATCATGGCCTCAAGCTTCCTGGGATTTACGATTTAAATACGAACTTTGTAAAAGAATAACTTCAGTTATTAAAACGATAAATACTAATATTTTAAAGGGTTTAAAACTTGTTTTGTTTGTTTTAGGGTTTTATTTTTTGGGGGAAGTAAGAAATTAACGAAATCTTTTTAAATAGAGAGGATGCCAAAAAGTTTATGAGAAAAATAGAGCGAATATTTGACCTATTTGTAATTTGTTTACCCTTATTTATTTTGATTTGGATGCTTGTTATTCATTCTCCCACAGAATTTGTTTCTATGATTTTGGAGTTTAATTCCAACATGCACTGGTCAGAGAAAAGGGTTGGGCTGTATGCCATATATTTTATTGAAATTTTTATGATTGCTACTTTGTGGGACTTTGTGATCTTAAGGCTCTCTAATGTTGTATATTCTCTATATACCGAATTAACAGAACGATTTATCAGGAAAAAATGGATACTTATAAAGTTAATAAGATTTTATTATGGTTTTCAAAAGATTTATTATTATCTTAGACTAGGAATCATCCAAATTTCAATTAGAAGTAAGCCCAAACTTATTGACGATCTTACTGCCCCCATATTTACTGATTGGTTAAAATTCTTTTTCAATTTGTTTAAATCTACTTATTCCATATTAGCGGCTCTATTGACACTTTTAACATTTAATTACTCTATTATATATGGTGGCTTAGAATCGATAAAAGACCAATGGGACAATTTGTTTTTTTTATTATGGAGTAACTCTTCGAAATTATCCGCAGTTGTTGTTGTTGTTTTATTAATTTTTTTATTGTATTTTGTGAGTCGCTATGGTGTTACAAGAAGGGCAATTGCTCAAGCAAATAAAAAGAAATTAGAAGATGTTATCCAATTATTTAGAGAATTAGAAAAACCTGTGCTTGATATCATCTTAAAAGGGTCAAAGAATCTAGAATATGCTTTGAATTGTTATGAGTCTATTTATGAGTCTTGGACATTAAAAAAGTATAAAACACTTGAGAACCAAAAAAGGACTGAAAGTTTAAGAAGCATAGACTTTGATTTTTTATTTGATGATATTACTGAATTAAATGATTTGATTAAAAAACTTGAAGCAATAAATAAATCAGAGAATAGAATGTTTGGTATCTGGTACACAAATTATAAATTTGAGTTAAGAAGATTTATAAATATTACTAGATTAAATCAATTAGAGTATTACGAGAGAGTATTGTTTACAAAAAAAGGATTTAACAAAATGTCTAATGTAAATCAAAATCGACAAGTTATGAAAATAGATGAAAAAAGGCTAAGTGAAGAATATGCTTTTAATCAGTATAAGTTGAATATGAATATTATTGATGGGTTAGAACTTCTATACGCCTTTTATAGATATATTGAAGTAAGTAATAAAATACTTCATATGGATTCAGACAAAGTAGGAAGAGGAATAAGACTTTTTACTGGTAAGGAGTAAATAAGCAAAGTGTTTAAGTGAAAGTTGAAACGATTTGAAGAAATTCTAATGTGCGAAAAGGGGGCGGTTTGAATGTCAACTCCTCGTGGGAACAATAAGGCAACAAAAAAAATTGGTTGATTTAAGAGAAAGGCGTACGGAAGCTCCGGTTAATAATTTGGCACGCGTGAATTAACTAATAGAATGTCCTTATTGTGCAGCAAAAAAGGGTAGAAAACTACTTAAAAAGTTACTTATATGAATTAAATAAGCCTTCCAATAATGATAGGCAGAGAATACATGGGGTAACCAAAGAGTAATTTGGCCATCTGAATAGCTCAACCTGTCCATTATCTGTTCTAAAGCAGCGTATGCGTACTTCGCAAAAGAAAACACTATGACCCGCTTCCTGCAATCTTTTAGCGTTATCAGTTAATAAATGTGATTTACCTATTCCCGCATCTCAATAAATCAATAGTTCAATGCAAAAGGAATAGTAAGAGGGTTTGTTAATGATGTAGTATACTATTTGAAGAGTCAGCCTAGAGCAGTCTTTCGATACTTGCTTCTTTTGCTTTATTAATATTATATGAGTAAGATTTAAGCCAACCAATTCGTCGATGTTTCAGGAACATCAAGTAAGGATTTATCAGTTGAAAATTTGGTTTTACATAATAAAGGAAATATAATAGAGGCAGAGGTGATTTTCATTGAAAAAATGGACAAAAGAAATAGAAATAAATGCCCCAATTGAACAGGTATGGAAGTTTCTTGATGGTTCTGTAGAAAATATGCAAAAAATCATGCCTCAAGTAGTTGAACAAAAGCCGGTTAAAATAACGGAAGAAGTGGTTGGAAGCGTATATCGTCAAACATATAGAGAAGGGAAACGAACAGAAGAGTATGATATAGAAACATTGGAATATTTGAATGAGACAAATGAGAAAAAGCTTAAAGTAGGATTTATACTTGCAAAAATGTTTGATATTACCGCTTTATATGAACTAAATAAAATCAATGACAATAGAACTTCCTTTACATATACAGTCACCAGTCGCCCATTAAAGTGGTTTTTGAAATTACTTTTAGTATTTGCCACCGATAAAGTGGTCGTTGAATTTTTAGATCGTGTCAAAAAGGTAGCTGAAGCAGAAACAAGTGGATCATGAATTTATTAAGTTAATCCAAGATCGACACAGCAACGCAGATATTAAAAGAATCCATCTTTATTCAAGGTGGATTCTTTTTTATTTGTCGTGAATTAATCTTTCAACCCTTGGTACTGTCAGGTTCTTTTATTTGTGGCAAGAAAGGTATAACGTGAGAGGGTCACAGAAAAGATTCCATATGTGAAAATCCTGAATTCAATTTTGGGATATTTCAATCTGAATTTTTGGTTATTATAGCATTATGATAAAGCGTCTTATACCGCTGCTTATAAGAAATACTAACAGGAAGAATAGGAATGAAAACGATGGGTAAGAAAAAGGTTCAGTTGATAGCTTCGCTATTATTTATATTTAGTCTTTCTTTGATAGTTTCAGCTTGTTCTAATTCCAAGAAAGATGTAAGCAATGTAAGTTCGGAGGATAAAAAAAATCTAAAGGTAATTCAAATGGATGGTACTTTTGTTATAAATGTGGATGATCCAAAAGAAACTGTAGGCGATGCAGATTACGTTTTTATAGGCAGAGTCGATGAAGATGTTGACACTCTATACAAAGATCCTGTAACAATTAAAACTAGTGACGGTGCTAAAGAGGTTTCAACACCGTATACAAATTACCAAGTTACTGTCCTGCAAAATATAAAGGGTGATTTAGTTACAGATACTTCCATACCTATTCAAAAGGCTGGAGGGATAAATGAAGATGGCTCTTCTGTTGTTTTGTATGAAGATGATACATTACCGGAAGAAGGAAAATCATATGTGTTTTTAGCGTATGCACAAGATGATGGTTCATTATTAGTATCAGGTCCAAATTCGAATGAATACGTTGAAGGTATTAAGCAAGATGTGACTAGTGAAAAAATGGAAAAAGGTAAAGCTTCTTTGAACGAGGAAGCCACAGAGGTAGTTTCTGAGTATGAAAATGCATATGAAAATGAAATACCTACAGATAGAGACCGTTCAGAATCTGAATTTGATAAAGAGCAATAAAAATTGAAAAGCAGGTGCATTAAGGGTAGCAGGTAAGGTAGTTAATGATAACATTAAAATAAGAGGTATGTGCATTATGAAGCAATGAGAACTTCAAACTCTAAGGGGCTATGGGTTGGTCCAGGTAGATCTAGATCGAAAGCAATTTCAAGATTAAAAAGTGGATTAGATACTTGGAGTATTGGCTCATCAAATGCACTCAGTATAGCAAAAGGTGCTTCACCAACTGGACAATATAGATTTGATTCAGCACATACTGCTGGTAAAGGAAAACGTACATTTGCACATTATCATCCTCATGAATATGGTACCCACTCATTCTACGGAGGAGGTAAGCTCTGGTGATTTATCAAATTAATTTATAAAGGAGGTATTCTATGGAAAAAAACGGCTTCGCAAATTTATTCCCTCCTAAAAGAATTGAGGAAGTAGCTTACATATTAGAGCATGATTTAGACGGAATAGAGATTCCTAAAGAAGATGAACGTATAAAATATATACTGGCTGATCCTTATGCTCCAGAAATGAAGCTAATTAAAGGAGTATATTTAATCTATAATAAAACGATACTAGAATTACTCATAGGAAAAATTCATTCTATTAATAGCTATGAATTTAAATACCTTAAGAAAAAGAATAGAAAGATTTCAGATACAGACATAGAATATGCACTGGACATGGCAACAATTGTAGTACTTGCAAGCACAAATAATAAAATACTCACGACCTATTTTATTAGTGGTTCTGCTGAAAAACTAAACAGTATATTAAACTTATGTATTGGCTACTCCAAAGATTTAGAATACGATGAATATAAAGCTAGTTTACAAAATTTTAAAAAGGATATTGAAATAGTTAGTCAGATGGGATTATTAGATAAAATACTTGGAAATGATTCTGGCGTAAGTTAGTAATTAAAGATTCTGTATATTAAATAGTTAAACACACCCAGGTACTTTTATGGGTGTGTTTTTGTTCGGTCTCCACTAGTAACTACATCCAATGTCATTTTTATTCAGAAATTTCTTTAGCACACTCTTCATGCCAAGAAGGACTATTCCAATCATAACTAGTTCAGGTAAGTGTCCTCATTCATATAAATATAGAATAACCTGATGAAATGTTCCAGTAAATGTAAAGCTACTATATTCGTCGGTTATTTGGCATTAAAAATAGAAACGATGGATCGTTAACCATTAAAATAGCCGCAAAGAATGGTGATGTTCACCAAGTCTCGGCGGCTGGTTTTTACAAAGGTCTTTATTTATCGGCGAATGGTATGGCACTGATCATGGTGGTCGGCACTACAGACGCATGATTTTCATCCATTGCTACATACAGCTTCACTGCTAACTACTTCAATAATTAATATTCAGCTTAGCGACTTAATGAAGTAGTTGGAAAAGAATAGGTCATCATAAGTTCCTTCTGAATTTAACTCAAATAATAGACCGCAACATGTACGATTTTCTGTTATACCTCAATCTCCATCCCGATGTTCCGTTCTTTCGATTGGCGGTAAACACCTTTTGCGACAGCGAGGTCAAAATAAGCAGCACCGACCGATTTAAAGAAGGTAATTTCCTCTTCGTTTTCCCTGCCTGTTTTGGTCAGCATAACAAGTTCATAGAGCTCACCGTGAATATCATTAAACGACCAATTTCCCTGATTGGCTGCAGAAATGAGTTCTCCTGCTTCATCCTTCACGCCCGCCAAATCGTCGACGATAATTTTAGCAGCGCGTGAAACGGTGGTATTATCCACTTCTTTCATATCCGGCAAATACGACCCGACCCCGTTAATGTGTGTGCCCGGCTTTACATCCTGCCCATTGAATACTGGCTCGTTCGAGCGGGTTGCACAGCAAATGATATCTGCTTGACGAACAGCTGCTGAGACATCCTCGAAAACTTCAAAAGGAACGGTTACTCCGAATGCGCGCAGCTTTTCTCCGAATTTATCCGCTTTCTCTCGTGTACGATTCACTAATAAAATGCGTTCAATGTCCCTTACGGCTAACACACCGATTGCTTGTTCAAATCCCATAGCTCCCGTTCCGATGATCGTGAGAACCCGGGCATCTTTACGAGCAAGAAAGTCCGTGGCAATACCGCTCAATGCCCCCGTTCTGAGACGTGTTAAATAGGAGGCATTCAACAATGCTAAATGTTCGCCATTTTCTGCATCTGACAGCATGATGACTCCTTGTGTTGTGGCCATCCCCCTTGAAGGATTCTTTGGAAAAATGGTAACAACTTTGACCGCCGAAACTTCTTCAGATAAATCAGCGCTTGGCATGTAAAGTGCCGATGCCTCGTGTTGAGGGAAAGCAAGTACCGTGCGATGAGGGTTGTCTATACTTTGAGCACCGTGTGCACGTAATACGGCCTTTACATCCGATATTGCGTCCTTCATTCCATATGATTGTTGAATTTCCTTTTCATTTATAACCAACATTCAATTGACCTCCTTGAAGTAAAAAACCATAGATTACATGGCGCTAGTATTATGCGTTTCGTCTAATTTCTGATTGCTGCGATCCTTAACTGCCCAAATCGCTGCTAGTGACAGGACAGATGCAAAAATAATATAGATGGCGACAGGAACATAGGAGTTATTAAACCTATTAAGTAAAGCCGTTGCAACTAGCGGCGCTGTTCCTCCTGCCAGAGCTGCTCCGATTTGATAACCAAGCGTGATGCCGGTATAACGAATCCTTGCATCAAAAATTTCCGAGAACATCGTTCCAAGAACAGCAGTGATGGGAGCCCAAATAACCCCTAAACCTATCACTGTTGCAATGATTAATAGGAGTACTGATTTTTGCTGCAGCAACCAGAAGTATGGGAATGCAAACAGTGCCATCCCAATCGTTCCGCCTATAAACAGCTTTTTACGGCCAATTGTATCGGATAACATCCCCATGAATGGTATTAAAATTGTCGTTATAATTGTCGCAATCATGACTGCAGTCAATGTAGCTGTCCGTGAGAAACCGAGATTTGCAGTAGCATATGATACGACAAATGTGCTGAAAATATAAAATGGCGCTGTTTCTACCACTTTGGCTCCCACGGCGATAAGCACTTCACGCCAATAATTCTTAAGAGTTTCTACAATCGGCAGCTTTGGAACTTCTCCGGATTCCTTTACTTTTTTGAAAGACGGAGTTTCATCAATTCCTTTACGAATCCATAGGCCAAAAAATACAAGCAAAGCACTAAAAATGAATGGTATACGCCATCCCCAAGTCATGAATGCGTTTTCAGGAAGCAGTGTCATAATAGATAAGGCAACGGTTCCAAGCAGCATTCCTATAGTAACACCCATCTGAGGAATGGCTCCGAACAAGCCCCGTTTTTCAGCGGGAGCATATTCAACGGCCAATAATAGCGCGCCTCCCCATTCACCGCCAATTCCCAGACCTTGAACTAAGCGCAACGTGATTAATAAAATCGGCGCCCAAATACCAACGGCTTGATACGTAGGAAGAAGCCCCATCCCAAATGTTGCGACCCCCATTAAACTAAGTGTTATAACAAGTGTTTTCTTTCTCCCGATGCGATCGCCAATATGACTAAAGATCACTCCGCCAAAAGGGCGGATGAAGAATGCTAACGCAAAGGATGCATAGGAAAGCAACAGCCCTATTGTCGGATCCTCATTCACGAAGAATAGCTGGTTAAACACGAGAGCTGCAACGGTTCCATATAAAAAATAGTCAAACCACTCAATCGAACTTCCGACTAAACTCGCAATTAAAATTCGCCGCATTTGTTTCTTCTCCATCTTGAGTCACCCCATTAAAATTGAAGTGTCACTTCAATTTATTATTTCCTTCATTGTAAATAATTTTAAATTTTCTGTCAATTATTTTTTTAATGACGGAACATTCATCAAAATTTGTACTGTATAATGTAGCTAGATACTATGTAAAAAAAGGGGGCATCTCTATGCCTTTTGATTCAATCGGGGAAAAAATGAAGTCATTGAGGAAAGAGCGAAAACTAACATTAAAGTGCCTTGCTGAACAAACAGGCGTTTCGATCAGCTTTTTATCACAAGTAGAACGAGGAAAATCAAGCGTCACATTAGAGTCATTAAAAAAAATCGCCGATACATTAGATGTCAGCCCAAGCTTCTTTTTTTCTGAGGACCGCTCCCAAGAAAATTCAGATTACAATCATGAACAATTTCATTATCAGAATTTATCCAGCGGCATTCGTGATGCTGTTTTTTCGCCTATTCTAGTCACGTTAAAGCCAGGGGAGAATAAAGGAAGCGCTTTTTCTCATAGCGGACATGAATTCTTATTCATTATCGAAGGGAAGTTAACAGTGGAAATAGAGGGGGAAAGAATAGAACTCCATGAACAGCAGTCGTTCATGTTCGATGCTAGAAAAGCCCATTACTGGTTTAACTTCTCGGATCAAATTGTCCGGTTTTTGGTGGTGTCGTCGAAATAACGTCACGGTATATGTCCAGTTAACGAAATAGGATGAAGCGATTGGCGGTCAGTTATCCGATTCAAACGTGCTTTGTACCGATTCATGGCGGGCATTCAGTTCCTATGCCAATTCAAAAGGTTTAGACCATTACCGGATTCAAGTCCGACGGGAAACAGCGTGTGAAAGACGTTTACCACATTCAGAACGTGAACAGCTACCATAGCCGACTCAAACGTTGAATTGACCGCATCAACGGCGTAGCAACCAAGTATCTTCAAAATTACTTGGCTTGGTTTCGCTACTTAGACAGCAAGGAATATAGGAACACAACGTCGAATAAGAAAAATATGTTGGTCGCCTCTTGTCTGTTTACTGTAAATGAAACAAACATTAAACTTCGACGAACGGCTTCTTATTGATGGACTAATCGGTAAAAATATGAAATTTTATATATGATATATTGAGTTCTGGAGGGAGATGTATTATGCAGAAGGCAATCGTAGTTTATTATATTACCGATAAGAAGAATAACTTAAGTGATTTAAATCAACTTTTGCAAGAGGGGTGGAAGGTTGTCTCTCAGAGTGCTATGTCAGGTGCAGGTGGTGGTGGAGCAGTTTATTCACTTGTTACATTAGAGAAAGATTAGGAAACAATGATTCGGGATTCATTGCCACTAACGGGTAACGAAAGTTTAATTAACCGCCTTTACAAAGGGCGGTTTTTTTGAGGGGTAAAACAACATTAAGATTTAACATAGCCTATCGGAAAGAAAGCGGAGTTTTCCATATTTGAAAATCCTGAATTCAATTTTGGAATCTTTTAATCTGTATTTATGGTTATTATGCCATTATAGGAATGAAAATTAAAAATGGGGGGAAAAGGAAAAAACAGTGATGAGTTGCCTATAGAGTTATTCGAGGAACTTGAAGGTATTTATACCTTTTAAGAGAACCATGTATGAAGTAGAGTTTGAACAATTTTAGAGATGAAGATAGATACTTTGGATAATATGAATTAAGTTTCAGTCTCACTCTCACTCATATTTACTAAGGGTCAGGGGGATAACATATTGAAAAAGTTTTTATTATCATTATTAGGTGGAGTTATAATTGGAGGAATTATTAGTTGCGTTTTTATGGATTATGAGACTTCGAACTATATAATTCAAAATTATAATGGACTTGATGAGAAAGAAATAAAAGAATGGGATTTTTCTTATATCACACAAGCTGGCTTCATAATTTTAATAACCACTCTGTTTATTTATTTTTCTTTGGTCGTATTAGAAAAGCGTGTAGACAAAAACAAATAAATGTGAAAAGTTATTAAAATTATTATAAATATTTCTCAGACATTACCTGGTTGTTGGACCGATAAAGTTATCAAGAAGACGACACCGCCATTTTAATTGGCAGTGTTTTTGGATACTCATAATTGTAAAAAAAAGTAATTTTAATAAGGGTACAGGGTCAATACTTGGACGGCCAACATCGGAATACATACCTTCCACTTTATAAAAATTATTGGAATTTAGAACCGTGGCGGCCAGTACTCATATTAAGAATTGTAATCCAGTATAAGTTATTTTTAGAAGGAGGTATAAGATGCTAATTGAAAGTATGAGTGATTTTTTTTATGAGCCAGTATACATACCTATTTTAGTGCTGCTGCTTGGATTATTATATGTAGGTATTTTAGTAGATAGTTTTACAAAAGTTAAGTTTAATATCATAGGATATTTTTTAATAGGAATATCTATAACAACATATCTTCTTGTTGGCTTGTATATGACCGGAAAAGGATATTATTTAGACGGGCACGCTCCGGAAATGTTAGTTTTTGGAGGTTTTGGGTTTTTAGAGCTTACCTTATTAACTTATCCTTATATATTCCTTATATTGGCGGTAACTCTAGGAAAAAAGGGCATATAATTCAGGCGGCCTAAATTGCAATTGTCCGCTTGGTTTTTAGCACCTAGTCTTTTAAAAAAAGAAGTATCAAAGAACAACTATCGTTCTTGATACTTCTTTCTTCCATTTATTTGAAGATATGTTTATTTTGCCATGAAAAGATTTTTGTTCTATTGGAGGTAACCAAAGGAAGCATACCAATGCGTTTTTAGTTTTCTCTTATGCTGCTTTCTTTTGTTTTTGGTCCAAGCGATAACTTAAGAATGTTAGAAGACTTGCAAAGATTGCAACCAGCCCACCGACCCATGTCACATTCAGCAAATTTCCCTGATGGTAAACAACTCCGCCCAGTGCGGAACCAAAGGCGATACCGACATTGCTTGCTACTGGCATCAGTGAAGCAGCTAGCCCTGTAGCTTTTGGTTGATAAATACCGGCAAGGTCTATCAAATAAAGCTGGGTAGATGTTGTTAAAAGGATGGCCATTAACGACATCAGGCCAATGTTAATCAATCCAAAGATAAAATGATTTGTCGTCCAATATAAACTGATCAGAACGATTGCCTGCACAAGGAAAACAAACCGGAGGCGTCCGATCGCATTGTAGCTGGCAATTTTACCAGCAAGGATGTTGCTGAAAATGGAAATGAATCCGTAGCCAAACAAGATCAAACTGATTGAACTGCCTGGTGCTTCCATTCCTTTCAGGATCGGAACGAGATACGTATAAACGGCATACGTTGCTCCAAATCCAAGAGATGGAATGAAAAAAGCCATTAAAATTCGCGGGTGTGTTAACAAAGAAAATTGATCACGCATCGAACTGCGAATTGTACTTTGCATAGTAGGCAAAACGAAGAAAGATGCCAGAAACGCAATAGCTCCGAGAAAAGTCGTTAACAGGAAGGATGCATTCCAGTCGTACCATTCAGCGATGACAGTGCCTATCGGTACTCCAATCACGTTTGCAAGCGTAAAGCCACCGAAAACGAATGATATAGCAAGTCCGCGTTTAGCGATCGGCATGGTTTCACTTGCAACAACCATGGCAAGTGAAATTAAAACGCCTGTTACAATCGCAGTCAGCATCCGAAGTGCAAGGAGCATGATGTAGCTCGTCGAAATCACGCACAAAGCATTCAGGACGATGAACGAACCTATCAAAAACAACATCCATTTACGCTTTGGAAAATGACTCGTTGCCGACATCACGAGCGGTGTGGCAACGGCAAACGTAAGCGCAAAAGCAGAAACGAGTGTGCCTGCTTTGGCATTTGTGATATGGAGACTCGAGGAAATATCGGTTAGGATCCCGACGATAACAAATTCGCTTGTCCCGAGAACAAATGTTAATAAAGTAAGTGTTAAGATGAGCAACCAATGTCGCTTGGTTAATTCTGTGGTGTGCATAAATACCTCTTTTCTTAGATGAATGTAGATGTGTCACAGGGTAGATAAACAATTTAACTATCATACCACAAAACATTTTTACGAGGAAAACCCTTGCTTAGTTATCGTTTGTTATTTCTTGCTAAAAAGCTTGTAGCTGAATCATTCACTAGCAGTTGAGCTGTATGTAGCGATGGAGGAAAATCATGCTTCTGTAGTGCCGACCATTATGAGTAGGGCCTTTCGATTCGCCAATAGATAAGGACTTTTGAAAAAGCAGCCCCCAAGACTGGAGGAAAATCACCATTCTTGGGGGCTGTTGTAATGCAATCGATCCAGCGTTTCGTTTTTAGTTTCCATGCCATATAACCAACGAAGGGACTGAATGAAGTAGTTAGTAAAGAATAGGTCATCATGAGTTCCTTCTGGATCAGACGCAAATAATAGATTGGATTCCGAATAGCCTTCCTTGATAAATTCAAGGTGGGCCTTCTTCGTGTAGCCAACCATATGCTTTTGTATCGTTTTTTTATAAATTCCCTCTAATTCCCCGACATATAAATAAAGCTGATGATCTTGACGCTTCACAGTTGGTTTGATATGGATATTTCCTTGCCGTTCGATCTTTTCTCCTTGAAGATAGCGAAGAACATCCTCGTACCAAAAGGAAGCCGATAATGAGATATATTGATGGAATACCTCTGGATAATAATAGGAGGCGAAAATCGAAACAAGCCCTCCTAATGAGCAGCCGGAAATAGCTGTATGAGAAGGTTCAGGATTCGTAGCATAATGGGCATCTATATATGGCTTTATTTCGGTTACAACAGTATGTAAATAAATCTGTGCTTGTCCTTCAAAGGTAGGAGCATGTGGTGCAAGTGATGGCGCATCCCACGGCGTATAGTCATTTTTGCGATCAATTGGTTCAATTCCAATAACGATAAGTGGCTCAATTTGACCTGAAAGAATTAAATGATCGATATAGTTTGCAGCTTGCTTGGCAGTTTCTCCAGCATCATGCATATAGATCGTTCGGTATTTCTTGGTTTGATCGTAATTTGAGGGTAAGATGACACATACCTCATAGTTGGCAATTTTCTCATCAAGGTACTGAATCATGTATTTTCCTCCATGTCCTTTAAGAATATTCGTATTTTGAAGATTAGAAAACAACATTTGATAATGATAACCATTATCAATTATAATGTACGCTCCATTATTTTGAAAGGAATAATCCGATTAATAGAAAAATCTAGTCATAAGGATGATAATAGGGTTGGAAGTCTTTAACTGTTAATTTGTGTCTTTGCATTAGATCCTCATTAGTTGATAAAATGATTTATCAGCTGTGTTTCTTTGATGAAACTATAATGAGGAGCGCTATACTTACCTGTCAACAAATAGAAAGTGGGATTTTATGATTAACCTGGATCAAGTGAGTAAAAAATTTTCACAGTTTCAGGCAATTAAGTCTGTTACTTTAACAATACCTAAAGGTGAAATTCATGGAATAATCGGAGCAAGTGGAGCAGGGAAATCAACGTTGCTGCGGCTAATGAATTTGTTGGAGACCCCAGATGCAGGTGACGTGGAGGTAAACGGCCAAAGGTTGACAACATTGAACAATAAAGCACTTCGAGGGGCACGGAAGTCGATTGGCATGATCTTTCAGCATTTTAATCTTGTGGCAAATAAAACGGTTCATGACAATGTGGCAGCCTCTTTAGAGCTGGCAAATTATCCAAAGAGAGAACGTCGGAGCCGTGTTATTGAGTGTCTTCAATTTGTCGGATTGGAGAAGGAGATGGAGAGATATCCTGCACAATTAAGCGGGGGACAAAAGCAACGTGTTGCCATTGCGAGGGCATTGGCAAATAACCCGCAAGTGTTGTTATGTGATGAACCGACCTCTTCCCTTGATCCAAATACAACGGCTGAAATATTAGATGTGCTACAGAACATAAACAAGCGCTTCGGTGTGACGATTGTCATTGTTAGTCATGAGCTGGATGTCATTAAAAGTATATGCAATCGTGTATCGATCATGGCAGAGGGAGAGATTTATGACACGGTCTTAATCGAACCAAATGGGATTCAAAAAAAGGATAATCGTCCAGAATACTTTATCGAACAATTAGCAGAGAATGGTGGGCTAGGTCATGCCTGAGATTTTAGTTCAATATGAGGCAGAAATTTGGCAGTCAATTGGAGAAACCATTACGATGGTTGGTGTGTCCATTTTTGCTGCGATTTTGATTGGATTGCCTGTCGGGACCTTGCTATTTCTTTGTAGGAAGGGTCATTTGCTTGAAAATCCGTGGGCTTTCTCGATTTTAAATTTACTTGTCAATATTATCCGTTCATTCCCATTTTTATTATTGGTTGTTTTTTTAATCCCGTTTACAAGGCTCATTATCGGCACAGCCATTGGTACAGCAGCTGCTTGCGTTCCATTATCGATCATTGCCATTGCCCATTATTCGCGATTGGTCGAGCAATCTTTATTGGACGTGCCAAAGGGTGTGATCGAGGCAGCCATTTCCATGGGGGCTTCTGTAAAGGATGTCATATTTAAATTTCTTTACGTGGAGGCTCGTTCAGGGCTTGTCCTTGGACTAACAACATCGATTATCAGCTTTATTTCCTATTCAACAATCATGGGAGTGGTCGGAGGCGGCGGTATCGGCGACTTTGCCATCAGGTATGGCTATCAGCAGTTTAAAACAGAGCTAATGATTTATATGATTATCATTATGATTATTCTAGTACAGCTTATCCAATTCATTGGAACAGCAGTAGCCAGAATGATTGATAAAAGATAAATAATGGAGGGAAACATCATGAAAAAAATACTCTTTCTCATGACAGCAATTATGTTGCTTTTAGTAGGATGTGGCAAGGCGGATGAAGGAAAAGAGAAAGAAAATGCGCAGAATCAGGAGAAGGAAGAGGTAACATTAAAAGTGGCCTCACTCATTCCCCCAATGACGGAAATTCTTGAGCTTGTTAAACCAAAGCTAGCAGAGGAGGGCATTAACCTGGAAATGGTTGTATTAGGTGATAATGTGCAGCCTAACACCGCACTGGCGGCAAAAGAAGTGGATGTGAACTTCTTCCAGCACGTTCCTTATATGGAGGAATTCAATCGAAACAAAAATGCCGAGCTTGTACCTGTGAAACCCATTTATTTTGCCAATTATGGTGTGTATTCCAAAGAATACGATTCAATGGATAAATTGCCAGAGGGTGCCGTTATTGCCATTGCAAATGATGTGTCGAATATTGATCGTTCATTGGCATTGCTGGCACAGCATAAAGTTATCACTTTAAAGGAAAAAAAGGGTCCATACTATACAATGTCTGATATCACTGAGAACCCTAAAAACTATAAGTTTAAAGAAGTCGATTTATTAATGCTGGCGAGAACGTATGATGAAGCAGATGCGATCGTGATAACACCTGCTTACGCTGCACCGCTTGGTTTGACACCAAAAAATGACGCTCTTCTCACAGAAGGTGTTGAAAATGACTTTGCGATTACATTAGTGGCACGCAAGGATAACGTGGATTCTGAGCCAGTCCAAAAATTGGCCAAGGCTATGACAAGCCCGGAGGTACGCAAATTTTTAGAAGAGAAATATAGTGAAACGGCCATTCCGGCATTTTAATTCTGATACAAAGAAAGGGTTATTCCTTCAACAGGAATAGCCCTTTTTTACGTGTCGGTTTAACATTGCCAATTTTGTGGCTCCTGGACAGCCTAGCTTTGTTCAATAATCCAAAGCTTAAAGAAATACACTTTTACTTCATTTTTAATCCGTTTAGTAAAAACTCCTTCCAATTCTTGAATAAATATAGAAACTCTTCTAAAATATATTTAGTCCATAATTTTACAGTGAATAAAAATATTACATACAAATGAAATCTAGTTATAAGAAAAGAAGTTGAAAGGACTTTCCATTATGTCGATGATTTACGAATCTCAAACACTAGTTTCTGCCATGCAAACGCGTGTCGGACAATATAAGGACCTAAAAGAACAGCTCACGGAATTAAAAAAAGGATTTGAGAGTATCGTTCATTTGGATGATGAGCTACAGGGTCAAGGCGCAGAGGCCATTAAAGGGTTTTACAAAGCACAGATCGATGTCGTGGATTCTTGGCTGCGTCTAATCAATCGGCATATTGCCTTTTTAAGTGGAATTCAAGGAGATACAATCGAAGCGAACCTTAGTGAAACCATAGTTACGGTTCCTTTTTTAGAGGAAGAGCTGACAAATGCGACTCGAAATTCTAAGGAAATGGTCACCGCCCAAAAAGATGATCTGAAAAAAATATTTGCTGGAATTGATGACATCATTCAGTTAGAGCCCTTTTCCGATGATGCGTTCTTTGAAAATATCGAGAAAGCTGAAACAAAACGGACCCAAACGATAGACAAAGTAAACGAAATCGATCATAAGTGGACGACTGAATATGCCAAATCCGAAGAGGACCAAGCGGCAGTGACGGCACTCATGGAGCAATTGAAAGTATCCAGTACAAGGGGAGGAGTAGTATCCCCGCTCTATTTTAATGCAGCAGCTTATAAAAATAGCGAAGCTTATAAAAACCTGGAAGTAAGGAAAAAAGAAACCGCGCAATATCTGAAGGTTAAGAAAGAAGAAGCGGAGAATCGCCGGATCAAAGACTTGAAGGCACAACTCGATCATGTAACAGATCCAGATGAGTTCCTCAAAATCGCCAAGCAAATCGGGTATGAAAACTTAGGGCAAACCCACCAGCAATATGTTATGCAGCTAGAAGCATCCAAGCAAACGGCAGACATTGCAAAAGGAATCGGCGTAGGCCTTTATGATGTAGGTAAAGACTTCGTGACAGGAGTTTGGGACTTTGTCACAGACCCTGGGGAAACGGTTGAAGGTGTAGCAAATTCAATCATGCACCCGATAAAAACCTATAAATATATTTCAAAGGCAATATCTGATTCATATGAACGGGATATGGTAAATGGCGATGCCTACTCGCGGTCTCATTGGGTAACTTATGCCCTCGGAACAGTCGTCACATCAGTAGTAGGAACAAAAGGAGCAGGTGCCGTAACGAAAACTGGGGTAGCGACCACAAAAGCGGCAGCAGTAAAAGGCGTTACGAAGGCAAAAGAACTTATCTCAATCCCTAACCTATTGCCATACAACCCAAAAAACCAACTGTCGTTGGCAGATGGAGTACCTTATAATGTGGTTAATGGTGTTGGGTTGAAGGATCAGTTAATTTCAATGGCGAAAGTGGAGTCTGAGATTAATAGTAAGGGTAATAAGATAGATTCTGATACAATAAAAAAATATATTAGAGATATAGAAGGACGAACTGGAAGAGAGTTACCTAAAAACCAAATAGAGAAGTTGAAGGAAGCTTTAAGAAATAAAAAATATAAAAAAATGTCACCAATAGAAACAGCTAAGCATAGGGCAGAATTTGATAAAGTAAAAAATAAAGTAATCAAAGAGTGGGAAGAAAATACTGGGCAAAAGTGGCCTATGTATAATGAAAATGTTATTTCAGAAAGAACAGGTAAAATAATTAGGAAAAAAGGAGATAAGTATGATGCACATCATATAATTGAAAATACCTTTGGAGGAGAACATGAATGGTGGAATATGCATCCTGCAAAATTCCCATATGAACATCAAGCTGGTATTCATGGAACAGGTTCACCAGCAAATACACTATTTAAAGGAGGTAAAAAATAATGAACTATGAATTTATTAAGGCAAACCAAGAAAATAGTTTTAATCCAGTGACTGAAAACGAAATAAAAGAGGTTGAGAAGGATCTCGATTTAAAATTTCCTAAGGAGTTAGTTAATTTTTATATAGAGGTTGGCTACGGGTTTATTGAAGGTTCAGAGTTTAATATTAATCGTATTATGGATCCTTATTCCGTAAGAGATTTTCGATTAAGAGTTAATGATTTTGAGTTTTATCCCGACATAGAAATCTATGATGAATTTGAGAATAACAAACTAATATTTTTTGAAGGAAGTGAATCAGCTTTAATGTCAATCGAATTGAATGAAAATAATAGAAGTCCAGTTTACTATTATGATATTCAAATTGCGACTTCTCTTGAAGAATTTTTAAGAAAGATAGAAGAAAATGATAAATATTACTTGGAGTTACTAGCTGATTAAAGAACGAAAATAAAACTCATACCTTGATTGGTTTTACGCCTTTCAAGGTTTTTTACTTTAAATTATATAAATCAGCTGAATTGATTGATAAAAAAGAAAATGATTTGTTTGAGAATCGAGAACTCATGATGGTAGTACCATCAAGGAGTTTTATTTTTATACTGGCTGTGAGGAAAAGTGTGAGATCTTAGCGGAATCTTAAAATTTCAATAAGAGTATTGGAAGTGAAGTATTTTAGATATTGAAAGACAAGGATTGTAATTGCATAAAAGGAGGAATATAAATTGGAAAAAGAAAAAATTATAGAGATTATCAATGAAAATAATGATTCGATATTTTTAACTGGTGGAGTCAGTGTTGATCAAATAGGAGATATTGAAAACATGCTCAATGTAAGCCTACCAGATAGTTATAAATGGTTTTTAGAGCAATATGGTGAAGGTATACTACTTGTAATTGAAATTTATGGTGCAGGAGCAAAAGAAACAAATATTCCTTCTTGTGTAAAATTTACGGAGAAATCACGTGAAGATGACAATCTACCGAAAGAATATGTAATGGTAGAAGAATTAGGTGAGTTGGCGTACTGTATCGACACGTCAATATTCCGAAATAATGAGTGTTCAATTGTAAGCTGGGATCCAATTAATGAAGAAGTTGGAGAGGAAAAGTTTGATGACTTTTATAAGTATCTCTATTATCGTTTGGATGAAATGTTAGATTAGTATTGATAAGAACATTACATGATAAAAATAAGTGAGGTATGAGCGATTAATCTTAGGATTAATCGTTCTATTTATATTTATATATAAATGATCTAAAAGGGGATCAAAGCGTATGAAATATTCGTATGAATTTAAAAGAAACCCATTAGGATATCTAAGAATAATCCTACCACAAGAAATTAACCTTTTCTCAGACCTTATTGAAGATATTGTATTTGACACAGAAGTGGATGAGTATATTGATATTGTTCAGAAAGTAATGGAAGGTGAATACGATGAATTTGAAATAGAAGGGAATGCTACCAGTGTCTTGATAAAAAAAGATACAACGGTTCTTCACCACTTTTATATCTTCGATAAGCCAAATGAGAATGAAATGGAAACTGAACAATTTAAAGAACTTATGCTAATATGGAAAAACAAAATTCCAGAAAGGTATAAAGAACCTAAGAATTAAGTTTTATAGATTTAGATAAAGCACAGGGCTATCCAAATTAATACTAAAGGTTGTGATGTTATGTTGTCTTCTAATAAATTAGAAGAACCAGTTTTTCAGTTCTTGGCTGGAACTTTTCATCAGGATATTGAATCTCCAGAAGAGGCATTAGAAGAATTATTAACGGAGAAAAGTAAAGAGTATCTGGAATCTGCTATTGTCTTTTTAACAGATTTTATTGGAAGGGAGTATTCAGATATCGAAAAGAATGAATACGTTCAATCTTGTGCAGATGGTGTGTACTTTCCCGCTCTTGGTTTAGAACCACTTCAGTGGCTCTATCAAGTAATTGAACAAATAAAAGAAGCTGTTAAAACAAAATAGAAAACCTTGATTGGCTAAAAGCCTTTCAAGGTTTCTCTTTTGTATGGGGCTCCCTGTGCCGAGTAAAACAGCTTTTTATACAGAGAATAAGAATAAATCGCTTAAATCCCTATATGATGTTTTACCAAATAATATAGTACCTACAACAACAATAATAATTCTTCTTCTGAATTCTGGAAGAAAAGAGCGTTAACTTTTTTAAATAAGAGGAGAAGTTCCTAGCAAGTTTATAATAATTTCTCCAAAGGAGTGAGGTTATGTTCTTATATTTCCGTAATGAATGTTTGGGTGAAATACAGAATGATAATAAAGAAGGCGTGTGGTTTTATGGATCTATCGTAGCCTATGAAAATTTAATAAAGTATAAAGATTTTCTAGCGGTTCTTGTTAATGAGGAGAAAGAATTCAAGGAAGGTAGTTTTAGTGAAGAATGGCTTAACGATGATAATTGGTTTATTGTTGATGAGCATCAAAATAAAAAGGGAATATATTTACCGGCAATACATGAAGATGGGGAGATAAATTGGCGGTATAGATAAGTTGCAATTTGCCTTGAAAAGCGTAGGTCTTTCAAGGCTTTTCTGATAATATTTTAAGGTAACTAAACAGCTATTAAACATCGAATATAAAGCACAGATTCTCAAATGACTATAATACCTTTATTAGAAGGCGGTACTTCATCTTTACCAGAAGGTCTTAGATTAAAGCAGGAGGTTTTATAATGGAAAAACAAGGACTAGTTTCTATATGGTTAGGTAATATCAAAAAAGAAAACTCTATAGAAGAATATGTGGATATAACATATGCTGAAGATGGGGAGTCTGTTCCTTCTAAATTTTTTATGGATTTTAATATTGATATGGATGATACTGACGAGGATTTTATTGAAAAAGAAGTATTAGAAAATAGTAATGATATTTCTATATTGTTAGAAGGCTGTTCATATGAAGAAATTATAATCCCTAAAATTAATAAACACTTTAATTTAAGAAAGTCATATAATGCTGTAATTCTAATTTATAATTTTGAGTATGATAATAAAATTAATTCAATAGGTGAGTTTGATTTTATCACTTCTATTAGTTATGTATAATAGTAATTTTAAAATTATTGAAATTAAGGTGAGTTACTGTGGATAAAAAAGTTATTAGTTTCCTTGAACAGTTACTTTATAATACAGATAAACACTATATGATCAGTGAGCTAACGAATACATACAACCCTTTATTACTTCATTATTTTGCTGCAAATTATAATTGGAATAGTGGATTTGATGTACCAAGAGTTATTTTAGAAAACGAAGCTTGTGATTTAGGAACAGGTTTACTAATGTTTCATTATGCGGAAGGCATTCGTATGTTAGAAAATTCAGAGGAAGTTTCAAGTTCTTCATTAGAGGAATGGAAAGATTTTTTGAATAAGATTTATAATAAACTTATAAACTTTGAATTTAAATCCCAAAATATTTCCTTTGACCCTGAATTAACCAAAATTCAAAAGTATAAGTTGAAAAAGAATAACCCAAACATTCCTGATATTCTTATTAATAAATCACCAGGCGAAGTGGTTGACGTTCCTGAAATATAATGTAAATGTTTTAAACCTTGATTGGCTTAAGCTTTTCAAGGTTTTTTATGTCTTATAATTGGTTTAATAAAGTTAAACGAAAAGGGTGATATCTTTGTCTATTAAGAAATCAATGGGCCAATACTTCAGTATGAGACATGAGCTTGCTGATGAAGGAATGAACTTTTTATTTAAGGCTTCAGTTACTGAAGAGCTTAATTCAATAATTTATGAAGGTGAAGTTGACGAAGAAGATTATATTACATGGAAACCTGTAGAAAAAACTACTTCACATGACTTAAAGGAGGTAGAAGAGAACTTAGGGGTGGGATTCCATAAATCAATTATTGAATATTTTAATTCGTATTGGTTCGCTAATTTAGACGGATTTTTAAATGATTTCTATATTAAATTAGATGCGGTTTTGCCAAACTTCGAGTTTGATTCATTCCGAGGGACCTTAGAGGGGTATAAGAGCAAACATAACAATAGACTAGAAAATATCCCTTTAGGTATCGAAGGGAATGGTTTGTTAGTGGTAATTGATAATGAGAACGGTAAAGTAAAGTTAGAGGATTTCGAAAGGAATTCATTTGAGGTTATATCAGAAAGTATTGAAGCATTAATTTCTAAACTAAGAATAAAAAGATAGTCGGAATTGACATTTGATAAAACCGAGGTGGTTCTATCAGAAAAGAACAATGGTGGGTGCAGGTCTTTGATGATATTTTGAAATACTAGAATACCTTGTAAATAAAGGAGAAACTAAATGGATAAAACTCAAATTGCGAAAGACATTAGAAGTGCCATAAAAAGTGACCAATTGGATACGTTAAGAGATTTACTTGAGAAAGAACCAGAAATGTTAACAGTGATGACTTCATTTGGAATGTGGTTGCATGTAGCTACCAAGAAGGGACACCTTGAAATGGTTGAGTACCTAATTAATAAAGGGATAGATATTGATGCTAGAGGTGGTACATTTGATGCTTCGGCATTAAATTTGGCAGCAGGTGCGGGGCATTTGGAGATAGTAAAGTATTTAATAGAGGCTGGCGCAGAATTAGATGAGAGCTTAGCGAAAAGAAACCCATTATTTGGAGCAATTTATGGTGGGCATAAAGAAGTAGTTGAGCTTCTAGTTGAAAACGGAATAGATATTTCAATTAGATATACGGGAGAGAGTATTAAGAATATGGATGCATATGAATATGCTAGAGAATTTGGGCAAACAGAAATTGCTGATTATTTAAAGCTGAAGATGGATGAAAAAGAATAAAGGGATCATACTGTTACTATAAAACTTACAAATTTAATGCTACTTAAAAACAGATGAACTTAAAGCACTTGATTGTCTATTAGTGCTTTTTTTGTTTATTAACGTGAAAAGTTAAAAGAGCATGAAGTGTCCAACATAGCGTAAGGGTAATTGATTACGATTTAGCTAAAGATTATATTAGAAATATCGAGACAACAAGATTAAAAAATACAAAGCGCAAACGGAACAATTAATTTACGTCCTGCCAAATTTCCTGATGAACATCAGGCAGGCATTCATGGTAAAGGATCTCCATCAAATAAATTGTTTCCAAGGAGGTAATTGATGGTGGCTAAATTTGATTATATAAAAAATAATCATAAGTTTTTTCCATTAAAAGAAAAAGATCTTATAGAAGCAGAGGAAAGACTCGGATTTAAATTTCCCCCTGAACTAAGGGAGTTTTACTTAGAAGTTGGATATGGTTTTTTAAAAGGCAATAATGAGAATTCAATAAGTAGATTAATGGATCCTGATACTATTGCAGATATTACACTAAGGGAAGGTATCTTTGAGTATGACCCTGACTTAGAGGGGATATATGATGAAGCAGACAAACTTGTTTTTTATGAAGTAAACGAGGGTGTATATTTAACCCTTGATTTAAATGATACTCAAAGGACCTCTGTACACTTCTTTGACAATAAAATAGCTGATTCATTAGAGAGTTTTATAAAAAAAGTTGATGAAGACAATGAATACTTTTTTGATATTTGAGGATTATGTTTACCCTTCAAAACGGTTTAAAAGAAAGGAGGAGTACATATGCCTCAGTGGAAAGACTTATTGATAGAAGTAGAAAAAATTGAAGGGAAATATGATGGTTCACTTAGGAATCCAGTATCGAATTCAGAAATTATAAAAATGAAACAAACTATTCAGCAGAAACTTGGAAACATTATTATTCCTGAGTCTTATATTGAATTTCTAAAGAAAGTAAATGGATTAGACTTTAATGGATTAGTAATCTATGGAGTTGATGAAACGCTACTTGATAACGAAGTAGATGAAGAGGTTCAGGGGTTTATTGAAACAAACGAGTTTTGGTATGAAAATGATTGGCAAAAGCAATACATATTTATGGGGGATTCTGATATTGCATGGTTTTGTTATGACCTAAATGAGAGAGTATATGTAGAACTTGATAAACCCTCTGGAACTTTAATTCAGTTCTTTGATAGTTTCGATTCTATGTTGAGTGATGCACTTGAAGCAAGCCTTCTGTAATTCTATACGCCGAAAGTATTATAATGAAGGATCATATAATGCTGGAATTGGGTGACAAGAACAAAGAAAAGCACTTGATTGTCTAATATAGGCAACAAATGCTTTTTTGCTAATAAACCAAAACACCATTCACAACAAAAAGCATTGGGCTATCAACTAGGTATCATACATCAGTGGATAACAAGGGGACTAGAAGCTTTAGGAGGGAATTAAAAATGAGTATTTTGCCTGAGAAAATAGATCAAATTCTAGGAGAGGACATTTATAAACGTGAAGATAAAAGTAAAGTAAATGAGACATTAAATAGTTTAGAAGTAGATGTATCAGATA
This sequence comes from Peribacillus sp. N1, assembly GCF_054600815.1. Lineage (NCBI taxonomy): Bacteria > Bacillati > Bacillota > Bacilli > Caryophanales > Bacillaceae > Peribacillus > Peribacillus sp. N1. The sequence goes on along the minus strand of NZ_BAAHZO010000002.1, from coordinate 767,327 downwards.
CATTCCGTGGATTTTACCATTATTATGCTGGACCTTTTTGGGAAGAATTTGTACCTTTTGAATTACTTGATATCGTAGATGAAGAGAATAATATTGAATCATATACATTTATTTGCCGAAAAGAGCATGGCTTTCCGAAAAAGTATTTGATTTTAAGTGAAATGTCAGCAAATGCTGTATTAGTGCTTGATACTATAACGGATAAAGTCTATACGGTGAATTTTGAGGGCGGAGATGAGCTGCTTTTAAAAGGAGAATTAAAAGAAACGTGGCCTACATTTTATGAATTTTTGAAAGCATATTTTAACTGCTAGTAGAGGAAGCTCTAAACCACCACATCTTAGGCAAACAATGGATCAAACGTTAACTTGAATCTTCAGTAACGGTCGTATTCTTAGCATTGTATGTCAATGTATTAATCTTTCAAACCCTTGGCACCTCTGGTGTCAGGGGTTATTTCGGGCCTTCTTCATAATATTTTTTTTCTGTCCGATAAATTAGCAAAAAAAATTCAATCAATTATTCCCTGCATGTGTTCTTCAGACTTGTCCGTACAATACGAAATTTAAGTTTAGTAGGTGATTTTGGTGAAATATTCAGCTATACAGGAGTTTATTGAGCAGTTTGGCAAAGATGATGATTTTACTGGAGGGGTAAGTGAAGACAAAGTTAAAGAAACAGAAAATAAATTACAAGTCCCACTTCCGGAGAGCTACAAATGGTTTTTAAAAAACTATGGCTCAGGGGGAAGTTTTGGTATTGATATAATTGGTTATGACTTTGTAGGTCCATCAGTAGTAACTGCTACCAATGATCATCAAAAGTATTATGGTTTAATCGATGGAATAGTGGTTATAGAAGATATTGATGAATTTGCCTATTGCCTCGACACTAATAAAATGAAAAATGGAGAATGTCCAGTTATAATGTGGGATAATCAAGAAGGCTATGGTCGAAAGCTTGCTGATAATTTTGTGGATTATTTTATTGACCGCCTTGAATTGGCAAAAGAAGAATGGGATGAAGATGAAGAAGATTGGTAAAAGCTGAGGGGAATAGTTATTTATCATGTTTTGTTATAAGTAAGAAATATTTTTATAAAAGAAGAAGTGGATGGAGCCTGAAATCAAAGGGACTATCCATTTTTTTATTCATTAAGGTTTGGGCGCCAAATGCCGTAATAGAACAACATAGTTTTGATGCTTTAGAGGAAGTAGTGAATCGTTAAGGGCTGTTGAAGCAATGGACGGTGACTTTGATGATATTGTTGAAGCTCTTGAAGATTTAGGAGACATAGCTAGTACAAGATAGTAGAAATACAGGAGGTAATGTTATGGATGAAAAAAGTCTAAATAAAACTATAAGAAACGCTATTAAGCTCGGTGATATTAATAAAGTAAAGCGTTTAATAAAAGATAATCCAGATTCTTTACATACAATGACACCATTTGGTACATGGTTACATGTTGCAGCAAAGAAAGGGCATTTTGAAATAGTAGAATATCTGATTCTTAAAGGAATTGATGTCAATACAAAAGGTGATATATTTGATGCTTCTTCTTTAAATGTGGCTGCAGGAGCGGGGCATTTGGAGATAGTAAAGTATTTAATAGAGACAGGCGCAGAATTAGATGTAAGCTTAGCAAAAAGAAACCCATTATTTGGAGCAATTTATGGTGGGCATAAAGAAGTTGTGGAGTTTCTAGTTGAAAATGGAATAGATATTTCAATTAGATATACGGGAGAGAGTATTAAGAATATGGATGCATATGAATATGCTAGAGAATTTGGGCAAACAGAAATTGCTGATTATTTAAAGCAGAGGATGGATGAAATAGAATAAAAAAGTGTTACAGGGAATAAGCCTGCTAACCATAAAGCACTTGATTGCCTTTTAGGCAACAGGTGTTATTGTTTTCTTTTATGAGATCTCTATACTTTGGCCGATATGAATAATGCTTGACTGAAATTAAAAGCTAATGGAGGTTGTACCTTGTACCATCATGCAATAATGGTTTTATGTTTTGTATAAAGTAGAAATGTACTTGAATAAAGATGAATCAATAGAAACGGCCTATCCATTATATATAAATGATCTAAAAGGAATTAAAGCGCATGAAATATCCGTATGAATTTAAAAGAAACCCGTTAGGATATTTAAGGATTATCCTACCACAAGAAATTAACCTTTTCTCAGATTTTATTGAAGATATTGTATTTGAAACAGAAGTGGATGAGTATATTGATATTGTTCATAAAGTAATGGGCGGTGACTACGATGAATTTGAAATAGAAGGGAATGCTACCAGTGTCTTGATAAAAAAAGATACAACGGTTCTTCGCCACTTTTATATTTTAGATAAGCCAAACGAGAATGAAATGGAAACTGAACAATTTAAAGAACTTATGCTAATATGGAGAAACAAAATTCCAGAAAGATACAAAGAACCTAAGAATTAAGTTTTATAAATCTAGATAAAGTACTGGGGTATCCAATTTCTCGTACAATATGAGATAGCGGAAAGCATGATGAAGTAAATATATTGAATTAGGAGTAGATGAATTGGGTAAAGTATTTGAGGATTACTTTAGTGAATTGCAAGCAGATATGGTTTCGATATGTTTAGAGTATGTTTTTGAAAGAGCTAATAAAATATTTATATATTGTTCACATGAAGAAGGCCTTGTTTCAAATGACTTTTTTTATAATATCAATGGTAAGATTGTAGAGAGACATAAACTCAATGATGCATTAGTCAATGAAGAGGGTAATGCAAACTTTTCTTATGATATATCAGTGGATCGACAAAAAGCAGTTGTGAAAATAATAAATGAAAATATTAAAGAATTGATTATATTATGCAGAAAATATGATCGTGAAATGCCAACAGAAATTAAGATTTTTTATGATGTACAAGCAAATAAACTAGCGGCAGATTATAAATATGATTTTGTACATACAAATGATTCTATTAAAACTGCAAGTTCTATTGCTAGGACATGGTTTGAACAAATCAAGAAAGAAAATAATTAATATAAAAAAAGACCAAACCAATTAGCTAAAAAACCTTGATTGAGTGTTCGTCACTCAGTCAAGGTTTTCTTTTTGACCTATATAATCGATTCCTTACACATTAGATTGTCCTAAAATCGAAAGTGAAACCGGATGTGTGGATTCCATCCATGTAGTTATGGCTATAATACTCGGATAAGTATATAACCTGGTCCTGAATATCTTTTTAGTAATCCTGCTTAATTATATTGTTATTAATTCAACCTTGAGTAAGAGTCTGGCTTGAGGTTTTTTATTATATGGTAAATCACCAATTCAATTACTGTAGTAAAACTATAATTTGAAAATGTAGTAATATAATTTAAATATATTGTACAATTATATTACAGTATAAAATACATGGAGGTTCACTATATGGAAGAAACTAAACGTGAGCGTTTCATTAGAGTGGCCGAAACACGAACAAATAAGATTATTAAATTGATTGATTTATTGGGGAATTGTTCAAACAAAAACAACTATGAATACACTGATGAAGATGTGAAGTTGATTATAGGTACTTTGGAAAGTGAACTGAAGGAATTAAAAAAGAAGTTTTTCCAAAGTGAAACGAAAGAGAAGGATTTCAAGCTAAAAAGATAGATTACTTGAAAGGATGATAATGTATGACATATTGGAACTTTCCTGCTGTTGCAGGAGGAAGTATTAACTCAATTAATAATGCTGGTCTAGAAACCTTCCGTGATTATCCAATTGATTCTTTAACACGTGAGGCTTGTCAAAACTCTTTGGACGCGATAAAAGATCCTACTAAACCTGTTACGGTAGAATTTAACACGTTCATTAATGACTTCTTACCAAACCGAAACGAACTCATTGAGGCATTAAGAAAAGCCAAAAATACTTGGCTTTATAAAACAGAGAAGAAAAATGAAAAAATTCTCAAGTTTATTAATAGAGGATTAGAACTGTTAGAAAACAGAGAAATTAAATTTATGCGTATTAGTGATTTTAATACCATTGGCTTAGTTGGTGCAAAAGAAGCAAAATTAGGTACACCTTGGAGTTCCCTCATTAAAGAAGCTGGCTCTTCTAATAAAGATGATGATTCTGGTGGTAGCTTCGGTATAGGGAAGGCTGCTCCATTTTTAAGCTCAGAATTAAGGACGTTGTTTTATTCCAGTTATGATAAAGAAGGGTACAAATCTCATATTGGAGTTTCTGATATTATGTCTTTTCATAAAGATGACAATCTTGTAACGGTTGGAAAAGGCTTTTACACTAAAAATGATAATTCGCATGCGATTGAACGTCTATTAAATCTTGATCCATCACTAAATCGTGATGAATCCGGAACAGACATTTTTGTCACATCCTTTAATGAGTTTGAAAACTGGGAGAATGAAATGATTCTATCAGTTCTAAAAAATTTCTTTGTAACAGTCTTTGAAAAGCTATTAATTGTAAAAATTAATGGTTTTCAAATTGATCATAAAAATATTGCTGATTTAATTGCTGGATTGGATGATAATGATGAAAATCAAATTTTAAAGCATTACTTTTCATTACTTACATCTGAACGTACTATCCGCATTCCTTATTCAAAGCAGTCATTCAGTAATAGCAAAGGCAAGATTGATTTTGAAGAAGGAGAAGCGGAACTGTTACTGATGGACGGGGATGATTTAAATCGTTGTGTATTAATGACACGTAAAAACGGAATGAGAATCTACGAGCAAAACCGAATTAGCGGTAGCATCTCTTTTACAGGTCTATTAATTATGAAAGGAAAAAACATGAACAAAGTGTTCAAACAAATGGAAAACCCAGCTCATGATAAGTGGATTCCGAAGCGTTACGAGGAAAACCAAAACCTTGCAGATAAGATTTATTCTGATTTACGTCGATTCCTTCGTGATTCAGTGAAGGATACGTTCCAACAAAATACCACTGATTCGATGAACGCGGTAGGGCTAAGTGATTTCTTACCAAACAGAAATTTACTAGAAGAAGATGGTACTCAAAAATTAGAATCAATCGAAACACGAGTGAAGTCAATTGGTATAAAAGAAATTGAGAAAAAGCCATCTAAGAAGGCTAAATCTAGAGGAAACGATCTTACTAAAACAGAAGAGCAAATTCTAGGAGAGTTTGGCATTACTGATGGTGAAGAAAGTGGACATGTTCCTGGAAAAGGCCGCTCTGGTGGTGGTGACGGTGGTGGCACAACCGAACCTGGTGGCGATAAAACAATAGATCCAGATAAAGGTGGAAATGTTGGTATAAAAGAAGAAGAAGCAACGAAAAGTGTGCCTGTCAAAAACCAACAAAAATATGCATGTGCCAATAAGAAAGCTGGGCAATACAGATTCGCGATTACATCACAAAAAGCAATTACAAAAGGCGAGTTGAAGTTCAAAGTTTTGGGTGAACAAAATGAATTTGATTTACCAATTGTACAAGCCCGATTTGCTGACAATGGTATTGTGGTGGATAGCATATCAGATAACACAATTCGTTTTTCGTCAACAGCAAAAACGAAATCCTTAAATGTTGATATTGAAATTGACTATTCAGATTATTGTGTAATGGAGGTGAGCGTGTATGAAGTTAAGTAATTCCTATCCTTATCCAGTTCTTCATCCGAATAATGATGACTATAGTAATTCAAGTTTTCAAGTTGAATTTGTTACAGAAAAAGTATTCGGGGAATTCAAAATTCATGCTTTCTTTTCATTACAAAATGAAGGAATAGAACAATTAATTCAAGCAGGAAACGCAGTTTACATGCTTCGTGTGGAATGTCCACAAACAAGCTTTCGAAAAGCTTATTTTAATGCGAAACCCGAAATTCATGAATCTATTGACACAAAGCATCTTAGAGGTAAAGTGAACATTCACTCGTTTATCATCGCGCAACGAGAAATCACACATTATAATAATAAATCTTTAAATGACTGGTATAAAGGAATTAAGATTATGTTTGAAAGAGGAAATCTTCTAGCAATCGGTAATGCTATTGAAGCAACTCTTCATGAGGATAACACTGAATTAATGGACCTCCCGGCTATAATCGATGTTCACAGAGGAATAAACAAGGAATATATGGAGGTAGAAATAAATTCTCAAATTATACTTGTTTCATTGCCTGAAGAAGAGTATGACCATTACGCAAGTTATGCTAACACAAGGTTAAAAAGCACAATCATTTCCATGATATTCCTCCCGTGCTTAATGGAGGTATTTACTAGAATGAAAGATGATAGAGAAGAAGATTTAGTAGAGTACACATGGTACCAAGTGATGGAGAAGATTTTCAAAGAAAACAATCTGCAAATTGAAGATGTAGGAACAGATCGTTTACCTGCACTAAAAGCCGCACAGCTTATTTTGCGTAAGCCGCTAAAATTAAGCTTTAAAGAAATTGAAAAAATAGCATTGGAGGATTAAAGATGAAATTAAAATTCATTTCAGAACACACACTCCAAGATTTAAAAATTAATAACGATACATACTTAGAACGTTATTATATGGAAGACCTTGAATGGTTTGACCAATATTTTAGTGAAGAAGGTAAAGAATTAAACAGCAGCTTTGAATTTGATATGCCGATATTTTCTTATCATGAAGACTATGCTGTTAGTGACAGAGAAAATGTTAAGGCCATATACAAAGCGTTACAACATTTACCTGTTGCTCAAGCAACTCAAGAACGGATTTGGGCTGGACTAGCCCATCTGCAGTTTAGAGACTTTACGTTTTATCGATTAAAAAAGGATATTGATGATAAGAATGACAAACGTATTAAATCTAGTCTATTCTTTACACATAGTGCCAAACGCTCTTTATTTGTTCATATTTTGGCTCGTCTATGGTGGGTCGGTTATATGACATACGACGAGAATAACAAAGAAAATCCATTTTGGTTAACTGATTTCTTTACAGAACGAGATTTCTCAGCCCGCAGTACAGTCTTTTTTTCAAGTAACTTTACATCTAACCGAGATATTACTGTCGGAATCCTAAGAGCTATCTATAAGTTTAAGCAACAGGGTGAGAACATTAAACGAAATCATTTTGTTCAGGCTAGTAAATATCTAAATGTTGTTGGTGGTGCTATGATCCTTGATGTGATGGATGCTGATGAGGTAGAAGAGATGGTGACTAAACACCTGTGTAAGTTATTTAATATAAATCCTCAGGATAAAGTAGAAGTATAGTTTTCGCACCCCAGTCATATTGAGGCAACTGCTAGGATGACACAAAAAAAATAAGCAGGAACCTAAAGGGTTCCTGCTTTATTTGTTTTATAGATTATGTTCCAGTTCAGAATTTTGCTGGAGCTTCTTGATGTAAGCATTTAAAATATTTCGGCCTGAGTCCAAAAGCTTTTTATGATATTCGTCAAAGTTTAATTTAAGCATAAATTCTACTTTCCCAAATGCCTCATAAACCTCAGATAGATTTACAGTTTCCTCATTATACATTCTATCTACAAGGTTAATATATAAAACTACAACCTCCTTAGTAACTTCATCAAACGTTTTGGTTTCTACCTTGATAAATTTTGATGAATCATCCACAGAATTAGTCGGATATTTTTCAGTTCGATCTAGGTGGTTTTCCAAAGTCTTGCTAAGGTAGTAGTGAAAACTATCTATTTTATTCGCTCGCTCAATACAGCTTATAGCGAAACTACAGAAGTCAGATATTTTAAAATTATACATACTTGAGTATAACAAATAAATATCTTCAAGATCTTTTAAAACTGAGGTGTACAGTTTATCTGAAATACGAGAGCTCTCAGTAAAATACACTATTAACTCATTTGGTAATTTCAACTTCTTTATATCGTCTTTCCCCATTAAACTATCATCAACGTTCATTTTTAGTACCTCCATGGTCCCAACAACATAATAAAAAAACATAAAGTTGTTTCACAAAAAAGAATAAATCTCTACTTGTAATTGAGAAAATCGAATAATTATTTAATAATCAATTCATGTATCAATAATGATATTATTTAATTATTTCCTCAATTTGTTTAGCAATCTCGAAAACTCTGTCAGATTTTTCTAGTTTGCTCTTATATTCCTTTATTTCAATTTGATGTTCTTGCACTACTAACAGTTTTGATACAATTTCTTTATTATCCTTAACAATTTGATAAAAGTTGTTAAAATTATTAATGTATAGATTTAAAAGGGTTTCATTATTAGAATAATCCCAGTTTTGTATATTTTTTTTATCAGAGGTTGTGTTAGAGGAGTTTTTCTCATTTACAAACAAAGATGACTGTTGGCTTTGTAAAAAAATCTTGTAATGGTTTATATAGGGTTCTTTTTTAAGTAGCTTGTACCAGCGTGATTTGGTAGAACCAAAGTTTAATTGATATTTTTCACATACAGCTTTAATTGCTTCAGTAATAATTTTACCTTCCTTACTGAAAGATATTACCTCGTTAAAAAGTTCTCCGTTACTCAGTTGTTTCCGTTGGGTATTACCTTGTTGTTTTGTAAAATTCATTGGTGTACTCCTATTTTAGTTTTTTATCCTTTTAAGGTAAATATCTTACCCTTCGGATGAGGGTTCTTTTATGTAATGAACTTAGTATCTTAGGCTTTTTACTCATGTACACTTTTCGGGTGATCAGCTATAAAAGTTGTTACAATTAGTATACTAAATTATGAACGATGCAAAACGCAAGAATTTTTTTGTGAAACGAGTATTTTTTTGTTCTAGTGGATTTACACTTCGATTGAGCTTGGTGAATACTGTTAGTACACTCTGTTCTTCTAAATTAGTTTTACATAATTACCATGTATAAGTAAAACTTCAAAGGTACTAAAACAAGGGTTTCATTAAAAGCGAAAGTAGTATTTTATTCAATTAATAATGGAACATTAGTATTTAACGGAGCATAAGTAAGTTACATAGACTAAAGATATAGTTAAGATAATAGTGAACACTACTACGCATATAAAACTGCGACAATCCACTTTGGATAATCGATCTTTTCACAAAATAATAAAGTGAAAGTCAATTGGTTATACCAAAAACCACCCTAAATGAACAAGGGTGGTTTTTTATCTTTTAATAAGAGCTGAAAAAAACTAATAACTGAACTTAGTTTATTTAGCGGGTGGTCACATGGAACAGCAATTAACATCTATCCCCCAGAATCGATATTGAAACTCTCCTAAACTATGTCCAAATCTTTCACAATTGGTTCAATAGTGATTGGCCTACATTGGTAGCAGTATTTCTGGATATCCATTAGAAATATTGGGATTTACTTAGTTAAAGACATAAAATGTTAAGAGTTATAAATTTGTTTCAATTTTATTTCTTTAAAAGATTTTGTTTAATAATATTAGAATCGCTACTATTCCAAAAATTAACAAGTGGTATATGTTGATTTAATTTATTCAGGGGTTTCTAACTATGGTGTAAGGTAAATTCCTAATACAAAGTTATCTAATATTGAAGTAAAGAATATGGGTATACCGTTTGAGAGTAATTCATACTCCAATCTAAAAAATGGTGATATTATACTATATCGGTTTCATATCTTACAAATGATATAGTACCTTAAAAAATTAAAATCCCTCAAGAAGCCGTCCATATCAATTTATTAAGGAGTCTGTCCGTTGTTACTTAGTAAACTATTTGAAGGTATATCAGAACAGTATAAAAATTTAGTGCTGTTTATGCCCAATTATCAGTTAAGGAAGGCAACAAAATATCCATATGTTAATGGAAATCAGATTTAGTATCTTGTGTATATCATTGATAAAATGCTGAACGATAAAGGGTACGTTGCCAATGACCAGTTGAATCAATTCTTATCGCAACTAATAAAAGAAGCCTTTAAGGAAGAACTGATTTATGAAGAAGTATGAACCCCTTCTGTAGTCAATTTTTTGGCATACAGCGTTTTGACTCATTAAGGATATAACTTTATGAGTTTAATACATCCTAGAGGAATAAAATGAAACATTTTATTATAATGAACACTTCTGTTTAATTTTAATTCATTATAAGCTACTAAACCTTTCCTTTATCCTTGTTCCCTATTTTTAACAGACCTTCTCTTTGTATTTGAACAAATGTTTTACCTTAATATATTCTATGTATTCTAATAGTTGTTCTCTATATTGATTTCATGAAAAATTACCTAGTCTTTCAACTTTACATTGGAGAAAAACCTATTTAGGTGCGCGACTAAGATATGGAACTTGGTTTTTAATTATTCAAATTGAGGGTTCTTAATAGCATACAGTTTATCTCATTGATTATTTAATATATAAATGACTTTTTAAATATATTTCAACCTTCGTTAGGTTTTTATTCCATAATATTACTAACTCGTTTCTAGGATGTTCTGTTAAAATGGAATTTTAAAATCTTTTACAATTCACGCATTACACTTTAAAATGATAGAGTTAGGGTATATAATATTATACCGCTATATTCAAAAATCTGGTATATGAATTAACTGATATTGGTTAAATAAGAATTTATTTTATATTTTTATGAATTGTTCTTGATCCTCCTAGGGATTATTATTATAATAGGTATAAAAGCCGAAAGGATGTTCGGTCATGATAAATGCAATTGAATTATTTGCGGGGGTCGGGGGGTTCCGGCTCGGCCTTGAGGCGGCAAAAGGATTTGATGTGGTTTGGGGTAACCAGTGGGAACCTTCAAAAAAATCACAGGATGCTTTTAACTGTTATGCTAGACAGTTCGATAGAGGAATACACTCCAATGAAGATATTTCTATGGTAGATGAAAAGATATTTATAAATAAAGGGATTGAACTAATTGTAGGCGGTTTTCCTTGTCAAGATTACTCCGTTGCCAGAAGTCTTTCCGGAGAAAAGGGAATTCAAGGGAAGAAGGGTGTCCTGTTCTGGGAAATCATGAGGCTTGCTGAAGGAATCAGGCCGAAGTATATATTGCTGGAAAATGTGGATCGGTTATTAAAGTCGCCATCGAAACAGCGGGGAAGGGACTTCTCCATCATGCTGGCAAGCTTCAGGGATTTGAATTACTCTGTCGAATGGAGAGTGGTCAATGCCGCGGAGTATGGACAAGCACAGAGGCGTCGTCGCGTCTTCATTTTTGCCATTAGGAACGATACGCCGTATGTCAAAAGTAGGGCCAAGGAAGATGCTGCGGTAATGTTGCATGAACGTGGTTTCTTCGCTAATGCATTTCCAGTCAAATGGGAAATTTCCACAAGGCATAAACCACATTCGTTTACGATGGAAGAAGGTATTCTGGAAATTTCAGATGAGTTCACGATGACCTACTTGAATTCAGGAATCATGAGAGATGGCGCTGTATATACTGAGGAATTGCTACCAATCGAGGAGCGGCCACGGATGTTAGGTGATATCTTGCAATCGGGTGTCGATGAAAAGTATTACCTTAGCACGGATGCAATCGAGAAATTCCGTTACCTTAAAGGGCCGAAAAAGATTGAGAGAACGGCTGCTAACGGCCATAAATATGTATTCTCCGAGGGTGGGATGGCTTTCCCAGAATCGTTGGACAAGCCAGGCCGTACGATGCTGACAAGTGAAGGGACTGTGAATCGGAGCAGCCATGTGGTGGAAGACCCTGAAACGAAAAGGCTTCGAATCCTTACCCCAGTAGAGTGTGAACGATTGAATGGTTTCCCTGATCATTGGACAGAAGGAATGTCCGAACGGATGAGGTACTTCTGTATGGGAAATGCTTTGGTGGTCGGATTGATTGAAAGAATGGCCAAGCGGATTCTCCAAATCGAGGAAGAAGATGCGGAAGCCATTAAAGCGAATCCACAACAACTTAGTTTATTTTAAATTTAGAATGGTCCCTGGCAAAATTGTCAGGGACCATTCTTATTCGTGTCCACATCTTCCTTGGCATTATCGATGAACGTGGTGATTTTTTCGATGGTATTATCAAAATCCTTCCTTACTTCATGCTCCCATATTCGTAAGATATTCCAATTTCCATCTGTATAATATTTTGTGATTTCTAAATCGCGTTCCTGGTTTCTCAAAAGCTTCTTCACCCAGAAATCTATATTGCTCTTCGGCATTTTACCATGTATTGGGCAGAAGTGCCAAAAGCACGAATCGATGAATATAACGACCTTATACTTTTTGATGGCGATGTCTGGTGTTCCCATCATCCCCCTAACATTCCTCCTGAATCGGTACCCCCTGTGCCATAGTTCATGTGAAACGAACGTTTCCAGCTTCGAAACGGCTTTTATCGATGACATGATTTTACTCCGGGTTTCTTTCGTCTCTGGTAATCGTTCATGAATTGCCATTATAAGATCCCCTTTCAGTAGGGAAGTGTTCAGTCCCTTACTTCATTAGTACCAACCCAAAGGTTTTTCAAACACCTATTTTAATTCAACATCTAATTGTTGTTACAATTTAAAGAAATTAATAAAAAAAATGTAAGTTAAATGTGATTAATATATAATGGTATATATGTACTATTATGAGTTTGGTCGAATAGCTTAATTGAATTTGGATATTCCTATATTTAGTAGAGCGGTATATAGCACAATTAAAATACAATTAAGGACTGTATAAGCTGGATGTTTTTAGTTCCATTCGAATGCCAATGTTTATTTGAACCAATATAGAATTACATAGAACTTAGGGTATTACGATAAGTGAAAGATAGTGCTGCGCTTTTAAACAACACATGTATTAAATTAATAAAGCATTTTTTCTTCATCCATGGAAAGTAACTTTTTAGTGAAAATTATGGTAATGCTTAATTTAATGGGGAAATTATCATCTGAATGTTTTCTCAGACTACCATTTTCAGCCAGCCTTTTTGTCGTTATGCCCGCCATTATCACTGAGTTTTGATTTTTGAATCGATATGATTGTAGAAGACAATGTCACATTCAAAGTGAGATAATTGCTTACAGAAATAGGTTTCTATTTAAGATGGGTTTGACGCTGTTATGCCATGTGTAAAATTAATTGAACCGTAGGTGGAGTATATGAATAAACAGCAATATATAAAAGAAGTGCAACAACAGTTAAATGAAAAATTTAATAAGTACAAAGGTCTCTCTTTTTCCAATGTAGCTAGAGCTGTAGGTATCAATCCGGAGATTTTAAAAACCAAACTATCGACAGTTAACATTGTAAAGAAATTAAAGGAGATTGAAGAGTTTAATGAAGATGATCTTATCTTTGGAGAATATATCAAATCAGTATCTTTGAAAACCGTTCGTTTGAAACATAATGGTATACCAAAGGAGTCAATGTCTTTTGAACAAATAAAGTTTAATGAACTGGTGAGAGAATCCTGGGAGACAAGCAAGTTAAGAGAAAAATTTTTGTCTACTACATTCCTGTTTGTGGTTTTTGAATATGAGGAGAAAAATACTTCAGTAGACAACCTGTATTTCAAAGGATTCTATGTATGGCAGATGCCGTTGAAAACATTAGATAACGATGTGAAAAAAGTATGGGAGAAGACCAAAAAACTTTTACAGGATGGATTGGAAATCGAAGTAGTGAAGCGTGGTATTAAGACTGTTCAGACAAATAACTTACCAGGAATCCGATTTAATAATGTGGCTCATGTCAGACCCAAGGCGAGTGATTCATCTGATAAAGTGTTTTTACCTAATGGACAGTCTATTACAAAGCAAGCATTTTGGTTAAATGCGGATTTTATAGGAGAAGTCATTAAAGAAATGCCTAAAGTAAAGAATTATAAACAAAGTAAAGTTGAATTAAAACAGTTGGAAACTACAAGCATAGAAAAAATCAAAAAAAAATTGGTGCATCCTATTTATACTTTTGATGATTTTAATAATATATCTAGTAAAGTAGTAGACAAGTTTGAAGAATACTATTTTAATGCGGAAAATATCTCTGCTATTGGATATAATATTCATCCTAATTTTATACTAGTCAAAGAAATTAGTAGACCTGAGGAATATTTTGAACAAAAAATATTTGAGCAAGATTATTTCACTAAAATAATCGATCCTATTTACGATAGTGGCCCATTTTTGCGTAAACTAGTGAATCTCGAAAACAGTTATGATTTATTGAAAGTAGAGGAAAATACGTATATAACAATCAAAAAACTGAATGAAGCAAGTATATATAAAAAAGATTTAATTGATTTTAAAAATGATGTAGAGAATTTTGTTAATTATGGTCAATTTTTCACTTGGAATTCTATCGTAAAAGCAGGCTTTCAAAATGATTTAATAGACCTGGGGTTCCAAGAGATTTTTTACGAGAGTTTACTTAAAAGACCAGGTGCTTTTAAGTACATGAAAATCAATCAAACGTCATTTTTTGTTAAATCAATTGATGATTTTAATATAAGTGATCTCTTTCGATATTTAATGGGAGAGAACTCCTCCATCTCTTTAAATGAACTAGATGATAAATTTATAGAACAGTTTGGTACATTTACTAACCGAGATAATATTGGTTTTTATGCTAATCAAAGTCTACTATATTATTCAGAAGAACTTGAACGATTATTTATTAGCAGAGAGGCATACTACCAATATATTGAATAATGAGGTGATGGGTCTGTATAGTTTGTATGAATTATACAATCAAGGAATTTCTACGAGACAGGTATCATTTTTAGTTGAAAAGGGCTTTACACTAGATGTATGTAGCAATAAAAAAAATGATGCATAAAATCGATTCACGAAATAAAGTAGATGATCTTTATCAATTATTTAATGAAGGCCTGTCACTGAATATCATAGAAAATTTAATAGAGGCTGGTGTTCGGTATAATGAAGTACCAGAACTCCTAGTTAGTGGGAGTGTACGTTCTAAAATTTCTTTAAGGCAGACGACTATAAAAAAAATTATTGAAGCATTCAATGCAGTTGAAAAAACCAAAGGGTCTGTTTCTTATTACCAATTATTTAATTTTGCAAATAATTATATTTCTACTCTAGCGTTTAATCAATCTATTACGGTTGTGCAGTTAAGAGATATTCTATCCAGGAAGTTTCAAATGCCAATCGGAGATATTTTGAATCGAATCATTGCAGATTTGCAAAAGGCGAGAAAAATAAAATTTACATCTATAGGCATAAAAAAGTATGTATTTTCTTTAATGGAATATTTGAAAGAGGACTTTGATGACAAAGAGCTATTTTTAGAAAGATTACAGGGGAAAAATTTTCAACAATTGGCAAATCATTTTGGATATTCAAGACAAGGTGCATTTAATGTTGTGAAAAGAGTAATGGCAAAAATGTCTGTGTTCGAAGAAGAGTATAGATTTTCAAAACTGTTCGAAGAATATGATGTTGAGGAAACACTATTTTGTAAATTATTTGATGAATCGCCTATAGTTTATCACTTCATGATTAATAAGTTTAATCGTCAAAGTAAGTCAATTTTAGAGGGTTTTCACCATCTTAATTTCAATGAAAAACAAAAGGAATACTTGTTGCAGCATTTTAATTGTTTCATTTCTTCTAGCGGTGATATTTTAGAGTATTCACGAATCAATGTTTTTAATGAAGTGTTAAAAAAATACCATGATAAAAAAATGCGTAATGAAGATATGTTAGTAGGTTATAACGATTTTCTTGTGAAGAATAATTTTCCAGAAACCTTGAAGGCTGATATTAACTCTATTCGTGGAATAGCAGAGAGAAGCAATCTTGTTATACGCTGTAAAAGTAATTATTTTAGATATTATGATTTTCAAGCAGTCGATAGACATATGCTGACACGTCTACATGATTTATTAATGCTAGAACGAGGTGTATATAGTACAAAAAAACTTTTCAATGAGAACCCTGACCTGATGGAAGAATTGGATATCAGGACTGAATTCGAATTACACAATTTATTGAAAAGGTATATACATCCTCCACAAGTGAGGTATACACGGATGCCTGAATTCACAGTGGGTAAAATTACAAAGAAAGAATTTATTCTTGAAATTTTTTATGAGTTAGCACCTATTGAATTCAGTGAATTTCTAATGTATATAGAGGAGAACTTTGGGCTCAGAAAAGACTCTTTAACGAGTTATATTACAAGTGAATTTTCTCAATATATTCACAATGACTATATCAAAATAGACTATCAATTATTGTCTAAAGACATATTACAAGAATTAAAAACAAATTTAAGTTTGCCCATCTATACGGTAGAACAGTTTAAATCAATTGGCTTGAAAGTAGATAAACATTTTAATAGGTATGTGAATAATATGAACTTAACACATTTAGGCTATACTTTAAGAAGCAATTATGTATTATCAAATGAATACTCAGCCGTTGAGGAATATTTCAGAGAGCACATTCTATCTCAAGATTATTTTGTTTACGAAGATTTACCAATTTATAAAAACCAAAGCTATAATAGTGCGATTTCTAAGCTTGAAAAAAGTTTCGATATTATTAAGGTCGAGAAAGATATGTATATCACTTCTAAGAAACTAGGTGAAGCTGGTATCTCCCATGGTAATATCATGGAGTTTCGGGAAAAGTTAATAGAGCTAGTACAACATAGTGAATTTTTCACTTTGAAAAGGGTAAGAGATTTAGGATTTGAACACTTTATAGAGGATTTCGGTTTTGATAATATTTTTTATGAACGTATGATTGCCAGATTTGAAGGGATTTCGACTATTCGTTTAGGAGCAGGATATGTATTCAAACTCACTGAAGAACAAATTAGTTTATCAGATTTTATATATAACCGTGTAGCGGCTCATAGAAAGTTGAATTTATACGATTTGTTGGACGAGCTAAAAAACAAATATGGCTTGAATATTGAAACTCATAAAATTATTAGTTCAATCCAACGGATAGAAGTTTTTTACTCAGAAGAATTACAAAGATTTTATTTAGATGCAGATGATTATTATGAGGAGGTATTTTCGTGAGTATTAACTTATTAGATTTAATTGGGACTGAGATTACGATAACTTCGGGGGCCAGGAAGCTAACGATTAAAGGAGATACTGAAAACTATACAGTTTATAAAATTCCTTTGGAAGTATTATTTTATAACGATCGTAATGGACGAATTGCTACTTGGATTAGTCAATACTCTTCTGAAGTAGGGCCATTGAATCCAACACAGGATATGAAAAAGTATAATCAGACTCTGCATGAATTTATCCGCAAGTCTAATCCTGGTGCTTTAACAAAAACGAAGAATAATATCAAGGCATTTGGTCAAAGGGTTGCTGGTGTAGTATTGCAAGATGGCAGAATTATCGATGGGAATCGCCGTTATACTTGCTTACGGGAATTGAAGTATGAAGATGGTATGGACTGTTATTTTGAAGCAGTTATCTTAGATACAACGAATAGTATTACAAATAAAGATATTAAACGACTCGAGTTAAATCTACAGCATGCGGAAGAAAAGCCAGTAGACTATAATCCAATTGATAATTTAGTGGACGTTTATCGTGATATTATCGAAGAAGAAACTTTCACTGAAGCAGAATATGCTAATAATACATCACGAACGAAAAATGAGGTTACCAAGTTAATTGAAAAATCCAAGTTAATGGTAGAATTCTTGGAGTTTATGAATGCTAAAGGTAAATATTATATTGCACGAGAATTAAACTTAGATGGTCCTTTACAAGAGATTATGTTGATTTTAAATAAAGTAACAGAAGGTGCAGAAGCTGACTCTATTAAGGATACATTATTTGCAAATTTATTGACTTCAAAGCAAGGGGATTTAACTCGTCATATCCGTGACATTGGTAATCATATTATTAAGACAGACAATGTTGCTCGATTTATTGAAGATCACGAAGAAATTGTAGAGGTAATTTATGAGAAATTACGTGAAGATAAACAAAGCTCTGTTGTTTCAATCAAAGAAGCCATTCAAGAAGAAAAAGCGGTTGTTAAGCAAAGTCAAGACCTTGTAGAAGATTATATAGAAAAGAATAAGCTTATTAATGCAAGGAACAAACCAGTTGAATTGCTAACAAGGGCATTTACAACATTAGACAGCATTGACTCAGTTGCCGTTTCTAAAATGAGCGATGAAAATAAACAGGAATTCAAGAAATTATTAGATAAGGTGAATGCGACATTAGGTTTATTAGAGAGCAAAATGTAATGTTCAAGACATTGTATTTGAAACCTAGTTATTATACAGCCGAATCAAATGTCATCGAAGAATTTTATAATCCTGTTTTAGGGAATGCTGTAAGATATGACAGAGTAAGTGGTTATTTTAGTTCAAAAGCACTTGCCGCTTATGGAAAAGGGTTACAAGGACTTATAAAGAATGGCGGTAAATATAAATTAATCATTTCACATGAGATTAGTGAAGCTGATTTTTTGTTAATCAAAAGTGGTTATGCCAATCGGAAAATTCAACAAGAACTGTTGAATAGAATGGAAGAAGAATTGTCCTTAGCTGAAGAAATGCAGTTATTTAATTTGGCGAATCTAATTGCTACAGGCTATGTAGATATAAAAATTGCATTTAAAAAGGCAGGACTTTTCCATGCGAAATATGGCCTCTGTTATGATTCCTATGAAAATGTTATTTATTTTACAGGCTCAAATAATGAGACCCAAGCAGCAATCATCGCAAACTATGAATCATTTGATGTATCAACAAGTTGGTTAGTATCCGATTTTGATAGACAAAAAATTGTTCATGCACAAGAAGTCTTTGAGAAACTTTGGCGTAATGAGGTAAATAATATTTACGTTACAGAGATAGATGAAGTTGTAAAAAAAAGAATATTAAGTTTTGATAAGGGGCGTCTTATATTGGATGTAGAATTGTTAACAAAAGATGCACTTGTTTTGACGATAGAAAATGAATTACTTGTATTATATGATCGACTTGAAAGTTTTCAAGTGACACCAGGAGACTACTTGCTATCTAAGAAGTTGAGATATTATTATGATGGAGAATATCCAAACTTTAAAGATGATTTAACTTATATTGATATGCAGTATATAATTCAAGTTTTTGAAAAATATGCTGACAAAAAAGGGTTCAATTTTGTTGTAAGCGATAGACTTCAACAATATATTTTTAATCATAATTTTATGATTGAAGAGAGAGCCAAATATGCACTCATGATAAAAACACAAAATCCTCTAGTTTTATCTGACTTTGAAAAGTTCAAGCAAGTGATAAATAAAGAATTACATCGTTCTTTAAGGGATCAACAACTTTGGAGTGCATTTTATATGATGCAAATGAAGAAGTGTGCCAATTTTTCAGTTCCTGGTTCAGGGAAAACATCTATGATATACGGTGTATTTGCATTTTTAAATGCACCTGAAGTTAATAAAGCGGATAAAATAGTGATGGTCGGACCTAAAAACTCTTTTTTATCTTGGAAGCTAGAGTTTGTTGAGAACTTTGGCAATAAAAAAGAGTTGAAAGTATTAGATATTCATGAGGAAGATGGGGCAGAGGTCCAAATAAGATTAAATAGCCGGGATAAAAACTTAATCTTAATCAACTATGAATCACTCGCTAAATATGAAGATGCTTTGATGAGTATTATTAATGAGAAAACTATTCTAGTATTCGATGAAGTGCACAAAATCAAAGGTATTACGAGTGTGAGAGCTAAAGTTGCGAAAAGAATTTCTAAAAAACCAATATATAAGTACGTCTTAACAGGAACACCAATACCCAATACTTATGAAGATATATACAACTTCTTAAATGTACTTTATCAAGAAGAATATAAATTATTTTTTAATTTCGATTTGTTACGTTTGAAAAATCCTACGCCTGTAGAAATTGATAAAATCACAGAAAAATTATTCCCTTTCTTTTGGCGTACTACCAAAAAGCAATTATCTGTTCCAGAAGCTAATGAAGATATATTAGTTCGATGTGAAATGGATGTGGATGAACAACAAATTATAGACTTGTTGTATAGGAAATATGGGCATCGAGTCTTCGTATTGTATATTCGTTTAATTCAAGCATCGTCTAATCCCGAGTTACTTTTGAAATCTATTGTAAATAGCGAGCTGTTTGATATAGACAATGAAGAAGCTTGGCCAATAATTGAAGATGATCAGATTACATTTAGTGAAGAAGAAAAGATGTTGATTCGCTCTGTCTCATCAACTTCGAAATATCGAAAAGCAATCGAAATAGCAGTAGGGCTATATCAAGAGGGAAAACAGTCTATTATTTGGTGCATGTTTGTAGATACGATTAATAAAGTGATGAAGGACTTGCAAAGTAGAGGCATAAAAGCACGTGTAATTTATGGGGCGACACCTCAGTCTGAACGTGATGAGCTTATTCAACTGTTTAAAGATCAAAAAATAGATGTGTTAATCACGAACCCACATACTTTAGCTGAATCTGTCTCACTTCATAAAACATGTCATGATGCTATTTATCTTGAGTATTCTTTTAATTTAACTCATATGCTACAGTCTAGAGACCGTATTCATCGTTTAGGATTACCACATGAGCAATATACCCAGTACTATTACTTAATGTTGGATGGACAGCAAGAAAAACGCAATCCTATCGATGAAAAAATCTATTGGCGCTTAAAGGAAAAGCAAAAAAACATGGAGGACGCAATAGAAGGCAACATTCTAGGACCTATGATATTTGATGATGCGGAAGATTTAAAAAATTTATTTAGTATTTAGTTTAGTTAGAAGGAGCTTATCTAAAGGTATTGCTCCTTTTATTTATAAAGAGAGTTGGATTCATCCATTTTTCATATAGTTTGGACCAATTGAAAGACTAATTAAAATTAAACCACCATCGATTTAGCATATAATTTACGATAGTAAAAAAGGAGATTAAGCATGATGGAGCCAAAGGCTTATGGATCATTTGTTAAAAGGGGAGAAAATATTTACCGAACTTCTGCTTACATTCAGTGGGGAAGTTCGGAGGAATCTATTGGAGCATGTCTTTTACAAAATCCAGGATCAGCCACACTAGATAAAGAATTAACTCATTTACTTAATACAGTGGGGTCTGCCAGTGGTTGGATAAAGGAAGAAGATCCAACTATGAAACAGTTAGTCTCTGTTATTGAAGGAATTTATGGTAAAGATAAGCCTATTTCAGGGCGATTACATATCTATAATATTTTTAATCTTCAAAATGCTAAGTCAAAAAATGCAATAGAACATTTTGAAAATCTTGTCCATTCTGGTGAGTATGATATTACCGAACCGCTAGTTAATATAAATTTATTTAAATCGCAGCACCCTTGGATTCTTCTTGGTTGGGGTATTACTGAAAAGAAGTGGAAGAACTTTCAACTGATGAAAGAGAAATGGCGTAAATTAATAAGAGAAGCAGAGGTTCCTTCTTTTGGAAAAAAACATGACTTAAGGGATGACTATTATCATCCATGTCCGCTCATTCCAACAAAAAGACCAATGATGGCAAAAGAGCTCATTATGATATATAAACAGCAGTTTTGTATTCAACGTTTTCCAAGCTATGCAACAAAACCTAATTTAATCGTAGAAACGAAACAAGTAGAAAAATATGATGATGACGACTATGGGTGGTATAGAACGCCTGTAAATCCTGAATACATTGTAAAGGGATTTTCTCACCTAAGCATCCAAAGTGGCTATAAACTAAGGGCGTATCAATTTAGTGATAGTGGCGGTAATGGTAATGGAATTGTATGGGCGATTCCTGGAGAAAAGGAGTTACTGGATTTAGAAGATTATAAGAAATTAGATGGTTTCTTATCCGCTCCAAAACCAAATCACGCATTGTCAGATTTTATGCAGGTCATTGAAGGAGATAAAACGCCTTTATCTTATTTACAGGCAGCAATCGTATATCATGAATTAAATGAGTTTGGAGCTAATTGGCATGGGACATCTTGGGGAAGAGATGTTATCTTGCCACTGCAAGAGGAATCAGGAGATGAATCATATAAGTATTACAGTAATGATCAATGGGAAATGATTGAGAAAGAGCCTGATATAAAAGAGCCTCATTTTTATTACAGTAGTGAAGGAAATCCTGTCATAGTATTTTATACCATAAATGATATCGGTATAGTCACATGGAACCGATATGTTCATGTATTCAATAAAGATGGCTATACATTAAAAGTTGAAAAAACGTGTATTGCGACAGGTGGTGCTGGAATTATTTTTTAGTGGGTCGATTGAATGAATGATACCGGGTTCAAGCCGACTCCCCAAAATAGGTAGTCCCCAAACTCGATGAATATCGAGTTTGGCTACAGTCTGAAGAGACATTCCTTTGGGGAATGTCTCTTTTTTGTCTTTTCAAGCACCAATGAAAAAATGGCCCTGTGGCAGGGTTAACTCTGCCTTTTTTGTGGAAAGTGCCCATTTGAGAACGAAATGAAAGCAGGCAGAGTTATTATAAAAATTGTTTCTCTTTGCGGAAGAAGGTATTGTGAATTTTCAATTCACCCTGTCTCTAAATTCTTATAAAAATGTTATTATATAAAACAAAATATTGACTATTGGATATTTCCTGGTTAAAATAGGGGCAAGATTTGAAAGGAGCGATAAACGTGGCATTTTTACAACTATACTGATATACACACATATTATGGAAAAAACCACTTTGCATAAGGGGTTATTTGCTGTGTGTATAGGATGGATATGTTGTAGAGGGTTTGTCGTTCTACCGGATATCTATGCCGATTTTTTCCGTACACAGGGCCCTTCTGTGTACTTTTTTGTTTTGGAGGGATTTAACTTGATGATGTTACTTTTCTATTGATGAGAGTTTGAGTTGAGCTCATATCGATTAGATGATCATTCAGCGGTGACTATAAAATAGGGGGAATGTAAATTGCAATTTCTATTATTCTTTTGATGCGGGCTTGAAATAGAAGCTCGTATCGATCCAAGCTATCGATACGAAATCACAAATTTCGGAGGTAGCGAATATGGAACAAATATGTTTTGAATTAGAAAATGTCGAAGTGACTTATTTAGATAAAGAGATATTGAAGATTGATCGATTGGCTGTACATCAATTTGACCGCATCGGCATCGTCGGGAAAAATGGTACAGGGAAAAGTACGTTATTGAAGTTGCTTGCTGGAGAAATTCAACCGACAACCGGAAAGGTAAAGGGGTACGTTGATCGTGGCTATTTTGAGCAAGTTGAAGCGCCTGTTGTTGCAGAAGCTGATCCAGCGTTACTGGGAAAATTGGCAGTTCCGCGAAATTCTGCGTCACTAAGCGGCGGTGAGCAAACGAGGCTGAAGCTTGCCCAATTGTTTACCCACTATAATGAAGCGTTACTTATCGATGAGCCGACAACTCACTTGGACCAAGACGGCATTTCGTTTTTACTTGATGAATTACGCTATTACTATGGTGCGCTTGTCTTAGTTAGTCATGACAGGGCTGTATTGGATGAACTCGTCACAACGATTTGGGAAGTGCATGAAGGCGAGGTACTTGTATATTCAGGAAATTACAGCGAGTACATGGCACAGAAGCAGTTAAAACGTGAACAACAGAGGCAAGCTCATGAACAATTCATTAAAGAAAAGAGCCGGCTTGAAAAAGCGGCGCAGGAAAAAATGAAAAAGGCTGAAAAAATCGCTCAGGCTGGAAGATTGTCAAAAAAAGAGGCGAATGCAAAGCCGAATAAGTCGTTTATGACGAAATCGAAAGGCACAAGCCAAAAATCCGCACAACGCGCAGCGAAGGCAATTGAGCATCGAGTGGAAAAACTTCAGGAAGTGGAAGCTGTTCAAGAGGAAAGGCAAATCGTATTTCGCCAGTCAAAGCAATTGGAATTGCATAATAAGTTCCCGATAATGGCGGACCGATTGACTCTTCAAGTGAAGGAGAACGTATTATTGGATGAGGTGAGTTTCCAACTGCCGATCGGTAAAAAAATAGCCATCACAGGCAGCAACGGCAGCGGTAAAAGTACTTTGCTTCACCATATTGCGAATAATGGTACAGGTTTAACGGTTTCTCCAAAAGCAAAAATGGGTTACTTCCGTCAAATGAGCTATAGATTTGCAAAAGATGAAACGGTTCTGCAATTCCTGGAGAATCGCTCAGAATATGATAAAGGTTTTTTAAGAAGCGTCCTGCATTCGATGCAGTTTACTGGGACGGATATACTGAAAAGCGTTCAGTCCTTAAGTGGCGGAGAAGCGATTCGCCTCCAGCTTTGTCAGTTGTTCTTAGGGGAATACAACATTCTGTTATTGGATGAACCGACCAACTTTATGGATATTACTGCCATTTGAGCATTGGAACGATTCATAGCTGGATATGAAGGCACGATCATATTTGTATCCCATGATCAAGCGTTCATAAAGCAGGTTGCCGATATTCAGTATAAGCTTCAGGCGAAAAAATTGGTTCAAGTGTGATTTTTACGTTTACGGAAAAATAAGCCGATGAGAAAATTCCATCGGCTTATTTATATAAGAGTAACTGAACACATTAAGGATGAATCGTAACCGGTGTCCCGATTGGAACAATCCTTGATAATTCCTCCACGTCCCGATTATGCATGCGAATACAGCCTTTGGAGACGGCTTTACCGATCGAGCTGGGATCATTCGTTCCATGAATGCCGTAGTGCTCCTTGGATAGACTCATCCACATTGTACCGAATGGGCCTCCGGGGTTGGGGGCTTTATTGATAATGATGAACTGTCCTACTGGTGTACCGAACAGCATTCTTCCAACGGCGATTGGATATTGTTTTTGCAGTACTCCATTTTTAAGCAGCCTTAGCTTACGATTGTTAACGGACACATCGATTTGAAATGGAATGGTATCAGCAGGGGGAAAACCAGGGATCATGATGGGTTGACCAGGATTAATGACATTTGGATTTATGTTCGGGTTAGCAGCGATGATGGCCGATAGCGGTCTCCGATAGTCCTTGGATATCTGTGTCAGTGTTTCACCTGGTTTAACTGTATGAATCAGTCTGAACACCTCCATAGGTTATAGTTGTCATGTTTCATTCTATGTGATTTTTCAAAAGTGTTTCGTAACTCGCTGTTATCTGTTTTTAATGTAACTAATATGTTAAGTAACTTAGCCGAAAAGAAACCGAAATGAACATTTGATAAAATAAGTTTTTATGGAGATGGATTTTTGTTAGTTAAAGAGGGGGAATAAAGGTGGAGGAACATGTGAAAAAGGCTTTAGTAGAATGGAATGAAGAAATTAGTGATGTGTTAAATGGGATAGAAAAAGAGTATGATGAAGTTAAGCGTGAACTTCAGGTTTATTCCTATAAATTCAATATTACCAAACAGGTTGTACAATCCACTATTAATGATGAAATTATTCGAAGCATCCGCGAGCTCTATCATAAACCTTTTGAACAAAAATTGAACGAATTGAAAGAATCGATAAAAGAGCTTGAAGAAAAGAGAAAGGTTTTTCAAATGTTTGTCGATAAAATCGAAAAGGTTAGTGAAAGAGAAGAAGGAAAACCGCAAATATCAGTCATATAAGGCAGCGAAGAGCAGGATACTCTACCATTCTATACACAAAAACCATGGCAGCGAATATAACTGCTTTTTTTTGCTGGAATTGCCAAAAGCGGCCCCTTGTTTACCCTAACATCAACCCGGGTACACTATCCTATAAAAAGGAAATGGGGGAGTTCTATGTGGAATGCGGTCTTTTGGGGAGGGGTTTCGGGTTCTGCCGTCCTGCTTGGCGCACTTGCCGCAATCTTCATACCCATCAAGAAAAACATCATTGGCTATATCATGGCTTTTGGTACGGGTGTATTGATTGGTGCCGCGGCATATGAGCTGCTTGCTGATTCGGTGAGTGATGGTGGAATCTGGGCGACGGGGATCGGATTCATAGCAGGGGCCGGCGTGTTTACTGCCTTGGATTTTCTTATTTCCAAAAAAGGTGCGGATAAAAGGAAACGGTCCAATAATAACTCTTCGAAGGAAGCGGGCCTAGCCATTTTCATCGGAACCGTGATGGATGCCATACCGGAGTCGATCATGATCGGCGCCAGCTTAATAAGCGGTGGCTCGGTAAGCTGGCTATTGGTCATTGCCATCTTCATCAGTAATATTCCGGAGGGGCTCTCAAGTACAACAGGTTTGCTCAAAAGTGATTACTCCAAGAAGAAAATCATGCTGCTGTGGTTTTCCGTCCTGATCATTTCGGCATTATCCTCGATGTCGGGCTATCTATTCCTCGATCATGCCCCGGACTATGTCCTGGCAGCGATGGCAGCCTTTGCAGGCGGGGGAATCATCGCCATGATCGCCTCAACGATGATGCCTGAAGCATATGAAGACGGAGGGCCGATCACGGGCATATTCACCGCTGCTGGCCTGCTTATATCTTTGGTTCTGGATTCGATGTGAGATTGTCCCCTTGGAAGGAAGGGGGCAATTTTTTTTGTGAAAATTCTATCATAGAAGGAAATGCACAAGGAATCTATCTCGAAAAAAGAATTGTTGGTGTTAAAATATCATTTCAAATCATACACTCTTCATATAGATTTTAGACATTGAGGAGCTGTTAGAAATGAACTTCGAGATGCAAATAGCGAATATGTTAGCTGATAATTTAAAAGGGTTCATTACATTTGTCCGGGAAAATCATGAAAATGAAAACAACTGCTTTTGTTTAAATAAAGATAAATTGTATCAATTGAAGCTTCTTGTTGACGAGTTTAAATTTCAAGTATTGGCAGATGAACTTAAACGAATCAATCGGTTTACCTGGGATGAAAACTACACGCATTTATTAGTTGATAGATTCAGAAAAGGGATGGAGATCATTGAAGAGTACGTTGAAAATAACTACAGCGATTTATTTATTTTCACCGCTAGACTTTACACATTGAATAGTCTCAGCTTAACCTTTTGCAAGGAGGAAGAATCAATAGTCAGCTAATTAGGGTATCGGCGAAAAAAAGAAGAGCACATATTATGTGCTCTTCTTTTTTTCATTATAGGGATAGTTGACCAAAAAGATTCTAATTCTATATGCTCCGAGCCCGGTCTTATTTGCTTGGCATCGTAGAGATATACTTTTTGACTACTTCATACACATATTCTTGATTGGCTGCTGCTGTATTAGGGTTATATTTACCGCCATTCACTTTATTATTGGATAGCACTCGTATACCTAAGAAGGGCACAGCGTAAGCTTTGGCGATTTGTGCTGCCGAAGCTCCTTCCATTTCTTCCACGGATGTACCATATTTCGTATGGAACCACTTAATCCGATCCACTTCATTATTCCAAACGTCTGCAGAACCGATAGTACCATCGACAACCTTACCTTTTGTGTAAGTGTCTTTAACTGCATGAGCAGCTGCGAGTAGATCCTTATCTCCCTCGTAGAAGCGTGGTTTTTCAGCGTTAGGATCTTCTCCTGCACTTCCTTCAGAAGCCATTAGGTCCATTGGTTTCCATATGGTTGGATCGATTCCTTCGTTTTCAGCTTTATCAGCCGTTTTTAATGAACCTAGGTTTACCGTTCTTTTTCCTAAAACAATATCAAAAACGTTTAAGCTTGGATCATGTCCGCCTGATGTCCCTTGATTGATGATGGCAATAGGGTTATATCTTTCAATGGCCAATGCTGTAGCGGCAGCTGTGTTTTCCATCCCTTTACCTGTTTTGGCAACGATTACAGGATAATTGTCTAAAGTTCCAATATAAAATACAAAATCTCCTGATTTTTCTTCTTTAACATTTTTTAACCTTTTCGCGAAATTTTCAGCTTCAATTGGCATTGGACCTTGAATCATGATAGGCCTTTGAGTCTTTTTTTCGACCGTTTCATTTTTGGAAGCAGAACTGCATGCTGCAATTACCGACACGAAAAGTAAAGCAATGATTCCTAATATAGTATACTTTTTTAACATGTTTTTTCTCTCCTTAAAAACAAATTATCCGATTGTTTGAAACACTCGCAGATATGGTCCAAAGAAAAAGGTCCAGAACGGCAGAATGATTACTGCCTTCTAGACCTACGATAGTCAAAGTATAGATAATCAAGCAAAAATGAAGCGAATGCTAAATCATTAGCTGCTCAAGAAAGCGGGCAGCTGAATATACTTTAACTCGTAGTCTAGTTCTTTCACTGGGAACCAGGTAGAAACGCTCAGACCATATTTCCGAGCATATACGAGTAAATTACGATTATTACTTTGCTAATATAACAAACAAATGATAGATAATCAATAAAAAAAGTGAACATTAAAATATAAAAATAATTTAATGTTCGTGTTTAGGGAGTGATTCGATAAAATCATAATTATAGCTTCTTGTTGAGGAGTTCAAGTTTCAAGTATTGGCCGATGAGCTTAAACGAATCAACAGGTTTACCTGGGATGAAAATTACACACATTTATTAGTTGATAGATTCAAAAAAGGGATGGAGATCATTGAAGAGTACGTTGAAAATAACTACAGCGATTTATTCATTTTCACCGCAAGACTTTACACATTGAATAGCATCAGCTTAACCTTTTGCAAGGAGGAATCTCAATAATCTTCCCACCTATGGATAATATTTTTTAATGAGTGCGGGATAATAATTTATATATGTTAAAATCTAATAGAATTTATCTGAGTATTTAGCGTTATGAATTAATTATTATATTTTACTTTTTCGTTGCGTTTTGGCATCTTTTTGAGATAATCCACAATTAATGCCTCGAATAATAGAGTTAGGAGATGAAACAATGATAGTAAGTGAAGGAATGGCGAGCTTATACAGGACTTTCGAAAGAAATGGTTATGAAAAAGAAAAGGAGACTAGTAAGGCTACAGAATTTAAAAACATCCAAACTGGAGAGGTAATATACTTATTGCCTACTCAAGAGATTGGTGTTGTTTTGGATCCAAAGACAGTAGAAAACAATGAAGATTTTAAAAGTGAAAAGAAGTATCATAGTACTGCATTAAAAAAATTTCCTAAGAGAGTGAATAAAGGCCAAACTCCAATACATTATGGGTATTCTTTTAAATTTAAATCAATAGGTGAGTTAGAATCCTTTTTAAAGAGATTCAATGAGATGTGATAATGCTAAATTAAAATCGCTCTTTTCTCCTTAAACCGAGCCGGATTACGAATCAGTAATCGGGCTCACTCTAACTAGTTTCCTTGCAAAGGGCTGCAAGTATTTAGGTGATCGCCCATAAAAAGATGGCTAAAGCGATTATTGAAGAGATGATACCAAGCACTGCTTTACACTTTGATGAAGCGTTCAACCATGTAAAGAAGCTGCTCACTATCATTCCAAATGAAAAAAGCACGGCGCTAATCACTTTCATCCATGTCGCTTCAAAAATTGGTTCGACCAACAAGAATATCAAACTGAGTGCGACTAAACCATATGTAGCGATAAAACGCTTACTCGTAAAATCAGTCTTCACTTCATTTCGTTCTTCTTTTGACATCTTTTTATACTCCCGCCACATCATGAAGGCTGGAATCCCTAACATTAAAACTAATCGTACGATTGCATCAGTATTCATTCTATCCTCCAGAAATTACAACTCTCATCCATATACGTTTGTTGCTGGAAAAAGTTTCAACATCTTCCTGCATAATGACATCCTACCCCTTCAGATCCAATTGTCTAAGGGGTATTTACATGTTCAAGAGGTAGTTATAACATTTGCAAGGTTTTGTCAGGGTTAATCATGTACAGTTATCACGACATTTCCCTTTTTATGTCCTAGTTCTACGTATCTATGAGCCTCGGGTATCTGTTCCAGCGGGTAGCGTTTATCAATGACCGATTTTATCTTTTCAGTTTCGATTAGCTCCTTGAGAAATAGTAAATCTTCCGTAAGTACCTTTGCTATTCCTTGCCCTTCAACGGACACGTATCGACCGTTCGGGGTTAGTGCTTTTTTGCATGTGGCTTTTGAGCTTTTCCCGACTGCATCAAAGATGATGTCATATCGCTCTTGTCTTTCCGTGAAATCCTCTTCTGTGTAATCAATCACTTTATCTGCTCCCAATGATCTCACCAAATCAAAGTTAGCGGCACTGCATACTCCGGTAACTTCTGTTCCAAAGTATTTGGCAAGCTGTACCGCGGAAGTCCCTACAGAACCGGATGCACCGTATATGAGGACTTTTTGTCCGTCCTGGATATTGGCTTTTCTAAAAAAATGCAGAGCTGTCGTTCCCCCAAAAGAAACGGAGGCGGCTTCCTCATAGGTCACATTGATGGGCTTTATTGCGATTGCCCCGTCTTCAGGTAAGCATGTGTATTCGGCATGAGCCCCAAAATTCATTCCAGTCATGGCGAAAATCCGGTCGCCTTTTTTGAATTTTTTCACATTGCTCCCTGTTTCCTCTATCTCCCCGGCTAGCTCCACTCCGAGTATCGGTTTTCGCGGTTTTCTAAGCCCCAGAAAGATCCGCATCGGCAGCCATAATAAGAAGGGGCTCTTGAAGCTCCGGACTCTTATGTCCCCTGAAGCGACTGTTGCCGCATGAACCTTCACCAGAACTTCGTTGTCCTTGGGAGTTGGTTTTGCTACCTCCTTGAGTTCCAGTACATCAGGCGAACCGTATTTTGTGCATACCATTGCTTTCATCGCAAGTCTCCTTTAGTTTTTGATTCAGTCTTTTAATACTATGATTTAAGCTGAACTATAAAACTATATGTAAACGAAACTGAAGAAACTTCTGAAGAAACGCTAAAAAGCAGTGATATTTCACCTCCGAAATCCACTGCTTTTACATTTTTTTATATTTACTTGGTGTTTGTAATGTCATTTTGCACTAGACCAACACCTTCATTCAGCATCTTCAATAATTCTTTCAAGGCGAAGGAATGGTAGGCGTCCTTTTTGGTGATGATCCCGAGTTTCCAGTGGAGGTTCGAGTTTTTTAACGGGATGATTTTAACATTTTCGTTGGTTTGCTTATGATAAATCGATCTGGGCAGGAGGGTGATGCCCAGTTTGGATGAGACGAGTTCGATGATCAGGTCCCATTGTGAGCTTTGGTATGAGATGTCAGGGGTGAATCCGTCTTTTACGCATGCCTGGATAATGTAATCATGTAAAGTGAAGTCTTCTGAAAAAAGGATGAATTTCTCGTCTTTCAATTCAGTTAAGGTGACGGCTGAATGGCTGGCTAGTCTGTGCTCTTCATGAAGAAATAAAACGAATTCGTCTTCAATGAAGCGGTAAATATTGAAATTAGCTTCGCTGGCAGGCAATACGACGATGCCGAGATCGATTTCGCCTTCTTCGACAAGCTTTTCAATCAGCTTTGCTCCCAGTTCGACCAACTCGAGGGAAACTTTCGGATAACGTTCCTGAAAGCTGCGGGCAATTTCCGGGAAAAACAGCGTGCCGATCAACGGAGGGATGCCGATTTTCACAACGCCTGTTGTAACGTCCCTGAGGTCATCCAAGAGTACGTTCAATTCGGATAATGCCGCAAATGCTTTTTGGCCTTGCTGATATACGATTTGTCCGGCATCCGTCAGGCGCAGGTGTCTCGTTGAGCGGTCGAAGAGTTCCACACTCAGTTCTTCTTCGAGTTTTTTGACGGCTTTACTTAAGGAAGGCTGTGTTAAGTAAGAATTGGCGGCGGCATTCGTAAAACTTTTATGTTGGGCCACTTCCATGAATGATTTTAAATCTCGTAATTCCATATCTTTCTCCTATTTATTCGTCATTAGCATAAAGTGTATTCTTATTATTCATTTTACTTATAAATTAAGGAGATGTAAACTATATGAGGATTAAAAAGCAAGTATATATAACCCTATTTTAATAAAATATTCTTTACTGTAAAAGTGTAAGGAGAAAGGGCTTTAGTAGGAGCTGTATTTATGATGTTTTATGTTAATGAATATATTTCCATCCTATCAATCAGCTTATTCATCTTTCTCGAAATGCGGACAAGGTAGGTTTATGAAGTTATTTTAAGATAACAAAAAGAGGGTATCTTTTAGGGTTGAAGCTGTAAGACAAGGATTTTGAAGTCTGCAGCATAAGGGACTTACACATCAAGGGGGAAGCATGATGGAAAGCAAAACTATTTACATCACCTTGGAAAGAGGTGATTTCGAGTGTTAAGTATAATTGTAGGCTTAGTATTGCTGATGGCTTTGGCCTATTTGGGATGGTCCATCATTTGGGTGGCCCCGCTGGTGGCTGGAGTAGTAGCATTGATGAGCGGATTGGATGTATTTGATACGTATACCGGAACGTATATGACCGGATTGGTCGGGTTCGTTCAGAAGTGGTTCCCGATCTTCCTGCTAGGAGCGATTTTCGGAAAGCTGATGGAAGAAACGGGTGCAGCGAAATCCGTTGCCAAGAAGGTAACGCAGATCATTGGTAAAAAGAGGGCGATTCTAGGGGTACTGATCGCTTCCGCTTTATTGACATATGGCGGAGTCAGTTTATTTGTGGTCGTGTTTGCCGTTTATCCGATCGCGCTTGCGTTATTTAAAGAAGCAAACGTTACGAGAAGGCTGCTTGTTCCCACTTTTGCGCTTGGGGCATTCACTTTCACGATGACGGCCATACCGGGTACACCGCAAATCCAAAACCTGATACCGATGGAGTATTTCCATACGACACCCACTTCAGGCATGATCATCGGTATCGTCACTTCATTGATAATGGCAGTTGGCGGGTATTTCTGGTTATCCTACAGAGAAAGATCTCTTTCTGCTAAAGGAGAAGGATTCATCGAATCGGATGATGCGGTTACCGGTTCTGAGCAAGATGAAAAAGTACCGAATTGGTTATTGTCTTTAGTTCCGCTTCTTATTGTTGTCCTATTGCTTAACGTTGTGAAATTAGAACCTATCTATGCATTATTATTAGGGGTTCTGAGCATTATGGTCATTAATATCAAGGATTACAAAAAGTTCATTTTCTCTGTTAATGAGGGAGCGAAAGGGTCAGTGATGGCCATCCTGAATACTAGTGCCGCTGTTGGATTCGGAGCAGTCATTGCGGTTATACCTGCATTTGATAACATCACTTCTTGGCTGCTTAATATTTCGAGCAATCCGCTCGTTGCTGAATCTCTTGCCGTACAAATCATGGCAATCATCACTGGTTCAGCTTCAGGAGGTATGGGTATTGCGCTTAATGCACTTGGCGATACTTTTTACAACTTGTCACAATCGACGGGAATCAGCCCGGATGTATTCCACAGAATGGCGGCAGTCGCTTCAGGTGCATCCATTTTCCCTAATAATGGTGCTCTATTGACACTATTGGCGGTTACAGGATTGACTCATAAAGAAACATATAAGGATGTTTTCGTGGTTGCGTTCATCATCCCGACTATTGCCATGATCGTCGGCATCATAATGGGTGCCATCGGTATCGTTTAATAAATATCGATATATTAATTAATCTACTCTAGGAGGAATTCATAATGGTTGAAAATAAAGTCGTTATTATTACAGGTTCTGCTCGCGGTATTGGATTTGAAATTGGTAAGCATTTCGCTGAAAGTGGAGCCAAAGTGGTTCTTTCCGACATTAATGAAGAATCGGTGAAAGATGCTGCGGAATCATTGAAAAAACTTGGTTTCGATTCAATTGGAATCAAAGCCGATGTTACAAAAGAAGAAGATATCGTAAATATGGTGAAGGAAGCTAAAGAAACATACGGTTCGGTTGACATCGTGATTAACAATGCCGGGCTGCAGCATGTATCACCAATCGAGGATTTCCCGACTGATAAATACGAATTGATGATAAAAATCATGCTGACAGCGCCGTTCATTCTAACTAAAGCCGTGTTCCCAATCATGAAAGAACAAGGTTTCGGCCGCATCATTAACGTCTCTTCCATTAACGGTGTTATCGGATTCGCAGGTAAAGCGGCTTACAACAGCGCAAAACACGGAGTGATCGGTTTAACGAAAGTTGCTGCTTTGGAAGGTGCAGAACACGGTATTACTGTTAATGCTTTATGCCCTGGATATGTCGATACTCCGCTTGTTCGCGGACAAATGGCAGACTTGGCGAAAACACGTAATGTTCCGATTGAAGATGTATTGGCAGAAGTCCTTCTTCCATTAGTGCCTCAAAAACGTTTATTGGATGTTAGTGAAATTGCTGATTATGCATTGTTCCTGGCAAGCGATAAAGCGAAAAGCGTAACAGGTCAAGCTGTTGTCATTGACGGTGGCTATACAGCTCAATAATCAATAATTATAAAAAAAATAAAGGTGAACCTTTCTGACAAATTTTAATTTGTCAGAGAGGTTCACTTTTGGCGTATTTTTAACTAGTTTGGGGAAATTATTCAAACTTGGAATATATGTTTAAGGGGGACTTTCATGGACTTAATGATTATATTGCTGGCGCTGGGGCTATTGATGTTTGCAGCCTATCGCGGCTATTCTGTCATTTTATTTGCACCTATCTTTGCACTTTTACCTGTTTTCTTCATTGACCCGGGGAATGTTTTGCCGTTCTATTCCGGCGTATTCATGGAAAAGATGGTCATTTTCATAAAAAACTATTTTCCCGTCTTTTTATTAGGGGCCATTTTCGGGAAGATCATCGAAATGTCGGGAATCGCCGAATCGATTGCGAAGACGATTGTCCGCTTGATCGGTGCCAAACAAGCGATGCTGACGATTGTCCTTTTGGGTGCGATTTTAACCTATAGCGGCGTGAGTTTATTTGTTGCGGTTTTCGCCATTTATCCTTTTGCCGTTCAATTGTTCAAGCAAGCCGACATACCTAAAAGGCTTATGCCGGCTACCATCGCACTTGGTGCATTCACGTTCACGATGGATGCTTTGCCGGGAACTCCCCAAATTCAAAATGTCATTCCTACGTCCTTCTTTGGTACAAACATTTATGCGGCTCCAATACTTGGAATCATAGGCGCCATCTTTGTCTTATCGGTTGGATTGGCCTACTTGGAAAGCAGAAAAAGAAGAGCCAAAAAAGCAGGGGAAGGATATTATGGGCTTGCTGCGAAAAATGCCGCTGATCCTGAACAGGAAAAAGGGGAGCCCGCTCCTGATTTACATTCAAACCAATCTGTATTCCGGCAGATTTTAGCATTCGTTCCGCTTGGGTTGGTTGCCATCATGAATAATTATCTATCTAAAGCCATACCAAACTGGTATCCTGATGGATTTGATTTTTCCGCAATGGGATTAGAAGATTATTCTGTTGATGTAGCAGCGAATGCTGCAATCTGGTCGGTGGAGATTGCACTGATCGTCGGGATCATCACAGCCCTTGCCTATGATTGGAAACGAGTGACGAAAAACATGAAAGAAGGACTGAACAACAGTATTGGCGGCTCATTGCTTGCCGTCATGAACACTGGTTCGGAATATGGTTTCGGCGGAGTCATCGCTGCCCTTCCAGGATTTGCGAAGATCAGTGACGGGATATCCGGTGTGTTCTCGAATCCGCTTGTCAACGGTGCTGTCACCACTAGTGCACTGGCAGGCATAACAGGGTCGGCCTCCGGGGGGATGGGAATTGCATTAAGCGCAATGGCTGATAAATACAATCAAGCAATCGCCGCGGCCAATATCTCACCTGAAGTGATGCACCGTGTAGTCGCGATGGCATCAGGCGGCATGGATACACTTCCGCATAACGGAGCCGTCATCACCCTGCTTGCCGTCACAGGATTAACGCATAGACAATCGTATGGAAGCATATTCATGATCACCATCATTAAATCATTGGCTGTCTTTGTCATCATTGCCCTCTATACTTGGTTTGGCATTATATAAAATGGTGAATTCACGAGTAAAACTCCAAAACTCACGAGTAAAAGCCTAGAATTCACGATATCGACGAAAATACAGGTTTATCTCCGAATATAGAGATATATCGACGTTACTTGCAGGTTTATCTCCGAAAATGTAGATATATCGACGAAAACTGCAGGTTTATCTCCGAAAATGGAGATATATCAACGAAAATTGCAGGTATATCTCCGAAAATGGAGATATACGAGTAAATCCCCAAAACTTTAGAGTAAAACCCTAAATAAGGTTATTGAGGTATCCAAACTTGATGTTTGGATATCTTTTTTTATACATATTGCAATTTATAAAATATAAAATGTAATATATATGTTGCAAAAAGTTAAATAAATCATATAATAAGGGTAAGCGATGGAATTATTGGAGGTCGATCAGAGATGAATCTATTCAAACGAAAGAAAAAGATCACGGATGAGCGGGTTGAGAATGTTAGAAATAAAATTTATAAAGAAATGTATTACGTCATTTTGGCCATTTGCCTGGTGAGTGGACTTTTCAAACTATATAAATATGGTGCAGGCAGCGGGGAGTTATATCTGGAGTTCGCGATCCTTGTTGCAGGAGGGCTGTATTACTTAGCTCGTTCCATTTTCTTAGGTGTATTCTGGGATGAGGTGGAGATGCATGACCGCACAAGCAAAACACCGATGAGCAGGAAGACGATTCTTGGGACGGTTGCTTTAGCACTCATCATCGCTATATTCATGGGGGTGAATAGTGCTGTATCCTATGCCGATAGCAGTTCCCAGGGCGTATGGTATTTTGTATTGGTATCGTTTGTATCCGTTATGATCTATTTGCCGATTTTACTTCTGTTTTTTGGTGGTATATACTTGCTGGCGAAGAAAATCGGAATGAAGAATAGCTAAGATAATAAGAAATAGTAGGTGCTTTCCCTTGAAAAATATAAAACTGAAGCTTGCGAGAGTAGAAAAGGACTTGTCACAAGAAGAACTGGCCAAGATTGTCGGCGTATCCAGGCAAACGATAGGATTGATTGAATCCGGAAAGTATAATCCCTCATTAAGTTTATGTGTCGGAATTTGTAAAGCATTATCCCGCACATTGGATGATTTATTTTGGGAGGAAGACTGATTAGGGTATCCATTGACTTGGATATCTTTTTTTTAGGAATTTATCATCAAAAAATGGGGGAAGGTATAGCATGTAAGCAAAAATCTAACATTCGAGAGGGATGGTTTGATGGATCGTACGATTGGCTACTTACGTGAGATATTGTCTAACTATACGGACCAATATCCTGAAGCCCAGGAAATTTATAATAAAATCAAAAGCGGACATTTTCATTCTGAAGAAGAACTCGTCAATAAACTATCCGGTAAAGAAGCCAGTCTCCTTAACCATATTCTTCCTCAGGAAATTAAACATGCGAAGGAAGCTAGTGATACGGAACGGGTCACGCAATTATCAGAGGTATATGAACTGATTATTATATGATAAAACCTTGTCCATGATGATCATGGACAAGGTTTTATTGGTTTTATTCCATTTCACTTAGTGAATCCATATGACTGGCTATCATGGCGATGATCGTACTTGCTTCTTCCTTGCTGAAAATGAAATTCGTTTCATCCTTTATCAGGTCATCATCAGCTGTCCGAATCCGATTGATCCGTTTCAGTACACCATCACCTGTTTCCTGGACGATACCGAATTGATAGGTGACCTCGACTTCATTATCCTGGATATAGGCAGTCACTTCAGGCGTTTCCCAATCTACATCGATTTCGTATATTTCGGAATCGTTGCCGTCTGGATCATACAAATCATCATTATCATCATCCATATCATATTCGTAATCATCATCTTCCTCTTCCAAATAGTTATGGAAGCTCTCATGGACAGCATCGACGATATCTTCAATGTCCGAAAGAATGACCTTGCTGATCTGTCCTAAATCAGGCTCGAACGATTCCATATAAAATTCTTCATTGTACGGATCAAAAAACAGCGTGGCAAAATAATCCCGCTCATTGTCATCCAGCTCTGTATAAAACTCGATGCGTGGATGCTTAGACCCGCGCTCCACGATCAAACTGCCATTGCGGTCGTATTTTTCACAAATTGATTTAAGATGATCCTGCAATTCCCCGCTTACTCTGTCAAACCATTCTAATGACATCAACATCCACTTCCTTTCGTGATTATTATTTCCCAGAAAAGGCGAATTTGACGTGCCATTTAAAGCCAACTGCTATTTATCTTCGCATCAAAAAGGTCAGTTATAAAAAAATAATTTCAAGGGAAAATAAAATGAAAAGCAAAAACGATAATAAAAATAGAGGTTAGATTTCCCTATACCTTTCAATAATAAAGTCAATAAAATATCTGCTTGCTATTGGCAATACCCTTTTATCTTTGTATGCCAATGTAATTGTTCGGATAATAGAAGGGGAGATGGCTTTCGTTACAATATTATAGGGACATTTATTTAAGAGCAGTTTCGGTAAAATCGAAATGCCAAGCTTTTGTTCAATCATGGACATAATCGCATAAGGATCATAGACCCGGTATTGTGTATCAGGTTCAAAATTGTACTGTTTAAAAATTATTAATGGTTCATGTATAACTCCCTCATCCAACAGGATATAAGGATCTTTTAGCAATTCCTCCAAGGAGACTTCTGTGGATGATGCTAAAGGGTGATCTACTGGCATTACAGCCACCATTTCATCTTCTTGCAAGGGAATCGTAGTTAAATCCGTAACATTTGAATTCACAAAGCCAAAGTCTACGCTGCCTTCTTTAATCCAGTTTGAGATTTCCGAATAATTTCCTTGATGTAATTCAAAATGAACAGTCGGGTAAAGTTCCTTGAAATCCTTGATCAATCCCGGTATCCAATGACATGTAACACTGGAAAAGGTGCCAATTCGAATAAGACCGCTTTGCAGTCCCTCCATCTCTTTATGCTTTTCAGTCAGTTCCCTATGTGAATTACAAATCTTCCGGATATATGGCAAAAATTCCTCGCCATCTGGTGTCAGGGTAATACCCTTTCGAGAACGTAAAATAAGAGTGGTGGAAAGCTCTTCCTCTAATGAATGCACCATTTGGCTAATGGCGGACTGCGTATAGCCAAGTTCTTCAGCAGCTTTTGTAAAACTGCCTGTTTCTATGGTTTTGATAAATGCATAATAAGAATTCAATCTGACTAACCCCTTTGCATTAGTAATTCTAATAGACCTATTATAAAAATTGGTTTTACTAATGTAAATGGAAGAAATAAAATATAGTTGGGAACAGAACAACAGAAAATAAAAAAATCAAGGAACCTAAAATAGATCAGGAGTTGAAGTAGAAAAATAATGAAAATTAACGTTAAATACAGAAATATTATTTATGCATTTTTAATGGCATTTAGTATGTCCTTTTTTATTTCATTTATATTAGTCTCAATAAATAGGGGTTATGATCATATATTCCTAGCTACTTGGTTAAAAACTTGGTCACAGGCTTTTATCTGTGCTTTCTTTGGAGCTTACTTTTTCCCGAGAGTAATACAACAAATAATGAGAAGAATTGATTTTGTAGAAAAACCGATAATAATTGAGAAAGATTTTTTAGTGAGAGAAGAAGACAAATGATAATTGCCAGTAGATAATCAAAGGATTTCCTTAAAAAAAGTAAAGAATATGGACTTTTAAAAAATACTGATATAGAGCTGCCCAAATGATGGGGAGCTTTTTATGCGTTTTCCGTAAAAGTTTCAAGACCATGCTACTTTCATCCTGTAAAAGTTTATATAGAGTGTGAAAGGGGGTGAGTGGTATGGCAAATCAAATTCCAGTATCAAGTACGTTGCGAATCGATTTTGAGACGGGGTTAAATGAAAAAGGCGCCCTCGTTTTCAAGCGGAGGACATTTTCAAACATCAAGGTTGAGGCGACGGCGGACCAGTTGTTTTCGACAGCAGTTGCAATCGCAAGTGTACAGAATTATCCAATGGGTGAAGTGACCCGGGTGGATACGTATTCTTTGATTGGCTAATCGGTTTTTCGAAAGATGTCGGAAGAGGGGGAGGTGATTTGAAATGGCTAAAGTATTGGAATTGATTTTCGTTACAGCTGAAGGAAAGTCAGCGACGATTTCCGTTGATAATCCGAAGGATCCGGTCGGAGTAAACACGGTTAAACAGGCAATGGAAAAAATCATTGCGGGGAATGTGTTCGTTACATCCTCCGGGAATTTCGTCGATTTGAAGGCGGCGCGCCTTGTCGAGCGGAATGTGGAGGAAGTGGAACTTATTTAACGAACGGGAGGTTACACACTTGAAGTGAGGTGAATAAAAAGTGGATCAAATTCTGCCATTTGTCAGTGATATTGGGTTCCCAATCATTGTTACCCTCTATTTGCTTCATAGAATTGAAACGAAATTGGATACTTTGAATGAAACCCTTGTAGAGCTGCCAAATCGCTTGCGAGAAGGGATTCCGAAGTAGGGTAGGAAGCATCATGAGTGATATCATTCATGATGCTTTTCCTTTTGAAATTTTAATAGATTCTAGTTTTATATCAAAACTATCGGGTATACATAAAACTGTAGCTAGTTCTTAAAAAATCCAAATAATAAGGAGGAGTTTTAATGACTAACAACAATGAAAAAATGAGCAGGGAAGAAGCTGGCCGCAAAGGCGGGGAAGCGACAGCAAAAAATCATGATAAGGAATTTTTCCAAGAGATTGGTCAAAAAGGCGGAGAGGCCACTTCCGAAAATCATGATAAGGAATTCTATCAAGAGATTGGCCAAAAAGGCGGAGAAGCCACATCCGAAAATCATGATAAGGAATTCTATCAGGAGATTGGCCAAAAGGGCGGAGAAGCCACATCCGAAAATCATGATAAGGACTTCTATCAAGAGATTGGCCAAAAGGGCGGAGAAGCCACATCCGAAAATCATGATAAGGAATTCTATCAGGAGATTGGTAAAAAAGGCGGAGAAGCGACATCCGACAGTCATGGCAAGGAATTCTATCAGGAAATCGGCGAAAAAGGCGGAGAGGCACGAGCCAATCAACGTGATGATTCCGATGATGGAAAAATGAGCCGTGAAGAAGCAGGACGCAAAGGCGGGGAAAAAAGCCGCCGTTAAAATATAATCCAGTGAAACTTATAAATGACCGAGGGAGTAACCATTCCCTCGGTTTTGTTATGCCAGCAAGTTGTCCTTCACAGCACATTGCAAAGTGTGCTTAGGGATTAAAGTGGGTAAAGAATAACACCTAGAAAAGGAAGAGGTGATGAAGAAGATGATTGCTCATTATTCATTTCCCCGTTTAAAAGTAGGCGGAGTTACATTCACTGCACGGCATTCATTGCTTGCTCTTGGTCTTGCGGGATTCGCTTATCTGGTCTCCAATAAGAGGAAGCATCAAGCGGTATTCAAAACGGCTTCATTGATGTGCAAGATCGAACGGAAAGAAGATTCCATAAAACTTATTTGGCCGGATGAAGGCGGTTTCTATCGGGTATTCAGGGGGCGAGAGCTTATTTACAGCGGCTCGGAGCCAAAGATTGCAGATCGGGGTCTGACTCCAGGAACCATCTATACGTACACGATAGATAGTTTGAATGAAAAAGAACAGTCAGTAAACAGGATGAAAATACAGACATCAACGACCGCCGAAAATAAAAAAGAAGATAATATCCTTTTGGATTTGGTATTCACCACGATTGTCGCAAAAGGCCAAGCCAGCCTGGAATGGGAGCCCATCAAAGGAATAAAAGAGTATACGATTTACCGAAATGGCGTGGATATTGGGAAAGTGGGTGGATGTTCCTTCAGTGATCGAAGTATTAGTGAAGATCAGGAATACACATATACCATTAAAGCAAAGCGGCCCCTTCCGCGTTCGGAGCAGGAGTCCTATGCCGTGAAATCCCTTTTAGCGAGTATTGTCGGAGCCGTAAAAAAAGGTTCATCCCAAGCAAAGGCAGCGATCGAGGAAATAACGAATACGAAAAAGATAGGGCCTGTAAAAAAACTTTTACAGCCAGTTGAAAACGATGTGGACGGTAAAAAGAAAAGAAATTGGCAGCTTCGCTATACCACCTTTTTACCGGATGAGTGGCTGAAAAACCCCAATCTTGCATCGAAGGTTCCCATTTTTAAAGGTGACAATCGCGGGTTTGATCCTGAATCATCCCGTTTCCGGACTAGAGTCGATGTGTATATAAACGAAAAGGAAAGAAAGGCCGAGATTGAATTTGCCAAAGCGGTCGGGAAAAGTGAAGCCTACAATCATGATGGCGATTTCCTTGAGGAAGGAGTGGCCTCGGATGAAGACATTGTAGTGAAGCGCGTATTATCCAATCATGAAAAAACGACAATTCAGCTGACACACTCTGTAGGCAACCCAATCATCATTTCTCCAGCCGTGGATTATAAAGTGATTGGGACCTTTTACCGAAATGGCGAAATCAATATAGCAGGCTATCATGATCAGGCACCGCATCACGAAGTCTACCTCAAGGAGGCAGATGACCCAGACTGGGCCCCCCTGCACCTGGCGGAAAACAAAGGGCTCGAAATGATGGCGCATCCTACGGCCAATCATTTATGGAGATACTCCTCATTTACACAATGAAAAGGACGAAAAGCCGTGAGCGCTGATCGTCCTTTTTTGTTTATTAGCGCCTCTGTTATAGGAAAGTATTGATTTTCATTATAGACCCGTTAAAATACCTGTTCCAAATCTGTGAGAAGATGTGAAACAAGATTAAGTCATTATAAATGAGGCAATCCTTTAGATTGGGTATGACTATCCGCACACTTTTTTGCTTGAAACCTGCTAGACCAATGTGTAGCAGCAATTAAGTTATTTGCTATTATCAATGAAATTTCAGTATTGATCGCTTTTGTTATATCATACAATTTTTCCTACTGTTTTTTGGCTAATTAGTTATTTAGGAAAATTTAATTTAACTAATTATTGACCATCATTTCAAACGATAATTAAAATAAAATTAGTAAAATATACTAAATTATTTAAATTGTGGTAAAATATATCCGGTGTTGCTTTTGATATACAATATTTAAATAAAAAATTTGAACTGGAGATGTGTTAGTTGAAAAAAATCATTTCATTTATTGCGGTTTTTATCTTAATATTTTCATTTTTTTCACAGCCGCGTGTAAGTAAAGCAAAGAATCAAAGCGAAAAGAACTATTTAGTAGAGTTTAATAAAAAATTGGATACTAAATTAATTGAAAAAGAGGGAGGGAAAATCAAAGGGAAATACAAGCATTTTAAGACTGCAAAAGCATCATTAACAGCTGATGAATTATATAAAATAAAGAAAAATCCAAATGTAAAACTGATTGAAGAAGATGTAACGGTACAATCTACTCCTTTAAATGGAGAAACATATCTTGAAAATGGATATAGTTGGGGAACAAAACGAATTAATGCTGATAAAGCTCATGAAAATGGTATAACTGGAAAAGGCATTAAACTTGCAATTTTAGACACCGGGATTTCTAATCAATCTGGGATAGTAATAGAAAAGCAAGCTTCATTTATAGATAGTGAAGAAGATGTTATAGATTTAAACGGTCATGGAACAGCAGTATCTAGTATAATTGCAACTTCATATGAAAATTCTGGATTCCACGGAGTAGCTCCAGATGTTAAATTGTATGTTGGGAAAGTACTTGATCAAAATGGTACAGGACAATATAGTGATATAATTGAAGGAATTGAGTGGGCAATTGAAGAAGATATCAATATTATAAACATGAGCTTCGGTGGTATTAAAGAATCTGAAATATTGAAAAATGTAATTGATAAAGCTTATGATCAAGGAGTCTTAATGATTTCTTCAGTTGGAAATGAGGGGACTGAAAAAGTTACTTATCCGGCTGCCTATGATAATGTAATTGGTGTTGGAGCCTCAGACTTCTATAATCAAATGAGTTCACTGTCTAATTATAGCGATCAATTAGAATTGGTTGCCCCGGGAGTAAATATCCAAACTTTAGATTTAAATGGCGATCATATAACAGCAAGTGGTACTTCTATAGCTGCCTCATATGTTTCAGGAGCTGCAGCCCTTCTTTGGTCACAAAATGCAAACCTTGATAATAAAGAAATGCGCACAAAATTAAAAGACTACGCTACAACACTAGAAAATCAAAAAAAATATAATTTGGTAAATGTTGATCCTTCTATCTCTCAATATGTAGAACCGTACAATCCAGATAACATCCAAACAGATTCGAAACAAGATGAATTAACCGAAGAAGAATTGGCATTTCTAACTGAAGCTGGTTGGTCAGAAGAAGCTATTGATGGAACAACTAATGAAGAATTGAAAGAGTTTATATCTGAAGGAGCAATGAATCCTGACTATTCTGAAACTACTTATACATTTGTGCCGGAAGATGAAATTAGTGGGGATGTACAAGCTCAAAATTTAAAGAATGGTGGAAGTATTACTCTAAAAGTAAGTGCGTCTTATCTTGGAATTAAGAATAGTAATGAAAAACAGTTTAAAATAAATGGTAGTTATAATTGGAATAGCATGCCAAAAAATCGGTACGTGGATCTTTTTGCTCTAGCCTGGACTGATAACGCTTGGTATAAATCTACAAGTAAATTATCTCATACTTATTATGGTGCAATTCCTATTACTGAATCTGTTACTGTTTTTAAACCTTCTTTAAAAGCGGGTATGTCTTGGAAAGTAGATCTACGTGCTGGATCACATGATGATATAGGGAAATTCACTCAATATATTTATCTACCTAAATCTGCTTCAAGTAAAAACAATGGACCTTTACAAGCAACAGTAGAATATTCTCATGCTTTCACAACGATAACTCCATCTATTGGTGGTGGCTCAGGAGGTTTTTCATACGGAATTTCTACAGGAACGGGTAAAGACT
The DNA here is from genome assembly GCF_054600815.1 of Peribacillus sp. N1. Classification (NCBI taxonomy): domain Bacteria; kingdom Bacillati; phylum Bacillota; class Bacilli; order Caryophanales; family Bacillaceae; genus Peribacillus; species Peribacillus sp. N1. The sequence goes on along the minus strand of NZ_BAAHZO010000002.1, from coordinate 722,639 downwards.
ACGCGGACAATCCTCCTATAAGCAGTGTGAAAAGTTACTAAATAAATAGTTAGAGTAACAAAAAAGAGAGAATAAAACAAGTAATGTTCAACATTTGGAAGGGGGTATCTTGTGCGAAAGTTCATTATTGGTATTGTGATTGTTTCATTAATAATATTTGCCTATTACTACTACATTGCTCAAATTGATAAAAAGAACAATAAACTCGATCTTAACGTCGAACAATCCCTGGAACATCAATTGACAACAAAAGACTATGAGAGTTTTACTTATAAAATTACCAATAATACAAATAAGAACTTTAATTTGCAATTTGCTACAGGTAATGAAATAGACGTAGAATTCAAAACAATAACGAATAGTCCAATTAAAGAGGGGAATATCATTACTGTTGAATCTCAACCGACTAAAAAACATAAAAAAGATTTTAATAAAGGAGACACATGGGAGTATACTATAAGAATTAATTCGAAGTTGCTTTCAAAAGGAGACTATCAATTAACTGCTCAATTTATTCCAAGTAATGCTAGTACTCTTAATAAAGTTGAGCAAATAATAACTCACCCTTAACAATTATATAAACACACTTCATAAATATTGTTCTTTAATGTGTACCAACCACATTCGTTAAAGAGCCTTACCGGAAACTCTATAACGTAAAAAAAGGTAATTCAGCTGAATTACCTTTTTTACGTTATAGAATGCCAATAAAGAGATAATCTAAGCCATAACGAAAGCAGAAAATTAAATACCTTTTCCATCTGTGTTTTCATTCCGAGCTTAATATGGCAGTTTGGGGCTTCGATTTAAATTGTTTACTTCCCTATAAAGAGGTATAAAGTGTATCTAAAATTAATTTCCGGGTTTTCATTGGCAACTGCTATTAATATTATCTGCTCCTTTACCCAAACTTCTGAAGATGTTTGATTAGCCTTTTCCTGATTTTCTTCCCCTAAGTGCGAACTATTTCTCCACGGTCATTAATTAAATTAACATTAATGTTTACAAGTCTATTTATAAAAAGCGCTTTCGAACACTTGGCGACGGCAGCATACAGCTTTCTTCTTTCTTTCCGAACCATTTGTAACGGTTCCTGGCAATGAAATCATAAACGAAGTTCCGGATGAAGCTTGGAACGATGATGAAGCCGTAAAGAAATTTCCATGCCCCTTGTAAGCGGCGGCAAATCCTCAAGGCTGCTGACGATTTATAGTAGGGCTTATCCCTTTCGATCAGGACCATGCTATCTATATCTGCAGGTACATCATACTTCTTCAGCAACTCTTGCCCCGCCTCACTTTGAAGCGAAGCGTAATGAAAAAGCCCCTGCGGATCCCGCTTTATAATGAACTGGACACTCGAATCGCAAAAGTTGCATTCACCATCAAATAATATGATTGGATTCATGAACATTCCTCCTATAGAGAGACGTTATCATACTCATGCTTATATAATACACTACCCGTTCTGCTAAGGCGAAAACGTCTGGAACTGCTTGGGATTTGATTTTGAAAGTGATTGTCCGTTCCGGCAAGTCATTAACGGGTGCGTTAGCGCGTCTCGATTGGCGGGTGGAGTTTTTTGTTTAAGTCTCTGTTATCAAACTGTTATTTTCCATTAACTATACTGTAAACAAGCTATGATATGGTAGATACTCCAATGAAGTTCCGTAAACAGCCGGCAATCCTATATTAGAGGAAAGCCGGCTTTTTCATTCAAACCATAATTGAGGATCAGAAGATATAACTAGCAGTTTCTTTATAGGGGGTAAGATTTCATGAAGCGTGATCCGTATTTTGATAATGCGAAAGCTGTTTTAATCGTACTAGTTGTTTTGGGACACACATTAGCTAGAATGGTGGAAGAAAACGAATGGATTTTAACAATTTATTTGTTTATTTTTTCATTCCATATGCCAGCTTTTATTTTAGTATCCGGCTATTTTTCAAGAAAGATAAAAAGTAAAAAGGACCTCTGGGGGCTAATTAAGAAAATATTAATTCCCTATGTAATATTCCAGGTGATTTATACCTTCTATTATCAGAAGTTATTTGATGAGCCAATTGAATTCACAATTTTGACTCCAAGATGGGCATTATGGTTCTTAATAAGCTTATTCTGCTGGAATATATTATTGTTTATATTTTCCTCGAGGAAATATGGAATCGTTTTTTCAATAATTGTCTCTCTAATAATCGGTTACTTTGGTGAAGTGAATGAATGGTTAAGTTTGTCGAGAACGTTCTTTTTCTTTCCTTTCTTTTTAATTGGTCATTTTTTAGAAAAAAATCATTTTGAATGGGTTAAAAAGAAAAGTAATGCCCTAATAGGCTGGGCTGTACTAGGTTTAATCTTTATCGGTATTTATTTCTATGGGGAAATGACTTGGAGGGAATGGTTTTATGGCCGTTTAGGTTATAAGGAATTAATGGAAGGCCCCATTGCCCTCGGTTTTATATATAAGTTTCTCGTTTATTTAATTATGGGAGCAGCAACTTATTGTTTTTTATGTATTGTTCCTAAAAAACATACTTTTTTTACTGAAATAGGATCAATTACATTAGGTATTTATCTTTTTCATATGTTTTTTCTGGAATATGTTTATAACTCATTTATATATGATTGGATCAAAGAAAGTGGCCAGTACTATGTTTTATTAGTCATACCTGTAACCATTATATTTATATTATCAAGAAAACCGATAGTAAAAGTGGAATGTGTGTTAATAGGAATGAAAATGAAAACATAACAGAATTTTAACTCATATAAAGTAACTAGCCCATTTGTTTGAAGGGCTCAGGCTGTAGACAAACTCGATGAAGAACAAGTTAGTCTCAATTTTCATTTAGGTTTATTAAACATGGAACGTCGATTTCCACTTCAGGCACTCGCTTTCCGCGGGCGGTCGGGGAGCCTCCTCGGCGCTTTTGCGCCTGTGGGGTCTCCCCTCGACGCGCTTTTCCCGCAGGAGTCTCGCACCTTTCGTTCCAATCAACTCTGTTTTGAAATTTAGATAAAGCCCCTTTTGTTTACAGTTTTTATGAGGGTTTATTAAACCCGGAACGTCGATTTCCACTCCAGGTACTCGCTTTCCGCGGGCGGGAACGGTCTCATCTCGAACTATGATTTTAATACAAGACTAGATTATCCTTCATGTTTTTTTACTGTAATCCTTATTGGATTGAAGAAATTTGCGACACTCTTGCCGAATTATTGGCTAGCCGAGGCACCGCAGCCGCTTGCTTTGATGCGGCTTGGCAGACAGTCGGCGGAAAGGGAGCGGATTTCTGAAATCATCTGGAACGTTTTTTAAATAAAAAAACTGCAGTCAAGCTGGCTTTTCTTAGATTTTATCTACAGACAGATCCCTTCAGTTTGAAGGGTTTTTTTCATGAAAAGAAATTGCAGATATTTAGTGATCTACAAAAAAATCTATTTAATGGAGATTAAATGGAGGCTCCACTAAAAGGGTTACAACCCTTATAAAGTTATTTCAGGAAAGAAAATGAAGTCCATTCCCCGAAATGTTTCCAAAATTATTAAGGGGTAATTACTTTTGTATTTCACTTTCAATAAATCAACTCTAAACATTCAGATTTATTTTATTATGACTATATAGGATTTTACTATCATCAAAGGAGCGGCATATGAAAAAGTTTTTCTTCATCTTCATTTTGGCTTTAATCCCCTTCGCCTCTACGACTGTAAGTGCAGAATCTGACTTACCCCTCAATAGTGAAGCCGGTATCATTATTGATGCGAAAAGTGGAAAAGTATTATACGAAAAAAACATGAATAAAAGTATGTATCCAGCCAGTCTAACGAAAGTTGCCACGGCTATATATGCTATAGAACACGGGGATATGAACGAACTAGTGACTGTAAGCAAGAAAGCAGCGAAGGCAGACGGGTCTTCGGTATTTATTGAACCTGGGGAGGAAATAGAGCTTTCCAAATTAATTGCAGGAATGCTAATCAACTCCGGAAATGATGCAGCCATCGCAATTGCCGAGCATATGTCTGGCAGTGAAAAACTGTTTATGGAAGATTTGAATGAGTATTTAAGAAAAGAAGTAAACGTCACCGATACTCATTTTACGAACCCCCATGGATTGTTTGACAAAGACCATGTAACTACAGCCAGTGACCTTGCGAAAATTACCCAATATGCAATGGAAAATGAAACATTCCGTGAGTATTTTGGGAAGAAGGCTTTACCATGGGAAGTGGAAACATGGGACACGACTCTAATTACCCATCATAAAATGTTAAAAGGAGAACTCCCCTATAAGGGAATAACCGGCGGGAAAACCGGTTTCGTCAGTCAATCCGGCTACACCCTGATTTCCACTGCCACCAGAGGTGATCAGGAATTGATTGCTGTCACTCTAAAAGCTCCTTCAGACAAGGTTGCCTACGCTGATACGAAGCTTTTATTCAACTATGGCTTTGATAACTTTATATCAGGCAAAATTGATAAAAAAAGCAAACTTTATTCAGCGGACTACTCTCATTCCTACACGCTGAACGAAGACTTATACTATACTCATTTAAGCAGTGATCAACCTAGTCTAAAAACGGGTAATGATGGAATTCTCTCAATCATGAACCAAGAAGGGGAAGCAATAGAATCCTTTGACCTTAAAACGGTCGCTGATGTTAGGAACACAGTATTGCCTGCCCCGATTAAAAAAGAAACAATCAATGATAGGCTAATAAAATTTTCTGTCCCATCTCTAGGATTGGGAGGGTTTTAGAACTCGTTACTATACATACCCCAGTTTATAAATAATAAAAACAATAAAAGAGTGCCCTTATCATGTATCACTGATAGGTGTACTCTTTTATTTTTATTGATGATTCGAACACAGGAATATTCTTATCTACTGCAAAACGATCTTGTTTTTAGATAGGACAACTTTATTATGTCAAATAAGATCATATTCCTGAATTCGGATATTTCCCTAAAATAATCAACCGAATTGGAAATGGAGTATATGACCATAATAGTATTAAAAAAACTATTAGGGATGATTTCATGATGTATATCTATAATGATTATGGGGGGACACATACCACGTCTATGGCTGCCGCATATCATTTAAAACAATTACCTCAATCGGAAAGAAAACTAACTAAGGAAGAAATATTAAATGTAAAATATTTCAATAAATTAACGAAAAAAGAGTTTGGAAAGCTGATTTTTCGCGGGACCGATGAAGATGGCAACTCAGTTTATACAATTGGACATAAAAGAGAAAAGCTTGTGGTTCCAGCATTAAAAGAATTGACATTACTACTAGAAGAGAAATTTCATTTTAACGAAAAAATAGTATTCTCCAATACATCACCAACGGTACCTATTGCCATGTCTATAGGGGGTTACCTATCAAGAGCATTAAAAGTTGATTTTATAGGTGTACCATTATTAGTTATAGGTGCAAAACAATGCTGTGATAATATTTTTCGGTTGGTTGAAAATACGAAACAAATTGGAAAAGCAGCGAATGGGGAAAAAGTGATTATATTAGAGAATGAAATATATAAGTAATATTAATTATTGTAAAAGATTGCTTAGCCCATCGAAATTCGTTTTGAAAGTGCAGTTTGTAACTTTATTAGGAATTAAAGTCAACGATTGATGTTGGCTTTTTTTTAGCTTCTGGGAGAATATACGCTATATAGACGTGATGCTTGTTCAATGAACTTAATCGAACAATAAACCACCACCCGAAAGTGGAGGTCTATTATTGAATCGAGGAAATTACTGCTCCTTTAAGCTGGTTACAGAAACACTTTGTTTTTTATTTGGATCATCAAGGGGATGGATTGTAGCTGTTCCATTTTGTTCATCGACGTGCTCGATATAGATGCTTTCCTCATTATAGGTTACATTAACCATATTTGGTGAAGAAGCAATTTCTTCTGCTCGTTGTGCTTTCATTTTAGCCACCTCCTTTGATTTTGCAACATGTATAATATTTGTTTCGGGTTACTTAGTTATACTTGTTGTATTAAAATTCTTCCAAGAATTCCTTAAACCTTACTTAAGATCGAGTTATATTTAAGGCAGCTTTTAACATTTCGGCAGGTTAGTTCAGAAGATTAAAATCAGTGATTTGGTATAATTACAGAAAATTAAAAAAGGTCAGGGGGATGTAAAATGAATATTAAGGGGTTTTCGATTTCCACTAATAAAAAGCATTTAGATTTGGATTTAATACATAATTTTTTGAATCAGGAAGCTTACTGGTCAAAGGGAATACCCAAGGAAACAGTAATAAAGTCAATCGAAAATACGACCTTATGTTTTGGGGTTTATAAAGGTGAAATAGGAAATGAAGATATTGAACAAGTTGGATTTGCAAGGGTAATAACCGATTTAGCAACCCATGCGTACCTTTGCGATGTGTTTATATTACCTGACTATCGTAAATTAGGATTATCAAAATGGTTAATGGAGGTTATCACCAATCATTCCGATCTAGAAGGGGTTCGCAGGTTTATGTTAGCAACCAATGATGCACATTCATTATATAAAAAATACGGTTTTAACCAGATTGATAATCCAGAGCTATTTATGCAAAAAGTCCGTAAATCCCCATCTTAACAATAAGAGTATTTTCATTAACACGTGCGAAAGTTCTCTAAGGGGCAGTGACGAATTGCTCTTTTCTTATAGAGCAAAAGGGGCATTAGCTGAAGTGGAAATTCTGACTTATATGCAGGAATACAGTAAATTTACGAAAAGATATGAGGAATTAAAATGGAAAAATTTAATTTGATCAAGCAAAATCATAATGTAGTTCCAAATTATAAAGTAGATGATAAGGAAATTTCTTTTGAAATATACATTAGTCCCAAACAAGAGGTCTGCATTATTGGGAAATTAGATAATAACTATATATGCTGGTGTTCTATAACTCCTATTTCTGACTATGAAAATAATTCTGCTATTTTTCAATATGTATCGAATCTCCAAACCAAAACGATATCAAATGATTATAAAGCTTTAGGAGATCGGTATAAAGAAGTGAAAAATTGGCATAGAATGCAGATTAGTAAGAGACCTTATCAAGATCAGTATCTTTATTATTCTCCAGTAAATTCTTCCTTCTTTACGGAAGGTAAATTTTTCGGAAGAGAAATCTATACATTTTATAAACAAGAGAGAGCCAAATGTGATTACAGGTTAATTGACGATGCTTATATAACTATTTTAAAAAGATATAAAAGCATTTTAAATAAAGAAAATCAAGAATATAGTTATTATCATGAAATGAACCCACTAATTAAGATAATAAAAGATGAAAGTTACATAAAACTATGTCCAATATCAGAAATCAGACAATTATATTTAGAATGCCTAGAAAAATGTGATGATTTATATAACCGATATATGACAGAGGTTCGTTAAAAAATATTTTGCGGATTGGTTTTGAGGGTAGTCCTTTATAAAAATTAGAAATAATAAAATGACTTACAGAGTGTTAGTTTTCATTACTTTTGTAAAAGGAAGTAATTGCATTTTCATTGAAAGTCTATAAGAAATCGTGAAGGTTTGTAATTAAACTAACGGAAAAGTTTATATCCTGCATAATCGTGCACAGAATGTCGGATGATTAGTTACAACTCCTGCTATTCTGTTGATATAAGGGAGGTCATTGAATGGATTTGCTCAAAAATATGAATGGTGCCATTAAATTCATTGAAGAAAATCTTACGAACGAAATTGACTTTAAAGAGGTTGCAAGGATAGCTTATTGCTCGGAATATCATTTTAAAAGGATGTTTTCCTTCCTTGCAGGTATTTCACTATCCGAGTATATCCGCCGAAGACGGCTTACACTTGCAGCGTTTGAGCTTAAAGATAACAACATGAAGGTCATTGATATAGCGATAAAGTACGGGTACAGCTCACCGGACTCTTTTGCGAGAGCGTTTCAACATTTGCATGGCATCACACCATCTGAAGCGAGAAGTAATGGCCATTCACTTAAAGCCTATCCACCGATGTCCTTCCAATTATCCATTAAAGGAGGCAGTGAAATGAACTATCGAATTGAAGAAAAAGAGGCGTTTCACATAATTGGAATTAAAAAAAGAGTTCCAATCATTTTTAACGGGGTTAATCCAGAGATTGCATCGATGTGGAAAAGTTTAGACGAGAAAACGATAAATGAACTTAAACACCTATCGAATGTCGAGCCATTAGGACTGCTTAGTGCATCTGCGAACTTTTCCGAAGGCAGGTTGGAGGAAAAAGGGGAGCTTGATCATTATATCGGCGCAGCAACAACGAGGGAATGTCCAGAAAACTTAACACAGCTGAAAGTAGATGCATCTACATGGGCGGTATTCGAAGCAGTCGGACCCTTTCCTGAAACACTGCAAAATGTATGGGGCAGGATTTATTCCGAATGGTTTCCATCCTCTAACTATGAACAAAGAGAAGGGCCGGAAATCCTTTGGAACGAAAATAAAGACATAACCTCACCAACATTTAGAAGTGAAATATGGATCCCCGTTATGAAAAAGTAAATATAGGCAAAAGATTTATTCGAAGAGCTGTCTTAAGGCAGCTTTTTTTCCTGTGGAAAAAAAGGAAGATTAATGAGGGAGAGCTAGGTAATATTTGCTTTAACGAGCTATAATGATGGATAGAAAGTGCTTATATAAGGAGATTGAAAAATGCCTGTTATTGAGTATCAACAATTTTTTAAAGCACCAGTTGAATTATGTTTTGACCTAGCGAGGAGCGTGGATATCCATACTAAAACGACAGCGAAAACAAAGGAAATTGCTGTTGATGGTGTGACAGAAGGGCTTTTAGAAAAGGGAGATACTGTTACTTGGGAAGCCATTCACTTTGGTATTAAACAAAGGCTGAAAGCCAAAGTGACATTAATGGAAAAACCATATAAGTTTGTGGATATTATGATGAAGGGTGCCTTCCATTCATTCATACACACACATCAGTTTATAGAAGAACAGGGCGGAACTATAATGATGGATAAATTTCAATATAAGTCACCGTTCGGTCCGATTGGAGTTTTAGCTGATAAGTTGTTTTTAGAGAAGTATATGAGAGCATTTATCGTTTCTCGTGCAAAGGCACTGAAAAAGATTGCCGAGAATATGAACTAGGTTAGTGGCAGGTCAGTTCATAAAGAAAGCAGGTAGAAGCAAGAAATGTTGAATTTGACCCAACTATCACACTTAATAATTATGACATTTGTGAAATTGAACTACATGAGAAAACACTACTGGTAAGTAGTTATAGAACTAATGGGTGCTTTAGCTGAAGTTCGTAGCTGTCTTTATCACCGGCACCCTGAACGTTAGCAATTGGCTCGGCTCAGCGGTACAACCGTGTTAGGCCCGCGGATACAACCGGCCTTTATTTATAATTACGGATCAAATCGTTTGGCTGCGATTTGATCTTTTTATTTGTTTTTATAAGAATAACACAGGTAGAACAAATGTTCCAGTATAAAAGTGTAAAATTATTACTTTTTTTGAAAAATCAGCTCTGATAAAAAGTATTGTTGATTTTCTTGAAGACTAAAGGGGCAGGTTAGCTAGGGAGCCGTAGTGTTTTCCAACTTTGTAAGAGTCATATGCTATAATTAGCCAAAAAAGGAGAATTTTATTTGAATGCACTAATTATATCTATATATTTAACTATTACACTTGTATCGCTTACTTTCGCTACTTGCAGTTGGATTGCCATTACATATTCTAATATTACTTACACAAATATATAAAGAATTAAAAGTGATATCTAAAAAACTATACGAATAATTTTGTCAACTCTACGTTCTGTGCAGTAGACATGAGCTATGGTTAAACCAAAAAAAGAAAGGGGTGAAGTTCTTTGGGTTACAATATCGGTGATATGGTATATCAACTTATTATGTTTGTTTTGTTGATTGGGATGATTTTTGCTGTTTACTTTTTTGTTCGTTCTCTTCTTACAAGGTCAAAACAAACCAATAAAATAGAACAAAAACTTGATAGAGTAATTGAGATGCTTGAAAAGGATAAAAGAGATTAATTTCTTTTAATCCTTTTCTTTTTTTGTTCCACACAGGCCACTCTATCGGCTCAGGTTAGTCGAATAAGAAGCCGAATATACTCTAGTGATTTCATCTAGTGCAAAAAAGATTATTGAGCAAATAACCGCATAGATAAAGAAACCTCCTGGGTCAATAAAGTATGTAGCCAATCCAAAACCAATATGTATTACTCCAGATAACCAGAAACGAATATTGAAATACTTCATTGAAATAAATTCAGCAATGAGTGAGACTGGTAAGCCATAAAAGAAATTTCCCATTAAACTATAAAAAAATACAATAAGAATAATCTGAAAGAAATCTCCATCTAATTTAAAGGATGGTTCTTCAAAAATCGAGACAAGAAATAAACCAATAGTAAAGGTTAATGATGAGTAGAATGCCACTTTAATTTTTCTGAGATGGTCTTTAAACAGAAGCTTTCTAATCACAGGAAATAAAAACGCAATCGTTATTAAAGCAAGTAAAGTTTTAATTATGATCGGTGTAGTTGAAACTAGTACTATTGTCAACAGAACAAGCATGGAGAAAACAAGAATATAAGAATTTCCTTTTATCATAAATACCTCGAACCTTTTTACCTTCATTGTACAATAAGCTGAAGTTAGTAGGATATTACAAAACAATTATCATCTTCACAGAGATAAATCCTTTTTGAATGTTCGTATTCTTAGTGATAAGGTGTCCGGCAGTTCGACGCTATGTCAGGTGAAGGTGTATGAAATTTCAAAACAGTAAAAATACGCTGTTAAACTGTTTTATTTCGGATCAACTAAGGGTGGTTAAAAAAGTTTTCGGTGATTTTGTGTCAATATCCTAATTAGAACATATGTTGAATTAACCCATTTAATTTTTTCCTCCTAAAACAAATAAGGAGATGTTTCTATTGTCAAATTGTGGTCATGAATCAAATTGCGGTTGCGGTAACGATGTTGGTGGATTTGGTGGCGGTTTCGCTTTTATAGTCGTTTTGTTTATCCTTTTAATCATCGTTGGAGCTGCTTGTTTCGGCGGCGGCGATGGAGGTAACGGTGGCTGTTATCCCGTTCAAGGATATGGCGGTTTCTGCTAACAAATGTATAAAGAAAAGCCGACCTTTATTGGTCGGCTTCCTTTATGCTAACTTATTTTAATTATCGCGAAGTAAGCTTTATGACTGAGTCGATAATTTCATCCCAGTCTTCACTATGAATCTCATGCCCTGATCCATCAAGAGTCACTAATTCAGCATGAGGGATGGCTTTCGCAAGAGCAAGTCCGTGATCGTATGGCAAGGCTGGATCTTCTGTGCCGTGAACGATGAGGACAGGTACGGAAATCTCACCCATTCGATCGAAATATTCGTCTCCGCCAGCAAGCATGGCATGATTGAATCTGCTCGGTAGCTGTTTGGCACGGTCAGCCTCTCTTTTCGCCAGTTTATGCATTCTTTCCTGCTCATAAGGTTTGGAACCGGCTAAAGTTTTCCATCCATCCGCAAGATAAGCGATGACCGTCTCCCGATTTGACCAATCAATGGAAGCACTTTTTGCATGATGATCCAATATGCTCTGATCCATTGGAGGCAGTTTTTCCATTACTGTCCCGAACACGCTTGATGCAATTAGCGTAAGCGTATTTACGCGTTCCGGATATCTTAAGGCAAGAATCTGGCCGATCATACCGCCTAGTGACATTCAAACGATAGAAGCCCGCCCTATGGAATAAGCGTCCAGGACACCAGCGGCATCGTCAGCCAAATCCGTTATTGTATAGTTGGAGGTACCGGGTTCATAAACGGTAGACCGTCCCAGATCCCGATGATCGTAGCGAATCACAAATCTCCCCGAATCGGCAAGACGGAGACAGAAGTCATCATCCCACCAATCTAATGAAGACATCGCTCCCATGATCAAAAGCACGGCAGGGTCCTTAGGGTTTCCAAAACTTTCAGTACATATATCCACTTTATTTATTTTCAGTATCTGTTCACTCATGTTTTTTACCTCCGTATTAAATATTATCCAATAGCCGTTACGATGGCGCAGATCAATATATTCTTTCCGGAGCATGATGATTGGCCTGCGCTTTTAATTATCGCAGTCTAACCCACTTAATAATCATGACGAGGCCTCCTTTTGATATTTGTAAAAGTGGGAGGTATCCCTATATTACTGTAACATGGGGGATTTCTTTTTGTCACCAAATTTTCCCACATTTCCATGAAGACAGAAAACCCCGAATACAGAGCACCTTTTTTGGTGTCCTTTATTCGGGGTTTTTAAGATGCATTTTATTGAGCTGTATATCCGCCATCTAACACGACTGCCTGGCCTGTGACGCCCCTTGCTTTGTCGCTTGCGAGGAAAATGGCGTAGTCGGCAATTTCACTTACATCGAGTAAGCGGTTTTGTGGGACAAGTGGATAGATGACCTCTTCCAAAACGCTTTCCAGTGGAACTTGTCTTGTTTTCGCCAGGTCCTCCAGTTGACCGCGGACGAGAGGCGTGTCCACGTATCCTGGGCAAAGGGCATTGACGGTTATGCCAAAAGAGGCGCTTTCCAAGGCGGCGACTTTCGTCAAACCGATTACACCGTGTTTGGCACTGTTGTACGCTGCTTTGTTGGCGAATCCAATCAGACCGTTAATGGAAGAGATGTTAATTATCCTGCCGAAGCCCTGTTCTTTCATGATGGGCAAAACGTTCTTAATTGAAATGAACGGCGCGGTCAGCATGATTTTGATCATCAGTTCGAATTTTTCAGTTGGAAACTCTTCAATAGGTGCAACATGCTGAAGGCCGGCGTTATTAATGAAAATATCTATTCGTCCGTATTTGTCTTTAGCTTGTTTGATTAGTTGGATAATATCATCTTCACTAGTTACGTCAGCTTTTAAGCCGATAACCTCCAAGCCGTTGTTCCTAAGGTCTTGAGCAGCTTTTTCAACAGTGTTTTGATCAAGGTCGGACAAAACGACCTTTGCGCCATTTTCAGCAAATATCTTTCCAATCTCAAAGCCGATTCCTCTAGCGGATCCGGTAATTATCGCCACTTTATCTTTAACCATATTACATTCCTCCAATAAAAAATGTAATGGTCCAGGTCTGTCATTATATGTCGTAAACAGGGAATATTTCTCAGAGTAAGCTCCATTGGAAATATAAAGGGAAGGTTATTAAAAATATGATTTAGGTTAATGAGTAAGAGTCTATCATGATTTTCTTGATAACAAAAGAATTTTATTCCCCCTTATCGTTGGCATGGATATTGCATATATAAAAAGGCGAGTAAATAAAGGTAATTGAAACGGAAAGGGGAAGCTGGATGATTAAAAAAATAGCCATTATCGGTTCAGGTGTAATGGGAAGTGGAATCGCTCAGTCTTTTGCAGTTAGCGGGTATTTCGTCACCATTAACGATATTAAGGAAGAGTTGCTACACCGTGCCCAAAATCGAATTTCTGAGAATCTATCATTGCTCATCGAGGAAGGGGTTTTGACTGATCAGGAAAAGCAAGTAGCTTTAGCCCATATTACATATAGCGTGGATTTGGAAGGGGCAGTAAGAGATGCTGATTTTATCATTGAGGCCATTCCGGAAGTCATCGAGCTGAAGTTGAATCTATATGAGCAAATGGAGGAAATAATCAAACCGGATGCCATTGTTGCCTCCAATACATCGACCTTTCCAATTTCTCAATTGATGGAGAAGGCATCGTTTGCGGACCGAATGATCATCACGCATTTCTTTAATCCTGGCCATTTGGTTCCATTGGTTGAAATTGTTAAGCATGACGAAACAAAGCCGGAAATCGTAAAGACAACAATGGATTTGATGCGTAAAATCGGCAAGTCTCCGATTCTCTTGAAAAAAGAAATAGCAGGATTCATTGCCAATCGTCTCCAGACTGCCTTGATGCGGGAAGCCTTTTATCTATTAAAAGAGGGCGTTGCCAATGCTGAGGATATCGATACAGCGATAACGGCTGGACCAGGTTTTCGATGGGCATTCACCGGACCGATCGAGATTGCTGACTTTGGCGGTCTGGACACTTGGCAGCGTGTTTTCGATAATGTTTCACCGGCATTGGATCAGAGTAAGGAAGCCCCTGATTTGATTAGTGATTTGGTGGCCGAGGGAAAGCTTGGGACGAAGTCGGGAGAAGGGATTTTTACGTATGAAGAATCTACCGTTTCCCAGAAAATCAATGAGCGGGACCGTAATTTTATTAAACTGGGAAAATTAAAAATGGAGAAGGAGGAAGTGTTATGAGAGAAGTAGTGATTGTAGGGGCAGCAAGAACACCAGTTGGTGCGTTTGGAGGCAGTCTTGCCAATGTTTCAGCGGTCGACTTGGGAGTCGTGGCAGCTAAGGAAGCGATTAAGCGGGCAAATATCTCGGCTGATTTGATCGATGAAGTATTGGTTGGGAATATTCTCTCTGCTGGATTAGGGCAAAATGTGGCACGTCAGGTTGCGATTCATGCAGGGATTCCGGAAACAACGCCGGCCATGGCCATTAATAAACTTTGCGGATCTGGCCTTCGTACAGTCATAATGGGAGCGCAATTCATTGCCCTTGGAGATGCTGATGTGATTCTTGCCGGGGGTATCGAAAGCATGAGCAATGCTCCGTATTTACTTCCAAATTATCGTTTTGGGCAGAAAATGGGTAATGCCGAAGCGGTGGATTCAATGACTTATGACGCCTTAACGGATGTATTTAATCAATATCATATGGGTGTGACTGCAGAGAATATTGCCGAGCAATGGGAAATCAGCCGTGAAAAGCAGGATGAATTTGCTTTAGATAGTCAAATGAAGGCTGAAAAGGCGCAGCTTGAAGGACGATTTGCAGATGAAATCGTACCTGTTGAATATAAACGCAGAGGAAAGACGATCTTGGTGGACCAAGATGAACACCCGCGTCATGGGCTGACGATAGAACAACTTACGAAGCTGCGTCCTGCTTTTAAGGAAAATGGAACGGTTACGGCAGGAAATGCATCCGGAATCAATGATGGGGGTGCGATGTTGGTCCTGATGTCTAGAGAAAAAGCAGACGAGCTGGGATTGGAAGCATTAGCGACAATCAAGTCATATGCAAACGCCGCGCTTGATCCGAAAATCATGGGATACGGTCCAGTTCCTGCTACAAGGAAAGCTTTGGCAAAAGCGGGATTGACAATAGAAGATATTGATTTGATGGAAGTGAATGAAGCCTTTGCGGCACAGTCACTCGCCGTGCTTAAGGACCTTGAACTGAAGCCGGAGAAAGTGAATGTGAATGGAGGGGCGATTGCCCTGGGTCATCCGGTAGGCGCTTCCGGTGCCCGCATCTTAGTGACTTTATTGTATGAAATGAAGCTTAGAGATGCAAAAACCGGCCTTGCCACCTTATGTATCGGTGGCGGGCAAGGAACTGCGCTGATTGTGGAGCGGTAATGACTTGGCCTCATTTTCCTATGATATAATGGAGGAAACTTCAGACGGGTTAAGGAGAATAGGAATGGTCAGCGATAATAAAACTATTCAATTGGAATTAGTGAAAGCGATATTGGAAGAATTGCCTTTTGGTGTTTTGGTGACGAAAAACGAAAAAGAAATCGTTCTAAGCAATCGCGTATTATCTGAGGCTTTTGCTGAGAATCAATTTGAGATGCAAATAAAATTGATTTTAGAAAAAAACCTTGTACCAGCTGTAAATACTCCGATCCGCTTGAATGATAATAATGGGATTGTCAGAAAAGCCATCATTCAAATGGGTGATGAGGAGTATCAGATTTACCTCCTATTGTTTACAAATAATAAAAGTGATTTTCTTAATATCGATAATCATGAAGAACTTCTGTTTAAGGATATTATCGAGTTTGCCTATGACGGCTTGGTGATGGTTGATACGGAAGGGTATGTCCAAATGCTGAGCCACGCTTATGCGGATTTTCTTGGGGTCGATCAGGAAAGCTCGATAGGGAAACATGTAACGGAGGTCATTGAAAACACCCGTATGCATGTGGTCGCCAAAACTGGCAAGCAAGAGGTCGCTGAATTACAAAAAATTAAAGATAATTATATTATTGCGACCCGCTCCCCGATACGGAAACAAGATAAATTAATAGGAGCGGTCGGAAAGATCCTTTTTAAGAATGTCGGGCAATTTACCGCTCTTTCCAAGCGGATAAATTCACTTGAAGTAGAGCTGAAAAAGTACAAAGGCGATTTTCGCGAGAGAAATAAGGCCTCATATACGTTTGATCATTTGATGGGAAGAAGTCCTGCTTTCATGGAAGTGAAAGGTCAAGCCAAAATTGCAGCTAAAAGCGACTCGAATGTGTTGATTTTGGGCGAAAGCGGAACAGGTAAGGAGCTGTTTGCCCATTCCATTCATAATGATAGCAGACGGGCCATGGGCGTGTTTGTCAAAGTGAACTGTGCCGCCATCCCGGCAGAGCTGCTGGAGTCAGAGCTTTTTGGTTATGAAGAGGGTTCTTTCACTGGTGCAAAAAAAGGCGGAAAAGCAGGTAAGTTCGAAGCGGCTGAAGGCGGAACGATTTTTCTCGATGAAATCGGTGAGCTGCCACTGCATATGCAGGTGAAGCTGCTCCGTGTTTTACAAGAAAAAGAGATTGAGAGAGTAGGTTCTACGGGAAGTATTCCGATTGATGTACGGGTAATCGCTGCAACGAACCGTAATCTGGAGGAAATGGTCTCGAAAGGGGAATTCCGGCTTGATATGTATTACCGGTTGAAGGTCTTGCAAATCCAGGTTCCTTCCTTAAGGGAGCGACCGGAGGACATTGAAATACTGGGAAATCATTTTGTTGAAAAGTATCAGAACCTTATGAAAAAACGCGTAATGGGAATGAGTGATCAAGCATTACGGCTGCTTCGTCTTTATAAATGGCCGGGGAATATTCGTGAGTTGGAGAATATCATTGAACGCGCAATGAATATTGTTGAAGAAGGGGAAATGATACGTTCCAAGCATCTCCCTAAAGAAATAACGGGTCATAAAGAATCAGTATCGATCCGTACCTTAGCTGAAGTAATGGATGAAACGGAACGGGCTGCAATCGTTTCATGCTTGGAAATGACCTCAGGCAATAAATCAGAAACGGCAAAGAGACTCGGAGTTAGTCGAACAACGCTGTATGAAAAAATGAATAAATATGGTTTATGAATGCAGAAAGTGCCCTTTAGCCCAAGGGCACTTTTTTTATACTTTTTAACACCAATTAAGAATAGATACACATTTGTGCATATTTTTCACTAGCAAATATTTGCGTGTGTTAGGAAATCCGTACATAAAACGAAAGAAAATTTGAAAGTTGTAAGAAAAGTCTTACACTTTTTTAAAGTTTATATTTAGGTGTACTGAAACCTTGACAGTTTTAAGGGACTTTAGCTCTTAAAAGGGAAATAAACTGTTGGAAAAGGCTTTAAAGATGAGATTTTTCATTGCATTAAAGTTGGCACAATAATTGCATAATTACTTAGTGAATGGCCTATCTGTCATTTTATACTGTTTTTTCACGTAAAATGAAAAGGGATTTCGTAATTCAGCAAATTGTTGAAAGCGTTCTCAAAAATTGGAAGATCATTCAGCCTGACTTGGGGAAGGCAGGCTTGGATGGTAAAAGCGGAAAGATTAAAAATGTGGAATTTAGGAGATTAATAGTTCTATTTAAATGCCGCCGAAACAATTTTGGGGCAAGGGGAGAAAAGGGGGAATTGAGTTGGTGATTCAAATTTTAGCCATTGTTGTGGCGCTGGGACTTTTAATCTTTTTAGCCTACCGGGGCTATCCGGTCATTATCATAGCGCCGGTTGTTACTTTACTGGCGGTCATCTTATCCGGTGGACACTTGCTGCCGAGTTACACAGAGACATATATGACGTTTGCGGCTAACTATATAAAAGCGTTTTTCCCGATATTTTTATTAGGGGCCGTATTTGGAAAAGTCATGGAGATAAGCGGTGCAGCTGCATCCATCGCCAAGACCATCGTAAAATCACTAGGCTCAAAGCAGGCCATTCTTGCTGTAGTGCTGGCGTGTTCGGCGCTGACATATGGCGGGGTTTCATTGTTTGTAGTGGCATTCGCCGTTTATCCATTCGCAGCGGCAATTTTTAAAGAAGCAGACATTCCAAAAAGATTATTGCCGGGAACGATTGCATTAGGCGCTTTCACTTATACGATGGATGCCCTTCCTGGAACACCTCAGATTCAAAATATCATTCCAACGAATTATTTCGGAACAGATACGTATGCAGCTCCAGTAATGGGGATTATTGGCGCGATCATGGTATTTACAGGAGGAATGATCTGGTTAGAGCGTCGCCGTAAACAAGCGTTGGCAAATGGTGAAGGATACGGGGAAGGACATATTAATGAGCCAGAAAGTGCAGAACAGCAAAACCTGCCTAACTTTTGGCTGTCCATCGTACCGCTCATCCTTGTCGTAGCATTTAATTTTGCTTTCAGCCGCAGTGCCATTTCGGTTAAGCACTGGTATGATGCATCGATGTTGAAGGAAACTTTCAACATTGCAGATGTAAGCACTGTCACTTCATCCTGGTCTTTGATTGTGGCACTGACAATCGGTATCATTGCAGCGATGCTTCTGAATGTTGGACGCATCAAGGTCAAATTGGCAAGTGGATTAACAGCTGCGGCAATGGGATCATTGCTAGCGATATTCAATACCGCTTCTGAAGTTGGTTTTGGGAATGTTGTGAAAACGCTACCTGGATTCTCGGTCATTCAAAACTGGGTGTTCAATGCAAGCGGTAATCCACTTGTATCCGAAGCTATTGCCGTCAATGTGCTGGCAGGGATTACCGGATCTGCATCTGGTGGACTTTCGATTGCGTTGGAAGTAATGGGAGGTCACTATTTGCAGGTGGCCCAAAGTGTCGGAATCACCCCGGAAATGCTTCATCGAATTGCATCCATGGCATCTGGCGGAATGGATACACTGCCGCATAATGGTGCCGTCATTACCTTACTTGCCATTACTGGACTGACACATCGTCAATCTTACAAGGATATCTTTGCGATTACGATTTTGAAAACAGTGACCGTGTTCATCATAGCTTTTGCAACTTCACTGTTTATTTAATAGAATAGTATTTAGAATGGAGATGATGGAAAATGAGTAAAATATTAACATCTTTTGATAGCGCTATTCAACAAATCGAGGATGGAGCAACCATTATCGTAGGCGGGTTCGGATTAAGCGGAATTCCAGAAAAACTGATCATTGCTTTGCGTAACAAAGGTGTAAAGGATTTGACGATTGTCAGCAATAATTGCGGTGTCGATGACTGGGGTCTGGGGCTATTGCTTGAAAACAAACAGATCAAAAAAATGATCGCTTCTTATGTAGGGGAAAATAAGTTATTTGAACAGCAATTTTTAAGCGGCGAGCTGGAGGTCGAGCTAGTTCCCCAAGGAACGCTGGCCGAGCGTTTAAGAGCGGGCGGAGCGGGAATTCCTGCCTTTTATACAGCTACAGGAGTAGGAACGGAAGTCGCAAATGGTAAAGAACATAAAGAGTTTGATGGCCGCACATACATTATGGAAAAAGGAATAGTCGGAGATTTTGCCTTTGTAAAAGCCTGGAAAGCAGATCATTTCGGTAATCTTGTATATCGTAAAACGGCAAGGAATTTTAACCCTGTCGTTGCCACCGCAGGGAAAGTCACGCTTGTCGAAGTGGAGGAGCTTGTGGGCACAGGGGAGCTCGATCCGGATGAAATTCATACTTCAGGAGTTTATGTACAGAAAGTGCTTGTAGGGAATGACTATGAAAAACGAATTGAAAGACTTACAACTGCTAACGCATAAAAAAGGAGGAGTATCGAATGACTAGACAACTAATCTTAGAACGGGCCGTTAAAGAAATCCAAGACGGTATGTGTGTAAATTTAGGGATTGGAATGCCGACCTTGATTGCCAACATGATCCCGAATGACTTTAATGTCATGCTTCAATCGGAAAATGGCTTACTGGGAATCGGCCCTTATCCACAAAAGGATGAAGTCGATCCGGATTTGATCAATGCAGGAAAAGAAACAGTAACCGCAAAAGCAGGGGCATCATTTTTTGATAGCGCTGAATCGTTTGCAATGATTCGCGGCGGCCACATCGATCTAGCCATTTTAGGCGGGATGGAAGTTTCCGAAAATGGGGACTTGGCAAACTGGATGATTCCAGGGAAGATGGTAAAAGGAATGGGAGGAGCGATGGACCTCGTCCAAGGCGCAAAACGTATTGTTGTCATCATGGACCATGTGAACAAGCATGGGGAATCCAAAGTGAAAAAAAGCTGTACATTGCCATTGACGGGAGAAAAAGTCGTCCATTGCCTGATTACCGAACTGGCTGTTTTTCAATTTACAGAAGCTGGCATGGAATTGATTGAACTGCAAAATGGCGTAACACTTGATGAAGTGAAAAGCAAAACAGAGGCCGACTTTACAGTTAGCCCCTCTATTGAAATTAAAGCGTAAGTTAAAGAGAAAAATAAAATAATACATTATTAGACTGCTTTCATTCGCAAACGGGCGAACGGAAGCAGTCTAATTTTTTTTGTGGAATTCCCTATCAATAATGAAGGAACGAAAGGCCTTTTAACCTCAGTTATCAATACTTGGCAGACAGTCGGCGGAAAGGGAGGGGATTTCTGAATCAGCAGGAACGTTTGTTAAATAAATAACATATCACTTCTATTCTCTAATACATGAGAACAAACTTTTCCAACTCTGCTACTTTTCCTTTAAAAAGGCTTATATAAACTTTGATGGGAACTTAAAAGGAGGGATGACAGTGAAAGTAGCATTACGGACATTATTGGAGCAATCAGTGAAAAAGATGGGCAAAGGGATGAATCCTGTTGTGAAGGCATCAGCATTGGAAATGGTGGAACGTGCTTATAATGAAGGAATCACTGTACAGATAAGTGCAGGTTATCGCTCTTTGGAAGAACAAGCCAACCTTTATGGTCAAGGACGAGTTTACAGCTACAAAGGAAAAAACTATAGTAATCTAGCTAAACCCATTGTGACGAACGCTAAGCCAGGGCAATCCTATCATAATTATGGACTGGCTATTGACTTCTTCATTGTGAGTGATGATGGCAGGAGGGCGATATGGACAGTTAATTCAAAATGGCAGCGAGTGGCTGCCATAGGTAAGGGTTTAGGATTTAAATGGGGCGGGGATTGGAGTTCATTCAAGGATTACCCCCACTTGGAGATGACAGGCGGGTTATCTTATACACAGTTACAAACAGGAAAAGAACCCGGCCTTACTTTCAAATTAGAAAAAAGGAAAATGCAGAAAACCGGCAAAGGAGAATATCCTATCATTTCGATTCAAAAAACGTTAAATAGCCGATATGAAACGAATATTGAGTGTGATGGGTTTTATGGTCCCAAAACTCGAAAGGCCCTTATAATAGGTTTACAAACGGAATTGAATAAGCAATTCAATAAAAAGCTTGTTGTCGATGGAAAATGGGGGCCTAAAACGAAGAATGCAACCGTCACAATAAAAAAAGGAGCTAGCTGCAATATCACATGGATCCTGCAAGCAGCGTTATATATGGAAGGGTTTAACCCCGGTACTCTTGACGGAGAATTCGGGGAAAAAACCGAGGCGGCATTATTCAAATACCAAAAAGCAAGCAAGATTTCTGCTGATAAGCTTGCAGGCAAAGTAACATGGAATGAATTGTTTGCTTGATGGAAATCCGATTCACTCAAATAGTAATGATGGATTGTAAAGTTCTTAATATTCCTTTGGAGTACGTACCTGTCGCTATTTTAGTATGAGCTTCCTTCGCTTCTTGAGTTGCATTCCCTACAAGGTAACCATGTTTAACACTTTTTAACATGAGCAGATCATTGCCGCTATCCCCGAAAGCAAAGGCATGCTCCCGACTCAGCCCGAATTTGTCTAGCATAAAACGGACAATCTCGTTTTTTCCAGTGCCTAATGGAATGAAGTCTATATCATAACTATCTTCAGGATCGCCGGCAAGGGGATTGCAACGATTGATATTTACCCCTATCCCGTACTCTTTGGCCACCCTCTGGATGGTGGCTAAATTCTTCTTGTCGACAGATTCATGTTGTATTTGATAATAATAATTCCTTTTGTAGCGTGAACTTCCCATTTGAGTCTGAGGAATCAATGGTATATTGCCGTTAAGTAGAACATTATAAATTTCATCGATTTTCCTCTTATTAAATTCTTCGTTATTAATCTGTGAATGCCAATCTGGATCACTTTCCAAAAAGTTATTTTCCGAGAAATAGGTGATTTCGGTACCTAAGTCACTTGCAATAAAATGGGGGAAAAATCTGAATCCACCATGTTCCATTTTATGTAATATTGATTCGGTACTACTCCCAGTGACCCAGCCAAAGACAAGTTTTTCATCCATGCTTTTTGCTTCTAAGTAATTTTCAAGTTCATATACATCTTCCTGTCTCTCGTGACTCATGGAATGAGGATAATAGGTTTCATCGAAATCACAGAATACAATGTATTTTGGGTCTTCAACCTTTGGCAATAACTGAAACCCGCCCTTTTTATTCAATAACATAACAATCCCTCCAAATATAACTTTTTAAAAATACAACTCAGAAAAATTTTGTTAATATATTAGCAACGGTTTAATCATAACTTCTGAAATCGATAACATGTCAACCACATATTACAAGGATGGGATTAAATGACGAGAATTAGTGAGATAGCCAAGATATGTAATGTCTCTAAAACAACGGTATCCAGAGTCTTAAATAATCATCCATATGTATCAAATGAAAAAAGGGAACAAATCTTAAAGGTCATGGAAGAGCTTGATTATGCACCAAGTTCACTAGCCCGGAATTTTAGGTCAAATAAAACCCAAACCATTGCAATATCAGTCCCAAGTTTCGATCATCCATTCTTTGCCCAATTGGTTAAAGGAGTATCTCTGGCAGCCTTGGAAAATGATTATAAAGTTCTTATTTTTCAAACCTTTTATGATGCGAAAAATGAATTAGATGTTATGGGGAAATTAAAGAATAGAGAAGTAGAGGGTGTTATTTTAGGAGCGTTAGAAAATGAATGGAATGTAATCAAGCCTTATTTGAAATACGGCCCAATTTTACTGTGTAATGAATACCATCATTCCGCTTCTATACCGATTATCGGATATGACGAATTCGAAGCGACATACAAAGCTGTTAATCATTTAATAGAAAAAGGCCATAGGAAAATAGGTTTTTGCTACGATACTTCTTATAGTCAGGCACAGGGTCAAAGAAAAGAGGGGTTTATAAAAGCGTTAGCGGATAATGATTTATTACATAATGACGATTGGATATTTGGACATGGATTTAATATTGAAGATGGATTCCGTATTTGTGATGAAATAGTCAAATTAAAAGAAAAACCTACTGCCTTATTTACTGGAAATGACCAGGTAGCAGCAGGAATTATTAAAAAGGCAACTGCGTTGGGCTATAAAATACCGGAATGCCTGGCTATAGTTGGTTATGATAATCAATCTATTTGCCAAGTCACAACCCCTACCATAACCACAATCGATATACCGATTATGGAACTAGGACAACGCACTGTAATAGAATTGATAAAATACTTAAATGAAGATTTGAAATTAAAGCGCGACATTATTAAATTGCCTACCAAACTTAAAATCAGAGAATCAACCTAACATTCATAAAGATATAAAAGCTTCTTATTCAGTTTATTATCCTTTCAGACAGACACTAAAGAAATTCTGTAATTCGTCCTACCCCGGGAATAATCTGACCACCCCCCAGAATAATTCGACTTTCCCGGGAAATAATTCACCTAAACCCAACATAATTCGACTTACCACGGTATGATCCTTCCTATACACAAATCCACTATTCATCTATAGAATTCATTCAAGTTCCAGGCACCAATCATTGCATTTCATAAAGCTCCCTGGCGGGTATTCGAATTCACATTCGGATATGAGATTGAAGCCGAGCTTGCGGCAAATTGCGTTTGATGCAGGATTAGTGATCGAAGGGAATGCGTGAATGTATTTGTAATTTCGTTCGGCTTTGATTTTCTCCATCAGTGCCTTCACGGCATGAGATGCGATTCCTTTTCCTTGAAAGGAAGGGAGGACGCTCCAACCGATTTCGTACACAAATTCATCGTTCCACACTTTCTGCCAGTAGCCAACGGAACCGGCTGCCTTTGCCTCTGGAAACGGGGTGATGCTAAACATGCATCCCTTATCTCCAATCTGTAGATACCGCTGATGACGCTTCAGGATTTGTTCATTACTTTCTGGTCCGCCAAGATGTTCCATCATTTCTGGGGCATTAAGTTGAAATAGTAATTGAAGGTCTTTATCTTCCCACGGTTTAATTTCTAATCTAGTTTCCGAAATCTGACTCACCCCTAAATTTTATATATTTTCTCTTATAATTTTCTTGGCTTAATTCCTTTATTTGACCTTATTATTCTATTGCCTTTGTGCTGAAGTTTGATTTTAATAAGAATAAAGAGATGAATGTTTCCCATTAAATGCTATAATTTACAGGTGATTCTATCAAATGACAGAGAACGGAGATGAAGAAATGAAATCTTCAGTAAATCAGTTTTCCACTCAATTTGAATGGATATTGAATGTGATCAATGTGGGTGTCCATATTGTGAATAAAGATGGGGATACGGTTTTTTACAATGAAATGATGGCGCATATCGACGGGCTGGATCGGGAGCAAGTGCTGGGGGAGAATATTTTTCAGCTTTATCCTTCATTGACTGATGAATCCAGTACGCTGCATGTAGCATTGGAAAAAGGCAATGAAACGATTGAGTCGATTCAAACATATGTCAATTTAAAGGAGAAAAAAATAACGTCGATCAATAGTACGTATCCTTTATATGAGGATGGTGAAATTATTGGGGCAGTGGAAATCGCTAAGGATATTACGAAGGTCATGAATATGTATGACCAAATTGTCGATTTGCGTTCCCAGCTGGCCGAGACCCATAGGAAAAATAAGTTCTCTGAAGGGTCGGCGACCTATCATTTTAGTGATTTGATCGGTAATAGCCCTGCTTTTCAGCAAGCGATTTCATTGGCTAAAAAAGCGGCCCGTACACATTCCCCAGTCATGATTTATGGACCAACAGGGACAGGGAAGGAACTGGTCGCGCAAAGTATACATAATGTAAGTGCTCAGCGAAATCAGCCTTTCATCGCGCAAAACTGTGCGGCCGTTCCAAAGGAATTGATGGAGGGGCTGCTGTTCGGCACGACGAAAGGGGCTTTTACCGGAGCGATGGATCGCATGGGCATTTTTGAGCAGGCAAATGGCGGTACTCTTTTCCTTGATGAGCTCAATAGCCTCGACCTCGGTCTGCAGGCAAAATTGCTGCGGGTGCTTCAGGAAGGTGAAGTGCGCCGTGTTGGAGGTTCGAAGGAGCAAAAGATTAATGTGAAAATCATTGCTGCGATGAACATTTCTCCAGAAGAGGCGTTGGAGCGGGAAATCATTCGTTCGGATTTGTTTTTTCGCCTCAATGTCGTAACGATCCAGATGCCTTCTCTTTCCGAGCGTAAAACGGATATTCCGGAAATCGTCAATCACTTTATTCAAAAATTCAACAAATCATTTTTTACGGAAGTGCGCGGGATCAGTCAAAAGGCGATGCAGAGGCTTCTTCAATATCCATGGCCCGGGAACATTCGTGAACTGGGACATGCCATCGAGTTAACCTTTAACGTCATGGACGCTGGGGAAGATATGATTGATGAACATCATCTTCCTGCTTATCTTTTCCCTTCAGGAAATTATGCTGCAGCAAATGCGCAGAGCCAGCCTTCCCCATTGAAAAACAGGATTGATTTACCTGTCGTTCTTGAAGAAATGGAAAGGGAAATGATCATCAATATGTTCGAGAAATATAACGGGAATATCAGCAAAACGGCAGAAGCCCTCAATATTAAAAGGCAGGGACTGCAATATAAGTTAAACAAGTACGGCATTGAAAAAGTTTATACGGCAGGGTCGAAGGATTCAAAGTGAATGCAGGTTTTTTGCAAACGCTGCCACTTTCTTGATCATGTTGTAACCTGAAGAGGGCTCTTTTGTATAGAGACCCTCTTTTTTTGATTTTTTGCTTGGCGCAAAGAATCTGGCTGCAAAAAATTATGCGTATTGAAAAATTTCTTGCGATTTTAAGCTCGATTTGTCCCTTTTTGCTTATGTTTTCCATGTTATTCATGTTGGCATCATTCTTGCGAGAGTATATATATAAGTTCTAAGAATAAAGGGGGCATTTTAAATGAATTTGATGGGATTGGATGTAAAACATAAAGAATACCTAGGTGGACGCAGGCATTATAATGATATCGAATTGTGGAAGGATGTAACGGAAGAGCAGTGGAATGATTGGCTCTGGCAATTGACCAATACGATTAAAACACTGGATGATTTGAAAAAGGTCGTCAACCTGACACCTGAAGAAGAAGAAGGAGTCCGGATTTCGACTCAAACGATTCCGTTGAACATTACGCCTTATTATGCTTCTTTGATGAATCCCGATGATCCTCGCTGTCCGATTCGTTTACAGTCGGTACCGCTTTCGGCAGAAATGAACAAGACTAGATATGATTTGGAGGATCCGCTGCATGAGGATGAGGATTCCCCTGTTCCAGGATTGACGCATCGATATCCGGATCGCGTTCTATTCCTTGTAACGAACCAATGCTCCATGTACTGCAGATATTGTACTCGACGCCGTTTCTCAGGTCAGGTTGGCATGGGTGTTCCCAAGAAGCAGCTTGACGGGGCGATTGAATATATCCGGAACACTCCGGAAGTGAGGGACGTGCTGATCTCTGGCGGAGACGGCCTGCTGATCAATGATAAGATCCTTGAATACGTATTGAGTAACCTACGTGCCATCCCGCATGTGGAAATCATTCGGATCGGCACACGTGCACCGGTCGTTTTCCCGCAGAGGATTACAGAAAATTTATGTAATATTCTGAAAAAGTATCATCCGGTTTGGTTGAATACACATTTCAATCATTCGCTTGAACTGACGGATGAAGCGAAAAAAGCATGTGATATGCTGTCGATGGCAGGCGTACCGCTTGGTAATCAGGCAGTCATCCTGGCTGGAATCAACGATAGTGTACATATCATGAAAAAGCTTATGCATGACTGTGTAAAAGCAAGGGTAAGACCTTATTACATTTATCAATGTGATCTATCTGAAGGGATTGGCCATTTCCGGGCGCCGGTTTCAAAAGGACTTGAAATCATTGAAGCGCTGCGCGGCCATACATCAGGATATGCAGTGCCTACCTTTGTGGTGGATGCTCCTGGCGGAGGCGGAAAGATTGCCTTGACTCCGAATTACCTTCTTTCGCAAAGTCCGGATAAAGTCGTTTTACGGAACTTTGAAGGAGTTATCACAAGCTATCCGGAGCCGAAGAATTATGTTGCCGGCAGTGCAGATGCTTACTTTGATGAAGTGTATGGTACTGCGGATAGGAAAGAAGCCGTCGGGATTTCCGCTCTCATGACGGACGAGAAATTCAACTTGGTGCCAGAAGGCCTTCGTCGTCTTGACAAGAGAAAAGCGTATGAAGTCACTGAGGAACATGCTTCATTGAAGGATCGCCGTGATAAACGGGATGAAATGAAGGAAAAATTAAGGTTGGCACAAGAAAAAAAGAATGCCTTGGCCGCCAGCGGCTCGGTGAAATCTGAAGGCAAGGAGGAATGAAGATGGATTGCTTGTGGTGCAACGCCCCAAACGTGGAAGAAAGTGAAAAGAAGGATTGTTACTGGATCATGCCTGACGGGAAACGCTCAATAAAAGTCCTTCAAGTTCCGGCCGTGAACTGTCCTGAGTGTGGAATCTATGTGTCCGATTCGATGAATCAAAAGGTGGATGAAGCCTTATCTATATATGATGTGAGTGAATATCCTAATGAGTTCACGTATGATCAGCTTCTTCAGGCACCTATCAAAAAATTATTCAATTGGAAATAGAATGCCGGGAGAAGCGGATGATAGGCATCTCTTCTCCCGAATTCTTTAAATAAGGGGGGTACATAATGCCTGTTCAAAAGCTGCCTTTTTTCACCCAAGCGGAGACTGGGGATTGTTATACGATGGAGCTCTATCATGATCATGCCAATCAGCGCTTGCGCATGGATGATTATCGGGGAAATATCAAAAAAGCGATCGATCGGGCCCTTGCCATCGCAAAGGAGCAGGGCTTTACAAAAGTGATACTTAAAGCAAGGAATGAAGATTTATCGGCGGCGTTAGGTCAAGGATTCATGCTGGAAGGAATATTGAGCAAGTATTTCAAAGGGAATGATGCCTATTGCATGGCCTTCTATTTAACGGATGAAAGGCGGACAAGCGACTTTTGGGTCAAGGAAGATATAGTCATCCAAGATGTAACCACGGTTCCTAGACCGAATGCATCTCAGCAAATACCTGACGGTTATATCCTCCGGTCTGCTACGGAGAAAGATGCACAAGAGCTGGCGAAGCTATATGGTGCCATTTTTGAAACCTATCCTACACCGATGAATGATGAGCGATATATCAAGAAAGTGATGGAGGAAGGGACGATCTTTAGTGTTATCGAATTTGAAGGAACCATCGTGAGTGCTGCATCCGCTGAAGTGAATGAGATGTATCATAATGCTGAAATAACGGACTGTGCAACAATTCCCCAGCATCGAAAGCATGGTTTCATGAAGGTGCTCATCTCCGCATTGGAACAAGAATTGTTCAGGAAAAACATTTATTGCTCTTATTCATTAGCGCGATCATTGTCAATGGGCATGAACGCAGTCTTTCATCAGCTGGGGTATGAATATGGAGGCAGGTTAACGAAGAATTGCAATATTTGGGATAAGTATGAGGATATGAATATTTGGGGTAAAGATTTATCCGTCAAGTAGGAGGATTGTTTCTATGGCTAAATACACATGGGTTGATAAAGAAACCTGTATTGCGTGCGGGGCATGCGGTGCAACAGGTCCTGAGATTTATGACTATGACGATCAAGGGATCGCTTTCGTCATCCTGGACGATAATCAGGGGATTGCCGAAGTTCCTGAAATCCTGCATGATGACATGCAAGATGCCATGGAAGGCTGCCCTACGGAATCCATCCTGATTCAGGATGAGCCTTTTAGTCTTTTAAGAACGTAATAGATTAATAGATAATATGTACGAACGTTAAAAGGAGAGATGAAATGGAACGAAATCATTTGATTAAACCTACTTTAGATCAGGACTATCCCACTATCTCTCATGGGAATGGAATTTATCTTTATGATACAGATGGAAAACAGTATATAGACGGCTCATCAGGTGCGGTCACGGCAAGTATTGGACATGGTGTAATGGACGTTGTCGATGCAATGACGGAGCAGGCCCGCAAGGTTTCTTTTGCATATAGGTCTCATTTTACGAGCGGAGCCGCAGAGGCATTGGCCAAAAAGCTAAGTGAGCTGGCTCCAGGGGATTTGAATTGGTCATTTTTTGTGAATAGTGGATCGGAAGCGACTGAAACGGCAATGAAGATCGCAATTCAACATTGGCAAGAAAAAGGGTTTGAGCGAAAAAATCGCATAATCTCCAGGTGGACGAGTTATCACGGGATCACGATGGGCGCTTTATCGATGTCAGGCCATGTACCAAGAAGAAAACGTTTTGTGCCGCTATTGGAGGATTTTCCTAGCATATCTGCTCCCTACTGCTATCGCTGTCCTCATAATAACGAAACTTCAGGATGCAAGCTTAAGTGTGCAGACGAACTGGAGACAGCGATTCAAAGGGTCGGCTCCGAAAATGTCGCAGCCTTCATCGCAGAACCGATAATCGGGGCATCCGCTGGTGCTGTAACACCGCCGGATGGCTACTATCAAAGGATTAAGGAAATCTGCGAAACCTATGACATTCTCTTTATCGCCGATGAGGTAATGACGGGAATCGGCCGGACAGGAAAAATGTTCGCAATGGAACACTGGGGAGTCACCCCGGATATCATCGCATTGGGTAAAGGAATGAGCGCCGGGTATACTCCAATCGCAGCCACGATGATTACTGACCGTGTCATGGAGCCCATTTTAAAAGGCTCGAAATCTATCATGGCTGGACACACATATAGTGCAAACCCTCTATCTGCAGCCGTTTCATTGGAAGTGCTTTCCTACATTGAGCGCAATGACCTGGTTCGCGCAGCGGAAGAGAAAGGCCAATATCTGTTTAAGAAGCTTCAAGGCTTGGCCGAGAAATTCGACATCATCGGTGATGTAAGAGGGAAAGGGCTTCTCCTTGGACTTGAGTTTGTCTCAGATCGGGTATCAAAAACGCCATTCGACTTGCAAATCGGCCTGACTCCAAGGCTTGTCAATAAGGCTTTTGCGAAGGGGTTGATAATCTATCCTGCTGCAGGTGCGATTGAAGGAATCGCTGGTGATGCGGTTATCATATCTCCGCCATTAATCATTACGAATGAAGAAATCGATCGCCTCGTCAAGATACTGGAAGCTTCCCTCGAAGAGTTGCAGCAAGAATTGCACGCGGAAGGTTTGATTGAAGACATGCAGGCTATTTAGGAGGAACGGTATGAAGCAGGTCATTACGAAGAAAAACAAAATTGTGACCATGGAAGAAGCGCTGGAGCATATTTCCGATGGATGCACACTCATGTATGGCGGATTTGGAGGAGTGGGGACTCCTCCGACGCTTGTACAGGGTATCCTTGACAAGGGCGTTAAGGAATTGACCTTGATTGGCAATGATACTGGATTCCCTGATATCGGCATTGGCCGGCTTGTGACTGCTGAAAGGGCAAAGAAAGTGATTGCCTCGCATATCGGATCCAATCCTAATGCCGGCAAGCTCATGACTGAAGGAAAGCTGCAAGTCGAATTTTCACCGCAGGGTACATTAGCCGAACGGATTCGTGCCGGCGGTGTAGGCTTAGGCGGGATTTTTGTCGATGTCGGGATTGGTACGATAGCCGAAGAAGGCAAGGACAAGATTGTGATAGAAGGAAAAGAATATTTGGTGGAAACCGCTTTGACGGCTGAGGTCAGCATCGTCCATGCCAAAAAGGCCGACTCACTTGGGAATTTAGTGTACGACAAGACTGCATGTAATTTCAATCCGCTGGTCGCGATGGCTGGAGCCTTCACGATTGCTGAAGTGGACGAAATCGTTCCTGCAGGCGAATTGGATCCGGAATGTATTGCCACACCAGGCATTTATGTAGATATGGTGATTCCGACAAAAGGGGTGAATTGGAAATGGGCATGGCAGTAGATGTACGAAATCGCATCGCGAAACGCGCCGCCAAGGAAATCCATGATGGACTGATCGTCAATTTAGGCATCGGCATCCCTACCTTGGTGGCAGATCATATTCCTCAAGATATCTCTGTGCTGTTCCATGCGGAAAATGGAGTTCTCGGTACCGGTCCAAGTCCTGATCCCGGGAAAGAGGATCCTGCCCTCTGTAATGCGGGAGGTTTCCCGATCACCACTGTACCGGGAGCTTCTTACTTTGACAGTGCAACGGCATTTGGAATGATCAGGAAAGGATACATCGACATCACCATACTTGGAGCCCTGGAAGTCAGTGAAAAAGGGGATTTGGCGAATTGGATCGTCCCAGGAAAGCGGGTGCCGGGGATGGGCGGGGCAATGGAGCTGGCCCAGAAAGCCAAAAAGGTGATCGTCCTGATGAATCACGTGAATAAGCAGGGTGAATCGAAGATCTTGAAGACATGTACGCTTCCATTGACGGCAAAGCAGAGTGTGGATTTAATCATTACGGAAATGGCAGTCATGGAAGTTACATCGGAAGGATTGGTGCTGAAGGAAGTCATGACGCCATATACCGTGGATGATGTGATAAGGAATACAGAGGCAACATTGAAAATCCATGCTGCCGTTAACACCATTGAATAGGTAAGAGGAGGAAAAAAGCTTGAATGAGGTTGTCATCGTTGCTGGGGCGCGAACTGCAGTTGGATCCTTTGGAAAATCACTCAGGAATGTTAAAGCTACCGAATTGGGCCGTCAAGTATTGGAAGGTTTAATGGAGAATTCCGGTTTGGGTAAAGAAAAAGTCAATGAAGTGATTTTCGGACACGGCTATGTCCACGGAGGCGGACTTAACTCGGCACGAATTTCGTCGCAGCTGGCATGTTTCCCACACAATGTCCCAGGACACGTTGTAATCAAAGCATGTGGATCAGGTTTAAAGGCCATTACCAACGCCGCTTTAACTATCGCTGCTGGTCAAGAAGACGTCATTATTGCCGGCGGAGTGGAGAGCATGAGCAATGTGCCTTATATAGTGAAAAATAGATGGGGCGGTAAATTTGGAAACTTAACGATGGAGGATGCTCTGCTGGCAGATGGATTAATATGTTCCTTGGAAAATGATCATATGGGAATCACTGCCGAGCGATTGGCTGAAAAATATGGTATCCGTCGTGAAGAACAGGATAAATTTGCTTATCAAAGCCACAAGAAGGCTTGGAAAGCTATAGAAGAGGGTCGCTTTAATAGAGAAATTATTTCGCTTAAAATCAAGGGTCGAAAAGGACTTCAAATCTTCAACCATGACGAAGGGGTACGCGAGGACATTCATCTAGATCAACTAGCCAGTCTTCAGGCAGTATTCAAAAATGAAGGAACCATTACGGCAGGAAATGCCTGTCCTATGAATGATGGGGCTGCAGCTGTACTTTTAATGTCCAAGCAGCAAGCAGAAGAAAAGGGATTAAAACCGCTCTTGAAAATAAAGGCTTTTGCCAGTGCAGGAGTTGAACCTGGAGTTATGGGGATTGGACCAGTACCCGCTACTCGAAAGGCATTGGAAAAAGCAGGTCTATCGTTAGGGGATATCGGACTGATTGAACTTAATGAAGCCTTTGCTGCCCAAGCACTTGCAGTGATCAAGGAGTTAGATTTGAATCCGGATATTGTCAATGTCAATGGGGGGGCAATTGCACTTGGTCACCCTGTAGGAGCAACAGGTGCAAAATTGACAGTCACACTGATGCATGAAATGTTGCGTTCACAAGTTAAGTACGGAATGGTAACGTTGTGTATGGCAGGCGGAATGGGACTTTCAGTAATCTATGAGAATATGTGTAATGAAGGAGGATAAACGTGCCGGATATAAAAAAACGGATAAACCAATGGATCAAGGATCATCGGGAAGAAGGAACGAACCTATTGCAAAAAATGGTACAAGCCCCGAGTACGCAAGGAAATGAAGCGGGAGCACAGGCCATCGTCGCCCAAAAGCTGCAGGAAATGGGTTTGCAAATCGATAGTTGGGAACCTGACGGCGGCGAGCTGAAAAAGCATTCTTATTTTTATTCTCCGCGCAGTGAATTTTCCAACAGCCCCAATGTGGTAGGTATCATGAAAGGGACTGGAGGCGGACGTTCCATCATCTTGAACGGACACATCGATGTGGTTCCGGACGGAGACCGGGATCAGTGGGACGACGACCCATATAGCGGAGCGATCAAGAATGGAAGGATGTTTGGACGCGGCGTAACCGATATGAAGGGTGGAAATGTATCGCTGATCCTGGCGATGCAGGCATTGAAGGAAAATGGCATCCAATTAAAGGGAGATGTCATTTTTCAAAGTGTGATTGAAGAAGAAAGCGGCGGGGCCGGAACATTAGCGGCAGTCCTGAGAGGATATAAAGCCGATGCCGCCCTGATCCCTGAACCGACGAATATGAGAATCTTCCCGAAACAGCAGGGTTCGATGTGGTTCCGAATCCATGTTAAAGGACGGTCAGCCCATGGCGGAACAAGGTATGAAGGCGTTAGTGCGATTGAAAAAAGCATGACCGTCATCAATCATATTCGTGCCTTGGAAGAAAAGCGAAATGCACGTATCAGTGATCCGCTTTATCAGAACACGCCCATTCCGATTCCAATCAATCTAGGTGTCATTGAAGGCGGTAATTGGCCGTCATCCGTTCCCGACCTTGTGAAAATTGAAGGAAGGATGGGCGTTGCGCCGGAGGAAACGATGGAGCAGGCGAAAGACGAAATGGCTGCCTGGTTATTGCAGCTGGGGGAAGCGGACCAATGGTTCAATCAAAATCCGCCCGTATTGGAATGGTTCGGGGCACGCTGGGTTCCAGGGTCAATTGATGTAGAGCATGAACTGATGAATGCACTTGTTCATCAATATCGGCAGGTTGCCGGACAGGACCCGGTCATTGAAGCCTCCCCTTGGGGAACGGACGGGGGATTGCTGACACATGTCGGTGAAACGCCAGCAATCGTTTTCGGACCAGGAGTAACCGAGGTTGCCCACTATCCAAATGAATATATCCTGCTCGACAACGTGTTCTCCACAGCCGAAATCATTGCGCTTACTCTAATTCAATGGTGTGGAATGGAGACTGAGCAGGATGGGGTCACCCAGTCCGGGAATAGGGAGACGATACCAGGCAATGGCAATTAAACTGGATAGTATCCCAGCAAGTAAAGCGAAAAGCGGTTATTAAAAAAACTTTTTACTATTTCTTGAACTTTTAACTTTAAAAGAAAATGAGGTAGGAACCATATGGACATGAATCTCATTGATAATCAAGAACCGACAGTTAAAAGGCAACTGAAAGCAAGGCATATGACCATGATTGCCATCGGCGGTTCAATAGGAACCGGATTATTCCTGGCAAGCGGGGCAACCATCCAGAGTGCAGGGCCCGGTGGTGCCCTCGCTGCATATGCCTGCATTGGAATCATGGTTTATTTCCTGATGACGAGCTTAGGGGAAATGGCGACATATATGCCTGTGTCGGGATCATTTTCCACCTACGCCACACGCTTTGTTGATCCCGCATTCGGCTTTGCACTTGGCTGGAATTATTGGTTTAACTGGGCAGTAACCCTTGCTGTGGAAATAGCTGCAGCAGCCATCATCATGAAATTTTGGCTCCCTGATGTACCCAGCCTTATATGGAGCGCATTGTTTCTTGGAATCGTCTTCACCCTCAACGCCCTATCCATTAAAAGCTATGGTGAATCTGAATATTGGTTTGCACTAATAAAAGTCGTCGCCATCATTTGCTTTATCATTATTGGTTTATTGACCATATTGGGGGTTTTTGGCGGAAAGGTGATCGGATTTGAAAACTTCACCATGGATGAGGCACCATTCAAGGGAGGATTTTTATCGATCATCTCAATCTTTCTAATCGCGGGATTTTCTTTTCAAGGCACAGAACTGGTTGGTATTGCTGCCGGAGAAAGTGAAGAACCCGAAAAAAATGTTCCGAATGCGATCCGCCAAGTATTTTGGCGCATCCTCTTATTTTACATCGGGGCCATCCTGATACTCGGTCTCTTAATACCTTATACGAGTCCAAGTTTGTTGAACGGAGATGTCGAAAACATTTCTGTAAGCCCTTTCACACTAGTCTTTGAACGGGCAGGACTGGCATTTGCGGCATCAGTCATGAATGCTGTCGTGTTAACCTCCTTACTATCTGCAGGGAACTCGGGGCTATATGCATCAACGCGGATGTTATGGTCGATGGCAAAAGATAAACAAGCTCCCAAATTCCTGGCCAAAGTCAACCGCAGGGGAATCCCGATGAATGCTTTGATCATCACGTCCTTAATTGGAGGACTCGCCTTCTTGACCTCCATTTTCGGGGACCATGTATTTACATGGCTATTGAATGCATCCGGGCTGACTGGCTTCATCGCCTGGATTGGAATCGCCATAAGCCATTATCGCTTTAGACGTGCCTATGTTGCACAAGGTGGTGACCTAAACGAATTGAAATATAAAGCAAAATGGTTTCCATTCGGTCCGATTCTTTCATTCGCCCTGTGCATGCTCGTCATTGCAGGACAGAATTATGAAGCATTCCTAAGCGGCAGCATCGACTGGTATGGCGTCGCTGTCTCCTATATCGGATTGCCGATATTCCTGGTAGTCTGGTTAGGATACAAGTTTTATCACAAGACCAAATTAATATCATTAAAAGATTGTCAATTCGATAAATCAGATGTGGCTTGATACCAATGGAAAAAACCTGAGACCCCTTTGGGGACTCAGGTTTTTTATGGGGATTTGTATCGAAATCCATGTATATCTGCAAAAATCCGGTTATATCTGCGAAAAACGGAAAATATCTCCGAAAATCCAGGTATATCTCCGAAAATAGGAATATATCTTCGAAAATCCAGTTATATCTCCGAAAATAGGAATATATCTCCGAAAATCCAGTTATATCTCCGAAAGCGGAAATTATCTATTAAAGTTCGCGATATGGTAATTTTTTTAATAAAATCATTTTATTGCAGCTGAATAATCGGGGAGGGTGCGCAATACTATTATTCTATGTACGATATTACTGTGGATGAAAGGAAACTGATGATGAAAGAGGCGTTTCGCGGTTCTGGAATTGGAGTCATTTTCATGGCGTTCTTCGGTACACTATGGGCAGGTACCGGTGTAATGGGATTGCAGGGGTGGGGGTTTCCCTACGTGGAACTCGCAGCCATATTGGTCGGAATCATAATGGTTATCGGAGGCATATCATTAATTCATGCATCACAAAAAATGTCCAATCAAGTTTCAGAAAATGGGGCTAGGCGTCTGAAGCGTATCGGATTTTTGTTTAATATGGTCTTCATTGCCGAAGGTTTGCTGATCGGGATTGCCATTGCCATCTGTAACTTGATAGATCAGAACGATCTTATACCAGGCGTCATCGCCATTATTGTTGGGATTCATTTTTTACCTTTGGCGTCACTTTTCCAAATCAAGGTTTACTATGCAACAGGAGTGCTTCTCTGTTTATTGGCGCTTATCACATTGCTTATTGTGCCAGACACCGTCATGTTTGGGGAGCATCAAATCCTTGCACCGTTATCATTGCTCGGCTTCGGATGTACGCTAATTCTCTGGACCACTGGACTTACGCTATGGCTTGGAATAAAGAATTCAAGTCGAATGATAGCCGATGAAGATTGAACTCATCAAAAAACCCGTCATGAAGAACGGGTTTTTCATTTCGATTAATTTTTCATCCAGGTCAAGAGCCTGACAATTTGAAATGGCTCATTCCAAACGAGAATGAAACTTAAAAGAAAGAATGCAGCCACGGCCAAAAACTTCGACTTTCCTTTTTCATTGATAAACATGGCCCCGAAACTGCAAAACATACCAATAAGCAACGCACCGAATCCTGAAATCATAAGCAGCTCGGAAGCTTTTGCTAAAGCAAGGGAACAGCAAAATGATAGTGTACCAATCACTGCAAATACGATAGACCAATTGCTTAAACTTTTCATAGAGACTCCTTTTTTACTAATTATACCAATTTAGTGTTTGTAATGAAATTAATAAATTTGAGGTTGTCACTTATGGGAATATATTGTAATATATATAACAATATAAAAATCCATTTACATTTTTAGAAGCATTGATAAGGACATGAATCATTTTTACGGTCTGCAGAGAGGGAAGGGCAGCTGCGAACTTCCTGGCTTAGGAAACTGATTTACCGCCTTTGAGTTATATCGGTGAACAAGAGTAACTGATATCGTCTAAGCTGCGTTACAAGCTCCAGAGCCATGAGTGTTTTTTGCTTATGGGAAATTGGGTGGAATCACGGGTAACGCACTCGTCCCTTACTTAGGGATGGGTGCGTTTTTTATTATTATAATTTTTGCCATGATAAGGACAATAATCATTTTTACGGTCTGCAGAGAGGGGAGGGCAGCTGCGAACTTCCTGGCTTAGGAAACTGATTTACCGCCTTTGAGCTATATCGGTGAACAAGAGTAACCGATATCGTCTAAGCTGCGTTACAAGCTCCAGAGCCATGAGTGTTTTTTGCTTATGGGAAATTGGGTGGAACCACGGGTAAACGCACTCGTCCCTTGCATAGGGATGAGTGCGTTTTTTTATATATAAAAATATTGCCATGATAAGGACAATAATCATTTTTACGGTCTGCAGAGAGGGAAGGGCAGCTGCGAACTTCCTGGCTTAGGAAACTGATTTACCGCCTTTGAGCTATATCGGTGAACAAGAGTAACTGATATCGTCTAAGCTGCGTTACAAGCTCCAGAGCCATGAGTGTTTCTTGCTTATGGGAAATTGGGTGGAACCACGGGTAAACGCACTCGTCCCTTGCATAGGGATGAGTGCGTTTTTTTATTACTAAAAAAGGGGTGTTTATGTGATGGGTGAAAAAATGATTAAAGTTCAATTCCCGGATGGGCAGCAAAAGGAATATCCGCAAGGGATGACAGTGGAAAGTGTAGCAGGGTCCATCAGCTCAAGTTTAAGGAAAAAGGCAGTAGCAGGAATACTGAATAAGCAACTGGTTGACCTAAGTTTCAAGTTGAATAAGGATGCCGAACTGTCGATCTTGACTCTGGATTCGGATGAAGGATTAGAAGTTTTACGACATACATCGGCGCATGTTTTGGCGCAGGCTGTGAAAAGGCTATACCGAAATGTGGAATTAGGGATGGGGCCAGTCGTGGAAGATGGTTTTTACTATGATTTTAAGTTAGACCATCCTTTGAGTTCAGAAGATCTACAAGCCATTGAAAAAGAGATGGAGCATATCATAAGTGAAAATCTGGAAATTAAAAGGATCGAAGCTACTTATGATGAAGCTGTAAAGTTATTCGTGGGCAGAGGGGAGTCATTCAAGTTGGATATAGCAAAGAACATCCCTAATGGTGAAAAATTAACGCTTTATCAACAAGGGGAATTCGTCGATCTTTGCAGAGGGCCGCACCTTCCATCCACTTCATTTGTAAAATCGTTCAAATTGACTCGTGTATCTGGTGCCTATTGGCGGGGAGACAATCAAAATGAAGTGCTTCAAAGGGTGTATGGCGTGGCTTTCCAAAAGAAAAAAGATTTACAGGAGCATTTTGAATTTCTGGAAGAAGCGGCTAAACGCGATCACCGTAAATTAGGGAAGCAGTTGGAGTTATTCATGTTTTCGGAGGAAGCCCCTGGAATGCCGTTTTATTTACCGAAAGGACAAATTGTTAGAAATGAATTGGAGAAGTTCTCACGGGAGCTTCAAACTGAAGCTGACTACGACGAAGTTCGCACTCCTTTCATGATGAACCAGCGGTTATGGGAACAATCGGGTCACTGGGATCATTACCATGAGAATATGTACTTCACTGAGGTGGATCAAACAAAATTCGCGATGAAGCCAATGAACTGTCCGGGTCATATGCTTATATTCAAAAACAGTCTTTATTCTTACAGGGATTTACCCATCCGGATGGCCGAATTCGGTCAAGTCCACCGTCATGAATATAGCGGTGCATTGAACGGGATGCTGCGTGTCCGTACATTTTGCCAGGATGATGCCCACATTTATGTTCGGAAGGATCAAATCGAAAGTGAAATTAAACAAGTGTTTCATCTGATTGATAAAGTGTATCGCACTTTTGGATTCGAGTATTCCGTGGAGCTCTCGACTCGTCCAGAGGATTCAATGGGCGATGACTCCCTTTGGGAAGCTTCTGAAACAGCCTTGAAAAATGTTCTGGAAAGCATCGGGATACATTATCAAGTAAATGAAGGGGACGGGGCATTTTATGGACCGAAAATTGATTTTCATATTAAAGATGCATTAAAAAGAAGCCATCAATGTGCTACAATCCAGCTTGATTTTCAAATGCCCGATAAATTTGATCTGACTTACATTGATGAAAATAATGAAAAAGTCCGTCCGGTCGTCATTCATCGTGCCATTTATGGATCGATCGATCGTTTTTTTGGAATTCTGATAGAACATTTTGCCGGTGCATTTCCCGTATGGCTCGCTCCGGTGCAAGTACAGATCATCCCTGTCTCACAGGTTCATTTGAACTATTGTTTAAAGGTTCAAAAAGAACTGAAGAATAAAGGCATAAGAGTGAAAATCGATGATCGGAATGAAAAGCTGGGGTATAAAGTCAGGGAAGCACAGATGGGGAAAATCCCATATATGCTGGTTCTTGGAGATAAAGAAGAGAAAGAAAATGAAGTGAATGTCCGGAAATACGGGGAACAAGAATTTGAAAATGTCGCAATAGAAGTGTTCATTAAGAAAATGGTACAGCAAATAAAAGAACGCGGCAACTAACAAAAAAGCAGCTTAATCCGGAACTCACGAGTAAATGTGCGAAATTCACGAGTAAATACGCGGAACTCACGAGTAAATGCCCATTGGATTAGGTTTGGATAAAAAAAGACAGCCGGAATATTTCGGCTGTCTTTTTTCTATCTACAAATCCATACCCAGCCAACGCCCTGAACGAACTGCTGAAACAGTTACCGCCCGGTCCGCCTTGACCGCCACCTTGTCCGCCGCCTTGACCGCCACCTTGTCCGCCGCCTTGTCCGCCGCCTTGACCGCCACCTTGTCCGCCGCCTTGTCCGCCGCCTTGTCCGCCACCTTGTCCGCCGCCTTGTCCGCCGCCTTGACCGCCGCCCTGACCGCCGCCCTGACCGCCGCCTTGACCGCCGCCACCGACAGGGCAAGTTAATCCTAGATATTGTAATCCGACTATATCTGTATGATGAATCTCATTCGGGATGCCACCCTCGAGTATCTGTACCATACCAGTAGCAGCATTGAACCCCATCAAAATAAAGGTGTGCTCGGTGTTACCCCAAAAACCTCTGAAACAATGACCTTGTCGGCCTGCGTTTAAATGACTCTGAATAGTAGCTAATGGAACCAGTGTTTGTACTGGCATTCTGTAATCATAATAAGGCAAATTGGCATAAGAATTATCATAATAATATGGATCATTATAATATGGAACATTATAAGGGTAATAATTATTATACATTTAAGAAATCCTCCCTTTGTGTTTACCCTTTCAAGCTATGAACAAAGAGGGATAAGTGTCCGACATGGACAAAGATGGACATTAAAATGGGTTGCCTATTTTATATATTTAATGAATGTAAGAGTAAACTCTTTATGTAAATAAAGCCTTGGCTGCTTGGATGGCAAAGTAAATGCCAATCCCTATAAGGGATATTCCTGAAATGATCGAGATGCCCATTAGAATGGGGTTGGATAAAATGCGTCTGAAGGTGCTGGCGATGATGGCCATTGCGAAATCCCAGGTTAAGAGGCCGACAAGGATCCCTGAACTGTATAAAAGCAATTGATCCATATCATATTTTGAAGCGGAGTTTGCCAGAATGGATCCGTAAATTCCAAGCCAAAACAAAATGGATAAAGGATTCGAAAGGGACATGATGAATCCTGTCAGGAATGAAGAAATAAGGGAATCTTTCGCTTTTCGTGCATTCACTTCAATCTTACCTGCACTTAACAGACTTTCGATTCCGGTATAGGTCAGGACGAAAAATCCAAACAGCCATAAAAATGTCTTCATGAAGGAGTTGTCCAAAAAGTGGACGACACCGAAAAAGACGAGGGCTATAAATACAAAATCAGCTAAAATGGCACCCCAGCCAAAAACCCAGGCATGCCAAAAACCCTTCTTGATTCCTTGGTCCAATTGAGCAGCATTTATGGGACCGATAGGAGCCGCCAGTGATAAGCCTAATAATACATAGCTGAAAAAAACACCCAATTCATCACCTCATCGTTTGTTACATCTTCACTTATTTGAATGTATTCAGATAATTAGACTTGTACCACATTTTTGACCCTTTTTTTGAGTGGATATGGTGAATCATTGTCCGGTTTGCTGCTTATGGATGTACCTAGTCGTGACATGGTGTTTTTGTAACAACACAGAAAACTCCTTCATAATGTAATTTAGTCAAATGGAAAGACGCCAATTTTAATGCATGCGCTATTCAAAGCGGAATTGGAGGATAATTATGCCTGAATTATCGATGCCGAATAAATACAAAACAATTCTTGATATCATGCATACGGATATTGCAATAAATGAAATTAAGAATCATTTTGAAGAAGGAATTTCAAATGCGTTAAACCTGATAAAAGTATCAGCACCTATCATTTTAAATGAAGGTAATGGCATAAATGACAATTTAAATGGTGTGGATCGGATTCTTACCTTTGAAGCTCTGGATATTAAGAATAAACAAATCGAAGTGGTTCAATCTTTGGCGAAGTGGAAAAGAATCACTCTATCTAGGTATGGTTTGGCGTGTGATGAAGGCATTTACACAAATATGAATGCGATAAGACGTGATGAAAAACTGGATCATTTACACTCTTTATTTGTGGATCAATGGGACTGGGAGAAAGTCATAACGAAGGAACAGCGTAACGTAGATACATTAAAATCTGAAGTAAAAAAAATATATAGAGCCATTAAATCGACCGAATGTTATATGTTTGAATTCCATCATCTGCTTAAGCCTGTGTTACCTGATGACATTCACTTCATTACGACCCAGGAGTTGGAGGATTTATACCCGAATCTGACTTTGAAGGAAAGGGAGAATGTGGCAGCGAATAAATATGGTGCAATTTTCATCATGAAAATTGGCGGAGAGTTACAATCGGGGGAAAAGCATGATGGACGTTCACCGGATTATGATGATTGGGACCTAAATGGAGATATCGTTTTATGGAATCCACTCTTGGAATGTGCTTTTGAAGTTTCTTCA
This sequence comes from Peribacillus sp. N1, assembly GCF_054600815.1. Lineage (NCBI taxonomy): Bacteria > Bacillati > Bacillota > Bacilli > Caryophanales > Bacillaceae > Peribacillus > Peribacillus sp. N1. Next base: position 679,871 of record NZ_BAAHZO010000002.1, on the reverse strand, counting down.
ATGGGAATTCGAGTAGATGAAAAGTCACTGTTAAAACAATTAAGATTATCCAAAAACGAAAATCGTAAGGTGCTCGATTATCATAAGGCCGTATTGGAAGGAAAGCTTCCGTATTCAATAGGTGGAGGAATAGGGCAATCCAGATTATGCATGTTTCTGCTGAAGAAAGCACATATTGGCGAGGTTCAGGTTTCGGTATGGAATGACCAAATATTAAAGGATTGTGAAAAAAGGAATATTATTCTTTTATAAAGACGAAAGGAGGAAACCCATTATTAAACAGAATGGGTTGAGTTTGTAGACAAAAGGGGCTCCAATTGAAATCACGTTGATATTTTACACTCTCTAAAATGTAGGCAATCTAAATTAATATCGAGTTGTCAACAGTCTGACCCATTCTTAAACAGAATGGTTTTTTTGTTTTAAAGGTAATAGGGGTAATTTTGGGTAAAGCGCTACTGAATAAATCTTTCTGCGCTATAACATAATAATTGAAGACATCTAATAATGATGCAAAACAAATTAGTTTCACAATGTTACCTTTTATGCAATAAGTTGCTTTTATAATGGATGAGGAGTGTAAGTATGGAGGGTCATGAGAAGCAAAATAAAGATGTAAGCGTATGGTGCCTGATCAGTATGGCATCGATTCCATTGGTAATGACACTTGGAAATTCAATGCTTATCCCGGTTTTGCCCATTTTCGAGGAAAAGGTGGGAATATCTTCATTTCAATCCAGTATGGTTATAACAAGCTATTCCGTAGCATCCATTTTTTTAATTCCTATAGCGGGTTATTTATCAGATAGATTTGGACGGAAAATGGTGATTCTGCCAAGCTTGATCCTAGCCCTTATCGGCGGCTTGATCGCAGGTTATGCATCATGGAAAATGGAGAATCCATACACATGGATCATCATTGGGAGGGTATTGCAAGGGATTGGGGCGTCTGGGGCCTCGCCCATCATTTTGCCTCTGGTGGGGGATCTATACAAGGATGATGATGAAAAAACCAGTTCTTGTTTAGGAATCATAGAAACCTCGAATACATTTGGGAAAGTACTGAGTCCAATACTGGGTTCCCTGTTTGCTGCATTTATCTGGTTTTTACCATTCTTCTCAATTTCATTCTTCAGTTTAATATCTATTGTCTTGGTCTTTTTCTTTATAAAGGTACCAAAGGAGAAGGATGATCCGAAGAAATTCAAAGAATTCTGGCATGATACGAAAAAAATATTCAAGCAGGAAGGGAAATGGTTATATACAGTTTTCCTGATTGGTGTATTTGTCATGTTGGTTTTGTTTGGTGTTCTTTTCTTTTTGTCTGATAATCTGGAAAAAATCCATGATTTGCATGGAGTTAAAAAAGGTTTAGTAATAGCGATCCCGCTGTTTTTCCTTTGTGTATCTTCTTATGTTGCCGGGAAAAAAATCAAGGGTGAATTACCAATCATGAAAAAAATCATCATGATCAGTATAGCTGTTCTTTCAATCAGCCTTGTATTTGTCGGTTTTACAAAAAACAAGGTTTTCCTTTTATTACTCGTAACGAGTTTGGTGGGCATAGCGATTGGTGCGTTATTGCCGACACTCGACGCAATCATCACTCAAAATATAAAAAAGGAACAGCGGGGTACGATAACTTCCTTCTATATGTCATCAAGGTTCATTGGTGTTGCGGCAGGCCCTCCGGTCATGTCCCTTGTCATGAAAAATCATATCAATTTGACCTATATCATTTCAGGGATCATTGGTATAGGCATCGTTTTGATTGTTATGAAATTCATTAGTTCAGACAAAAAAGAAGCTGCTGCCTAATAGGTTTTTATGGAAGTTCTCCGAAAAAGCCGGGCTTTCCCACGGCTTTTTTTGTTTGTAAATCGGGAAATTTTTTTTGGCAAGTGGTTATAGGCTAAGGGTTGTCACATAAAATGTACAAGTCATGAACTAGCTCGAAGGAGTGATGCTTTTTGAGTGTACATTTACTGCTGAGTTACTTTTTCTTGGGACTTACCCTTGCAGCACCGATCGGTCCGGTGAACTCTGCTCGTATCGATAAAGGAATCAAGAACGGGTTTTGGCATGCCTGGATCGTTGGGGCAGGGTCGATGATTGCAGATGCCTTGTTCATGATTTTAGTGTATATAGGTATGGTAAGGTTTTTAGAAATTCCGATTGTCCAGATTTTTCTATGGCTTTTTGGGGGATTCGTGCTTATTTATTCTGGGGTCGAAAGTGTTTTACGAGTCAATACGATATTATTAAATGAATATAGGAATAAAGATTCTTTAATTTCCTGTTTTTTGACAGGGTTCATCATGTCTGTGACCAGTCCATTATCCATTTTATTTTGGTTGGGGATATATGGATCTGTTTTAGCTAAAACAGCTTCAAGTTATGGGACATCCCAACTTTTCATTTATAGCGGGATGATCTTCCTCGGGCTTACCTGTTGGGATTTTTTTGTAGCGGCATTAACGAATGGATTTCGCAGGTTCTTAAATGAAAAAAGCTTAATGGCCATTTCGATCATCTCTGGATTATCATTGGTAGGCTTTGGGGTTTATTTTGCATATCAAGGTATTTCTGCCATCATATCATAAAGCACAATGCTTTAGTTTATTACATAAGGTAGGGTATTTGAAAACTTCTTCCTTGCATAATTCATTGTGGCAATATCAACACTATGAATGATGGAAGAGGAGGTAATGTCATGACGACAAAAGCCAATTGCAGTTCAGCGAAAGGGAAGGCTGTCCAAGATTCTAATGCATCGGGTGAACAACAAGGCGATATGAAATGGTGGCAGCTATCATTGGTCGGTGTAGGCTGTACGATCGGGACAGGGTATTTCCTTGGATCGACTATAGGGATTAAAACGACGGGGCCATCCATTGTATTTTCATTTGTATTGGCTGCACTAGGTACCTACATCGTTTATAATCTGCTTGCCAAGATGACTGCGGCCGATCCTCAAGAGGGTTCTTTTTGTTATTATGCCAATAAAGCATTTGGACGATGGGCTGGCTTTAGCTGTGGCTGGAATTATTGGTCCTCCAATATATTAATCATGGGAAGCCAGCTTACTGCGCTTTCGCTATTATCTCAATTTTGGTTCCCGAAAGTACCGCTGTGGCTATTTGCATCCGGATTCGCAATTGTTTCAATCGTGGTGGTATTGTTGGGAACAAAAGGGTTCGACAGGGTGGAAAACATCCTTGCGGTAATTAAGACAGCAGCAATCGTAATGTTTATCATTATAGCAATATGTGCCGTTTTCGGCTGGTTTGGTCTTGATGGAGGGAAACCGCCATCCTTTCCGAATAAGTTCAATGAATTATTCCCAAAAGGGTTAAAAGGGTTTTGGACATCACTAATCTATGCTTTTTATGCGTTTGGCGGCATTGAGGTCATTGGACTGATGGCGATGCAGCTTAAAAAGAAAGAAGATGCGCCAAAGGCAGGGACGATCATGCTCTTGGTTCTAACCATCATATATGTGGTTTCATTGGGGTTAGCCGTAACCATGATATCGTTAGGGGCATTCAGTGAAAAAGAAAGTCCATTCGTTTCGGCATTGGACAGCTATCATCTGACATTTTTCCCGCACGTATTTAATGGTGCAATTATAATAGCTGGTTTCTCGACGATGACCGCTTCACTTTTTGGTGTAACCAATCTTTTGGTAACACTCTCCAATGACGGGAACGCACCCTCATTATTCATGCAAAAGATTAAGAAATTCAAGGACCTTCCACTGCCTTCACTTGGTCTTGGAGCCTTAGGACTTTTAGGGTCAATCATCACTGCATTGCTCCTGCCAGGCAAGATTTATGAATACATCACAACATCTGCTGGAATATTACTTTTGTATAACTGGGCATTCATCATTCTTTCTTCATTTAAAATCTTGGAAAATAAGATTTGGAGTAAGATCACGGCCGTTTTCGGACTTCTTTTAATTTTAGCGGCGGTCAGTGGCACTCTGCTTGAAAAAGAAATACGTCCAGGTTTTTTCATCAGCCTTTTATTCATCGTGATCATCGGTCTTGCCGCCGTTTTCATGAAATTCAAGGTTTGGAATAAGAACAAGGCGATGGCCGCAAAAGCCAGTAAATCAGAACTTGATTGAAAAAAAGGAACTCGACTAACGAAGTCTAGTTCCTTTTGGTGTGCTTTCGATTTGGTGCTAAATTTCAATGATGATCGGAAGGATCATTGGCTTTTTCTTAGTTTGAGTAAAGAGATAGTGCCCCAATTCCTTCTTTATGGTTTGTTTGATGATGTTCCAACGGTATATCTTTTCACTTTGTAAGTCGTTGACCGTTTTCGTGACAAGACGATTCACATGTTTAAGGAGGTCCTCGGAATTTTGAACATATACAAATCCACGGGAAATTGTATCGGGTCCTGATACTATTTTTCGTTCCGACTTGCTTAATGTTATGACGATTACGAGCATGCCATCTTCGGAAAGCTGCTTACGGTCCCGCAGAACGATTTCTCCAACATCACCAACGCCGACACCGTCAACAAAGGTATTGCCGGCAGCCACCTTTCTCGTTTGACGGGCAACGGAGTTTTCAATATCCACCACATCGCCATTACTGATAATGAAAGTATTGCCCTTCTCTACCCCGACAGACTCAGCCAGTAATCGATGTTGGTGCAACATCCGATATTCACCGTGAATTGGAATGAAATACTTCGGTTTCATAAGGGTAAGCATGAGCTTCAACTCTTCCTGATAGGCATGTCCGGATACATGCATGCCTGTTACAGTCCCAGAACCGTAAATGACTTTGGCACCAAGTTGAAATAGGTTGTCGATGATTCGTGAAACATCCCGTTCATTTCCGGGTATTGGAGTGGAGGCAAGAATCACTGTATCATCAGGCAGTATACTCATATCCCGATAATTTGAACTGGAAAGGCGGGAAAGGGCAGCAAACGGCTCTCCTTGACTTCCTGTACATAAAACCGCGATCCTTTCAGGAGCATAATTATCGACTTCATGTGGTTGGATAAGCATCCCATCAGGTACCTCGAGGTAGCCGCGTTCAATGGCAACGGATACGACGTTCACCATGCTACGTCCAATCAGGGCAAGTTTCCGGTTTGTCTTCTGTGCAGCGTTCACAACTTGTTGAACTCGATTTACATTTGAAGCGAAGGTCGAAAGAAAGACTTTCTGTTTTGCCTGCATGAAGGCCTCTTCGATATGGCTGCCAACGAGATGCTCCGAGGGACTGGAGCCGGGACGTTCAGCGTTCGTGCTTTCCGATAATAAAACCAAAACACCTTCACTCCCGATCTTGGCCATTTTATGAATATCGGGATACTGATCATTCATGGGAGTCAAGTCAAACTTAAAGTCCCCTGTATGAACGACCGTGCCTTCTGGCGTTCGCATGGTGACACCAAGGCAATCGGGTATACTATGATTCGTTTTGAAAAAGTCGAGAACCATCTCTCCAAATTCCAATCTTGAATCCGAGTCGATCTGGATTAACTCCGTATCACCCAAAAGGTTATGTTCTTTTAATTTCAATTCAATCAAACCTAGTGTTAAACGTGTGGCATAAATGGGTACATTCAATTTTTTTAAGAAATAGGGGATACCGCCAATATGATCTTCATGCCCATGAGTAACAATCAAAGCCCGGATCTTCTCCTTATTCTCCTGGAGAAAGGAAATATCAGGAATGATTAAATCGACTCCTAATAAACTTTCATCAGGAAACTTGGCACCACAGTCAATAATGACGATATCGTTTGCATATTGAACCACATACATGTTTTTACCGATTTCATTCACTCCGCCCAGAGCCAGTATGGACAAAGCATTCTCTTTCACACTCAAGTGGGTAGACCTCCCTTTATTATGATAAGGATAGTGTTTCCTTAGGCACCTTTTATAAAACCACTCTTTTTATAAAATCGGGGCAATGCAAGAAGCCGTAAAAAAACACCTGCCGATTTCGGTAGGTGCGTGTGTCTTCAATCTTCAACGGCTCAAGCAAGAGTTGATGCTTTCTTCAAAAGAATCAATGTATGCTTGGACCTGAGAAGCATATCTAGTCTTCAAAGTGGCCAGCAAACTTTCTATCAAGAATTCTCGCGGTTTGTCAGACTGCATTAGCTCATCTTGGATGAAGTCGACCAATTCAATGGCTCTTGTTCGATTTTCATCGTAAGGAAAAGCTTTGTTTATCGCTTTTTTCAATTCCGTGGTGGAATGAAGCAAATCATTATGGCAAGGTTCAAGGTGGTTTGTAAAGTTTGGAAACCATGTGTCCATTAGTTCCGGATCAATGATCTGTTCCCCGCTTTCAGCCACTTCATTGACTAAATGGACAATGCGGTTCATGCAATAGCGGATAATTTGTATGTCCGGTGTACCGGCGGGATTAGCACGATAACTAAAATGATTCATGTGGGTCATCATCGAATGAAAGATAATGACGCTATCTAAAAGATAGGGTTTTTTGCTTTCCCCGAAGATATCGATAAAACGGTTATACATCCAGCGTAAGCTCAACAATAGCGTTTTATTGATGAATTGTTTTAATTCTTCATCGTTGGAAACACGGACTTCTTCGATCAGGATGAGCAATTTGCTTTGCTTGTTCACCATTAATTGCAGTTCTAGCTGCCGGATGAAAATTTCAATATCGGCGGAATCTTGACCAATCAACAGTTTTTCCCGTTCATGGCGAATCTTTGTATAAAAGGAACGGAAAATGGCTATAAATAATTCACCCTTCGAAGGGAAATAATTATAAAATGTACCTTTTGATATACCGCTGCCGTCTAGAATGTCCTGGATGGACGTCGCTTGGTAGCCTTTGTCAATAAAAAGCTTATGAGCCGTATCGATGACATTCTGCCTTCGATTATTCATCATATCACCTAATTTTCATTATACTGCTTGTATAAATTTAATCGTACTCTATTTTTCATGACAGCACAAACCCTTATTTAAACCAGTAAATTTCTATTGCAAAAATTGAACTAGGGGTATATTATTGATTTTGTGAGATTGGAATATACCGCTCGTCTAATTAAATGAACCAATAGTTTGAATGGAGGAATAGATAAAAAGTGAGTACTGCACAAATAAATGAGAAAAAGGGTTCGTATGGCATTTTGGCCATATTGATGGTCGGGGCTTTCATATCGATACTGAATTCAACCCTTTTAAATATTGCACTGCCATCAATTCAAATAGACCTGGGAATAGAGACTTCCACAGTTCAATGGCTGACAACTGGCTACATGCTCGTGAACGGAATCATGATTCCGACAACTGCCTTCTTAATAAGAAAATATTCGGTACGTAATCTGTTCCTGACAGCCATGCTCCTATTCTCAATCGGGACAATCGTGGCAGGTGTAGCGCATGTATTCCCGCTATTATTGAGCGCACGTATGGTTCAGGCTGCCGGTTCGGCAATCATGATGCCATTATTAATGAACGTACTTTTAACTTCTTTCCCTGTTGAAAAACGGGGCTCGGCAATGGGACTATTCGGTTTGGTCATGATGTTTGCCCCTGCAATCGGGCCGACGCTTTCAGGCTGGATCATCGAACATTATGATTGGAGAATGCTATTCCATTTCATTACTCCGCTAGCTTTACTAGTGCTTATTTTCGGCTTCTTTAAACTTAAAGACCACAAGGAAAAAGTCAATATCTCAATTGATAAAATATCGGTCATCCTTTCAAGCTTAGGCTTTGGCGGTTTGCTTTACGGATTCAGTTCGGCAGGCAGCAAAGGTTGGGATAGCCTTGAGGTATACGGCACACTGATTGTCGGTGCCATCTCCCTGACCCTTTTCATAACACGCCAGCTTAAAATGGAAACACCAATGCTTGAGTTCAAGATCTTCAAGCACCCGATGTTCGCTTTATCCGCAACGATCTCAATCGTACTGAACATGGCGATGTTCTCGGGGATGATCTTAATTCCGATGTACACACAAACAGTACGTGGCATTTCACCATTCGATTCTGGATTACTGATGCTTCCAGGTGCGTTATTAATGGCCCTCATGTCACCGGTTACCGGTAAGCTTTTCGATAAGTTCGGTGCCCGCATCCTTGCTTCAATCGGATTGCTTATCACCGTGGTAACTACGTATTTGCTAAGTAAATTATCAATGGAAACTACGTATACAGAAATTGTAATCCTGTTTTCCGTTCGTTCCTTCGGGATGTCAATGTCCATGATGCCGATCATGACAAATGGTTTGAACTCGCTGCCAGCCCGCATGAACCCGCACGGTACAGCCATGAATAACACACTGAACCAAATTTCCGGTGCGATCGGTACGGCATTGCTCGTTACGGTCATGTCTAACCGTGCAGCTTCTACTGCCGAAGATTTAATGACGAAAGCGATGAGCAAATTAACAAGCCAGCCCACCGCTGAGATGATGGGCCAAATGAAAGCCCAAATCGGGATGCAGGCAATGCTGGATGGAATTAACTTCTCCTTCTTTGTATCTACCTTCATTGCCGGTGTGGCGCTGATTCTGGCATTATTCATTAAGCGTGCATGGCCAGCTGAAGAAAAACCAGCTATGAAAAAAGATCAAACCGCTTAAATGAAACAATATAAGGCCCTATGCCGCCTGAATCGTCAGGCAGCATGGGGCTTTTTTTAATAACATCAGCCCTCTAGTTTGATTTACAGCGGAATTAATTCAGGCTACAGCGAATTATTCGATCTACGATGTAGTAATTCGACCCTCGCTGGAGTAATTCGACCTACCACCGATTTAATTCGACCCCCGCTGGGGTTAATTCGACCTACCACCGATTAAATGCGACCCACGTTGGAATAATTCGACCTACCACCGATTTAATTCGACCCCCGCTGGAGTAATTCGACCTACCGCCGATTAAATTTGTCCCCCGCTGGAATAATTCGACCTACCAAATTCGACCCCTGCTGGGGTTAATTCGACCTACCACCGATTTAATTCGACCCCCGCTGGAGTAATTCGACCTACCGCCGATTAAATTCGACCCACGTTGGAAATATTCGACCTATCCCTATTTAAATCGACCCATGAATCAAATATGTTTTACCCGGTGATTTCACTTTTATACAAAAAAGGCGCAGTGCCATTTGCACTGCGCTTTTTTTACATCAAGATGTCACTTCCTCTGAAGTTACTTTTGCATGCTGGATATGACTAGCTATCCAGCCAATGATCGCGGCAGAAACTAGATAGGCAAGTAGGATCCACATCTGCACCTGCAAGTTTTCCCAGCCGCCTAAGGAGATGACCTCTTGAAGTTCCTTTAGTGAATGGGCCATAGGTAAAAATTGACCGATTTTCGTCAATAGCGACATGCCCAGTTCGCCTGGGAATGTTCCTCCGCATGTAGCCAATTGGAACACGAGAAGGGTCACGGCCGCGAATTTTCCGACCACTCCGAATACGGTCACCAGCATAAGAATGAACGTCATGAAGGTAAATGAAACGATGATGCTAGATAGAATGAATACAGGGACACTTGCTACATGTAAATGGAATCCAAGCAGGACCACTGCATCCACTAGAACTGCCTGAATCAAGCCGATTACATATACGAGCATTAATTTATTCGTGAAATGAACGGTTCCGGTAACCCTAAGATTCTGCCTGCGGCCAAGCGGCAAGATATTGGAAGCCATGATGCCGCCTACATAAAAGGCCAAAGACAGAAAATAAGGGGCAATTCCGGTTCCATAGTTAGGAACTTCGGATAAATTGGATTGGACCAATTGCACGGGTTCAGAGAACATTGAAGTGGTCGAATCGTCGTACTGAAGACTAGCCGTTTTATCGGCAGCTTCATTAAGCTTGGAGGATAACTTGCTTGAGCCCGTTTCCAGCGAAGCCAGTCCTTCTTGTAGTTCCGTCGATCCACTGGCTAGCTGGCTGCTTCCGCCAGCTAGCGAAACGATTCCGGCATTTAAAGTGGAGAAACCATTTGTCCAATTAGAGAAACCATTCGCGAATTCTAGAGATCCCTCGTTTAATTGCTTGGCACCTGAGGTAGCTTGTGCCATTTTATCACCAAAGGCATTCATCCCGGTTTGAATGGTCTCTTGTCCATCAGCCACTTTTTCAGCACCTTCTCCCAATTGCCTTTGACCGGCATTTAAAGTGGCGGCTGTTTTGGATAAACCTTCTGATAGGGCAATGATCTGCTTGAAGTCTTGATCCTTTATTGCATCAGGATGACTTTTCGTATAGGCATCCAATTGTTTCTTAAGAGTATTCGCTGTATCGGCAGCCTGTTCTTGCCCTTGCATCAATTTTTTATTTCCGGCTGACCAGTCCTCAACACCCTGTCTTACTTCATTCATCCCACTTTCCAATGAGTGATGTCCATCCGATAGCTGCTTCATTCCGGAATACAAGTTCCGCGAACCTGATGTTAATCCTTTCGCACCATCAGCTAAGGCTTCTTGTCCATCCAAGAGCTTGGTGCTTCCTGTTTGCAGTTTCTGGGCGCCATCATTTAAATCCTGAATGCCATCATCCAATTTTTCACTGCCGCTTTTCGCTTCCGCCGTTCCTTGTTGAAGCTCTTCTGCTCCATCCCCGGCATTCGCCAAGCCTTTAGAAACCTCCTGAAATTTTGATAGGATGCCTTCAGAATAGACTTTCGTAATGCTTGCGTTGATTTTTGCAGTCATCTTTTCAACAGCAGTTGAGCTGATTTGTGAGGCAACGAAGTTTTTACCTGGATTGACAGTATACAAAAGTTTAGCTCTTTCCGGTTTTTCATCCATTAAAGTCGTGACATTTTCCGAAAAATCCTCCGGAATCGTGACAACCATATAATAGGTACCTTCTTCAAGACCTGTATTAGCCTTCTTTGCCGTGACAAAGTGAAAGTCCAATTCTTTTTGCTTTTTTAATTCTTTAACGAAATCATCTCCAGCTTGGACTGGCTTATCATCCATTTCCGAACCATTATCGAGATTGACCACTGCTACAGGGAGCTGATCCAACTGTCCATAAGGATTCCAATAGCCAGCCAAGAAGAAACCAGAGTAAATCAATGGAACGACCAAAAGGAAAATCAAGGCGATTCTCCCGTGTTTATGTTTCCACATTGCTTTAATATCTTGCAATACAAGTTGTAAACCTTTCATTATTGAGCCTGCCCTTTCTAAATAAGAGATTATTTCATGATAATGGCTTTTTTAGATACTGTATAATACATAATTGTTTATGTAATAATAGATTTAAATCTATGCGAAAAGAGTGGGAAAATGGAAATATTACAGCTGCAGTACTTTCAAACCGTAGCACGACTGGAACATATGACGAAGGCTGCGGAACAACTTCAAATAGCTCAGCCATCCCTCAGTAAAACCATATCCCGGCTTGAAGAGGATTTGGGTGTCGCACTTTTCGATAGGGAACACCGGAAAATCAAGCTCAATGCAGCCGGCCGAATATTCTTGAACCGGGTCGAACGCGCTTTTGCGGAACTGAATGAAGGAAGGCGCGAAATAGTGGAATTAGCAGATCAAGACCAAAAGAACATCACTTTGGCCGTTACCATTCCCAGGGTCCTGCCTGATTTATTGGGTGCATTTTTATCTCAGTACCCGGATGTCCGTTTTCAACAATTCCTAAAATCCATATCATCAATGAAGCAGCTTTTAATTGAAGGAGAAATCGATTATTGCATATCGTCCGTTCCGATCGAAGGACCAGACTTAAGGTGGGAACCGCTGATCACCGAAGAAATATACTTGATCGTGCCTCCCAATCACCGGCTGGCTGGCAGGGAAAGCATAACACTCAAAGAAGTGAAAGATGAACCGTTCATCAGTATGAATACAGGCTTCGGGTTCCGCAGCCTAACCGACCAATTTTGCCTCGAAGCGGGATTCGTCCAGCACATCGCCTTCGAAGGAGATGAACCAGCTGTCATCTCGGACCTTGTCAGGAAAGGGTTGGGGATCGCCTTCGTATCCGAATTGACATGGCTTCAACAAACCGGATCATTATCCCATAAAATTCGAATAACAGAACCTGTTTGTCAAAGAACAATAGGGCTTGGCTGGTCAGAAAAACGCTACTTCACCTCAGTAGCCAAGCAATTTCGGTTATTTGTCATGGATTACTTCGCTGCCGTCAATTCCGCTAGGCTAAAGGATAAATAAATGTGGTAAAGGTCGAATAAATCGCCGGTTAGGGCGAATAAATGGGTGAAGGCATAAAAAGTATAATTTAATTATAGAGAACATAGTATTCTAGGAGGTTTTTATTAAATATATCGGGTTCAAAATGACGAATCCGATCCTAGGAGATGAATGGAGATGGAAATACGGGTTAATCAAATTGAGTTTAATGGCCTCACGGTTCAATATCGGGAGAGCGGGGATGTTTCTGCACCGCCGCTTGTTGTTCTTCACGCGCTGGGGAAAAGTGCAGATTCATGGGATCAAGCGGCTGCCGCATTAGGAGAAAATTATCGTGTTTTAGCCTTAGATCAACGGGGCCACGGTGGGAGTGCGAGAACTAATACATACACTTTTGAATTGATGTGCGATGATTTGCTTCATTTTGCGGATGCGCTTAATTTGGGAAGGTTTTCGCTAATGGGGCATTCCATGGGGGGAACAGTTTCCTATCTGTTCTCGCAAACTTATCCTTCGAGGATAGATAGGTTGATTGTCGAAGACACGCCTCCTCCTTTTTCGGATAAGCCAATGGAGGTTCCTTCCAAACCAGCTGTCCCACTGCCGTTTGATTGGCAGGTAGTGCCTTCGATTCTACAGCAGCTTAATGAACCCGATCCCAAATGGTGGGCGCGCCTTACCGATATTATGATGCCGACGCTTGTTATAGGGGGCGGGTCGAGCCATATTCCCCAAAACAAATTGCAGGAGGTTTCCGAGCTTATTCCGAATTGCGAATTGGTGACGATAGAGGATGCCGGACACTTTGTCCATGAAGATAATTTACCAGCTTTCTTGGCTGCCGTAACAAGGTTTCTTTCCAAAGGACAGGCGTTTTAATAGGCTTAAGAGGGTTGCCGATGCAGCCCTCTTATTCCTGCTTAAAATGTATGGTTTATTTTAAAGACGGAATTTACCGATTTATTATTCAGGATTTCAAGCAACTGTTCAGCCATATAGCCAGCGCTATATTTAAAGCCAGTGTTGACCCATTCGATGATCATGCCTAATATCGCATACGCTTGGTAGCTGGAGGCAAGTTCTATATTGATCTTAGGGTTCGGCCGGTAATCTTCCAGGTCCTCCAATGGAAGTTTCTTTAACTCATTACAAATCCTTTCCAGTAATGTAGGCCATGCATTCGTCTTTAGGATAAGGGTATAAATGTTTGCATAGTTAGCTACATGTTCAAATATTTTGATGACTGAAGCGGTTAGTTCATTGATGGTGAAAGTATCAACGTTCTTATAAGGTTCCCGGTAAGATATGATCAAATCCGCAATGACATCTTCCATGACCTCTTCAAGCAGTTCCTCTTTGTACTGATAGTGTTTATAAAATGTACCCCGATTAAGGTCGGCGAGTTCTACAATGTCAGTAATCGATATATCCCTGAAATCCTTATTTTGCATTAATGATATGAGGGATTCTTTCAAAGCCATTTTGGACTTCCTAATCCTTCTATCAATCCCAGTGTTATTATCAGTCATTTTCTCCACCCTTTGCCCGTTATTGTGCTTTTAATGAACATAATGACCACTTTCTGTTCATTGTTCAACATCGAGGTCATCATTTGCTGATTGTATAAGCCTACTGAAACTAATTATACTATAAAGGAAGGTAGTTAATGAACATCTGTACAATAAGTATCACTTCACTAGAATGAATGGGGGAGTTCATAATGAAATTACAAGACAAAGTTGCAGTAGTGACAGGTGCAGCATCAGGCATGGGAAAACAAATTGCTATAGATTATGCTAGAGAAGGTGCGAAAGTCGTCGTATCGGATTTAAATCTTGATGGTGCGAACGAAACGGTAGAAGAAATAAAAGCGAATGGCGGAATAGCCTTTGCCATTAAAACGAACGTGGCGGTGGAGGAAGATATTCAACATTTGATCGATACCACGGTCAGTACTTACGGTACGGTGGATATTTTGGTGAATAACGCGGGTATCATGGATGGCATGGAACCGGCTGGAGACATTGAAGACTCTAGATGGGATCGGATTTTTGCCATTAACACGACTAGCGTCATGCGTTCGACTAGAAAGGTGTTGCCGATCTTTTTAGAAAAACAAAAAGGGGTCATCATCAATATTGCTTCTGCTGGCGGTTTGTACGGTGCTCGAGCAGGTGCAGCATACACTGCCTCTAAGCACGCAGTCGTTGGATTCACAAAAAACACGGGCTTTATGTATGCCAATAAAGGGATTCGCTGCAATGCAATAGCACCAGGCGGAGTTGAAACCAATATTGGTTCCAGCATGACGAATATCAATGAGTTTGGCTTCTCTCGCCAACAATTGGGTATGGCTATCAATCCACGCAATGGTAAACCTGAGGAAATCGCTAAAGTGGCATTATTCCTTGCTTCAGACGATTCCAGTTTTGTTAATGGTACTGTCATCACCGCAGATGCTGGTTGGAGTGCATATTAAGCCCGTAAATTAAAAAGAATGGTCAAGAACTTAGTGACTGATATATGCATTCCTGCTAGTTAGCAGGGATGCATTTTTTTGAGTGGAGCATAGGCAGGAGCATTGTAGGGGGAATTTGGTTAGCCAGACAATTTGTTAGAGGAAGTTTCTACTTCATTCGGTAGTCCTGACATTGTCATTTCAATCGAAAGTGGATAAGTGGGGGCTGGATAGTTCGAACTACTATCCAGTTTTTCTCTCAAAAAGAATTATGCTATCAATTGGATTTAAAAGATAAGTTGAACTCTGAAATCTTGGAAGCAAAATAGGTTCCCAGAAAAAATCCACTTTCCCTATGAAATTGGATCACTGAGTGATCCATCTGTTTGCTGCGATACCTCTCAAACGATATATTAATTGGCGTGAGAATATTGAAGGACTTTCTGACGGACGTAATCAAGGTGTTTGTACATTTGGCTAAATGCTTCATGCGGATCATGTGCTGCAAGTGCCGCATAGATGGCTTTATGATACTTTACAGTCAGTTCCCGTTCTCTGAATTGAATCAGGCTATTAATTTTATTATGTGTAATCAATAAAGAATCGATCATGCCTTCAATAATGGGATTGTTTGCACTTAAAGCTATGATCTTGTGGAATTCTTTATCGGCCTCTCCATAATCGTTGTCTTCACTATTGGCAATCGTCTCAATCGTAACTTGCAGTTTCTCCAGTTGTTCGTCTGTGATCTTCTCGGCAGCCATCGTTACTAATCCTAACTCCAAAGCCATTCGCGCTTCGATGATCGCTGGTAAATTATCTGTAGCCAGCGCCAGCATGACAGAGAATGGATGTGTACCGATTTTATCGTTAAAAAAGGTTCCTTCACGTGTTTTTCGAGTAATGACACCTAGTGTATCAAGTGCACTGAGCGCCTCACGTAAAACAGGCCTGCTTACTTCAAGTTCTTTCATAAGTTCCATTTCAGGAGGCAGTTTGTCGCCCGCTTTCATTTGTCCGCTGACGAGCAGATGCACAATTTGATCAACGACTTGTTGTGAAAGAGTGTTGCGATGTACCGATTGTACGCCTAATTTCTTTGACGATTCTTCCATTGTGTAACCCCTTTTCTGTTAAATCCTATATGTATTCCTACTGTAAGACTAATTATATAATATAATACACTTATTTGCATGTGAGTATGAGAAGACCTACGTCCAAAAAAAGTAAAATGCGCCTCTCTAAAGAGAGAGACGCACGCAATGTAGGAAAAAAATCATCTCACAAGGCAAGGAGATTTTGGATTGAACTTCCATCCGGAAACCAGGTATTGCATCGCCATTGAATCATCACGGGCACCAAGTCCTTTTTGTTTATAAAGCTGGTGTGCCTTCTCGATTTGATCCATATCCACTTCAATTCCAAGTCCAGGTTTTGAAGGGACATCGACCATACCGCCGACAATTTTAAAAGGTTCTTTCGTCAAACGCTGCCCATCCTGCCAAATCCAGTGGGTATCGATTGCAGTGATTTTTCCTGGTGCGGCTGCTGCAACGTGTGTAAACATGGCAAGTGAAATGTCAAAGTGATTATTCGAGTGTGATCCCCATGTCAATCCCCAGTCGTTGCACATTTGAGCGACACGGACGGAGCCCTGCATCGTCCAAAAATGCGGATCGGCAAGAGGGATGTCCACGGATTGAAGTTGAATGGAGTGCCCCATTTGCCTCCAGTCCGTTGCAATCATGTTCGTAGCGGTTGGAAGGCCCGTTGCACGCCTGAATTCCGTCATGATTTCCCGGGCGGAAAAACCATTTTCCGCTCCGCATGGATCTTCCGCATAAGCTAAAACATGATGCTGATCCCTGCAAAGTTTAATCGCATCCTCAAGCAGCCAGCCGCCATTTGGATCAAGCGTGATCCTGGCTTCAGGGAAGCGTTCCGCAAGTGCCGTCACCGCTTCGATTTCTTCCTCCCCGCGTAAAACCCCGCCTTTCAATTTAAAATCATTGAATCCATAGCGAGAGTGGGCGGCTTCTGCCAAGCGGACAATCGATTCGGGTGTCAGCGCTTCCTCATGACGGAGGCGAAGCCAGTCATTTTCCGCTTCCGGTTCGCTTAAATAACCAAGATCTGTTTTATTGCGGTTACCTACATAAAATAAGTAGCCCAGCATTTCCACCTTATCACGCTGCTGTCCTTCACCGAGAAGGGCTGCGACAGGAACACCTAAATATTGGCCAACTAAATCAAGAAGTGCCGCTTCCAATGCTGTTACGGCATGAATGGCAATACGGAGATCGAACGTCTGAAGGCCGCGCCCTCCAGCATCGCGGTCCCCAAACTGCTTACGGATGGTATTCAGAATGTTGTTGTAGGTCCCAATGGACTGGCCGACAACCAATTGTTTGGCATCTTCTAGAGTTTGGCGGATTTTTTCGCCCCCAGGAACTTCACCTACACCTGTATTACCCGCATTGTCTTTTAGAATGACAATGTTCCGGGTGAAATATGGAGCATGGGCACCACTTAAGTTCAGCAGCATGCCGTCATGGCCCGCAACTGGAATAACGCTCATTTCAGAAATTACCGGTGTGCCGATTTTTACATTATCCTTAAGCAATTGATTGTTCATAATTTTTCCCCCTACTAGAATAATTAGTTGATTATGATTTTAACTCTACACGTTTAATTTCACCAACCAGGAATAAGTAACTTAAAATAGCGACAAGAGCATTGGCACATACGAAAACTAGCGCCCCATTGAACGACCCTGTCGTGGCAATGATATATCCGATGATGATCGGTGTTGTAATGCCGGCAATGTTACCGAATGTGTTGAAAAGCCCGCCGCTGACACCGGACATTTCTTTTGGTGAGGTATCGGCCACAACCGCCCAGCCTAATGCCCCAAATCCTTTACCGAAAAACGCAAGGGCCATAACGAAAATGACAACCCATTCCGTATCTACATAGTTTGCTGCTACCAAGCTCATCGATAGAATCATCCCAACAACAATTGGCATTTTTCGGGCGACAGTCAATGAGAATCCCTTCCGTAACAAGAAATCCGAGAATGTACCTCCGAGAATACCGCCAAAAAATCCACAAATGGCGGGAAGGGAAGCGACGAATCCAACTTCAAGAATGGTCATGCCTCTTTCTTGTACAAGGTACACAGGAAACCATGTCAGGAAAAAGTACGTTAACGTCGTAATGCAATATTGTCCTAGATAAACACCTAACAGCATGCGGTTTGATAAAAGCTGCTTAATATGATTCCAGTTGACGCCTTTCTTTTCTTCCTTATTTGCACTGGTTTGATCCATATTGATCAAAGCGCCGCCAGCTTCGATATATTCAAGCTCAGCTTTGTTGATACGAGGATGTTCTTTCGGGCCATAAATCGTTTTCAGCCAGATGAAAGCAACGATGATTCCTAAAGCACCCATAAAGAAGAAGACATATTCCCAACCAAATTTATACGTAATGTAACCCATGATCGGTGCAAAGAGAACGGTTGCAAAATACTGGGCGGAATTGAAAGTGGCAGCCGCGGTTCCGCGTTCATGGCTTGGGAACCATGTAGCGACGATGCGGCTGTTGGCCGGGAAGGAAGGCGCTTCTGCCAATCCAACTAAAAAACGCAGGCCGAACAATACGATGACAGCTGTTCCGGCAGAACCGAAAAAACCTAGAAACCCTTGTAAAAGCGTAAAGGCAGACCATAACGTGATACTCCAAAAGTAAACCTTTTTTGAGCCAAAACGGTCTAAAAGCCATCCGCCTGGAATTTGTCCTGCTACATAAGACCAAGCGAAAGCGGAGAAAACGTAGCCCATCATGACTGAATCGAGACCAAGCTGACCAGACATGTCCGTACCCGCAATTGATAGCGTCGCACGATCCGCATAATTCAGAGCAGTGACCAAAAAGAGCATAAAGACAATGAACCATCGTGTGCGTGTTTTTTTCTGGGCACTTGGTAGTTTAGGAGATGGTTGAAAAACTTTTTCTTCAGCGTTCATATACTCACTTCCTTAATCGTATTTAATTATATTTTCATTTGATACCGCTTACAATGTTAACTGTTTCCTCCTTCGTGAAAATTCTTAATATTTAGTTTTGTCCAATGGTAAGACAAATAAAATTGTTTGTCAATGGCTTTTTTTCGTAAATTATTTTTCTTTTTAGCTCCTTAATTATCGTGTTTTTTTGTATATAGTAGAAGTGAAATTATTGAGGTTTAAGGTAATGCTAGTTTTTTCAGAAAATAAAAAAAATACGATTGACCAGAAGGTCTATTTGTCTTACAATAAAACAATAATACACAAGGGGGAATAAATAATGAATAAGACTCGCAAGGCACCTAAAGGAATACTCGGATTTCCCGTGGCACCATTCACAACGAGTAATAAGCTTGATGAACAAGCACTCGCCCAAAATATCCAATTTTTATTAGATGAGGGACTCGAGGCTATTTTCGTGGCATGTGCAGCAGCGGAATATCCTTCGTTAAGTAAAGAGGAATATGAAGCGATGGTAGAGGTAGCCGTATCCGTCACGGCTGGAAAAGTACCTGTATACACAGGGGTAGGCGGGAATATTCAAACTTCCCTCGAACTTGCCAGAATATCAGCGGATAGAGGGGCAGACGGTTATTTAATATTACCTCCATATCTCGTTACTGGAGAACAGGCAGGTCTGGCTGCTTATTTCAAAACCATCGCAGAAAGTACAGACTTAAATTCCATAGTATATCAGCGTGATAATGTTTCATTTTCACTTTCAACTTTGGAAGCGCTTGCTGAGGTCCCGCAGGTGGTCGGCGTCAAAGACGGCCTGGGCAATATGGAGTTGAATGGACTCCTTACACAAACCTTCGGAAAACGTTTCGGCTGGCTGAACGGAATGCCGCTTGCGGAAGTTACCATGTCGGCCTACGTTCCACTTGGCTTTGACTCATATTCATCGGCGATATCCAATTACATCCCGCATATCTCACGAAAATTCTATAATGGCATTTTGAGCGGAGATCAGGAAACGGTCAATGAAATTTACCAACAGGTCATCATGCCAATCAACAATATTCGCCGTCAGAGAAAGGGATATGCCGTTTCGCTCATTAAAGCAGGTATGGAGATTATGGGAATGCCGGTTGGGCAAACAGTCAGATTACCAATTCTTCCGGTGGAAAAAGAACATTATGCAGAAATGCAAACGATATTAGAGAATGCTTTAAATCGTTTTCCAAAAGAAACACCAATTCAATCAATCTAATAAGGGTGGGGATTATATATGATAACTACAGTTCAAACAAAAACGTATCTTAACTATATTAACGGTGAATGGGTTGCTTCTATTTCAAATGAAGTTGAAAAAAGTTTAAACCCGGCAGATAAACAGGCAATTGTCGGATATGTACAAAAATCTACCAAGGATGACTTGAACCTGGCTGTGGAAGCTGCGAAAAAGGCGAAAGAAAAATGGCGCAAACTAGCTGGTTCAGAGCGCGGGGAGTATCTATATAAAGCAGCGCAAATTCTTGAAAAGCGGATTGATGAAATCGCAGAATGTGCAACACGGGAAATGGGAAAGACCTTTGCTGAAACAAAAGGGGAAACGGCACGTGGCATTGCGATCCTGAAATACTATGCAGGAGAAGGAATGCGTAAAGTGGGGGATGTCATTCCATCCACCGACAGTTCAGCGCTTATGTTCACGACGCGAGTCCCGCTTGGCGTTGTGGGCGTCATAACACCTTGGAATTTCCCAATCGCCATCCCAATTTGGAAGATGGCTCCTGCTCTCGTATATGGGAATACGATTGTGGTCAAGCCAGCCACCGAGACGGCCATCACCTGTGCGAAGATCATGGAGTGTTTTGAAGAAGCCGGTTTACCGGCGGGTGTAATCAATATGGTCACAGGACCGGGCAGTGTCATCGGGCAGGGCATCGCTGATCACGAAGATGTAAACGGCATTACCTTTACCGGCTCAAACGGCGTTGGAAAAAGGATTGGACAAGCGGCGTTAGCACGCGGAGCGAAATACCAGCTTGAAATGGGCGGGAAAAACCCGGTCATCGTTGCAGCGGATGCGGATCTTAATCTGGCTGTAGAAGCCGTCATTACAGGTGCGTTCCGTTCAACGGGGCAAAAATGTACCGCGACAAGCCGTGTCATCGTTGCAGCTGAAGTTTATGAAGAGTTCAAGCAGCTGCTGGTGAAAGAAACGAAAGGCATTTCCATCGGGGATGGATTGGACAGCGGAACATGGATGGGTCCATGTGCTAGCGAAAATCAATTGAATACGGTTCTTTCCTATATTAAAAAAGGAGTGGAAGAAGGCGCTGAACTTCTAATTGGCGGGAAGCGTGCTGAAGAAGGCCCTCAGGCAAATGGCTTTTATGTAGAGCCTACTATTTTTGATAACTGCACGTCAGATATGACGATTGTACAGGAAGAAATTTTTGGTCCGGTAATTGCTTTATTGAAAGCTGATTCAGTTGAAGAGGCCCTGCAACTTGCGAACAGCGTGGAATACGGCCTTAGTGCTTCGATTTTCACAGCGAATATCAAACATTTGCTTTCATTTGTTAACGATATGGAAGCGGGATTGATCAGGGTCAACGCTGAGAGCGCAGGCGTTGAATTGCAGGCGCCATTTGGCGGCATGAAAAACTCCAGCTCCCACTCCAGGGAACAAGGAGAAGCAGCAAAAGAGTTTTTTACATCCATTAAAACGGTGTTTGTAAAATAATAACCCTCTCGTGTATCTTTAGTGATGACTGTTTGCTTTTTTAGAATGAAGGAGTGGTAAAGTGGATACAAAAACGCAACTGACGGAGGTTCCGCTTTATATTAAGGTAAATAAGATTGATAATGTCGCCATCGTGGTTAATACGGGGGGCTTGGATCAAGGAACCGTTTTCTCTTGTGGGCTTGAATTGAAAGAAAGAGTACCACAAGGTCACAAAGTGGCTTTGACGGATATAGTCGAGAATGAAGCCATCATACGCTATGGGGAAGTTATCGGTTATGCGGCTGAATCAATCAGTAAGGGCAGTTGGATTGACGAGTCGTTGGTGATACTGCCGGCTTCTCCAGATTTAAAGGCATTACCGGTAGCAAATGATATACCGAAAACTTTACCCCCACTTGAAGGGTATACATTTCAAGGATTCCGCAATGAAGATGGCAGTGTTGGAACCAAGAATATATTAGGCATTACAACTAGCGTTCAATGTGTTGTTGGCGTTCTGGATTTTGTCGTGAACCGGATAAAAAAAGAGCTACTCCCGAAGTATCCCAATGTTGATGATGTTTTCGCCATAAATCACAACTATGGGTGCGGAGTCGCTATCAATGCACCGGAAGCGGTTATTCCCATTCGCACGATACAGAACCTTGCGAAACACCCAAATTTCGGCGGGGAAGCCTTGGTAGTTGGATTAGGGTGTGAAAAACTTTCTCCAATGAGAATAAATCCAAGCGGGGATGATTCAGATATCATTTCACTTCAGGATCAGCAGGGATTTGCGGGAATGGTCCAATCCATTATGGAAATGGCCGAGGAACGTTTAATCAAGTTGAACCGCAGGCAGCGGGAGACATTTCCGGTTTCCGAATTAGTCATCGGTACGCAGTGCGGAGGAAGTGATGCCTTCTCTGGTGTGACAGCTAACCCTGCAGTAGGATATGCTACAGATCTGTTAGTTAGAGCAGGAGCAACCGTTCTATTCTCTGAAGTCACAGAAGTACGGGATGCGATTCATCTATTGACGCCTCGAGCGGTGAATGAAGAAGTAGGAAGAGCCTTAATAAAGGAAATGGATTGGTATGATAACTACCTTGCTTTAGGTGATGCTGATCGAAGTGCCAATCCGTCGCCTGGAAACAAAAAAGGCGGATTGGCCAATGTAGTGGAAAAATCATTAGGCTCCATTGCCAAATCCGGAGGCAGCCCCATTTCAGGCGTATTGGCTCCAGGTGAAAAAGCAACGGAAAAAGGGCTGATTTTTGCAGCTACACCAGCTAGTGACTTTGTTTGCGGAACACTGCAGCTCGCTTCTGGTATGCACCTTCAAGTTTTTTCAACTGGTAGAGGCACACCTTATAATCTCGCAATGGCTTCCGTCATCAAAGTATCTACACGAAATACATTGACAGAGCAATGGAAAGATCTGATCGATATAAATGCTGGAACTATAGCTACTGGTGAAGCAACGATTGAGGATGTTGGATGGGAAATATTTCACCTTATTTTGGAAGTGGCCAGCGGTAAAAAGAAAACCTGGGCAGAGCATTGGGGCCTGCATAATGATTTGGCACTGTTCAATCCTGCGCCAATTACTTAATAATGATTTACTGGACGGACTTCCTTTTAATAGAGGAGGTCCGTCCTTTTTTCTTCCAGAAAAGAGGACCGCTGGACTATTAGCAGAAGTTATTAATGAACGTTTGGTTTTCATCATGACGAGATACTGAAGTACATATCAGGAGGGAAAGCATGGTCACATTCAGGAATGCGACGGCAAAAGATTTAAGTGAAATAGTACAGATGCTTGCGGATGATGTTTTGGGGAAGGAAAGGGAGCGCTATGAAAATCCCCTTCCTGAAAGCTATATAAAAGCATTTGAATCCATTGATGCAGATGGAAATAATGAATTGATCGTAGCATGTCTTGGTGAGGAAATCGTTGGGGTACAGCAAATCACGTTCACTCCTTACATTACCCATCAAGGCGGTTGGAGAGCTACGATCGAAGGGGTTCGGACGGCATCTACAGAACGAGGGAAAGGTATTGGAAGCAAGTTGATTCAATATGCGATTGACCGTGCAAGGAAGCGGGGCTGCCATATCATTCAGCTGACGACCGATAAAAAGCGGGAAGAAACGTTGCGTTTTTATGAACGTTTAGGATTTAAAGCCACTCATGAAGGCATGAAAATGAAGCTTTAAATTCACGGTCTTTTGTCCCCTTTTTTTGTGCACAACAACTTGTCTGGTATTATATGTTAAAATTATTCGTGAGATATTAATAGATGTATAGGATTTAAAAACTTATGAAAGGGTGAGCTCGATGGAAAACGAAGCATGTATTCAGAAGAGGTATGGTGTAATCAGTTTTACTTCATTCATCATTGGAATCGTTTGCTTTTTTACTGTTTTTATTACACCTATCAGAATCGCAAATTTCGGGAGCCTGACGGGTGATTATATCACATTTTTCCTTACGATTACCGGTATCGTCCTATCTGTCATGGGAATTTTGAAGAAAACGGAGAAAAAAGTGATTTCTATCGTTTCTTTGGTTTTTTCCTCATCTTTCTTTATATTTTGGGTTATCGTCATCACTTTGCTGTTAACTGGTGAAATAGAATGGCCACGTAGATCAAATTAGCAGTTGCAGTGATAGAGTTTAATGAGTTTTGCTTGAAGATAGTTTGGAGTTGAACCAATTGAACCTTTCGTGATGCTCAGGGGAGCTGAAAAATAGAATGGAGAATCATAGAATGAATGTCAAAGCGGAGTTATATTGGAATGAATTTTGGCAAGGGAAAGAAGAAGAAAAACCCCAGTCAGTCAGTGCGTGGCAATTCGGGGCCGATCCCGATCAATTGGCTCGATTAGTGATGGACGGGATAAAAACGGCTACATGCTCTGGGTATGTTTTTTATGAAGAAGAAAATGAACCATTACCATCCGTGGGTGATTACAGCATAATTTTAAGCGGTGAGGATGAGCCCTTAGCCATCATCCAAACAGTGAAAGTCGAAGTATTGCCCATGAATGAAGTGAGCGAAGAGTTTGCAATTGCAGAAGGGGAAGGCGATCGAACATATACATACTGGTGGGACGCACATGAAAAATTTTTTAAAGAAGAACTGGACAGAATCGGACACACCTTTCAAGTAGATATGCTGCTAGTGTGTGAGCGTTTTGAATTGATTCATGTAAAGTGATTGTAGACGGCTAGCAATAAGTGCTTTCTTTCAGTGATTTGCTATAATAGGTCATTGGATTAAAAAACTTATAGAAAGATAGGTATTTGCATGAAAAAGAAACTGATATTCATTGGATTGGGAATCCTGGTTGTTTTCCTGCTATTGTTTGGTACGTATAAATTAATGAATTCAAGAACATATCAGTTATTCGATGGATTAACGGATAATGTCGAGACGAATGAAAAAGTGGTCGCTTTGACTTTTGATGATGGCCCATCGAACAATGTAAATCAAATCCTTCCGTTATTGGATAAATACGATGTAAAGGCTACATTCTTCCTGATTGGTAACGAAATCGAAAAGTATCCAGAGGAAGCGGGTAAAATAGCGGAAGCAGGACATCAGATTGGCAATCACACGTATTCCCACAGGCGAATGGTTTTTAAATCGCCCTCTTATATCAAGGCCGAAATCGAGAAAACGGATACATTAATTCAAAACTCCGGATATAAGGGTGAAATTGATGTCCGGCCGCCAAACGGGAAAAAAATCTTAGGTTTGCCTTATTATTTAAATAAAAATGATAGAGAGACCATTACTTGGAATCTGGAACCAGATAGCTATTACACTTCAGCTTCTGACAAAGTGAAGTATGTGAAGGAAAATATAAAACCAGGTTCGATCATCCTGATGCATCCGATGTACGATGATACGGGTAAAGAACTTCAAGCGATTGAAGGGATCTTACAAGAGTTAACGAACGAAGGGTATAGGTTTGTAACGGTCAATGAACTTCATGAAATGTAGTTTCATTTTTCGTCCAGACGATTTTCGAAGAATCGGGTTGCTGCGGCAGCCCTTTTTTATTTGATATACAGAATAGTACAAAACATGGGCTGCATATTGTTTCTTAATGGAAGGTCGTTGTTAGGGCATGCATTCGCATGAATTTTTCCTTAGTGGAAATAAAGCTATTAAAATGGGGCTGGTTACTTGTATCGGAATAAAAACACCGCTCTGATCATGATTTTATGTATCCTGTTATTCCTATTTCTTGTGGTGCTCATTTTTCGCCACATCACGGTATACTTCGTGTATAGCTCGGGCATCGGCCCGTTATTGCTTATCGGGGTAATGGTTTTTGCTATCGTTATGCTTTTTTTCAAAGGATATAAATAATCGAGTCTGTCTACTGGTTTTAAGGATTTGTACAATTTGAACGTTGCTTTCCTCTCCAGGCACTCGCTTTCCGCGGGCGGTCCGGGAGTCTCCTGGACGCGCTTTTCCCGCAGGAGTCTCGTTCCTTACGTTCCAACCAACTTGGTTTTTAAATTTAGATAGAACCCCTTTTGTCTACAAACTGAGGCTGCTGCGCAGCCTTTTTTTGTTTCTATGTATAGAGATACATAAAAAAATATAAAAATCAATAAAAAATTAACACTACTACATTAGTAATATATGGTAATATTTGAAATGGGATTATTTTCTTATAAATTATAATCAGGGGTGATATGTACGTGGAGTTTTTTACTAAGTGGGCGTTTAAGAACAAGGCTGCCGTTTCATTGGTAACCATATTTATTTTGTTGATAGGAGTTGTCAGTTATTTTAAACTGCCGATGGAATTTTTACCATCTGCCGATAATCCTCAAGTTACGATTATCACAATGGGTCAGGGCACTGATTCGAAAACGATGGAAGCACAAGTTACAGATCCAATTGAAAGAGCAGTTACGGGAGTTAAAGGAAAGAGTTCAATATACTCCACCACTGGAGATGGATTTTCAAAAGTAGATCTATTCTTTGAAGCCGGATCGGATATGAAACAAGCGAAACTTGATGTTCAAGAGGCTCTTGGCAGTGTAGCGCTGCCACAAAGCATGGCAAAGCCAACTGTTACACAGTTAAATACATCAATGATTCCCATCTCATTTGTAGCTGTTACTTTTAAGGATGGATTAACAGCTGAAAATATAGACTTTACCAAGAAAGAATTAGAGCCTCTGTATAAAGATATTAAAGGGGTTTCGGATGTACAGACATTTGGAATTTCGCAATCCGTTCTTTCAGTCAAAGTGGATAATGAAGAATTGGCTAAAAAGAAAGTCTCCATTCAAGATGTCATGAGCGTCCTTAACGGTCAGAATGCAGCTCTGGCCGTAGGCGAAAAAGTGATTGATGGGAAGGCAAGTAACATCAAGGTTATCGGTGATTTAACAAGTATTGAAAAATTAGAAGCGTTAAAGGTCACTCCGAATGTCGCACTTGGAGAGATAGCAAAAGTTGAAGAAGCGAAGGATGGCAACCTCATCAGTCGTTTTAATGGAAAGGAAAGCATTGATTTAAGCATTATCAAGGACAGTCAATCAAATGCGGTCACAATCAGTAAAGAGGTTGAAAAAGTAGCAAAAGAAATTAATGAAAAGTATAGCGACCAGAAATCGACCATTTATTTATCTACAGCTGATATGGTGGAGACTTCCGTTCAGACGATGGTAAAAGAAGTTCTGCTAGGTGCGTTATTCGCTACGATTGTAATCATGGTCTTTTTACGGAATGTAAGATCTACATTCATTACAATCGTATCCATACCGCTATCTCTTGGATTTACGTTATTTTTGCTGTCATTGTCGGGAGTGACGCTGAATATTTTGACGCTGGGCGGTGTCGCTGTAGCGATAGGGCGCTTGGTGGACGATAGTATAGTTGTTATTGAAAATATTTTCCGGAAAATGCAGCAGGAGAAGGTTTCAAAGGAATTGGTGATGGATGCAACGAAAGAGGTGGGAGTGGCGATAACAGCTTCAACCCTTACTACTGTAGCCGTTTTCTTGCCAGTTGCTTTATTGAATGGAGGGCTTCAAGAGTTTCTTCTTCCTTTCGCCTTGACGGTAACTTATTCTTTGCTGGCTTCTTTAATTGTGGCATTGACGGTTGTTCCGTTAATGAGCGCAGGATTGCTGAAAAGGACGGAGCTGCCAAAACATCGACCGGCCAAGCGTTTTACCAAACTGGTTACTTGGTCATTAAATCATAAATGGGTAGTCCTGATTATTGCGATGCTGTTGTTTGTCGGTTCCATTGGTACATATTTTGCCATGCCAAAAGGGGCGATTGATAATTCTTCAGCAGACTATGTCTCCGTGACATTAACTTATCCAAATGAACAGCCATATGAGAAAGTAAAGGAAAAAGCGATTGAACTCGAAGAAACGATGCAGGATATGAGTGAAGTGGATAATATTTTCATGCAATTAGGAAACTCAGCCGAGACGGCCCAATATGGAGCAGTCACATCACCTACAGAAGCAACTTTCGGCATCCTCGTGAAGGATAAAGCAAATGTAGATTCAATCCTGGAGAAAATGGAAAAGGAACAAGAAAACTATCCTGATGCGAAGCTTACGGCGCAAGCCTCTTCATTTATGATGGGGGCATCAAAGACGAACATTACGATAGATGTGATCGGCAGTAATGTTGAAGATTTGGAACTGACGGCCAATAAGGTCAAAGAAAGTATTCAGGATATTAAAGGAATCGAAGAGGTTACAACAAACCAAGACGAAAAGAAAACGATTTATTCATTCAAGGTAGATCCGGCTAAAGGCAATACAGAACAAATCGGTCAACAATTAGGTATCATGCTTAATAAAACTCCTATTGGCAATATAACCTTGCAGGATAAGCAGACACCTGTCGTCCTTGAACCCATCTTGGATCCTAAAAAACCAGAGGATTTAAAAAGTATCCCGATCATGACAGACGGCGGTCTAGCTCCGGTGTCTAAGGTTGCATCTTTAAATAGTGAAGAGAGTGCAACAACGCAGTTCCATAAAGATGGAGAAACGTATCTTCAATTAACGGCAACGGTCGATCCGACTAAGCTTTCCGATATTGCAAGCAAAATAAATCTTGAGATATTTGGAGATAAAGAGAACAAAGGACTTGATATTCCGAATGATGTAGAGATTTTAGTCGGCGGGGCCAGTGCTCAGCAGACAGATGATTTTTCCGATTTATTCCTTACGATGTTAATATCGATCGGCATCGTCTTTTTAATCATGGTAATAACATTTAAATCAATCAAAGCACCGATCGCCATTCTATTTTCCTTGCCATTCGCTGCCATTGGAGCGGTATTAGGATTGGTTATCAGTCGAATCCCAGTTGACATTACAGCACTGCTGGGTGCTCTCATGTTAATAGGAATTGTTGTGACAAACGCGATTGTGCTTCTGGATCGAGTCAAACAAAACGAAGAAAAAATGATCATCCGTGATGCGATCGTCGAAGCGACGGCTACAAGATTCCGTCCGATCATAATGACGGCTGTAGCAACAATTTGTGCCATGCTGCCGCTTTTATATAAAAAAGCGGAAACAGGAAGCTTGGTTTCACAAAGTTTAGCGATCGTTGTCATTGGCGGGCTAGCTGTGTCTACACTGCTCACACTTATCGTCATTCCATGTATATACGAATTACTATACTATAAAAAATCGAAAAAACAGAGAAGGAAAAAGAAAGAACCCGTTAACGAACAAATCGAGATGTAGGTAAGCTTAATAAAAAAGTTTGTAGAGAAAAGCAACATTTTCTTTACAAACTTTTTTTCTTTTAAAATAATGGTTGACTTTCCTCTAACCTGTAACTAAAATGATTACAGCAGGTGGTAAAACAATTGCCGAAAGCTATCGACTACTGAATGCCATGTTCTTATATTAATATTTTTTTTGCTTTGTATTGTAACTATTACGGTTACAAGTTGAGCTGATAATGAAAAGTGAGGGAATATATTATGACAGTGAAAATTAAAGCGTATTCTGATTTTATTTGCCCATTTTGTTTTTTAGGTAAAGGTCCTTTGGACGAAATCGTGAAGGATAAGGATGTAGAAGTGGAATGGATGCCATTTGAATTGCGTCCGAGTCCACATGCCAAAATCGATCCATGGAAGGAACCCGATAAGTTGAATTCATGGGACTCTTACATTCTGCCTGCTGCGAAAAAGCTAGGGGTTGATATGCGTTTACCCCGTGTCTCCCCGCATCCATATACACATTTGGCATTCGAGGGCTGCCATTTTGCAAAGGAGCACGGAAAAGGGAACGAATTCCACAACAGAGTATTTACCGCGTTTTTTCAAGAGGAACAAAATATTGAAGATATTGAAGTATTGACAAAATTAGCGGGTGAAGTTGAGCTTCCTGTAGAAGACTTTAGAGAAGCGCTAGTGTCACGGAAGTATCGCGTAGTGCACCAACAAGCACTCAAACATGCCTATGAAGAAGCAGATATAAGGGCTGTCCCGACGTTTATTATTGGTGATGAAGTTATTCAAGGACTAGCCAGCAAGGAAAGGCTGGCGCAAGTCATTGAGAAGGTAGAAGCAAAAAATAAACGGAATGAATTTGATGGCTTGCAATGTGATGGTAAGGGGAATTGCCAATAACGTTTTACTGTCAGGCAAATACGGATTTACTACTGTAATGTCATTTCACGCCCCTCCTTAAAATAGGCTTGATTAATCTTTAGAGTACTTAAATATTACAGAATAACCCCTTTTATCAAACAATAAAGCCTTTTTTTTTACTGTTTAATATAAAAGGGGTATTTTAATGTAATTCTAGTTGAATTGTAGTAACAATATTAGAATTATCGACCCATAAATAAGCATTTTTACATTTATGCGAGAAATACCTAATGGCAAAAGTATCTTTTAAACAATCTTTTAAAGTCCAATTGTATAAGGAGAGCGAGATTATTGGCCCCTTTGATGTGTTTTTTAAATAAGCTAACACCTTATCGAACTCCATATCTTCGTATTTCTCTATAAATTCAGGTATTATCTTGTATGATTTTTGTGGTTTCCATTCATATTGTGATTTGCTAATTGTCCCATATAGATTTTTTATTATTGGATTTATGTGACTCGACCTGATCAAGGAGAGAGATTCTTGATTCGGCTTATTTAACATTATTTCTGATGGTACTTCGTTTTCTAATACAATCTTGGTGTTGTCAAAATGCATAATAATTTCTTCGATGACTTGATTATCAATTCTATCGACAAATAACGAAGTAACACTATTTTCATCTTGGCAACCCAACAGTAAAAAGAATTGAGTTAATAGTGAATATTTTTTTTCGAATTTTGAATTAGGGGTAAATTCCCTGATCTTGAAATCTGAAAAACTGTCTGTATTGTCTTCGAACTGATTATTAGCTTCATAAGGTTTCAACCATTCCATTAGTAGCCCACCTAGTGTTTTTTTTATTTAACCTCAAAATAACTATAACCATTTGCAATGGCTGAATAAGTTAAATTATTACATAGTGTATCATGGTTGTTTGTGAAAAATAGGCTTTTTTACCTAAATATTTTGGTTTTTAACTTGTTTTTTAGGACATTTATATTATTTTTAAGATGAGGAACGGACTGTTTAATATAATTACCGGAGGTAAATAATTGACAATGAGAATCATTTTCATTTATAGTGAGATGTGTAATGAAATTAATTCTCAATTAGGAAGGTGATATAGATGAAGGTATTCATTGGTTATGTCAGTTTATCCGGTAATACCGAGAAAATGGCTATAAACATAAAGAACAGAATGAAGGCTGTCGGCTGTGAAGTATATATGGAAAGATTGGATACTGTTGAAGTTGATGCTTTAAAGGATTTTGATTTGGCCTTTATCGGTTTATATACATGGAATCTAGAAGAGTTACCGTATGAAGCAAACGAGTTTTATGAAGAAATTGATCAAGCGGACTTTACTGGAGTGAAAGTTGCATTCTTTGGTGCCGGCGACCTGACCCATTCGAAACCCTGCGCCGGGATAGATATCCTTTCCAATAAAATGAAGCAATTTGGATTTGATGTATATGATCAAGTGTTGAAAATACACCATGAAAGCAGTACATACGAACAAATAAGCAAATGCGAAGACTTTGCAGAGCATGCCCTTATATGGGGAAGCAATAGGAAGAAGTGGAGATTCTTCATGTGGGATCGGATGCTAGGCAGCCCCAAATACCAAAAGTCTGTATTTTTGTTAAGGAGGGTCCTTGATGATTACCCAATTAAGTACAAAGGGAGAAGCAAAAAAAGAGGAACTTATACAAGAACTTCTGAAATTCGGGATTTTTAAAAAATATAATAAACAACTTTACGAGCTTCCGATAGTAGTTTTACAGAAGGAATTCAATCACTTGAGAGGTGAATTAAAAAATGTCTAGGAGAAGGAAATCATATACTGAACTTCTAAAAGAAAACCGCGAACTTCTATTGCATGACAAAATTGAAGTGGAACGCATCTATACAAAGATCGATCAAAAAGCCATCAAGGAAAAAAAGGGCGGTAAGCAAGTACAATCATGACTGGTTAAAATTTGAACGTTGATTGAAACTTGGCACTCGCTTTCCACGGGTGGTCCCGCCCTCGGAGCTTTTTGCACCTGTGGGTCTTTTATGAAACCCCTACTAGATTGAAGAAATATGCGACACTCCTGACGAAAAACTGGCTAGCCGAGACCCCGGAGACGCTTGCGTCGAGGAGGCTTGGCAGACAGTCGGCGGAAAGGGAGCGGATTTCTGAAATCAACTGGAAGTTTTTTAAAACTTTAGGCAAACTGACTTTTCTTCAAGTTTGCCTGAAGCCTGAACCGAAATCCATTTTTGATTTCGGTTTTTTCTTTTGGGTCTGTTATTGAATGCTGTTGGTTTGCATATTCAACAAACCGTGCAGTTAGTTGAAGAAGAAGGTATTTTCCGGTTGGTTGCCGAATAAAAATCCTTTAGGTAAAACTTAGGGGGAGTGCAAATTGAAAAATGTAATAAATGGAATCAATCATTGGATAGGTTTTATACCTGAAGAGTTCAACCGGAGGACAGAAATAGAATTAAATCATCGACCAATGCCACACAAATGGTCCAAAAAAGAGATTTTAGGACATCTATGCGATTCTGCATTGAACAATATGAATAGGTTTATCAAGATTCAGTACGAAGAACAGCCATATGTTATACAACCATATAATCAAGACCAATGGGTATTGGTTCAGAATTATCAAGAGCGACCATTGGATGAGATCGTTAACCTTTTTTGTTCTTTAAATAAGCAAATCATACATATAATAACGAATACACCAATTGATAGATTATCTAATCTTTGTGATATAGGAAATAATCAACTAAAATCATTGGAGTGGCTAATAAAAGATTATCTAGAACATATGGAACATCATATTAACAATCAAATCCTAATTTGAAAATAGTGATCTATAGGTCACTATTTTTTTCAATTTTTCACTTTTCGTAACAGCTTGTCATGAAGTTTGGACAAGGTGAACAATACAAGGATAGAGGCGATTAAAGTTAATGACATATCCCATTGTGCGTCCCAAATATCACCTTGTGTTCCTAAAAATTCTTTTGAAGCTTTTCCGCCTTTTGAAATGATGGCAGCTATCCATTCTATGATTTCATATAGTGCTCCGATGGCAAGCGCAAAACTTAATGTAACAGCAAATAACCACGGTCCTTTTGTTAGAGGGGTTTTACGTATTAGTATTTCTCTAATCACAATCGCAAATAAACCTTTTAGGAAATGCCCGAACCGATCATAATGGTTCCGGTTTAAATCGTAATGATCTTTTAGCCAATTAAACAGGGGGACTTTTGAGTACGTATAATGGGCACCGATGAACATGGTGATTGAAAGAACGGCAATAACGAAATAGGATAATGTAGTGAGGCGGAATTTATTATATGTAGCAAGTACATAGATCAGAAACACAACGGCAGGAAGTACTTCCATTGTCCATATCAAGTATCCTTCAGGCTTAATGACTGACCAAATAAAAACGGCAGTGACTAGCAATAGTAATAATAAATGAATCAGTGTACTTTTATCTCTTCCCAATTTTTTCACTCCATTAAATTTATCAGTTGATAGAATCAAACAGTTTGTGTATGGATAAAACGCTTTATACTTTCATTTAAATCATTAGCCGCTTTTGTAGGGATCTGATGCTTTGCATGATCAATGAATTTTAATTCCGTGCATGGCAATTTTTCATGCAATAAATTAGCGTAATAATACAATGGTTTATCTTTTTTACCATAGATCAATAAAATGGGCAGGTTGATTTTCTCAAGCTGATGGGTACAGTTATAATGCAAACTATAATGGTAATACTGCTCGATATTTCTGGCATCTCCTTTTAGGGCTTCATTAAACATTTTGTTGAACAACTTTTCGGTATTTGAATTGTTCCATGAAATGGAAAGCGCAAGTATTGGAACTGCATCTTTCTTGGCAAGTGATATTCCTAGAGAAATCTTTTGCTTTAAATATTTATCCCTCACTTCAGACATTCCACCTATAACAATGCCTCCTAGAGCCCTATCGGCACAACTCAGCAAATATTCCAATACGATAGATCCTCCGGTCGAGTATCCGCAAATGATTGCTTTTTTAATTTTCAAATGATCCAACAGATGTTTGATATCTTCTATGATCCGGGGATAAGTTACTGGCAGTCTTGAATACTGACTTCTACCGTGTCCCCTAATATCAAAGGTTATAACTTTGAATTCTTCGGATAATTCCTCCATTTGGTATTGGAAATTCACACTAGTCAGTACAGGAGGATGAATAAAAACAATAGGAACCCCTTTTCCCTTAACAGAATAATACAAGCTATTACCGTCCACATCTAACATGGGCATGAAAATTCACCTCAATAATCTTAAATCATTTTCAATCATTGAATGGCTATACTATTTAAAAAACAATTTAAGATAAGCGTTTGGATTTTATCGACATGAAAATAAATATCTTCATTTAAAGAGTGCTAATATCCCTCTTGAAAGAATTTTCCCTTTAAAACGTATTTTTATTACTAATTGTTTTGGTAACATACAATCTGAATTTTTGGTTTTTTTTTGAACAAGATATAAGAGTTCAGGAAATGAACAAAATATATAAAATAAGGTGATGTAAATGAGAGCAAACATGGATAAAATTTTACCAGTAGTCGCTTCGGTCGGAGTGGGTATCGCCACTTATCAAATGTTGAGTGGAAATGGCGGGAAAATGAAAAATATGGTGCCGCTTGCCACTAATTTGATGGGAATGGGAACAGGGATGCCAGGGCAGAATCAACAACAGCCAGAAAATCAATAAAAAAGAAAATCATCCCCTTTAGGGGATGATTTTGTTCAGACTGTAGACAAACTCGAAGAAAAGCGAGTTTGTCTGCAGTATTTTTCTTAAAAACGTTCCAGTCGATTTCAGAAATCCACTCCCTTTCCGCCGACTGTCTGCAAAGCAGCATCAAAGCAAGCAGCTGCGGTCTCAAATAGCCAGTAATTCGGCAGGAGTGTCGCAAATTTCTTCAATCCAATAAGGATTACAGTAAAAAACATGAAGGATAATCTAGTCTTATTTTAAATTTTAGGTAGAGCCCCATTTTGTTTTTATTCAAGTGTTTTCTTCCTGCCTACGAACAACATATGTAATTCTAAAGTATTTGCGATACGCCAACATTTCGAAACCCTGACGTTACCCAATCTGATTGAACTTTAACTATGATTCAAATGTACCCTTATGAATTTCTGGCTATCCTATTTTTCATCAAATTTAGGCTGGGAGAATGATACGAACGGTTGTGCCTTTTTGCGGTGAACTTTTTACATTAATGGATCCTCCATGA
Source organism: Peribacillus sp. N1 (assembly GCF_054600815.1). Taxonomy (NCBI): domain Bacteria; kingdom Bacillati; phylum Bacillota; class Bacilli; order Caryophanales; family Bacillaceae; genus Peribacillus; species Peribacillus sp. N1. The sequence continues at coordinate 644,579 of NZ_BAAHZO010000002.1, read as the reverse complement.
AGGTGAACTAATTGTTTCGTTATGGCCATCCCAAGACCAGTTCCACGACCGGAATCACTTGTATTGGTACCCCGGTAATAGCGCTGGAAGAGCTTATCTAGAGTTTCATTGTCCATACCTATACCATCATCTTCAATCGTAATAATCAGAAGGTGCTGCTCAATAGGCGAAATAGATACTATAATCGTAGTACCAGAAGGATTATATTGGATAGCATTCGCAATTAGGTTATCAATAATCCGTTGAAACCATTTGGTATCGATAGATGCTATAGCTGTTTCGTTTTTCGGCTGGAAGACGAATTTCATGTAGCTGTTAGTTGGATCATTTATGAAATGGATAATGGTTCTGCGTATGAATTCTATGATATCTACTTCTTCTTTTACAATGGGCAGAGCTTGATTTCTTAAACGGTATGTTAATGTTAGATCTTCAAGTAATTCCATCATATATCCTGACTTTTCGGCAATGATTAAAGCGAATTCTCTTGTCTCTCTTTCTGTCCACGAGTAATTTTCAGATTCAAGCATTTGAGCATAACCTGATATGGAAGCAAGAGGCGTTTTTAAATCATGCGAAAGACCGCTTATCCATTCATCTCTAGTTTGAGTCATTTTCCTCCGTTGGGTTTCGTTTTGATGCAGGGTCTCGGTTAACTGTTCAAGGGTTGTAATCAATTCCTTATATAACCGATATTTCCTTTTTAGCTTTCCTTTTTTATTTAACATGATAGGGTGCTGATGGAGATCGAGTGGCTGTTCATATAAACCACTTCCAAGATTTTGAATCCATTTCATCATCGTAATCAAAGGAACCCCGAATTTACGTGCATACCAGAAAGTTCCTGTTAACAACAGAAGAAATAACACTATAAAAATGGTTAAAACACTTTTACTGATCCTTTTGAACAAGTTTTCTTCTAGAGAGGTCGAACCTGAATGGTTTATACCCACAATGATAGTCTGTTCTGTCTCTGTATCAAAGAAAGCATCAACTGAATCTTGTGCACTCTCTGATAAGGTTTTAAGGTCCTGATTCGTGTATGAGATCCCTTCCTTATCGGTACCATAGCCATCCAATACCTTCCCGGTCGAATTGATTAATTGAACCCATCCCTCTTCCTCATCTATTTGCTTAAGAGTAGTAGCGGAAAGATTAAGATGATGATTTTTCCAATCGACACTTGTCTTAACCTCTTTTAACAGACTAGTCTCAGAATTTTTTCTACCGAATATAAGCAATTGTGGCTGCGGATACGCTTCATCTAATTTCCAATGGAAGTATTCCACAGGGTCAGAGTTATTTTGCAGCATTAAACCGGCAAGTTCGCTCTCATTAAAATGTGAAGGTACATTTTCCGAAGTATTGTAATCTCCAATGACATCGCCGTTTGTTGTCAGGACTAGGAGCCAGCCATTCTGATTCTTTGCCAGCTGTTTTAATTCGTCATCGAATGCCACTTTTTTACCTTGTATCGTAATCCTATCAGAAAAGAAAGTGCTATCTGCCTTAGATAAATCTTCTGTAACCTCGTCATTCATGATGGAAAAGCCAATGATCGCCCAAATGGACAATAGAATAAAGAAAAATATGATGAAAACAAGAATTAATTGTATAAAAAACTGAACAATGAAGCGTTTATGAATGTTCATGTTTACTACCATCAGAAATAAATTTATAGCCAAGTCCTCTTACTGTAATAAGATGACGTGGTTTACTTGGGGTGTCCTCAATCTTTTCCCGAAGTTTACTAATATGGACCATAACGGTATTATCCTCACCTAAAAATTCTTCGCCCCACACTTTTTCATAAAGCTGACTTTTACTAAAAAGCTGATTTGGATATTTACAGAAGAATAGCAGTAGCAGGTAAACCTGTGCAGGCAATTCTACTGTCCTGCCATTCACGGATACTTCTCCAGATAGAGTGTTTACTTGGATTTGTCCGTATTGGTAAAACGTTTGGGAAGTGTGTGAAACCTTTCCTGAATGACGCCGTAAATGTGCTTTTACCCTTGCGACAACCTCAAGTGGATTAAAGGGTTTTGTAATATAATCGTCTGCGCCTAATGCAAATCCAGAAAGTTTATCCAAATCTGTTGAACGTGCCGTAAGAAAGAAAATGGGGGCATCGGTGGTTTCTCTAATGAGCGGACAAATTTCAAAACCGCTACGATCTGGGAGCATAACATCCAAAAGGATCAAGTCATATCTTTTTGTTTGACATAAGGTCAAAGCATCCGCAGCAGTATATGCTGTATCTATATATTTGAATTCTTCTCTTTTTAGAATCGTTGTTAACATATGTAGTATTGCACTTTCATCATCTACAATTAATATTTGTGTCTCTTGCATATGGATACTCCCATTCTATTATGATATATAAATTATCATATCATTCGTTTACCAATTATTTAATAATTAAGGAAAAATTAAGGTGGAGTTTCTGGTAGCTTAAGAAAGAACACCTATAATAGTGCTTAAGTGATGAACAGGAAGGAAGAGACTTAGTATGTATATTATTGGAAAAAGAGAATTTATCAGCTTATTTAAAGGAATTAAATCAATTATTATTGTAATGATGTTATTAGCTACCTCCTATTATTCAGCCAAGTTTTCCGATTTATTAACGTCTGGGATTGAACTTACAGCGAGGGAAGCTGAAAATATACACACAGTTGGTCTTTTGATCCTTATATTATTTTTTGGACAATTATTTGTTATGGGCCTTTCACACGATAGCCTAAACAGAGAAACACACGAACGCACTATCAGATTTTTAGTGACAAGAACGTCAAGAACCTCTATTATACTGGGGAAGTTTTTAGGTATTTGGCTATTTTGGCTTATTTGCCTAACGACCTCCTTTTTGCTTACCAGCGTCTTTTCCCAGAAGATTGATGTTTTTATCTTTACTCAGACAATGAGTTTATTAACCTACCAAATAGGCTTAACAATCTTACTGTCCGTTCTCATTCCTAAGCCTGGATTTACCATGTTCCTTGGGATCATGGTTGGGTTAGCTTTTCCTATTATTGGATTATGGGTTTCTTTTACGTCGAATGTATGGGTGAGTTGGATGAAATTCATAACCCCCTATTATTATCTGATTAGGGAAGACTATACCTTTTTGGTGATTGTTATATTAGCAGGTATCATGCTCGTTATCGCCAATCTGATTTTCAAAAGGAGGGAATGCTGATGAACGCCATAGAAACAACGCAGTTAAAGAAATCGTATGGAGCGGTACCAATCGTAAAAGGAATTGATCTTATCGTGGAAAAAGGAGAAATCTTTGGTTTTCTAGGTCGTAACGGAGCTGGTAAATCAACCTTCATCAATATGTTAACCGGCATTATTCAACCCAACTCTGGAACTTACTCGCTTCTAGGTGTAAAAGGTTCAAATGATCAGGTAAAGAAGAGGATTGGGGTAATGCCAGATTACTCGACATTATATGGCTCGTTAACGGCGGTGGAGCATTTGAAGTTTTTATCAGCTCTTTCAGGAAATCCAGCAGGAAAAGATAGGTGTATTGAAGTCCTGCAGTTAGTTGGTCTTGAATCTCATGCTCATAAAAAAGCCGCTAAATTTTCATTCGGTATGAAAAAGAAGCTTGGAATTGCACAAGCCATCATCCATGAACCTGAGCTAATCTTTCTTGATGAACCAACTTCAGGTTTGGATGCGGAATCCGCAATCCATATTCAAAAGCTGATCAAGGATTTGCAAAAAAGAGGGGCGACCATTTTCATGACATCCCACAATCTTTATGAAGTAGAGAAAATATGCACCCGAATTGCGATTATGAAAGAAGGTCAGATTGTTAATATTGGCACAATGGAAGAACTTAGGAACTTATATAGGTCGACGATAAGGGTCAAGCTTAAGCATTCTTCGGTGCCGAAATCGGAACAAGTAAAATTACATCAGTGGCTGGAGTCAGTAGGTACAGAACTGGAAATGAAAGATCCTTACGTGACTATCAATATTGATGATGAGAAAAAAATTGCTGATATGATCCGAGCTTTCAATCAGTGTAAGGTTGATGTCTTACGTGTAAATGTAAAAGAACCATCACTAGAAGAAATCTTTTTGGCCGAATAGGCTAAATGAATATAAGTTTATAAAGCACATTGATTTAAAATACAGGCGGTGATTTTATTAATTCTATAATGAGCTTACCTCAAAAAAGATTATCCAAGGATGCGATAAAAGTGTGGATGTTAAGTGAAACGATTACGAATCTAATCGCATTCATCATTCTAGGATTCTTACTTTACCTAGATTATCGTTTTTCTTGGAAAGAGTGGATCGGTTGGATTCTGATTGGGATTACAGATATCTCTGTGCTAGGTGCAGTCTGGTCATTGATCAGCCCTTTTCTCCTTTATAAAAACTGGCGCTTTGATGTAGATGAAGAGTTTTTACAATTGAAATCAGGTGTACTAAATGAAGTGCATGAAATTGTCCCAATAACAAAAATTCAATCGGTTGCAACCAAACAAGGACCATTACTTAGAAAATACGGACTCTGTTCAGTTTCAATTGAAACGATGGGTTCCGCTCACTCGATACCAGCTCTACCAAAAGAGGTTGCTATCAAGTTAAGGAATCAGATTGCTCAATATGCAAAAATTAAGGAAGTGGTGCAATGACGACAGCAAAACGATACAATCCACTTCTTATGCTTTTTAATTTCTGTAAATTAGTCAGGAATTCCATTTTCTTTGTCATTTATTTCTTTGTGATCAAAGCTGGTTCTGAATCCACCTTCATCACATATGGCAGGGTTGTTTTTTTTATAGTTTTCGGATTAACACTTTTTTCAATCATTTTAAAATGGGTCACCCATAAATACGAACTTGATTATCGTTCCTTTCATCTATACAAAGGAATTTTCAGCAGGTCTGAACGAACCATTGCTTTTTCTAAAATTCAAAACGTCAACCGTCATACGTCTTTATTCCATCGGATTTTTAAAGTGACTTCCGTTAATTTTGAAACAGGTATAGCAGGTGAGGATGCTGCTGTTAGATTCGAAGTCATTTCTCAAAAGGAAGCAAATCGAATGGAAATGCATATGAAAAGTAATGTTCAGGAAGAATTGGCCACCATTCATGCTAGCGAATATAAAGATATTCCTTCTGTTGAAGAGGAAGTTAAAAAAAGAATCTCAAATCGGACCAATCATTATAAGCCGACAAAAAAGGATATTATAAAAGCGTCTTTTACATCTCTTAGTTTTTTGGTCCTTATTCCTTTTATTAGTTCTTTTTATTTCAAAATCAATGATATCTTTCATGTGGAAAATAAAGCAGTGGGGATTTTTGAAAAGCTAATAGGCTCTTGGTGGATGATGACGATCATCATCATTGTTTTCGTCATTGCTTCTATAACGTTCGGAATAGTGAGGACTTTTTTTAAATATGGGAATTATCAAATTTCCTCAGACTATGATCGAATTTACATTACGAAAGGTCTAATCGATGAAACTGCCTTTTCTATAGCCAAAGAAAAAGTGCAGGCAATTGAAATTAAACAGTCCTTCATGAAACGGTTGCTCGGACTTGCCGAAGTGAAACTGACAAGTGCAGGTGGTTTGAGTTCTGACGAAGATTTGCTTGAAATCAACTCACTCTATCCCTATCTACCTGTTAAACGGGCATATGAAATAGTCTCGGAAATATTGCCATTTTATGAAATATCACAGAAGATGACTCCCCTTCCGATAAAATCCTTTTGGGTGCGCATACTGTGGCCAAGCTGGTTCTGGATCATAGCAACAATTCTCTTATTTTATTTCAAGCCAACTGTTCTGGAAGTGGAGGAAGCTTGGTGGATTCTTTCTGCTATCCTAATAATTATTATTGTTGTTTCAAGGTTATTAGATTTCTTCAATACCTTCTACATTTTGAACAATGACTTCATTCAATTCAAAACCGGGAGTCTCACCACATCTTTATTCGTGTCAAAACGAGATAAGATCATTGAAGTGAACGTAACCCGAAATATCATTCAAAAAATGCTCGGCCTTGCCTCCATTGGGACAATCAACCGGGCTAAACCGGTGCATCATGCTGGTATTGACCATGTGTCTTTTGAGATGGCTGATTCGTTTTACAAATGGTATATGAATCGTAGAAATGAAATCAAAGTTGAATGAAGGGTATAACATAAAAATAGGATCAATATCAGGGTAAGTGTTCGATCAGATCATGATTACTGTCAATATATATAATAAAGCCTGTATGAGAACGGTGCATTGTCAATAATGGGATTCCTTTTCGGCAATATATTTCCTGTGGATAATATTTACCATTTTTTATAATTAAAGTAATAAAACACCAATAAAATAACTCCTTGCGTTATAATGAATGGGCTCCAAGGGAAGTGACAGAAACCTGCAGGAGTGATCATTTGAATGGAGGTTATATGTGTTGAAGAAAAAATTATTGGTCATGATTCCAACAGTTGCCTTGATGTTGGCCCCTCTAGGAACGGTTACTTCAATTACCCACGCAGCATCAAAGGGCAGTGAAATCCAGAAAATCGAAACGAAGGCGGAAACACGCCCGACCCTCAGGAAAGGCTCACGTTCGAGTTATGTAAGAGACTTACAGCAAAGCCTTAAAGATGTTAAATATAATGTAGGTGTTGATGGGATTTTCGGTACCCAAACACAAAATGTGGTAAGGGAGTTTCAAGTGGATCATAACTTGAGTTCGGATGGTATCGTCGGACCGAAGACATGGGCTGCTTTAGATGAAAATAAGGTGGAAAGAAGACAGTTCACGGAGAAAGACGCGATCGCGTTAGGTAAGAAGAAGCTGGGTAACAACATCGTATTCAGCGGTGATGGCAGATTGCTGAAAGATGGCAAAGGAAAATCATATTACAATTATAAAGCAGCTAATAAAGATTGGATCGATCAAGGCGGCACAGGAACGATTGGGTGGTTTTACATTTATAAAGATGGCCGTGTAGTCGAACAATAAAGGGATATATATGCAAAAAATGTTCTCACTTTAAGTGGGATTTTTTTTATGGATATTAAAGTAGACTAAATACATCTATTTTTGGCTATAAATAACAAGTAAATATAGATATAATAGTAAATGGACAGCAATTTGGTATAGTGGGCAGCGGTCACTCCTTTTCAGAAAGGGGGTGTCGCTGGTGATTTCTATTATGGACGGACTGATGCTAATGATTTCATTCGCCTCTTTAATCGTCGCAGTAATCGCGGTTACATTAAAAAAGTAACCCCCTCCATACCATCCGGCCAGATGTATGTAGGAAAAGGGTTACTTTCATGATCGAGTAGCAACTGACTTACCACAGAAAGCCGCTGCTCTTTATGCAGTTTGCTGTTCATTAAGACGCTGGTTAAACCAGTGTCTTTTTTTATTTATTAGTTATCAATATTATATCCTCATTTTGCCTATACATTCAACTAAAAAACATGGGTGAGATATTGCTTAACGAAGTCTTTGGTAAAATCAATTAGACTTTCGTTAGATCCTTGCCGGAATCCAGTTTGAATAATTTCATTCCTTTATAAGAAACAATTGAAGGAATCATACAAAGCAAGGCCATCGGTAAACAATAAAGAAGATAGAAATGCCCTCCGTTGTCCAGCAAAGGAATATAGGCTAAAGCAACAAAAAGTAAAGTGAAAAAAATGATCGTGAAAATCCCGAAAGATTGATGATAGAAGGCATGAATTTCCCTTCTTTTTTCATCTTGGTTGGGTAAGGTCTTTACTGCTTTGTGCGTTCGAAGGAATAGGTACAAGGAGAACATTAGAAATAAAGCGGAAAATGGTAAAGCGATTGTAAATAATGAAACGTCAAGAATGGAAAGATAAAAGCTGGATAAAAAGAAAACTTCAGATACCCCTAATGCAAAACAATAATTGAAGATACTTATTCTATCAGGTTGTTTAAGCATGAAATCCCTCCTTCTATATCATATTATGCAACTGCTTTCATGTTCACCACTTTGTCACATTTAAAAGGAAAATAAATGTTCCAAGTTCCACCCAGGATCAAGCAGATGGGTAAATGGCATCGCTCGATAGTAGTCAGATTTATCAAGCCTGCAGATTTTGAATAGAGTCTTTGCATATTACGAATAGTAATAAAATATCGCTTAAAGGGGGGAGTGCTCAATGTCTGTAAAAACGGCAATTAAAGGATTTTTGCTTGTTCTTCTATTATATGTCCTTTATGTAGTGGTGACGGCTGTTGTTCTTTTCCCCAAAGCAGAAAAAGAAGAAAATAGGCCGATTAAACAGGTAAGTGCATATATGGGAGAGAAGGAAGCCACCGTGGATCGTGTCCTGCTTCTCGAAGACGGTTATGAGTCGGGACTAGCCCGAATGCGTATGATCCAGGAAGCCCAGCATTCAATCGATATTGCCTACTATGCTTTTGGAAAAGGCAAATCAACAGAGCTTTTTCTTGGAGCCTTGATTGATGCGGCTGACCGAGGTGTCAAAGTCCGAATCCTTCTGGATGGAATATCTCATGGACTCAGAGGTCAATTAAGCAGTGCCCGTTATGCATTGGCCTCGCATGAAAACATTGAATTAAGATATTACGAAACCTTTAAGCCATTTAAGCCGTGGACCTGGCATAATCGCCTTCATGACAAGATCATCACTGTAGATGGAAAGTTAGGCATCATCGGCGGGAGAAATATTGCAGATAAGTACTTAGCAAGCAAGCCGCCGAGGAACTTTGTCTATGACAGGGATGTACTCATTTTCAATGCTAAAGAGGAGAAAGATAGTGTAATCGTTGAAATGAAGGACTATTTGAATCAATTATGGAATCATCCGTATACGAGCGATGTTTTTTCGGACCTCTCGAAAAGGCAAATGGAAAAAGGGAAAAGTGAAAGAGATGCATTGGCGAATAAATACAGCATAGCTTTGCAAACTGAAGCCGATTTCGTTAATCCAGCCGTCGATTGGAGCAAGGCTACAACACCTACTAAAAAAGTGTCCTTCATTCATAATCCAATCGAACGGTTTAACAAATACCCTTTTGTGTGGAGATCTCTATTGGATATTGCGGCGAATGCCAATCAATCGGTATTTATCCAAAGTCCCTATATTGTTCCTGCGGATGCCTTGAAGGAATATGTACCGAAGAAGATGAATTCAAAGGCTGATTGGACGATACTAACCAACTCGACGGCATCAACCCCGAATGTGATCGCTTTTTCCGGATACTTGGAGCTTAGGGATAGTATCGTTGAGACGGGGGCAAGGCTTTATGAATATTCAAAGCCTTATTCTTTGCATGGTAAATCGGTTGTCTATGATCAACGATTAAGTGCAGTGGGTTCCTACAACTTGGATTCTCGATCTGCCTTTTTGAATACAGAATCGATGGTGGTCATCGATAGTGAAGCATTTGCAGCGCAGTTGACAGGAGCCATCGAGTCGAAAATCTCAAATAGTACACTCATTGCGGACAATAAAAAATATATAGAACCACCTGAAGATCAGAAAAAGGAAGAGTCTTTTGTTAAATCCACCTTTTTAAATGCCCTCTCGAAAGTTACGGTATATTGGAATAGGTTCATTTGAATGATGACGAAAAGGACAGCAATCACGGAGATTGTTGTCTTTTTTGCCTTTAGCGGAGATTATGTTATGAATACATGTGGAATTTGCTATACTTGAGCAAGCTAATCACAACAATCGTAAGGAGAACAGAAACATGCAAACATTACAGCACCTATCGAAACATATTGCCTACCTGACGCCAGTTCAGGAAACGGATCGCCCGGTACTTGCCGCCGTGACGGGAAACAAGAAAACGCTTATCATCGATGCCGGTAACTCAGTCAGGCATGCACAGCTCTTTAAGGACGAATTGCTTCGGAATGATATTAGCGGGAATTTCCTCGTTCTTACCCATTCACACTGGGACCATGTTTTCGGACTGGAGAATATCGGGATTCCAGTGATTTGTCAGGAAAAAACATACACCAACATTAAAGATATGCAGCAGCTTTCATGGGAAGATCAAGCCCTTGATCAACGGGTCGAAGAAGGGACGGAGATTACCTTTTGCGCCGATGCAATCAAATTGGAGCATGGGACGAATAGAGAGATTTCCTTTCCTCTGCCCGATATCATCTTTGAAAGAACGATGACGATCGATCTCGGCAATATAACCTGTGTCATTGAGCATGTTGGGGGCGATCATGCCAAAGATTCCTGCATCATCTATGTACGGGAGGAAAAAACATTATTTCTGGGAGACTGCCTTTATGCCAATCTTTATGCTGAAAAATGGAATTATACGGCTGAACAGGCTTCGCTGCTCATTAAGAAAATTGAAGCCTATGATGCCGAAACCTACATACTCTCCCATCATGATAAGCCTTGCACGAGACTGGAAATGGAGGCGGAGCTTAAGCTAATGAAAGAATGTGCCAGAGCGGTGGTCGAACACCGGGGAAACCGAGCTTTAATGGAGCAGGAACTGGCTAAAGAACTAAAGCGGGATCTAACTGAGGACGAACGTGAAACAATTGGATTTTTCGTGAATGGTTACTTTGAGTGATTGAAGACCATAGGGGTGGCTTGGGGTATGAGGTCGGTAATACTGGGCTGCTCATACCCTTTAATTTGGCCTTAGTTCTCAAAGGCTCATTCAAGGTCCCCACACCAAATCGATAATAATAGTTAATAATACTGAAACAATAAGAATTGATAGGAAACCTGATATGATTTTCCCTGCTTTTGCTCCTCTATTATCGGGATAAATATGACCAATGATAAAGGAAGGGATGAAAAATATAGCCGAATAGAACATTGTATAATGAATACCTGAATCTCCATTTGACCATGCGCTTAGTCCGATATTAATTAAAATATCATCTCCTATGCAAGGTTTATCGCCAAATTGAAAGGTAAACAATATTCCGATTAAACACAGTGCAAAAGAAAGGGAACCTAAGCCGATATCCTTTGTTTTCCTAACTTCAATAGTTTTCATTTCTATTCTCCCTGTATAAAAATAACAAAATATGTGTTTTATATTGTAACATTTATAGCCTTATTTCTGGTCCCGTTTAATATAACTTTTATATAGCTTGTACATGTATCACGAGGGAGGATTCATCATTTCTATAGGGCTTCAAATTCTGTAAACATAAGGTCTTTTATAGGCTTTTGCTCTTTGCTTGGAGGTAGTCATAGCCCTTAGTTGTCTTTGTGAGATTGGTGGTACGATTACTGTCCCTGAGGGATACATAATGTTGTTTTTATCATTTAAATGACGTGCATTGACTAACAAGGCATGTCCGAATTCATGAGCCAAGATATCCATATTTTTTTGTTGGAATGTATCATATGTCATGACGATATTACCCAGTGTTCCTTTATTATCCCAGCTGACGTTACCAATAGCCTTTCCATCTTTAAGGTCTTGTGCATTAATGTAAAACACAGCAAGTCCAGTTTGACGGCCACGATTACCTTTTCTTAAGGCTCTAAAAACTTCCTCCCGTTGTCTCATCTGCAAAGGTACGGAGATCCTTGCTATAGTGGCATCAGTTTTCAAACCACACTTCCGTGCTCCTTCTTTAGTTCTTAAATCACAAATATTAGGCCGAAAATCAATTCCCCATATGTCACTGGCGTATTTAAATTGTGTTCTTATATCTTCTTCTCTCACTTCAGCAGCGTTACCTAAAATGAAAACACAAACATCGGTCGTATACCGAGTACTCTGACCATTGTTATTCTTACTGGTTTTCTCATCTTTTTTCTTTGACACAGCGTTCATCCTTTTTTTTATAATTGCCACATGATAATAAATGCAGAAATTCCTCAAGATGTTTGGACAACCCTAAACAAAAAGTTGAATGACCAAAGAATTTAAAAAAATCCAATTTTCAGAAGCATGTAAGGCTCCCTTAGGGGAGTTCATAATATTTGTATCGTATATACTGTGTTCAAAAGCGTTATTTGTGGTAGTTTATGGTAAATTGCAGAAAAACAATAATAGGGGGATGGAAATGAAACTTTTACTAAGATTATCTTTAGTAAGTATTTGTGCATTGTTTTTAATCCCTGCAAGCGAAGATTGGAAAACTGGTAAACTGTACATTCTGTTGTTCGGTGACGGGGGAAAAATAGTGAAGTGAACATATGATTCTCTTTTGAAAACATTATCGTTTCATTTATTGTGACACTAACTCAGCAAGTACCTTAATCCCTGTTTCTCCAAAAAACTGCACCTCTGATTGTTAGGTGTTTCTAACAATTAGGGTGCAGTTCAGATTAATTATGAGCTTTTTCCAGAGCTAGCTTTAACCCGAAACCAATCAAGACCGTCCCGGTTATACCCTCGAAAATCGCTTGGGTTCTAGGCTTTTTCATGAAAGCACTGATCTGGTTCAGCAGATAGATATAAAATACAAACCACAACGCAGTTAAAACGGTGTACGTCATGCCCATGATCAGGAACGGTAAAAACGTATCATTTCCCGGGTTCACGAACTGAGGCAGGAACGTTAAAAAGAAGACGGCCACTTTAGGGTTCAGCAGATTGGTAAGGAAGCCTTGCTTAAAGCAAGACTGGTTTTCGTACTTACTTTTGACTGATGTTTCCGCCGCTGCGGCCACTTGTTTATTCCTTAATCCCCATAGGGTCTTGAAGCCTAGATATACTAAGTAAACGGCACCGACATATTTGAAGATGGAAAATAGTAAAGCGGATTTCACAATGATTGCCGAAAGTCCTAACACGGCAGCTGATGTATGAATAAGCAGGGCACAGCACGTGCCGAACATCGTTTTAAAACCTCCCGACGTCCCCACGGTAACGGTGTTCCTTGTGGCTATTGCTGTATCTGGACCGGGTAAGATGATGAGAAGAATGCACATGATGATGAACAAATAAAAGTTTTCCATATTCGGACCTCCACTCTTAGTGATGAATTCTGAAAATTATAACATAAATACACTTGGTTTAGGGAGATAAATTTGATAGTTAATGGTTACCTCAATAGAAAGGGAGGAAATAAAAAAACAAGCCAAATCATTTTTTGATCTGGCTCGCTTTTTAGAAAAATTTTGTTAGGGTAACTTTTTCAACACAGCACGTACCGGACTTCCATCTGCTTCAACTAAAGGAAGAGGGAGGGCTGCCAGCTCATAATTACCCGGTCCTATATCGTCTAATACAAGTCCTTCCAAAATGTGAATTCCATGACCGGCAAGTTCATGGTGGGCAGACAGTTCTTTACTATCCAGTGGATCTACTGATGGTAAATCAAGACCAATAAGACGGACGCCCATTTCTGAAAGATATGCCGCTAATTCTGGCTGGATAGGAGGAATCGTTTGTGGAAACACACTTCGATCCTGCCATGCATCCGTCCGTATTAACAGACGGGTAACGCCAGTTAGATCTATACTGGATAATTCATCGACTCCGATGCTTGTCTTGTTTGGTAAATGGATAACTCGGGCATTTCCCATATATAAGTCGAGATCCAAATCAATCACTCTTTTTCCATCGTCATCAAAATGAAAAGGTGCATCAATATGGGTACCGGTATGGATACTCATATTGATTTGACCAACATTGACAGATCCACTTTCTTCTTTACTCCAATTTACTTTATAAGAGAAAGGTGTATCTCCAGGCCAAACTGCAACGTTATCATCCAGACGTTGTGAAATATCAATCCATGTCCCCATGCATCTACCTCCATCTCTGCTGGCTGTTTCTTTGCTGCTTATTTCATCATAGCTTCGTTCTTAAACTCCATAGTTCTGGGAAAAAGTGTTGATCAAGTGCTCTTTTTAAATACGTTACACCTGATGATCCGCCAGTACCTTGCTTATTACCAATAATCCTTTCCACTGTGGTCATATGATTAAAACGCCATAATTGCTGTTGGTGGCCAATGTCCACTAACTTTTCGCCCAGCTCATATAAGTCCCAATATTGCTCAACATCGCGATAAACTGTCAGCCATGCCTCTTCTACACTGGCATTTGGTTCATATCTTTGTGACCAATCCCTGCTGATGGCTCCTTGATCAATAGGTAATCCGCGGGCTACAAGAGCATTAATCGCCGCGTCATAAATACTTGGCTCATGAAGGGCCTGCTGCATTTGCTCGTATAACTCTGTTATGTGCTGATAAACTGATAGCGTATGGACATTTTTGTTTCCTAATGCAAATTCAATCAAACGATTCTGATAAGATTGGAATCCGGAAGATTGTCCCAGTTTATCCCTGAACTCCATGTATTCAGCCGGAGTTAAGGTTGAAAGGACATTCCATGACTGAATCAATTGCTGCTGGATCCTTGAAACGCGAGACAGCATTTTAAACGAAGGTTCCAACTTGTTTTGGCGGATAGACTCAGTCGCTGCTGTCAACTCATGTAAAATGAGCTTCATCCATAGCTCACTCGCTTGGTGGATAATGATAAATAGCATTTCATCATGATGATCGGAACATCTATGTTGACTGGTTAAAATCTTATCAAGGTGGAGATAATCTCCGTAAGACATCGATTTTTGAAAGTCGGTTTGAATTTCTTTCTCTAGACCCGTTATTGTTTTTTCATTGTTATCCACATTTTTCATTCCGCAATCTCCTCACTTTTCCATATGCAAAAAACTATTTATTTCGTCATTCTATTCTATCTTCTTTTCCAGAGATTCTTCCATTACATTATGGTTATTATTTCTTCTTTTTGAAATAAAATAAGCAACAGCTAAAAATAGTAACCAAGGAATCCCGAATTGAAGCATGATTTTGAAATCCGTAAACCATGACGTAATCATCAAACTGAATAGAAGAACGGCTCCCAGTATCGTTAAATAGGGAAAACCGATCATCCTTACCGGTAACTTGCGTCCGCCTGTTTTCTCCCATTTCACTCTAAAAAACAAATGGGAAATGAAGATCATGAGCCATGTGAACATGGCACCGAACATGGAAATCCCCATCATGAAAGCATAGGATGAACCAGGAAGTAACGCATGAACGCCTGCAGCGATGAAAATCCCCGTTGAAGAGACAGCAAGGGCTTTTGTAGGTACACCACTTTTGTTTAACTTTCCTAAAAAGCTAGGTGCATGTTTTCCACGTGCCAATGAAAACATCATCCGTGTTGAAGCATAGAGCTGAGCGTTCATGGCAGATATGGCAGCCGTTAGAATAATAAAGTTCATGATCCCGGATGCACCTGGAATGTTCAAGATTTCCATCACTTTTACGAATGGGCTTACCTCGATCCCTGCCGTTTTCCAAGGAACGATCATCAGCATGATGCCGATTGTCAGCACATAGAAAGTGGATAAACGGAACACGGTCGCTTTTAATGCTTTAGGGACAGCTGCATCCGGATCTTTTGCTTCCCCAGATGTAACCGCTATCAATTCAGTTCCCAGAAAGCTGAATAAAGAAATAAATACGGCTATCCACATCCCCTTCAAACCAAATGGGAAAAAACCGCCTTCATTCACGAAGTTTTCCGGTCCTATATGCGGCTGTTCGGATGAACCGAATAGTACATAGGCTCCAAGAAGGATAAAACCAACAATGGCACTTATTTTAATAAAGGAGAACCAATACTCAAATGTCGCGAATGTATTCACGCTGGTAGCATTTACATAAATCAGGACACCTGCAAACAACAAAATCCATACGATTCCCGGCACGGTCGGAAACCAATAATTCATATATACGCTGACTGCACTTACTTCAACCCCAACAGCCAAAACATTGCCAATCCAATAGGAATAGCGGACAAGATAGCCTGCCATTGGAGTCATGTACTTTTCCGCAATGGCCCCAAAAGATCCGGAAGTAGGATGGGCAACCGTCATTTCGGCTAAACAGCCCATCAATAGTAAGACAATGAACGCCCCAAGAGCATAACTGAGCAATACACTTGGCCCTGCCGCTTGAATCGCAAGTCCGCTGCCAAGAAATAGCCCCGTCCCGATGGCACAGCCCATCGCGATCATGGAAAGCTGACTTGTTTTCAGCTCTCGCTTTAATCCTTTTTCTGGCTCATCTTTAAAGTTCAATTGAGTATTTTTGTTCTCCATAGTTCATCCCCTTTTTTTAAAAAAAGATTTCAGCCTGCCATAATTAACTAACCATTTGAGGGATGAGCCCCATTTGGCGGAATTCCATGTTATGCGACCACTTCACGCTCATTCTTGAATTTTTCATATTGTTTTTCTGACATGATTTTCTTGAGTATTTGTACAACTTCCCAAACTTCTGCGTAGGAAGTATATAGTGCAACCGGAGCGAGACGAATGATGTTAGGTGCCCGGAAATCTGGAATGACACCGTTCTCTTTCAATGCCTTGCATATCCGTGCAGCTTCTTTATGCTCGAGGCTTACATGACCTCCGCGGCGTATGTCTTCACTAGGAGTTCCAATGAAAAATCCCATGTCTTCCAATTCGAATTCGACTAAATCCATTAAATATTGATTGATTTTCAGGGATTTTTCGCGAATATTCTCAATTCCCGCTTCTATAAAAATGTCCAAAGACCCAATTAAAGGCGCACAACTTAACACATGGGGCGTGCCAATTTGATACGCTCCTGCTGATTCAGCTGGTGTTAAGGTATGTTCCATATCGAATTGTTTATCTTTTTTGGAGCCGAACCATCCAGCCAATCCAGGCATCGTTCCAAAATGTTTTCGATTTACATATAAACCGCCAACACCGCCAGGACCGCCATTTAAATGTTTATAATTGCACCAATACGCAAAATCCACATCCCATTCGCTGAATGAATGCGGGATGGCACCGATGGAATGGCATCCGTCAAATCCGATTACAATTCCTCTTTTATGAGCCTCATCAGTCAATCGTTTCATATCCAATATTTGACCGCTGCGATAAAGGACCGTTGGTAAGATGATTAAAGCGATGTCATCGGTCATTGCTTGGATAATGTCATCTTCTTCAAGAAATCTGCCATCGCGGCTTTTGACGCGGATGAGATCGGTTTCCGGATCGTATCCATGTGTACGCAGCTGACTTTGAAGAGCATAAATATCAGTCGGAAAGGTTAATTCATCTGCCAAAATTTTTGTGCGCATTCCTTCAGGCTTATAAAAAGTAGCTACAAGCTGATGCAGATTCACGGTTGTGGAGCCGGTTACAATAACTTCCTCGGGAGAAGCTCCGACCAATTGGGACATCTTCGCGCCCAATTTCTCAGCCATGAAAAACCATGGGTGATTCCCTTGCGTCCATCCATCGATCCCATGCTCTTTCCAATCTTCCAAAGACTCCAGAAGAGTGCGTTCAGCCCTTTTCGAAAGAAGCCCCAATGAGTTTCCATCCATATAGATGGAATCCGGCTTTAAATAAAACTCTTCTCGAAAACCTTTAAGCGTATCATTCTCATCCATTTGTTTAGCGTGATCCAATGTATATTCAGAAACCATAATCATCCTCCTATATTAGTATATTAATAATTCTAGGAGAATCGTACCAAAGAATATGACATGGTGTCAATAAGTTAATTCAGAAAATTATAAACATTGAATCGAACTTTCCAACAAATGTTTTTTATTTTATGGAAATCCTTTATGCTAGAAGATAAGGGGAGGAATAAGCATGGAGAATGGCAAAGTAGGGGATAAACGGCATTTACGCTCGATCATGACACGACAAAAGTTATTGGAAGCTGCAAAGGAAATATTTCTTGAAGAAGGTTATCAAGCTGCGCTTATTTCCCAAATGATCAAAAGGGCAAACATCGGATACGGAACGGCCTATGTTCATTTTAAAGGGAAAGAGGATCTGTTAATTGTATTAATGGAGAATGTAATGGAGCAATTCTATGAAATTGCCGAGACCTCTTTCTTTCCAAAATCAAAAGACGAAGCAAAACATATCATAAACAGACAAGCTAATTCATTTTTGAAAATGGCAGAAGCTGAACGCAACATGATGCAAGTTTTCGAACAGGCCATTGGGATATCAACCATTATTTCAGATAAATGGAAAGCGATTCGCATGAAGTTCATTCAGCGAATTTCAAAGGACGTCGCCTATGCACAGCAAAATGGTCTGGCAAGGCCTGAACTAAACCATGAGCTTGTGGCAAGAGGGTGGTTTTTCACAAATGAAATGTATCTGTGGGAAATTGTCCGAAACGAACACCAAAGCACTGTCGAAGAAATTGCTCAAACCATCACCTCAGTTTACGTCGAAGGCTTGTATTTGTAATGATAATGACAGTACACCAATCTTCCGGTTTTATCGGAAGATTTTTTTTATTTCAAAACTCACGAGTAAACCCGCAGAATTCACGAGTAAGCCGCCCAAACACACTAATAAACGC
This sequence comes from Peribacillus sp. N1, assembly GCF_054600815.1. Lineage (NCBI taxonomy): Bacteria > Bacillati > Bacillota > Bacilli > Caryophanales > Bacillaceae > Peribacillus > Peribacillus sp. N1. Next base: position 626,201 of record NZ_BAAHZO010000002.1, on the reverse strand, counting down.
CGTCATTAGCATCGGACTTACAGCGTCTACGCCTTAAGTCTTACTAGAAAATATAGCTAAGGCTCATTATACGAACTTGTAAAAGTAGATAAGATATAAACATAGAAAGGAGGACGAAAACAATGAAGAAATTTGGTTTATTTATTGTAGGACTGATCGCACTTTTCCTGTTACTGGCGAACGTTGGTCCACTGATCAGCCTGGCGATTTGCTTGGCGATCCTATACTTTGGGTTCAAGCAGTTCATGAAGTCCGAATCGACAGGGGCGAAGATTGCGTGGGGATCAGTCTCCATTATCGTGCTGATCGTTTCTATTTCCCATATCCCGGCAATATTGGGACTGGTGGCGGCTTATGTTCTTTACCTGGTTTATAAAAAATGGAATGAAAATGATGAAAGTGAATCATCGAAAGAAAATGACCCGTTCTCAAATTTTGAAAGAGAGTGGAAAGAGTTGAATAAGAACTAATAGAAGGGACGGAATTGAAATGGGTAATTTATTTTCAAGAATGAAACAAACGATTTCAGCGGATTTTCATGACTTGTTGGATAAGAAGGAGCAAAAAAATCCGATTGGAATGTTAAATCAATATTTGCGCCAATGTGAGCAGGAGACAGATAAGGTCGGTAAGCTGCTTGAACGTCAATATCTTTTGAAAGAAGAGTTTACGCGTGAATATAATCAAGCGCAAAATCTAGCTGAAAAACGTAAGCATCAGGCTGAGATTGCTAAGCAGTCAGGAGAAACCGATCTAATGGAATTTGCTGTAAAGGAAAGCCTGCACTATGAAGGTCGGGCGCTAAGTTTGAAAGAGGCGCATAAAAGTGCAGAGGTTCAGTTAGCTGAACTGGAGCGGAAATATGAAGAAATGAAGCATAAGCTGAAGGATATGCATCTAAAGCGGTTGGAACTGATGGGCAGGGAAAATATTGCCCGGGCAAACAACCGGATCAATCGGGTATTGGACGGAGGCAATTCCGAAGCCAAACCGGTAGCGATGTTTGAAGAAATGGAGCATTATATCGATCGCATCGAGCACCAGGTCCATACAGATTATAATCGGCATACGATCGATGCCAGGATTGTCCAGCTTGAAAAAGAATTGGAACAGAAAGAAGCGTAAAGGTTTGTAAGGCATCTCTGTAATCCCCTGGCCTTTTGGAATGGAGGTCGGGGAAAACAGGCTGTCAGAAAATGATAATTTCATGGTATTCTTAAAAGGCACGGGTTCCTGTGCCTTTTAAGAATATCATGATCATATACAGGGGAGGCGAACCGATGTTGAACAAGATGAAGACGGACTATATGGGATGGATACTTCTCATCGGAGTCGTCCTGCTTTTTTTAGAGATTTCATTTACGGGTGGAGGTCTCCTTTTTTCCATCGCTTTTTCAATAGGATGTATCTATTTAGGCAGGAAATTCACAAAACGGACAATCGGGAAAATTCTATTTTTTATAGGGCTGATTTCCCTTATCATCACCGTCTTGAATATGTTCGTTTTTAGATTTTTCCTAATGGCGATCCTTATTTATCTATTGCTTTTATATTATCAGTCCAAAAAGAATCCTGATTGGGTCAGTCCCATTATAACCAATGATGATTCGGACGAAGAACGGATCAATAAGGAGCCACTGCTGAAAACCGATTATCTATTTAAAAATAAATTGTTCGGTCATCAACAAACGGCCGAACATGTATATGAATGGAATTCCGTGAATGTTCAGGGCGGTGTCGGTGATACGGTTATCGATTTAAGCAAAACGATTTTACCGAAGGGCGACGCTGTCATTTCCATCAGGAATATCATTGGCAATATCACTGTTTTTGTACCGTATGGAATCGAAATCAGGGTCCATCATTCTGTCATTGCAGGCAGAGCGCGGATCTTTGAGAATAAGCCTGAATCCAGGGTCTTTAATCAAATTTATTCCTACCAAACGGAAGGGTTCAATGAAACGGATCACAAGGTTCATATCATCACTTCAATCTTAGTTGGGGATTTAGAGGTGAAGCGGATATGAGCATACTGACACGGCAGATATTGACTGCCCTTGGTGTTGCTTTTGTTCTTTCCCTTGCCTTGCCGGCGGCGGTTTTCTTCATTTTTCCTTTATCCGACTGGAACTTATTATGGGAGAAAATGGTCATGGGGTTACCCTTCGTCATATTCCTGCCAAGCCTGGTCATGACGGTAGGGCTGATTTATGGAGTTGTTTCGGGAATGTTTTGGAAGAGGCAGCTCGAAAGGGTGGATGAAGGGCTGCATTTACTTGAACAGGGCCGTCTGCCATCGCAACAGGAGGGGTATCCGGTCCAAGAAATCGCTAAAATGGCGGAACGGATGCAACTGATCCATAAGCAAATCAATGAGCAGACAAAATTATCGCAAAAAATGGCGAATGAAAAGGCCATTGATCAGGAGAAACAAATCCAGGAAATCGTTTCCCAGGAACGAAACCGTTTGGCGCGGGAGCTGCATGATTCGGTGAGTCAGCAATTGTTTGCAGCTTCAATGTTCATGTCGGCCATCACTGAATCACAATCCGATATGGAAAAAACGGAAATGAAACAATTCAAGGTAGTGGAAGAAATGATCCATCAATCCCAGCTTGAGATGAGGGCGCTATTGCTTCATTTGAGACCTGTTGCATTAAAGGGAAAATCTTTACATGAAGGAATGAAGGAGCTTCTTTTGGAATTGGCCCAAAAAGTGACGATGGATATAAATTGGAAGATGGAGCCTGTCACTTTGGATAAGGGGATTGAGGACCATCTGTTTCGGATTTTACAAGAATCGATTTCCAATACACTGAGACATGCAAAAGCCAATTCGCTTGAAGTGCTATTGATCGTTCGTGATGGAATGGTCATTTTACGAATAACGGATGACGGCATCGGTTTTAACGTCGAGGAGTCGAAAACGGGATCATATGGTCTGCAAAACATGCATGAACGGGCTGTTGAATTAGGCGGAACGATGCAACTTGTAAGCGTTCCGAATAAAGGAACGAAACTTGAAGTGAAAATCCCATTATTAAATGCTGGAGGTGATCATGATGATTAAAGTATTATTTGTCGATGACCATGAAATGGTAAGGATAGGGGTATCGGCTTATTTATCCGCACAATCGGATATCGAAGTGATCGGGGAAGCGGACAATGGCTTGAAAGCTGTCGAACTGGCAATGGAATTGCGTCCGGATATCATTTTGATGGATTTGGTGATGCCGGAAATGGACGGCATAGAAGCGACGAAACGAATTATCGAAAAATGGCCTGAAGCAAAGATCATCATTGTGACAAGCTTCCTGGATGATGAAAAAGTGTACCCGGCATTGGAAGCCGGAGCGACGAGCTATATGTTGAAAACATCAAAGGCCAGCGAGATTGCGAGAGCCGTCCGTTCCACTTTCCAAGGTCAAAGCGTACTTGAACCTGAAGTGACGGGAAAAATGATGGAAAAGCTGCGTCGCCCTAAAATCACCCAGCTTCATGATCAATTGACAAACCGTGAAATGGAAATTTTATTGCTTATGACTCAAGGGAAAACGAATCAGGAAATTGCCGATGAACTATACATAGCCCTGAAAACAGTCAAAGTGCATGTCAGCAATATATTAAGCAAGCTTGCGGTACAGGACCGCACGCAAGCAGTGATTTACGCATTTAAGCATTCGCTCGTTCAAGAGGAAGAGTAAAGAGCGTCTATTTACCAATAGAGGAAAGTTTGTTATATTTAGGGAAATATCCCATCCTGTAAAGTTCATTCAAGGTTGCTGATTGCAGCCTTTTTTACGGATTACAGGAAAAAAGTAGGTGAAATGATGTTAAGAGTGATTTTAGAATTATTTCGTATAATCACCATTATTTTCGTTATTGGAATGATAATGGGGCTCATCATTAATTCAATCTATGCGATTTTTGGAATAACCGTAGAGAATACCACGGGCGGATGGATCGTTGGTATGGCAATTTTTCCATTACTTTATGTACTCTATAAAAACCGGCTTCAATTTTCAGGTTTCTATAAAAATGGCAAACAAGTAAAACTCTCAAACAGGACAACTACTATACTGCTTTGCTCCTCTGTGTTAATGTTGACGGTTGCCCCTTTATTTCGCTAACGGAATGTAAAAAGAGCATGTTTTAATCAAAACATGCTCTTTTTTATACCGTTTTTTAGATTATACAGCTTCCTCTGCGGTATCGAGCCTCGTTCCGTATATCCGATAAAGAACCAAAGCGAATACCATTCCTATAAAGGAGATAGAGGAGATGAACAGGTAAAGGGTCTTCCCTCCATATGCTCCATATATGGCTCCGCCTATATAAGAAGCAATGATTCCCGAAACCCCGAAGAATAGCAGCGCCAGTACGGTCTGGCCTGTGGCACGCCATTCCACCGGAACGATACGGTAAAGATATTGGATGGCCGCCGAGTAGAAAATCGGGAAAGTCAATAGCTGCATGACTTGCAAATAAGCTAATAGCTGTGGATCGGTAATCCACGCAGAGACGAAATAACGGATAAAGAAAAACGCTGCTGCAAACGAAATGATGATGATTTCCTTACCTTTGCGCAGCCACCAAAAGCTTAGGGCGAATACAACGATTTCACTTCCCGCCGCCAAGAACCAGGTCAAGCCTACAAGCTTGGCACTTCCTCCAAGTTCCCGGATATATACTCCAAGGAAGGTATCGTTCATCCTTGCTGGAACAGCACAGATAAAGACCAATAACAGAAAGAGAAGCGTCTCTTTATTACTGAAAAAATGCTTAAGGCTGCTTAAGGTGACAGGTTTCCCTGAAACGGGAGCATCAGGCATCATCCAGCTGACAATGAAGCTGATCAAACCTATTCCTGCAAAAAGGAACGCAAGGCTGTTCGCTCCGAAATATGACATAACATAGCCGGTGATCAACGATATGACCGCATAACCCAATGCACCATATGTCCGGATGGAGCCGTAGCTGATCCCGGATTTCTCTGCCATCGTAAAATTGAGGCTTTCCGTCAGGGGATCGATCGGCATCAAAAAGAAATATAGCAGCATGGCAAACAGGATGAGCTGAAGATAACTGCTTGAATCATAGAGGAAATAACCAATTACGCTCGAGAAAAAGATGAGTAACAACAGGACTTTTCGTATTGTCCTTGTTTTGTCGCTGATCATTCCCCATAAAGGCTGGGTGATGAGGGTGACAAAACCTCCTGTACCGACGATGAATCCGATTTGGGCTGGACGCAAACCTTGATCAGCCAGATAGACTGGGAGAAACGGAATGAAAATGGCAAGCAGTCCAAAATATAAAAAGTTAAAACTCTTTAATAATCGTATTGCTTTCATAAAAAATATGATACCTCACGTGTTCTATAGAATGGATTGATTTCAGACCATGTTATTGTATCATTGATGACAGAATTTGAAAAAAAAGTTTAAATTTTATGGATGAAAATAGAATGATAGAGTTGGTTTCGAGGTTAAATTTTATTTTTAAAAAATGGATGTAAATGATAGAATTAACACTTATTGTTAATTGGGGAGGGTGGTAATTCATGGACCAGGACACAAAAGTAATTCAAGAGTTGCAGGAATTGAAGCAAAAAGTCGGTCATCTGGAAGACTTATTAACGCAGCAAAAGAATAAAAAGGAAAAAGCAGGACCATTTCGAATCTTCCTGGACGCAGTAGGCTCACTGCTATTTGGATTAATTGTTGTAGGACCGGTTATTGTGATTGTCGTTGGGGTTCTGATGGTGGCTGCATCCTGGTTAGGGATGGAGTTTTAAAAGGTTAGGAGAGTCTAGGAAAATCAAGAAGCTTATTTGAAAATATTGATTTGATTAGGCAAAACAGGAGCTGTGTTAATTGTGGATTTTTTCCAGCCGGAATTATTGATGAAAAAGACCTTTAAAAGCCGCCGTCATTCCGGATTTATCGGTTCCATTTTGTTAGTTAGGATATTAGAGGGTATTTATCCTATAATTATATAAAAATGAATTTGTTAAAATTGACCCAGAGAAATTTGAGCTAATAGAGTGATGTCTTTAGTTGTTATTGCGGTAAGCCTTTTCGTCATTGCTTATACGTTGGCTACTTATTTCGGGATCTAGTTCAGATGTTAGCTGCACTCGTAAACAAAGGAAATTAATTTGGGCTAGAGGGCAAAATACGCCCTCTTTTTATTTGCTTTGCTCTAAAGTAAAGACTTCTGTATTACCATCCCATTTGATTGTTACATTTATAGGAATACTTTCATTAGTAACTGAACACCCGCTACATGCAGTCGATATTTCAATGGTTGGTCCTTCATGGTTTGTTTCATTTTGCTTAGTTTCTCCATCATTAATTGAAATCTCCATAGTCTTGAAAAATACATCGCTGGCTACATCTTTATATTTAAAAGTATAGGTTCCATTTTCCGAATCTTCAGTAGCGGTTGCAACATACTCTCCTTTCCAATGATCGCTCTCCCCAGAAAGATTCATGTATTTATCACCGTTACTACACCCAACCAAAACAGATAATAAAAAAATTATAATAATTAAGGTTTTTTTCATTATGTCCTCCAAACAGATAGTGAGTTATTCGTTAGAGTTATTTCCTATATAAATACTATAACATTGAATATATGGAAAAATATAGAGGAAACCGAGTGCGGGAAGAAGGTCACGGTTTTGCTTTTCCATCTAATTATAGACGGGGAAGGAGGTGACCTCATGATACATTTCTAACAGATAAGCTGCTGTAGCAACCAGTCTTATCGCCTGCGTTTGCCAAGAAACGGAAATAGAACCACTCGTCTTCACAAGATCGTAATAGCTGGCTCAAGTTGATCTCCCCTAATTTATTTCTTTGAAAATATTATCCTAAGAAAGTTATTGACAAATTTACCTTGAGTCCGTATAGTATTGGATATTATTAAAAATATTCAGATATAATTTTTGAAACGCAATGATCAGGAGTAGTAAAAGCTCATTATTCGGTAAAGAGAGCTGCGGGTTGGTGCAACGCAGTCCAATGATACTTTGAACTTGCCTGGGAGTGGTAAAGCGAAAGATAGGAATTATTCCATTCTTTTGTTTTAACGATTGACCTTCGTTACAAGGTTTTTAAAGCAGGGTTCTAAAAGAGAGCCAATAAGAGTGGTACCGCGGTAAGCTTAAGGCATATCGTCTCTTTCTTCATTTGATTATGAAGGAAGAGACGATATGCTTTTTTTGATTTTGGGGAGGTAAGGATATGGAAACGGACAAACGGAATTTACAGAGGACAATGACTTCAAGGCATATAACGATGATGGCATTAGGAGGTGCCATCGGGGCAGGTTTATTTAAAGGAAGCAGTTCAGCCATTGATATGGCAGGTCCTTCCGTAATCATTGCGTACTTGATAGGAGGCATCATCCTATTATTCATCATGCAAGGTTTAGCTGAAATGGCGGTCCGCAATAGCGGTGCACGAACATTCAGGGATTTGGTCCAATCGATTTTAGGAAAGTATCCTGCCTATTTCCTGGATTGGATTTATTGGAAAATGTGGGTATTGAATATCGCGGCCGAATCAGTGGTTGCGGCAATTTTCATTCAATATTGGCTGCCTGGATATCCAATCTGGATATTGGCATTAGCTGTTTCGGTTTTAGTTACTGCGGTTAACTTACTGTCGGTAAAGGTTTTTGCTGAAACGGAGTACTGGCTTGCTTTAATTAAGATTACCGTCATCATTGTGTTCATCATGGCTGGATTATTGTTGCTGCTCGTTACTTTTGGTGATCATACAGCCGTCGGTTTTTCTAACTTGACCGAGCATGGAGGTTTCTTTCCGAATGGATCGACAGGTTTGATCACTGCGATGCTGGTGGTAATCTATTCATATGGCGGTACGGAAATCATCGGGGTCACATTAGCTGAAACGAAAAATCCTGAAAAAGTGGTTCCAAAGGCCGTTCGCAGTACATTGGTCAGGATCATTTCTTTCTATATCATTCCTTTTTTCATCATCGTTAGCTTAATTCCTTGGAACGAAGTAAACGGAGTGAAGGAAAGTCCGTTTGTAATGGTCTTTCAAATGATCGGTATTCCTGGTGCCGACCATATCATGAACGCCGTTGTTCTATTAGCGATCATTTCATCGATGAACTCCGGGTTGTATGGATCATCCCGCGTTCTGTATACACAAGCCGTGGATGGTCGCGTTCCGAAAATCTTTTCCCGTTTATCCAAGAAGAAAGTACCTGTTCCCGCAATATTAATGTGTACTTCCGCTTTATATGGCGGTGTACTGATTTCCTTATTTGCTGGAAGCAAGACCTTCGATTTCTTAATGGGTTCGCTTGGATATACCGTATTATTCATCTGGTTGATCATTGCTTTCGCCCATTTGAAATCACGTAAACAACAGTCAGGAAAAACAAGTGCCTATTCGGTAAAATGGTTCCCGTATACGACCTGGGCTGCGATCATCGCTTTAATAACGATCCTGATCGGAATCATTTTCACGACATCCATAGTCGTTACAATCATTACACTTTGCATCTACATCTTCATTTCCTTAACGTATGTATGGAAAAAACGCCATAACAAAATCTAGAGAAGGCGGAGTGATCACTTTTGCCTTCCCGCATATAAGTTTCCGTTTCAAGCCGTGGTATATGCCATGGCTTTCGTTATGTATTCATGGTCTGATGAAAAGTAAGAGATATCCATTTTACTAGTTCATGGGAATCATTAACTTTAGCAATTAAAGAGTTAATCTAGTGAAAAATGTTGTATAATAATCTTTGGAAAAAAACCAATATATTGAAAGTCGGAGCGAGCTATGAAAAATAATTCCTTACTATCCTTTCACCCGTTATATTATTTAATACTTTTGGTGATTACTAGTTCCATCTATTCAATCATCAATCAATCTTCAGGTCATGCTGTCGATGTTACGACTATAATAGATGGGGAGATTCCCTTTATTAAAGAATTTGTCGTTCCTTATTTACTTTGGTATCCGTATATTTATGGATTGCTGATTTACTACTGTTTTGTTGACCGAAAGCACTATTTCGTAGGATTAGGCAGTTTGATATCGGGGAAACTTTTCTGTTTTCTTGTATATTGCCTTTGGCAAACGACAGTTCCGCGTCCGGAAGTGGTGGGTAACGATATATTTGCCCATTTAATGCGATTCGTCTATAGTCATGATCAACCTGTCAACTGTCTTCCTAGCATACATGTACTGACTACATTCATCATGATGATCGTTGCCCATAAGCGGAAAGAAGAGCACAAATGGGAGTATGCCAGTGTCACTGCATTCGGAACACTGATCATCCTCTCGACGCTATTTACGAAACAGCATGCTGTATTGGATGTACTCGCTGGAATACTCCTTGCATGCGGGGTATATGCAGCTGTCCAGTATATGTTCCAAGCACTATCGGCTATTCAGGCCAATCATTACACAGCGAGGCAAATTAAAAAGTAACCATATGTAAAAAAGCATCGAACCTCCAATGGAAGTCCGATGCTTTTTTATTTTACATTTCAGCTTCGATTTTCAAAGATGATTCTTCACTGAACTGTTCCTTATCCAGGTCGCCCGTTATTTTACTAGTCAGAATACCGGAAGTCATGCTTCCGCTGACATTCACAGCCGTTCTCCCCATATCGATCAATGGCTCGACGGAAATCAACAGGCCGGCCAAGGCGATTGGCAGGTTCATTGCAGATAATACAAGGATGGCAGCGAATGTTGCGCCTCCGCCTACACCTGCAACCCCGAAAGAACTAATGGCTACGATGGCAATCAACATGGCTATAAAGGAAGGATCTAGCGGGTTGATCCCAACCGTTGGAGCGATCATGACCGCTAACATGGCCGGATAGATTCCGGCACAGCCGTTTTGACCGATCGACAAGCCGAAGGATCCGGCAAAGTTGGCAATACCTTCGGACACCCCTAGTTGTTTCTGTGTTTGGATGTTCAATGGCAGAGCGCCAGCACTTGTTCTTGAAGTGAAGGCAAACGATAATACCGGGAAAGCTTTTCTCAAATATACGATTGGATTCAATCCTGCAAGCATCAGCAATAGCAAATGGATAAGGAACATGACAATCAGGGCGACATAAGAGGCACCTACGAATTTTCCTAATTTCAGGATGGCATCCAAATCGCTCGTAGCTACCGTCTTCGTCATGATCGCCAAGATCCCGTAAGGTGTTAAACGCAGGATCAATGTTACTACGCGCATGATGATGCTGTGCAATGTATCTACTATTTTAGCAAAAAATTCAGCATGTTCAGGCTGTTTCCTTTTGACTCCTAAATAGGCAATCCCAAGAAATGCAGCAAAAATTACAACGGAAATGGTTGATGTCGGACGTGCACCCGTTAAATCAAGGAACGGATTGGACGGAATCAATTCAAGAATTTGCTGCGGCATCGTTTTATCCTGAATCGTACCGTATGTTTCCGATATTTGATCCCCGCGGCTTAACTCCGCTTCCCCTTGCTCAATTTGAACGGCTTCCAAATTGAATACAGTTGCCGAGGTGATCCCGACAGCAGCTGCAATCGCAGTCGTTCCAAGCAGGATTCCGATGATCAGGACACTGATCTTTCCAATATTGCTAGTCAGTTTCAATCTTGTGAATGCGGATAAGATTGAAATGAAGACAAGCGGCATGACGATCATTTGCAGGAACTTGACATAGCCGGAACCTACAATGTTAAACCAATCGACCGATTTAACGATCGCATCTGACTGAGGTTCATAGAAATACTGCAAAAGAAGTCCGAATACAATTCCTAAACCAAGTCCAGTAAAGACCCTTTTTGTAAAGGAAATATGCTTCTTATTCATGTAAAATAAAACGCCTAAAAGAACGAGCATTATGGCAAGATTTAAAAACACATAACCAATCATATATATTCCTCCTAATTCCGATTAACCAAATGAGAATAATGAATATCTGAAGCCTATGATACATCATCCGCTGATTTTTTACCAGAAAAAAATAATTTATTTTTGACTTTTGTAGTAATTCATGTATTTATCTTTATTCAGGAACTGGATTTGAGGGAACAATAAAGGGAAGCTGGATCAAGCCAGGGTACAAATCTTCATCTATCTATTTATCAGGAAGGATAAGCCCTTTGTTTTCTTGAATGATAGATTAGGAGCGTTTTTTTGAAAGGGTGGAAGAATAATGGATATATACATTGACAGGCTTAATGAACGGGATGCACAAGCGTTATTTGCATTTGAATGCAATAATAGAAGGTTTTTCGAGCAAACGGTCCCAGGCCGGGGAGATGATTATTATAGCTTTGGATCGTTTGGAATCAGGCATAAGGAATTATTAAAAGAACAAGAAGATGCTATCTCTTCTTGTTATTTGATTAAGGATGGTTCAGGCATAATCGTCGGCAGGATTAATCTTGTGGATATCGACCCCGTTAATGGTACGGCTCATGTCGGTTATAGAATCGGTGAAGCGTTTACGCAAAAAGGGTTTGCGAATGAAGCTCTAAAGCTTTTGGTTAATCTGGCGCCGGAATTGAATGTGACTCAAATACATGCCAAAACTACAAGCGACAATATCGCTTCCCAAAAGGTTTTAGTGAAAAACGGTTTTGAACGGATTTCGATTGATGAGGAGTTTAGTGTGGATACGGGTCAAAGCTAACATTCTACCATTATAGAAAGAACCTTTAAATCCATTTTCTTCTATATAATAGACCGCATCCCATTTTTTTAATTGTGAAAAGATTGGGAGTATACTATACTAACGTTGTATTTAATTGTTTGGAAAATTTTGCGAAGTTCATATATTTGCCGCTGGGTGCCTTTGTGTGAACAAAGGGTAACAGGGAATCGGGTGCAAATCCCGAGTGGTCGCGCCACTGTAACCAAGGAGTTTTCTTTCAGGATGTCACTTGACCGTCAGTCAGGGAAGACGAAAGGAAATGTTGATATGGAAGCCAGGAGACCTACCTAGTGAGCATCACCAATTTTTCCTTCGCTGAGAGGAGAGGTGTTCGAGAGTAAGAAAAGGCGGACTTAGGTCCTTCCGTATTTTTTGGCCTATACTCGTAACTCCATTCTTTGTTAAAAGGATTGGGGTTTTTTTGTGTTTTTTTTGAAGGAGGATTTCATCATTGGAAGAGTCATTGATTAGAAGCTCATTGAAAGAGAGAGGGGATGTGCTTGAAGAACCTCATTTTGAGAGAAATGCCAAGCGCAGGTTTCGTTTTCTGCTATTTTTCTTGCTGTGCATCCTTTTATTATCAGTTACATTCGCTGTTACCCTTGGGCCAGTTAAGATGTCAGCAATAACGGTTTGGAAGATCGCCTTAGGGCATCTGCCTTTTATCGGTGGTTTTCTGGAGGTGAATTGGAGTATCGCACAAGAGCGGATCATTTGGGATATCCGCCTGCCCCGTGTATTGCTCGGTGCGGTGGTAGGTGCGGGATTATCCGTAGTGGGTGTCGTCATCCAGGCCTTGGTGCGCAATTCACTTGCAGATCCGTATATTCTGGGCATTTCATCTGGTTCCTCTGTTGCTGCAACCCTTGTCATTCTTTTTGGGGCGCTTCCTATATTCGGTCAATATGCGTTATCATTCGGTGCCTTCCTGGGGGCCATGGCTGCGATGCTTTCCGTGTATTTATTGGCTCAAGTGGGAGGGAGAATTCAAACGACAAGGCTGTTATTGGCGGGTGTAGCCATTTCGATGATCATGTCTGCCGTCACTAATTTCATTGTCACTCTTGCACCAAAAGATTCCGGCATCCGTGAAGCGATGTTTTGGATGATGGGCAGCTTAGCGGGGGCAAAATGGGAATACATACCGATTCCAGCGGTTGTGGTGCTTGTGGTTTCCTTGTTCCTTATCGTACAATCCCGCTCCCTCAATATCTTATTGATGGGCGAAGAAGTAGCCGCGACGCTCGGAGTCAATATGGAAGCCTTCCGTAAAGTTCTGATCATCATTACATCCCTTGTTACGGGAACAGTTGTGGCTGTAAGCGGTTCGATTGGGTTCATCGGTCTGGTCGTACCGCATTTAGCCCGGCTATTGGTCGGGACAGACCATAAACGTGTTCTTTCATGCAGCATATTGATTGGCATGATCCTCGTCATTTGGTCAGATGTTTGTGCCCGGCTGGTCCTGGCACCTCAAGAACTTCCGATTGGCGTTGTCACCGCACTTTGCGGAGGACCATTCTTCATTTGGCTTTTGCGGCGAAGTTCATATTCATTTGGAGGTGGGGGCAAGTGAGATTAGCTATTGAAGAAGTATCCTATTCAATTCTGGACACTCCTATCATTGAGGATATATCACTGCAAATAAAAACTGGGCAGTTCGTTGGGCTGATCGGTCCGAATGGGAGTGGGAAATCCACTTTATTAAAAAATGCTTCTCGGATCTTGAAGCCTCATACGGGAGCTGTTCACCTGGACGGCCGTGACCTTTACCGGCTTTCACAGAAACAAACAGCCAGGGAAATGGCGGTTGTCAGTCAGGAAACATCCCTGACCTTCGACTTTAGTGTACAAGAGATGGTTTGGATGGGACGGCATCCTCATAAGCGGTTATTTCAGGGAGATACGGAGAAAGATAGAGGAATCGTCAATCAAGCATTAGCTCGCGTTGAAATGAGTGGATTTGAAGACAGGAGTTTCATGAGCTTATCAGGTGGTGAGAAACAACGTGTCCTCATAGCCCGTGCCCTTGCCCAGGAAGCGAATATCATCATCCTGGATGAACCAACGAATCATTTAGACATCAGGCATCAGCTCCAATTGCTGGACCTTGTAAAAAAGCTGGACGTTACCGTCTTGACGGCTCTGCATGATATAAACTTGGCAGCCATGTATTGTGATCATATATATGTCATCCAAAATGGCAAAGTGATCACATCCGGAACACCAGAAGCTGTATTGACGACAAAAATGATAAGGAAGGTGTTCGGGGTGGAAACGGAAATCGGCATACACCCCATCACGCAAAAGACGCATATCACCTTTTTAGCACATATATAAAAAAACAATGGATATGAGGGGAAAGTATATGACTGTTTACCGAAAGATTTTGTTAAGCATCAGTTTATTGGCAATGATGATATTGGGCGCTTGCAATAACTCCGAGGAAGCTTCAAAGGACGGAGGCAAACAGAGCGAAAAAGGTGGAAAAGAAAAAGTGGTCATCACTAATCTGGATCATGAATTCACCTATGCAGAGGCACCAAAACGTGCGGTTTCGCTAAACCAGCATGCGACGGAAATCATGCTTGCATTGGGGTTGCAGGATTCAATGGCAGGTACGGCTTATTTGGATGACGAAATTTTGCCAAAGTATAAAGATGCCTATGAAACAGTGCCTGTGCTTTCCAAGGAATACCCATCAAAAGAAGTTTTCTTTGAAGCTGAGCCGGATTTTGCATATGCAGGCTGGAAAAGCGCCTTTACGGAACAAACGTTAGGAACCGTCCAAGAGCTAAAAGAAGCCGGAATCAATACATATATCCAAGAGTCTTCCAATATGTCAACACCGACAATAGAAGATGTGTATAAAGATATTGAGAATATTGGACGCATCTTTCATGTAGAAGAAAAAGCAGCGGAAGTCATCAAAGAGATGCAACGGGAAATAAAAGAAACTACAGCAAAAATCGAAAGTGCAGGCAAGCCCAAAAACGTTTTCGTATATGACAGCGGTGAAGAAGTACCGAGAACGGCAGCGAAAAATAATTACATGACAGGAATCATTTCCATGGCTGGCGGCCAGAACATTTTTGGTGATACGGAAGGGGGGTGGCCTGAGGTCAGTTGGGAAGAAGTCGTCGATCGGAATCCGGATGTCATTGCCATCATTGATTACGGAGATATCCCCATAAAGCAAAAAGAAGCATTCTTATTAAATAAAAGTGAACTGGCGGATGTACCGGCCATTCGAAATAAAGCAATCATCGTGCTTCCTCTTTCAGCGGGCGCGGAAGGGATTCGTGCACCACTAGCCTTACGGACAGTAGCGGAAGGACTCTATCCCGAGAAGTTTTGAACCGACCAAGCGGATGCTGAACAAATGACCCGAATAATTGACACGAATGAGACGTGTCCTTGTTCGGGTTTTACTATATCCAATTAGAAGGATAATAGGATCGGTTTCTTGAATTATTTTGTTTGGCAGATCATAATTCGTAAAAATGAAAGTTATAGGAGAAGGAGAATCTAATATGATAGAAGGTTTATATGAAGCCCATTTACCAGTCAAGAACCTGGAGATCTCTATGGATTTTTATAAGAAAATAGGCTTGAAACTAGCTTGGAGGGATGAAGATACTGCCTTCTTTTGGATCGAGGAAAACAAAAGCTGGGTCGGCTTATGGGAAGGGAAGGAATATCAAACTCCATACCACCCTTCACTGAGGCATATCGCCTTTCGGGTAACTTATGATAATATGAAAAATGCATTAACTTGGCTCAAATCCTTGCAAATTGAAGTCGTCCCTTTTGGAAAAAGGACAACCATTGAACCTTTTGTGCGTCCGAACCAAGGAAATGCTTCCGTCTATTTCAATGATCCCGATGGAAATAGTCTGGAACTTATGTGTTCGATAAAAGTCCCTGATTCATATAAGCATATTACCGAAAAACTATCACTTGAAGAATGGGAAGAACTATTAACCAGGTGAACTTTGTAAAGGGAAAATTTCCCTCCTAGTCACAACCATAATATAACTAAACTGTTTTGTTACTTAGGATTTTGCAAATTTTATTCAAGTCCATTTGATAAGAAACAAATCATTGTTTTGTTTGGAAGTTGAGAAATATACTATACGAGTATGAGCAATAAATACGGAAAGGCTTGGCATGTGGATGTTTAAAATTAGAGTGAACCTATTAACTCAAATGACATTACTTATCATATTCGTTGTTTTTATCAGTACCTTACTTGTGAGCATCCTATTCTCTACACTGCTGGAAGACATCGTCGAAAACCATATGGGTAAGCAAGCAATGACGGTGGCCAAATTAGCAGCTCAAAATCCAACGATCATCCAGGGATTTAACGATGAACAGCCCTCAGAGGTGATTCAACCCGTATCAGAAATGATTCGTCAAACAACAGGTGCAGATTATGTAACCATTGCAGACCATAAAGGACTTCGATACTCTCATCCTAATCCAGAATATATTGGGAAGCCTACGGCTACTAGTAATGATGCAGTACTAAATGAACACAAATCTATTATTTATCAAGGAAATGGGATATCGGGGCCAGCGATTAAAGCTAAGGCTCCTATCTGGAATGATAAAGGGGAAGTTATCGGTGTTTCATCTGTAGGATTTTTGGTAGAGAATGTTCAAGATCAAATATCCAATTATAAAATGAAGATTATTCATTTGTCACTTATCCCGATCAGTGTAGGAATCTTATGGGCAATATTTATAGCGCGACGCTTAAAAAAGCTTATTTTAGGTCTGGAGCCTGAGGAAATTTCTTTTCTTTTTCAGGAAAGGGAAGCGACACTTGATGCCATCCGATATGCTACCGTTACGATTAACATTGAAAAACAGGTTACTTCCATGAATAAAAGAGCACGTGAATTGTTTCATGATCATCAGCTTATGGTGGGAAAGAGAGTTGTAAATGGGCATTTAGAAAAACTCATCAAAATGGTAATCAGCACAAAAGAGGGGCAGTTCAATCGTAAGTTACTTTTAGGCCAACAGCTATACATTTTGGATTTATCCCCAATCCTAAATCATAATGACGTCAGGGGTATCGTTTTAACAATAAGAACAGTATCAGAAATTGAACAATTAACTAATGAATTTTCAGAAATCAAGGCCTTTTCAGAAAATATGCGGGCACAAAATCATGAGTTTTTAAATAAATTAAATACCATTTATGGATTACTTAGTTTAAAACAGTATGATAGGGCAATGAACATCATCTCTTCTGAAGTGAGGGAGAGGCAAGATATCATTTCGTTTCTTATGTCATCGGTTAAAGACCCTTTAATCGCCGCCTGTTTACTTGGAAAGATAAACCGTTCAAAAGAATTGCAGGTTATTTTAGAAATAGAACAGGAAAGCAATTTAAACAGTACATTAAAACCTGAGGATTCCCATCACTTGGTTTCCGTTATTGGTAATGTCATCGATAATGCGATGGAGGCAGCGCGGCAAAAGAACAAAAGTGAGGGAAAGGTCAAAGTTTCGTTTACGGATTTAGGAAACGAAATCATATTTGATATCGAGGATAACGGTCCAGGTATCCCTCATGCAATGGAAGATATTATTTTTACAGATGGTTATACGACTAAAAATGGGGAAAATCATGGGATCGGCTTGGCCATTGTAAAAAACTCCATTGGTCTTTTAAGCGGCGAAATTTATATTGATCGCAGTTATTTGGGGGGAGCAAGATTTACAGTCGTCTTCCCGAAGGATATAAAAGCAGAAAAGGAGGCGTGAGAATGTCTAAAGGACCGATTACAGTCGTCATTGTTGAAGATGATGAGAATGCAGTGAATATATATAAACAATTTACGAATCAACTAGATCAATTCACTGTCATAGCTACAGCTAGCACAGGCAAGCAAGCGCTGAATATACTGCATGCCGCACAACCGGACTTAATTTTATTGGATATCTTTTTACCTGATATGAATGGAATTGACCTTCTTCGGGAAATTAGGAGGGAATACCGGGGGATTGATGTAATTCTGATCACCGCCGCGAATGATACCGAAACAGTCAGTGAAGCGATTAGGGGAGGGGCTTTTGGTTACCTTATAAAACCGATCATTATCGATAAGCTTCTTGCGACGCTCAACCAATACGACCTGACGAGACGGCAGCTGCATAATGGCAATTTAGTAAATCAAGATAAAGTGGATACTCTTTTTCGGACCATAAGTAATTCAAATACAGCAAATGATGTCCAAATAAATTCTCTTCCCAAGGGAATTGACAAACATACCTTGAAAATGGTCAGAAGCAAGATTCAAAACGTCAATGGCAGTTTAAACGCTGATGAACTAGGTCAACTCGTTGGAATTAGTTATTCAACCATGCGAAGATACCTGGAGTATTTAGTTTCTTGTAATGAAATGGAAGTTGAGGTTTTGTATGGTGGTGTAGGAAGGCCTGAAAGAAAATATAAAATAAAACACATGTAAATCCCAGTTGATGAAATTCGTTTTCATCAATGGGATTTTTTCTTTTTTAGGCGTGAAAAAAATGAAAAAAACTCTTTTTACTTTCTTTATATGTGAATAAGGCATAATGGATGATAGTCTCTAAAGAAAGCGCTGTCAAAATGAGATGGTGATAAACAGAAGGGGGCTTGAAGATGTTATCCATTTTAGGATTTTCCATGATTGCAGTATTCATGTATTTAATTATGTCGAAGCGACTATCGGCACTAGTGGCCATTATGCTCGTTCCAATCATATTTGGAGTGATTGGAGGATTTTTTACAGAGCTGGGTCCCATGATGCAGGATGGTGTTGAAGGTATAGCTTCAACAGCCATAATGATATTGTTTGCGATTTTATATTTTGGAATAATGATAGATTCCGGTTTATTTGATCCTCTTATTTCTAAAATATTGAAAATAGTAAAAGGAGATCCATTAAAAATAGTTTTAGGAACCGCTATTCTCTCAATGACCGTCGCATTAGATGGGGACGGGACAACTACTTACATAATTACTGTCTCAGCACTTTTACCCCTTTATAAGCGTCTGGGCATGAACAAAATAATATTAGCCACTGTAGCCATGTTATCTATGGGTGTGATGAATATGACACCGTGGGGGGGAGCTTCCGCTATGGCGATGGCCTCGTTGAACCTTGACGCATCGGAATTGTTCTTGCCGATGATTCCTGTCATGGGGTTTGGCCTAATTTGGGTTCTTGTCGTGGCTTTTATATTGGGAAAAGGGGAACGAAAGAGATTGGGCGTAGTGGAGATCCAGCATAATCACACTAATGAAATGAATTCGGAGGCCAATTCCGAGTTAGCGGCAACTACGGTCTCCCGTGATTATCGCAGACCGAAATTGGTCTGGTTCAACTTCATTTTAACGATTGTGCTCATGGCATCATTAATCATTGATTTTATGTCTTTGACCATTTTATTCATGATTGCGTTCGCCGTTGCGTTATTGGTCAATTATCCTGATTTGAAAGATCAGCAGGATCGAATCGCCGTTCATTCGAAAAATGCATTGGCCGTCGTTTCAATTGTCATTGCAGCCGGGATTTTTACCGGCATCATGTCTGGAACGAAAATGATTGATGCAATGGCCATTACGTTGGTCTCATTAATCCCGGAATCTTTCGGACCATTTTTACCGGTTATTGTTGCGTATGCCAGTGCCCCTTTTACTTTCTTTATGTCAAATAATGCATTCTATTTTGGCGTACTTCCTATTATCGCACAAGCCGCTGATGCTTATGGAATTAGCGCGGCAGAAATAGGGCGTGCTTCATTAATAGGGCAGCCGATACACGTATTGAGTCCTTTGGTGGCCGCAGCACATTTGCTAATAGGTTTAGTTGGCACTGACTTCGGGGATCTACAGCGGTTTGCTGTGAAATGGGCATTAGGGACTGTCACTGTTATGACAATAGCCGCGATAATCTTGGGAGTCATTTAGTAAAAGGAATGGTTACTCTATCTTGCAGAAGGATATTTTAAAATTGGAGGATTTTCAATGTGGATCATCACACTCTATAAAAGCAGAGGTATTGTAATGTATGAATTTGAAACAGAACAAGCAGCAAGGGAAGTTTTCTGTAATATTCGGGGCAATAAGGTTCTATCAGAAGTTATTTACTTTAATGACCCATGTTTAGCATAATGATAGCAATGAATAGTAGGGTGTTTTAAAAAAAAGGTTATTGCAAAAGAAAAGTGGAACTTTACAAAATATGTATGTTTAAAACACAAATCATGGGAGTGTCCTTCAAGATTATGCATTTCATTGTTTACCCCGAAAAGCTAAGGCTTTATTGGGGTTTTTCTGTTGCCCTAGACGCTTTTAACAATGATTCTTGTGGTAATCTTCGCCAGATTCATTACAGTATGCAGTCTCGTATCATTTAAAGATTGTCGGGGCAAAAGGGGATCTAAATAATTTACGACGGCTTTTAGGTGATAATCACCCAATTCAGGTAAGGATTTATTCATCGCTTCACCAGGGGTAAAAGGACCTTTTGTCAGAAATATAGAACCGATTTGATGATAACCACCCAAACAAGCATCGATACCAAAAATAAAGGGATTTACAAATTGCTTTTTTATTTCTTTCAAAACACTTTTCAAATTATGGGCGTGAACAGGATCTGCGAGTGTTCCGAAGACATGATAGGGGACTTGGTTTTCTCTAAGCATCGTCCCTACTAAAGGCCCGAATGAATCTCCTGTGGAACGATCTGATCCAATACATAAAAAGATGATATCTTTGGACATTGGCCGAAGAATTCTTGCGATTTGAAAAGACATTTCGTCTATTTCTCCTTCTGTATTTGTATCCAAAGTATAGCTGCAACGCTGCATTTCTATTTTTGTCTCCCTTTTTTTCCTGCCATCAAAAGGATACATGCCTACACCCCCTAGAGTACCGTGATCTTGAATAAATTATAACATGATTAATTATTCTTCAAAATATTATGGAAATCACTTGCTTCCCTCTAATGATCAATTTCAGCCGCCGTATCAAGTGGAATATCATTTCTTGTTTATTTGTATTTTGTTAATATATAGATAAATTGGTTTTTTTGATAAAATGAAAACAAAAAAATATACTGTATGAAACTTTTGATTATAGAAAGGCAGAGCCAGTGTTTTATAGAAGGAAGTGTAAGAATGTTTAATCAATTAACGAATAACGATAGTATCCTTAATCAATTACGTGCAGACTGTGAGAATTGTTTTGGTTTGTGCTGTGTGGCTTTGCCTTATGCAAAATCTGCTGATTTTGCATTTGATAAAGAGGGAGGTACACCATGTTCAAACCTGCAATCAGATTATCGTTGCGGCATCCATGAAAATCTCAGAGCTAAAGGGTATAAAGGCTGCACGGTATATGAATGTTTCGGTGCCGGTCAAAAGGTATCTCAACTCACCTATGATGGAAACGATTGGGGGAACAACCCAGAGTCAGCAAAGGAAATGTTCGATGTATTTCCTATTATGCAACAACTTCATGAAATGCTTTGCTACTTAAATGAAGCACTGAATTTAGAAGATGCGCAACCTCTTCACCGAGAATTGCAGACCGCTTTTGAAGACATGGAATATCTCACTCAACAAAGTCCAAAGTCTATCATGGACCTGAATGTGCCAGCTCATAGAGCGATCGTTAATGATTTACTTCTGCGCACAAGTGAACTGGTACGTGCAAAGGTTTCATTTAAGAAAAATAAAAAAAAGTCGAACAAAATAGGTAGGGGAAGTGACCTGATCGGTGCAAAGTTGAGAGGAGCTGACCTTAGGGGAGCGAACTTAAGAGGAGCTTTGCTTATTGCATCTGACCTCAGAGAAGCCGACATGCGAGTGACGGATCTTATTGGTGCAGACTTTAGGGACGCTGATTTAAGAGGTGCCGATCTCACCGGAAGCTTCTTTATCACACAAGCACAGATTAACTCGGCTAAAGGAGACACAAAGACAAAATTACCACCTTCATTAAGCATTCCCAATCATTGGAGATAGAAGTTTAGCCAAGATTGGAGCGAGATTTCATGTAGAGCAAACGCTTAACGAATAATGAGATTGTTTAATTCACGAGTAAAAAGCGGAAACTTATGAGTAAAAGCACTAAATTCACGAGTAAAAGCACGAAACTCACGAGCAAAAGCGCCAGATTCACGAGTAAAAGGCGGAAATTCACGAGTAATGGGAAATTTACTACATAGTGTATGAACATCAATAGCGGTCAAGTAAATTAGATTTGCTTTAATCCGAAGCTTTTACAAAGAGTGAACCCTGCTAACATGCGATTCTTCATTAGGAAGGATCGTCTTTTAAATTTGGGAGGGAAATTTTCATTTTTCCATTTGACTCTGACGTTGCGTAATACCTTACTGTTAATGATATCGAAAGGAGGTAAAGAGCAGTGGCAATGAAAGTGAAGGAGTTAGCCGATTTGGTTGGCATTAGTGTGCGGACGCTGCATTATTATGATGAAATCGGGTTATTATCGCCAGAGGAAATAACCGATGCAGGTTATCGCCTTTATTCGAATGATAATCTTGAAATGTTGCAGCAAATCCTGTTTTTCAGGGAACTTGGCATGCCATTAAAGGAAATAAAACAAATGATTAGCAGCTCTTCGTTTGATAAACAAGATGCGTTAAAGCAACATCAAAAAATGTTGCTGGAGAAACGCAGTCAGCTCGATAAATTAATTAAGACGGTCGAAAAATCGATTAGACATATGAAAGGGGAAATTCAAATGACGAATAAAGAAAAATTTGAAGGGTTTGACTTCAGTCAGAATCCATATGAAGAAGAAGCTCGCAAGCTTTGGGGGGATAAAGCTGTCGATGAGTCGAAGGCTAAAGTGGCGGGCATGTCCAAAGATGCACAGAAAGTTGTATCAGCAATCTATTTAAAACTTGCGTCAATCCGAAATGGCTCGCCAAAGTCGGAGGAGGCACAAGAGGCAATTAAAGAATGGTATGATTGTTTGAACAATAACTTCGGCACATACTC
This sequence comes from Peribacillus sp. N1, assembly GCF_054600815.1. Classification (NCBI taxonomy): domain Bacteria; kingdom Bacillati; phylum Bacillota; class Bacilli; order Caryophanales; family Bacillaceae; genus Peribacillus; species Peribacillus sp. N1. The sequence continues at coordinate 603,457 of NZ_BAAHZO010000002.1, read as the reverse complement.
GCTGGATGCTTTCAAAGGATTAGGTCAAATGTACGTGGACGATCAACGCTTCACCAAAAATATCGACCAATATGGTGAAGGGTTGGCAAAATTCATGTGTGATGCGATGGGGCACTTTGCTGACGCTAACAAAAATTAAAACTCAAGTTTGAGAGATTTCATGATGGAAGGTTGCTGCGGCAACCTTTTTATTTTGGTACTAAGGGGACGGTCAGTTTAAGAAGCTGTATACTGTGATTATGGGAATATTTAGAATTTAAGAGAACAGGGGGAAACTTATGGAATTTAGGAATGATTCCTTTAACCTCGGGAAAATCAATGATGTTGATGGAAGTAAAGTTGCTGTTTTTAATGGAGATACCATTTATACAAGTATCGTCACTAAACTTAGGGCCGCAGGTTGTGTTTTCGCGGAGGAAGAGGCCCGTTTGCTTATCAACGCGGCAGGGACAACGGCCGAACTGGCTGGGATGGTGGATAGACGGATAGCGGGTTTGCCCCTTGAACACGTCATCGGTTGGGCGGAATTCTGCGGTATCCGGATAGAGGTTCATCTCGGAGTTTTCGTACCCCGCCGACGGACCGAGTTTTTGGTCCGCCAAGTGACAGCACTCGCTATGCCAGGAGCAGTCGTAGTGGACTTGTGCTGCGGCACGGGCGCGGTTGGCTCCGCGGTTGGCGATGTTCTCGAAGGTATCGAGTTGTACGCAGTCGACATTGACCCAGCCGCGGTGCGGTGCGCGCGTCGTAACGTCACTTCAATCAATGGTCAGGTTTACGAAGGGGACCTCTATGAACCGCTTCCAGCAAATTTACGGGGACGTGTTGACGTCCTGGTCGCAAACGCACCATACGTCCCCACTGAGGGAATCGGTCTATTACCCCATGAAGCGCGCATGCATGAGGCGAGGGTGGCATTAGACGGAGGGGCGGACGGGCTTGATGTCCAGCGAAGGGTGGCGGCCTCGGCAACAGTTTGGTTGGCACCGGGTTCCCATTTGTTAGTCGAGACGAGTGAGCGGCAAGCGATGCAGACCGTTGAAATCTTTGCTGGATACGGGATGATGCCACAGATGGTAAAGTGTGAAGAACTGGACGCCACTGTCGTAATTGGAACCAGGCCCGCACTCAAAAGAAATGTTTGAGGGCACTTGTTAAGTTAAGACTAGGGAAAAAAACGTGACCTTCAAAAATCAAATTTTTGCAACAAAATGAGGCAATCGAGCAATAAAAAAATCCAAGTCATCTTGAGGTGCTGGTTAAAATGGAACTTTGGAAAATGAGTCAAAAGGTATCGGAGCTAAGCGATGTGATTCCTTATTATTTTTTTAGTCTAGTCTTTTCCTGTTTGTCGATTTCCACGATGTTGGTTATATTTAGCTTCGGTACCTAGGGGGTGCTTGGCATTATCGTGTTTTCTTTTTATGTTGTTATCCCTTATTTATTATTTGCTGTTCCGGTACAGGTCCTTTTCAATAAACATCCTAAAAAATTCAGTTTAATTTATTTTAGTTTTTATATTTTTTTCTCTTTGCTGGCTGTATTCATTTATAGTGCGGTGCTTAATTTTGACTTCAGTATGGATGTTTTAACTACAAGAAATTACTATGCAATACGCCTTTCTGCGTCACTGTTTTTTGGTTTTGGGACTCGGTCTTTTTACAAAAAAAGAGCCCTGTATCTTGAAATGGGAACTTCAGATTGTAGACAAATTCAAACGTTGCCTCCAGGCACTCGCTTTCCGTGGGCGGTCCGGGAGCTTCCTCGGCGCCTTTGCGCCTGCGGTCTCCCCTGGAGGCGCTTTCCCACAGGAGTCTCGCACCTTCCGTTTCATCAACATTGATTTAAAATTTTGATAGAGCCCCTTTTGACAAACAAAAGGGACCAGTTAAATGATCCCTTTTCGACATTATTTCTTTAGCAAGTTTACGATTTCTTTTGCTTTTTCTAATGTAACTCCTTCAATGATACTGTTATTTTTTCGAACAGCCGTACCGAAATGATAGTGACCGGTATGCAGTTCGGAATGGATAGAAAGGATATTATCCTTATTTAAGCCGCTTCCAACCAGTATGGCTATGTCGCCGCTGACTCTTTTCATTTGTTGAATCGTTTTCATGCGGCTGGGGAGATCCCCATTACCTCCTGAGGTCAATATCGTTGTGATTTCTGGATATTGTGCTAGCATTTCAGCTGAAATGACCGGGTCGTTTGTTTCATCGATGGCTCGGTGGAATGTAATCTCCAAACCTTCACATACCGTCAATAATTCTTCGAGATATGGTCGATTGATTTCATTATTTTCATTTAATGCACCCAATACAACCCCGTTGGCTCCCAGTGATCGAATGATTTCGATATCTTTTTTCATTATTTCCAAATCATTTTTCGTATAACTAAACGACTGGCTATGAGGCCTTACCATCACGTTGACTGGTATCTTTACTGAATTGACGACAGCTTCTATCAGGGCGTGGCTGGGAGTTAATCCCCCCTCGGCTAAAGAACTGACAAGCTCGATTCGGTCTGCGCCCGATTCTTCGATAATAATGGCATCCTCTATCGTTGTGGCAATGAATTCAATGTACATTGGATTTTCCTTTCCTTCATGCAAGTGTTATAAGATTATTAAATCCATTAAGAATAGTAAAGTCAATTCATTAATAGATAGTTTTCCCTAGCTTTCCTCAAATGGAATATCTTTATTTCGCTATTTATGAAACGAAATGAACTTTCAAACGTATAAAAAAAGAATATATTCAATGGTATATTTGAAAGTGAAATGTTCGGCAGTGTAATTAAATGAAAATCATCATGACGGAGGTTATTTAATTGGATAAAGAAAGTAAGGAAATAAAGAAATCGAGGTTTTACAAAGTAGGGATGGGGTTCCTGATCATTTCCCTTCTCACTTGGATCATTCCTGTCGTAGCTCCTTTTACCCCATTTTCGACTGCGGTTAAAGCGGGGGTCATAACAGGTGCAATCGTCTTTGCGGAGGTCATGTTTTGGGCAGGAGCACTTTTGGTCGGGAAAGAAGTGGCTGCTAAATATAAAGGTTATTTAAACCCGAAAAATTGGAGAAAAGAAAAAGGATGAAGCTGTTTTTTAAAAAGGGCCGGGAGTGAAGCCCAATGGAAACTGAGTTGTTGAAAGTTTTCGATTCCAATCGCATTCAAACCGGCGTGAGGAAGTACATAGATTGGGATATTGGCCTGCTGGTTCGCAAGTAGGGAAACGAGATTGGATTACTATTATGAAAGCACCATTAGATTGATCAGAGAAAACCTCGTTAATTGAAAATAAAGCTCCGACAAAACGATTCGAGTTTTGTTGGAGTTTTTCTTTTTTCTTGAAAAAAACATTAAGTACATCGACCTGTATCCTTACCAATCAACGGCAGCCTATTGGCTCGTTTTGTCTCAGCTCGATACGCATATGTCCTTAGTTGTTACCTTATTTGTCCTGAATTGCTCATAGGGATAATGACTTTGTCTCTGTGCTGATTCAGTTGATAAAGCGAGACATACAAGACTGTAATAGTGATGGCAGGCTGCAACTTTAAGGCGGGGATGTTGTTTTTCATGAACTAGGGAATTTATCACTTGTAAGAATATTACAAAATTGTAAGATGAACAGTGTATAAATTTTGTTAAGGGGATGAGTGAAATAATGAAAAAAATGGTTTTATGCATTTCATTTTTTGTAGCTTCTTTAGTACTTTTTGGCTCCCTTGATTCTTTTGCAAGCAAAGCTTCAGCAGAAACACACACCTATGATGGAAAAAGTCCTTACTATAATAGTTGTGCGAATAGCGCTGTCACTAAGAAGTCAGTGAAAATTTATGCCAATGGCGGTTCTGCCAATTTGGAGTTGAAGTTCAGCACTGTCTGTAAAACCGCATGGGCGAAGATCACTCTAAGCCGACCAGCTAAAACAGACGGGGAAGCAACGGCATTGGTTGTCCGAAATACTGATAATAAACAATTTAGCTGTGCATCTCCTGGAGGAAATGGTGAAATAAATAAAGGTCAAACGTCATGCTATACACCAATGGTATATGATTTAGATCCGCGAAAAGCAAAAGCGGTCGCTTTTTGGCCATATACAGCAGGTGAAACCGATTGGTATTAATGAAAAAGGAAAAACCTTCATCTATATTTTTGCAAAGAAAGGATGAATGTATTGAATAAAAAGCTTAAAATGATAGGTTTATCCATGGTGATGACACTGTCGATGTTTCTTGTCGACTTTGGTTTTGGAAAAAATCAAGCACTGGCCGAAACACACACCTATGATGGAAAAAGTCCTTACTATAATAGTTGTGCAAGTTCGGCGGTAACGAAGGATAAAAAATGGATCGATTCCAATTCGTACGTAGAATTGAAATTCAGCACTGTCTGCAAAACCGCATGGGCAAAAGTGACCGTAACACGGCCCGCTGTATACAACCATGAAGCGGATGCCAGGATCGTCCGAAGTACTGATGGTAAGGCCTATACATGCGCCAGTTCTGGGGGCAATGGTGTTGTGAATATCGGGCAGACCTCGTGCTATACACCAATGGTATATGATTATGATCCGCGAAAGGCACAGGCCCAAGGGATACATGCGATACCTAATAGTGATGCATATAAAAAAGCGGTGACCATTTGGTACTGAAAAACAAAGGCAAAAAAAGCATCCTTATGGTCGGATGCTTTTTTTGCCGTCAGATTGTAATCACGCTTTCATTTCTGCTTCCAATTGAAGTAGATATTTTTTCATCTCCGTGCCTCCCCGGTAACCGGTAATGGCCCCGTTTTTTCCGATAACCCGGTGACAGGGCACTGTGATTAGAATAGGATTGGCACCAATGGCGGTACCAACCGCCCGAACAGCTGCAGGTCTTTGGATGATTTGGGCAATATCGGAATAGGAACAGGTTTTTCCATAGGGTATTTGATTCAGCGCTGCCCAAATTTCTTGTTGAAAGGGCGTGCCTTTTACATCTGCGGGAAGAGAGAAAGTCTTCCTGGTTCCTTCGAAATATTCTTGTAGTTCTTTTAGATAGGGATTTAATGCTTTCTCATTTTCAACAAGGCTCGCCATTGGAAAGCGTTTTTGTAGCCAAGACTTAAGTTCTTCATACGTTTGATCCGGAGAGCCTACATAGCAAAGCCCTTTTTCCGTCTTGGCCACATATAATTGCCACTTATCATAATGCAATATGGCCCAGTCAATGGTTTGTTCTTTATCATTCTTCATTTTCTTCACGCTCCAAAGCTTTGAGATAAGCATTCCGATATTCTGAAGGGGTATTCCCCATTTTTCTTTTGAACAGCGTCAAGAAATAGGGTGTACTAGAGAACCCCACAGCCAAGCCTATTTCGGTTATCGGCTGTTCGGAGTTTTCCAGCAGCCTCGTTGCTTTTTCAAGGCGAAGCCGTTGAATGTATTCAGTGGGCGATATCCCCTTCACGCGCTTGAATGAACGTTGTAAATGATAGGGGCTGCCGTGAGAAATATCCGCCAATTTGTTCAAAGTGAGGGGTTCGCTGTAATGGGTGTCGATCCATTCGGTTATTTGTTCAACCCATTCTTCCGTCGGCAAATTCATTCCTTCCGGTTTACATCGTTTACAAGGCCGGAAATCTTCTTCCAAAGCCATCATGGCATTTTTGAAAATCTTCACGTTTTCCTTATTCGGCACCCTGGATTTACAGGAGGGCCTGCAAAAGATGCCTGTCGTAATTACTCCGTATAAAAAATGATCATCATATGCGGCATCACAATCTATAATAGCTTTCCAATATTCATTCGGGAAAAGATTCACTGCATTCACCTCTTCATTTAGTATACAAGAAAGGGTTGATATACAACCATTTTGATAATATAAAAGCAAGATAACGTAATTGTTCGAGTTAGAAAAGAACACTATTGGTCTGTTAAAATAAGGGAGTTGGATGAAGGAAGGAGCGAGATAACGTACTTACTTTTCATTAGAATAAAGCTAAAGGAGGAGCGGAATGAAAGAGAAATTATCAAATGTTGAAGTCAAGACTGAATTGAGAATTCGTGCACCAAAGGAGTTCAGTTTTTCGGAAAATCTTAAATACTTATCACGATCCTCCAATGAATGTCTGTTCGATATTGTTAATCAAAAAATTTATCGAGCACTTGTTGCCGAAAACGAGACTCTTTTAATAGAAATCAGTGCGATGAATGAAACGGAGCTGACCGTTCGGTTTCCAGGGCGAACTGCACCGATGGATAATCAGGTAAAGGATGCTGTTTCCCAATACGTTCGTCACTGGTTCGATCTTGAGACAAATCTGCTTCCTTTTTATGAATTGGCCCAAAATGACCCTATATTGCAAAAGCCGGCAAGCCAATTCTTCGGTTTGAGAAATATGGGCATCCCCGATTTATTTGAAGCGATTGCCTGGGGAATACTTGGTCAGCAAATTAACTTGACCTATGCCTATACCTTGAAGCGTAGGCTTGTGGAGGGATTTGGTGATTTTGTTGAATTCGATGGAAAGCAATATTGGCTGTTTCCGACGCCAGATGTGATTGCGAAATTGACGGTCGAAGATTTTGTCGATATGAGGATGACGGTAAAGAAGTGTGAATATTTAATAGGTGTTGCTCAACTGATTGCAGAAGGGGAACTTACTAAAGAAAAGCTGTTGAATGCAAGGAATGTAAAAGAGGCTGAAAAAATGCTGACCAATATACGGGGAATCGGCCCGTGGACAGCGAACTATGTCTTGATGCGCTGTTTGCGTTTTCCAGCAGCCTTTCCCATCGATGATGTCGGGCTGCATAATTCCATGAAACTGGTCATGCAAACGGAAGCAAAACCAACGAAAACGGAAATCCTGAAACTTTCGGAAGCGTGGGCCGATTGGGAATCCTACGCGACCTTCTATTTATGGAGATTGCTATACTGAATACCGCTTCGGAGATAAACCTGCAAGTAACGTCGATAAAACTCCATATTCGGAGATAAAACAATAAATTTCGCCGATATATCTCCATTTTCGGAGATAAAACTATAGAATTCGTCGATATATTTCTATTTCGGAGATAAAACTGTAGAATTCGTCGATATATCCCTGTATTCGGAGAAAAAACTGTAGATTTCGTCGATATATCTCTAATTTCGGAGATGAAACTGTAAGTATCGTCGATATAACTCCAATTTCGGAGATAAAACTATAGAATTCGTCGATAAAACTATAGAATTCGTTGATATATCTCCATTTTCTAAGTTAAAGCATTTCCTGCCCAAACACGTTGAGTTCATATATCATAACTTATTACATTCAATCTTATAGAGGTGAATGACCATGTATATGTACCCAACGTATCATTATGAAGATCAAGCTTATCTTGAACGGCAGTTTCCCGGTCTATCCGGCTTTCCGGGCATACCTGGTTTACCTCAATTTCCAGGGCAGCCAGGACCACCGCCGGGTTCGCAAGCACCAACAGCTCCCCCGCCAGCGTTTATCCCCCAACAGCAATCGGCTTCAACATTTGCCGTAGATCCAGGTGCGATTTCATTTTGCCTTTTCAGGAATACTTTTATATGGCTAAACAATGGTGCGCGTTTCTGGTATTACCCCATCTTCGTCGGTCCGCGTTCTGTTGCCGGCTTCAGGTGGAATGGCAGGTTCTGGACGATTTTTGGCATCGATACAAGACAAATCAATTCATTTAGTTGTTTTTGAAAAAATGCTCAAAGGAGATGTTTCCTTTGAGCATTTTATGTTTCAGCTTGTTTTGCTTTCCTCCAGTACGAAAAGGTATGGCAGCAATATAGAAGCAGTACTACCCAAAGAAAAACATCATTAAAGGAAATGCCTATCGTTGATCGACCCCCTAAAGCGGTCAACATTCCGACTAGGGAAAGGAGATAAATGTGTAAAGCAACTGCGCCTTGATCCCCACATCATGATCGGTGTGACCATCTTTTTTAAATAGGACACTGAGAAATAAACCGATAGTACCTCAGGTGGAAACGTTATCATTTGAAAAGGATTCAAGAATTTCATTTCGCACTCCCTTTTTTGTTGCTTAAGTCCTTGCGTTTTTCAATGTGGCGAAATAAAAGGCCAACAATGTTCAATATTTAATAGAAATGGTAAAATCATTATGCTCCTATAAAATTTAGTGAATGAAAATGAAAATAGAGGATGCTGTTGAAAATGAGGAAAGTATCGCTGGAAACCAAGATTCTCGGGTTAGTCTTATCGTTGAGCCTTTTTTTGATTATCTTATTGACTACTTCTTTTTCCTATATGGAAGGAAGGCAAATAGCGAAGGATAAAGGTCAATTGGCGTTGGAGCTTTCAAAGACGGTTAGCTTCATGCCTACCGTTACAGATGCCTTTGAAACTGACGATCCCGCTGGCATAATCCAGCCGATTGTCGAAAGGATCCGCAGGGAAACAGGGGCTGAGTTCATCGTTGTAGGGAATGCAGAGGGAATTCGCTATTCCCATCCGCTGGCTTCTGAAATTGGGAAGCGGATGGAAGGCGGGGATAATAGCAGGGCCATTCGGGAAGGCGAATATTATGTCTCCGAGGCGGCAGGATCACTCGGACTTTCCATTCGGGGGAAGTCACCGGTATTCAATGAGGCTGGAAAAATAATTGGAATCGTCTCCGTCGGTTTTTTAGTGGACGATGTCCGCGCCCAAATTTTCAAGGATTTGTCCAAAGAGATGATTGTATCTTTAGTGGCCATCATGATATCGATCATTGGCAGTTATATGCTGGCAAGGAGCATACGTAAAGATACATTGGGGCTGGAACCATTTGAAATCGCCAATTTATATAAAGAAAAAAATGCAGTGCTGCATTCGGTGAAAGAAGGTATTCTGGCCATTGACCAAAATGGGTCGATTACCTCGATGAATCAGCCGGCGAAAAAATTGCTGGATATTAAAGAGTCAGTTCGCCATTTGAACGTGGATAACGTGGATGGCCTATTTCCTTCGAAATATTTATTCGAAGTGCTGAAGTCCGGTGAACCGCAAGTGGATAAGGAGATTTCATGGAAAGACAAATCCGTTATCGTTAATTGCACGCCAATCTTCGATAGTGAAGGGGTAAGCGGTGTTGTCGCTTCGTTCCGTGATCGAACGGAAATTGAGGAAATGGTCAACACATTATCTGAAGTGAAGATGCATTCAGAGGATTTGAGGGCACAAACCCATGAATTTACCAATAAACTATACGTCCTTTCAGGATTGATACAATTAGGAGAATACGATGAAGCGATAGAAATGATTCAAAGCGAAACATCCGAATTGCATTCCCTGAACCGTGTCGTGTTCGAACAGATAAAGGATACAAAAGTACAAGCCCTGTTACTTGGTAAGATAGGGAAAGCATCGGAGAAGAAGATCATCTTTGAAATAGACGCACAAAGTTACCTAGAGAAACTGCCGGATCATATAAAATTGTCACAACTAACATTAATTCTAGGCAACATTATCGATAATGCACTTGAAGCGGTTTCAAGCATGGAAGAGCCGCACGTGAAATTTTTCGCCACAGATATCGGAAATGATATGGTATTTGAAGTGAGTGATAACGGAAAAGGAATATCTGAGGATGCGATCGCCCATATTTTCGATCGGGGTTTCACTTCGAAAAACAGCGGAAGTCCGAGTGGTTATGGACTTTCGAATGCTGATCATGTCGTAAAAGAGCTGGGCGGCATTATCGAAGTTCAAAGCGAGGATGGAAACACCATATTCACAGTGTATCTTCCTAAAGAACAGAGAGGAGGGAAAAGATGCTGAAGATAAGAGCAGTCATCGCAGAAGATGATTTTCGTGTAGCGGATATCCATGAAAAATTCTTAAAAAACTTTGATGAAATAGAAGTGGTCGGAAAAGCTGTCAATGCCAAAAAAGCGCTTCGTATCTTGGAACAAAAAAGTCCGGATCTGCTTTTGCTTGATGTTTATATGCCAGATCAGCTTGGTACAGACCTTCTTCCGGACATACGGAAAAAATTCCCGAATGTGGATATTATCATGATTACCGCGGCAACGGATAAAGAACAACTTGAAAAGGCCCTTCACTATGGTGTAGAGAATTATTTAATTAAACCAGTGGAAATGAATCGCTTCAACCAAGTTATCGAAGAGTATCTGAAGAAAGTCCATCTGATGAAATCCAAACAAGAAATAGATCAGGATTTTGTTGATCTCATTTTGAAAAAGGGATCTTCCGTTTCGGAAACGAATGATGGGCCGTCCTTACCGAAAGGGGTCGACGAAATTACTTTGGCGAAAGTGATCGAGGTACTCGAAGCAAGCGATATCGGTTTGTCGGCTGAGCAAGTGAGCGGTCAGATCGGTGCTTCCAGGACAACCGCGAGACGTTATCTGGAATACTTGATATCCGTTAAGAAATGTAAAGCGGAAGTCGTATACGGGGTAGTGGGAAGACCTGAACGAAGATATTATAAAATTCAATAGAATTAAATGTGGAACACCTTCACGATTGGAGGTGTTTTTTTATGCATGCTGTACAACGGTTAAAATGGTTTGAAAGATTTCAAAAAAAGCAATGTGAGTTAGTTTAGAAATCCTCTGCAATGCATAAAGATTTAGTCACTGTTTGCTTAATAATCGTATCTTTTCCTTAAAGAACCCGCCATTCAACCCGGGGAATGGAGTCTGGTTCACTCTGGAAAATCGCCTCCGTGAACACAATGAACACAATTAATTTAATAGTTTTAAAACACAATAAATTGAAAACGCTTACAGATAAAGTGATTTCATATACAATTTAGAAAATTAGAAAATTAGAAATTAAGGAGTGATCATATGCTCGCTTTATTAGGATACTTGATGATATTAGTGTTTATGATTTTAATTATGACAGGGCGACTTTCAGCCATGATAGCTTTGATTGCAGTACCAAGTGCCTTTGCACTTATTGGCGGGTTTGGTGGTAAAATGGGTGAGATGGCGTTGGAAGGAATCAAAGACGTCGCGCCAACGGGAATCATGATTTTATTTGCGATCCTTTTCTTTGGCATTTTGATTGATGCTGGGGTTTTTGACCCGATCATCAATACGATTCTTAAGGTTGTAAAAGGCGATCCGGTGAAAATTGCCATCGGCACGGCAGTCCTGGCCTTACTGATTTCCTTGGATGGAGATGGTACGACTACATATATGATAACGATTTCAGCCATGCTTCCGCTATATAAACGGATTGGAATGAGACCGCTAGTATTGGCCGGTATTGCTGTTTCGTCATCTGGAGTCATGAACCTTCTTCCTTGGGGAGGCCCTACAGCACGGGTAATGACCGCTTTAAAACTTGAAATGTCCGATGTGTTCACCCCTGTCATTCCTGCGATGATTGGCGGAGTCCTATTCGTCCTTTTCATGGCATATTGCCTGGGTAAAAAAGAAAGAAAGAGAATTGGAATCATTGAAGTCGATTATCATGCTGTGGCACAGCACGCGGCTGCAACGGAAGATGCTTATCTTAAGCGTCCTAAATTGATAATATTCAATTACGCATTGACTCTTACACTGCTGGTTGCGTTGATTATGGAACTTATGCCTTCAGCGGTTCTGTTCATGGTAGGTTTCGCAATTGCCATTACGGTTAATTATCCGAAACTCAGTGATCAGAAAGAGCGTGTGGCAAACTATGCGGACAATGCTTTATCTGTAATTTCGATGATTTTTGCAGCAGGTGTCTTCACTGGAATCCTTGCCGGTACGGAAATGGTCGATGCCATGGCAAACTCTTTGATTCAGCATATTCCAGATCAAATGGGCGCACATTTTGCTGTCATCACAGCCATCATCTCAGCACCTTTTACGTTCTTCATGTCTAATGACGCATTTTATTATGGTGTGCTCCCATTACTTGCTAAAGCGGGAGCTGCTTATGGAATCGACCCTGCCCTGATCGGCAGAGCTTCACTATTAGGTTTGCCCGTCCATCTATTAAGCCCGCTTGTTCCATCTACCTATCTATTGGTTGGAATGGTAGGGGAAGATTTCGGTGCCTTGCAGCGCACGTTCCTTAAATGGGCATGCGGTTCGACGCTTGTCATGATAGTGGTTTGTGTCCTATTGGGAATCATCCCGCTATAAAGCTCTAAGAGTCCCGTTCGTCACGATGCGAACGGGACTCTTTTCTGTCTGTATCAAGCGCTGAATAAATCTGGAAAAGTGAGATACATTATGTTTGTCTTCTCTTTCGCGACAAAGTTAGCTTTTTCTTTTATTGAATGAGGAATGTACGTACCTTAAGATTAGAGGAAACTATATTAATATGAAGGGAAGGGAGCAAAATGGCTCACTTTAATATAAAAGTTGCAGTTCAAAAGTTCGGTAACTTTCTAAGTTCAATGGTCATGCCGAATATATCAGCATTCATAGCATGGGGGCTAATCACTGCCCTATTCATTCCATCTGGTTTCCTGCCAAATGAAAGCCTTGCCAAAATGGTTACACCGATGGTTACGTTTTTACTGCCGCTTTTAATTGGGTATACGGGTGGTAAGCTAATTCATGACCACCGCGGCGGCGTAGTCGGTGCCATTGCGACAATGGGCGTCATCGTCGGATCTGACATCCCGATGTTCCTTGGAGCCATGATAATGGGACCGTTCGGCGGTTATGTCATCAAGAAATTCGATCAATTGATTGAAGGGAAAGTAAAAGCCGGTTTTGAAATGCTTGTTAATAATTTCTCAGCTGGGATTATTGGAGGCTTATTGTCCATTCTATCCTTCTTGGCCATCGGGCCTGCTGTGGACGTATTTACAGGCTGGCTTGTAGCAGGAGTCGATTGGCTTGTCGGTACAGGTTTACTTCCGTTGACAAGTATCCTGATCGAGCCTGCCAAGGTATTGTTCTTGAACAATGCCATCAATCATGGTGTACTATCACCAATTGGTGTGGAGCAAGTTAAACAAACAGGGGCTTCCATCCTGTTCCTTCTGGAATCGAATCCAGGACCAGGAATCGGCGTACTGCTTGCTTATTGCTTTTTTGGAAAGGGAACGGCGAAGAAATCGGCGCCAGGAGCTGCCATCATTCATTTCTTCGGCGGTATCCATGAAATCTATTTCCCTTATATCCTAATGAAGCCGATGTTATTCTTAGCCGTCATTCTTGGAGGGATGAGTGGAGTTTTCACATTGGTCCTACTAGGCGGAGGATTATTCGCTCCAGCATCTCCAGGCAGCATACTTGCCATTACAGCGGTAACTCCGCATAATGCGGGTGCATATATTGCTAACTTTGCAGGCGTCATCGTAGCCGCCCTTGTTTCATTCATCGTCGGTGCATTCATCCTGAAAACAGGAAAACAATCTGAAGAGAATATTGAAGATGCCGCGAAAAAAATGCAAGAAATGAAAGGCAAGAAAAGCTCTGTTGCCGAAGTATTCGCTTCAGATCCGGGAACGTTGCCAACAAACGTCAGCAAAATAATATTTGCCTGCGATGCCGGGATGGGATCAAGTGCGATGGGGGCTTCGCTGCTTCGCAAGAAGGTGAAGGAAGCCGGATTGAATATCACTGTTACAAATACGGCAATCTCAAACATTCCTGCTGATGCACAAATCGTCATTACACAGGAAGAGTTAACTCCAAGGGCACAGAATAAAGTGCCGAATGCCTATCATGTATCTGTCGATAATTTCCTATCAAGCCCTGAATACGATTCATTGCTTGCAAGGCTTCAGGATGACGGTACCGATGAGCTGCATGAAATCGTCGAAGAGGCTGAAGAGAAGGTTCCCGGTGTTCGTGAACATTCAATCGAGCCTGGCATCGACGAGGATGAGCAGGAAGGTAATGAATTGCTTCGTGAAGAAAACGTCTTCCTTAATCAACAATTCGCCAATAAGGAAGAAGCGATCCGCTTTGCGGGAAGAGCTTTGGTCAATGCAGGTTACGTTAAGGAAAGCTATATTGAAGCAATGATTGCTCGTGATGAATTGACTTCAACCTATATGGGGAATGATGTAGCCATTCCGCACGGAACCGAGGAAGCTAAGAAAGATGTCCTTAAATCTGGATTTACCGTTTTGCAAATTCCTGATGGTGTCGACTTTGACGGCCAAAAGGCACGATTGATATTCGGCATTGCCGGCAAGGACGGGACACATCTTGAAATTCTATCTGGCATTGCAGTTACCTGCTCTGACATGGAGAATATTGAAAAGATGGTTAAAGCCACATCAGCCAGGGAATTGATGGATATTATAAATGTAGAAAATAATTAAATACTCTTAACCAAGAATAGAAAAGCGATTTACGCTTTTCTATTCAGTATTTTCTCGTGTTACTCCACCTGAAATGAGTTGGTAGCATGTATATTACTTCAAGGGAAAAATCAATCATTGAATTGATCATAAAAACTTCAGGAAAACATACAGCCTTATCCATTGCGACACAATTGAATGTTAGTGTCCGGACGGTTCAACGCGATCTGAAGTCCATAGAAAAAATCCTGCAATCATTTGAGTTGCATTTAACACGCAATACACATGAGGGACTGTCCATCGACGGGAAGAATGAACAAGTCTTTCGGCTTGTACAGCACCTGATGGGCAATCATCCGATCGATCAAACGCCACAAGAAAGAAAGTTGCATCTTCTTTTAGCTTTACTGCAGGAAGAATCATATAAAACTCAAGTTCTTGCGGGGGATCTCGGTATAAGCATTACGACTCTTACAACCTATTTGGACGAACTGACCGAATGGTTAAAGAATTTTAATATCGTGATTACCAGAAAAAGGGGAGTCGGAATAGAGCTTGCCGGCACCGAAGAAAATAAACGAAAAGCCCAGGCAGCCTATTTCTTGCACTTCTTTAATGAAGAGCTGATTGAAAGTTTATTTTTGCTGCAAGAAGGAAAATTTCCAGAAGCGAAAATCCTCGGCTATTTCGATCCCGAATATCTTCTGGCTATCGATGGGGTGCTGTTTTCCACTTTTAACAGTGCCCATTCCCGTTTGGCGGATAGCGGGTATATAGGGTTAATTGTACATATTTATGTAACCCTGCAAAGAAATGAAAGCCAATATTTTTTGGAGAAGGACTTCAAGAAAATAAACGAACTTTCCGATGAGAATAATCTCATGAATAAAATAGGCAAGGAACTCAGCACCATGCTGGAAGTTTCTTTTACCATCGATGATATAAGCTACCTAGCAGCCATCCTTAAAGGCTCCAAGCTTCATGCGGCGGATGCCGTACCATATGACAGTGTATTGCTTGGCCAGCTGATAAGAAACCTGATAAAAGATGTTTCGGCACAACTGCAAATTGATTTGACCAAGGATTTCCCATTGTATCAGGGGCTCCTTGCCCATATGGAACCATCGCTTTTCCGAATCAAACAGGAAATGGGATTGTACAATCCCTTAACCGAAGATATCAAGCGAAAGTATCCGGTTCTCTTTTTGGCAGTGAAGACCAGTCTGGAAAAGGGATTTAAAGAAATAAAAGAATTTCCTGAAGATGAAATAGCCTTCATCGTCCTTCATTTCGGATCTGCATTAGTGCTCCGGGAGGAAGAAATATCCATAAGGGCTCTCATCGTTTGCCCGACAGGTATTGGTACGTCGAAGATGCTTGCAAGCCGGATCAAAAAGGAAATCATCGAAATCGAGACTGTTGAAATCAAGACGATCAAAGACATCCAGCAGCAGGACAGCCTGAAAAACTATGATGTAATCATTTCTACCGTCCGGCTTCCGTATATCGATAGTGATTATATCCTTGTATCCCCTCTTTTGAGTGAAGAGAATATTTTGAACATCAGGAATTATTTAAGGAAGAATATCGAAAACTTCACGAAGAATAAGCGTTATGGCATTCAGTCAGCCCATAAGGATACCGTGACCAAAAAAGAGGATGGCGAACTGAAAGAAGTGCTGCAGGAATTGAAAGATGCCCAGCAGAGCATCGAGTCGATCATGGATAATTTCCGGTTTTATCGGCTGCCGCATCTGAAAGGACATCCAGAAGTCATTGAAGAAATGGTGAGGATGGCTGAAACGGAAGAACTGCTGCTGGGTGCGGATGGTGTGGTCAGATCCTTGAAGGAACGGGAAAAAAAGGGCGGTTTAGGCATTCCGGGCACTGGAATGGGCCTTTTCCATACGAGACATAAGAATGTAAAAGAACTGATATTCCAGGTGGCCCACCTGGAGGAATATCGTCTGGTCAAAGGTATGGACGGAAATGACGTCCATATGAAAAATTTACTGCTGATGCTGGCACCTGAAGAATTAAGTGTGAAGCAGCAGGAAATCGTCAGCTTAATAAGTTCAAGCTTAATTGAAAGCAATGAATCCATCATGATTTTTTCATCTTCGGACGAAGGAATGATTAGAAGAAGGCTGGAAGCCATATTTTTGGATTATTTATATACTAACTTGATAAAGGGATGATTGTAATGAAACAAGCAGTACATTTCGGTGCAGGAAACATTGGAAGAGGATTTATCGGAGCACTTTTTTCACAATCTGGATATCATGTGACATTTGTAGATATAGCTGATCAAATCATCGATCAGTTAAATGATAAAAAGCAATATCAAGTCAAACTGGCCACTGATCAAAAAGAATCCGTCACAGTGAAAAATGTATCGGGTTTAAACAGTTTAAAGCAGGAAGAGGAAGTCATTAAAGCAATTTCCGAAGCAACCTACCTCACCACTGCTATCGGTCCCAATATTTTGCCTCATATCGCTCCTTTAATTGCAAAAGGATTAGCATCAAGGGTGAAGGAAACCGATGAAAAGCTATATGTGATCGCTTGTGAAAACCAAATATCGGCAACAGACCTTTTAGAAGGATACATTCTGGAAAACTTGGATCAAGATACAAAAGAAAAACTAGCCGATAAAGTCTACTTCTTTAACTCAGCAGTCGATCGCATCGTTCCTATCCAAAATAACGAAGGATCACTCGATGTTTTGGTGGAACCTTATTATGAATGGGTCGTTGAAACGAAGGAAAGCATTCCTGCCGTTGAAGGGATGACCATTGTAAAAGAACTCGCTCCATTCATTGAGAGAAAACTGTTTACCGTTAATACAGGACATGCCGTCATTGCTTACCTCGGTTATCTCAAAAATGAAAAATCAACGATTGACCAGTCGTTGGAAGACGAAGGCATTGTGGAGCAAGTCAAGAAAACCCTAGGGGAAACGGGCGCCTATTTAATAGAGCAATACGGTCTGGATGCAGGTGAGCATCAGCAGTATATCGAAAAAATCATTAATCGTTTTAAAAACTCCTACCTGAATGACTCGGTGAATAGAGTCGGACGTTCACCGCTGCGTAAACTCGGGCCAAACGACCGTCTCGTGCGCCCTGCCGTAGAAGCAAAGAAAGCCGGCCTTTCCTATACTAATCTGGCGAAAGCGATAGCGGCCGCTTTACTCTTTGATTTTAACGAAGATGAAGAAGCAGTTAAGCTCCAAGCAATGATCAAAGAAAAGGGTGTAGCTGCCGTTCTTAAGGAAGTTAGTGGATTGGACGAAAGCAGTGAAATAACAAAAGAGGTTGTCAATCATTACAATGCGTTGAAAAAATAAATAATTTAAGTTAAAAGCTCCTGAAATGAATTTTCAGGAGCTTTTAAACATAGGGAAATTGTTAAAAGGGCTTATTGTGCTTACTATCGTGATCGAATGCGGTTTACAATGCTCAGAAGGAAAAAATGCAATACCAACTAAACCACTAAAGATAATTGACTACATTGCAGGAATTTTATATGATAATACTGACTGACTAATCAATCGGGAGGTGAGAAAGAATTTCTACTCAAGAAAAGCCGGATAGAAGAGAGCAAATATTAGAGATATCACAACAACTTTTTGCGTCTCTTGGTTATCATAAAACGAAGATTTCTGACATCGTTCGAGAGGCGGGCATTGCACAGGGTACTTTTTATTGGCATTTTAAAAGTAAAGAAGCTATTGCTTTAGAAATTATTCAACAAGGGCGGATCGGACTTCTGGAAGTAGTAGCACACGGACATCGGAAATCTCCTGGAACAGTTCAGGATGTTTTGAATTCCTCTGAAAAGTTATTTGTGGAGTTGTTTGATTTTTCGGAATCTAATCGATATATGATGGAGATGATATTCAAGGGAATTGATGGTGAAGAGTCACTTAAACAGGCGATCATTGATACTCGATTGAAGGTGGAAGAAGCTTTTGAGAATAATATTAAAAGAGCAATGGAGCTAAACATTCTACCGGAAAGGGATTCTGGTTTACAAGCTGCATTATTAATGAGTTTATTTGAAGGAATCCTATCTAGGTGGTTATTCGGGCCGGTCTCAGATGGTTCGCATATCCGAAGCAGAACAACGGCTGAGCTGGCTAAAGAAATGGTTAGATTCGAATTTTTTGGATTATTAGGAACATAAAAAGGAGACAGATTATTATGAGGAAAAAATATTCATACATTACATTAGTTTTATTAGTAGCATTTACTTTGATATTAAGCGCATGTGGTACGAAAGACGATAAGGCAAGCGAAAATAAAGAAAGCAGTGCAGATTTATTACAACAAATCAAAGATCGCGGAACCCTTAAAGTAGGGCTTATGGGTACATATCAGCCATACAATTTCTTGAATGAAAAAAAAGAGATGGATGGATTTGATGCTGATATCGCGAAGGAATTGGCCAAACGACTTGGAGTGGATGTTGAATTTGTTTCCCAAGAATTTTCAGGTATGGTAGCAGGATTACAAACTAAAAAATTTGATGCAGTTATCAGTCAAATGACCATTACTGATGAACGCAAAAAACAAATGGATTTTACAGAACCATATATCACAAACAATGTGAAGGTAATCGTTCAAGAAGATAATAATACGGTTAAGTCTGTAAAAGATTTCAAAGGCAAGAACATTGGAGTGGGGCTAGGAACTAATGATGAAACATATCTTCGTACAGAGCTGCTTCCGGAAGTGGGAGACTTTACGATTAAAACATATGATGACGTGATTACATCATTAAAGGATTTGGACTCTGGAAGAATCGATGCAACCATCAATAATATGTATGCGTTGAAACCAGTTGTAGAGAGTAATGGATTTAAGATCAAGGCTGTTGGTGATCCGGTTAAATCTGATAAAGCAGGAATCGCGATTCGTAAAGGCAATGAATCATTATTGAAAGAATTGAACAAACATCTAGCTGATATGAAAGAAGACGGCACATATAAAGAGATTTTTGTGAAATGGTTTGGGGAAGAGCCACAAGAATAAACCTATAGTAGTAGAAAGGATACAAGCAAAGTTATGGATGTTATTTGGATTAACCTGCCATTTTTATTGAAGGGAGCATACTATACGCTCCTTATCACCATTATTTCAATGTTTTTTGGATCGATTATTGCTGTGATTGTGGCGGTAGCAAGATTAAAAGGTAATAAATTTATTAGATGGATGGCTCGTGCATATGTTTCCATCATAAGAGGTACGCCCACTTTGGTCCAAATTATTATTGTGTATTATGGACTGGCTGATTACGGCTTTAATCTTCAACCACTAACAGCGGCTTATATTGCGTTAAGTATCAGCATCGGGGCCTACCTTTCTGAAACATTGCGCGGGGCGATTCAATCCATCCCTAAAGGGCAATATGAAGCGGCATATGCATCTGGAATGACACCATATCAAACGATGCGCAGAATTGTTTTTCCGCAAGCGATTAGGGTAGCCATCCCGCCAGCTGGCAATACATTCATTGGGATGTTGAAAGAAACATCGCTTGTCTCCGTTATAACGGTTACCGAATTATTGCGATCTGCTCAATTATTAATTGCCCAATACTATGTGTACATGCCATTTTATTTAGCGATTGCGCTAATGTATTGGATCATGAGTACAGGATTTTCCTTTGTATTGGAAAGAATTGAAAAAAGGTTATCAATATATGACTAAGTATGGAGAGGTAGAATGATAAACATCAGTAACCTATCGAAGAGTTTTTCAACCTTAGAAGTGTTGAAAGATATTAATTTACAAGTGAACAGCGGCGAAGTTGTTGTGATTCTTGGGCCGAGTGGTTCAGGTAAAAGTACATTGCTTCGATGTATAAATGGACTGGAAGAATTGACGAGTGGAACTATTGAAGTGAGCAACATTATCGTTGATGCGAAAAAAAGTCATAAAGTGCGCAATAAACAAATTAAAAAGGTCCGTCTACATACGGGAATGGTTTTTCAACAATTTAATTTATACCCGCATAAAACGGTATTGGAAAATGTTATCGAAGCACTGTTAATTGTGAAAAAGTGGTCGAAAAATGATGCAGTGATAAAAGGGGAAACGCTGTTAAAAAGAGTAGGTTTGATTGATAAAAAAGATGTGTATCCTTCGCGATTATCTGGAGGTCAGCAACAAAGGGTCGCGATTGCCAGAGCACTTGCAATGGAGCCGGATATCTTATTGTTCGATGAACCAACGTCGGCATTAGATCCAGAGTTGGTAGATGAGGTGTTGGCTGTAATTAAAGAACTCGCTTATGATGGAATGACCATGGCCATTGTTACTCATGAGATGACATTTGCTCAGGAAGTCGCTGATCGAATCGTCTTCATGTCAGATGGTGTCATCGTTGAAGAAAGTCCACCAGAGGAATTCTTTTCACAACCACAAACTGATCGAGCCAAGAAATTTTTGAAGAAAATGTAGATAATATAAGGAATGCGGGAGGAATTATCATGAGAGTGGTAACAAAATGGAATGGCCAGCGTGCTTTCACAGCTGTTGGAGATTCAGGTTATGAAGTCAATATGGACGCAACACCTGCATATGGAGGCGAAGGTAAAGGGTGTACACCAACAGAAATGCTTTTAGCTTCCCTAGCTGGATGCATTGGAATAGATGTCACGATGATACTGAAACCTTATTTGTCATCTGTGGATAAGCTTGAAATTGAAACAGATGGTACGAGAAAAGAAGAATTGCCAAAAGGATTCACATCCATTGTTGTGACTTTCATAATTGATGGACAAGTGGACAGTAAACGAATCTGGAGAGCAATCGATCTAGGAAAAGAGAAATACTGTGCAGTATCAGATTCCTTGAAAGCCAATATCTCATTCCGGCTTATTTTAAATGGAGAAGAGCAAACGAAAGTGGTAACTGGTCAGAACGAAGCAGAATAATATTTTTAACCTTTCAAAAGCGCTGTAGAGAAATCTCTACTGTGCTTTTGTGGTTTTTAAGGAAAAAAAGGGAACGAATAAATTTTAGCAAATTTAAAAAATGCTTGTAAATAGTAATCATTACGTTTTATAATGAAAGACAGCCAATACAAGAGTGACATGTAAATTTTTTTAAAGTATAAATCGTAATCATTTTGATTTATTAGACGGAAAGCACTGAAAGAATGAATTGAAAAAGGAGGATTCGTGCAATAAATAGAGAATTTGGTGCATTTTTTAATAATTTGGTGATATTGCAAGAGATTTAGAGCTGTTACTCAAGGGTTTAGAGCAAAAACTCGTGAATATGGAGCAAATCATCGTGAGTTTAGAGCAAATACTCGAGAATTTGGAGCAAATACTCGTGAGTTTAGCACATTTACTCGTGAATGGATGTTTACTCTCGAGGAGGATTACATAGTTTGATTTCTGATAAGCATTCGGGGATGTGTTACGTCGTTTGTCATGATGGTAAAGCTGCATTCTAAATCGTAATCAATACGATTTTGTGTCGGCCAAAATAGTTGAGGTAATGGAGGAAATATATCGTGTTCAGGAAATGTAAATCAATTTTTATTGTTTGTTTAGCATTCTTACTTTTGGCTGCTTGTTCCACCGAGTCTGCGAATGAAGTGGGAGGGGAGAAGGAAGTGAACTTGCTTTTTAATTTTGCGACTAGCTCGCTTGATCCGAATGTCGATACTAGTTATGTGTCACTAAGGGCTGGGATCACTGAGACATTGGTGCATCTCAATGATGAGGATCTGACCATCGAACCTTGGCTGGCGAAAAGCTGGGATAGCAAGGACGGTCAATTATGGAATTTCGAGTTAAGGGAGGGTGTGACTTTTCAGAATGGAAAGCCGATGGATGGCAAAGCGGTGAAGGCTTCGTTGGAGAGGGCGGTGAAAGATAGTCCGTCGATCAAGAATGCCTTGCGCATTGAGTCGATTGAAGCGGACGGAAATGCGCTGACGATTAAGACGGAGGTTCCTTTTCCTGAGTTTCCTTCTGAATTGGTTCATCCAAATACATCGATTATTGACGTGAAGGAAAGTGACTATATAAACAAGCCGATAGGTACAGGGCCATTTGCCGTTTCGAAATTCATACCAGGTACGGCTGTTGATTTAATACGTTATGAGTCTTACTGGGATGGGGCCGCAAAGCTTGAGAGCGCCAGGTTTTCGTTTAATGAAGATGCCAATGCACGGTCTCTTGCCCTTGAATCGGGAGGCGCCGATATTGTTTTCCGTCCGGAAGTGGAAAGCCTGGAAAATTTAAAGGCGATAGATGGTGTGAAGGTTGAATCGACATCCACTTTCCGCGTCCATCAAATGACGATGAATTTGGAACGTAAAGCATTGCAGGACATACACGTCCGAAAGGCGATAGATGCCTTGATCGATCGTTCATCCATTGCGGAAACGATTTTACATGGTCATGCAGAAGTGGCGACGGGGCCATTTCCATCAACATTCTCTTTTGCTCCGGACTATCCGAAAAAAGAGAATGGAATGGAAGCCGCTAAGGTGTTTCTTGATCAGGCGGGATATAAGAAAGTGGATGGTGTCATGCAAAAAGACGGTAAACCGTTAACGTTTACACTGCTTACATACAGTTCACGTGCCGACCTGCCGTTAATTGCCCAAGTTTTTCAATCGGATGCCGGTCAGTTGGGGATTGATGTGAAAATCAAGCAAATAGAAATCCCTGAAGAGTATATGGCTGCCAATCGCGATTGGGATTTAACGACCTACAGCAATTTAACGGCTCCGCGCGGGGATGCCGGTTATTATTTAAATGCTACTTACCATCCAAAGGGAGCCTTGAACTTCAGTGGGGCCGATGATAATCGCCTGACGTCCCTGATTGATGAGCTAAACGTAACGGTCGGACAGGAGAAGCGCTCGGATTTAGCTGAGGAGATTGCGATGTATGTGGATGAACAGGTGTATAATTCATTCATTTTACATCCGAATACACTTGTTGCTTATGATGCCGATAAAGTTGAAAACTGGATCACTTCGAGAAGCGAATACTACATGCTGACGAATGAACTGGATGTGAAGTGAATGTTGCGCATCTTAGTCCGGCGATTCATTGAGGTCGTGATATTTGTCCTTGTAATTACATTCATCTCTTTCCTTTTTGTTCGGCTTGCTCCAGGGGACCCGGTTCTCTCGATACTTCAAGTGGATGATGTGTCGATCACAAACGAGCAAGTCAATGAGCTTCGTGAAGAATTGGGGTTCAATGATCCGCTGTTAGTGCAGTATGGCGATTGGTTTATGGACTTTATCCAATTGGATTTCGGGCATTCCTATCTGACGAATCAGCCTGTGATGGAGATGATCATGAGCGGACTGCCTGCAACACTTGAGCTGGCGATTGGCGCATTGCTTGTCATGCTTGGTATAGCCATTCCATTAGGTTCGCTTGCTGCCTTGTACAGGGGAAGCTGGATTGATCAGATAAGCCGTGCCGTTTCTTTGTTGGGGGCAGCCATTCCTAGCTTTTGGCTGGGGCTGCTCTTGATAGATTTATTTGCGGTACGATGGGGAGCCCTTCCAACGATGGGCAGGGACGGGTTTCGTTCTTTGATTCTGCCGTCGGTCACGCTGGGGCTGGCCATCACAAGTGTGTACGTCCGTTTGCTGCGTTCGAGTTTGATAGATTCCCTCAGTCATGATTTCATCAGGGCAGCCCGATCAAGGGGGATTTCAGAGACGCGGATATTCTTTGCCCATGCATTTCGTTATAGCTTGCCCCCGGTCATTACCGTATTCGGCGTCAGCCTTGGCAGCCTGATTGGCGGTGTAGTCGTGATCGAAGTGATTTTTGCCTATCCAGGGATAGGTAAGATGGTCGTGGACTCGATTCGGTCGCGGGATTATCCAGTCATCCAAGGGTACCTGCTGGTCATGGCCATCATTGTATTCATGGTTAATAGTGCCGTGGATTTATCTTATCGTTATTTAAATCCGGAGCTAAGACTGAAGGAAAGGAAGCATGGAAAATGGAGTTAGTTATCAAAGAAAAATCCCAATGGCGCTGGAGAATGACCGTCCTATTTACGGTGATGGCGACAGTTCTTGCCGTTACGGCTTACACCTTTCTTATTCTGAAACATGATCCGACACTGGTCAATCTGGAAGAAAGGCTATGGCCGGCGAGCATGGAACATCCGTTAGGGACGGATCATCTAGGGCGTGATTTATTGACGCGTCTTCTGCTTGGGGCACAATTGACGGTTGGCTACGGTCTTTTATCTTTGTTTGCCGCAGTTATCATCGGCGTCCCGTTCGGGGTGATTGCCGGTTTTAAAGGAGGGCTGATCGATCGGATCTTCATGCGCATTGCCGACGCGTTTCTCGCCTTCCCTGATACAATCGTTGCCATTGTTCTTAGTGGTTTATTAGGACCAGGAATCGAAAATCTCCTGTTGGCGATCGTTCTGGTGAAATGGGTGAATTATGCCCGGCTTGTGCGAAGTACGGTGATCACCGAACGTCAGAAGGATTATGTCACAGTTGCTAAAATCAATGGATTAAGTTCATTTGGGATCATGCGGAAGCATCTAGTTCCGCACCTTATTGGGAACGTGCTTGTCCTTTCTAGCCTCGATTTAGGAAAAATCATTTTGCTCATATCTTCCTTATCATATATCGGGCTCGGTGCGCAGCCGCCGGCACCTGAGTGGGGAGCCATGCTGAATGATGCCCGTCCATACTTTCAATCCAATATGTTGCTGATGATTTACCCAGGGCTAGCCATCGTATTTGTCGTCCTTCTATCCAACATGCTCGGTGATTATTTGCGCGATGCATTCGATGTGAAAAAGGAGGTGGAATCATGAGCATTTTATCCGTGAGGCATCTAAATATCATGGGGAAGCAAAATCATATCGTCAAGGATATTTCATTGGATGTGCAGAAAGGTGAATGGTTCGCACTTGTCGGACAAAGCGGGAGCGGCAAAAGCATGACTGCCATGGCAATATGTCAGCTGCTTGCACCCAATCTCCAAGCGAAGGGAGAAATATGGTACGGGGAAAAGAATTTATTAACGCTATCTTCCTCAGAAATCAGGAAGATTCGCGGAAAGCGCCTGGCTTATATTTTTCAAGATTACCAGGGTTCATTTACACCGTTCCTTACCATCGGTAAACATTTCGACGAATATCAGCGAACACATTTGAACCTTTCCAAAAAGGAGAGGCGCAAGCAAGCGGTCAAGGCGCTCATTTCGGTGGGCCTGAATGAAGATATCTACAGCAGATACCCTTTTCAATTAAGCGGCGGGCAGCTTCAACGCGTATCCATTTCAATAGCCCTGCTGCTTGAGCCGGATATATTGATAGCGGATGAACCGACCACAGCCTTGGACAGTGTATCTTCATTTATGGTCTTACAGCTGTTATCAAGGCTCCAAAAAGAAACCGGATGTGCGATCTTGTTCATTACCCATGATTTACGTCATGTCAGGAAGTATGCGGATCGCCTTGCGGTCATGAAAGACGGGGCCATCATTGAGACCGGTGATAAAAATCAGGTATTGAATCATCCACGGCACACTTATACGAATGAACTGATTCAATCATCACCATCATTGAGCAGAATTCCATTTAAGCTTGAAGGAGTGTCAGGATGAGTTTATTAGACGTACGCAATGTCCATAAAAGCTATGATAACGGAGTGGAAATACTAAGGAACGTGAATTTCAGCATCGAAAGGAAGGAATGCCTTGGATTAGTGGGAGAGAGCGGGAGCGGAAAAAGCACATTGGCAAGACTCATCCTTCAGGTTGAATCTTTTGACCAGGGCAGCATCCTATTTGAAGGAACGGCGCTGCAAAACAAAAGCGAACGCAGTTTAAAACCGTATCGTAAGAACATCCAGGCTGTTTTGCAGAATCCTGCATCGGCTTTGAATCCAAAACTAAGGATAAAAGATTCACTAATGGATCCATATCTTCAATTTGGCAGCCAGGTAAATCTGAAACATTTTACTTTTACAAGTGAAGCGAACTTTATCGAACAGCTCCTGGAAACTGTGGAGCTTCCAAGGAGTATTGCTGAACGTTACCCGCATG
The DNA here is from genome assembly GCF_054600815.1 of Peribacillus sp. N1. Taxonomy (NCBI): domain Bacteria; kingdom Bacillati; phylum Bacillota; class Bacilli; order Caryophanales; family Bacillaceae; genus Peribacillus; species Peribacillus sp. N1. Next base: position 577,131 of record NZ_BAAHZO010000002.1, on the reverse strand, counting down.
AGCTAAGCGGCGGACAAAAGCAGCGGGTGACCATTGCACGCGCAATCAGCATTGAACCGGCCCTCATTATATTGGATGAACCGGCTTCAAGCCTGGACGTTCTGTCTCAAGCGGCGGTGCTGAAATTGTTAGGCGGGCTGCGGGAGACTTTGGACATTTCTTACCTTTTTATTTCCCATGATCTATCGGCTGTACAGGAGATGAGCCAACGGATCATGGTGATGAAAGGGGGTGTTATTGTAGATTCTTTTGAAAAAGAACAGCTTTTTTGCAGCGATCGCCATTCATACACAAAAGAACTGATTTCGATGTTTGAATAATGAAGTTGTGTTTAATTGAGTTTTAAATCGTAATGATTTCGATTAAATTTGATACTTAGGAGGAAGTAAGGTGGCATGTGAGGAAGTCGGGAGAACGATTGCGGATTCTTTCATCATCAATTCAACCATTTATTACACATTTAAATAGTGACACCATATAACGAGTTGCTTTCGGCAATTCGTTTTTTTAGGTAAAAAAATGAATTCCAATAAACTTACTTGACATTATAAGCTTATGAAAATATAATTACTTACATAAAGTAACTGACAAAGGAGATTCATACATGAATAAAAATGATGCAGGTCAAGTTTTTTTAAGGGTGATTTTAGGTCTTACTTTTTTCATTCACGGCGTTTCAAAGTTTCAAGGGGGCATAGGAAATACGGCGGGATTTTTCGATAGCCTTGGCATTCCTGGCTTCATGGCATACATCGTTGCAGGAATCGAATTGATTGGAGGACTTGCGGTTATACTGGGTTTGGGAACACGAATCGTATCCGTCCTATTTGCGGTCATTATGGCGGGGGCGATTTTCACGGCTAAATTACCTGCTGGTTTTCTTGGAAACGGGCAAGCGGCGGGTTACGAACTGGACTTGGCACTGCTTGCCATGTCTGTCTATCTAGCGTGTGCAAACCGCACGGTTCTTTCTTTGGATCATGTGATTTTCAATAAAAAAGGGAAGTGACAATATGGATAAAAATTTTCATCAAAAACCAATTACCTTTGTTGGCGAGGTCAGTATAAATGTATTGGATTTAAATAATGCCATTCTGTTTTATCAAGAAATCATCGGTCTTCAAGTATTGAATAAAACCGACCGGCAAGCTGTTTTGACGACAGACGGTAAAACCCCGTTGCTGACACTTGAGCAGCCTGCAGATGTGATTCCGAAAGAAGGGCGGACGACGGGCTTGTATCACTTTGCCCTTTTACTGCCAAGCCGTGCTGACTTATCGATTTTTTTACGCCATTTACTTCAAACGAAATATCCATTTGGAGCGGCTGATCATGAAGTGAGTGAAGCGCTGTACATTACCGATCCGGATGGCAATGGGATTGAAGTATACTCTGATCGGCCATCAACTGATTGGAGATGGGCCGGAGGGGAAGTCGCAATGGGCACGGATCCGCTGGATGGGAATGACCTTCTGAAAGAAAGCGATGGTGAGTGGAGCAAACTGCCTGCAGGTACCTTAATGGGGCATATACATTTGCATGTAGCGGATTTACGTAAAACGGAGGAGTTTTACATGCAAGGTCTTGGGTTTAGCGTCGTGAATCGATATGGAGGAGCGCTCTTTACTTCAACCGGTGGATATCATCATCACATAGGGTTGAACACTTGGAATGGCGTTGGCGCCCCTGCTCCTAAGGAAAATAGTGTAGGGCTAAACTGGTATACTCTCGTTTTTGCAGACGAAGAAGCGAGAAAAAAAGTAACCGAACAACTGAAAGGAATCGGGGCTGTCGTCACGGAAAAAGAAGGGTTTTTCGCTGTAACAGATCCATCAGGCAATGAGATTCATTTAATCGTCTAAATATTATAATCAGAAAGCAATGGTGAGAGGATATGGGATTCTTAAGTAGATTATTTAGAAATAAAGAAACCGCGGCAGGGGAGAATGGAAAAATGACAAAAGTATTATTCGTAAAAGTGAACGATCGTCCTGCAGAACAGGCAATGAGCTCGAAAATGTATGACACCTTCTTAAAAGCATATAAAGAGACACACCGTACAGATGAAGTGACAGAACTGGATTTATTTAAAGAAGAACTTCCTTACTATGGAAATACGGCAATTACCGGTTTGTATAAACGTAACCAAGGTCTTGAACTGACAGCCGAAGAGGAAAAGGCGGCCGAACTGGTTGACCAATATTTAAATCAATTCCTGGCCATGGATAAAGTGGTATTCGCTTTCCCTCTCTGGAATGCAACGGTTCCTGCGCCGCTTATCACATATCTTTCCTATTTGGCACAAGCAGGTAAAATGTTCAATTATACGGCAGAAGGTCCTGTCGGGTATGCTGGTGATAAAAAAGTCATGCTATTGAATGCCCGCGGTTCTGATTATGCATTAGAAGGAATGGCTTCTGCTGAAATGGCCGTGAATTTAGTGAAAAATATCATTGGCCTATGGGGAATTAACAATCCGGATGTCGTGGTCATTGAAGGACATAATCAGTATCCGGATCGGACACAAAAAATCATCGCGGATGGTTTGGAAAACGTTGTAAAAGCGGCTGAAGCATTCTGATTGCGAAGTAAAATGAATAGAAGCAAAAAAAGGCCCTCATTATCAATGAGGGCCTTCAGACTGTAGACAAATTCGCAGAAAGTGAGTTTGCCTTGATCTACACGGCATTATTCGGCCGTTCACGCATTAATTCGACCTACACGGGATTTAATTCGACCTACATGACCTTTAATTCGACCGTTGAAGCATTAATTCGACCTACACGGGATTTAATTCGACCGTTGATGCATTAATTCGACCTACATGGCATTTAATTCGACCGTTGAAGCATTAATTCGACCTACATGACCTTTAATTCGACCGTTGATGCATTAATTCGACCTACATGGCATTTAATTCGACCGTTGATACATTTAATTCGACCTACATGTAACTTAATTCAACCGTTCACGAATTTTTTTAACCTTCACCTCACTATTCGGAATTTGGGCATTTATTTTAGGGTATACGCATGAAACCCGCTCGCTTTCCGCCGATAAACTAAAGGCCCACCATATATATAATGGGGGCCTTCTTTGTGTTATTTGACCTGATACTTTTTCAAGCGGTATTGAAGACTTTGGCGGCTAATATTCAGGGCCTTGGCTGCTTTGGAGATATTCATCCCATGTTCTTTTAAAATCTTCTCCAAGTATTGCTTTTCAGTATGGGTGATATAATCATCTAGAGATAAGGTCGACTCCTGTAAATCTCCATTTTCATGATTTTCTTTTTTATCGGGACGAATGTCTTCCAAATGGGCTTTCTTCCTAAATAGAGCCGGAAGGTGGGTGATGGCAATCTTTGTATCGCCAGGTTCCATTAAATTCATGGCCCCCTCAATGATATGTTCAAGTTCCCTTACGTTCCCGGGCCAGTCGTAATCATAAAAAAGCGAGTAGACATCTTCGCTGATTCCTTCTATATTCAATTCGAACAGCGCATTGAATTTCTCGATGAAGGATTGCGCCAGCAGAGGAATATCCTCTTTCCGTTCACGAAGAGGCGGGATGAATAACGAAACGACACTTAATCGGTAGTATAAATCCTTTCGTAAATGATCATTTGCAATGGCATCTATCGGATCTTCATTTATCGTTGCAATGACCCTAACGTCAATTTTTTTATCCTTTGTATCCCCAACACGGCGAATCGTCCTTTCTTGAAGGGCCCGTAATAATTTCGCTTGCATGTTTGGATTTAATGAGTTGATTTCATCGAGAAGGATGGTACCGCCCTGTGCCTGTTCGAATAATCCAGGCCTTTCAATCGATCCGGTGAAGGCGCCTTTCTTTGTTCCGAAGAGTATTCCTTCAATTAGACTATCTGGCAGGGCAGCACAGTTTTGGCTGATGAAAGGATGTGTCGAACGGCTGCTGCCATTATGGATGCTTTGGGCGAAGAGCTCTTTTCCTGTGCCCGTTTCCCCGACGATGAGGATGGAGGATGCCGTTCTGGTCGAGCGCTTGCTCTTTTCTATGACTTCCAGGAAATTTTCACTCGTTCCGATGATGCTGTCAAACGTATATTTGGTATCGCCCTTATTTAAGATATTATCTTTAATGATTCTTTCCAGATTCGTTATATCCTTTGCCACTTCAATTGCTCCGATGATATTTTGCTTTTGATCCAAAATCGGAAACGTATTATTGATTGTTGTAATTTCCTGACCAAGATTATTGAAGTAGGTCTGCTTCGAGTTCTCGGTTGTCTTACCCGAATGAAGTGCCCTTATTAATGTACTCTCCGTTTCTTCCTTGAATTTAAAGATTTCGTGAATCTTCTTCCCTAACACTTCTTCTGAATCCATTCCTTCTATTTCTGCCATTTTCTTGTTATATACAATGGTCCGCCCTTTTATATCGATTATATGTATCCCTGTATCGATTACATCCACAAGCGAATAGAGGATGGATTGGAAACCATCTATTTTAATGATTTGATCTAAATTCATGAATGCCTCCCGTTTTTCTTCTTTTCTTAGAGCTATTGTAGAGGAATTGAAGTAAAGGCGCAAATAAAATTTGCACAGCAAGATAATTTTGCATCGAAGTGCAAAAATATTTTGCGGAAAAAGTGATAAAACGCTGTTTTTTATGTTTTTTATAGTTGGCATGAATCTTGCATTATAAAAAGTGTAAGGTTTAAGCGACATAAATAGGGATTAGAGCAAAAAAAGATGGCATACTATGTCAATTTTGCCCCAAAAGTGCTGAATTTCATTGCATATCTAATGAAATATCATTATTTTTTCAAAAAAATGAAAAGTTGGCACGGAACTTGCTTGTTAAGTAAGGGTGAAGAAAAAAACATAAAATTTTAGGGAGATGAGCTATAATGGTCCAAACATATAAACACGAACCATTTACTAATTTTAAAATCGAAGAAAACAATAAAGCTTTTCAAGCGGCATTGAATGATGTAGCTAATGATTTAGGGAAGAAATATCCGCTGATCATTAATGGTGAAAAAGTGTTTACTGATGAAGTCATTACCTCTGTAAACCCAGCAAATAAAGAAGAAGTTATTGGAACCGTATCCAAAGCCAATAAGGATCTTGCTGAGCAAGCGATGCAAGCGGCAGATAAGACATTCCAAACTTGGAGAAAAACGAAAGCGGACGTGCGTGCAAATATTTTATTCAGGGCTGCAGCCATCGTACGGAGAAGAAAACACTATTTCTCGGCCCTATTGGTGAAAGAAGCAGGAAAGCCTTGGAATGAAGCGGATGCGGATACAGCGGAAGCGATCGACTTCATGGAATACTATGCACGTCAAATGCTGAAGCTTAAAGACGGCATGCCAGTGGAAAGCCGTCCGATTGAACACAATGCTTTCAATTATATCCCGCTTGGTGTCGGTGTCATCATCTCACCTTGGAACTTCCCGTTTGCGATCATGGCAGGCATGACGACGGCAGCTCTTGTTTCAGGAAATACGGTCTTATTGAAACCGGCCAGTACAACACCGGTCATTGCAGCTAAATTCATCGAAGTGCTGGAAGAAGCGGGCATGCCTGCAGGAGTTGTGAACTTCATTCCAGGAAGCGGTGCCGAGGTTGGCGATTATTTGGTAGATCATCCTCGTACACGTTTCATCAGCTTTACCGGTTCTCGTGATGTTGGAATCCGTATTTATGAGCGTGCGGCAAAAGTTCATGAAGGCCAAATCTGGTTAAAACGTGTCATCGCTGAAATGGGCGGTAAAGATACGATCGTTGTTGATAAAGAGGCTGATCTGGAATTGGCGGCACAATCAATCGTCGCTTCTGCATTCGGATTCTCCGGTCAAAAATGTTCTGCTTGTTCACGTGCCGTAATAGTGGAAGATGTATATGACCAAGTCTTGAATCGTGCCATTGAATTAACGAAAGAAAAAACAGTCGGGGAACCAACAGATCTAAACAACTTCATGGGTCCGGTTATCGATCAAGCAGCTTACGACAAAGTCATGAGCTACGTTGAAATCGGTAAAGAAGAAGGGAAAATTGTTACAGGGGGAGAAGGAGACAATTCAAAAGGTTTCTTCATCCAGCCAACTATCATTGCCGATGTGGATGAGAACGCACGTGTCATGAAAGAAGAGATTTTCGGACCAGTGGTTGCATTCTGTAAGGCAAAAGATTTCAATCATGCAATCGAGATTGCCAATAACACGGATTATGGATTAACGGGTGCGGTCATCTCGAACAACATTGAACATATCGAACAAGCGCGTGAGGATTTCCACGTAGGTAACTTGTACTTCAATCGCGGCTGTACTGGTGCAATTGTAGGATACCAGCCATTTGGCGGATTCAATATGTCAGGTACAGATTCAAAAGCGGGCGGTCCTGATTATTTAGTTCTTCATCTTCAAGGAAAAACAACATCTGAAACGCTATAAATCTTAGGGGGAATCAACATGACAACATTAACGGAAAAATTAATCGAGCAAACAGAACAATATGGTGCAAACAATTATAATCCACTTCCAATCGTCATTTCGAAGGCAGAAGGAGTTTGGGTGGAAGATCCTGAAGGCAACAAATATATGGATATGCTTAGTGCCTATTCAGCAGTGAACCAAGGCCACAGGCATCCGAAAATCATCGACGAATTAAAAAAACAAGCTGATCGCGTAACATTAACGTCCCGTGCATTCCATAGTGATAAATTAGGACCATGGTATGAAATGGTTTCGCGCATTACGCAAAAAGACATGGCACTGCCTATGAATACAGGTGCTGAAGCTGTTGAAACTGCAATCAAAGCTGTTAGACGCTGGGGTTATGATGTTAAGGGAATCGCAGAAAACCAAGCTGAAATCATTGCATGTATCGGGAATTTCCATGGCCGGACGATGGCAGCAGTGTCCTTGTCATCCGATGATGAATATAGAAGGGGCTTTGGACCGATGCTGCCAGGAATCAAGCTTATCCCTTACGGCGACCTTGATGCATTGAAAGAAGCGATTACACCGCAAACGGCTGGATTTTTAATCGAACCGATTCAAGGTGAAGCGGGAATCATCATACCGCCACAAGGATTCTTGAAAGAAGCTTACGACTTATGTAAAGAAAATAATGTCCTATTCGTTTCTGATGAAATTCAGTCAGGACTTGGACGTTCAGGAAAAATGTTCGCCTCTGACTGGGATGGAGTAGTTCCGGATATGTACATTTTAGGTAAAGCGCTGGGCGGCGGGGTTTTCCCAATCTCTTGCGTAGCTGCAAACCGTGAAATCCTTGGCGTATTCAATCCTGGTTCCCATGGTTCTACATTCGGCGGCAATCCATTGGCATGTGCGGTTTCCATCGCTTCATTGGAAGTTCTTGAAGAAGAGAAGCTTGCTGAACGTTCATTGGAGCTTGGACAATACTTTATGGATAGTTTAAAAGAAATCAAGAATCCAATGATTAAAGATATCCGCGGCAGAGGCTTATTCATCGGAGTCGAATTAACGGAAGCAGCAAGACCTTATTGTGAGCAGCTTAAAGAAGAAAAATTGCTTTGTAAAGAAACACATGATACAGTTATCCGTTTTGCTCCGCCATTAGTGATTACAAAAGAAGACTTGGATTGGGCAATCGAACGCATTAAAAAAGTTTTATCCTAATATACCTATGAGGTGAATTCCATTGAGTACAACAGTCAAAGAAGAAAAAGAAACTGTCAGTTTGCTAGATTCAACACAGGTCGTAATCAAGGAGGCGCTGGATAAGCTTGGCTATTCTGAAGAAGTGTTCGAGCTTTTGAAGGAACCTCTTCGGATGCTGACCGTCCGGATTCCAATCAAGATGGATGACAATTCGACGAAGATTTTCACTGGATACCGTGCACAGCATAACGATGCTGTAGGTCCGACGAAAGGCGGAATCCGTTTTCATCCTGAAGTCGATGAAGAAGAAGTCAAGGCACTTTCAATGTGGATGAGTTTGAAATGCGGAATCGTGAATCTGCCATATGGCGGAGGAAAAGGCGGCATCATCTGTGATCCGCGCCAAATGTCCATCGGTGAATTGGAAAGGCTTAGCCGTGGATACGTTCGGGCAATCAGCCAAATAGTGGGGCCGACTAAAGATATTCCGGCCCCGGATGTTTATACGAATTCACAAATCATGGCATGGATGATGGACGAATACAGTAGAATAAGAGAACACGATTCGCCTGGTTTCATTACAGGCAAGCCACTGGTACTGGGCGGTTCACACGGTAGGGAAAAGGCGACGGCACAAGGTGTCACCATCTGTATCGAGGAAGCGGCAAAGCGTAAGGGCATAGAATTGAAAGGTGCACGCATCATCGTCCAAGGGTTTGGGAATGCAGGAAGCTTTTTGGCCAAATTCATGCATGATGCTGGTGCGAAAGTGATTGGCATATCGGACGCATATGGTGCCATCTATAAACCTGAGGGTCTGGATATCGATTACTTACTTGATAAAAGGGATAGCTTTGGGACGGTAACGACACTATTCGATAATACAATCACCAACCAGGAGCTTCTGGAACAAGATTGTGATATTTTAGTGCCTGCTGCCATTTCCAATCAAATCACCAAAGAAAATGCACATCTTATCAAAGCCCAAATTGTTGTGGAAGCAGCTAATGGACCTACCACTTTGGAGGCAACCAAGATCTTGACGGAACGCAATGTGCTTCTCGTACCTGATGTATTGGCAAGCTCAGGCGGTGTGACAGTTTCTTACTTTGAATGGGTTCAAAATAATCAAGGTTATTATTGGGAAGATGCAGAAGTCCAAACCAAATTAAAAGAGTTATTGGTCAATTCATTTAATCAAGTATATGAAATGTCCGAGACAAGAAAAGTGGATATGAGGCTGGCAGCGTATATGGTGGGTGTCAGAAAAATGGCAGAAGCCTCGATATTCCGTGGCTGGGTATAAGCTAGCCAAATAATGGAGAGTGGAGGAGTGATTCCGTGTTAAAACCGATTCATACCATCGAGTGTGCTCAGGATGGGACCGTCGAACAAGTTTACGTTCAAAAGAATTCCTATGTTTATGAATGGGAGAGGCTCTTTTTAGTGAAAACGGAGGATGGGAAATTGATTGATGTTTCAATAGGTGCCAGTGGTCACATTACTGAAATTAATGTTTCGGCAGGGGATCCTATAAATAGAAAGCTTCCTTTAGCTTTGCTCCAAGACGATTTTGTTATAACTGGCTCTGATTGATTATAGGAAAGAGGGTGTTCCAAAGGCGGAAGTGATTTCTGCTTTGGGATGCTCTTTTTTTGTTGTGATCATTTATATGGTGATGACAAAGCCAGGAAAAAGTTTGAAAAGAAAAAACGCCCTGTTTCATGGTAAAATATCAGAATGATTGGACAATGCACCAAGCAGTTACAAACCAGGAAGCTACAAGGTGAATGACCGATCTGCGGGGATTGTCACGGTTTGAATATGTAAAGTTGAGAGGAGGCTGGAAGGGTGAATATGAATGTGGATATATTCAGGAGATTATCCGATTTTGATAATGTTTTGGTCGTAGATGATAAAGGGATTATCATTTTTTATGATATGGCAGATTTAAATGTCCTTATAGAGCTTGGGATAAGGCCGGAAGAATTCATGGGGAAGAGTGTCACTTCCTTTTATAAAAATATCACGAACGAAAATAGTACGCTGATGAATGTGTTAAGGACGGGAAAACCGTTATGTAATATAAAACAAGAGATGATCACCAAAACGGGAGAGGTCATCGAAACGATCAATTCCACATTTCCGATAGCCGAAAACGGTAAAATAATTGGAGCCGTAGAATTCTCTAAGCGTTTCTTTTCCAAGGATGCCATCCAATATTTGGACAAATATTCGAGCCATAAAATCTTCAGGAGAAATAATACCGTTTATACGGTCGATGATATTATTACGGTTAACCCTAAAATGGAAAGCATTAAAGATAAACTTGGAAGAATTGCGCTAACGACCTCAAATGTTTTGATCGTTGGGGAAACGGGCACAGGGAAAGAACTTATCGCTCAGGCGATCCATAATTTAAGCGATCGATTTGGAAAGCCCTTCATTTCACTTAACTGCAGTGCGGTCCCTGCTAGTTTATGGGAAAGCACTTTGTTTGGTACGAATAAGGGGAGCTTCACCGGATCGGAAGACATGCCGGGTCTATTCGAACAGGCGGAAGGCGGAACTTTATTTCTGGATGAAATCAATTCACTGGATATGAATCTTCAGGTGAAGCTTCTGAAGGCGATTGAAGAGAAAACGATCAGGAGACTGGGCGGGAAGAAAAATATCCGCTTGGACATCAGGGTGATTTCAGCAACCAATGAGGTACCGGATATTTTACTGGCGGAGAAACGGTTGCGGGAAGATTTATTCTATAGAATCGGTGTCGTACAGATTGACTTGCCAAACTTGATGGATAGAAAAGAGGATATAGAAGTCCTTGTTGATCATTATCTGAATTTTTACAACAATACGATGAATATATATATCGACGGTCTTCAGGATGAAGTGCTGGAGTGTTTCAAAAGATATCCATGGCCAGGGAATATCAGGGAATTGAAAAATGCGGTTGAGACGGCATATAATCATGTCCAGTCCAGTAGAATCACCCTTGATGATATTCCTAGAAGAATAAGAGATTATACTGAAGCTCCAATGGCTAATAACAACAGTCTTAATGTGGATTCCTTAAAAGATGCGGTTCAGCAATATGAAAAAGAGATCATTGTGAGTCAGTTGAAAAATACGAATGGGAAAATGGCGGAATCTGCCAGACAGCTTGGTATCTCCAAACAATTATTGAAATATAAAATGGAAAAACATAAATTGCGGTAAAAATTCTTTTACGCTAGAGGTAAAAATTTCACCACTTTTTATTGGATTTGGATAATCAAAGGGTCACGATTCTAGACGCTAAATAGAATCGTGACCCTTTTTTGCCTTGTGTGCAGGGGAATATGCCAGTGATGTTAAAAATAATTAAAATATTGTTAAGATTGGCACGGCATTTGCTTATATAAGTGATAGGCGTATTAAAAGCTGGTTTCATTAAGTGATAAAAAATAGAGGTGAATGGATGAATACAAACAAGATAGTACGTGACAGCCTTATTTTTGGTTTTGCTTTATTTGCCGTATTTTTTGGGGCTGGCAACCTGATTTTTCCTCCGTCGATCGGACTTGCGTCAGGGTCGGATTGGCTTCCGGCTCTAGCGGGCTTCATTCTTACGGGAATTGTACTCCCTATACTGGGAGTTGTGGCGGTCTTGAATTCAAAAGGGAAATTTGAAGAACTGACAAGGCCGATCAGCACTTGGTTTTATAAGGTATTCAATCTGGTTGTCATGATCGGGATTGCGATGCTCGTCACTGTACCCAGGACGGCCGCTACGACCCATGAAATGGGGGTCCATACATTATTCCCGAATGTCCCTTCTTTCGTGACGATGGTCGTTTTCTTTGGATTGAATTTTTATTTTGCCAGCGATCGATCCAATCTCATTGATAAAGTCGGACAAGTGCTAACGCCTGCTCTGTTCGCCATTCTTCTTTTTATCGTCATCAAAGGCACTATCGATCCACTGGGGGCGCCTGTAAATACGGAAATTCAAAATCCGTTTGGCCACTCGTTTTTTAGTGCTTATCAGACGGGTGATGTGTTCACCGGCCTTCTTTGTGCATCGGTTTTCATTGGCTCGATTGCAGCAAAAGGATATGCGGAACCTTCCAAAATGAAGCAAGTGGTCATGAATGGAACCATAGTGGCTGGTTTGGGATTGCTCATCATATACGGAGGGCTTCTATATATCGGTGCTACAGGAAGCGGATTATTCCCTTATGAAATGGAGAGTGCGCAGCTGGTGACGAGCCTGGTTTATAAACTGCTTGGGGATTACGGCACCATTGCATTGGCTATAGCGGTTTCATTAGCATGCCTTACCACCTCAATTGGAATAACCGCTTCAATTGCAGATTTCCTTAGCGGGTTGACGAAACAAAAAGTGAGTTACCGCAATTGGGTAATCGTCGTTTGTGCCATTGGAGTGTTGATGGGGCTAATGGGTGTCGAAAAGATCATCGACTATTCCGTACCGTTATTCATGGGAATTTACCCTGTTTCGATAGTGATTGTCTTACTTGGCGTTTTCCGCAGGTACATACCAAACGCGGGTGCCTATAAGGGGTCGGTCCTGGCCACTTTCATCATCAGTTTATGCGAAACATTGGAAAGCGTCGGTATCCATATGGGATTCATGAATGATTTCATTTCCATCATCCCATTCAGTTCATATGGTTTTGCATGGCTGATTCCAGCCGTACTGGGATTCGTCGTGGGAACGTTCATTCACGGAAAACAGGCTCAGGGAACTCCTTCAAGCCCCATGACTGGTGAAAACCATTTATCTTAATTGTTGGGAAACGGCATAAGGTTTAAATATGGAAGGATGAAGGGAAGTTTCCACGTTCATCATGTTGGATTTTACTTATTAAGGAGAGGGAAAGTATGATTGAAAATAAACGAAATATGAATTTTATTTATATAAATGGGAAAATATTTACATCGAATCCAAAACAACCTTATGCGACTGCCATGGTTGTTCGTAATGGGCGCATCGAGTGGGTAGGAGAACAGTCAGAGACAGACGGAATGAATGGGGAACAGATTGATCTTCAAGGGCGGCGGGTGCTTCCCGGATTAATAGATTCACATCTTCATCCGCTATTTTTAGCGAAGGCGGCCAAGCAAATTCCATGTATGCCACCTGTCGTTGAATCGATTGAGGATTTGATCAAGGCCGTTCGTGAACAGTGTGAATCCCAAAAATCAGGGGATTGGATTGAAAGCTGGGGATATGATGAAGGGAAATTGACGGAAGGACGGTCCCCTTCACGCTACGATCTGGATAGGGCGACGACGGAAGTACCTGTGGTAATAACCCGGACCTGCGGCCATATAATTGTCGTGAACAGCAAGGCATTGGAATTGGCGGGAATTACAAAGGACACGCTAAATCCAGCAGGGGGAGAGATTGACAGGGATTCAGAAGGGGAGCCGACCGGAATATTACGGGAAAATGCAAAAGAACTGGTCAATAAAGTGATGCCGGTTCAAACATTCGAAGAAGAAACAGATACTCTCGCCGAATTGAGTCCTAAATTATTAGCACATGGGATTACTGCAATCACTGAACTCCTGGCAAGGACCAAGCCGATCGATTACTTGGATTTGTATAGGGCTGCGAGCGAAAAGGGTTTAAAGCAACGTACTGTTTTATACTATATTTGGGAAGATATGAAGAATGATATGATCCTGGATAAGGGTAAAACAAACAGAGAAAACCAGAATCATATCGGTGGGGTTAAGTTATTCTCGGATGGCAGCGTGTCGGGGCAAACCGCGTGGGTCGACCCTCCATTTTTAGGCGAAGAAAAGAACCAGGGCATTCAGATGACCTCAGAGGCGGAGTTGTTAAGTGCAGCTGAGGCAGCCAGGGAAAACAATATACAATTGGTCATACATGCAATGGGGGAGCAAGCGATCGATATGATCGTGAATACCTTTTACGGAAAAACGGGATGGATCGCTGATGGTCCATCAATAAGAATCGAACATGCAGCCATGCCTAAAAAGCAAGCACTTCAGCGAGCAGCAGAAACGGGTATCGCTTTTGTTCCTCAACCAATCTTCTTATATGCCGAAATCGAAAGCTATCTTAATAATCTAGGTGCAGAACGCACAAGGCAAACGTACCCCATCCAATCCATGTTAAAGGCAGGCATAAAGCTGGCATTCTCTTCCGATGCACCAGCAACAGCATGGGTTGATCCGGTCAATCCGTTCGTCGGAATCAAGGCAGCCGTCACGCGAATTGCCTATGATGGTACGGACACCGGTCAGGATCAGCGTGTGGATGTACCTACCGCTATTACACTCTACACGCGGGCAGTTCAGGAGATAACGAGAATCCCGGATGTCGGGCAGCTCACTCCCGGCTATCATGCAGACTTCATTGTGCTTGACCAGGATATTTTGGCGATAAGACCGGAGGAAATCGATAGGATTACAGTGGAAGAAACCTATATGGGCGGTTCTTTGGTTTATCAAAAAGAAAAGACGATAAATAAATAGAGGAAATAGGGGCGAAAAGGGAGCGGATTTCCTTTTCGTCCCTTTCGTTTCTTAGAACGGTGTTCAATGGTAGTAAAATTTTTTTTACGCTAGAGGGTGAAAAAATTTACACTTCCATGGTGTATAAGGGGAAAAGGGGTTGCTGTAATCCTATTTTTCAAGAGCGGGAAGGGTAATCCGGAAATTGGCACATAACTTGCTGATTACTAGATAGAGAGATTCTTATAGTTCATATTTGAGGAGGAAATGGTCATGCATAGTTTGAAATTATATCCGGAAATAAAAAGTGTAAGGGAAGATGTGATTGCTTGGCGACGTCATCTTCACCAGCATCCGGAATTATCTTATCAAGAGGAGAAGACATCGCAATTCGTATACGAAACCCTGTTGTCATTTGGAAACCTGGAAGTTACACGTCCGACAAAATATAGTGTGATGGCCTGCTTGATTGGCTCCCAACCTGGGAAAACATTGGGCATCCGTGCAGATATGGATGCGTTGCCGATTGAGGAAGAGAATTCTTTCGATTTTAAATCTCGAACACCAGGTGTCATGCATGCTTGCGGTCATGATGGACATACGGCGATGCTTCTTGGTACGGCGAAAATCCTTTCCGGAATGAAAGATAGCCTGAAAGGTGAAGTCCGCTTCTTTTTTCAGCATGCCGAAGAGTATTTTCCTGGGGGAGCGCAGGAAATGGTCGATGCAGGCGTTATGGAAGGTGTGGATATCGTGATTGGTGCCCACCTCATGTCCACCTTTGAAGTCGGGAAAGTTGGCATCGTATATGGACCGATGATGGCTGCGCCGGATGGTTTCTTTCTGACCGTTAATGGTAAGGGGGGCCATGGTTCTGCACCTCATGAAACAATTGACAGCATCGCGATCGGGGCCCAGGTCGTTACGAATCTTCAATATATCGTTTCCCGCAATACAGATCCGCTCGACAACTTGGTTCTCTCAATTGGAAAGTTCGTTGGAGGGGAAGCGGCCAATGTCATTGCAAACTCCGTAGAGATTAGCGGGACGGTTCGTAGTTTTGATTTGAAATTCCGTGAATCCATGCCAATTCTTATGGAAAGGGTCATCAAAGGCATTACGGAAGCACATGGTGCCTCGTATGAATTTAACTATTTAACTGGATATCGACCAGTCATAAATGACAATGAAGTCACCAAACTCATGGAAGAAACAGTCCGTGAAGTTTATGGAGAAAAGGCTGTCGACCATCAAAAACCGACGATGGGAGCTGAGGACTTTTCGGCTTTCCAACAAAAGGCACCTAGCAATTATTTCTTGATAGGAGCTGGGAATAAGGAAAAGGGAATAACCTATCCCCACCATCATCCGCGTTTTACTTTTGACGAAGATGCCATGGAATACGGTGTTAATATTTTTATCCATGCTGTTCGTAAGATTTTAGGATAGAATCCAAGGAGCAAATCACTGGAGAACATTAGAAATCCTTGCCGGGAAGGAAAAAAGAACTAGAAAGTACATTATCCAAGATCTATGAAAGCACCTTCGCGGACCGTACACTTAATTGGGTATGGTTACGCGAAGGTTTTTTCAAATGGAAGGAATTAAATGGTTTATGGCACTGAATGATTGATGGCATATTGTCATATTCGCTTTCATAAACTGTTACAAGCCAATAGCCAAGGCGAGAAAGGAGTTGATCATGGTTGCTCGAAACCGATTCAACAGCTTTTCTTTATCTGTGTGTGCTTTCTAGGAAATTAAGCCCACAGCTAGAAATATTATGTTAAAATACAACATGGGATTTAAACATCAAAAAAATAGTGGTTTTTCTTAATTCGACCAGATTTTACAATTAAATGGTGAATATTCAGAATTCCGCTGTTTAAAAAAGGGGAGTTAAATAGGAGTATGAGAATCTCAGAATTAAAAAGGAACGCCCTTCAGTCGTTGGGAGGTAAATGGGGAGTAACTGTATCGCTGATGTTGCTTCTGTTCTTGATCAACATCATTTTACCTTTAATTGTCGAAGTGATAGGAAGCGGTGGGTTTTCACAATGGCTCATGCAGGAAGAAACACCGATATGGTCTGATATCTTCAGTCTCGTCTTTTCCATTGCCTTAATCCCGCTTACCATTTCAACCACTTGGTTCTATCTGAATTTGGTTAGGGAAGGAAACCCTGATATTCCAGAAGTATTTGCTATCTATAAAGAAGGCAAAACCTCTTTCAAGCTTATTGGGGCATCCATCTTACAAGGTATTTTCATTTTTTTATGGTCATTATTATTAATCATTCCGGGTATCATCAAAGGCATCGCCTATTCGCAGGTGTTTTTCTTATTGAAGGATCATCCTGAATACACGGTGCTTGAAAGCATTACAGAAAGCAGAAAAAGGATGAAGGGCTTGAAATGGAAGTATTTCCTTATGCACCTAAGCTTCATCGGATGGGGCATTCTTAGCATGTTAACGCTGGGAATTGGTTTACTATGGTTGATTCCTTATGCAGGAACAACAATGGCTGCATTTTATAATGAATTAATTGTGCCACAAGATGACGATCAACAATTAGAGGTATAAAAGATCAACCGATAGCAACTGGCTATCGGTTTTTTTATTCCCGATTCCCCTTAAAAAGGTTAAATTGTTCATTTTGCCTGGTGTATAATAGAATATTGAGAATGCCATTTAGGGGGATTACATAGTGAGTGGGTATAATATTGCGGATATGGTATACCAATTGTTTTGCCTTGTATTTCTAATCCTGATCATCGTGGGAACCGTATCCCTTTTCCGTTCAATCAAGCACCGTAAAACCAGATTGGATATAATGGAAAAGAAGATGGATGATTTGCATGAACTGATTAAAAGGGGCAAAAATTGACGGCTACAGTGCAGCCGTTCAGACTGTAGACAAACTCGAAGAAAAGCGAGTCTGCCTGCAGTTTTTTTTCTTTTAAAAATTCCAGCTTGATTTCAGAAATCCGCTACCTTTCCGCCTGCCACAGCCTCCTCACCGCAAGAGGCTGTGGGGTCTCGGCCAGCCCAGTTATTCGGCAGGAGTGTCACAAATTCACTTAAATCCAGTGAGGGCTTAACTAACCTGACGGCTGCATTGAGCAGCCGTTTTTTTATGCAGTGGATTCATTCCGAATCAAACTCGGGTATTATAAAAATAATTTATACTGAAATAACTTAGTGGAAGGACTTTCACCGAATTTGAAAATGAGGATCGGATTTTAAGCTTCAATTGAGAGACATAAAAAAATAGAAAAAGAAAGGGAATTGTAAAAAAATAAGCAGTTTTACATAGGGTTGTTGGGATTGTGGGGCAAATTTCATGTAAGGCTGCTGGTATGGAAGATGCATGGTTTATTGCGGGATTTTACCCTATAATGGAATAGATGTGTATTTAAGGATATGGTGAAAAAGTCTATCAGGAATGCTCGACCCTTTAACAAATCGACTGAGATGGTAAGCTGAACATTCGATCCTTTTGTTAGGTAACTTTTAAGAAGTGGGAGGAGTCGGTATCATGAAAGAAGTTATTGCAGTAAAAGAAATTACTAGGTTTAAAACACGGACGGAGGAATTTAGTCCGTACGCTTGGTGTAAACGGATGTTAGAAAATGACCCGGTGAGTTATCACGAAGGAACGGATACGTGGAATGTTTTTAAATATGAAGATGTGAAGCGGGTTCTCAGTGATTATAAGCATTTTTCAAGTGTGCGTAAACGAACTACCATATCGGTTGGAACGGATAGTGAGGAAGGTTCTGTGCCTGATAAAATCAAAATTACTGAGGCGGATCCACCTGAGCATAGAAAACGCCGTTCACTGCTGGCCGCAGCATTCACACCTAGAAGTCTTCAAAACTGGGAACCTCGCATTCAGGAAATTACGGATGAGTTGATTGGACAAATGGATGAGGAAACGGAAATCGATATTGTGCAATCATTGGCGAGTCCGCTTCCGATCATTGTCATGTCGGATTTGATGGGCGTTCCCTCGAAAGATCGTTTATTGTTTAAGAAATGGGTGGATACCTTATTTCTTCCTTTTGATAGAGAAAAACAAGAAGAAGTAGATAAATTGAAGCAAGTGGCCGCAAAAGAATACTATCAGTATTTGTATCCGATTGTTGTGCAAAAACGATTGAACCCGGCGGATGATATCATCTCAGATCTATTGAAGTCAGAAGTGGATGGGGAAATGTTTACGGATGATGAGGTTGTCCGGACGACCATGCTGATTTTAGGGGCAGGGGTCGAGACAACTAGTCATTTACTGGCCAATAGCTTTTATTCCCTGCTATATGATGACAAGGAAGTTTATCAAGAGTTACATGAAAACCTGGATTTAGTTCCACAGGCGGTCGAAGAAATGCTCCGATTCCGATTCAATCTTATTAAATTAGATCGTACCGTAAAGGAAGATAACGATCTATTGGGAGTGGAATTGAAAGAAGGGGATAACGTGGTTGTTTGGATGAGTGCAGCTAATATGGATGAAGAGATGTTTGAAGACCCCTTCACCCTTAATATTCACCGCCCTAATAATAAGAAGCATCTCACCTTCGGAAATGGCCCGCATTTCTGCCTGGGAGCGCCGCTAGCCAGGCTGGAAGCGAAGATTGCACTAACTGCCTTCCTGAAGAAATTCAAGCATATTGAAGCGGTGCCATCGTTCCAGTTAGAAGAGAATCTTACCGATTCAGCGACCGGGCAAACTTTGACATCACTACCGCTTAAGGCAAGCCGCATTTAAAAAACGAAAAACCTTGTGCCCTAACCTGCATAAGGTTTTTTTCTTTTTGCATGTTGAATGGCACCCGTTAAATCGAGTTGATGTTCCTGTAGTCGTCGGGAAATCTTATAGTAACCTGAAGTTGAGGTGACAATGACGAATGGAGTAGTATGATAAAGTAGTAAATTTTGTGCCCAGGCAAATTCCTGAATTCGGTTGGCGGGCGATTACACTCACCATGCAATGAAGAAGATATGATAAAATGGAAATTTCCATATGAATCGGTTTTAAATAAGTGAAAGGATGTTATTATGAAATTAAAGCAGCAATTAACCATTGCCTTTTTAATAAGTGTACTTTCTTTAATCGGGTTCAGTTTCATGGCATTTACCATAAGTGCAAATGAATACCTGAAATTTGATGAAGATGTGATTTCCTTGGTGCAGGGATGGGAGTCTCCACTTCTCACGGACATCATGAAGTTCTTTACCTACATAGGTTCAACCGTTTCCCTGATCATCCTTTCCTTGATCATTTTGTTTTTCTTATATAGGGTTTTGAAGCATCGTTTGGAACTGGTCTTATTCACTGCAGTCATGGTTGGTTCACCTCTTCTCAATTTGATGGTTAAGCTATTGTTTCAACGCGCCCGGCCCGATTTACATCGACTCATCGAAATTGGGGGGTACAGTTTCCCTAGTGGACATGCCATGAATGCATTTTCCTTATACGGTATTCTTACATTTTTGCTATGGCGTCACATTACGGCTAGGTGGGCAAGGATTCTATTGATTCTGATCAGCATGATCATGATTCTCTCGATAGGTATTAGCCGTATATACTTGGGGGTCCATTATCCTAGTGATATCATTGCCGGATATTTGGCGGGTGGTTGTTGGATCGCAATTGCCATTTGGTTTTTTCAAAGGTATCAAGACCGCCGGAAGAACAAAGGTCGTTAATAAAGGGAGCAAGATTATTGCAAGATAAGCAGCCGGCGGGTAACAAGTCAGCTGCTGATTCAAGAAAGTTAGGAGCGTATTAAATGGAAAACTGGATTACGGAATTCATGAACGATTTTGGGTATATAGGAATCTTTCTATTAATAGCATTGGAAAATATTTTCCCGCCGATCCCGTCAGAGGTCATTCTTACATTTGGCGGCTACATGACAACAAAAGCGGATATGACGATTATTGGCGTCGTGATTGCTGCGACTATAGGGTCAGTGGCAGGGGCAGTCGTCCTTTATGGAATTGGTTTACTTCTTGATGTTAAGGTCATTGAAAGGTTCGTGGAAAGATGGGGCCATATTCTTCGGTTAACGGTATCGGACGTCCATAAGGCGAATTCATGGTTTGACAAGTACGGGGCATGGACCGTGTTTTTCTGCAGGCTAGTTCCGTTGATCAGAAGCTTGATTTCAATTCCTGCAGGTATGTCCCATATGAGCTTTTGGCTCTTTCTGCTTTACACAACATCCGGAACATTAATTTGGAACATCATCTTAGTCAATATCGGGGCAGCTGTTGGGTCTTCCTGGGAAGATATAGTAGGATATATGGACATTTATTCAAACATCGTTTATGCGATATTGGCTTTGTTATTGATTACTTTCGTTGTTTTGATTTTGAGAAGGAACAAAGGCAAAGTATAATTTCAGTTTAGTTGATTGGGCCGTTATAATCGGCACTTCATTACATAACGGAAAATAACCGCCAAAGGCTGTCATTGCGACAGCCTTTTTCTTATGGAAGGAAGAAGGCAGAACTCAGAATAAAGGAGGAATGGTTTGGACAAAATGAGTGAAACGAAAAAGGAATGAGGTTCGGTGCTATGGCTTCTTTTTTCAAGCAAAAGAGACAAGTGAAGCAACGTGAAAAGAAAAAGGAAGATGAAAATCAATCCAAAAGCAAAACGCCTGATTATATAGAAAATTCCATTGCAGCAAATCTGGAAATCGTGAAGAAAAAGACGGGAAACAGTCCGGACATCATTATCCGAACGTTGAAAATTGGTCAAAATCCGGAGATAAAAACAACTATTTTGTATGTGCAAGGTCTGATTGATAATCCAAGCGTTACGGACTTTTTAATTGAATCAATCATGAAAAATCCTCATCTATCAGAAAAAATACTTCCACAAGAAGCGTTGGATGTAATCTCTGAGGACGTGGTTTCCCTCGGTGGTGTAGAAACCGTCAAGGACTGGGAAAAACTATTTTTATCCTTATTATCAGGGGACAGCATCATTTTTGTTGATGGTATCAACATAGCCCTGGTTGCCAGTACAAAAGGGGGAGAGCGGCGCTCGATTCAGGAACCAAGCACGCATTTGACTGTCCGGGGATCAAGAGAAGGGTTTACGGAATCGATTGGAACGAACATTGCCATGTTACGCCGGATTATCAATACCCCGGATTTATGGATAGAGTCGATGAAAATAGGCACGGTGACAAAAACGGACGTTTCCATCATGTATATAAATGGAATCGTTAAAGAAGGGATCGTCGAGGAGGTCAAGAAGCGCTTAAATCGAATTAACATCGATAGCATTCTTGAATCAGGATATATTGAACAATTGATAGAAGACCAGGTCATGACCCCATTCCCAACCCTTAACCATACAGAAAGACCGGATATGGTCGCAGGAAACCTTCTGGAAGGAAGAGTGGCGATATTCGTTAATGGAACGCCTTTTGTCCTGGTGGCACCGGCAATATTCGTACAGTTTTTCCAATCTGTCGAAGACTACTATAATCGCTTCGACATTGCTTCAGCCACACGTTTTTTACGGATCATCGTTTTCATCATCTCGATAGTCGGGCCGGCTGTCTATGTTGCAGCCACGACTTTTCATCAGGAAATGATTCCAACGAAGTTGCTGGTCATTGTAGCGGCCCAAAGGGAAACGGTTCCTTTGCCTGCCGTCGTTGAAGCGCTTCTTATGGAAATGACCTTTGAAATATTACGGGAAGCAAGTCTTCGGATGCCAAAGGCCGTGGGTTCGACGATGTCCATTGTCGGAGCATTGGTCATCGGGCAGGCGGCTGTCCAGGCTGGTATCGTATCGCCGGCAATGGTCATCATCGTCTCAATCACGGCGATTGCCAGTTTTGCAACCCCTTCTTATTCCATAGCGATTTCTGCCCGCATTGTGCGGTTCGGATTCATCATTTGTGCAGGCACTTTAGGTTTTTATGGAATGATTTTAGCCTTTATCGTCCTTATTGTCCATTTATGCAGCCTGCGTTCACTTGGAGTTCCTTATATGACACCGCTCGCTCCTCTGAATCCTGAAGGGCTGGGCGACACATTCTTCAGAAGACCTATGTGGGCCTTTAAGGAAAGGCCAAAATTTTTAACCAACGAAAATAATCTGATAAGGGAAGGCGAAAATCAAAGACCCCTGCCTCCAGAATCGCGTGGAATGAAAACTGCTGACGAGAAAAAAGGTGAAGGCAATGAATCGTAAAAAGCTAATTCTGTTCTTGATGTTAATCTGTACCACATTCACCACCGGCTGTTGGGATAAAACAGAGTTAAACGAAATGGCCATTGTCTCGGCAGTTGGACTCGATAGAAATAAAGAAGGAAAGTTAGTGGGAACTTTCCAAATCATTAATCCAAGCAATGTAGCGGGAGCTCTTCAGGGCGGCGGCGGAACAAATCCACCGATATCCATTTATAGGGCCACTGGAGATAATGTGCTTGAACTGGATAGTGGCACTTCAACTAAAATCTCGCGAGATATGTATTTTGCCCATGCCAACCTGATTGTCATAGGTGAGGAACTAGCAAAAGAAGAGGGCCTCAACGATATTTTCGACGCATTTGAGCGCTCACCGGAATTCAGGGCAACTACGAGGATCGTGATTGCCCGGGGTGTGAAAGCAAGGGATATTGTCGAAACGTTAACCGCAATCGATAAGGTATCTGCTGAGAAAATCATTAGGACGATTGAAATCACTGAAAAAACCCAGGGGAAAAATATTAGCATCAATCTCCAAGAGGTGATCAAGAATTTGCTTAGTACCGGGAAAGAACCGATAATAAGTGGTTTTACCGTGAAAGGAAACACAGGTAAAGAAGATAAAATGGAGAATACCATGTCCTCGGATATTGAGGCGAACCCTAATGCAGCAGGGATAGGTGTTTTTAAAGATGGCAAATTGATTGACTGGTTGGATGGCGATAAGGCAATAGGATCAATGTGGGTATTGGATAGGATCGAAAATACCCATTTAAACATTGATTGGGAGGGTAAAAAAGACGCAATCACCTATTCAGTTATTCGCCAAAAAACCAACGTCGGAGTAAAATTGGTAAACGGCAAACCGAAAATATCGATAAAGGTCCGTGCTGAAGGAGATATCCGGGAGGTGAGTGTTCCTGTGAATCTAACCGATACGCATGTTCTGATAGATATTGAAAAGAAGTTAGCGAAAGACTTGAAGAAGGAGATGGAAGATGCGGTCGTTCGGGCACAGAAAAATAAAGCCGATATTTTTGGCTTTGGTGAAATCATGCACGAAAACCATCCTAAAGAATGGAAGAAAATCGAAAATAACTGGGACGATGATTCTTTTCCTAAGCTCGAAGTAGATGTGCAGGTAGAGACTTTCATTCGCCGTACCGGATTACGTAATAAGCCATTTCTTTCAAATTTAAAAAAGAAAGATCAATAATGGAAAGGAAGTGGCATCCTCATGGAAAAGGCAAAAATCAGCGGTTACCAGCTGTTCGTCCTTATTTTCCTGTTTGAAATGGGCAGTGCACTTTTGGTTCCGCTTGCAGGTGAAGCCAAGCAGGCTGCTTGGCTAGTCATCCTTATTGCGATGATAGGCGGATTTTTATTATTTTTTATTTATTATGGCCTTTTTCAATACTACCCTGATCAGCTGTTAACAGAGTTTGTAAAAAATATATTGGGGAATTTTCTAGGCAGGATCGTAGCTTTTCTATACATCCTTTATTTCATCTATCTTGCTGCCAGGGTGCTGAGGGATTTCGGAGATACACTGCTTACTTTTGCCTATCCTCATCTTCCGTTATTTTTTGCGAACGCTGTATTCATTTTAGTCGTGGTGTATACGGTACGTAAAGGGATAGAAGTATTGGCGAGGACGGGGGAACTATTCTTTGTCTTGGAGAATTTACTTTTAATGACCTTCATGCTTCTGATTATTGCTTCAGGCATGATCCATTTAAACAACTTAAAGCCCATTTTTGAAATCAGCGGGACAGAGATGGTGAAAATGGGTTTCACTAAAACCGTTTTCTTTCCATTTGGCGAGATCATAGTGTTTTTAATGATTTTTCCTTATTTGAACGAACCTCAGCGACTGAAAAAAATTGGGATAGGGGGCTTGGCGACAAGCGGTATTTTTCTCGCGATATTAATGGCTGTGAATGTTGCTGTACTTGGTGTGGACCTTACAACACGTTCGCAATATCCTCTTCTTACCCTCATTCAGTCAATAGAGGTCGCTGGCTTTCTTGAACGTCTCGATGTGTACTTCTTGTTTTTGTTGTTGATTGGCGGGTTCATTAAGATAAGTGTATTTACTTATGTAGCGGTAACGGGTACGGCGAATGTTTTCAACGTTAAACAGCCCTCCAGACTTGCTTACCCTGTTGGCATGGTCATTTTATTGATCTCGATTATTATAGCAAGCAGCTATACGGAACATATCTATGAAGGGCTAGATGCCGTACCAAATTACATCCATCTGCCATTTCAGGTGATCATTCCGTTGCTTCTCTTGATCATTGCCTTTTTTAAGAATCGAAAAAAAAGGAAGATAAGCACCAAAAAAAGTTCCTAAAAGGTGGAATTAATGAGAAATGAAAATCTTTGGTATTACAGTTTTGATCCTAGCCCCTTTAGTGGTCATATCTTTAGGTATGGATATTCTATTGGGATTCGATTTGGATAATTCAATCAAGCATGCCTTTAACCCATTTTTGGTGAAGGACCCCGCTGAACTTATCCTTTTTCTCATTCTTCTTGCATTCCTTGTGTTCAGCTTCTTTTATAGAAAAAAAAAGAAAGGCAACACCAAAGGACAACAATGATGTTACAAATTCCCCTTGCTGAATTAGAGATGAACTCCGAATATGGGAGTTTGTCTTTTTGCTTTTCTCCACCCTGCAAACGCATTTCATAGTATGATGATAAAATGAGTTTAATTTTTAGCGTAATGTAAAATCGCTCAACAAAAAACCCCTGGGAGGAGGACGGCAATTTGGATATCAAATTGAATCAAAAAATCATAAAAGACATGTGCGGGGCCGTCTCCTTCAAAAGAGGGGAAGCTTTTCAGCGTGCCAATAAAGTGAAATTTGAAAGCTACCGTCATGATGGTTGTGAAGCAACGGTTAAAGGCAAGGAAGACTTCCATGTCACGATTGAAACGGATGCTGTAGGCGGATTTCAGACGAAATGCAGCTGTCCTACGCTAGCTTCCTTCCATCGGGATTGTCAGCATATTGCAGCCGTCCTGCTGTCGGTTTACGACCATCAGCAAGGTGGAACGATCCCTGAGGGCCTGCATTCAACCGTTTCTAATGCTTCAGCCAATAAGCAGTTGTCAGAGGGCTTGCTGACCCTTTTCGATAATCAGCCTGTCCGCAAAAGCGGCCATCAGCGCCACTTTGAAAATAGAAAGGTGCTTGAAGCAGAGTTTACGTGCAAACCAGTATGGATGGGCACGGACCAATATATGTTAGGACTGGAAATGAAAATCGGTGCTTACAATGTGTCGAATATTCGGGATTTCCTGAAGCGAGTTAAAGACGGAAAATCTGCCGAAGTGTCCCATTCATTTATATATGACCCGATATTGCATTGTTTTCAGAATGAAAATGATTCCGTGCTTCAGGAACTCATTACGGTGATATCGGATGAAAAAGTCTATGTTGACGCCCTGATGGATAAATCTGAATATACATTGGATAATCATTTATTACTTTTGCCTCCATCTTCTTTTCGAAGGCTTGTCCCCATCCTTGAAGTAGCGCCAATGGTGAAGCTTGCCTATGGTAGCCTTACATACAATGGCTTTCGTTTATCGAATGGACCGCTTCCTTTACAGTTTGAATTTACCGAAAGCGAGGTCAAAGGATATCAACTGAATATTAAAAGGCTGCACGAAATGATCGTCATGAATGCATACACATTGGTTCTATTTGAAGGGAAATTGGTTCAGCTTGAAGATGGGGATTTCCAACGCCTTTCAGAGTTGAAGCAAATGATGGAGGATTCGGGGATGGTTCAAATTCCAATCCATCATGACCAGCTGGAACTATTCCTGGACAAAGTGGTACCAGGTTTGAAAAAACTCGGTGAAGTTCATATAGCAAGAACCATCACCGAATTGTTTTTGAAGACACCGCTGGTTGCAAAGCTATACTTGGATCGAGTAAAAAACAGGCTGCTTGCGGGGCTGGAATTTCACTATGAAAATATCGTGATCAACCCCTTGGAAAAGCAGGAGTCAAAGGTTATAAGGGATGTTGAGAAGGAGTCGGAGATACTGAAGCTGATGGAGGATAGCCAGTTTGCCAAGACGGACGGCGGCTATTTCTTGCATAATGAAGAGTTGGAGTATGAGTTTTTGTACCACATCGTTCCGAAACTTCAAAAGCTGGTACAAATCTATGCCACGACGGCAGTAAGAAACCGGATTTCCCGTGGAAATGCTGCACCGCGCATAAGGGTTAATATTAAAAAAGAACGTACTAATTGGCTCGAATTCAAATTTGAAATGGATGATATCCCGGATAAACAAATTCGTGAGGTCTTAGCAGCGCTTGAAGAAAAGAGGAAGTACTATCGTTTAAGGAATGGATCGCTGCTTTCCCTTGAAACAAGGGAATACGAGGAAATCAATCGTTTTCTGAATGCACTTCCTGTACAGGATGAAGACCTGGAGAGCACGCTGAACATGCCAATCGTAAAAGGGCTTCAGCTCCTTGATTCCGTGAATGACAGCCAAACATTCACAATGGAGGAGTCATTCCGTCAGTTTTTGGATAACATCGGGAATCCGGGCTCCTTGGAGTTCACGGTGCCAAATAGTCTGGTCCCTATCTTGCGCGAGTATCAAAAAAACGGCTATAAATGGATGAAAATCCTTGCCCAATACGGTTTTGGCGGAATTCTTGCTGATGATATGGGACTGGGAAAAACACTGCAAAGCATCGCGTTCATTTTATCCGAGCTGCCTGACATCCGTGAGAAAAGGGTTCCGGCGCTTATTGTCTGCCCATCATCATTGACCTACAATTGGCTGAGCGAATTCACTAAATTCGCTCCTGATATACAAGCCGTCGTCATTGATGGCGACAAGACTGAAAGGACGAAGCTGCTTAAGGAAGCGAAGGATGTGGATGTAGTGATCACCTCTTATCCATTGCTCCGGAAAGACATCGCATCGTTTGAAAAGCAGGACTTCCATACGGTGTTTTTCGATGAGGCACAGGCCTTTAAGAACCCAGTGACACAAACGGCACGAGCGGCCAAGAAGATAAATGCTGCACATCGCTTCGCGTTGACTGGTACGCCTATCGAGAATTCACTAGAAGAGCTCTGGTCCCTTTTCCACGTCGTATTCCCTGAACTATTCATGGGGTTAAAGGAGTATAGCAATCTCTCAAGGAAGCAGATTTCCCGCAGGATACGCCCATTTTTGCTGCGGAGAATGAAAGAGGACGTGCTAGGTGAACTTCCGGAAAAAATCGAGTCGCTGGAATCGATGGAACTGCTTCCTGATCAGAAGAAACTGTACGGCGCCTATCTGGCGAAGCTGCGGCATGATACGCTGAAACAC
This sequence comes from Peribacillus sp. N1, assembly GCF_054600815.1. NCBI lineage: Bacteria > Bacillati > Bacillota > Bacilli > Caryophanales > Bacillaceae > Peribacillus > Peribacillus sp. N1. Next base: position 549,414 of record NZ_BAAHZO010000002.1, on the reverse strand, counting down.
CTGGATAAGGACACCCTCCGGAAAAATCGGATCAGGATCCTCGCTGGCTTGACCCGGCTTAGGCAAATATGCTGTCACCCCGCCTTGTTTGTGGACGGATATAAAGGCAGTTCAGCTAAATATGAGCAACTGATGCAAATTGTCAAAGAATCGAAGCATTCTGGAAGACGGGTGCTGATTTTCTCGCAATTTACAAAAATGCTTCAAATTATCGGCAGGGATTTGGCCATGAAGGGACAACCTTTTTTCTACCTGGATGGACAAACCCCATCAAAGGAACGTGTGGAAATCTGCAATCGATTTAATGCAGGAGAGCGGGATATATTCCTCATTTCATTGAAAGCGGGAGGTACGGGTCTCAACCTGACAGGTGCCGATACAGTCATTCTATATGACCTTTGGTGGAATCCGGCAGTTGAAGAACAAGCCGCGGACCGTGCCCATCGAATGGGACAGAAGAATGCTGTTCAAGTCATCAAACTTATTGCCCGTGGCACAATCGAAGAAAAAATGAATGAACTTCAAGAGAAAAAGAGACACCTTATTGAAGAAATCATCGACCCTGGAGACAAATCGTCGTCTGCACTTACAGAAGAGGATATCAGGGAAATCTTGATGATATAAGGGAACAGCTGAAGGTAATCTTATTAATGAATTGAATAGTTCAATTATGGAGCATTCCTTTGTAAATGGAGGAGTGCTTCTTTTATTTTTAAAAGAAAAGGATATTATGGTAACAATAATAATATAATAAAAAACAACAATGTTTTATTGTGAAACGATAAAATTTGTGTTAAATTCAAATTGATAAAAAATAAATGAGGTGCTTTTTATGAAACAAGTGTCAACGATCTTTTTGAAGATAGCCGTTATTCTTATTGGAATGCCGATTCTTGCTTTGTGCATCTTTGTGGTGCCTGAGATTGCGAATTTTGCAGCAGAATTATATCCGGATATGCCTTATTTGAAATATCTCGTTTTAATCGATTTGTATGCTTCGGCGATACCTTTTTACTTCGCTCTATATCAAGCCTTTAAACTTTTAAGCTATATTGACAAGAACAAAGCTTTCTCGGAATTATCTGTAAGAGCTTTAAAGACAATAAAAAATTGTGCAATCACAATCAGCAGCTTGTATGTGGTAGGAATGCCGCTCTTTTATCTCATTGCGGAGATGGACGACGCCCCAGGCATCATAGTAATCGGATTGGTCATCATTTTTGCTTCAATGGTGATTGCAGTCTTTGCTGCTGTTCTTCAAAGGCTTTTGCAAGAGGCCATCGATATAAAATCAGAAAATGACTTAATAGTCTGAGGTGAATAAAATGGCAATTATAATCAATATTGATGTAATGCTGGCTAAAAGGAAAATGAGTGTTACAGAACTTTCTGAGAGGGTTGGAATAACGATGGCTAACCTTTCCATATTGAAAAACGGCAAGGCAAAAGCGATTCGATTATCAACTTTAGAGGCGATTTGCAAGGCGTTAGAATGTCAGCCCGGAGATATTTTAGAATACCGTAATGATGAAGACACCCAAGGATAATGGTAAAGGGGAGTAAAACATGAATTTTTTAACCATTAAAAAAATGGAGACACCAATCATGCGAGCACTAAAACAACTCGTTCGGTTTGGTTGGGAGCAGGCCCTGTCATGTTTGTTTCCTGCCGTTATTTTTGTTTCTTTGGCTATTACAAAATTCATTCCGCTTCCCTTCCTGCCGCGGTATGACTGGCTGCTCATCATCTGCCTTCTGATGCAGTGGTGGATGGTGCGTTCGGGGCTTGAAACACGGGATGAACTAAAGGTTATCACATTGTTCCACCTTATTGGACTTGCTCTTGAACTTTTCAAGGTACATATGGGCTCCTGGACTTATCCAGAGGAAGGTATTTTTAAGATCTTTGGAGTGCCTCTGTATAGCGGATTCATGTACGCAAGTGTAGCGAGTTATCTTTGCCAGGCGTGGAGGAGGTTAAAGGTTGAACTTGTCAAGTGGCCGCCGTTTTTGGTCGTTGTATCTCTTGCAGCTGCGATTTATTTGAATTTTTTCACCCACCATTATTGGATTGATGTTCGTTGGTGGTTATCTGGACTTGTCATCATCGTCTTTTGGCGGTCATGGGTCACATACGAGGTTGGTGGAGCTCGATATCGTATGCCAATCGCGCTTTCTTTTGTGCTCATCGGATTTTTTATATGGATAGCCGAAAATATCGCAACGTTCTTTGGGGCATGGGAATACCCAAATCAAACCGTTGCATGGAGTCTTGTTCATCTAGGAAAGGTAAGCTCATGGCTCTTATTAGTAATTGTTAGCTTTCTTATAGTAGCGACGCTAAAGCAGGTTAAAGGGAAAGATTCCACTAAGATGGATGCTAATCATTTTTTATAAAATGACTTCACACAAGAAAATAAATAAGTAAAGACGACACATTAATTCGATATATCAAAATTGTGTCGTCTTTGTTTTTCTATGCTTTTATATACTAGATAACCTAATGGTAATGCGGTGTCATATTCCGAATTTCTATAGACAAAAGTAAAATCACCTTCACTCATTTTTATGAAACAAGTTTTAATCCCACTGCTGCGCCAAGGACCATGGCTATAAAAACGACTCTTCGCCAATCTTTGGATTCCCCATATAATAGCATCCCGATTATCGCTCCGCCTGATGCGCCGATTCCTGTCCAGATAGCATAAGCAGTCCCCATCGGCAAGGTTTTCATGGCATAAGCAAGAAAAAGGAAACTTGCTCCAAATCCGATGAACAACAGCAGCAAGGATTGCCAATTACGGTCTTTGTGCAATTTATTTATCATCGCAACCCCAAACATCTCAAATAGCCCCGCTAAGATTAAAGAGACCCAAGCCATTATGATTCATCCCCTTTCTCTGCCTTATCATCAGTCACTAGCTTCAAGCCAATCACCCCTGATAATAAAAGGAGGATCAATAGCGTTTTGCTCAGCTTGAAGGATTCTCCAAAGAAAATGATTTCTGAAAAAACGGTACCGGCTGTCCCCATACCGACAAAAACGGCATATACCGTACCGACAGGAAGCTTCCTGCCAGCCATTATCATCAAGTAAAAACTGATGATGATCGAAATGACCGTTCCAGACCAAGTCCAAAAGTCATCTGCATGTTTTAAGCCAATTACCCAAAATACTTCAAAAAAAGCTGCAATAAATACTTTAATCCAGTTTGTGCTCATGAATACCGCACCTCCAATTTTATTCTTTACCAAAAAAAACAAAAAAAGCCCAAGAGATAACCGTTAAACAGTTTCTCCCAGGCTTTTATCCTTCCGTGGCACAGCATGCTGTGAGTTTTCTCTCGGACCAGACCAGCAATAGACGCACTGCGGAACCCTAGAAAACCTTTGACATATGCAATTACCTTTCATTATACATACTTTTTGAACTTACTCAAGGTAAAAATTTTTTTGCCAAGGCCATGCCCAATTTGGACTAATATCAGCAAATGCCCCGTAACGTTTGCAGCAGAGATGACTGAAAAGTTTAATGATAAAAATGGAAGGTGAGCTGTTTGCCACTTTAAAAAATCATCAATTTATCATGACCTGTCAATGGAAAAAAAGAACGTAGTCAGTTTCTGTTTGCAAGTCAAAAAAGCCCCGAAATCTTATTCGGGGCTTTTTTGACTTGCAATTTAGGCACTCACTGTCCGTTTCCGGGATGAACCTTCTTTTTTATGTGAAACATAGCTATGCAGGATCATTCCTATGATGACGATAAAGATACCGAACCACGATAACGGAGAAGGGATGGGTAAAGATAGGAATAGTAATTCGCCGGCGAGGGCAAAAAGGACCTCCATCGATTGTGTAGCTTCGACTGAAGCTAATTTCTGCATATTTCCACTTACCAAATCGGTCGCTTTGAAAAAAAGGACTGTGGCAATGACACCTGAAAATAGTGCGACCAAAAGGGATTGGAAACTCTGCATCTTCGTCGGTGCCCCTACTGTAAAGAAACCGTACAATGAAAGCAGGAACCAGAATGGCAAACTCGCCAAAGTCATTCCCAATACACGCTGGTAAGCATCTAAACGACCTTCGGATACTTCCATCATTTTGCGATTTCCCAAAGGGTATGCAAACGAAGCGATGACGATTGGAATCACTCCCAGCCAAAGATTGGCCATTGAAATGTGTTTAGTATGTTCCAGTTGCATCAGGATGATCCCAAGCAGAATGATCATGGACATGAGGAGGCCTTTCACAGAAACCCTTCCTCTTTGCCTTTCAATCCCATCTTTCGTTTGGACACTTTCAAAAAACAGCGGCGCAAGCAGCGCACCCGAAATGATCGTGATTTGCCAAGTGCCGGCGATCAGCCAGCCAGGTGAGTAGGCGGACGCAAAGCATAAAGGAGCATAAAATAACCCAAATCCGACAAAACTCCAAAGCAGCCAAGGACCTGGCTTTTCTCTCATCACTTGTAAAAGGGGACGAAGGTTTTTTCTGCTCAATACGATACACAACAGAAATGGCACCATGAAGAAATAACGCAGCGAAGCACTCCAAATCCAACTTCCGCCAGACAACTCCATGGCCTGATTCAAAACAAACGTAAATGCAAAAAAGAAAGCAGAACAAATACCTAATATAATCGGACGCAATTGACTCACCTCAATCTGTTTTATGAGTCAGTAAGACTCTGGAAGGATGGCAATCGTTTCGGCTTTCTGAATCCACCGTTTTAAAAGCGGAATGAATTTTCGGAATATTATAAGCGATCAATTTAAATTTTCCTTCAAAAGCAAAAGAAAATCAACAGGATTCTTTTAGGCTAGTGAAATTCATTCTTCATGATTCGACATGACATAAAAAGAATGCTTGTTGGAATTAAATGAAGGCGTTTCCATTTTAATATTCATTTTAACAATATATACCAACTAAAGAAGCGGGAAACGTTGTCATGACGCGTGTTATGAAGGTATTACTAATATTTTATATAAAAATCATATAGAGGCAGATAATATATGAAGATACGAGAATTGACGAATATGGTAGGTAGTGGTATCTTAATAGAAGTGCAAATAATGTCGAATGGTGACGAAATATATAAATGCAACATTCGCAAGAAAGTTAGTGGGGTAAATTAAATGAAATCTACAGGTATTGTACGTAAAGTTGACGAATTAGGACGGGTAGTCATTCCAATTGAACTGCGCCGAACATTAGGAATTAATGAGAAAGACGCTCTGGAGATTTATGTAGAACAAGAGCGCATCATCCTTCAAAAATATAAACCAAACATGACTTGTCAGGTTACAGGTGAAGTTTCCGATGACAATATGAAACTTGCTGACGGTAAATTAATACTTAGCCCTGAAGGTGCCGAACTTCTAATTAAAGAAATTCAAGCCAGCATGGAAACTGCTAAATAATTAATATGCTAGATTAATAGCATCCAAGTGTAGGGAGGTTTTCCCTACACTTTTTTTATATTAATTGGTGAAATAATAAAAATGATTCGATTCACGGACGAAACCAATTTTTTCATAAAGCTTCTGTGCATTAACATTATCCTTACCTGTCTCCAGTGAAACCCCTTTGGCACCTGTTTCCCGTGCAAAACTGATGGCCGCGTTCAATAACTCCTCGCCAAATCCCTTTTTGCGGGCGGACTCCTTCACGAATAAATCATTCAATACCCATGACCTCATCATACTCACAGATGAAAAAGAAGGATATAATTGTACAAAGCCAATAGGATTTCCTTCATCATAGGCCATAAAAACCACAGACTCCCCATTTTTCAGCCTTTCCCTTAAAAACTCGCTTGCACGACCAGGATCAGAGGTTTGCTCATAAAACACTCTGTATAAATCAAAAAGTTCCGTCAGTGATTCCAGCTCATGTAATGTAGCCTTCTGTATGCTCATAAATGGCCCCCCAATTGTTAGAATACTCTAAATTTACCATTTAATCATACTTCCCGCCAAATTCAGGACCACATTTTCCGGCGCCAAAAATCAGGATGGAGCCTAAAAAGGTGCCATCCTACATGAAAAGGGCTATTAAACCCAAGTTGGGCTGTAAACTCATGGATTATAAGCGATAATACGTCAAATGCAGCAGCAAACTCACGAATTATAAGCGTTTACTTATGAGTTTTGGCAATTTACTCGTGAAATTAGAACAAATACTCGTGAGTTTGGCCGATTTACTCGTGAAAGGAGCATCATCAAATTGGGACCTAAAATAATAAATCAAATCCTTCATTACTCGAGTGGTTTAGCTTCTAAACCGCCTGTATTAAGAATGTGAACTTTAACGTTTATATCATGTAGTGAATCGTTATCTAAGTAGTCCTTCGGATCATTTATATGATTCTTTTTCCAGTATTTTGTCTCTTTGATATAAAGGATTTTACCTAAGCTTAAAGGATCTGCGTTCTTTTGAATCCCTGTCATGAAGGTTGTTTGGATTTCTTTTTTTATTTGGCTTTCGAATTTTCGTTTTATTTTATCGATATCCATTTGTGTATCAAGCCCCAGTATCTTACCTGATACATCAACGTCAATATTGAATTTGTACTTTCCATCCATGAGAACAGGCTTTACTTGATAATGCGGATGGGAGAAAGAGGCATAGATGTCTTGCTTATTCATGTTAATATTTAAGGGTGTTTTGTTGGTCCTTTTATTGAGCCAGCGTAAACCGCTCAAATCCTTTTCAGAGAACCAGGGCTGGGACACTTTATAATAAATGACAAATGCACCATCCATAAAGAGACTTTTTCTTTTTTTATCCTTTTCCTTCCATACTTTATCGTTCCAGGAAATGGAGGGCAGGATGGTTGTGGATGCTTTTTCCCGCTGGTTAGAATAATACTTTTGGACCGTAATGGGTTGGATGAATGATCGATTCCGGTAGACATCCTCAGGTAAATATAATGTCGTGTATAAAGGCGATAAATTAAAATAACCATTAATGGAGAAAAGCTCATCCATGGAACTTTTTGTCGCAAAGATATTGGCAGAGTACCTAAGTAACTGGTTTCTGTATATATAATCCACTATTTCTGTACTTTGCTGCTTCAAAACATTTTCACTGATGACAAATGTGGAAACATGACCTATATAGAGAGACTGTTGAGTATTGCGCATTAGTTTATTAATGGCGATCGAGATGGAACGCGCTTTTTGTTTCCCTACATATACGGGCGGGGCTTGAGTGGGTTTTGCCTCCGTTTTAGCTACCGCAGAGAAGTCCACAAGTTGCGTATAAACAATGTATTCCCCATCTTTGAAATCTATCCCGATGGCCGTTATATAATGAAAGTCCTGGATCGTTTTTTCATCCCAGCAGCCTGAAAGTAAAAGGAATAGAGGGATGGTTAATAATATTTTGCAGATGCGGAACATGGCCTTACTGCCCCTTTCTGGTCTTATCATTAGCTGCCAAGGATCGTTTGCTCATGGAATTCCATGGCCTCTTTATGAATGAATCCAGTAGTTTAGTGAATATTGGCGGGTTCATTCCGCCAATATATGAAATCCCGAATGAATCAAGCCTGGATAGTAAAGTGACAATGGAAAGGAAACCGATTATCGTGCCATAGATTCCATAAATACAGCTTAGTAACAGCACAAACATGCGCAGAATCGTTACGGCCCCTGTTAAAGACTGGTTTACAAGAGTATAAGATGCGACAGAGGTTACGGCAGTAACCACAAGCATGGTTTGTGAGGTCAGTCCGGCCCTTATCGCGGCATCACCGACAATGAGTCCGCCTACAACAGCAACTGTCTGCCCAACCGCTTTAGGTAACCTGACTCCGGATTCGCGGAATAATTCAAATAAAATGAGCATGAGAATGAATTCCATGGTGGCGGATAAGGGAAGTCCAAGCCTTGAAAGGGTGATGGTGGCCAATAACGGGAACGGCACCTGTTCAATGTTGAAAGCGGAAATGGATATCCAAAACCCCGGCAATAAAATGGTAATGCCAAGCCCCATAAAGCGAAGCAGTCGCTCAAGACTTACAAATAGATAAGGAAGATTCGAATCTTCTGCTGTTTTTATTTGCAATAATAATGTAGAAGGAGCCACGATTATTGTTGGCATTCCGTCCACGATTAGAATGAATCTTCCTTGATTGAGTGCTTCCACTACAAAGTCGGGGCGACTTGTATAATGAGTGAGTGGAAATATACTAAATTTACTGTTAGTGATCAATTCCTCCAATTGTTGGCTGCTCACCAATATATCAATATCAATGGAGTTAATCTTGGACCTCACATTTTTAACGAGTTCTTTATCAATGATGTCATCCATGTACATTAGTGCGACTTTCGTTTGACTGCGCCTGCCGACAATAAAGTCTTCATAGGCGAGCGATTTTGTTTTTAGCCGCTTTCTGATTAAAGCGGTATTTATGGATAAATCCTCGACAAATCCATCTCTTGGTCCTCTTACAGAGACCTCGAAGGAAGACTCCTCAGGCTGCCTGTTCGGAACATTGGACAAATTTATTGAAAATAACTTTTGGGTTGATGGAATGAATAATAAGGCATTCCCGGAGAAAATCAGCTGCTGGACGCTATTGAATTCACTATCAATTGTCACTTTAGTCAAATCTATCAATGGTTTTAGCTTGTTGATTGCCTCTTCTTCATCGATTCTCTCATCCAATTCCATCATTTTGTTTAACTTTTCCAAAATCCCCTCGTTCAGTAAACTGATATCGGTCATACCCGAGCAATAAAAGATAAGGACAGGAATGGGCCTTTCGGTTTCTCCAATATAAATCGTGTCAAATATGATATCCGAGCTTGAACTGAATAACTCCCGAAATGTCTCCTCCTTTAATTCAGGCAGGGTTGGTTCATTTTTGGATCGTTTCATTCTCATGTCGTTTACCCTCCTTAGATCTAATGAACGTGCCGATAAACAAAAAGGCGGACAAAAGTAACAGGAAATAAAAAGCGCCAGGATAATAAAAAGTTTGGGTCACATGCAAAAACTTGAAATTACTGAATGGTACGATGGAGATGACGACCATGAGAAAGCCGACAGCGAAAAGAATTCCTACCTTCATTTTTTCAGTTTTCCTATTAAAGATTTCCGTTATTAAGAATAATGCCAGTGAAACACGGATATAGGCACCAGCAAGCCATTGATAAATGGAAAAGAAATCTGTATGTTCGATATATTTTCCAATAGTCAGCAGACGCCACTGTTCATAGGCAGGGTACCTCATGGCTTCGGCTAAGGTCGGTCCGAATTCGGCAATTGCAGCTGTTAATGGTCCTAGAAGTAAAAACACTAAACCGAGGCATATGAAAACCAATACTTTCCGACTGATTTTATCAGTAAGCTTTTCCTGGAAAAAAGCGATTAAAATCAGTTCGGCAAGGCCATAACCAGTATATAGAAAGCTCTTAACGCCATGAAAATAGCCATTCTCGAAAAGGGGAAGGAGGTGGCTGTAGTCTTTTGTCGGCATATTTCCGGTCGCAACGAAAATGCCAAGAATGATGACTATTGGCAATAATACAGAAGAGCAAATGGCGATGGAGCGCATACCAGAATGGGCAAGAAAGATACATAGCAGTGTAAACGGAATGATAATCGCTAAACTTGGGGTTTCAAAAAGAAAGCTTGTAGTGATCCAATCTATCGTTTCCTTTGTAGTCGCCAAAACAAGGCTGATCAGGTAGATCACTATAAAGAATAAAGCGATATTTTTAATATGTTTTCCAAATCTATTTTCAAGCCAACCCGTCAGGGATTGATTATTCATATTCTTGATTATCCTCGATAATATGTAGACCCAAATTGGGATCAACCCAATCGTAATGATAGAAAAAAACCATGAATCCCTTCCGCCGGTGGATAGGAGGAAAGGAATTAAGATAACGTGATTAAGAAGGCCGATTGATAAAAAGAAGATGCTGAGGGTTTGTATCGAACTAATTTTCTTCAAGATGATCCTATCCCCATTTCCATTTTTTAAAGATTGGATTGATGCATATGCCATTCATTTGTTTATGGTTGCTAAATGTGGAAATAGTATACGTGCTAATGATATGGATTAAATTTCCTGATGTTTAGTGATGAGCTGTAGAGCAAAGCAAAGTATGCCGGAAAAAGGATTTGTCTTAATTGATAAAGAATATATATAGATGCATTTTTATTGAACATCAAGGGGGAATGAAGGTGGATTTAAGATACCCGATTGGAAAGTTTCAGTTTGATGGGGAGATTACTATTGGTGTAGCCGAGGGGTGGCTTAACGAGATCGATGCTTTGCCTCGGATGCTGCGGGAAGCGGTAGGCAACATGGAAGATGAACAACTGGATACGGCTTATCGGCCTGGAGGATGGACGGTGCGCCAAGTGGTGCATCATGTTGCGGATAGTCATATGAATGCGTATATTCGCTTCAAATTGGCCCTTACGGAAGAAAGTCCGGTCATTAAACCATACGAAGAGGGGCAATGGGCAGAGCTGCCTGATTATGATTTGCCGATTGAAGTTTCTCTATCACTGCTCGAAGGTATACATATTCGAATGTGCAAACTTTTATCAGGTCTTCATGCGGATGATTTGAGCAGAACATTCATCCATCCTGATTCGGGAGAGGTGACAGTCGGTGAAAATATAGGAATTTATGCCTGGCACGGACGCCATCATCTGGCTCATATTACTTCTTTATCAAAGCGCCAGGGATGGTGAATATGACTGAGAAAGGTGTGATTACTGTGAATGCCGAAGTGAAAATCGAACAATTAACATCAATCGAAGAACATCTTAATGATCTTTCCGACCTTTTGGTGCAAGTGGTGGATGATGGCGCGTCCATCGGTTTTTTACCTCCCATGGAACGGTCTGAGGCGATTGATTATTGGAGTAGTGCGATAAATCCTGATGTGATTCTATTAGTTGCTAAATTACAGGGTAAGATAGTCGGGAGTGTACAGTTACATTTATGTTCAAAGCGGAACGGCGGCCATCGAGCGGAAATCGCAAAATTAATGACGCATACTGGTTATAGACGAAATGGAATAGGACGTTCTCTCATGCTAGAGGCTGAGAAGAGGGTCAAGCAGGAGGGACGGACATTATTGGTCCTGGATACAAGGGAAGGGGATCCTTCTAACTCCCTGTATACATCATTGGGATATATTCAGGCAGGCAGGATTCCTGATTATGCGAAATCTGCAAATGGTGAATTACATCCGACCATGTTTTATTATAAAAATAAAATCGGGTAACGAATTGTAAGGGGGGAATCCAATTGCAAGCTGTAATCGAAAAAGAAGGTAATGGGATTATCGCAAGATTTGATCGCCTGCTCAATCATTCGGTTGAAAAGGTATGGGGTGCTTTAACGGAGAATGATAAGGTGGAAAAGTGGATGTCCAACCTGGAAATGAAAGACCTTCGAAAAGACGGGACCATAAAATTCAATTTCAATGATGGGTCAGGGAAATCTTTTGATATGAAGGTCAGGGACTTCCAAGAATTTTCCGTTTTAGATTTTGAATGGGGGGACGGCTGGGTTCGTTTCGAGGTATCCCCTGAAAAGGATGGATGCTCATTAGTATTGAAAGAATCCATCACGCCAGTTAATGATCATACATCAAAAGATTTGGCAGGCTGGCATATATGCCTTGATATGTTTAGTGATTTACTTGATGGTCATCATCAGGACTTCCCGATGGATGAATGGGAAGAAAGGCATAAGGAATATACGGCCGCCGTCAAACGAATTGAAGGATGAATGGAATGTGTGACATGCAGGTGGATGCATAAGGAAGCGGAAAAGTGAATTTCGGCCAAAACCGAAGTGAGGCTTCTGTCATTAAGGCAGTTTTTTATTGATATTCCAGTTGTCTCCATGTTAAGATGACTTTAACTTTTAAGAAATGGAGGTTTTCCTTGTGACATTTATCAGACTGCGTTTCCAATCTTTGAACCGTTAATTGAATACGTTCAAAGGCTCTGCATGTCCGCAGGGTAAATGGGAATGGTCTGTCTATTTTTAAGGAAACCTTCATTTTACGCTTTAGTGAAAAAAAGAGACGATTTCAACCTCTTTTTTTTGTGTCCAGCTGATGCCGTGACAACCTTTGTGATCAAAGGGTTTCGCTATTCCAGTTGACTTTAAAATAGAAGAATTATTAAGGGGAGAAATACTTTACCTATCCAAGGAGGTCATTTTGGATACGTGTAAAGTGGTGAATTCTCCATTGTATTGACCAAACCGAAGGCCAGTAGGAGATTACTTTTTATCGTGAAAATAATCATCCTATCAGTTTCTTTAGATAGGTTCTGATCCATTTACTCTAAACACAGGCAGATAGCCTGTGTTTTTTTTAGGGCATTAAGAAAAAAATATTGAAAATAGAATGAGGTGTTTAAGAGATGAAATCATTAAAAGAACAAGTAAAGGACAATTGGAAAAAGAATATCACTCTTTTTCTAGGCAGTCAGACCATATCCCTCTTTGGTTCGTCCTTAGTTCAGTATGCCATCATGTGGTATATCACGTTGAATACACAGTCGGGTGTCATGATGACGATATCCATCGTTTGTGGTTTCGTGCCTACCTTTATACTCTCCCCAATCGCGGGGGTATGGGCAGACCGCTATAATCGGAAGATGCTGATCATTTTTTCGGATTCATTGATTGCCATTTCAACGCTGATTTTGGCCATATTGTTTTTAATCGGCTACGATGAGCTTTGGCTGCTTTTCGTCATGTCCGCTGTCCGGGCGATAGGAACTGGAATCCAGACTCCTGCAGTCGGGGCCATTCTTCCGCAGCTTGTGCCAGAGGATAAACTTACGAAGGTGAATGGGACAAATGGAAGCATTCAAGCGCTAGTGATGCTAGTTTCCCCCATGGTGAGCGGCGCGCTGCTTACGATGGCTTCAATCGAAACCATTTTCTTCATTGATGTGATTACAGCTGCAATTGCCATCTTCACTTTGCTGGCATTTTTGAAAATTCCAGCACATGCGAAGGCATTACAAAAGCAAACTACCAGCTATTTCACCGATTTGAAAGAAGGATTCAGATATATCAGGAATCACGACTTTCTTAAGAAGTTCTTTATATTTTTCGCATTTTTCTTCGTGCTTGCCGCACCTGTAGCATTTCTTACACCGCTTCAGGTCACACGCTCTTTCGGGAATGATGTTTGGCGGTTGACTGCGATAGAGATCACTTTTGCCATCGGAATGATGCTAGGCGGGATTTTCATGGCTTCGTGGGGAGGCTTTAAAAACAAGATCCATACGATGACACTTGCGAGCCTAATAATTGGCGCCTGTACTTTCGCTCTTGGAATCATCCCCGTTTTCTGGATTTACTTGATCATCATGGGGGTAGTCGGATTGGCGATGCCCATCTTTAATACGCCGTCCATGGTCTTGTTACAGCAGAAGGTAGAGGGTGATCTTCTTGGGAGGGTATTTGGTGTTTTAGGGATGATCTCGACATCGATGATGCCCCTGGGAATGCTAGTATTCGGACCGATATCCGACATCATTAAAATTGAGTGGCTGCTTATAGGAACTGGTTTATTGCTGTTCATTCAAGGTTTTTTCCTGCTGGGCAGCAAAGTGTTGATCGAAGCCGGAAAACCAATCCCGAAAGATGCCCCCGAGTAATGGTACACGGGACACCATGTGAGCTGAAGGACTGGAGCCAGAAGGGTATTGGATATTAGGGCAGCACTCCAGTTTTTTATTCTTATTACACCATGAAAGTCATCATTAGATTGGCTAAGGAGGAAAAGATGGATTTTTTGGGAAAGTTATTTAATTGGATGGTAGTTATCGGAATGATCCTACTTATAGGACGACTGCTTACGATGGCGTTTTTATTTCTGGAAATTCCATTTACGACCTTTTTTAAGGACTACAGTCTCATTTCGATCATCATTTTAATAATAGGTGCAATTGGTCAGCAATTCACCAAACCGGGTAAAAGGTAAATTGGTTTGAGTTATCATCTTTCCTTTTCATGGGAAATGATCAGCTTCGAATCCAACAGATCGACATATTCTATTGTCGGTCTAAAGTTTTACTGGAAAAACGGAAGGTATGAGACTCCGAGCAAAGCGAGTGCCTGGAGTGGAAAGTGAGTTCACTAAGTTCCTGACGAATTGAAAGCCAATTCAGTTTAATATGCAAAACAGCATGCCGTTGCGCATGATGATATCATTACAGGTGATGGTCCGGATGGTGCAAAAGAATTCGGAGAGAGCCTAGCTGCAGCATTACGCTAAATCTCGTTTTCTGCTAACCTTGTTATTACCCATGTGAAACCCTTGGATTCTATGTAATCCAAGGGTTTTTTGAATTTGAAAACGCAATAAGTTCTTTGTACCTACATATTTATCCTTAATTGGCAATTGACAAGGTTTGATTAGGTATATAGTATGTTTATGTGGAAAAATAAAGTAAGTGATCGTAAATAAGGAAGGATCCATTTTGAGCATAGATTGAATCTTTGTTTTCACACAGGTAAGCGAAGCATTTTTGCAGGTCAAATAAAAAGGGGAAATTATTAATGAGAAGTTCATTGATTGAAAAGAAAGAAAAAGTGAAGAGGAGGATATCGGTCCGGATAAAATGGTTATTATTTATATGCACATCCGTTTTTCTAGCTATTGTCGTATCCGTTTCGATAATGGGGGTAAAAGTGACCTCCATTTTTAAAGAAGATAGTATATCCATCAACAAAAGCTCGGCCCAAAATGCGGCGGCACAAATCAATTTGAGCATGGCCACGTATGAGAATTCGCTAGAGCAGTTATCACAGCTAGTTTCCAATCAGATCAAGAATGGTGATTCAATCAAGGATATCCAAAAAACGATAGAGGCATTTCAAAAGAACAATGAAGATTTAATTTCTGTTTATTATATGGATGGATCGGATGGTTCCTTGTATGCTTCGCCCCAAATGGATTTCAATCAGGATGCAAGGGAGACCAAGACATATACGCAGCTGATCGAAAGGCCAGAAACGAAATGGATGGATGTGTATAAGGATGGAGTTTCAGGGATGATCATGACTTCCGTTGTAACGCCCGTTTTATCGGACGGGAAAATGGCAGGAGCCCTGGGCTATGACATCGACCTTTCGACAATCGGGAAAATGAGGACAACCATCGAAAAAGAGTCCACTAGCAATCTGGTTATATTGGATTCACAAGGTTTTATTGTGAGTTCATTCATGCAGGGGATGGACGGGAAGAATATGAATCCTGAAAAAAGCGGGATGGAAGTAGGTGTGGAGGATTTCATGGCGGATACTGACCGATTCAATTCAGAGTTCAAGTGGGTGGCCGACATGTATAATGGCAACGTCAAGGCGAATCAGGCCTTGACGTTGGAAGGTGAAGATTATACAGGTGAATTGAGTACGGTCCCTGAAGTGAACTGGAAGGTTTGGGCGCTCAATCCAGATAAAATACTGCAATCAAAGCTGGATGACATTAATAGAATCGTAGTGATATCAGGTATTTTAGGTCTTCTATTCGGGACGGCATGTGCTCTTTATCTAGCAGGAAAGTTAACGAAGATCATGGCCGACTTCCAAAAAATCATAGAAAAGACAGCTAATGGGGATTTAGTGTCCGAATTTGCCATTAAATCCAATGATGAGATTGGGGACTTAAGCAAAAGCTATAACTCGATGTTGGGGAAATTAAGAGGATTGGTTGCCAAGGTAAACGGCAATGCGGAATCGGTGACAAAGGCCAATGCCGGCTTAAGCCAAATAGCTGCTGAGAATAGTGCGGCCATTACAGATGTTTCACGCGCGATAGAAGAGATTGCAGCGGGAGCATCGAATCAATCTGAACAAGTGGAGCATGGTGCGGGCACGATCCAGGTTCTTAGTGGCGAAATCGATGGGTTATCAAAAAAATCGAGGGAGACCCAAACCGTATTGGAGCTTGCATCTGAAAAAATAGAGTCAGGGAAACAACAGGTAAGTGGCTTGGAAACGTCGTACCATAAATTAGAAATGGCTTTTGCTGCAGTCAACAGCATGAGCTTAAGACTTGTGGAAAAATCAAAAACCATTTCCGATGTCACGAATGCCATCTCGAAAATATCGGAACAAACCAATTTGTTATCTTTGAATGCATCCATAGAAGCGGCAAGGGCAGGTGAGTCCGGCAAAGGGTTTGCTGTTGTGGCGAATGAAGTAAGGAGCTTGGCTGATGATTCAAAAGAAGCTACAAAAAACATTCAAGCCATCATCCAAAGCATTCTGTCAGATACAGAGGAATTGCTGAGGACGACCAATGAAACGAATCAAATCAGCAAGGATCAGAAAAATGCCGTGATCACGGTAAGTGAAGCCATGAAAGAGCTGGAGGATTCCGTTGAGGAGATTTCTAATTCGATCCAGGAAGAAACACGATCCATTGAAAGCATCAATCAACAGAAAGAAACGGTTATTAAAGTAATAGAAGAAATCACCGCCGTATCTCAGCAAACGACAGCTTCATCAGAGGAAATTGCATCATCGATGGAGGAACAAGCAGCTTCATCCAATGAACTAGCTCAATATACACAGCAGCTATCACAGTTAATAAATGATTTGGAGCATACGCTCGGGGAATTTCAGATAAAGGATTAGAGGAACGGACAACATAAGTGTTTCGAAAAGGGGAGGCCACTAAGTGGTCTCCCCTTTGTTGTATTGCCATTGACCCTGATTTCTGTGAACTGGGCATCTCTCTTTAGTGGACAAAATCACTAGAAGTACAAAAGTACAATTTAGAAGGACTGGTCAAGTATCCATGCTTTTTTTACAAAGGGGAATAATATATAGGAATCGGACAAGTAGGGTCCAATGGCTCAAGGCCCAAAAAGGGGAGAACAACATGCATTTCGAAATAGGAATGACTATTTTTGTGTTCGTCATGACAATGATAGTTATATTGTGGAGGCCAGGAGGTATCAATGAAGCATGGCCAGCTTCAATCGGTGCAGTGATAATTTTACTGAATGGCACAGTATCCCAAGGCGATATTTTGGATATCATCAATAAAATCGGGGGCGCATCGATCACCATCATGGCAACGATTGTCATGGCAGTCATCTTGGAAAGTTTCGGATTTTTTCACTGGGCGGCTGCGAGACTTGCGATCCTTGCCAAAGGATCGGGGTATCGTCTGTATTGGTACATTCAATTATTGTGCTTTTTAATGACCTTGTTATTCAATAACGACGGCAGCATCATGATTACGACCCCCATCTTGATCTTGCTTTTGAAAAATCTCAGATTAAAGCCGCATGAAGCCATCCCGTATCTTTTGAGTGGAGCATTGATTGCAACAGCTTCAAGTGCGCCTATTGGTGTGAGTAATATTGTTAATTTAATCGCTTTGAAAATTGTGCACATGACGCTTTATATGCATACTGCCATGATGTTTGTACCTGCAACTTTGGGGTTGGTCTTCATGTCATGGTTGATGTTCGTAGTGGTCAAGAAAAAATTGCCCAAGAAACTGCCAAAAATTTCTTATGACATTGAGGAAAGTTTCTTCACTAAGAATTTCCACCCCCTAAAGGGGAAAGTGACGGTTGAAACAAAAAGGCAACGCACAAAATTCATGTTGAAAGTATTGCTCTATGTGTTCGTGGTGCGCTGTTTACTCTTTGTAGCTTCTTATTTTTCCATTCCAATCGAGTGGGTTGCTGTACTTGGCTCTTTATCTTTACTGATCTGGAGGTGGTACCATTTACGGACAAACCCTGTCGATATCTTAAAAAAGACCCCATGGCACATCCTGATATTCGCATTCTCCATGTATGTGATCATTTATGGTCTACATAATGTAGGCCTTACAGACATGCTCGTACAGATATGCGAACCGATTGTAAATCAAGGGTTACTGAGTGCGAGCTTTGTCATGGGAGGATTGGTTTCGATTCTATCAAACATCTTCAATAATCATCCAGCATTAATGATAGGTACCATTACCTTAACCGAAATGGGACTGGATCCGGTCACATTAAAAACTATCTATCTAGCTAATATAATCGGTAGTGACATGGGATCATTGTTATTGCCCATCGGTACTCTTGCCTCACTTATCTGGATGCACATCCTGAAACAAAACAAAGTGAAAATTAAGTGGAAAGATTATTTAAGTGTAACCCTGATAGTCATACCAATAACGACAGTGGTGACACTGCTCTTATTATTTTATTGGGTGCAAATGATTTTTAGCTGAATAACCCCCTAGGAGGAGATAGTAATGAGTGATGCGTTTGCATTACTGGGTAAACAGATTGATGTCCAAATCTCAGGAAAAAAAACTTTCAAAGGAATTCTAACTGATCTGAGCACGGATATTCTAGTGTTGTTCAATGGACAGCAGTTTTTGTATTTTCCTATGCTGCACGTCCATAGATTCAATCTGAGTACAGAGATTGATAACGAGATCAAAAATCCTATGGAGTCCCCCATAATGGAAGACATGGCGTCGATTTCCTATCGTAAAACACTAATGAACGCAAAAGGGGTTTTTTCAGAAATCCATGTTGCTGGACACATTCCTTTACACGGCTATATAACCAATGTTTTCAATGATTACTTTGCATTCTACTCGCCTGTATATAAAATGATGTATGTCTCGCTGCATCACCTTAAATGGCTTACCCCGTACAATCAAAATGCCACACCCTATACACTCAGTAAAGAGAGTTTTCCCGTCAACCCTTCAGATGTGCCAATGCTGCGTTCTTTGGAAGACCAATTAAAGAAAAATGCAGGAAAGCTAGTAGTATTTGATGGGGGAGAGGACCCGATGAAAATCGGTATGCTTAAAAAGGCGGAAAACAACTTGGTTGAATTAACGACAGCCAGTGGAGAACATGTGTTTTTGAAGCTTTCACATATTAAAACGGTGTACATGCCATAGATTCATAGAAACGAGGGGAAGGCCATTTAAGCTTTCCCCTTTTTTCTTCTGCTAGATGATGGGTGATATCAATGGATTCGGGTTCCTGATCCTTTTTTAGAGTTGCCAAGCTATATGTGTAGTTCATCACGTTACAGCAAGGTCTGTTTATGAAAACCTCAAATGCGTTGCCCCTCCTAAACTATGTTGCATATCTTCACTCCTATATCGTTAGTACGACTTTATCATCACTGGCCTCAGCTAACTTTACCCTTTCTGTCCAAAAAAATAAAATCTTCTAGTAATTTTCCGATTCCAACCATGAACATTTCTCCATGACCTGGGTAGCTATAGGGAAAGTCACACTGTGACGGTAAAAGAACATAATATAGGAATAATGGTTTGTTTTTAAAGTGGTTTTATTGAATCGGATTGATGATAATTTGTGAAAATAGGCTAAATGTTTTATTCTGTTCGCCGATAATATGGAAGTGTTGAGAGTTAAGGCTCATTTTTTTTTGGGTGGATGATAGGATAAAAGATTCATGTGATGGAGTTTACTTTAACATCGTATATTTAAAAATATTTCAGCTATAAAGGAAGGTTAAAATGTTTAACGGAAAATTAAGCGGAATGATACTTACATTGGTATTCATGATCAATTTCACTTTTTTACCTGGCTTAATGGCCGAGGCAGCAGAGCCTGTCCATACTGTAACCTCTGGCGAAACGGTTGAATCGATTGCCAAGACATATGAGATATCGGCTGAACAATTAATGAAAACGAATGGTTTACCGGATGATAAGTTATTTGCGGGCCAAAGGTTGACAATCATTCACACGGCGTATACTCCTTCCATCTTTCAATGGTCGGAGAGAGGAAAAAAAATTGCAAACTATGCGAAATCCTTTATAGGGTTTAAAAAGACAGCTGGAGAGGAGACGCCTGAAAAAGGATTTGATTCGAGCGGATTGATTCATTGGGTGCTTTCCCGGCAAAATGTGCCGGTCGACCGTTTGACAGTAGATGGTTTTTATAAGCAAGGGATGGATACAGCCACTCCGAAAACGGGGGATATTATATTCTTTCTGGAAAAAGACAGCTTAAAAGTCGTGACTGCGGGTATTTATGTCGGCAAAAACCAATTTATCAATTCTGGATATGGTGCGGAAACGGTGCAGGTGAGATCCACTACAGAAGATTACTTTGCAAAATACCAAGTGGCGTACAAAACATATACGCCTAAAGGAGAGCATATCGTCCAAACGGGAGAAACGCTTAAAAGTATATCGGAGAATTACAGCATTTCCATGAGGACGATCAAAAGTCGTAACGCTTTAAGTACGGATGAATTGAAGCAAGGGCAGTATCTTCAACTATACAGCAACCCGTTGTATCCGTTTTATGTAAACCAGGAGGCTGCATATGATAAAGCATATGATGTCATCAAGTATGCATACACTCTACGCGGATTCAACTATGTTTTCGGTGGGGAAGATCCGATGATCGGAATGGATTGCAGCGGATTCATTTATTGGGTCATGAAGGAACAGGGCCTTTCAGTAAAACGGGGTTCTGCAGCGGATTACTTCTCATTACTGTCCAAAATCGAAAATCCAAAGGCAGGGGATTTAGTGTTTTTTAGGGACACAGGAACAAGGCTGGGTGTGACCCACGTAGGTATTTATCTAGGTGATGGCCGTTTTCTCCATACAACGGAAAACACGGGCGTTCATATCTCCAATCTTTCGTCAGTTTATTTTGCCGAGAAATTCGAAAGCTTCGGCCAAGTTGAAAGCCTTATGGACTAAGAAGATCATTCAATCTGTTTATATTCAAGAGTCGCTTTTTCAATGGCAGTAACGAACCGTTTAAAAAGATCACAGTGATTGACCCTGTTTTTACTGGTAAAGTCATCACCTTTGAAAAAGCTTTTTCTAAGCTTAGTGGAAAGTTCCAATTGCACGCCTGCACCCGTTTTGGATATGTTGGTGATGTTGTTTCCTTTCATCCCTGAAAGGTGCTGCGGTGCATGAGCATTTTGAAATCCAGCTTTGTTGAGGCATTGCTGTATCAGGTTCTTAAAGGGTTCGTTCCTTCCGCCAATGTAAATCAGCGCATTATGTACGTCGTAGTGGCCATGGATGGAAAGGGTGGTTTGTGCGTTCGCTGCCATTGAAACGCCGATCGGTTCATTGAACAAGCGGGATGTTATATGGAGGACCTGGTTGCCCCTTGGTTTAAGACCTTCGAATAGATAGGTGCTTGCACAAAGTCTCTCTCCGAGTGCGGCTGCAATCTCGCTAGTTCCTGGTTCGATGTTCCCGCCATGTATGGCTAGAACTGCAATATCAGGATTCCTGTGATGAACGATGATACGGTAATCGAGGTCTTCTTGTTCATTTTGCTCTAGTTCAATAAAATCAGTATAGTTATTTTCCTTCATGGTTATCCTCCGTATATCTTTCACCCGTTGACGGCAAAATAAAAAAAGCGGGGATGCCCCGGCTTTTTTCATTTTTCGACAGTCGTATATTGTTCTATCTTTTTTTGCTCGTCGGGTGTTAAAGTTTCTGTCCGTTTAAACGTATTCATGGTCACAAGCAGGGCCGCTATTATAAAAACGGGTATGACCCAGCTTGTTATTTTTTTTACGATATTCATATTCTACGTCCCCTTATATATCTAAAATTCATATGATATTTAGAAAAGGAGGAGCTGGATTGCTCGTTTATTGCTGAGCTTTCCAGCTTCCATTTCTTCTTTTATCCCCTGCTCCGGATAATTGTCCATTTTTCTCGTTTTTAACAAGTACTTGAACACCGCCATAATACATGGGGGAAATCTTCTGAATGACTTCATATCCTGAATCTTCCAATTCTGATATTGTTTCATCCGAAAGCCTGGATTCTGTATAAATCTTCTTTCCATCAAAGACGAACCGATTACGGTCGACGATATCCTGAAATGGGCCTTCATTCTCTGTGTAAGAATAAAGAACCTGCATCAATACTTGCGGAATCCTATCCCCGCCTGGTGAGCCGATCCCAATCGATTCCTGCCCTGGTTTCTTGAGAATGGTCGGAGCGGTGAAAGTTCTTGACCGTTTATATGCCTCTTGAGAATTCAAGCCGGACCGGAAATTTTTCAATTGATCGTTAAGGAAAAATCCATTCGTATAATCCCCAGATCCGAAAAAGTTACTGAGCGTATTTGTTGTGGAAACGACAGTGCCATACTTGTCCATTATCACAAAGTGTGTCGTACTTTCATGTTCTTCTGAACCATTCGATTCTTTATCGTCCCATTTTTCACTTTTGATCTTATTTTTAAGATTATCCAAATGAATGGGGGAGAGCAATTTTTCCGCTTTAGAGTGACTTATTCCATCTCCAACATGGGCGGACCGATCTTGATAAGCAGTATCCGTGATGCCCCCCAAGACTTTCATATAAGCTGATTTGCTTGAAGAATCACCTAGGTTCATTTCCTCGGCGAGCTTTAACATTTCAAGAACTGTAATTCCTGAAAAGGGCGGAGGGGCGGTAAAAACATCATAACCGGCAAATGCTCCTTGGACCGGCTTACGTTCCTTCACCTCATAGCGTTTTAAATCCATCAAGTCGATATCTGATTCTCTTTTAATATCCCGTGCAATTTCCCCTTTATAAAAACCATCAGGACCTTCCTTTTGAATCTGCTTCAATGTTTCAGCAAGTCTTTCTTGGACGAGAGTTTTGCCTGGTTCAATGGCATCACCATCAGGATAAAAAAGAGAAGTCGCATCGGAAGATATCCTTGGCTGAGCTGCTTCTAAGCGTGATGATAACGATTTGTCGACTTCAAATCCGTCTTCAGCCAGATCTATCGCCGGCTGAAGAAGATCCTCCATCGGTACGCTCCCATACTTATCACTTATAACCTGCATGCCGGCCACTAAGCCTGGAATCCCTGTATCGTGTCTTGAACTTGGGTCTTCCGGAGAGGATTCACGATAATCGATAAAATTGGGATCGCCGGATTCCGGGGCAATCAGCATACCGCCGCCGCCACCCACGCCAGATCCATAAGGTTCAACTACACCTAATACATAGGATACCGCAATGGCGGCATCCGCCGCCGTTCCACCATTTTTTAATATATCCATCCCTACATCTATTGCGATTGGGTTTGAAGAACTGACCCCATATGATTGTTCCGTTTTACTCTCTATCGGATCATTCGTGTCAGAAATAGGGGGTGTCTTCGAACATCCAGCAATATATATGAGTATGCTAATGGGAATGAGCACTTTTCTCGTCATACGGTTAATCATCGATTATTCCCCCTTCTCGTTGAGCTTCCAAGTTGTTTCTCTTTTCACATAGTAGTATCCAATCGATCCTTACTGAATGGGCTGCATGTCCTGTTGTATAGCTTGTGCTGCCTTTTTCTCTTGTGCAGCTTTTTTCTTTTCCTTTGCTTTCTTCGCTGCTTTTGCTTCTTGTTCACGCTGTGCCTTATGGTCGATTACCTTTTTGTGATCCAAGGTAATCTCGATGCGATCCTCTTTTTTCGACCACTGGACCTTTTTACTCGTTTCCTTCGTCAACTGCCGGTAAACACGTGATTTGTCGATTGAAGAGGTAGCTGGCCTTGGTGTTGCTTCTTCAATTTGAAGTGGAACGACATCGATTGTAGCTTTTCCGTCTTCCGCTAAATGGTATTGAACCATGGCCGAATCCTTTGTGCGTGTCCAGCCTTGATCGAATATGAAATTTCCTAAACTATAAAAAATGATTCCATCTTTATAAACATCAAACGATTGAAGCACGTGGGGGTGATGGCCGATGATGATGTCAGCCCCCGCATCGATGATAGCTTTAGCCAAGTCTTTTTGACGAGCGGTGGTTGATGTTGAATACTCTTGTCCCCAGTGCATATTCACCACAACCAAGTCTGCGTTGCCTTGCTTGGCATTCCTTGCTTTGCCGATCATTTCAAATAATAAATCAGGGTTGGAGTTCAATAGTCCGGCTTTATCATTTTTTGACACGGCATCCTTACCGTAAACATCTGTGAAGCCAAGTGTTGCGACACGTACGCCATCAACATCCGCATAGTCGATGCTATTTTTAGCTTCCGCAGTGTTCGATCCAACACCGACATAGTGCATATCTGCACTTTTGAATTCATCAATCGTGTCAAGGAGTCCTTGTTCTTCATAGTCCATCATATGGTTATTTGCCAAAGACATCACAGAGAAGCCAGCATCTTTAACGGCTTCCACACCACTAGTATTGGAGTTTAACCGGATGGGCGTATCTGCTTCCTTGTAGTTAGATACCTCTTCTTTTAAAGAGGTATGTTCATAATTCCCACTGACATAATCCGAATTGGCGAAATATGGCTTCATATACCGGAAGAGGTATTCATACCCGTGCCTTTCCGTCACTTCTTCAACATAACGTCCATCATCACATCACCGACCATTGTCATAGTCAATGGTTGATCGGATTTTGGAGCGGTTGTTTTCACTTCTTCAGCCCGTCCCATCCAAGTGGTGATGACCAAAGCGATTAGTAATATAGGTAGTATGATTCCAGAGTATTTAAGATTCTTTTTCTTAGTGCGTTTAATAAAGATAAGTGTTTTTTCTTTTGCATTTAAAGTCCGTTTCATTTTTTGCACCTCAGAATAGGTAGTACACGTTCATTAAACCGAAAGTCAAGCCGGATAATAAAAGCGTGCTGCCAAGTGTCAATGGCATTCCTTGTCTTTGAATCGTATTCGCTATCAATCCAGGTACGATTATACCGATTCCCCGAAACTCGAATATTTCAAATGGCATGACGGGGTAGACTAAGTCCAATAGGAGCTTCAAGCAAATCCCGGTCACCATCATGGCTGCGAATTTTCTTCTTCCATATAAAATCACCCATCTTGAAAGACCATGAGTGACGATTAAATAAGTTACGACACTGATGATCAGGATGGTCAGCATGATTTCCCATTGGTCAAATACCAATGCCAAATAACCTGGCACGATAAGTCCTGCGGGTACGACACCCGTTTTTTCTGAAAATATAAGGCTAAGCGTAACTCCTAGCACTAGGGCTACATATAAATCCGATCCAAACATTAAGGTTCCTCCTACTTAACTCGCTTTTTGCTTCGTTTTAGATTTCATGAATGCTTCAATTAATGGTTCCGCTGCACCGTGAATATTCCCGACACCGTAGACGATGCGATTTTTCATCATTGGGCGGAGGCGGGCCACGATTTCTTCAGTTGACCAGTTTTCCAAATCCCAATACTCTTTTGTATCCAATTTACCTTGCTCGAATGCCCGAGTGATCGGTGATGTGGTTTCACCAATGGATATGACGATTTCAGATTTTATGTAAGGCAATACATCTCTAGCAAATTGCTCGGTACGGTCCACACGGTCGGGACGGCAATTCATGATGACGATAGGAGGTTCTGTGCTGTATCCGAATGTATTGACTCGTTCCCAGATGTTCAACGTCGATGACGCGTCATTGGCAGCAAAGCCATTGACAAAGAAAGTTGGCTGGATGGGATCTCCGAATTTGGTGATCCGCATGGCACCTGGATCGGGATGCGCATTCAACATGCCGCGAAATGCTGTTTTTTCATCAATGCCCAAAGCTTCCGCAACGGCCAATGCCAGGGATGCA
Organism: Peribacillus sp. N1; assembly: GCF_054600815.1. Taxonomy (NCBI): domain Bacteria; kingdom Bacillati; phylum Bacillota; class Bacilli; order Caryophanales; family Bacillaceae; genus Peribacillus; species Peribacillus sp. N1. The sequence goes on along the minus strand of NZ_BAAHZO010000002.1, from coordinate 523,810 downwards.
TTATCCGGAAATACCATATAGTCGAATTCGCGTAGAAATTCTTCCGAAATTCTGGAGTTATCTGCAACAATCACTTTTGTGTTGCGTTCTTTGGCAATTTGCTTGAAAAAGTCCAAGTATTCACTTTCGATGGTTATTAAGTGACCATTATAGGGAATGGTAGCGGTGAAGGCTTCAGCAACCTCATCCAAAGTCGGTCCCATGACATCCATATGGTCTTCCAATACATTCACGATGACCCCGATGTTTGCTTGGATCATTTTGTTTTGGAAGATTAGTTGATAGTCAGGCTGTACGGCCATACATTCACAAACCAACGCCTCGGTTCCTAAATCGGCAACTTCTTTAATTACACGCCGTTGTTCTCCTATGTTGGGTCCTTCCGGTCGGCGTACAATCGGTTTTTCCTTGTCGGTAAACCAATAGATCATTCTTGCTGATGTACCGGTTGTTTTACCTACTGTTTTGTACTTAGCTTCCTGGATCACACCTGTAATCAGACGCGTTACAGTCGATTTCCCTCGGATCCCATTCACATTCACACGTACCGGGATGGAGTCGAGACGCTTCTGATGGCGCTTTTGTTCGAAAATGCCATAGCCAAGCAAAAAGATCGCACAAATAAATATTGGTGCCATTTTTTAACCTCTCTTTTTTTAAATATTTGATTTACTGAATACACACTACATGATTTTAAACTTAATAGGCAAGAGTCAATTATTCTATTGCAATATAGTTATTATCAGCTTTTTCAAATAAATGTATATTGGAGTGTAATAGTATCTAATGGGATAAATTGTTTTATGAGTACAAAGATATGGCTGGAAATCAAGGGAATCCTCGGTTTATTTACACTAAATTATGGAAAGTTTAATAAAAACCCATTTTGGTTAGAATCAAAATAGATTCATGAGCATTTAAACCTAATTCATAATGGCTATATTTGAATAATAATTGTTTTTGAAAAGTGAGGTTTATTACAGTTTATTAATTGTTTCTACCCATTGTTTGACATAAACGTAACAATTTTTATGCATTTGTAATTCAATGTGAAATATTGCATCTAACGACTCAATTAGTTGAACTCTTTTGAATATGGATAAAGATGAGTAAAAGAACACATCTCTTTTTTTTGATATTTACCGGTTTTTTCCTTAGGTAATACCCATGGGTCTATCATTGATCTTTTACCTAAAACATGAAATAAACTAAAGTTAACCCATTTTTTAAAAAAATACCTAGTTTCTTCTATAGATATAGTGTTTATAGATGAATGCAAAATAAAAAAGCCCAGAAGCATTTCTGAGCTTTCGGCTTATATATTGAAAATAATGGAATGGTCACGAATCTCCGTTCATCTGGAGATTTAACGTTGGGGAGTCTTGAGCTGCAGCCTGGGTAGCTGATTATGGAAGGAATCAGGTCAACTGGATTTCTTTCTGTCAGAAATTTCAAGGTTGGAGCCCTTTTTACCGCCATCAATCACATAAAATCTAGGAGTTAATCTCCTTCTTTTTCCTTGATTGTCAGGATTCATCTTCATATAATTTTCGTATTCTTTGCGAAAGAATTCATCGGTTTCCCGTTCCAGTGCTTTTCTTTCGTTAAAATCTGTTATGAATTTGAAAAAACGTTTCATATGAATTCCTCCTTATGGGGTTAAAAGGTCTTGGTTTAATAGTATCATATCATTAATGAAATTTAACCTTTTTAAAAAATTTGAAGTGGGAATCGTGTTTTTGTGTGAATAAAGTTGTGAATGGCTTGATTCGAGAGAAAGCATGCAATGGAACCTTACTGGGTATATGTTCTCGTGCATGTTGAAAGGAAATGTCGGGATTTGCAGTAGCAGGTATTGGAAGTGATGAATATTTAAGTTAAAATATTCCTTTAATCAATTATACACTAAATATTCTGAAAACAAAGGAAAATATTCACTTCCAGCCGCTTCTGATAGATTTGTTTTTTAATGGTTCATTATTGTGTATAGTTATTTATTCCCCGAATATACGAAAATGAAACAAACCTTATAATGGAAGGGAAAAAGCAATTTCCCGCATTCGGGAAATTGCTAGTGTCATAATTGGAACTTCTTAACCTGTTCAGTGAGCAGTTCTGCCGAAGATGCAAGTTCACTGGCATGATTCGTGATTTCATCCATCGAAGAGCTGGATTGCTGAGCGGAGGCGGAGACTTGTTCGATTCCTGCCGCGGACTCTTCAGAAACGGCTGCGATATCTTCGATTGCCTGATTGATTATTTGGCTATTTGTGGAAATGTAGTTCAATTCGTCTGTTATATGCAGTATTTTCATTTCAATATTCCCGACAGAATGATTGATTGTTTCAAAGGTTCGCCCTGTGAGCGTGATTTGTTTCGTGCCTTCATCCACTTGAGTATAACCATCTTCTAGGGAGTGGACAACCGTTTTTGAACCTGTTTGAATGGCGGAGACAATATTGGTGATATCCCCAACGGAGTCTGTGACCTCTTCAGCGAGTTTCCGCACTTCATCGGCGACGACAGCAAAGCCCTTGCCATGTTCACCAGCACGAGCAGCTTCTATGGCTGCATTCAGCGCCAATAGATTAGTTTGATTGGATATATCCTTGATGACCTGCACAAGCTGCGAAATTTGCTGTGATTGAGAATCGAGCCCTTTCACTTGCTCTACGGCATCTTTGACAATCCCATCAATACTTTGCATCTGTTGGACCGAACTGCGCATTAAAGTGGTGCCTTCCTTGGTCAAGGAAAGGATTTCGGTTGAACTGTTAGCTACATCCACCCCTTCTATGTAGGCAAGCTTAATCCTGCCGGTGAAATCATCCATGATGCGAACCATTTCAGATGCCCGGTTGGCTTGTGACTCCGAACCTTCCGAAAGTTCATACATAGTAGTCGCTATCTGTTTGCTGCCCTGCTGCACTTCATTTGCTGATTGAGTCAGATCTTCGCTTTGGTTGGAAACGGATTGCGAAACAATGAGCATTTTTTCAATCGTATCACGAAGGTCTTTCTGCATTTGATTGGCGGATACCGTTAGTTCGCCCATTTCATCATTTGACTTTTGCTCCAGGGGCTCATGATTCAGCTCTCCTGCAGCCACCATTTTCATCCTATCTCTGATTTTAAGGAGGGGGGTGGTAATGAGGTTGGCAGTGACAACCGCAAGGACAAGGCCGATAAGGACTGCCGCAATGGATATGATGATACTTGTCGTCTTAACCGATTTCCCGCTGGTGATGACGGTTTCACCTGAAGCGACAATCAATTCCTCGCGTTCCGAAACAAGCTCCTTGAAACCCTCCATAACTTCATTGCTTATTGGCGCCACTTCATTTTCGAGTATCTCTTTAGCGCGTTCTTCATTTCCATTTTCATATTGTGGAAACACCCGGTCTACAATCATCGTCCTCCAATCCACGCTTTTCTCGATTAATTCCTTCGCTTCAACAGAATCGCTTAAGGCAAGGAGATCCTCCTGGATGACCTGGCTTTCTTCGGTATATTGTAAGAACCCTTCTTTATAACTCTCGTCACCATAAAGAATATATGCCCGGGCGTATGCGGTTCTTTGTGCTAGATTGTATAGCAGCTTTTCGTCTTGGATAAGAAGCGGAAGCTCCTTTTCGATGATATCCTGGGAATATACCAGTGACTTGTTGCTGCTGTAGATGTTGAATGCTCCTAAGATGACACATAAAGATATGATGAGTGAAAATGCCACCAATACCTTTGCTTTAATGCTTTTCAAATTATTGGACCCCTTTATCGATATTTTATTCACACTGTTTTATCGGATAAATAAAAGGATATTTAAGCAATGAAAAGTTAACCAAATTTTCCATCAGATCCAATGTTCTCTTAATATAAACATCTTGATTTCTTATCGTTTTCAAGTTACTATTGATTTGGAAAAATATAATATTCCGCGTTAAGGCGGAAGAGGTTCTAGCTACCCTCTCAAAAAAACTAAGGAGAAACAGTGCTCTATTCTTAGGGTGCTGTTTTTTTCCGTAAAAAGGAGTTTTATAGAAATGAAGAAGAAAGAAAAGGCAGTGGTTGTGTTTAGCGGAGGTCAGGACAGTACGACGTGCCTGTTCTGGGCGATGGAGAGATTTGAGGAAGTGGAAGCGGTGACGTTCGATTATAACCAGCGGCATAGCTTGGAAATCGAATGCGCTCAAAACATTGCCAAGGAATTGGGCATAAACCATCATATCCTTGACATGTCGCTGCTGAACCAACTGGCACCAAATGCGCTGACGAGAAGTGATATTGCGGTGGCGGACGGAGAAGAAGGGGAATTGCCGTCGACGTTCGTACCAGGGAGGAATTTGCTGTTCCTTTCGTTTGCCGGAGTGCTGGCGAGTCAGATTGGCGCTAAACATATTGTCACCGGTGTTTGTGAAACGGATTTCAGCGGATATCCGGACTGCCGCGATGTATTCATTAAATCATTGAATGTGACCTTGAACTTGTCGATGGACCAGTCATTCGTCATTGATACGCCGCTAATGTGGCTTAATAAAGAGGAAACATGGGAGCTAGCGGATCAGCTAGGCGCGTTCGATTTTGTGCGCGAAAAGACCCTGACTTGCTATAACGGAATCATCTCCGACGGCTGTGGAGATTGTCCGGCATGTAATCTGCGGAAAAAAGGACTGGATGACTATGTAAGCAGACGGAAGGTGCTTTCATGATGTACGGTTTTACGATAGTGGATAAACTCCAAAAAATAGATGAAGATATTCAGCGCAGCCAATTGAAGTATACGAACAAGAGGGTTCTCGTGAGTAAGGAATTCACCTTTGATGCGGCACACCATCTGCATGATTATGAAGGAAAATGCAAGAACCTGCATGGCCACACGTATAAGGTCATTTTCGGATTAAGCGGGTATACAGATTCACGCGGGTTGATGATAGATTTTGGGGACATCAAGGATATATGGAAAAATGAAATTGAAATCCACCTGGATCACCGTTATTTGAATGAAACCCTGCCGCTCATGAATACAACAGCTGAAAATATGGTTGTCTGGATTTATGAAAAAATGGCCGAATCCCTTTCATTAAAAGAATATGAAGGTGCTAGAGTCGAATTTGTTCGACTGTACGAAACGCCGACAAGCTATGCAGAAGCCAGACGGGAGTGGATGGAAAGTGAGTAAACTCCCGGTTATGGAAATCTTTGGGCCGACCATCCAAGGAGAGGGAATGGTCATTGGCCAAAAAACCATGTTCGTTCGGACGGCCGGCTGCGATTATTCGTGTGCCTGGTGTGATTCCGCATTTACATGGGATGGCTCCGGTAAGGAAGATACCGTCCAGATGACTGCTAGAGAAGTATGGGATGAGCTGAAGCGTATTGGGGGTTCCGCTTTTTCCTTCGTTACGATATCAGGAGGAAACCCGGCTCTGCTGAAAAACCTAAACGGCTTGATAGCGATCTTACATGAAAATAAAATGAAAATAGGTGTCGAAACCCAAGGGAGCCGATGGCAGGATTGGTTTCTCGATATTGATGAACTGACTATTTCACCTAAGCCGCCGAGCTCTGGAATGAACACCGACTTTACGGTGCTCGACAAAATCATCTCGAACCTTGCCAATCGAAATCCTGAAAACCATGTCTCATTGAAAATCGTCGTCTTTAACGAGGAAGATTATCAATATGCCAAACATGTACATGGGCGTTACCCGGAAATTCCTTTTTATCTGCAGGTCGGCAATGACGACAGCAGGACGGCGGATGATCGGCAATTGATCAGCGGCCTATTGAAGAAGTACGAAGAGTTAATTGATAAAGTGATAACAGATGATGAATTGAATGATGTGAAAGTCCTGCCCCAGCTGCATACCTATATATGGGGTAACAAGCGGGGCGTATAAAGAAAAGAGAGCGGAGGCAGTGTGATGCGTAATCACACTGCCTTTTAAGCTATTACAACCTTTGAATGTGTGTAGCTTTGAAGGATGATGTGTATTTAAGGCCATATCCAAATAAGCGATCCATTCCAATATGCGCGGTCCAAATTAAACCAATCAGCATCAATGCATCCGACTTTAGAAAAATGGCTAGCAAAATCATGAAGATGGACAGAGTATAAGTATGAAATAAGTTATAAACCCTTGCTCCAATCCGATCATTGATCAGGTAGGCCAGCATGGAAACATCAGGCGATAAAATCAATAGAAGGAAAATCCACCAGCTGAATTCATATAACGAATAGATGTAAATCACCGCTACAAGGACCATGAGTCCTTCAATATGAAGGTATTTCTTTACCATATTAAAACCTCCAATGTTTAATTGACCTATGGTCAATAATATTCAAAAAATTATATGATGTTCCTGATGATATTTTTTACATGAAAATAAGCTAGGCCTTTTACATCTTGATAAGTTAGCTCAGAATTAATATAAAAAGTTATGAATCCGTGAAGAGAAAGAAAAATCGACCATATGGATGCAGGATTCAATTTGTTGTCCGTTAGGTCTGTCAGGGACTGGATTAGCTTTTCGTATGTTTTATTAGAATCAAATTGAAGTAACTGCTGAATTTCTTTTTCCTTCGATAAAAACATGATGGAATAATGATTTTGTTGGGTTAGACCGAACTCCAAGAAGCACAATAAAATCTTTTCCATTTTTACAGAAGAATCATTTTCCGACATGATGATAGCATCGATTAAATTATTTAAAACGGAGAAATCCGTTTTTACCAAACTATAAAATATTTCCGCCTTATTATTAAAATGATAATAAATGGCTCCATGGCTGCAATCCAATGATTTAGCCAATTGCCTCATGGAGACATTAGAATACCCTAACGTTGCAAAAAGGTTTCTAGCTTCATTCAACACCATGTCCCTGGATAATTCTTTACCTGCCGATTTCCTTGGCGACATCTTGTCACCTCCTTATTAATTGACCACTGGTTAATTAGGATGATAGCTCACTGATTTCCAAATGTCAAATATTAGATTGAATAATAATTCCTGTTTTTAAAGATAAACTTTACCATTTATTGAAGCGGAATTCCCCTAGTGTTGCAAAGGGGAGCAGGACATTGCAGCGTTTTTATTTTTAACTTTAATACCCCTATATGGTATTATAAGGATATTATTGGAGCTTTGAGGGGATGGATAAATGAAAAAGAAATTCGGTATTTTGGCATCAATTTTCATAGTCTTGACGGCTTTTTTTTATTCAATAAACCGTATAAAGATAAAACAATTCCTGTAGAAGACATTTTTGAAGTGTATCCACGAGATCAGGTAATAATAAATGAAATGATGATCATAGATGGAGTTGATGAGGTCAATCCGAGTGATGTCGATTTGAATGATGAAGAGGAATTGGAAAATTTGGTAAAAAAGCAATATGAGCAAAATCAAAAGGGAGAAATAATTTTTACAGAAAAAAATCAGTGAAATCACCTGTCTGTAATGAGTAAACTAATGGTGGAGGCGGCAGTTATTGATAGTTTCGGATAGTATCTATGGGGAACACATTGTAGAGGGAGTTCTGGAAGAGCTGATAGTAAGCAAACCGGTCCAAAGATTGAAGGGGATACATCAAGGCGGGGCAAGTTATTTAGTTAATGAGAAGTGGGATGTCACACGATTTGACCATTCAATTGGTGTGATGCTTTTAATAAAAGCGCTTGGAGGTTCATTGGAGGAACAAATCGCGGGCTTGCTGCATGACGTATCCCACACTGCATTCTCACATGTAATTGATTTCGTTCTGGATTGTAAGGATGAAGATTATCATGAAAAAATATATGAACAAGTCATTATGGAATCCGAAATCCCATTTATACTGAAGGAATTTGGATATGATCGTAAAGTCATTTTTCAATCAAAATGGGAATTGCTTGAACAGCCAGCACCTGAGTTATGTGCCGATCGGGTAGATTATACGCTCCGGGATATGTATCAATATGGACATATCACAATCGAAGCCATTAAAGAATTTCTAGAACATGTAATCATAATAAATGGAAGGATGTATCTGGATAATATTGAATCGGCGGAATGGTTTGTGAAAACGTATTACAGCGAAGTTATTGATTTTTTCATGAACCCACTTAATATATATGGCTATGATATCTTGGCAAAGACCTTAAAAGTGGCTTTAGCAAAAAAACTGATCAGCCTTGATGACTTACTCGGTACAGATGAAGAAGTCATGTGCTTGTTAAGCTTCACTGAAGACCATGAAGTTCAAAACCTGTTAAAACGGATCCATGGTAATGTAAAGTTGAAAGAAGATCAAGTGGAATACGATATACATCGGAAAAATAAAATGCGCCTGATAGATCCTTCAGTTATTCAAGGAACCCAATTGGTAATATCATCCAGTTTATCGGAAAAAGTCAAGAAAATGGGAATTGAAGCCTACAAAAAAGCTTCAAAGGGCATGTATCTAAAAGTGATTTCCGATTGAATTTCGTGTCAAACCATACGGGCAGTTTTTTCTCGGGAACATCTAGGTCTCCTCCCTTAGTTGATTTAGACAATCGACATTAGGAAGGAGCTTGCTTAACGGATGCCTTATACATCTGAACCAGCACCCTTTAATAATTAAAAAACCAATGATGCTCTCAAAGTATTAACGCCATTTTCTAAATAACCCTTTAAACAGGTTAATGTATAAACCCAACCTTCTTTTTGTCCGATCATTTTGTTTATTATTTCAGGGTCGTCCTCACTCAATCCTGATTCGTTTACTTCAATGATTGTACTCGTTTTATCCATCTCTTTTAGTGTAATGGTAACAATCGTTTCTTGATCATTTCCGCCCCACGCAAACACGATTTTCCTATTTTCCTCAACTTCCATTACATTAATGACCACTTCAGCATCGTATTCGTTGTATCTCAATGTAAGTGTCCTGCCTTGTTCCCATCTTTCCGAACTCGATGAGAACCAGAAATTCCTGATTTTTTCAGGATTCACTATGGCTTCAAACACTTCATTAGCTGGCTTGATTATCTTAAATTTCGTGATTATTTGGGTATCCATACTAAAACAACTCTCTTTCGATTTGTTTTTATTGTTTTCCACTATCCCAATCTACTGATATTGACGGCAGTGTCCGTCCAGTTTCAAGCAAGCTCTTCAGGTTACTTAGAATGGCTGGCCATCCATTATTCAAGCCTTCATAGGTATTGTCATCATATACGAAATCTGTCTTCAAAAGCTCCTCATGCCTAAGAATTAACTTCACAGTCGAATCGCCCATTTTCTGTAATTCAAAAGTGACCCGTGTAGGCTGCTCGCGAGGTGTTTCGTCTCCTGCCATGATCCATGTAAACGAGAGCAGGTGCAACGGCTCGCATTTAAGTACATTACCATGATCAGTAATCCGCCCATCTTCCAGCAAATATTTAACGGCTGCCCCTTCTTGCCAGTCAGACTGTACTTGCAATCCAAAGTGATATTTCTTCGTGACTTCACCACTCGTCAAGGCTTCCCAAAGCTTCTCTGGTGTGCTTGCGATATAAATAGGATAGACAAACGTAGTTTTTTTCATAATTCTTTTTCCTCCTCGCCAAATAAGGTATCAAGATCGTAACATGACTCTATCATTGATTTTCGGCTTTCATATACAGGCGGTCAAGCAGTTTTTTGCGACAGAAATCGGCAAAGTCATTGCATTGAAGAAGATTTGAAGTGAATTGCTAATATCGGATTCTCCGTGACATAAAAGGGCCATATGGAAACTTCTTGATTTCCAATCGTTTTCAAGCTACGATAAATGAGGAAAATGATAATCCGCCCGGGCGGAAGAGGTTCTAGCTACCCTCTCAAAAAAACTAAGGAGAACAGTGCTCTTTCTTAGGGTGCTGTTTTTTCTGTATAAGGAGAATTAAGAAATGTTAAGAATTTTATTGTATTTAGTATCCATAATCACGGCGAATGTGGTTACAGCAGCTTTTGCGCCATTACATTTTGGCATGTTCATCATCCCGATGGGGACATTGCTCATCGGGGGAACCTTCATCTTCCGAGATCTGGTCCAGAATAAATTCGGCCGCGCGAAGACCTATATATGTATCGTCACTGCACTTATTCTATCTGCATGTGTATCATTTTTATTAGGGGATACGTTACTGATTGTATTTGCTTCCGCATTATCGTTTGTGGTCGCAGAAACGGCGGACACGGAAATTTATACCCGTTTAAAGCTTCCGATGAGTTGGAGGGTGTTTTACAGCGGGATCGTTGGAGGATTTTTCGATTCGGTGATATTTGTCGTGATTGGCCTAAGTCCACTGGGTGCCAATATATTGCCATGGGAAGCAGTACCCGCTGCGGTCATCGGGCAAATCATCGTTAAAACCATCATACAGTCAATTGGTGCCGTACTGTTGGGACGAATCAACGTAGAACTGGAGAAACGTGTAGTCTCCAGTTAAATGCCAGGAGGGGTGCACTCGATGGAAGGAACCAAAAAGGAAGAAGATAAATGCTATTGCCTCGAGGCCTTTCGTGAAAAATATGGCCCCCATGTTCAAGGGGAATGCATGAAGCTCTCCTGCGCCAATTATCGCAAGCATAAAGGAATTGACAAAAAAGGACCAAAATAGGTCCTTTTTTTGCGCGTTAACGGAGTAACTCGCGAGTAAACGTGAAAAACTCACGATTAAATAGTGCGAACTAAGTGTGCAGTACGAATTCACGAGTAAAAGTGCAAAATTCACGAGTAAACAGTCCAAACTCACGAGTAAAAGTGCGAAACTCACGAGTAAACAGCGCAAATTCACGAGTAAACAGTGCGAACACAAGAGTGCCGCATGAATTCACGAGTAAACATCAAAAAAAGCTTCCTGCACCGTTCCATTAATGGGGCTAGGAAGCTTTGTATTTTGTTTAGAATTGCTCTGTGGTTTTCCGAACTAATTTTTCGAGGAAGAAAAAGCATTCTCGCTTCCGTTCAAGTTCGGTTTGTCCATTTTCGGTGACATGATAATATTTCCTGCGGCCTGACTCGGACTCTTTCCAATGGCCTTTTATGAATTCTTTTTTTTCTAACCGTTTCAGGGCGGAGTAGAGGGTGCCTTCACTTATTTGATATTTGCCCATGCTCATTTCCTTCAAAATTTTCGTGATTTCATAGCCGTATAGCTTTTTTTGTGAAAGAAGTGAAAGCAAAAGGAGGTCAATGCTTCCCTTCATTAATTCTTTATCCAAATAAATTCTCCTCCTTTTCATTTCTAAAGTGTAATACGTTGTACATCGTATCACAAGGTGCATTTTACTTTTCTAAAAAAAAATGGTTAAATGACGATTGCTAAATAAATTTAATCATAGTAAAATGTGCTTCGGAACGGATGAGTTGTGAAGAGTGTGGTAAGGATACTATATACATGATTTAATTGTTTTAATGAAAATACGGAATAGGATAGAAGAATCACTACTCAAGGGGTATTAATTGATTTTTTTTCAAAAATCATTTAGATTCTATTTATCAACAAGAGCAAAGAAAGAAGGTCCTAGATAGATGAAAGTGAAAGCACCAGAGCCATTCACATATATTGGTGGAAAGAGAGCTGTTCTTTTACTTCACGGGTTTACCGGAAGTACAGGAGATATGAAGAAATTAGGGAAATACTTGAATGATCTTGACTATACTTGCCACGGACCTCTTTATAGAGGGCATGGAGTGTCTGGTGAGGAACTCGTTAAGACTGGTCCAAAGGAATGGTGGGAAGATGTAGTTAATGGCTATAAATTCCTTAAAGAAGAAGGCTATGAAGAAATTGCTGTTGTAGGAATTTCCTTAGGAGGAGTTTTCTCATTAAAAGTGGGAATTGAATTGCCTGTAAAAGGCGTAGTTTCAATGTGCGCTCCGACGCAAGGGAAAAGTATCGATCGACAAAAGAACCGCTTGCTCAATTATGCACAGGCTTATAAGAAGTTTGAGGGCAAAAATGCAGACCAAATTGCTGCAGAAGTGAAGCTGCTGGAAGAAGAGCCTATGCCTCAACTTAAAGATGTGCTGAATATTATAAATGAGACAGGTGAAAATTTAGATTTAATCACATCACCAACGCTTGTTTTACAAGGGCGCTTGGATGATCCTGACTATACGGAGAGTGCTACAGCGATTTTCAATGAAGTCGATACGCAGCATAAACACTTGATATGGTATGAAAATTCAGGTCATATTATCACATTGGGCAAGGAACGTGAACAGGTGTATGAAGATGTATATAAGTTCTTAAATACACTGAACTGGTCGGAGTAATAAGCGAGTTGATAAATCCCCTTTAAGTAAAACTGTGTAAAGCCTTCATTCATAAGTAGGCTTTACACTATACTTGAGGGGATTTTACTTTGGCTGAAGATTTATTTGTAGAAAAAGACATTTAAGGCATCGTTATTGTCAATAGTTGCCAATAAAATATCGTTCACGTCGGCATTATATGTTATTTTGATTCTGTTTTTCAGCCATGCTTCGTCCTTGCCGCCCCGATTTAATTCTTTAGAATCAATCTTTCCCTCTTTAATAATCGTTTTAGGAAATGTGAAGGCATTTGTTGCTAGGTGCATATCTGCTGGGGTTACCGCTTCATATTGAGGATATAAGAACAATGAAATGGTACCACCTGGTTCCCATAGTGCGAGTGATACTTTTTGAATATCTTTGACTTTTTCTTTTCTTAATTCCGATAATAAAAAATCGATCGAGATTCGGGCCCGTGCCAAGCTTTTGTAAATGATTTGTCCATTTTCGATAAGTGGAAAGGGGGCGGAGTCAAAAAACCTTCGGAGTTTACCCCACTTAAGACCCGTAAACACACTAATTATATATAAAATCACTAACACAAAGGTCGTAATCATTGAGCCCTTCAAACCTAACTGTTCATCTGACAAAGGGTGGGCAAGAATGTTTCCAATAATTAATGCCATTATGAAATCAAGTAATCTTAACTGGGAAATGGACCGTTGCCCCATCAATTTAACTGAAAAAAGTAAGAAGAAGAAGGATATAATGGCTCTTAAAGTCCACTGGATTGCAGTAAGAGTTTCCTGGCTATTAAAAAAGTCCACAAAAAATTCACGTCCTTATTTCCTTTAAAGGAGATGTAATGGTCAGTAGGATGAATTGAAACAACTGGGAGCGTATTTAAGACATCTTTAGATGGGGCCGTTTATAGTTTAAGCCACCTCCTTCTTAAGTATTACCCAACCTCGGTCCTTCTGAGACTTTCTTAAATGTTTTCAAAAAATTTATATTAATATAACAACTTTAAAACGTATTGTAATTAAAAATAAACTGATTTAAAATGATATCTTTCCTAAGAAATTTATTTAAAAAATATCCTTGTATAATATCAGTGACGATGGTCTGATAGTTTCTACCTGGCAGCCGTAATGCCGGACTACAAGGAAGTATGAATATAGAAGAGATGGACAAGTTCATGTTGGTTCGCTTGTGATCCATATAACATGTTTGAATGGATGCTCTTACTTTTTCACACTTTCTTCCAGCGGCTGAAGGTGTAAAAAGGTGAGGGCTTTTTATATAAAAAAAACGAATGGGAAATGATATAGCCAAAGGGGATGAAAGCATGTATTTCTTATTGAATATATTAGGTGTTTTAGTTGTAATGGGCATCGTTTACCTTTGTTCACCTAATAAAAGGAACGTTAAGTGGAAAGCCATTCTTACCTTGCTGGTTCTAGAATTGCTTATCACATGGTTCATGTTATCGACAAAAATTGGGGCGTGGGTCATTAATCTGATCGCTTCATTCTTCACCTGGTTGATTGAATGTGCGAATGAAGGGATTTCTTTTGTCTTTCCTTCACTTATGGCAAATGAACAAGTGGATTTCTTTTTCAGCGCATTGATGCCAATTATCTTCATTATCACGTTTTTTGATGTTTTATCGTATTTCGGTATTCTTACCTGGATCATTGATAAAGTGGGATGGCTCATCTCAAAAGTATCCGGATTGCCAAAACTTGAGAGTTTCTTTTCGATTCAGATGATGTTCCTAGGAAATACTGAGGCACTTGCCGTACTCCGCCTTCAGCTCAGTGCGATTAAGGATCAGCGTCTTTTGACATTTGGAATCATGAGCATGAGCAGCATCAGCGGTTCAATCATTGGAGCCTACCTGTCCATGGTACCGGCAACCTATGTTTTTGTAGCGATACCTTTGAATTGCTTAAATGCCCTGCTGATAGCTAACATGCTGAATCCTGTCGATGTCAGTAAAGAAGAAGACGTCGTTTATGTACCTTCCAAGGAGGAACGTAAAGATTTCTTTTCCACCATTTCCAACAGTATGCTGGTTGGGGCCAAAATGGTCTTCGTTATCATGGCAATGGTTATCGGCTATGTGGCGTTAACGGCCAGCGTAAACGGCATTTTCGGTTTCTTCGTGGATGGATTGACCATTCAAAAGATTTTCTCTGTCATTTTTAGTCCATTTGCATTCTTGCTTGGATTATCTGGACATGATGCCATGTATGTTGCTCAATTGATGGGAATCAAGCTTGCCACAAATGAGTTCGTTGCCTTGCTCGATTTAAAAGATAAAGTCAGTACACTGCCTCCGCATACAGTTGCTGTGGCTGTCACTTATCTGACGTCATTTGCCAACTTCAGTACAGTGGGCATGATTTATGGAACATTCAATTCCATTCTCAATGATGAGAAATCGAACATTATCGGAAGGAATGTTTGGAAGCTGCTGGTTAGCGGGATGGCTGTTTCCTTGCTAAGTGCCATGGTCGTTGGATTATTCGTTTGGTGATTTAACACATTGGCATCCATTTTTATGAATGGGTGCCCTCTTTTATATGAAAAAAGCTGTGCAGGTTTTCCCTTGCACAGCTTTTTCGTTTATTTCGTCAAATAGTTTTCCGTATAATATGGTTTATCTTCCTCATCGAAGGCAACTCCGACACCGAGCGATTCAAAATCCTTCTGTAATTTGTTTTCCCTGTGTCCAATGGAATTCATTAGGCCTTCATGGGCAAAGATACTGCTATTCTGACCGGCAGCCAGGTTTTCCCCAGCCATTCGAAAATTGATTTTGTCATCTTCCATCCGGTCAAAAGGGGATTCTCCTTCAAGGTTTGTATGGTTGAAGTATTGATTCACGGCCATATCTGAACTATGATCCTGTGCTGTGACCTTCACTTGTTTATCCCATGAAAGCACTGAGAGCTCATGATTGACCCGTGAGGCATTGGTCAAATCGAATAATTGATATTCAAAGCCCTTCTTTAATCCGGGACCGGCTTCTGCAAAATAGCCGCTCTTTTGCTTTTCGAGTTTTGCGTCGATGATTTGGATTGCCGTGACTGTATTTTTCTCATGTTTGTCATAAAAAATGGTCACATAGCTATTATCCATTTCAAACATATCGTATTCGCCGCTGTCACTTCGAATTTGGTAATAGACGTTTCCTTTAAGCAGTTTTGTTACAGGCTCCCCCATTTTCCCAGTCACGGTTTCTTTGGGGGTGCCGCGTTTAATGCCCTCCTTTGAGGAAATCAAATCTTGGTTCGTATATAAACCAACAACTTTATTGGTGTTATCATAGGCAACCATGAAGAAATTTTGATAATTTTGGTGATAGGCGAACCAGTCCACGCCATATTCATTTCGCGTATTCCGTTTTGCTTTACCAGCCAATTTTTCTACATCATCCTTCGTATCGCCAATTTCGATATTACGGACTGAGAAGGATGCATCGGCAGGTGCTTCCAGTGCTGGTTTTTTCACTTTTTCCGTTTCCTGCAATTCTTTTTCAGAAGCGGTATCCAATGTTTCCGACAGCGAGCCAATCAGGCTGCTGACTCCAGTACTCAGTTTTTCCAAAGCGGTTGAAACCTCGGGCCCGTTTATAATGGAACGAACATCTGAAGCAAAGGCACTAACCCCTGCTTTGAATCCAGACTCCTGAATATCTTTACCATATCCATACCATAATCCAGAGAGTAGGAGTATGAGGACCACAATATTAAACAATTTCCGCAAATCGATCACTCCTGCTCTATCCAGGATTTAAATCCCGTTTAATGAAAGATCATCGGCACAAAACTTAAGACAGCTGGGGCACATAACAAAAATAGTGAACACAGAATGAGTATTTGTGAGGCTGTTTTTGGAAGCTTTTCCTTCCCTTTTCCCGAGTACCAGCCACTGAACTGAAGTTTATTTCTATACCAGACGAATAATAAAATCAGTATCGCAATCGATCCTAGCCAGCCATACTGATTCACTCCTATGTTTATATATATGCCGTTTACAATGCTCGAAATGATTGTGCCGGCTATCCCGAATATTAATATGATGCGTATCAATTCTAATAAGACCCTCATATGTCACTCCTTGGTTTCACCATTATACTTCTTCGATTAAAAAATAAAAACTTTAAATGATGTGATATTACATATTATACCAAAAAGAAGGAGGGGGATAAAACAGGTGCATCTTACGATGGGGAATTTATGGGAATATGGGGCTAGCTTTAATTATTGGTTAAACCAGGAGAATTCTTTATAAACAAAAAAGGATTAGCAACCTCAAGCTAATCCTTTTTGTTTAAGATTACTTTAATTGATCATTCAATACACTTTCCTCTAGAACGGAAAACTTATCACCATACACCCTGGTTATGTGGTTTTCCCCCCACGTACATAGTGCGGATAGGATGCTTTCCAGGCTTTGTCCATACTCACTTAATTCATATTCCACTTTTGGGGGGACCTGGTTATAAACGATCCGATTGATGACACCGTCCTGTTCCAACTCCCGCAATTGTTGAGTCAGCATTTTTTGGGTGATGTTTGGCATTAGGCGCTTCAATTCACTAGTCCGCTTTTTTCCGTGAGTCAGATGGCAGAGGATTACGCATTTCCACTTCCCGCCCAGTACTTCCAGTGTTGCTTCAACGGATATATTGTACTTCTTTTTTTGCATGTTTTGTATACTCTCCTTATTTTATAGGAACTTTAAGGTACCTATATTACTTTAAAGTACGTACTGTTTTTTATTTGTATTATATCTCATAATAACATTTGCACACCGAATTCCACTGTACCATTTATAAAAAAAGTTGCTTAGGCAATTTCAATGATAGTACAAAACAACAAGAAGGAGAAGAGGATATGATTTCAAATAAAAATAGAAGTACATGGGCATTGCTCGCTTTAGCGATCAGCGCCTTTGCAATTGGAACAACCGAGTTCATCAGCGTGGGATTATTACCGCTCATTTCTAAAGATTTACACATTACAGTCACGACGGCGGGGTTGACGGTATCTCTATACGCCTTGGGGGTCATGTTCGGGGCACCTATCCTTACATCCCTTACATCGAATATGTCGAGAAAGACCTTATTGCTTTGGATCATGGTCGTGTTCATTGCCGGAAATGCATTGGCGGCTTCTGCGACCACGATCAGTGTATTATTGATCGCACGTGTCATTTCAGCGCTTGCACATGGTATTTTCATGTCGATCGGCGCTACGATTGCGGCTGATTTGGTCCCTGAAAACCGCAGGGCGAGTGCCATCGCCATCATGTTCACAGGTCTAACGGTGGCAACGGTGACCGGAGTTCCGTTTGGAACGTTCATCGGGCAGCAATTCGGCTGGAGATTCGCTTTCATCATCATTGTGGCAATCGGCCTGATAGCTTTCATCGGAAATGGCATCCTTGTCCCATCCGATTTAAGAAAAGCTGCACGGACGACGTTCCGTGACCAAATCAAATTGGTGACGAATGGACGTTTGCTGTTAGTATTCATCATTACAGCGTTAGGATACGGAGGTACATTCGTTGTCTTCACGTACCTGTCGCCATTACTTCAGGAAGTAACAGGGTTTAAAGAAGGAACTGTAGCCTTGATTTTGCTAGTATATGGAGTAGCCATAGCGATAGGGAATACTCTCGGCGGGAAATTGGCCAATCGCAATCCTATTAATGCCCTATTCTATATGTTTCTTATACAAGCCATTGTACTGGTGGTCTTGACCTTCACGGCACCGTTTAAGATAGCTGGTTTAATTACGATCATTTTAATGGGATTGTTTGCATTCATGAATGTTCCAGGGCTTCAAGTCTATGTCGTCATGTTAGCGGAGCGTTTCGTGCCGAGTGCAGTGGACGTGGCGTCAGCCATCAATATTGCCGCCTTCAATGCGGGAATCGCCATTGGTGCCTACTTAGGAGGGGTGATTACCGATTCGATCGGACTGATCCATACAGCGTGGATAGGTGGAGTCATGGTGTTTGCAGCAGTGATTTTAACAGGCTTGAGTCGGGCCTTGGAAAGTAAAGACCGTACCAAGGGAACGGACAAAATAGCATAGGAATGAAAAAGTGATGCATGTTAGAAAAAGCATGCTATGCGTTTAGAGTATCAATAACCAAGTATCATTGCATCCCTTCAGCGAATGATGGAAGGTTCCTTGAAGGGATGTAATGATACTGATACTTAAACGCATTACAATCTTAAAAAACAATGAAGAGAAAATTTGGAGGTAGAGTATAATGGTGAAAAATTTACAAGATACAACTACGTTGCATAATGGAGTTAAAATGCCTTGGTTCGGATTGGGCGTATTTAAGGTGGAAGAAGGACCGGAGCTGGTAAATGCAGTTAAAGTGGCCATTAAACATGGTTATCGCAGCATCGATACGGCTGCCATTTATGAAAATGAAGAAGGGGTTGGACAAGGGATTCGTGAGGGATTGAAAGAAGCTGGAATCTCGAGGGAAGAATTATTCGTAACATCAAAAGTCTGGAATGCTGATTTGGGATATGAATCAACAATCGCGGCTTACGAAAAAAGCTTAAAGAAACTTGGCTTGGAGTACTTGGATTTATATCTTATCCATTGGCCAGTGGAAGGGAAATATAAAGAAGCTTGGAGAGCGTTAGAAACTTTATATAAAGAAGGAAAAGTAAAGGCGATCGGTGTGAGCAATTTCCAAATTCACCATCTAAAAGATTTGATGGAAGATGCAGAAGTGAAGCCGATGGTCAATCAAGTGGAATGCCATCCGCGTTTAACTCAAAAAGAAGTTCAGGCATTTTGTAAGGAACAAGGAATACAACTTGAAGCATGGTCTCCTTTGATGCAAGGTGAACTGCTGGATAATGAAGTATTACAAGCAATTGCGACCAACCATGGCAAGTCTGTTGCACAAGTCATTTTACGCTGGGATTTACAAAATGGGATTGTAACGATTCCAAAATCAACTAAAGAACATCGTATTGTCGAAAACTCAACTGTATTCGATTTCGAATTGACAGAAGAGGAAATGAACCAAATTGATGGATTGAATCAGAATCACCGTGTTGGTCCAGATCCTGATAATTTCGACTTTTAATTAAGTATGAAGGAGAGGGACGGGATATCCGTCTTTCTCTTTTTTTATGGATTTCTGCATCGGAATTTACAATGACAGCTTCGGGAATCTGATTAGTTGACACAGTATTACTGGGATGATATAAATGCATGTGCATGCATTATATAAAAAAGGAGATAAAAAATTATGAATGATTTATTTTCACCTTATCGCATAAAAGAACTTGAACTGAAAAATAGGATCGTCATGCCGCCGATGTGCCAATACTCCGTCGAAGCGGAAGATGGTATACCAACGAATTGGCACCATCAGCATTATGTAAGCAGGGCAGTTGGCGGTACGGGGTTAATTATAGTTGAAATGACCGATGTGGAGCCTGATGGGCGCATTTCGAATCGCGATCTTGGATTATGGTCCGACGATCAAATTGGGGCTTTCTCCAACATCGTTAAGGAAGTTCATCAATACGGTGCAAAAATCGGAATACAAATTGCCCATGCAGGCCGTAAAGCGGAGGATGCGGAAACGCCGGTGGCACCATCAGCCATTGCGTTTGATGAAACGTACAAAACACCAAGAGCTTTAGAAACGGAAGAAGTGAAGGAAATGGTCGATAAATTCCGGGCATCGGCCAGAAGGGCAGTTACAGCAGGATTTGACGTAATCGAATTACATGGTGCACACGGGTATTTAATCCACCAATTCACATCACCGCTTACGAATAAACGTGATGATGAATATGGAAGAGACCTGACAAAATTCGGAGTGGAAGTCATTAAAGCAGTGAAAAGCGAAATGCCTGCCGACATGCCTTTAATCATGCGCATTTCTGCAAAAGAATACGTTGAAGGCGGATATGGTATTGAAGAAAGCATTGCATTTTCACAAGTCTTTAAAGAAGCAGGCGTCGATATGTTCCATGTGAGCTCTGGAGGAGAAGGCCCGATTGGAGCAGACGGAAGGCCTGGTACCCATGCCAGCTATCAAACTCCGTTGGCCAGGGAAATCAAAAAAGCTTTGGATATTCCGGTGATTGCCGTAGGTAGATTAGATGATCCGATTCTTGCAAATTCAATCATAGGTAATGAAGAAGCGGATTTGGTTGCCGTCGGCAGAGGAATGCTGCGAAACCCTTATTGGGCATTGGAAGCATCTAAAGCTTTGAATAAAAAAACGGAGATCCCTGAACAATATCAACTGGGATTCAAGCATTAATACGAATTCATGCTTTAAAACGCCGGCGAATAATATATTCGCCGGCGTTTTTACAGTCAGGCTTGAGGGAATTTTCATCAGGAAATCGATTACGTGATGTTTAACTGGAAATTTTGCTATAATGAAAAAGATAAATCAAACGATAATTCGAGGTGCTAATTATGGAAGAAATCAAAATCATTACAACTGAAGAAGTGGAAGCTAAGCTTGAGGCAGGAGAAGCGATGGAACTTGTCGATGTTCGTGAAGACGAAGAAGTGCAAGAGGGAATGATCGAAGGCGCTAAACATATTCGCATGAATGATATCCCGGCAAACCTTGACTATTTTGATAAAGAAAAAGAATATATTTTTATCTGCCGTTCAGGACGCCGAAGTGAAAATGTATGCCATTATCTTCAGGAACAAGGATATAAAGTGGCAAACATGGTTGGCGGAATGCTTGAATGGGACGGCGAAGTCATCGTTAAGTGAGGTTCCTCAAAAAGACCTGTTACTTTTGTAAGCGTAAATCCAGGAATGTGACGGTTTATTTGAATGAAGAAAGAAAAAAGATCATGGTTTGTTCACAGTGCCGTGAATATGCAGAAAGACGCGCATATTTGAAGGCGTAAAAAAAGAGACCTTTCATCATGAAAGGTCTCTTTTTTCTGTATGGACCTCTTCTAACTGGAATGTATAAATTATATGTTAAAATTAGGGGGTTAAAATCAGAAAATATAGAAAAAGGAGAGTTGAAGCATGAATGTTCATAAAATAGCGGTCATTGCGGGTGACGGGATAGGCCCTGAGGTGATTGATGAGGGTGTAAAGGTCCTTAAAGAAGTAGCTGCAATTGCCGGGGAGTTTTCTTTCCAGTTCACCTATTTTCCATGGGGCTGTGAATATTATCTTGAGCACGGTAAAATGCTTCCCGACGACGGACTTGAACAACTGATGAAGTTTGACGCTGTGTATCTTGGGGCGGTCGGTTATCCTGGTGTCCCGGACCATATTTCTTTACGTGAACTTCTGCTGAAAATCAGAAAGGGATTTGATCAATATGTGAATGTTCGACCCGTTAAATTGCTTCAAGGTGCACCCTGTCCATTAAAAGACGTGACTCGTGACCAAATCGATATGGTTGTCATCCGTGAAAACAGTGAAGGGGAATATTCCGGTGCCGGTGATTGGCTTTTTAAAGGCAAGCCGGAAGAAGTCGTCCTGCAGACGGGGGTCTTTTCAAGAAAAGGGACGGAGAGGATCATCCGTTATGCGTATGAACTTGCGCGTAAGACGGGCAGGACGCTAACGAGTATAAGCAAGGCGAACGCTTTGAATTATTCAATGGTTTTTTGGGATCAGGTTTTTGAAGAAATTGGACAGGAGTTTCCGGATGTAGAAACGAATTCCTATTTGGTGGATGCTGCAAGCATGTATTTTGTCAAGCAGCCCGAACGGTTTCAAATCGTTGTCACCTCCAATTTGTTTGGTGACATCATCACGGATTTAGGTGCTGCCATTGCAGGCGGGATGGGACTGGCGGCCGGTGCCAATTTAAACCCGGAACGGATTTATCCTTCGATGTTCGAACCGATCCATGGTTCAGCCCCGGATATAGCACATCAAGGCATTGCCAATCCACTTGCGGCCATATGGTCCGCCAGTCAGATTCTCGATTTCTTTGGGCATGAGGTTTGGGGTGCTAAAGTGTTGGACGTGATTGAACAGGTGATGGTTGATAAAAAGGCGCTCACCCCTGATATGGGAGGGACAGCTTCTACAGGAGAAGTCGGGGATGAAGTGGTTGCATTAATATCCGCTTTACAAACAAATCAAGTATAATATTTTTGAAAAATGGGCATCCTGCACAATAACTATCATTATAGTAAAAGGGCGGGGAGAGCCGATGATACAAGTCAAATTATTTGATTATGAGCATGAAAAGGATCTTGAGGATGAAATGAACTTTTTCCTTGAAGACATTCGTGATAATCAAATAGTCGATATCAAATACAATGTCGCCACTACAGGTGAAGAGGAAGAGGAACAGATCTACTGTTTTAGTGCGATGATCATCTATAAAAAAAAATAAAGGCCGGCTGGCCTATATTCAACATTAGACTACCTATTGCTTGCTGGCAGGCAATAGGTAGTCTTTTTTTATGGAAATCAGAATTTTGACTTCCTCGGAAGAGAGCATATACGATGTGGAAATTAGGACGATGTCGCTTCCCCGCCGTTGACATGAAGTGTTTGTCCTGTCACAAAACGGGAATCATCAGAAGCGAGATAGACAAAGGTGGGAGCCAGTTCAAATGGCTGGCCTTGACGCTCCATCGGGTTATCGACTTGTGTCACTTCGTCTGCCGAGAAACTTGCCGGGATGAGGGGTGTCCAAAACCTTCCGGGTGCAACGGCGTTCACCCGGATGCCTTGATCGACAAGACTGTTTGCCAAGGCACGGGTAAAGCCAATGTTGGCCCCTTTAGTCGCCGTGTAATCAATTAATTGCTTATTCCCATTAAACGTCACGGCAGAAGATGTATTAATGATGGAGGACCCAGCTTTTAAATGGGGAAGGGCAGCACGGGTCGTGTAGAAGTGGGAATAGATATTCACCTTAAAGGTATCATCGAATTGCTCATCCGTAATATCAAGCAAGCTTAATTGTTGAAATTGAATACCCACGTGGTTACAAAGAATATTGAGCTTTCCAAATGTTTCGATGGTGTCTTCCACGATCTTGATGCATTGCTGTTTATCCCTTAAGTCACCAGGCAGAAGTAAGCAACGTTGTCCAAGCTCTTCAATTCTCGTTTTAGTCCGATTGGCATCCTCATGTTCATCCAGATAAGCGATGGAAACATCTGCGCCTTCTTTAGCAAAAGCGATGGCAGCCGCAGCGCCAATTCCACTGTCTCCGCCAGTTATCAATGCGACACTGCCTGTTAATTTTCCACTGCCCTTATAATTGGGATTTTCGATGATGGGCCGTGGCACCATTAATTTTTCTACACCAGGCTGGCGAAATTGGCGTTGCTCCGGAACCGTGATGGGGACGTCTTGATAACGAGTGATTTTTCCATAATTCGGATGCATGGGATAGCCTTCACATGATGATTTCTTTTTCTTATCTTCTGCCATGAGGAGTCCTCCTAAAAAAGAATTTAGTCGGATTACT
This sequence comes from Peribacillus sp. N1, assembly GCF_054600815.1. Taxonomy (NCBI): domain Bacteria; kingdom Bacillati; phylum Bacillota; class Bacilli; order Caryophanales; family Bacillaceae; genus Peribacillus; species Peribacillus sp. N1. The sequence goes on along the minus strand of NZ_BAAHZO010000002.1, from coordinate 500,071 downwards.
CTATGACGATCAGGTATATGCCGTGCATGAAGAACATGTATGGGGACGGGCTCGTTGCCGTACAGCTCGAATATGCTGAAGTGTAGAAAAAAAGTTTTTGGAGGCCTCAATATGCCATATTATTATAGCGAAGAAGTGAAATTGTTATTGGTCGATCAATCTGATGAAAAAGTGGAGTTATTATATGATTCCAACCCAAATACCTTTGAATTGCCGCTGATAGGACCAAGACCGCCATATTATTATAACCCGCGCTATGTGCCGTTTTATCCCGTGATTTAAGGTCAACGTACTAGGGGGAATGCATGAAGAAAGGAGTTTGCTGAAATGGGCTGCCTTGGTCTTTCGATGAGTGGACTAAAAGCAGCCTCAATTCGATTCAACTAAGTTCCGGATCATAACAGATGTCATTAAGAAAAACTGATTATATTTATCTATGAATTTTACAAACACGGAGATAATAGGTAAAGTTATACATAATACATAGAGCGGACTGGTGTATTTAAAGGAGAGATCCATTTTGGATAACAATATGAAACAACTAATAGAAAATCTACAGCAATCGGATGGTGGACATATCTTATACTGTTTTAATGAATTGGAAGCCTACATTGAAAATGAGGCAACTTTCATCATTGCCGGTGTTCAACAGGGAGACCATATTCTGGTCGTCGAAAATGACCGTATCTTTCCTTTTGTGTACAAGAAATTGCAGCTTCATTTAAATGAGGAGCAATTGGAGCAAGTGCATCTTATGAACAATTTTGATTTTTATTGTTTTCATGGAAACTTCCATCCTTCGACGATGGTTAATTATTTCTTGGAAAATATCGTTACATATACTGAACGCAATCAGCACGTGCGGACTTGGGGCCATGTTGAATGGGGCCATGACGATCAAGCCACCTTAGCAATAGGAGAATATGAAAAAGGAATCGACAAATTGATCAAGGAACGAGGATTGATTTCTGTTTGTGCGTACGATGACTGCAGAGTGCCTGCCGAGCTTAAAATAAACTTGATCAAGCATCATGGGGTCCTGATAACCGATGAAAAAATCACGATTTTAGCAAACGGATAGAATGGAAGGGGCGAGTTATTTGGAAAGTTTTACTGAACGGGTAATTAATATCATACAACAAATCCCATCCGGTAAAGTGATGACATATGGTCAAATTGGACAGCTCGCCGGAAGTCCGCGCGGTGCAAGGCAGGTCGTAAGGATCCTTCATTCAAGCAGCAAAAAGCATGACCTTCCTTGGCACCGGGTAATCAATGCCAAAGGAGAAATCGGCATAAAAGCGGAGGGAGCCGCAGAACACCAGAAGGCGATGCTCGAGAGTGAAGGCGTCACTTTCACGAAACGGAATACCATTGATCTTGAAGCCTTTCGCCATCATCCAGAAATATTTTAAACGAAAAGCCGGATAATAGAGGCGTCGCGGGTACGGCCCAAAAAAGTACGGTGAAGACCCAAATAACCGCATCTTCGCCTGAATCAAAGCCCAACAAACACCGAATGGATGTATAGGCTTACGAAATCGCAGTAAAAGAGGCTGATCCAAGCGGATCAGCCTCTTTTACGAATTATGAACGGGCATACATGGCAGCATTCATTCCGGCGAGTCTTCCGGTTACTAATGCCGATGTGATATTATAGCCGCCTGTGTATCCGTGTATATCCAGAATTTCACCGCAGAAATACAGTCCGTCCATTAGTTTGGATGCCATTTCCTTTGGATGTATTTCTTTGACGGATACGCCGCCGCCCGTGACGAAGGCTTTTTCCAGCGGCTGGGTGCCGTGCACTCCGAATTGGAAGTCCTTGCATAATTCTGCAAAGCGGCGGATTTTTTCATTTGATATCGTCGCTCCTTGTTCTTGAAGGTCGATGCCGCTTCGCTCAAGCAGGAAGTGAAGGTATCGTTCAGGAACTAAGCCTTTTAAGGTGTTTTTAATGGCTTTTTTCGGTTCGGCCTTGATTTCCTTCATGATATCTTGAAAAACCTCTTCCTTGTTTCGGTCCGGCAGGGCATCGAGTTTCATAGTCACTTCCGACAGGTTCCATTTTTTCATCGCTTTCACGACGAATTGGCTACATCTTAGAACAGCTGGACCGGAGACGCCAAAATGGGTGAAGAGCATATCCATTCGGTGTGTAATCAGGGCCTTGCCCTTTGGGTTAAGGACACTCAATGAAACATCGCGAAGTGCGAGACCTTGAAGTGTTCGATTTTTAATGAATGTTTCATTGCTAAGTACGGGAACTTCAGTTGGGAAAAGCTCGGTAATAGTATGTCCCGCCTTTTTAGCCCATGCGTAGCCGTCTCCCGTTGAACCGGTGTGGGGAACTGATTTTCCGCCGACTGCAATCACGACTGCATCCGTGTCAATGGTCTGGCCATCTTTTAACTGGACACCGCTGGTTTTTCCATGTTCATAGAGAACTTCCGCAACTGGGGAGTTCTTATAGATCGTTACTTTTAAATTCGACAGGCGCGTCAGAAGGGCATCCACGACACTTTGCGCTTTATCGTTGACAGGGAACATCCGGCCATGGTCCTCTTCTTTAAGAGCCACGCCCAATTTTTCAAAGAATTGAATAATGTCTTCATTATTGAACTCTGAGAATGCACTGTATAGAAATCGCCCGTTTCCAGGGATATGCTGAATGATTTCATCGATTGAGAGCCTGTTCGTCACGTTGCAGCGTCCGCCGCCCGAGATTGCAAGTTTCCTGCCAAGCTTCTCGCCTTTGTCCACTAACAAGACATGGGCACCTTTTTCCCCGGCTGCAATTGCTGCCATCAATCCGGAAGGACCGCCGCCAATTACCACTACATCATATTTCAAATTGATCACCACTTTATCATTTTCAGTCCCTTCATTATATAGCAAGAGCCCGTCAGATTGCGAATGTAGAAGAAAAGGAATTATTTGTTTGTGTATTATCATCGAAAACGATAAACTTGAGTGTAGTTTTCTATAGAAAAAATTCTTTAATATGATAAGATAAAGAGCGTGTGAAACGTAACTGACAGAGGCAGGAAGGGATTAGATGTCATCTAAGTTTTTAAAAGGGGCTTTTATATTAACGCTGGGAGCGATCATTTCCAAGATACTTGGTTTATTTTACGTTATCCCATTTGAACATATGGTTGGGAATAAAGGGGCTACCCTCTATCAATATGGGTACGTTCCATATACCATTTTCATTAGTTTTGCAACGGCAGGCATGCCGCTTGCTGTTTCTAAATTCATTTCGAAGTATAATGCGCTTGAGGAATACGCAGTCGGTGAGAAGTTATTTAAATCGAGCCTGAAATTAATGGTTGTCACAGGTTTTCTCGCTTTTTTGATTCTCTATACGATGGCCCCGCTGTTTACTGGAGTCTTTGGGGTCAGGCAGGAAGATGTCAGTGATGTCACCGAGATCATACGGGCAGTCAGCTTCGCCTTGATTTTTGTACCGTTCATGAGCATCATCCGCGGCTTCTTTCAAGGTCATGAAGCGATGGAACCAACGGCCATCTCTCAGGTTATTGAACAAATTGTCCGCATCGTGTTCCTTTTGGCCGGTGTGTATGTTGTTTTGAATGTCCTGGATGGAGAGTTAGTGAGAGCCATCCAAGTAGCTACCTTCGCGGCAACGGTCGGGGCTGTCGGCGGTTTAGTGGTGTTATTTTGGTATTGGAAAAAACAAAAACCCCATTTGGACAGCTTGATGAAGAAAGACAGGGGGACGATGGAAATTTCCCTGAAGGAGATTTATAAAGAAATATTTCTTTCGTCGATTCCTTTCATATTTGTCGGAATCGCGATGCCATTGTTTCAGTTTGCGGACTTGCTGTCTTTCAATAAGGCGATGTCATCAATCGGTTTGCAGCACGTCGCAGAAGATGCCCTTGGGGTGTTGAATGTATATGCCCAGAAGCTTGTCTTGATTCCGATGACACTTGCAACCGGATTTTCAATGGCGCTTCTTCCCTCGGTGACGAAGGCATATGTAAGCGAGGATTCGGAAGAGTTAAACCGCCAGCTGAACCAAGCCTTCCAAATTTTGTTGTTCATTACGATTCCAGCTGTCGTTGGCATGTCGGTGCTAGCCGATCCAATCTATAGTGCCTTTTACAGCCATGATCCACTTGGAATCAGTGTCCTGAAGGCATATGCGCCCGTTTCCATCTTATTTGCGCTTTTTTCCGTTTCGGCGGCCATTTTACAAGGCATCAATCAGCAAAAATATACAGTGCTCAGCCTGCTTGTGGGCTTTTTAATCAAATTGAGCTTGAATATCCCGTTGATCAAGCTGTTTGAAACGGAAGGATCCGTTTATGCTACGGCATTCGGCTACTTGGCTGCCGTGCTGCTGAATTTGTATGTCATTACCTACTTTACTGGATATCGTTACGGCCTTACCATCAGAAGATCTGTTTTGATCACAGTTTTTTCAATAATAATGGGACTGGCTGCATGGGGCATGAACAGTTTATTATCGCTTTGGCTTACAACGGAAGGGCGCTTCCAGGCGATTTTGATCGTGGCCGTTTGTGCAATTTTTGGAGCGCTCATTTATGCGGCGCTTTCCTTGAAAAGCAAACTTGCCCATCGTTTGTTCGGTACCCGGATCGATCGGTTAAAAGCTAAATTAGGATTATAAGCTGGAAGTTTGATGTGTAAAATAAAGGGTATTGAATGGTGAATCCCCAGATTAAAATATATTGGCCTTGCCTGACATTTAAGTGGGCAAGGCTTTTTACTGAAAAAGGCTTTAGGAGGAAACGATGAGAATAGATAAGATTTTATCCAATATTGGTTATGGCAGCAGGAAAGAAGTGAAAAAGCTCCTGAAATCCGGCGCCGTGAAGGTCAATGACAGGCTTCTTAAGGACCCGAAGGAACAAGTGGACCCTGAAACGGAAATAGTTACGGTTCATGGTGAACGGGTTGAATACAGGGAATTCATATATTTAATGATGAATAAACCGCCAGGCGTATTGTCGGCAACGGAAGACAACTACCAAGAAACGGTCATCGACATCTTGGAGCCGGAGGATTCGGTATTCGAGCCATTTCCTGTAGGCCGTCTTGATAAGGACACAGAAGGTTTATTGCTAATAACGAATGATGGAAAGCTTGCCCACCAACTGCTTTCTCCAAAGAAACATGTCCCTAAAACATATTTTGCGGTCATTGATGGCGAAGTGACGGAACGGGATATCGAGGCATTCCGCAACGGCGTGACCTTGGATGATGGATACGAAACAAAACCAGGTGAATTGAACATTTTAAAATCAGGTCTGACATCGGATATCGAGCTAACGATCATGGAAGGAAAGTTCCATCAGGTGAAGCGGATGTTTGAGTCCGTTGGCAAACGTGTCGTCTACCTAAAGCGTCTTTCCATGGGGAGTTTACAGCTTGATGAGGAACTTGAGCTTGGTGAATACCGTGAGTTGACGGCGGAGGAGCTTGAACAGTTAAAGGCAGGCCAACCGACTGAATGATAGCTGGATACAAAAAATGAGGCGGACAATATTGTCTGCCTCAAAGTATTTTACATATCGATCTTGTTCGGGTGGTCGTTCTTTTTACGATGACATCTTCACCTTTTTACTTGTTGTCGTCCAAAGGCCACGGCTTGGGCTTTGAACAAGGTCATTGTATGCTAAGACATTTAAATCGCGCTGCACAGTTCGAGGAGTGATGCCAAATTCTTCTACAAGCTCTTGAGTAGAAACCGTACCGTTATTACTAATGAACATATAAACGGATTTAATACGGGTTAACATGCGATTTGTTGAAGGTTTCAAAAAATCACTCCTTATTCTTTTCATTGTTATTTTGAACAAATGAAAACAACCGATATGTCGGACAGCATTTCAGCTGTCACTATGTACTTGCTATACCCACCCTATAACTCCTCGGAAACATTTAGAAAAAATAAGATGTCATTAGCTTCATTCTACCCCTTTGCAAAAGCAAATTCTAGGAAAAGATACTAATTGACTAAATATTACATTTATTATATCAAATTTTAACAAAATTATTCTCTATACCTATAGAAAAATTAATAAAGAGCTGTTCCATTTGTTCATGATCATATTTTTCCAATACAGGATGCTTACTATGCATCCTGAGATGTCGCACAAATCGAACGTTGACTTTTAAGGCATATACTGTTATTTTACTTAAATGGATTATAAATCGTAACAATTACGTTTTGTGTATTGGTATAGGAATTGCTTGATGGCTTGCGGTTACGATGTCATAATGAGGTATCGGTCAGTATAGACTTTTCATACATATCTAAAAGGATTTAAATATAAACCAATTCGAGGTAGAGCCATATGAACGAAAGATTAATGGAGTTTTTATTGCGCGACGAAGTAACCAGACTTTCTGGCGTCAAAAAACAAGTGTATGAATTCATCGTGAACGAAGAAGATTATCTTGCATCGAAGGCGGACACGGTCGATCAATTCATGAGATTGCTGGTAAAGCATTCTCCGCCAAGGCTCGCAGCCCGTCATTTCAACATGCCATATGGGGAAATCATTCGTTTCATGAATGAAATAGAAGATGAACTGAATGAGAGATTAGAGGAAAGATGCAAGAAAGTGAAGTGGATGGACTACACGGAAAAGGACCAGCAGGCATTTGAGGAATATCATAGGAAGTTATATCTATTTGTAAATTAATAAATTGGATCATCAAGATGCCCTGGTATGAAAGGGCATTTCAGACTGTAGCCAAACTCGATGAAAATCGAATTTGGCTACAGTTTTTTTTTGCTTGTACAAATTTAGACGTTGATTTCCACTTCAGGCACTCGCTTTCCGCGGGCGGTCCGGGAGCCTCCTCGGCGCACTTGCGCCTGTGGGGTCTCCCTTGGACTCGCTATTCCCGCAGGAGTCTCGCACCTTCCGTTCCAAACAACTTTTATTTTGAAATTCAGATACAAATCAACGTAGTGATGAAGGTGATGCTTTGGGCTAATAGGTCCCTGAACATCATTTAGTCCGGCAGTTATTGATTTCCCGAGGGTGATCGCTAAAATTAGACTGGTTAAACGTCCATTATTACGAATACACTTGGCATTCACCGAAACTGAAAAACGGGAATTATACTTTTGTATAGTTCCCGTTTTTTTCTTGCTTTTAAGAAAGAATCAAATGTGTGTCGTTCTCTTTAAACGAAGAGATGAAATCTTTATGTAAATGATCGTCGGTTATGATGTAATCGATTTTATCCAGTGAAGATATCCCGATGGTCACGTCTTTCCCAAACTTTGTGCTGTCAGCGGCAACATAGACTTCTTGGGATAGATCTATGATTTTTTTTCGTGTGTTCGCTTCTTCTAAATTATAGTCGGATATGCCTTTTTCAACGGTTATGCCGCTCGCACAAATGAATGCTTTTGTAATATTCAATTCACTAAAGTTGAATAAGTAGTCAAATGCAACGATGGATTGTTCATTTCGCCTGACTTTCCCGCCAATGATCAATATCTCGATGTCGCTATGAATGAGCTCATTTACAACGGGGATCGAACTGGTTATCACGGTCAGTTTCTTTTTCTGTTTTATATATTTAGCGATTTGATAGGTTGTCGAACCACTATCGATATAAATGCAATCACCATCGTCGATATACTCACTGCATTTTTGAGCGATGGATTCCTTTTCTTCTAATTGACTGAACATCCGTTCATCTATCGTCGACTCTCCAAACTTCGATTGAACCAGCTTAACGCCGCCATAGATCTTTTCTATTTTTCCTTGCCCTGTAAGAAGGTTTATATCCCTTCTGATGGTTTCGATGGAAACTTGCATTTCTTCAGTAAGCTCGGCAATCTTCATAACTTTTCTAATCGTTAATAACTCGATGATCTTCTTTTGCCTTTCAAGAGGAAGCATAAGTTACACCCGCCTATTCTTCATATCTATCTTCCTGATATTCAGTTTAAGTGTACTGTTTACCGCGAACATATTCAACATATAGATGATAAAAATATCACTAGTTGGTCAAAAGTTAGTATTAAGTTAGTAATAAAGTGTTCAATATTTACAGAGTATTTACAAAAATCTCAAATTCGTTTTACAAATGGCTTTTATACTAAGGGTGTATTAAAGGAGGTGAACGGTTTGCTAAAATTACAAAATATTAGCAAGCAATTCGATGGAAAATCAGTTTTGGATAATATAAATCTTGAAATAAAAACGGGGGAGATCGTTTCACTATTAGGACCAAGTGGAAGCGGCAAAACTACTTTATTACATATAATTTTGGGCTTGACGGGTATCAATCATGGAAAAATCATTTTCAATGATACCGATTTGAGTAACGTGCCCATGAAAGACCGGGGATTTAATATCGTTTTCCAGGATTACGCTCTTTTCCCGCATTTGAATGCCTATGAAAATATCGTTTATGGATTGAGGAACAGGAAGGGATCCGTTTCCAAGGAAGAGCTTCAAGAATACATAGATTTCCTGGAATTAACACCGCATTTAAAAAAAAGGATCAGCGAATTATCCGGGGGTCAGAAGCAAAGGGTTTCGATCGCAAGGACTCTTGTAATGAAACCGAAAATCCTATTACTTGATGAGCCGCTGAGTGCTTTGGATGGTGTGATCAAGGAATCGATAAAGGAACGCATCAAATCCATTGCCCGAGAATTTAAGCTCACGACGATCATAGTGACACATGACCCGGAAGAGGCTTTGACGATGTCCGATAAGATTTTGATCATTAATCAAGGGAATATTTCTCAATTTGGATCGCCTCAAGAAATCATCAATCAGCCAGCCAATGATTTTGTGAAGGAATTCATTCTTAAACAACTGGAGATCAAGAGAGAAAATATTTACAACTTATTCGGTGAAAAGTATGCCTGATGTAAAACCGGCAATGAGAGTCATTTATATACCTATCTTACTGCTATTTGCCGCTTTTCTTTTCTTGCCGCTTGGGATATTGTTCGTCCGTTCTATTGAAACGGCTGATGGAATCAATCTCTCGAATTATCTAACGGTCCTTTCAAATGCAGAGCTGATGATGTCATTTGGAAACAGCGTGAAAATCTCCGGGCTCACAGCCGTCATTACGACCGTTTTAGCCTTTTTCCTGGCCTATTCCATCCATTGCACCCGATTATATAGGCCGTTAAAAAGTGTAATTAAAACAGGGATCCTTATTCCGATGCTGCTTCCGACGATAACTTTCGGGTTTGCAATCATCTACTCTTTCGGCAATCAAGGAATCATAACGAAGATTTTTGGAAGGAATCTATTCGATATATACGGATTTAATGGATTATTGATAGGTTATGTGATTTATACATTGCCATCAGCTTTTCTGCTCATTAATAATTCCTTCAAGTACATGGATAAAAAGTTCATCATCGTTTCAAAATTAATGGGTGACGGAACGATAAGAAGTTTCATGAATACGATCATACGGCCATTATCGGGAACTTTGGGAGGAGCCTTTGTACTTTCATTCATCTTGAGCTTCACCGATTTTGGGATACCGGCTTCAGTCGGCGGGACCTACTCCGTCGTTGCGACGCAGCTGTATCAAGTCATGCTAGGTTCAATCCCTGATTTCAATAACGGTGCAGTGATTGCCATTCTCATGCTCATTCCGGTAGTATTCAGTGTTTTTCTATTAAACTATCTCGAAAAACTTAATTTTCAATATGACAAGTTCAGCGATATCGAATTGACGAAGCACATAGGAAGGGATATATGTTTTGGGGGAATCTCGCTGCTGGTCTTGATAGGGATGTTTTCTGTATTTGCGGTCATGTTCATTGCACCATTTTTAACTAGTTTCCCTTACGATCTCTCGTTCACCATAAAGCACTTTATCGACACATTCCAATCAAGCGATTTAACGGCAGTTTATAAAAACTCCTTATTCGTTGCCTTGATGACGGCTGTAATGGGAACGTTCATCGCCTTTAGCTCTGCGGTTTTGAATGTCCGGACGCCCCTTAAGGGGAAATCGTCAATGGATGTCATTTCGATGCTGACGAATACAGTACCGGGAATGGTGTTGGGCTTATCGTATTTGCTGCTGTTCAACGGCAGCAGCTGGAAGGGAACCTTTGCCATCATCATTCTATGTAACATTGTCCACTTCTTTACAACACCCTATTTAATGGCGAAGAACTCTTTATCCAAAATGAACCCTGGTTGGGAAACCACCGGGAATCTATTGGGGGATAGCTGGATCAGGACAATCTATCGTGTCATTCTGCCAAATTCGGCATCTACGGTGATCGAGATGTTCAGCTACTATTTCATCAATAGTATGGTGACGATCAGCGGAATCATCTTTTTGGTCACGGCCCAAACCACATTAGTGGCCAGTAAAATTAAAGAGCTTCAGCATTTTGCCAAATTCAATGAAATATTCATCCTGTCTTTACTTATCTTTTTTACAAATCTAGTCGTGAAGCTGCTTTGTGATCATTATCAAAAAAGACAATTCAAACATTAATGAGGGGGATATTATGTCTAAAACATTGAAGATAGCCTTACTTTCTTTAGTTGCTTTAAGTTTGGTATTTGTATTGTTCGACCGTAACAGCGGCAAAGCGGATGAGGAAAAGGTGGTCATTTATACGAATGGAGATGAAGAAGCCACTGCAGCAATGGAGACTTCCCTGAAAGATGCCGGATACGAAGGGAAATACGTCCTTCAATCATTAGGCACATCTGAATTAGGAGGGAAACTGCTCGCAGAAGGCGCTGAAATCGAGGCCGATGTCGTGACGATGAGTTCCTATTTCATTGAAAGTGCCCAAGATCAGCACTCCATGTTCAAGGACCTGTCATTCAGTGCAAAAGCTTTGGAAAAAAATCCAGCCTATTACACGCCGATTTTGGCAAATACCGGTTCCATTTTTGTAAATACGGAAGTGCTTAAACAAAAAGGCCTGCCGATGCCTACCTCGATTAAGGATTTGACAAAGCCGGAATATAAAGGGTTCGTTTCAATTCCTAATATCCTGGACTCTTCAACAGGGTGGCTTTTAGTTCAAGCAATAATCAGTCAATACGGTGACGCAGAGGGGAAAAAGGTTCTCCATGACTTAATAGCTAATAGCGGTCCGCATCTTGAAAGCTCAGGTTCAGGTCCAATCAATAAAGTTCAAGCAGGGGAAGTGGCTGCCGGTTTTGGTTTACGCTACCAAGCCGTGATGGCTAAAGAGTCGGGCTTACCGATCAAGTTCGTCGATCCGGTTGAGGGGAATTTCTCCTACACGGAATCTGTGGCTGTCGTGAATAAAGATAATGAAGGTAAAACAAGTTTAGCAATGAAAATGGCAGAAACAATCAGTAAAGATGCTAGAGAAGAATTGCTGAAACATTACCCGGTCGCACTTTATGAAGGTGAAAAGGTAACGGAAAAGAACAAAACGGCCCATCCTAAGAAATACAAGCAGCCCCTAACGGTTGAATTATTAAAACAGCATCAAGAGTTCTTTAAATCAGCACAATGATAAATACAGTGAGGAGTGAAGTAAAATGAATACCTATAAACTATTAACGCCTGGACCGCTGACCACTACAAGTACGGTGAAACAGGAAATGCTTGTTGACCGCTGTACGTGGGAAAATGATTATAAAGAAATTACACAAAAAATCAGATCCCAGCTTCTTGAATTGGCGTATGCTGCAAACGGAGAATATACGGCTGTACTTATGCAGGGAAGCGGCTCGTTTGTTGTAGAATCTGTGCTGACGACTGCACTTTCAAAATCCGATAAAGTGATGATCATAACGAATGGTGCATATGGGAAACGGATTGTGAAAATGGCGGAGTGCATCGGGCTGAATCATGTGGAATATGGCGTTGAGTACAATGAGTTTCCAAATGAAGCTGAAATCCGGAACATTTTACTGGATGATCGTGACATCACACATATAGCAATGGTTCATTGTGAAACGACGACAGGGATTTTAAATCCGATAGAAATGGTTTCGAAGATATCAAAGGAACAAGGAAAAATCTTGATCATTGATGCGATGAGCAGCTTTGGCGGAGTTGACATGAATGTGCCTGAACTCGGAATTGATTATTTGATCAGCAGTGCAAATAAATGCATTCAAGGAATCCCCGGTTTTGGTTTTGTCATCGTAAAGCTTGAGAAATTGTTGGCTTGTGAAGGCAATGCCCGCAGTTTGTCCTTGGATTTATATGATCAGTGGAAAGAGATGGACAAGGATGGGAAATGGCGTTTCACTTCTCCAACACATGTAGTGGCCGCATTTGCTAAAGCATTGGAAGAATTAACGGAAGAAGGCGGCATCCCAGCTAGATTCTCCCGCTATAAGAATAATAATGACAGGCTGAGGGAGCTGATGGGAAAATTGGGCATTCATGCATATATCTCACCTGATAAACAATCGCCTATCATTACAACTTTCCTTTTTCCAACTGAAGCCTTTGATTTTGAGGACTTCTATAATTTTATCAAAGAGAGGGGATACGTAATATACCCTGGAAAGCTTACTGACATAGATACATTCCGAATTGGCAATATTGGCGAAATCCATGAAGAAGATATCGAGGAACTTGGAAGGATCGTAGAAAAATATATGAAAGTGGTGACAGTATGAATAAGGTAGAAGGAATCATTTTGGATTGGGCAGGAACAGCTGTGGATTTTGGATGTTTTGCACCAGTGAATGTTTTTGTGGATATTTTTAAGAATGCTGGACTGGACGTGACGATGGAGGAAGCCAGAGCTCCGATGGGCATGCTGAAAATCGACCATATTCGTGCGATGCTGACCATGCCAAGGATATCTTCGTTATGGGAGGAACAATACGGAAGGCCATTCAATGAGGAAGACGTTGAAAAACTATATGCTGAATTCGAACCGGCACTGATGATGTCATTGGCGGATTATACAGATCCCATTCCAGGGGTTATTGAGACGGTGGAAGCATTAAGGAATCGGGGCTTGAAGATTGGGTCGACAACGGGATATACGGATACAATGATGGAGGTCGTCGTAGCAAACGCTTTGCAAAAAGGGTATCGACCGGATTTCCATGTAACCCCGGATCAAACCGATTCGATTGGAAGGCCTAACCCTTACATGATCTATCGGAATATGGAAAAATTGAAGTTAGCGGCTTCATGGAAGGTAGTGAAGGTGGGCGATACCATTTCCGATATGCAAGAGGCGGTGAATGCTGGAGTATGGTCGGTCGGAATCATTGTCGGAAGCTCCGAGATGGGATTGAGTTTGGATGAGTATACGAGTTTACCAGAACGAGATAAACAAAACCTCATCTCTAAAACGGCAGACACATTTATGCAAAACGGCGCAGACTTCACCATCAAAACGATGGAGGAACTGCCTGAACTCATAGATACCATCAACCTTCTAATAGCGGATGGGAAAAGACCTCGTTCAAACTAACATTCAGTGCGAAGAAAGTGCAGCATATCCTTCATTCTCGATTGGGAATGAGATATGTCTGCACTTTTTCACTTTTGGACTGATTGTTATCTCTATATTCTTTATTTTTTTTTACAAGGTGGAAGACTTACGACATCAATCTTTTCGTTAGATAACCATTCGATAGATAATCCAGTAATGAACTGTAGGTCTCATACCGACAATAGTTTATGTCTAAACCGTTTTTCATCTTTTTTATAAACAGCGTGACTTTATTTTAAATCCACACTATAATTTTCTTCGATTTTCAATACTGGTGGCTGTTTTTTAAGTCCTTTTGTCAATACAAGTAAATAAATGAAGCCTATTATTAACCAACTTACTCCAAGTACTTTTGAGTGCGCATCAAGATTCACAAGAAGTAAAATATCAAGGGCAGCTCCAATAATAGGAACAAATAAATATAAGACAGTTCCTTTAACCGAACGTTCTCTATTTCTAATATAATAATGAGCAATTACGGAAATATTAACACAAGTGTACGCAAGAAACGCCCCGAAATTAATAAATGATGCTACAAGATCTAAACTTAAAAATAAAGCAAGCAAAGAGACAAAACTAATGATCAGTATATTATTTACGGGTGTTCTATATCTCGGATGCAGGCTGCCAAAGAACTTTTTAGGAAACTGTCCATCTCGCCCCATCGTATAGAGGACTCGTGATGCACTTGCCTGGGACGACATGGCACTACCCAATACAGCTAATGCATAAAGCGCAAGATATACTGAGTACATCGCCTTTCCACCAACAAGTTTAATAATTTCGTAGGCAGCCGAATCAGGATTATTAAATGTGTTATACTCTGGCCATACAAGATACGAGAAATATGAAACACTTGTAAAGATTAAACCACCACCAAGAGTAATTAAAATAACAGCTCGGGGAATTGTTTTCTTAGGGTTCACTGTCTCTTCCGCAAACGCTGTAACTGATTCAAACCCAAGGAAACAAAAGCATAATAAAGCTGCTCCAGCTATTGTATAAGAAAAGGGTTCTTTCGAATTATAGAATGGCTCAAGAGATAAAAGAGTTGCCGTGCTTTCTCCCATAGAAATTTCCTTAATGGAAAAACCTATAAAGATAACGATAAAAAGAAAAGCAAAAATCGTTATGAATGCGTTTACATTTGTAGCAATCTTCAATCCTTTAATATTAATAAAAGTGACGAGAATCAGCATACCTAAAATCCAGATGTAACTTGGAATTGTAGGAAAGGCTGCTGAGAAAAAAATACCAAATACTAAATAATTCACCATGGGCATAAATAAATAATCCATTAAGATCACCCATCCGACAAGAAATCCAACAGAGGGATTGAGCGATTTTTGCGTATAAACATATGCAGAACCTGAAGATGGAAACGCAATTGCCATTTTCCCATAACTGTAAGCAGTAAACATCATTACCACTAGAGCAACTATCATTGCTCCCGGAACCGTACCGTGGGAAATATTGGCCGCAATACCATACGTAGTAAAAGCTGTGGTTAACCCCATAAATGAAAAACCAAACAATACAACTGGAATGAGTGTCAGTGTTCTATCCGTTTTACTTAAATTTGACATGTAAAATACTCTCCTCTTTTACCTGATTTAACTTTTTACAAGAAATAGGATCAATATTATTACATCTTTTTTAATGCGTGGTTTTCTAGAAATTATAAAAAAGTCAGAAAGATGCTAGGGAGCCTACTTTGAATTATCCATGAATTTGTTGTCTCGTTTCCCCATTCCTCGTAAGGAATTCCGTCTGCAGAATAACAAAGATAATTCCTGCAAAAATCTTCTCGCCGGCATCTTTACTGACTCCTGGAATTTCTTTAGTAGCGACTTGTTCAATAACGTGTACACTGATTTCTAATCAATCGAAATGAAACGTAGGATATGAGATGACCCTAAGGACGCTTTATTATTTTGACAATAGTAACTCCGTTTTTATATCTGTATAAGGCATGTCATGATTGATCCCAACTTCGTGATGAACAATTTCACCGTTCAAAGTGCTGATACAATTTCTTACTATTACATCATTTTCTACAACCTCTTTCAAACCATTATTCGCAATGTTCATAATATATGGGCCGGTTGTCATCAGCATCATGTTTGTCGAGGTTTGTGGACATAGAGCCGGCATATTCGGGACACAGTAATGTAGGACTTCTTGTTCGTAGTAAACTGGATCCTCTAAAGTCGTATAACGTGAGGTTTCAATTATACCCGTTCCTGCAATATCAATAATAATAGAATTAGGTTTCATCTTACTGACCATCTCTCGTGTAATGAGAGGCTCGGTTACCCCTGGCATCGGATAAATTGTATTAATTAAAACATCACTTTGAATAAGTTCTTCAAACATCATATCTTTATCCCAACCCAAAATGTCCACCTGTGGCAACTGGTTGTTCAAATAATCAATGCGTTTCATTGATGCTTCCATGATTGTTACATTCAATCCAAGACCCACAGCAACTTGCGCAGTATTGAGTCCAGCATTGCCACCACCAAGTATGAGTATATTACTCGACGGTAAACCGGCCAGTTTCCGGAGAAGTATACCTTTTCCGCCATAACCATATTGAGCATATTTGACTGCTTCAAGCATTGCTAATGTTCCGGCAATTTCACTCATTGGTTTAATCGTAGGTCTTGTCCCGTCAGGTAAAACGATTAATTCCATTGATAATGAAATTGCTTTTTTATCTAGTAATGCCTGTGTCATTTCATGATTTACATCTTCCGCCAAATGAAACCATGCCATTATCATTTGATCTTCTTTAAGAAGGCCGTATTCATAGGGTTGAAGTTCCTTCACTTTAACAACAAATTCTGCCTTCTCATAAATTTCGTCAATCGTGTTTACTATTTTTGCTCCAGCCAAAACATATTTCTCGTCACAAAAACCACTAGCTTCACCTGCCATGCTTTGTATTAGTATTTCATGACCGTAAGCTGTTAATTTTTTTACCCATGTTGGATTTAATCCTACTCTAGTCTCTGCAGTTTTTAATTCTTTAGGAACTCCTACTATCATTGTTCATTCTCCTTTTTAATTGCATTTAATTTATTGAACATTCTAAAATCTTACAGGGAAATGATAACCCTTTCATTAGACACGGGGTTAAATTTATATTAGTTTTTTTTTAACCAAGCACTTTTGGCCATTTTGTACTTTTATGAATATAGCATTGGTGAAAAGTGATGATTTTTCCATTGATTATCGAATGTTTTGGACGTTTAAAGTTTCAGTACTCCACCGTTCATGCACACATATAACTGATGAATAATGGTGAGAATTATGATAGATTATCAGGTTGATTAAGGTTTTCAACAAAGCACGTAAAAGAACTTACTTATAGACATTGGTCGTATTACTTGGGGTTAAACAGAGATAGGGTACCATATTTTATGGGCTTAGACTTTCTAGTATAGTTATAATAAGATGATACAGCTAACCATTATTAAATGAGGAGGTACATATGCTTACAGTACAAGATGTTCTTAAGCGCCCACTCTTTTCAAAGACGGAGGTAGTTGCGGGGGCAAGCGGGTTGCACCGTCAAGTCAAATGGACACATGTCCTTGAAATTCCGTTTTTTGATGATACCATCTTTCAGGGAGGGGAACTGATACTCTCCACCGGATTTGGGTTTGAATGGAGAGACTCCTCTAATACTTCATTTTTGTTAAATCTTATCGAACGCAACGCCTCATGTTTATGTATAGAACTTGGACACCACTTCGACAAGGTCCCTAAAGAAATGATCGAGATGGCAAATGAGTATAACTTTCCGATTATTATTTTCAAAGAATTCATAAATTTCGTCGAAATAGCACAGGATCTACATTCGTTTATCATTAATGCTCATCATGAGAAGTTGGTTACATTAGATTCTATTTCCAGGAAGTTCCATTCATTGTCACTCACTACTCATGGGTTATCAAATATTTTAAAGTTGTTGCAACAGAAGACAGAAGCACCAATAATCTATCTTCCTATAGAAGGAACACCTTTTTCGATTCCAGGATTGAAAAATGAATTTATGGAAAAGCTACTTCACACGATTTATGAAGATAAAGAACACTGGCATGACCGAATTACAAATGATTCGCCCGTTGAATGGAAGGCATTAAACCATACTATTCTTCTCCAACCGATCGGAGCAATGGATCAAATCTGGGCGTACCTTGTTATGGTTTTAGATCGTGAATCGGATGAATTTGATTTCCTAATCCTTGATCGTGCTTCTCTAGCAATCTCACAAGACTTATTGCGCAAACATTATTTGGATGAAAAACGATTACGTTTAGAATCTACATGGCTAAATGATTTACTTAATAGACGCATCAATAATGAGGAACAGGCAAGGGGATTTATTTCTTTAAAATCGAAGCGCGCTTCTATACATTATCGAATTGCAATCATTGATATCGAAGATGTTTTTCATCCGTCTTCATTAGGTTTATCGGATGAAGAAAATGAATCAGCTATTTATCATTATTCTTTAAAAATTCGGTCTGGGTTCGCAAAATATTCTTTTACACCCTATATCACATCTGTAAGAAATCAGATTATTGTATTAGCTATTGATCTTGGAACTGCCGATACCTCTAAGGCACGCTTCTTGAAAGTGATCAATGCCTTGCTATATGTTAAAGAAGGTGAATCTAGCCAAATCCGTATAGGCGTTGGGCGACAATACCAGTTACTTTTGGATGCTCATACTGGTTATCGAGAAGCGCAGTTAGCTTTAAGTTATCGTATGTTTTCGACAAGTGCCTTTTACGAAGACCTTGGCATCTTTCGATTGATACAATTAATTCAGCATGATCAAGATACAGCACATTTTATTGAAGACTATCTCTCTCCTTTAATATCCTATGATAAGGAGTATGGAACGGAATTGCTTCTGACTTTAGCAAAATACTTTGAGCTTGATCGCTCAAAGAAGCTTACTGCTCAAAAATTACATGTTGTAAGACAAACACTCTATCATCGGCTGGAAAAGATAAAAAAGATTCTTGATCTTGATTTTGATATGCCGGAGAACAGATTAAACGTTGAAATGGCTTTGAAAGCATATCAACTCATACAGCAAGTGGAAGTACCTACGAAGTAGTTATCAACCGCCAACCACGGGGCGATGTTAAGACCGAGGATAAAAATAATTTAGCAATAATATTCATTGACGTCCCATACCCTTACTCCATTTTTAACCTAATTTTACATTCTAATTGTAATACTCCACTTATCATTCATACGTACTAAATGAATGGTAAGTTTTTAGTGATTGGAATTAAAAAACTCTGTTGATTTTTAAAATGAACAGAGTTTTTTAATAAATCCATATTGTAAAAAGTGAGAAAAGAGTGTACGATTAAATGAGAATGATAATCAATCACATTTGATTACCGGGGAGTGGACGTAAATGGAACAGCAAGATTTATTTGATGTAACGGTTATTGGGGGAGGGCCAGCAGGGCTTTACTCCACTTTTTATAGCGGACTTAGAGAAATGAAAGTTAAACTGATTGAATACCAGCCACGGCTAGGCGGGAAAATTCATGTCTATCCAGAGAAAATGATTTGGGATGTAGGAGGGCTGACACCCACTACTGGGGAAAAATTAATTGAGCAGTTAGTGGAGCAAGGTTTAACATTCAATCCAACAGTCGTCTTGAATGAAAAAGTGGAATCAATCATACGTAATGAAGAAGGTATCTTCGTTTTACATACCGCTTCAGGGCAAATGCACTTTTCCAAAACGATCATTGTCGCGGTTGGCGGCGGAATTCTGAATCCGCAAAAGTTGGAAATAGACGGGGCTGAAAGGTTTGAAGTCTCCAATTTAAACTATACTGTTAAGTCTTTCAATCGATTCAAGGATAAGACGGTGATCATTTCAGGCGGCGGGAATTCTGCAATAGACTGGGCAAATGAATTGGAGCCCATCGCCAAAAAGGTGTATCTGACATACAGGAAAGATAGTCTGGCAGGTCATGAATCACAAGCAAGGCAATTGATGGAAAGCTCTGCTGTTTGTTTCTTGAATACGACGATTACAAAACTGATCGCCTGCGCTGATCATGAATCAATTGAACATGTTGAACTGACGAATCTCGCAACGGGGGAGGTTTCTTACTTGCCGATCGATGAGGTCATCATCAATCATGGTTATGAGCGTGATACATCGCTGCTTCGAAATAGTAAAGTGGATATTGCCATAGCCGACAATTATTATATTGAAGGTACTCCTTCAAGTGAATCCTCGATGGATGGAATATACGCTGCCGGTGATATCTTAAGTCATGAAGGTAAATTGAACCTGATAGCAGGTACTTTTCAAGATGCAGCAAATGCCGTAAATAAGGCAAAGCAATATATCCAGCCTGACGCTCACGGAGTGGGAATGGTTTCTTCCCATAATGAAATCTTTAAAAAGCGCAACAGGGAATTGATCAAGGAAATGATGAAACCGGCTGGGGTACTTTAAAGGAAACGGAAAAAGCTCCAGGGCCCTGGAGCTTTTAGCAGTTTATAGAGATTCTTTAATGACCTTCTTGTAATGAAATACGGATAGGATTCCGAAGATCGAATACAATGCCGTGTATAATGCCATAACGATGATCATCGGTGTCCAAACTTCGGTCCCGAATAAGAACCATCCTGATTGGACTGCGAAATAACTGTGAAGCAGTCCGACGACTAAAGGAATGCCGAAATTGAAAACTTGTTTTGCTTGGATTCCTCTTAGTAAGTCACCACGCGTGAATCCCAGTTTTCTTAAGATGGTATAATTGGATTTTTCACCTTCACTTTCATCCATTTGTTTGAAATACAGGATACAACCGGATGTGATGAGGAAGGTTAATCCCAAGAATCCGACGATGAACATGATAAGACCCATATTCTTCTTCTGGGTGTTGAACATTTCAAATTGGGAATCATTCACATGTTCTTCTTTAAAACTCATTTTATTAAATAGATCATTCGCTTTTTCAAGTTCAGCTTCATCCTTCACATCAATGCCGATATTAACGGATGATACTTTTTGGATTTTCGGGTCGACGTCCTTTTTCAAACGGTCGAATATCGTTTGGTCTACAATGGCAACGGGCAATCCGCCGTTCGTGAAGTAATAGGACAAGAAGGTATCATCATTCAATCCCATATATGTTTGCGGAATGACTTCGTGTTTGCCCTTCAGTTCAATCTTTCCGGAATCCTTCAAGGACATGACCTTCTCCATCATATTACTGTATCCGCTGAAAAGGGTCTCATCTTCAGCGAGGTTGATTCCTTTAACGGATTCATCACTGATGACGGGAACGGTCATGATGTCGGGATCAAAGTTCACTCCTTCGAGGCTAGTCTCCATAATTTCCTTTACATTGACATCCACTTGAATGACATCGATCACCTTTTCGTCATAATCAATTTTACTGTCGGATAAAGCTTTTTTGAATGTATTCGCATCTCCCTTATCCGTCATCGAAAAATCGGTGGGGATACTGCTTTGTGCCATTTTCTCCGCTGAGTAGTAGGAGATATAGCTTAATGATAATAACCCGATCGCCAAAGCGGAAACGGTCGTGATGATCGTCAATAATATCGCATTCGATTTCATCCGGAACATGATGGATGAAAGGGACAATACTTCATTAATGTTCAAATAGCCATTTTTCTTTTTACGGATGATATTAAAGATGAAGCTTACGGATCCTTTATAGAACAGATAGGTACCGATGATGACGGTTGCCAAAATGAATATCATGGCCATAAAAAGCTCGGTCATCTCTGTAAAAGCTCCATCGAATAATTTGGATGAAACGACATAGCCAGCAATGATCAGGATGATTCCGAATATCCCGAGGATCATTTCGAACATCGAAACCTTTTTCACTTTTCCTTCCGTCATTGAAGTCACTCTAAATAATGATAGAATGGTTTGCCTTTTAATGAAGGTATAATTCATCAACATGATTAAAAGATAGATGGCGCTAAAAACGAGCAAGGTTTGCACTAGCGGCTGTAAAGAAAATTTAAGAGTCGCGATCGCCTGGACACCCATTATTTTAAATAGTATCATGATGATCAATTTTGAAGCGGCAAACCCTACAAAGATTCCGAGGAATACGGAACAGAAATACAGGATCAGGTTTTCCACACTCAGGATACGGAATATCCTGTTCTTCGTCATGCCTATCAATTGGAATAAGCCAATTTCTTTACTGCGTCTTTTTATGAAAATGCTATTGGCATATAAAAGGAATATGGAAACAATCGCAACAAGCAGGATCGATGCAGCCTTGATGGAGGCGGCCCCTTTCACCGTACCCTCCGCTTCATCCAGCGATGGGTCATATTGCAAGGTGACAAAAGCAAAGTAAAGGGAAGCGCTGAAGACCAGGGCAAACACATACAGATAATAGTTCTTCAGATTTTTCTTCAGATTTCGCAAGATGAGTTGATTAATGCTCATTTTGAACCCCTCCCAATACACCTTGTGTTTTCATGATGTCCTTGAAGAAGGTTTGTCTGGATTCTTCACCTTTATTCAATTGTGTATATATTTGACCATCTTTAATGAAAATGACTCGGCTGCAATAACTGGCCGCCACTGGATCATGGGTTACCATGATGATGGTCGCTTTGCGCTTTTTATTCATTTCGCTCAGTTTGTTCAGTAAATCGGAAGCTGATTTTGAATCAAGCGCCCCAGTCGGTTCATCGGCAAATATGATGCTTGGATCATGGATGAAAGCCCGTGCTGCAGACGTACGCTGTTTTTGACCACCGGAAATTTCATTTGGGTATTTATCCTTCACTTCATATATGCCCAGTTCCTTCGCCACGCTATCAAACTTTTGTGCCGCTTCATTAGCGGGCGTTTTTGTAATGGATAAGGGCAAAAGGATATTTTCTTTGACAGTCAGTGTGTCCAATAGGTTATATTCCTGGAAGATGAAGCCTAGATGGTTTTTCCGGAATTCGGCCAAATTCTTTTCTTTCATCCCTGAAATCTCTTTTCCATCGATCGTAATGGTGCCGTTGCTGATTTTATCGATCGAGGAAAGGACATTCAGCAAAGTCGTTTTTCCTGAACCGGAAGCACCCATGATACTTACGAACTCACCTTCTTGTATGCTTATATCGAGACCCTTTAAGACTTCTTGTTTATTGAATTTATTACCATAGCTTTTATGGATTTTTTTCGCTTCTAATATATTCATTTGGATACACTCCTTTTTTTCTATATCCTCATTATAAAAGGCCATGTATTTCTTTTCCTTCGTTTGGACGAACAAAGAATAAAAGCATGTGACACTTTTGTCACATGCTTGTGATATTCACGAAATCATTTCTTTTTGGGAAGGTCAAGGTAACGGTCGTCCCGGTTCCAAGCTCTGATTTAACATCAATGGAGATGAATAGGGACTCGGCCGCATTCTTGGTTAAATACAACCCCATGCCGGTTGCCGCATTGTCATGATGGTTTGTCGTGGAGGTAAATCCTTTATCAAATATGCGGGATAAATCCTTTGGGTCAATGCCCCGTCCGGAATCCTGGACTTCAAGAACCGTTTGTCCGGCTTGTTCATGGCTATATATCGTGATATCTGAGTTTTCACTGTATTTAATGGAGTTGGTCAAGAGCTGTCTCATGATGAAGGCCAGCCATTTGGCATCAGTAAGCACTTCGGTTACATCCAATTGTATGTCGAAGCCGATCCCTTTTTGAATGCACCATGATTGCAGCGTTTTAATCTCATCAAAGATTATTGTTTCCAAATCGGTTTTCTCTATATACAAATCATTTTCGATGAAAGGCATGCGCCTTTGATGGAGCTGCTGATCAAGAAGAAGGTGAATGCGCAGCCACTCATAAGTCAAATGCGATTTCAGCAATTCATCATCCAAGCGGTCAATCATTAAATGCATTGCTGTCAATGGTGTCTTCACTTCATGAATCCAAGATAATAATTCATCCTTCTCCTGCTCTAAAGTCATTCGGCCAATTGCTGCGGATTGCTTCAATACTTCGGTTTGGTTAATGATGCTGTTTTCTATGATTTTTTCGAAAGGGCTCTCTGGTTCGGCTATATTCGTTATATCCAGGTTGTCTTCCCGCGCTTCTAGACTTTTATAAAAGGAAGTTTCTTTTTTATAGCGGAAAATCAAAAAGATACTGAACATGAGCAATGATAAAAAGGCAATATACAGTATTGGCTTTAACGGAATAGCCGAATCAAGATAAGCGACAAAGATAATGAATAGATGAAGAATTATGTAGAATGTGATCCAGCTGAACCTTTCCATGAGATATTTTCTGATCATGCATTTGCCTCTTCTACGGCGATATAGCCCTGTCCGACCTTCGTTTCGATAAAATGTCCTAAACCCAGTTCATCCAACCTCTTTCGTAAACGGTTCACATTCACTGTAAGGGTGTTATCGCTTATGAAACGTTTGTCATCCCATAAGCTGTTGATCAACTCTTCCCGGCTTACGATCTTATTTTTCTGTTCAATGAGCTTTTTCAAGATGAAAATTTCATTTTTCGTCAATTCGATTGTACCAGTCTCGGCCGATACCGTGTTCTTCTCATAATCCACAGTTGCGCCGCACCAGGTTTTCAATTCGATTTTTTCGGTATTGTAATTATATACCCGGCGGAGGGTGGCCTGTATTTTTGCGATGAGTACATCGAAATGAAAAGGCTTCTGGATAAAATCATCAGCTCCAAGCTGCATGGACATCACCATGTCGGTCGGATGATCGCGTGATGATAAAAAGATGATGGGAACATTGGAATGGGCCCGGATCATTCTGCACCAATGAAATCCATCAAACTTCGGCAACTGTATATCAATGATGACCAAATCAGGTTTTATGTCCGTGAATTCCTGAACGACTTTACTAAAATCGCCAATTCCGTAAATATCATAAGACCATTGCGCCAATCTATCTTTAATTTCATTGAATAACGTCGTATCATCCTCTATCAATAGAAGTTTAAACAATGGATTCACCGCACTTTCCAGCTTTTTCTTAAAAGTATATAGTAAAACCTTTATAGGTTCTAGAGGAAGGGGGGAACAGGAGCAGTATAGCCTACTGGTTGTATGTAAACCAGTATTATATTAAAATTGGGAATAACGAATGGAGGAAGTGAAATTATGTCTGATTTTCCTAATTGCCCTGCATGTGATTCAGAATATACATACGAAGACGGAAGTCTTTTTGTTTGCCCGGAATGCGCTCATGAGTGGACGGTGGAAGCGGAAACGGAAAATGGTGATCAAAAGAAGGTTATCAAAGATGCTAATGGAAATGCCTTGAACGATGGTGATACCGTTACGGTAATCAAGGATCTTAAAGTGAAAGGGAGCTCATCCGTTTTAAAAATGGGCACTAAAGTCAAAAGCATCCGTCTAGTTGATGGTGATCATGATATTGATTGCAAGATTGATGGTTTTGGTGCAATGAAATTAAAATCCCAATTTGTTAAAAAGGTATAATTAAAAAACGGCCTAATCCATTGATTAGGCCGTTTTTTTTAACGTTACTTCTTAATAAACTTTGTCACCGTTAAAGATTGAATTCTTAACGACCACATAATCCACATTCCTGATGGCTTCCAACTTGGTACCACCTGCATATGAAATGGAAGACTGAAGATCTTGTTCCATTTCCTTCAACGTATCTTCCAAAGATCCTTTGTGCTCGACAAACATCTTTTTGCCTTCAACGTTTTTCTTTTCACCTTTTTGGAATTCTGAAGCTGAACCAAAGTATTCTTTAAAGGCCTTTCCATCTTTCTCGATCGTTTGACCTGGAGATTCCTCATGTCCGGCAAATAGTGAACCGATCATAACCATCGAAGCGCCAAATCTAACTGATTTAGCAATATCACCGTTCGTGCGAATGCCGCCGTCAGCTATAATTGGCTTGCTTGCCGCTTTTGCACACCAGCGAAGTGCAGCTAATTGCCAGCCGCCCGTTCCAAATCCAGTCTTGATTTTAGTGATGCATACTTTACCTGGTCCAATGCCCACCTTTGTAGCATCGGCACCGGCATGTTCCAACTCCCGTACCGCTTCAGGAGTTCCCACATTTCCTGCAATGACAAAACTTTCGGGTAAATGTTTTTTAATATGCTGTATCATCTTTATCACGGCATTGGAATGTCCGTGTGCAATATCTATCGTAATGTATTCAGGCACAATGTTGTCATTCGATAACTGTTCGATGAAACCGTATTCTTCTTCTTTAACGCCGACGCTGATGGAAGCGATCAATTCTCGTGAATGCATGTCTTTAATGAAAGTCACTCGTTTTTCTGGCTCAAAACGATGCATTACATAAAAGTAACCGTTTTCAGCCAAGTACATGGCTATCTTTTCATCAATGATCGTTTGCATATTGGCAGGTACTACAGGTAACTTGAATGTATGCTTACCCAAAGTAACGGATGTATCACACTCAGAACGGCTATTTACTACACATTTTGCAGGAATTAATTGAATATCTTCATAATCAAACACGTTTTCCATGTTATGCACCTCTATATACGAATATTTTTGTCTTTTTTAATAAAAATTGTTCGCCCATTAGGTAATGTACATCATTTTTGACAGTAAGTCAAAATTTTTATTGGTTTTATTCTGATTTTATTTCAACTTGATGGGAAATCCGTAACAGGGTAGGGAGCTGAAAAGGACGAATGAACATGTTACTTTGGAACGTTGATTTCCACTTCAGGCACTCGCTTTCCGCGGGCGGGCGGGAGCCTCCTCGGCGCGCGCCTGCGGGGTCTCCCATGCCACGCTTTTCCCGCAGGAGTCTCGCGCCTTACGTTCCAATCAACTTTGTTTTATTTAGATAGACCTTTTTGTTCACAAATTAGATAATAATTATTTGCCGACAGCTTTTTTGTAGGTTTGTAAAATGGGAACGTTGATTTCCTCTCCAGGCACTCGCTTTCCGCGGGCGGTCCGGGAGCCTCCCCGGCGCCTTGCGCCTGTGGGGTCTCCCCTGGACTCGCTTTTCCCGCAGGAGTCTCGTACCTTCCGTTCCAATCAACTTTGTGTTTTAAAAGAAAAAACTGCTGGCTCTTCTTATTCCGAATCCTATTTAAGACTAGTTTATCCTTCATGTTTTTTTCCTGTAATCCTTAATGGATGGAAGAAATTTGCGACACTCCTGCCGAATAACTGGCTAGCCGAGACCCCGGAGACGTTTAAGTCGAGGAGGCTTGGCAGACAGTCGGCGGAAAGGGAGCGGATTTCTGAAATCAACTAGAACATATTTATTTATCTACAGCCTGAAATACTTAAGTATTTTCACCAATTTGTATGACTTTTACACCTTTACGTTTTTTTACATCATCTTAACGTTGACCGACATGGCACTAAGTTAAAATGATAATGGGTAACGAAAAAGAATGGGGGGATTGGCATGAAGGTTGAATTACATTGTCATACGAACATTTCAGATGGTTCCAGTTCTTTTGAAGAACTATTGGAGGTTGCAAAAAGGGAGAGCATTGGTCATTTAGCCATTACGAATCACGATACAACGATAAGATTGCAAGAGATGGTGGAACGGGGAAAGGAAATAGGAATTGAAATCATCCCTGGTATAGAAGTGTCTGGTTATGACTTTGCAAGAGGCAGGCGTGTACATATTCTGGGCTATTTTGTTGAGCCTGGTCATAAGGCACTTGAGGAGCTTTGTAATCCATTGATTGAAAAAAGGAATGCAGCTTCTGAAAAAATGGTGGAACGACTAATTCATGCAGGCTATCGAATAACTTGGGATCAGGTATCTAAATTCAGGGGAGGAACCGGTGTTTATAAACAGCATATTATGCTGGCGCTTCGGGAATCGGGGTATACGGATTCCATCTATGGTGATTTGTATAAGAAAATCTTCAGCCGCGGCCAAAATGGAGAAGTGCCAGGCATTGCCTTTATTCCTATGGAGTATGTGGATGCCATTCTGGCTGTAAAGGCGATTCGAGCTGCCGGAGGCGTCCCGGTCCTTGCTCACCCTGGACAATACGGGAGCTTTGAAATTATTCCTGAGCTTGTAAAAGCAGGGCTTGAAGGGATTGAAGTTCTTCACCCGCATCATGGGCATGCAGAAGAGGAAAGAGCGATTTCATATGCAGATCAATATAATCTCATTAAGACAGGAGGTTCGGATTTTCATGGGGATTATGGGGAGAAGCCGATTCGTCTTGGCAGTATGAGCCCAGGAAAGGAATGTGTGGCTGCTTTGAAATCAAGGAAAAAAAGCATGGCCATTAAATGATGTTCATTAAACCAGGAATTTTGCTGTGAAAGCGGCCTGCTCATTTGCTGGATTAGGAATTTGAAAGACTGAACATGATGTTGTATTGAGAAAAATCCATAAAATAAGCATTCCTTTCGTTCTGGTAATTGACCAGGACTTTTTTTTTACAAGAAAATCATGGTAGCTTCATATTTTCTCATTACACTGACAGTAACAAAGAAAAATATATGTAAAGGGGGATTTTTGTTGGCGGAAAAAAACTTTTTAGTTGATCATTTGATATCTGAAATTAAGAGTGGAACCTTTCAATCGGATAAAAAGTTACCTTCAGAGCATATACTCGCCGATCAATTTAATGTACCAAGAATGGTTGTCAGGAAGGCATATGAGCAGCTTCAAGATTTAGGCTTTATCTATTCAAAGCAAGGTAAAGGAAGTTATGTCCAGGAAACAAAAAAACAAATTCCGTTAATTCTATCCGGAGATGTTAGTTTCACCGAGAAAATGAAAGAATTTCAGTTTTCCTTTCAAACGAGTACTATTTTTTGCGAAGAAATTTCTTATGATCAGAAGATCTTTCAAAGACTCGGGTTGGAAAGTGATGACAAGGTCTTTAAAATTGGCAGGCTTAGGTTAATGGACGATTTCCCGATTGCTCTTCATACATCTTTTGTAGCAAAATCAACATTTCCTGAAATAGAAAAGGACGGTCCGGATATAACCTCCATGTTTCAATATTATCGGCAGCGTGGCTTTGTAGAATTCGGATCCAGCAGCAGCACGTTGAATGTGATTTTTCCTACTTTATTCGAACGGGATATTTTGCAGTGTTCAAGTTTAATTCCACTTTTGCAAGTGGAATCAGTATGCCAGGATAAGCGAAGTAATCAAGTCCTTGAGCACACGGTCATAATCTATCGGAGCGATTGTTTCACATATGTTATATAAAAACTTCCATTCCAGATATCGGTCGAATTCACTAGTAAATGCCCTGAATTCACGAGTAAAAGTAAGAAACTCACGAGTAAATGTCCCGAATTCACGAGTAAAAGTACGGAGATCACGAGTAAATGCTCCGAATTCACGAGTGAAGCACGAAATTTGAATAATGTAGGTCCGGCTTTAACAAATTCCATACAAGATTTACTCTTTCTTAACGTACGTTCACTTGGCAACAAGATACATTGAAGATGTTAGCTTGAAACTAAAACATTGGAGGCCAATGGAATGAGAAGAAGGGAAAGAACCGAGATTTTGATACAAGGCTCTGAGGACATTGCAAAGGAATTTGCCAAGGAAATAACAATGAAATATAAAGTTACCGTCATTCAAAAGCCAGAAAGTGCCCTCGTGTTGCTAAAGACAAGGGAAACGGCAAAAAAGAGCTTGTTTTATCTAGGGGAAATGCTGGTGACAGAATGCACGGTCCAAATCCAGGATTCAATCGGGATTGGTATCGTTAAGGGACATCGGGAAGAGCTGGCACAAAGTTTAGCGATCATTGATGCTGCTTATCAGGCTGATCTTGGAGAAACAAGATTATGGTCACATGCTTTAGAAAATGAGAAGAAGAATATACAGAAAAATCTTCAAGAGCTGAATCGATCAATCTTAAGAACCAAAGTTAATTTTGAAACTATGGATGTTCAATAAGAGGGGGGAAAGCAATGAATTTGGATGTAGTTCATGATATACAAACTGTTTATAGAAAGCTTGTAACGGCGACTTCAAGACCTGGAAATTTAGTGGTTTTGGAGAGGGAAGCCAAGACATTGGATGTTCAAATGGAATGCTTATCTTCTACTATTCTGCTTGCACTTACTGTACTTGACCCTGAAGTGACTTTTAATGTCATTGCAAAGGAGGGGGAGGCGGTGTCAAGAATGATCAATCAGCTTACTTATTCGAAGCCTGTCGATTTGCCGGAAGCGGATTTTATTTTTATTTTACATGATGCCTCCGAGGAGCAAATGAAGGAAGCGATAAATAAAGCAAAGATAGGAAATCTGTTGAATCCCCATGAATCGGCAATGATCATTCTAGAAGTGCCGGATATAACGAAAGGGGATTCAATGATCCTTTCAGGACCGGGAATTCAAGAGGAATCATTCATAAGCCTCCCGAATGTCTCCGCCTGGCTTGGTGCAAGGAACGAAAAAAACATAGAATTCCCGTTAGGAATCGATATGTATTTTGTGGATCAAAAAGATCGTTTAATAGCTTTACCGAGAACGACTCAAATCAAAGAAAATGGGGGTGAGATTATATGGGATATGTTGCAGTAAAGGGAGGAACAAAGGCGATTGAGGAATCCATCAAACGCTTAAAGTATGAACGGGTCAAAAAAGGGACGGCTATAGAGCTGCATAAGATTGAAGCTGGGATGAGAGGGTTGATTGATCAGGTTATGTCAGAAAGCAGTTTGTATGATCAATCACTGGCTGCACTTGCTATTAAACAGGCTGAAGGCAATCCGGAAGAAGCTGTTTTCCTCTTGAGAGCTTATCGATCCACTTTGCCGCGAAAGCATGTTTCAAGAGTGATCAGTTCTGAAAATATGAAGGTGGAAAGGCGAATTTCAGCTAGTTTTAAGGATGTACCTGGCGGGCAGATTTTAGGTGCAACAACCGATTATACACATAGGTTGCTAGATTCGGAGCTGGAAAATGAATCGGATATAAGCATTCAAGGCTGGTTACGGGCTTTTCAAGAAGAAAATCGTTCAACGGAATATCAGAGCCAAATGGATGATTTAAATTCTCTGCCTAAAGTTTTGGAATACTTAAGAAGTGAAGGCTTATTAGAAAGCTGTGAAAACAATGATTTGCAGCCTGGGGATGTGACAAGGAAAAGTCTGGAGTTTCCTTCAATGCGGAGTGAACGCCTTCAAATTTTAACAAGAGGCCAAACCGGTGCAGTGACATCGCTTGCTTATGCAGTCATTCGAGGATATGGTGCACTGCACCCCACAGTAGGGGAGTTGCGCGTAGGCCAGCTGCCAGTTCATCTCGATCACCCGTTGCTGGACGACGGGCAAGAGGAAGATAGCTATTATATTGGGGATTTCACAGCAACTGAGACAGAGATGCTCATTCCGCTTACGGTAGAGAAAGAGCAAGGCAAAAAAGAAATAGAGTTTGAAGTTGGCTATGGCATGTGCATGGGACAAAATGAAACGAAAGCAATCGCAATGGGCATCTTGGATAATTGCCTGGAAAAACCCAACAAGGAGTTTCCAAGTCACAACGAGGAATTCGTTCTATATCATATAGATTCAGTGGAATCAACGGGTTTCATCTCCCATTTGAAGATGCCTCATTATGTTACGTTCCAGTCCAAGCTTGATAGCATTCGGAAGTCGAAAGATAAGACCACAGAGCAGGAGGTTGGATTGTATGAATAAGACCTATAATTTTGCATTTTTTGATGAAGGGTCGAAACGGGAGATTAGAAGGGCGACACTGAAGGCGATTGCCATTCCGGGTTATCAAGTCCCATTCGCTTCAAGGGAAATGCCGATTGGGCGTGGTTGGGGCACAGGCGGCCTGCAGTTGACATTGTCATTGATTGGAAAGGATGACGTCCTTAAGGTAATCGACCAAGGTTCGGATGAATCCGTTAATGCCGTTAACATAAAAAAACTCGTATCTGATACTACTGGGGTAAGGACAACGGATAGCACAAAAGAAGCCTCTTTAATCCAGTCTAGACACAGGGTGCCGGAAGTGCCGCTGCAACGAGACCAGATTTTAATTCTTCAAGTTCCGTTACCGGAACCTTTACGGAATTTTGAACCGAGCGAACATGAAACGAAAAAGCTGCATGCTGAGAGAGAGTATAGCGGAGCATTGCTTATGTTATTTGAACAAATTATGAAGTACGGAATAATGGCGACTGATGCAGACCATCCGGTGATGGTTCGCGACAGGTATGTCATGGCACCAAGTCCTATACCAAGGTTCGATAATGCCAAGCTGGACGATAATGAAGCGCTCATTTTGCTAGGTGCAGGCAGGGAAAAAAAGGTATATGCAGTACCTCCATATACAAATGTATCATCTTTGGCATTTGATGATTATGAATTTCAAATCGAGTCTTTTGCAAATCATGCTTGCATTCTCTGCGGGTCCAACGATGTGTTTTTGGATGAACTTGTTGATGAGCAGTCAGGTGAAACGTATTTCCAATGCAATGATACAAGCAATTGCCTTGAAATGGTCAATCAAAAACAATCATTGGGAGTGAATTAAATGTCTGTGCTTGAGGTGCCCGTATTATCAGTTAAAAAAATGAACAAACAGTATGGTGACGGATGCTCGATATGCAAACATATGAAATCAGGAAAAGTGACGAAAAACTATTGTCACGAATGCGGGACGGTTTATGCCTGCAGAGATCTGACATTTGATTTGTATCAAGGTGAAGTTCTCGGAATAGTAGGGGAAAGCGGCAGCGGCAAATCCACTTTAATGAAAAGTTTGTATTTTGACGAAGAAGTGAAAGAGGGAGAACTGTATGTGGCTGGCTTTGAGGATGGAAAAAAGAACTTATTCATGGAGTCTGCCCAGAAAAAAAGATACGTTCGGAACCACCTGATGGGAAAGGTTTATCAAAACCCGATTCTAGGGTTGAAAATGGATTTCTCCTCGATAGGCAATATTGCCGAGAAGTTAATTTCAGCTGGGAACAGACATGTTGGCAGCATGGAATCAAGAGGCGCCGAGCTCCTGGAAGCAGTCAATATTCCCATTCATCGAATGAAAGAGGAACCAAGGAATTTCTCAGGCGGAATGCAGCAACGGGTCCAGATAGCCAAAGCATTGTCCAACAATCCACCCATACTGCTATTGGATGAGGTCACCACAGGTTTGGATTTATCAGTTCAAGCAAGTGTATTGGATTTAATTAAAGGCCTTCAAAGAGATTTGAATATTAGCATTGTATTGGTTTCCCATGATTTGGGCGTAATCCGAATGCTTGCAGACCGTACTCTCGTTATGCTGGAGGGTAAAGTAATCGAACAAGGTTTAACAGATCAAATACTCGAAGATCCACAGCATCCTTATACCCAGCAATTGGTACACTCGCTGCTGTAAAAGAAACTAAAGAAAATGGGGGAAGAGACATTGTTGCTGATTAAAAATGGAAAGATAATAACGGAAGACTCGATCCTGGTGGACCATGATCTCTTAATTAAGGATGATAGAATTTGCCGGATTGCACCTGTGGGAGAAATCGAAAGAAGTCCTGGGATGGAAGTG
Organism: Peribacillus sp. N1; assembly: GCF_054600815.1. Classification (NCBI taxonomy): domain Bacteria; kingdom Bacillati; phylum Bacillota; class Bacilli; order Caryophanales; family Bacillaceae; genus Peribacillus; species Peribacillus sp. N1. The sequence goes on along the minus strand of NZ_BAAHZO010000002.1, from coordinate 467,023 downwards.
CTGGACGCTATGGGCGGATATGTTTCACCCGGTTTTATTGATCTCCATTCCGATTATATTGAACATATGACTGCGCCGCGCCCGACTTCTTTAATGAATTTTAATTTGAGCTTAAGAGAAACGGAAAAGGAACTGATTACGCACGGGATCACGACCATGTTCCACTCACTGTCGCTCTATAAATCCACTGAATACGCATATAAGCCAATTCGGGAGCCTGAGAATGTTAGGAAGCTTATTGACTTAATTGATCAAACACATAAGATGAAGCACCTAGTACGTCATCGGTTTCATGCCCGTTATGAAATCGATAATTTGGAAGATATTGATAGTCTAAGAGAATATGTTACGGAAAAGAAAGTGCATCTGGTTTCATTCATGGACCACACTCCAGGACAAGGGCAGTATCGGCATCTAGAGATTTATCGAAACACTTTAAGAGGGTATAACGATTATAGTGATGAAGCCATTGATGTCATGATCCGGACTCATCAAGTGAAGGAAAAGCTGACGATTGAAAGAATGAAGGAAATCGCACTGCTGGCAAGGGAAAACAATATTGCAGTTGCCTCACATGATGATGATTCAATAGAGAAGCTTGAATTGGTTCACAGCTTTGGAACGAGTATAAGTGAATTTCCAATCACACTTGAGATTGCCCGTAAGGCCCATGATATGGGGATGTATACTATAGCCGGTGCACCAAATGTGCTTTTGGGAGGTTCTCACAGCGGGAACTTAAGTGCCACTGAAGCCATTCAGGATGGAAGCATAGACATATTATGCAGTGATTATTACCCTGCAGCCCTTCTGCATTCAATGTTTGAATTAGTCGAAAACCATGGAATGGATCTTGTCGATATGTTTAAGCTAGTTACGTTAAATCCTGCAAAGGCAGTCAAGATGGAGGACGAAATTGGATCGATTCACGAAGGGAAAAAGGCTGACATACTTATTATTGAAAAAATTTCTGGTGATTTCCCTGTGATAACAACCGTGATTGTAGATGGAAAATTGATTCAAAAAACGAATTACAGGATATAAATTCTAGAAAGCGGGTGGCAAAGTGGAGAACATATTGGAGATCAATAATTTATCCAAGTCTTTTATTTTACATAATCAACGCAAGAATATCCATGCGGTCAGCAACATTACGATCAAAGTGAAAAAAGGCGAATTCATTGGCATTACAGGCAAGAGCGGCAGCGGCAAATCAACAATCCTAAAATCGGTTTACGGTACTTATCGGGTTCAAGTGGGAGACATCTGGTATGATTCTTCCCACTATGGTGCGATCAATCTGGCAAAAGCAACGGAAAGGGAAATGATTTACATGCGTAAGCATGAGATAGGTTATGTATCCCAATTTTTAAATGTCATGCCAAGAACGACAGCAAGGCAGCTCGTTACCGGGGCCATCCTTGAAATGGGACAAACCAGGGAAATGGCCAATACCGAAACAGAAAAAATCTTTAATCACTTTGAAATAGGAAAAGAGCTTTGGGACAGTTACCCTGCTACTTTTTCAGGAGGAGAGAAGCTAAGGTTAAATATAGCAAGAGCGATGGTGAAAAGGCCGCGGCTCCTTCTGTTGGATGAACCGACTGCAAGTTTGGATCACGATTCTAAAGTGAAGGTGAAAACCCTCCTTGAACAGCTAATGAACGAAGGAACGACAATGCTGGGCATTTTTCATGACTTGGAGTTCATGAATCGGTTAGTAACTAAGGAATATAGCATGCAGGATGGATGTTTTAATCATGCTATTCAAAAAGTTTAATGATGAATTCACACAAATTTTACTGAATATTCAGCCTCCTTAACGGCAGGTTAGTATTGTACCGGTATTGTTATATGGGAAGTGACTGAAATAAGAAAAGACTGTATAAAATGGAGGGGAGATTTAACGTGAAAAAATCGATGATGTCCATATTGATGTTAGTTAGTTTGCTGGTATTTACAGGCTGCTCTTCTAGTAGTTCAACAGGTGCAAATGAGGATGATACATTGACCATAGCATGGCTGCCAAATGAATCAGGGGAAGATTTAGGGGAAGCCCGCGATGAAATCGGGAAGATCTTGGAAGATGCCACAGGAAAGAAAGTCGAACATAAGACCACTACGGATTATAACATTGCAATCGAGGCAATTGCTAATGGAAACGCAGATATGGCATTCCTGGGAGCACAAGGATATATTGAAGCAAACAACAAAAATGATAGTGTTCAACCTCTAGTTGTTCCAAGCGGTGAATCAGGTACGTTGGATGATGCAGTCTATAATAGCTGGCTGGCTGTTCAAAATGCAGATGACTATAAAACTAACGACGAATATAAGATAGACGGTATCCAAGGGAAAAAGTTCTCTTTCGTATCAAATAGCTCTACATCTGGCTTCAAAGTTCCTTCCACAGGAATCGTTGATTATTTCTCGAAGCAAGATAAGTTTAAGGAATTAAAGGCCGAGGATTTATTGGAAGGCGGGAAAGATAAATTCTTCAGTGAAGTGCTTTATGGCGGTTCACACCAAGGATCCGCTGTAAATCTTTTGACCGGGAAAGCGGACGTGGCAGCTTTTTGTGACACATGTGTCAATAATTATGTGGAGCTGGCTGATGGGGAAGAGAATAAAGCAGGTGCCGTGTATAAGGTAAAGAAGGGTGCAGCTGAACCCTTTAACACAGTTGTAGATAAAACATTCTCACTCATTTCAGTGACACCAGTTTTGAATGCACCTTTCGTTGTTAACACGGAATTAGTCAGTGAGGAAACACGTGAAAAAATCCTTGAAACGTTGATTTCTGATGAAATGGCAAATAACGAGAAAGTTTTTATACCAGAAGACTCTAAGTTATCAGGGCTATTTAAAAGGGTGAGCGGAAAAGAAAGATTGGTAGAAGTTGAGGATGACTGGTTCAATCCAATTCGGGAATTATCTAAATAAAGGCAATACAATGTGGGAGGATCATACATGAAAACATTATTGGAAGTGAAAAATGTCTCAAAACATTTTGGAAATGGTACAAAGGCGTTATCCAATATTGACTTCACTGTGAAAGAAGGAGAGTTCGTTTCGATTATAGGGCCATCCGGTGCAGGGAAATCAACTCTTCTTCGATGCATCAATAGAATGATCGATGCTTCTAGCGGAGAAATCATTTTTGATAATGATCATGTATACAAGGTGAATAAAAGGGAGTTAAAGAAAGTACGCAGGAAAATAGGGATGGTTTTTCAACATTACAATCTTGTAAATAGATTAAGTGTGATTGAAAATACCCTCCATGGACGTTTAGGCTATAAATCTACACTGGCTGGAATCCTTGGCCTTTATAGTGAAGAGGAGAAACTTCAGGCTGCTAAAGTTCTCCAAATTCTCGGTCTGGAAGATCTAATCTATAAAAGGTCCGATCAGTTGAGCGGAGGCCAAAAACAACGGGTTGGTATAGCGCGGGCGCTTATCCAAAATCCTAAATTGCTATTGTGCGATGAACCGATTGCCTCTCTTGACCCGAATTCTTCCAAGGTGATCATGGATCATTTAAGGAATATCTGCTCTTCCATGGGAATCACAGTTGTTGTCAACCTGCATCAAGTCGATGTGGCCCTGAAATATTCGGATCGAATTATCGGTGTGAATGGCGGCAAAGTTGTTTTCAATGGCACAACTCAAAATATAACCTCAAATGATATCCATCAGATTTATGGATCGGATGAAGGAAAGTTGATTTTTGATTTGGGAGGTTCCCATGTCGGCTGATGTTTTTGCAAAAAAGAGAAGAAATTCACTTGTATTGTTTTTGCTCATTGGGGCTGCGACGGCTGTTTCCATCATCATTACCGAATTCAGCATCGCAAAAGGGGTTACTTCCGTTCCTAAGGCCATACAATGGTCGTTATCGAATTTTTATCCAACAAAGGATTCCCTTACCAAACTCCCGGACATTTTGATAAAGCTGAAAGAAACACTTTTAATATCCGTTGCTGCAACCACACTAGCGGGAATATTGGCCTTTGTATTTGCGATATTGGGTTCCAATACGACAAGGGTGAATGCCTTTTTCGGAGGTTTTAGCCGTGGGATAGCAGTTTTATTTAGGAATATTGATGTCTCAATATGGGCGTTGGTTCTGTTATTTTCATTTGGACAAAGTTCCTTGACCGGTTATTTTGCCTTGTTTTTCGGATCTTTCGGTTTTTTAACAAGGGCTTTTATTGAAACGATCGATGAAGTGAGCTGCAGTTCCGTAGAGGCTTTGCAGACAACCGGCGCAAGTTATCTAACCGTCATTTCGCAGTCTGTTATACCTTCAACCATTCCGCAAATGATCAGCTGGGTACTTTTTATGATTGAAACGAATATCAGGAATGCAACATTGGTCGGACTGCTTACAGGATCGGGTATTGGTTTTACGTTTAATCTTTATTATAAAAACTTGAGTTATGACATTGCCAGTCTTGTCGTCATTACGATCATCATTTCGATATTATCTATTGAATTGATCTCAAATTATGTGAGGAGGGTGATTTTATAATGCAGGCAGAGGGTCCAATCAAACCATTTCCTTCTCCTACTGGCCAGGATTTAGATAAAATGCTACTTGAACGGCTATCCAAAAAGCCCTTCTCGAAATCTTCAATCGCCATTAGGTTGTGTGTGCTGCTACTAGCAGTTTTGACCATATACGCTTTTGCCAGTTTTGATTATAAGGATGTTAAACTGTGGGACGCGCTATTATTGACCGTCGACAATTTGAAGACCATGTTTTTTGAGCCGCATCTGAAGCACTTTACCTTTACTCAAGCGCTTTATCAGGTGTCGATTACATTAGGTTTAGCCTTCTTGACGACAATATTTGGTGCAATCATTGCCCTGATGTTGGGACTTTTAGCGGCTGGAAATATCTCGTCCAAGCCATTATCGGTGATCATAAAGGGATCGGTTGCCCTGATTAGAGCCGTACCTACCGTGTTATGGGTCCTCATCTTTGCAGTCGCAGCAGGGTTGGGCAGTGTAGCGGCAGTTATAGGGATGACGTTTCACTCCATAAGTTACCTTGTAAAGGCCTACTCGGAATCCTTCGAGGAAATTGATAAAGGTGCTATAGAAGCCCTGCAAGCAAGCGGTGCGAATTGGTGGCAGATCGTGTTTCAAGTCATCATTCCATCTTCGATCACTTATATCATTTCCTGGACCTTCATGCGCTTTGAAATCAATTTTGCAGTGGCGGTCGCAATGGGCGCAGCGGCAGGCGCAGGAGGAATCGGCTTCGATATGTTCATGGCAAGTGGATTTTACTTTGACTTGAGTGAAATTGGAGCAATCACTTATTTTATCCTGATAATTGCAATCTGTCTTGAAATCTTCGCAACACAAATCAAAAGGAAACTAAAAGTATCATCTTGATACCGGAATGGTTAAATATGGGTTATGCCCATCAAACAATTTGGTGCAGCCCCTGACAGTCACGTTCGTTTCATAGTAAGCATGAAAGAAGACCACAAAATGAAGTGGTCTCTTTATTTATTGGAAATCGACTTAAATGCTGTACCCGGCTGATTACTAATGGAGCCATTGAATGGCTTATATAAGGGAGGACTTTATTTCTTGTATCTGTTTGATATGCCTTTGTTCATGTAAGGATAATAATTCTATCCATTGATCCAATGAGAGGTCCCCGAACAGGGGATGCTTGGCTTTCTTTCTGTTCAACAAGATATCTGAATCCATATCATAAAGAACCTGTAATAATCGATCTCTTGATTCTGCCAGCAAATCCATAAGGCTCGATAATTGAAATGGGGTTGAAGAGGGTGAAATGACCTCAGGGGATGAGAATTTCCTTGTTCTATCAGTAACGAAGTAAATGTTTTTTTGAATGATATTATTAAAATCCCTTTCCCGAATGCCATTTGCTATAACTTCTGTAAAAACCTGTTCCGTAAGATATAAATGATGGCAAATTTGGGCGATGTTCCATACTTCAGGCACAGGCCTATGGTGGAGCATTTTTTCATCCAACTCCGTAATTTCCTCTATTAACTGTTTTCTTGATTCAAATAGCAAATCATACTCGATAAAATTCATGAGAACTCCCCTTTTGTGACACCCCCATATGAAAGCATCACTGAATTTTTTGATATAAGAAAAAACAAAGGGATATCTGATTGCATAAAGAATGCATAAAAACTACGGAAAAAACACCTGATTTAAAGTGGATTCATGATGATTGAAGGAGTGTGAGACTATGCTTTTAAGCATGTTTTCTATTTTAAAAAGAGTGTTAAAAGATTTCTTATAGTACAACGAAAAGACATTGTTTATCGGTATTTATAATGTTTTGATTTGAGGTAGAAATACAGATCAAAAGTCAGGTCTGCATTTCTATGAGAATCATTTTTTCAGGAGTGTTGATACCCTAATGCCTATGCACATTACTTAAGTTTATGCCTGTAATTGACGCATTACTTGGTTAACGGAAACCTTAATGGGATGGATATCTTTTGAATTCCATAATAAAAGTCCTTGATTAAGTGAAATGAAGTAAATGGCCAGTTCCAACGGGTCACCATCCACAAAAATTCCATCCTGCTGTCCTTTACTGATAATACGGGCAATCCCTCTCATGGCTGTGGCGTATTTTTGATTCAATTCTTGTTTAATCTCATCAGGGAGCGTGTCGGAATGTTGGGCTTCAATAACAAGAACACGGCGGTCCAAGGCTTCCTCTGGTGAACCGGAAAAAGTAAGTTCAGTGAACCAAACCAGTTGATCCCAAGGTGTGCCTTTTCTATTTTCCGCTTCATTCACTGTTTCAATAAACATATCCATTACGTTCATGATAATGGAAACATAAATATTCTCTTTAGATTTGAAGTAATGGTAAAACAGTCCATGACTTAAATTCACGGATGAAGTAATATCACTGATTTTTGCTGCAGCAAAGCCCTTGCGTGCGAAAATCTTCAGTGCAGCACTGCTGATTTCTTCATAGCGTTGATCTCGGATTATCTTAAATTGTTCATCATTTTTTGGAGCCATCGTTGATTCCTCACTTGCTGAATAATATTTCATCGCTGATGCACATGGGTAATTTTAAAAAAACGACCGGTAGGAAATTTTTCTGTCCATAAACACTCTACCATATAAGTTTATCAAAAAAAATAGTGATGGGGCTTTTTAACATTCACTAACATATTCGATAGAAAAGGGAGGTTATCCTCGTTTTTCAGCGAATACTTTTTTGATTGACTCATCAGTCAACTTTTTGATTGACTTACAAGTCAACGTTTTATATTATTGGTTCATGCTAATGTGCATATTCACGATACTGATATAAAAGCTTGATATATGCATAGAGAAGCAGTTCATTGCATTTCAAAAAATACATGTATTAAAAGGGGATAGAAAAATGAGTAGACTTCAAGGGAAAACCGCTATCATCACTGGGGCAGCTGGCGGTATTGGTAAAGGTATGGCCATGGCTTTCGTTAAAGAAGGAGCAAAAGTGGCGATCATCGATTTAAATGAAGAGCTTGGGAACCAAACCATAAAAGAATTACAAGAATATCAACCGGAATCCATTTTCATTCAAGCTAATCTTGCAGAGCATGACAAATTGGCTTCGATCGTTAAAGAAGTGGCTGATAAATTCGGGAAAATTGATATCTTGGTAAATAATGCACACGCTTCAAGAATGGCTTCCATTGCTGACACAACACAAAAAGAATTGGATTTATCCTTTAATACCGGATTCTATCCAACCTTCTACTTCATGCAAGCTGCATTGCCATACTTAAAAGAAACACAGGGTAAAATCATTAACTTTGCATCAGGTGCCGGGATTAATGGTGATGTCAATCAAGGTACGTATGCAGCAGCAAAAGAAGCAATCCGTGGAATTACCCGTGTTGCAGCAAATGAATTCGGTCCATTCGGCATCAATGTAAATATCATTGCCCCGATTGCCAAATCACCAGGCATGCTTCAATGGGCAGAGGAGCAGCCAGAATATTATCAAAACATGCTTGCGAAAATTCCGCTAAGAAGACTTGGTGAGCTTGAAAGTGACATCGGACGTACAGCTGTATTCTTGGCAAGTGAGGATTCTGATTATATTACTGGTCAAACAATCATGGTGGATGGCGGTTCCATTAAACTACGTTAAGCGGATGCTAGCTGGGTGTTTTTGATGAATAAACAATAATTGGATATATGGAGTTAAGATAATGTCCATTAATAACCAGTAGTGTTATTTCAAATCGATGACGCTACTGGCTTTTACTGCGGGGATTTTGATGCAATACGAGAGCTTAGGGGGAAACATCAATGAGTGAAAAGAAAAAAATTCACTTTGCTTGGTGGCTATTAGCTGGATTGGCTATTATGGTCGGTATTGCCAAAGGCGGCATTATGACTGCAGGCGGATTGTTTTTGACACCTGTGTCAGAGGATTTGGGCATCGGGATGGGAAGCTTATCCTTGTACTTCAGCATTTCATCAATCGTCACCATGATTTTTCTGCCGATTGCAGGGAAAATGATGGCGAAATATGATATTAGAACAATATTGGTAATAGGAGTTATTTTACAAGCAGGATCATTTGCTATGTTTGGTTTAATGAATTCCGTATGGGGCTGGTACTTGTTCTGTATCCCTATGTCAATTGGATCAATTTTTGTCTGCCAAATGGCTGGGCCAGTATTGATCAATAATTGGTTTAAAAAGCATAATGGCCTGGCGATGGGAATCATGGTGGCTTCAGGCGGGTTATTCGGGGCAATCCTTCAACCAATGGCAGGTAATTTAATAGATAGCCAAGGCTGGAGAAATACGTATATCATTTTAGGTGTATTGGTGATGGCAATCGTAATACCAATCGTACTTTTAACGATCAGGATGGCCCCACAGCAAAAAGGTATGCAGCGGCTTGGGGAAGACGAATCTGAAAGTGATGAAAAGGCAATTCCTAAAGCAGTTACTAATAAAGGGGTTACAGCAGCAGTAGCAAGAAAATCCTCTGCATTTTATGCATTGCTCCTATTTTTCTTCTTTATAACGGCAATAGGAAGCTTTGGTCAGCATGTTGCACCATTTGCGATGGGCTTGGGCTATGATGTTACATTTGCGGGTAATGCAATGGGAGGCTGGTCGGTTGGTGTGTTATTAGGTGCTTTAGCCTTCGGTGTTCTTTCGGATAAAATTGGAGCGAAAAACACAGCACTCTTTGCGATGATAATAGGTTTGGTTCCAATTGTAATCCTTTTAGCCGTTCCGGAAAATTCAGCAATGTTTACATTGGCCATTGCTATCTATGGATTTGTAGTTGCATCTATCGGCACATTGGGACCGCTGCTGACAACTGCTTTGTTCGGCAATAAAGAATACAGTGAAATCTATGCTTCTGCTGTGGTAGGTTTAGCTGTCGCTGGTATTGTCGCTTTACCGGGATACGGTTATATCTTTGAATTCACAGGTAGCTATACATCCGTACTCTATGCGATCGCTATCATGTTAATCATCAATTTAGCTTTGATTATCCTTGCTTTCAAAGGAAAAAGGAAACTCGAGGTAGCTGGGCACTGGAATTGATTTTTTTCTAAGGGCATGAGCCAATATATTTAAAAAGGGCGGGAGCATTATTTCCCGTCCTTTTTCTCTTGAATAAGGAAAGTTGCTAACGCAATGGGGTGCTTATAAACTGAAGAGAGACAAAATGAACTGGGATGGTGAATGCCGATGGGCAAAACAATAGTCGAAAAACTGAATTTACATAAATATGAACGGGTAGCAGTCTTGAATCTGCCAGCCGGGGCGGATTATTTAAAAGAGCTGCCGGATTACGATACAGAGCTTAATGAAAGTGCCTATGATCTTATATTTGCCTTTGTATTGGATATGGGTTCTTTAAAAGGAATCGTGGATAAGGTAATCGAGAAGAATCATTTGAGTAAAAACGGCTATATTTATTTGGCGTACCCCAAGAAGGGGAATAAGGGTTATGCTACATATATTCATCGTGATGATCTGATGCAAGGCCTTGGTGCGGATGATGAAGGTTATGTTGGCTCGAGTGACCTGAAGTTTGCACGTATGGTTGGGTTGGATGATGTCTTTACGGTAGTCGGACTGAAAGAAGATTCGAAAAATAGAAACCGTCCATCTACCAAAGCAAGCCAATCAGTAGATGATTATATCGAAATGATTTCTGAAATTGAGAAAGATTTACACGATTCTCCTGATTTGCTTGCGTTCTATCAATCACTTACCCCAGGGTTTCGCAAGGATTGGGCCCGTTACGTGTATAGTGCAAAACAAGAGGCGACCCAAGTGAAACGGCGCCAGGAAATGAAAATGATTTTAGGAGAGGGTTACAAGAGCAGGGATCTATATCGAAGAAATAAATGAGGGTGGGGAATGTCTACCATTCTCTTTTTTCTTGTTCTGATCATCCTATCAAAAGCATATACTAGACCGAATCCAAACTTAAATCGTAATAATTATGATTTGCGAGGTGGTTAAATATGCTTTTGAAACGCTACACGGGGAATTTGCTGTTAGTGATACTGCTGTTTTTGCTGCTGGCATTCTTTTTTCTAGGAGATGTATTCATTCCCAAAGCGATTGATTTCTCGGGCTACCCGATGCTTCACTCTGTATTCGTCGTGTTTTTGGGATTGTTTTTAGAATCGATTCCTTTCCTGTTCCTCGGGGCCATTGCTTCATCGTTCATCCAGCTGTTCATCAGTGAAGAAATCATTCAGCGGATGATACCAAAAAGACCCCTGACCGCCATTTTTGCATCGATAGCGGCGGCGCTTATCATTCCGGTTTGCGAATGTGCAATCATCCCGGTTGTCCGGAGATTGATTCAAAAAGGTGTCCCGGTCCATGCAGGTGTGGTCTTGCTCGTAACAGCCCCAATATTGAATGTCATCGTGTTCGGCTCAACTTATTATGCGTTCCAAAATAATCCTTCCATTCTATATGGAAGAATCATTCTTTGTGTCCTGACGGCCATAATCGCAGGTTTATTTATTCATTTATTCAGCACTAAAGATGTGGTGAAAGAGGACAAGCTGGAACTGGTACATGGGCATGAACATGATAGTCAGTCCAGTAAATGGACAAGCTTTATTGATCATACTTCACAGGAATTTTTTATGGTCGGAAGATACTTTATCATCGGGGCCTTGTTTGCCAGTGTATTTCAAGTGTTCATGGATCGATCTGTAATGGCCGATATTGGTCAAGCGCCAATAAAAGGCACGGCGTTGATGATGGGAATTGCATTTGTGCTTTCACTCTGTTCATCAGCAGATGCATTCGTTGCGGCCTCCTTTTCCCATAGTTTTCTGCCAGGCTCGATACTGGGTTTCCTTGTATTTGGCCCCATGCTGGATTTGAAAAATGTTTTGATCATGATGTCCTGTTTTAAACGGAGCTTCGTCTTCACGTATGTCTTGCTTGTTTTCGCAGTCGTCTTCAGCCTGTGCCTGATTGCAGGCGGATTGATCAGTAAGGGGGGCTTCTGATGAAACGTTTTTTTATCCAAAGACTTGAAGGATTGCTGCTGCTTGGACTTGGCCTCATGATCTTTAAATTGTATGTTTCAGGATATTTAACGAAATTGATTGCACCCAAAATGGTTCCATATGCATTGGCAGCGCTTTTTGCTTTTTTAGTGATCAGCCTTCTCCGAATGAAAAAACAAAAACAGGGTGAACAACATTGTGAGTGCGGATCGAATGGGGAGTCTTCCTCGTCCGCACTGGTCCTGAAATATAGTTTGTTCTTCATTCCGATTCTTCTTGGCTTCACCTTGACCGATTTTACATTAAGCGGGGAAGTGCTGGCGAAAAGAGGGATGGCGAAGCAGCAGGCACAGATGGTAAGTTCTTATGATTCAGGGAAACATGCGAATGGGGAGAAAATCTCCGTAACCGATGATAATTATTTTGAAGTGCTGGATGATTTACTGAACAACCTCGATACGATAGAGGGTAAGGAAATAGAGATTTCGGGGTTCATATACCGTGAGGATACATTTACGAAAAAACAAATGGCCATCTCCCGCCTCTCCATGTCCTGCTGTGTGGTCGATGCGACGTTATACGGATATATGGTAAACGGGAATGTGGAAGGAATGAAGACGAATGATTGGTATACGATTACAGGAACATTAAAAAAAGGAAGTTATAAAGGGGAACCCGTACCGGTGATCGATTTAAAAGAGTCGAATAAAATAAAGGCACCCGAAGAAGCTTATTTATATGAAAATGTACAAATCATTCAGTAGAAGTTGAAAACCCGGCAAAAGGATGTTTGCCGGATTTTCAACTGGTGTCGAAAGGGGTGTTTTGCCTGTACGAAGACACCCTTTTCATGTAAAAAGGCCTTAAAGCCATATATTCCATCATAAGATCCCATTCCTCTTTTATTTACACAGCCAAATGGCAGAAAACGTGGGCGGCGAGAGTTATCTTCAAATTCATTTTTTGAAGGCAAACATTTATTTGGTGGGCACCTGGTTCTCTGTTATTCATACTATATGGGATAAAGAACAGAGAGGGGTTATGCCATGTATGGGCATGATATGTATGAAGGTGATTGGAACAGACAGCAGGATATGTTGATTCAGCTTGAAAAGGCGATAAATGGCGAGTACAGTGCCATCCAGTGTTATGAGAAATTGGCAGCATTAGCGCCGGATGAAAAGCAGAGGAAACAAATCATTGAAATAAGGGAAGATGAAATAAAACATTTTCAAGCATTCACCCGGATATACAACAGCTTGACCGGGATGCAGCCACAGCCTAAAGTGACGGAACCATGCCCGGACTCCTATGCAGCTGGATTGGAATTTGCCGTTCAAGATGAACAGGAAACAGTAGATTTTTATCAGGATGTCGCAGATGGTGCGGCTGATAGAACCATTAGAAAGGCGTTCCGGCGTGCTGCCGCGGATGAACAAAACCATGCCGTCTGGTTTTTGTTTTACTTAGTAAAACTCAAAGGCTGATTCAATAGTAAGTAAAGTGAAAAAAAGCCAGGAGATTATCCTGACTTTTTTTCACTTTAGGACAGCTCCTGGTTCATCAATGTCCCCATGTAATGGATCGGGGTCGGATTGCTCTTATGCGGAATCATCTCTTTGACGATTCACCTGGGCTACGAAAAAATCCTAACTAACCAGTTTGTATACCGTATATGAAGCTCCGGCCCCCAGCGCAAGCAGCGCACCACCTATTGCAATGGGATGGGCTCCATCGGGGGCGAATGACTGGGCCGTTCCGGTCGTTCCCCAAAGCATTGCCCCAAGGATGACGAGTAAATAGGGGTATTTTTCCTTCATGGAAGTTATCCTGTAATAAAGAACTACTATTCAGACTATATGTTTGTGCCTATTAATTCAAAGGGGCCTATTTGTTCGAGAGAACGTAACATAGTATAATGGCCTTACAATGGATAAGAGTATAAGGGGGGATAATCTTGTCTTCAGGTAATCGAAACAATCAAATTGGGCCGCCGCGGTTCGCTATTGCCATTCACTCTCTGGTTTGGCTCGCACAAAGCGAAAAGCTCCTGACAAGTTCGGCAATCGCTTTAAAGGTGAAGTCACATGCCACTTTTTTAAGAAGGGTGATGGCTCAGCTTGCAGCTGAGGGGATCGTCGAAACAAAGGAAGGGCGGGAAGGCGGATACAGCTTGAAGGTGCCTGCCTCTCAGCTGACTTTGGCCGATGTGTATCAAGCGGTACGGCCGGAATGTCTTGTTTGTATGGAAACGAGCGAATGCGGTGAAGTCGGGAAACAGCTGGATACGGCTTTGGAGGAGATCATGAACGAAGCCGAAAAGGAAACATTGCGCCTGCTAAAGGGCTATACATTGGAAGAATTCATGAAAAAAGTCGACTTTACCAATTTTGAAAATGAGTGTCTAGGGTAATATCCTTGCAAGAGGATACCTAGGAATATATAATGTGCTTAATGCGATTGCATTTGAAATAAGGAGGTATTTACATGAAGGTGGAAATTTGGTCGGATTATCAATGTCCGTTCTGTTATATAGGAAAGCGTCGATTCGAAGAGGCGTTAAAGCAGTTTGAAAATAAAGAACAGGTAGAGGTTTCATTTCGGAGTTTTGAGTTGAACCCAGAAGCTGAACGGGATATCAATATGACTCAAAATGAAATGCTGGCCAAGAAATACGGCATGTCTCAAGCACAGGTGGAAGCAAACAGCCAAAACCTGACTCAACAGGCCAAAGAATTGGGACTCGATTATCATTTGGACAAAGTGGTCTTAACGAATTCGTTCGATGCCCACCGCTTGATGCATTTTGCTGAATCAAAAGGTAAAGAGAAAGAAATGAATGAACGCCTATTTAAAGCTTACTTTACGGAAGGCAAACATATTGGCGATCACGCTACATTGGCTAGTTTGGCTGAAGAGGTTGGCCTTGAAAAGTCCGAGACGGAGGCCATGCTGGCAGGAACGGCATTCACGGCTGAGGTTAGGGGAAATGAGCAAGAAGGAAGCCTGCTTGGTATTACAGGAGTGCCATTCTTCGTCATTAACCGCAAGTATGGAATTTCTGGTGCCCAGCCAACAGAAGCGTTCCTGGATACGCTAAAAAAAGTATGGGCTGAGGAAAATCCACTTACGATCGTGAATGATCCAGCAACAGGCGACGCTTGTACGGACGATTCATGTAACGTGCCGGAAAAATAATGAAGATATGAAGAAGGAGACCCGAAACTGGGGTCTCCTTTTTTACTTAAAAAGGAAATGTTATATATGGCAAAGAATATAGTGTACAGGATGGCTTTTCAAAAAAGTCCGAAATGAAAGGGAGCTAAATGGTGTATATAATGATTGGAATACTAGTCTTCGTGATTGCATGTGCAGTAACTGCCAAACTAATTTCCTATAAATATTGGACATGTATTTATTCAGCATTCGGGAATGAAAATTATTTTAAGGCGGTTGCGAAATTGGAAAGGGAAGGGATACAATTCAAAACGAAAACGCCTATGAATTTAGGCTCTGAAAGCTTTCAAAATCGCTATGAAACCACTCAATATGATGTTTTTGTGAAAAAAGAACAGAAACATATTGCCCAAAGGGCACTAAACAAGAATTAACAAAAGTAAATCGCTGTCCTGATGGCAGCTTTTTTATTGCCGGTGTTCAGGCAAACTATATCCCCTTACATAATTATTTTTAAATGATGAACACAGTATACAACCTGGAGTGAACTCCAGATTAGTTTTACTTTCTTGGAAAACTCACGAGTATTTGCTCCAAACTCACGAGTAAAAGCCCGAAACTTACGAGGGTGGGACTTAAAAAAAGCAAGGTGCTGCTAATTCATCTTTCGATTGATTTCATATAGGATAAAAGAAAGAAAAAGCGTTGATTTTGATATGGAATTGGTTTTTTATAGTTTCAAAGACTGAAAATTTGTATAATGGGTGAGATGGATTTAATTGAATGTACATATAGGAGGGGCATGGATGAGTAAGCTTAATGGCAGGACCGTTGCTTTATTGGGAGCAAGGAAGACGGAAGAACTTAGTAAAATCGTTCAAAATCTTGGGGGAGTCCCGCTCGTTCGCCCGGCACAGGGGACGGTATTCCTTGATGATTCCCATTTGGAAGAGGATGTCACCCGGTTGATGGAAGGGGAGTTCGATTGGATTATCCTCACGACGGGAGTGGGGACGGAATTATTATATAAAACGGCCGTGAAGATGGAAGCGGGAGATCGTTTCGTAGAAGCCTTGCAGTCTATGAAAATTGCAGCTAGGGGCTATAAAACGGTGAATATGCTGAAAAAGCTTGGCCTGCAGCCATTAATCCGTGATGATGATGGCAGTACGGCAGGGCTTGTTCGCAATCTGGAAGGCCATCTGCCAGGAGGTGTAAAGGTCGCTTTGCAGCTTCACGGCGATCCGGCGCCACTTTTGATGAACTGGTTGGATGAACAAAAAGTGGAGCATAAAGAAATCCTGCCATATGAACATATACCGCCCGAAAAGGAAACGATGCAGCAGCTGATCCAAGAACTCCTTGAAGGCAAAATCGATTCGGTTGTGTTCACGAGTGCACCGCAGCCGCGAAATTTAATGAGATTTGTCCGTGAACAAGGTGTGGAGGATAAGATAGCCGACCTGTTTGCATCAGATGTAATTGCTCTTGCGGTCGGAAAGGTAACGGCGCAGGTGGTAATCGATGAAGGGATCGAGCGGGTCATTTATCCTGAAGATCAACGGATGGGCAGTGCAATGGTGGAGCTGGTGAAATATTATCAGGGAATAGCAAGCAGATAGGGGTGAGTTCAGCATGGCCAATGGCAAGGTCTATTTTGTGGGTGCAGGTCCGGGTGATATGGGCCTGATTACCGTAAAGGGTCAAAAAGCGATTGAAAAAGCGGACGTCATTTTGTATGACAGATTGCTAAATCCCAAACTGTTGGAGGCTGCCACCCTCAAGTGTGAATTGATATATTGTGGCAAGACACCTTATACTACTGGCATCAGTCAAGGGGAAATCAATGAGCTGCTTGTTTCCAAAGCACAGGCAGGGCAGCGGGTCGTCCGTTTGAAAGGCGGTGACCCTGCCGTTTTTGGAAGAGTCGGGGAGGAAGCGGAATCGTTGAAGGATGAGGGAATCCCATTCGAAGTCATTCCGGGGGTTACGTCCAGCATTGCTGCATCGATATACGCAGGAGTACCCGTCACACATCGGGATTTCGGACGCTCCTTTGCGATGGTGACGGGCCATGACCGAACGAAGAAGGATATAGATTGGAACGGGCTTGTGAAAAGTATAGATACGGTCGCCTTTTATATGGGTGTGGCCAATCTTCCTTATATCCGTGAAAATTTGATCAATCATGGAAAGCCGGGGAACACGCCGGCACTCGTCATCCAATGGGGCACATATGGAAGTCAGGAAAGTGTCGAGGGGACCTTGGCTGATATCGTCGAAAGGGTAAGTGAAAGGTCGCTTGGCAATCCTGCGATCACCTTGGTCGGGGATATCATTTCACTAAGGGGCAAACTGCAATGGTTCGAAAAGAAGCCACTATATGGACAGCGGTTTTTAGTGGCCCGGACCGGAACGGCAAAGAGTTCCTTGGCAGAAGCCCTGCATGAACTTGGCGGCGAAGTCATCGAGTTTCCTAAATGGAATGTGGCAAAAGTGAAAATGGAAGAAAGTCAGCTGCTCTCTTTTCTTTCGTATGATCGAATACTCTTCACTTCCCCCGAAAGTGTCCATGGATTCTTGGATTCACTCACTGAACATGCTATTGATTTCCGACGGATTTCTTCGAAACTTTATGTGTTATCAAGGAAATCAAAAAAGGCTTTACAGCAACGGGGACTGATGGCAGAACTCAAATCCGAGATGGCGGAAGCCGGAACACTGTTGGTTGTCGGAGATCGAAACAGAGATCAAAGAGATCCGGACCATGGGGACGGAGACTATTTTCAATCAATCGATAAATTCGTCGATGAAAGATTCCTTGAAATACTTCCGAGAATGCTGGACGGGAAAGCTGTCGGAACGGTGCTTTTTTCGAATCGGCATTCTGTTGATATGCTGATGCAATATGGGAACAAGGCAGACGTGGATGTTGAAGGGCTGCTAAATCAAGCCTCCATTGGGGTAATCGGGGAAAGTACCGGAAATAGACTTAAAGACTATGGATTTACATTGGATATGATGCCCAATGAACCGTCTGTCGAACAATTGGTGGAGTTAATCGTGAATAGGTATGTTTTTTAGGCTCTGATAATAACAGAGTCTATTTCCTTTGGAGGGGCTTCGTTAATCATTCCTGCAGAACTGTTGTTTGCATTCAGTGTTATGGTCTATCGTGTTATCATTTAATTACGGGACATAACAAAATGCGGAAAGTTTAAAAAGGCATCACTTACTGCTTTTATTGGCCAGAATTGATGTTTACCATTCATAGACAGGGGGTGACTTAATGTTTAATATTGTTGATATTTTATGGCAATTATTCTACCTTGCCCTGCTAGTTCTGCTATTCGTAATGGTTGTGAAGTCGATCCGTTTCTTTATAAAACATATGACAAAAATGAATAACCTTGAAAATAAAAGAGATGAATTAAATGAACGATTGAAAAAGAAGGATGAGTGACGGCCGTATCTCCGGGTCGGTTTCCTGTTTGCGAGTTATGGCAGGGGTAGATTGGATTAGCCTTGCCAAATGAACGCTCGTAAGATTTTAAGAAGTAAAGAATAAAAGTCTTTTATTCCTTCCCGGATTGGGTATTATATATAAGTGACTTTTCCAGGGAGGCGAAGCAAATGAAACGGACATGGGAATACGTATTAAGTATCATAGGCGTGAGCATCGCTGCAATTTTTTTAATCGTGACGATCATAACGGCCGTTTATCTCAACAGTATCGATTTGAAAGAAATGGTGGACTACTCATTAATGACAGATTCTCAGGAGTTTTCTTCATCTGAGATAGATATGTCAGTCAAATTTTTTATGGGCTTATTATGGGCTGGAATCATATCGCTGTTCATTGCCTTGGCAGGCGGTTTGATCGCTATCTTTCTATTAAAAGGCGGCAAAGCGAAGGGAGCCGGAATCTTATTGATCATTACGGGCATTCTGACGATCTTTCATGTTTGGCCGCTTATCTTCTTCATCGTACCGGGAATCATGTGCCTTGTAAGGAAGCCGAGGGAAACGGTGGAAGTAATCGTATAATACGACACCATACATAGTTCTGTGATTTGAAAATAAAGGAGCTGGCCCGAAAATGCGGGTAAGCTCCTTTATTTGCTGTAAGGATATTATAGGAGTATATACCTTTTTATACCTGAAATAACCAGTCTATCATGTTACTATTATTATAGATTTAAATATAAATAGACTGGAGTTCGATCAATGAAAATACCATTATTGAAGGTTGGGGCACTGACCTGTTTAACACTCGGATTGTTCAATGGACAGGCTTTTGCGGAGTCTGGTATAACCAATGCGTGTTCATCATTCGGTGAGATTCAACCCAATGAAAATCCTTCCCATAAGCAGATTAACTGCTTACTGACGAATGCAGCAATAGAGGCTGAAATCCCCCCTGAAGTGGTAAAAGCGGTGGCTACACAGGAAAACGGGGATTGGAGGCAATTTAATGAGGACGGTAAACCGATTAAATCCGACGATGGCGGTATCGGTCTAATGCAGCTTACCAATAAAACTGGATATGATCAGAAAAAGCTGGAAAATGATATAGTCTACAATATCGAGGCAGGCGTCGAGGTCCTGAGTGGCATGTATTCAAGAAGTGATTTGCCGAAGATCAAAGGTGCAGGACGCAGGGTCATCGAAAATTGGTATTTCCCTGTCATGGCATACAATGGGACAAAACCGGTGAACAGTCCTCTTTACCAGGAAAACGGACAAAGAAATGCGAGTGCCTACCAAGAGGAAGTTTTTGCTGAGATAGAAAAACAAAGTTATTTGGATGGCACAAAACTGGCCAAATATCCATTCAAAACAACGGACTTTCAATATGACCGGGAAAGCACCGAAAATATCATCTTTAAAAATCTTGAATACACACTGACAGATCAAACGCATGACTCCGTTTATTGGTTCAAGGCAGGAGACAAAGTTGTGACGACATCCAGTGCGAATATCAGGAAAGAAATAAGCACTACGGCAGGTGCAGTACGTGTGCCACCAAATACAAGCATGATCATCACAGGGAATTTTGATTATCACGAATCTACGGGAAATAAATTTGTCTTTTACCCCGTACAAACGGAAGACAACAGTATTAAGGGGTATGTTTCATCGGCTTACATCTCCAATGGGCCATCGATTGTCAAGGATACGGATATGCCTGTGATTTCAGGAGCTGCCGGTAAATCGATACCATTCAACTCAACCTTCAATCCTAAAACCGGCATAAAGGCGAAGGATGATAAAGATGGTGACTTAACGAGTGTCATACGTGTCGAAGGTAAGGTGGATACCAAGAAAGTGGGCACCTATAATTTGACTTATACGGTAGCCGACAAGGCTGGGAATGTTGCCAAGGTCACAAGGAAAATAACTGTTTATGATCAAGTCAAGCCAGTGATTTCAGGTGCCGGGAATAAAACCATCAAACTTAATTCTTCATTCAGTCCAAAAACGAACGTGAGTGCCAAGGATAATGCCGATGGCAACTTGACTAGTAAAATCAAAGTGACGGGTACAGTCAATACGAAGAAAAAGGGGACCTATACATTGAAGTATACGGTCACCGATTCATCGAAAAATGCAGCGACAGTTACAAGGAAGATCACGATTGATGGCACCAAGCCGGTCATCTCGGGAGCCAATAGTAAAACAGTTGCCTATTATTCGACATTCAACCCTAAATCAGGTGTTTCTGCGAAAGATAACCTTGATGGCAACTTGACTAGTAAAATCAAAGTGACAGGTACGGTGAATACGAAGAAAAAGGGAACGTATACATTAAAGTATACAATCACTGATTCATCGAAAAATACTGCGACAGTCACAAGAAAGATTACGGTAGACAGCACCAAGCCGGTCATTTCCGGTGCCAAAAGCAAAACCATTGCCTATAACTCGACATTCAATCCTAAATCAGGTGTATCTGCGAAAGATAATCTTGATGGAAGTTTAACAAGTAAGATCAAAATAACAGGGACTGTGAATACGAAGAAAAAAGGTAACTATACATTGACTTACACAGTTACGGATAAATCGAAGAACAAGGCAGAAGTAAAAAGGAAAATCACAGTTAAATAGATGGCAAAAAAGGATTCCCGCAATAGGGGGAATCCTTGAATTTGTAGGCAAGGGTTTATCTAAATTTCAAAAAAAGTTGATTGGAGCGGGTGTGCGAGACTCCTGCTGGAAAAGCGAGTCGAGGGTAGACCCACAGGCGCAAAAGCGCCGAGGAGGCTAACGGACCGCCCGCGGAAAGCGAGTGCCCTACGTTTCAATCGACATCCGAGATTTTACAAACCCTCATAAAAACTGTAGATAAACTTGATTTTCAACGGGTTTGTTTACAGTCTGTAGGATTCCCGTCATAGGGAATCCTTTTTTGATGTCTAAATGTATTTGGCTGAAAGGTATGCATATATAATAGTAGAAAGTGTCTTTCAGGGTGGAGTGGATATTGATAAAAATGTTATAATTGTAAATAGATGTAACATAAAGTGATCTGAAGGGGGATTGTTTATGGGCAAACATGTAAACTGGATGGATCAGATTTTTAAGGAATATGAACGTGACGGCGGGTTGAAGAATAATCCTGGCTTTGGAAAACCGCTTCCGGAGTCGGCGTTATCGGGAAATATATATGACAATTTCTTGGCAAAGGCCAAGGATGCCGGCTACCTTCCGCTTTGGATAAAATGGCAAAAAGAAATTCGGGAAGAGTTATCCGGATTGGTTCGATTGAAAAAAATGAATGGACCTGAATCTGAAATAATGAAACGAATTGATGAAATAAATGAGAAAGTACGTACATATAATGCGATTTGTCCAGCCAAAATGCAGCGCAGGGAAATAGAGTTGGAAAGCATCGATATCCAATGTGAAAAATGGAAGTAATTGACAATGTATAAAATGTGGGTATTTGTATGACGTGATCATTAAAGGATTATGATATAATGGCATGAATAAAAAACAGAGAGAGGGACTTCGATTGGAAAATAGAAAAGAAGTTTTTTCATGGATAAAAGCGATATTGATTGCAGTCATTCTAGCTTTTTTAATTCGAACGTATATTTTTGCACCGATTGTCGTGGACGGTGAGTCAATGATGCCGACTCTGCAAGACCACGAGAGAATTGTTCTTACCAAGTTTGGAACGAGTATCGATAATATCGACCGGTTTGATATTGTCGTTTTTCATGCAACGGTAGATAAAGATTATATAAAAAGGGTTATCGGTCTGCCAGGAGACCATATTGAATATAAAGATGATACGCTTTATATTAATGGGAAAGCTTATGAAGAACCATACTTGGACAAATATAAGAATCAGATGGCAGGGGTGCCGCTGACTGAATCCTTCAAGCTCGAAGATATTACAGGCAGCATGACTGTGCCGGAAGGTCAGCTGTTCCTTATGGGGGACAATCGCCAAAATAGTTTGGATAGCCGTGAAATCGGCACGATTTCCGTCGATGAAATTGTAGGCAAGGCGAATCTAGTGTATTGGCCGATCAATGAAATAAAGATTGTGAAATAAGAAGAAGCGGACTCAGGTTTAGAGTCCGCTTTATTGTTGCGTTTTACATTCCATTGTCATACAGGTTTTTCAACAAAAAACGTGTCAATTCTACTTTTTTTATCTTTTTTTATGAAAATCAACTCATTTGGGTTAAATTAGGTTATCCTATTAAAAAGAAGTAATCACGTTACCCAGGCCCGCATAAGAAATTGGATTACTTTAAAAAAGGGTGCTGAGATGGAGTACTATAGATGGATATAGTAAAGGATTTAATATCAAACTATGGTTATTTCGCGATATATGGGCTGTTGGCCATTGGGATTATCGGCTTGCCGGTTCCTGATGAGTTCATGATGACTTTTGTCGGCTATTTGTCATCCATTTCCGTTTTGAATGTCCAGGGAGCATTCCTTGTCAGTTTCCTTGGATCGATATCCGGGATGCTTTTCAGTTATTTCATCGGGAAAAAGGTAGGGAAGCCTTTTTTGAGGAAGTATGGTAAGTGGATCAAAATGACCCCCGCGAGGTTGGAAAAATTGGAGAAATGGTTCAATAAATACGGTCCTTGGACCATTATCATAGCCTATTTCATCCCAGGAGTCCGTCACTTCGCCAGTTACATTTCCGGTATGAATGGAATGGGGAAACGAAAGTACTTTATCTTTGCCGGAGCAGGTGCTTTCAGCTGGTGTTTGGTATTTACGACTTTTGGCTATTTCATTGGTGTGTTAACTTAAATCATTTCAACTTCAAAATTTCTTTATTGAATCAGAAAAACCCGTTTCTGGATTCCAGAAACGGGTTTTTCCATTTCTGCCTATAATTATTGAGCTGAGTATCCACCGTCGATGACAAGCTCGGCACCAGTTACGTATGAAGCGTCATCGGAAGCAAGATAAAGCACGGCATTTGCAATATCCGCCGGCTGACCCAAGCGTTGTAATGGTGTTGCCTTGATCATTTGGTTCACTAACTCTTTTGACTCTTCTAATTTTTGAGTCATCGGTGTTTCGATGATACCAGGGAATACAGCGTTGACACGGACACCCATGCGGCCATATTGCGTTGCGGCAGCCTTGGAAATAGCACGAACGGCACCTTTTGAAGCAGAATAAGAGTTTAAGCCCATTCCGATTTGAGCAGTAAAGGAAGAAATGTTCACGACTGCGCCTTTACCTTCTTTAGCCATGTAAGGAACAACATGTTTCATTCCAAGGAATGGTCCAAATCCATTGATGCTTAACATTAGCTGCCAATCGGCCAATGACGTATCGTTAATGCCTTTTTCCGTTGAGATACCGGCATTGTTAACCAAAATGTCGATCTTGCCAAATTTAGCGATAACTTCATCCGTCACTTTTTTCCAGCTTTCGTCTGAAGATACATCAAGTACAGCTCCATGGACGTTATCCAATTCATTCACAACAGCTACAGCTTTTTCATTGATATCAGCAGCAATGACTTGTGCTCCTTCTTTTGTGAATAGGTCAACCATTTCCCTGCCCATACCAGATGCTCCGCCAGTGATAATGGCTACTTTATTAGTCAATCTTCCCATCATGATCACTCCTAATTGGTTGTTATAACGATGAATATATGTTCAAGCATAGTTCAAAAGTTATATTATCAACGAGCAATACTATAACTCCTTTTAAAATCCGTCAAGCTTTTTATTTTTTCGCTTGCGATTTTGCTTTTTCTTGCTGGGTAAAAAAATTCATGTACGTTTGTGGAAAAAGGAATTCCCATGTTGAGAGCGTTATCAATCTTTTAATCTACAAATTTGATACCGTAGATCATCAATATCTAAAATAGCTTAATCCGTTCTATTTGAACCGATTAACAAGTAATCTTGTAGAGGCATCGTATGCATGTTGGGGAGCACCATATGTTCAATTCTAGTGATTAAAATGGAATACTGCAAACTTTTTGTACTTTGGATACAAATTTTTATAACATCATTCCAATTCTAACTTTTCAGAACTTTTCTGTACATTGGAGGTCATCATTTTATGAATAACAGAATGTATCTTTCCTTGGCCATCCCGCTTACGATTTCGACGATGAGTACGCCCTTGCTTGGTGCGGTCGATACGGCTGTGGTTGGAAAGTTGAGCGATCCCGCCTATATTGGCGGAGTGGCTGTCGGAACCATTATTTTTAATACGATGTATTGGCTTTTTGGTTTTCTTCGGGTAAGTACATCTGCCTTCGCTGCACAAGCGGAGGGGGCAAGGGATGAAAAGCAAAGCCTGATGGCCTTGGTTCGGCCATTTTTCATAGCAGCGATCATCGGTCTTCTTTTTATCGTGATCCAGAAGCCCATTTTGAATGTTTCGTTAGGCGCAATCGGTCCGGAATCGGACGTTTCCGCCTTTGCCGCAGACTATTTCGGCATCCGGATATGGGGGGCACCTTTTGCATTATTGAACTATGTCATCTTAGGCTGGTTAATTGGGAAATCCAGGATAAAAACATCTTTGTTCATTCAAGTTTTCATGAACGTGATCAATATAGTCTTATGCCTCGTTTTTGTAAATGGCTTTTCATGGTCTGTATCAGGGGTTGCTGCCGCTTCATTGATATCAGAGATTGCCGCGTTTTTCCTGGGCTTGTGGGTGATCCGGAAAGCGGTCAACGTACCGGATTCATTTTCATTCCGGGAGGGGTTCGATCGGGCATCCCTGAAAAAAATGATGGTGGTCAACAGGGATTTATTCATCAGGACCATTTGCCTGATCACGGTTTTCAATCTTTTTACGGCCAAGGGAGCCACTTTCGGGACAGAGACACTGGCAGCAAACGCCGTACTCATTCAAATCCATTACCTGATGGCCTATTGCTTTGATGGCTTCGCGAATGCATCGAGTCTTCTGGTCGGGAAGGCGATTGGTTCGAAAGATATAAACCTTTATAAAAAAACACTCTCACTATCGGCACGGTGGGGCTTGTATGCTTCGTTCATACTTGCCGCATCTTACTATCTATTCAGCGATGAGGTCATTCTCCTTTTCACGGATATTCCCGGCGTCATCGAATTGGCCCATGAATATGGACTTTGGATAGTTCTATTCCCGTTCACTGCCTTTATCGGACTCATTTTTTATGGAGTGTTCACCGGAGCGACTGAAGCCGTTCCAGTAAGGAACTCGATGCTCCTTGCACTAATGGCTTTTCTAATAGTCCAATTCGCAGCAGTCAGCAATCATGGCAATCATGGATTATGGCTTGCATTCCTGGCTTTCAGTTTAGGACGTTCTTTGTTTTTAGCATTATACATCCCAAGGCTAAACCGAAAAGTTACAAAGCTTATGGATGCCGATAGTTTAATGAAATCATCCTCTTTTTAATAAAAGAGGGTGTTTTTTTTGTAGACAAAAGGAAGTCTATCTAAATTTTTGTTGATGGAACAGGTGTGCGAGACTCTTACGGGAAAAGCGCGTCCAAGGGAGACCCCGGAGGCGTATAGCGCCGAGGAGGCTCCCGGAACGCCCGCGGAAAGCAAGTGCCTGGAGAGGAAATCAACGGGGTGTTTTTTATTTATGTAAGGGCTTTTATCGGTAGTTTGACGGTAGCGATAATACGGGAATACGAAGAATAGGTAGCAACGCTTGGCGAATCAGGTAGTAAAAGTGATAAAATGAAAAATATATATATAAGAGGAGTTGTCGTATTTTGAGTGAATTGAATTGGCGAGAAGAAGTTGAAAAACGAAAAATGGACTTATTACTGGACACACAAAACTTATTGAAAATAAAAAGTGTACTTGATGAAGAACACCCGACAGAGGAGGCCCCACTCGGTAAAGGGGTGAAGGAAGCGCTTGATTTCATGCTTCAATTAGGCGAAAAAGACGGTTTTACTGTGAAAAATGTCGATAATGTCGCTGGTCATATCGAAATGGGGGAAGGCGAGGAGTTAATCGGGATTTTATGCCATGTCGACGTGGTACCAGAGGGAGAAGGCTGGAGTTCGGATCCGTTTGGCGCTGAAATCCGCAATGGCCGCATATATGCCCGCGGGGCAATCGATGATAAAGGGCCGACGATGGCTGCCTATCATGCGATGAAGCTGGTCCGGGAGCTAGGAGAACCTTTGAACAAACGTGTGAGGATGATCATTGGAACCGATGAAGAATCGAATTGGCGCTGCGTTGACCGGTACTTTGAAGTGGAGGAAATGCCCTCGATAGGCTTCGCACCAGATGCTGACTTCCCGATCATCAGTGCGGAAAAAGGAATCTGGGATTTCTCGGTTATCCATCCTGCCGATGCAGGAAATGGCACGAACTCAGACGTGAATGTCATCGAGTTTTCTTCAGGTCGAAGGACGAATATGGTACCGGATTTTGCGACGGCTATTGTGGAAACGGACAACACTGCTGAAGTGGCGGCAAACTATCAGGATTATTTGCAAAAGTACTCATTGGAGGGGCAAGCCGTTCCGCAAAAAAATCAAGTGCTGCTTGAAATGAATGGTGTCTCGGCACACGCGATGGAACCGAACAATGGAAGAAATGCAGGTCTACATTTAGCCGTATTTTTAGCTGATCTCACTCTTGATCCGCATGCGAAAGCCTACTTCACTTTCATCAAGGATCGTTTGTTCGAAGATTCCCGCGGAAATAATTTAGGTGTGGCTTATTCGGATGAGCAAACAGGAGAATTGACGATCAATGCCGGCGTTTTCAATTATTCTAAACAAGGCGACAGCTCGATCGGTTTCAGCATGCGTTATCCGGTCACGTTTGAGTGGGAACAGCAAAAGGCGGCGCTGGAAGAAAGGCTTGCGGCATATAATTTGAAAGTGAAGACTAATTCGCATTCAACTCCACATTATGTGGACAGTGAAAGCTTCTTGATCAAGACCTTGCAGGAAGTGTATGAAGCGGAGACAGGTGATAAAGCCGAGCTTCTTTCGATTGGCGGCGGCACATATGCCCGTTCATTGAAAGAAGGTGTTGCATTTGGCCCGCTTTTCCCAGGCAGCGAAGACATTGCGCATCAGAAAGATGAATATATTGATATTGAGGATATGCTTAAGGCTACGTCCATTTATGCACGTGCCATTCATGAATTGGCTAAATAAGAGGTAAAGAGGGAGAAGACATGGGAAAAATCATTTTTAACGGCGACCTTAAAAGCAGGTCCGAAGTAAAGGTAGATATTGAAGACCGGGGATATCAATTCGGTGATGGCGTCTATGAAGTCATCCGGGTTTATAATGGTGAATTATTTACAGGGGATATGCATTTGAACCGTCTGATCGACAGTGCGAAGTTGATACAGATGAAGGTTCCCTTTACCATAGCGGAAATCAAAACCCGCATGAAAAAGCTGATCGCTGAAAATCAACTGAAGGAGGGTATCGTCTATATGCAGCTGACAAGAGGAGTATCTGCGCGTACACACTCTTTTCCAACTGCAGAGGTGGAACCGGTCTTTGTCGCCTATACAAAGGAAATGCCTTATACAGGCAAAATGAAGCCAGGGGTCAATGCTGTTACCACCGACGATATACGCTGGCTGCGCTGTAATATCAAGAGTTTAAATCTACTTGGTAATATAATGGCTAAACAGCAAGCGATCGAAGCAGGCTGTGATGAAGCGATCCAGCATCGTGATGGTACGGTGACGGAGGGTAGTTCGTCAAATGTATCAATCGTGGTGGATGGGCAACTTAAAACGCATCCGGCCACAAACTTGATCCTGAATGGAATTACTCGTCAGGTGATGCTGAAACTTTGCGCGGATCATGGGATTCCCTATGTCGAAGAAGCCTTCACGGTCGAGGACATGATGGCAGCCGACGAAGTCCTTTATACAAGCACTAGCGTCGAAGTGACACCAATTATAAATATCGATGGCCAATCGATTGCAGCCGGGGAACCCGGTCCGATTACCCGAAGACTGCAGAAACTGTTTTCCGAGGAAATCGAAAAGCAATGCGGTTCCGTTAACTAGAAAAAAAACCCCTTTGCCACTATTGGCAAAGGGGTTTTTATATGTGTAGGCGGAAGCGAGATAGACATCTCCGAGTTAATTACTCCATATGCAATCCTCCCTTTTTGACATTTTCAAGAACCAGGAATATACTTGCTAATAACCTAAAAAGTTTACCTGTCGCAACAATTTAAGTTGCGTATAAAAAGGAGTTGACATAGATATGTCCGATGCGTTGCATCAATCTTCTTCGAGAGGAATAAAAAAACTTCTTCCCTATCTAGGGCCTGCCTTTATAGCAGCTGTGGCCTATATTGATCCAGGGAATTATGCGACCAATATTACAGCCGGATCAAAATATGGCTATACGCTATTATGGGTTATCTTCGCATCCAATTTAATGGCTGTGCTAATACAATCACTATCAGCTAAATTGGGAATAGTCACTGGAAAGAACCTTCCAGAGTTATGCAGGGAAAAATTTTCGAAAAAAACATCTTTCTTCTTATGGATTCAGGCCGAAGCCGTTATAATGGCAACCGACCTGGCTGAATTCATAGGAGCTGCACTAGGGATTTATTTGCTATTTGACTTACCGCTTATCACATCGGCAATAATTGCAGCGATTGGTTCCTTTGCCATTTTGGAAATCCAGCGCAGGGGTTATCGTACATTCGAAGCTCTGATCACTGTCATGATATTTGTAGTTGTGATAGCATTTGGTGCTCAAGTTTTTTATGCAAAACCTGATACATCAGCCGTTGTTTTAGGACTCTTCACTCCAAAGTTTGAGGGAGTGGACAGTATTTTACTTTCAGCCGGTATGCTTGGAGCCACCGTTATGCCACATGCGATATACCTTCATTCATCTTTGACGCAAAGAAGAATAGTCGGAGTAAACGATTTGGAAAGAAAAAGGATTTATCGTTTTGAGCTCATTGACATTGTCATCGCCATGTTGATTGCAGGTGCGATCAATGCCGCCATGGTCATCGTTTCAGCTGCCCTATTTCATAAGAATGGAGCACTGGTTGAGGACTTGGATGTTGCCTACCAACAGTTCGGGGCCATGCTTGGACCATCAGTCGCGATGTTTTTTGGAATAGGACTTTTATTTGCCGGCTTATCCAGCTCATCCGTTGGTGTAATGACCGGTGATGTAGTCATGCAGGGATTCATTAAAAGACATATACCCATTTATTTGAGAAGGATCATTACAACCGTTCCGCCCCTGCTCATAATATTATGGGGAGTGAATCCATCCAAAGCACTTGT
This sequence comes from Peribacillus sp. N1, assembly GCF_054600815.1. Lineage (NCBI taxonomy): Bacteria > Bacillati > Bacillota > Bacilli > Caryophanales > Bacillaceae > Peribacillus > Peribacillus sp. N1. Next base: position 437,549 of record NZ_BAAHZO010000002.1, on the reverse strand, counting down.
GATGAGCCAAGTTGTACTCTCGTTTGGCATCGCGTTTGCCCTAGTGCCCTTGATCTTGTTTACAAGTAATAAAAAAATCATGGGCAGCCTGGTCAACCATAAAATCACCTCGAGCGTAGCTTGGCTTATAGCTGTCCTTATCATTGGACTGAACTTGTTCCTGCTTTACGAAACAGTTTTTAGTTAAAAGAAGCAGGGAAGGACCAATCTTTGGTCCTTTTTTGTTTGGATTTTTGCTGTGTGTTTCGTTAATCCGACCTAGCGGGTTGATCATTCGACCTAGCTCGGAGATAATCCGGCCCAGCGGGTTGATCATTCGACCTTGTGCGCGGATAATCCGGCCCAGCGGGTTGATCATTCGACCTTGTGCGCGGATAATCCGACCTAGCGGGTTGATCATTCGACCTAGCTCGGAGATAATCCAACCTAGCTCGGGTATAATCCGACCCAGCTGGGTGATAATCCGACCAAGCCCGAAAAAATCCTTCCTGGACCGTGTTCATAGTAAGTATGATTTGGAATATTCCTGATGGAGGGAATATTTATTAGGAAGCCCAAGAAAAGGTATATGCAATGGGAATTATGGTAAAATTAAAGGGAAAATAGGAAGGAATGAACGTGACCATGAATACTCATTTTTTCTTTGCTTTAGTATTGCCTGATGATATTAAGGCTTATTTAAATGCCGTTACGGAACGACTGAAGCCAGAATTTCCATTTAAGAAATGGCTGCATCCAGCCGATTATCATATTACGATGGCATTTTTGGGCAATGCTACCGATACATTGAAAGAGGATGCCATGGGGCGTGTGGAAAGCGAGCTTTCCAATGAGGCTTCATTCGGTTTGGAACTCGGCGATATCGGCGGTTTTGGCAGGAGTGACAGTCCAAGGATCCTTTGGGCAGGCGTCAAGCAGCAAGATAGGCTATTTGCCATCCAAAGGAAAGTCTATAATTCTTGTATCGAAGCGGGTTTTGAACTTGATAAAAAGCCGTTTAAGCCTCATATAACGCTGGCAAGAAAATTCGAGGGTGAAAGTCCCTTTTCGTTGGAGAGCGTCCGCCAGATAGCGAATATGAAGGATAAGCATTTTGAGGCAGATCAGGTTGCGTTATATCAAACACATCTTGGAGCGTCCCCTTCATACGAGAAGGTTTTCACGATAAACCTTCAAAAATAGAGAGATGGGTGGTGGTCAAATGGCACAGCTCATAAAGATGCAGGATTATATTTCCCGGTATGAGCAGGATATTTATCGTTATCCAACGCAATTTGCACGTTTGAAAAAACAGCAATGGGATAAATTGAAGGCTGCTTATAATGCGGGCGAGCTAGATCGGTTGTATAGCGAGCATACTGAAACACAAGTCAAATTCGATCCGCCTCAGGAAGAGTCGAAGGGCCTGTTAAAAAAGGTTAAAGGCATCTTCCACTGGACAGGTAAACAGGAGGCAGAAGCAGAAGAACTGCCAATACCGGCACAGAATGAAGATGCTAATGTTTTTTCATTAAGATTTCCGTTCCGTCCGGCCAGTCTGGATGAATTAAAGCAAAATTATTTAAATCAATTACTCCGCTTTCAAATGAAGTGGGGTAGTTCGACGCTTCATGAAAAGTCATTTGTGGACCAATCATTCATTTTGGATGAGAGGCTCCGCTTTTTTCTGCAGCGTTTTCCGGATACGTTTCTCGTATTATATAAACCTATCTTTCTATTGAAAAATGCGCCTGTTGAAGTCGAAGTCATTTTATTGACCCCTGTTGATGCTTGGTGCATCACTTTTCTGGAAGCGGAAGAAGACGCTGCATTCATCGGTTCGAATGATCGGTTCTGGGTCCGCAGGCATCATAAGCATCCAGATAAAAAAGTGCTCAATCCTTTGTTGGGCGCAAATCGGATGACGAACATCGTCTCCCAGTTATTTGAGCTATATGAAGTGAACATGCCGATAAAAAAGGTGATTTTATCCCGGAATGGATATGTCGATTATCCAGAAGCCCCTTATGATATTACGATATTGGATAAACGGACCTTCCCGGAATGGTTTGAAAGGATGCGGGCAATATCGTCTCCTCTTAAGGCACAGCAGTTAAAAGGGGCGCAGGCATTGCTTGAATATTGCCAAACTACATCCAGCCTGCGACCTGAATGGGAAGCCGAATATAACCAACCAGAAGGAAATGAGTATGCCGCACCTTAATGAAACGGTGTATTTCATTGTCAATCCAGTGGCTGGAAATGAAGAGAGTTTAAAGATTTGGAAAAAAGCCGAGGAAATACTGAAATCAAAAGCTGTTCCCCATGAGGTGTTTTTCACACGGGAAAAGGGGCATGCGCTAAGATTGACGAAGGAAATACTATCAGGGACTAATCAGGATACCCGGGTGATTGCTGTTGGGGGAGATGGCACGATAAATGAAATGATAAATGGCGCCATTGGTTTCCCTCACGCAATCATCGGCTCCCTTGCGGCTGGGTCCGGCAATGATTATGTAAGGGGCATTCAAAAAACTGAGAGTATGGAAGAAGCCCTTTCCTTATTTCAGGATAATGCCTTTAATACCATTGATATTGGACAGTTCGAGACGAATGGCAAGGTGGGTTATTTTGTGAACAGCCTGGGAATGGGCATTGATGCTGAAATTTCCGATGAAGCAAACCGTGCCCCCCTGAAAAAATGGTTTAATTTTGTCAGAGCGGGTAAATTAATTTATCTGTTGATTTTTATAAAAATGTTATTTTATTACAAGCCCAGCTGCATGGAATTGATCATTGATGGAAAACGGCATCTTTTGAAAAAGGTATGGTTCATCGTTATTGCGAACCAGCCCTACTTTGGAGGTGGAATGAAAATTTCACCATTGTCGAAGGTGGATGATGGCAGGTTGAACGTGATTGCAGTCCATGATATTACTTTGTTGAAATTATTGACCGTCTTCATCACCGTTTTATGGGGCGGTCACCTCAACATTAAAAATGTTGATTCTTTTTCTGGTAAAATGATAAAAATGAAGAATCAAGGTTCAGTAAAAATCCAGTCTGACGGGGAAATTGTTGGTAGGAACGAAGTAGCTGCAGTGGTTCTGAAAGAGAAATTGCGCGTCATGTTCAAGGGTGATAACCGAGACAAAAATATGAAATGATTTATTTGTTTTTGTTTTATGCGTATAATCGTTTTATAGTACTTGACGAAGAAACCGTTTTTCAACTAAAATTTAATTTATGGCTATTGTTTAATTGCTCAATAGCTATTTTTTTATTTCTCTAAAATGAGGATGTTTTTAATTGCGGGTATCATCCCGATGCAAGTATATATGCAGCTTCGCCAGCAGGCGGATTTTTTATAAAACATGGACTCAAAGTAGTGGTAATACATACACTAGGTGAACGTACCCACATTTGTATGATTAAGCGAGGAAATCGAAGGTGAACCAGTTGGAACATTTATTAGGTCAGGAGTGGGATATATCCCCTGCTGGAGGAGCTACGGGAGAAGCCTTTATTGCCGAGAAAGAGGGGCAGAAGCTCTTCCTTAAACGAAATTCATCGCCATTTTTAGCTGTTCTTTCAGCTGAGGGCATTGTTCCAAAGTTAATGTGGACAAAACGCCTGGAAAACGGGGATGTAATTACGGCCCAGCATTGGATGGAAGGCAGGGAGCTATCTCAGCAGGAAATGAACAATATAAGAGTCGCAAAGCTGCTTCAAAAAATTCATCAATCCGATCCTTTGTTAAGCATGCTCAAAAGGCTTGGGAAATCCCCTTTACGACCTGAAAGTATACTTACAGACATAGAAACCGGGTTATCTTCGGATGTTACGGATATTCCGATTATCAAGCAGGCCATCCATTTTTTACAGAATAATCTCCTGTTGATTGAATGCGACGAAAAAGTCGTCTGTCATTGTGATGTGAACCATAATAATTGGCTCATGACTGAAACCGACGGATTGTTCCTGATTGATTGGGACGGAGCGGTCATTGGCGATCCGGCCATTGACCTCGGCATACTCCTGTATTCATATGTCCCAAGGGAAGAATGGAATCAATGGCTTGCCCGCTACGGCAAGAAGCTAGACGCAGGCCTGGAGATGAGGATGAAATGGCACACGGTTTCACAACTTGTGCTTTCCATCCAATGGCATCATCGCAGAAAGCGGTACGAGGAAAGAAATGAATTACTGCAAAAACTGGAAGCATTATTGATGGTTGGCTGATCAGAATTGATCTATATCATCCACCCACTGGGACAAGTCGTTCTGGTGGGTTGAAATATGTGCATCTAAATCGGCGGTACCGATGCCAGTCTGGCTGTATTCGTAAATCTCCGTCAGTACCGTTTTTACATTGCTGTCTATATCCATATTGATCATTAAGGATTTGACGAGCCTTTCAACCTGTTCACATTCAGAAACGGATCCGCAGCAGTCTGATTGATGATTGGTCAATATATCTTTCAATAGTGACATTTGATGTTCATGGGAAAGCGGCATATAATACCTCTCCTTTCTTAAATATGGATTCAAGGGATTCTCAGGTGGTTCTTGCCTGCCCTTCACTTATTTATGGTGTGTTTTGCGGAAAGTTTTATACATGAAAACTACAGAGACTGTCGCCTGGATGGCCGGCAGTTTTTTTATTTGTTAAGTCGGTGCATGCAGGATTTTTCCTGAAAAAATCAACTTGCAGGAATCCATCCACTCGTGGTATGGTTTGAACGATTATATTATAAATAGGGGTGTCATCATGCGTTTAAGAAATAAACCTTGGGCTGAAGACCGTTTGAATGATTTTCCACAATATGTAATTCAGCAGCCAGTGAGCCATAAAGGTAAATGGCATGAAGTTTTCGGTAACGATAATCCGTTATATATTGAAGTGGGTACGGGCAAAGGCCGATTCATCACAGAAATGGCAAAAGCCCATCCTGATGTGAATTTCATTGGAATTGAAGTATATGGAAGCGTCATTGTAGCTGCATTGGACTTGCTGATTGAAGCGGATGTTCCAAATCTAAAGCTGTTGAATGTTGACGCAGCGAACTTGGGGGATTATTTTGCAAAAGGTGACGTGGATCGCGTCTACTTGAACTTCTCTGATCCGTGGCCGAAATCACGTCATGCAAAACGTCGGTTAACGTATAAGACCTTCCTCGAAGTATATGAAGGCATCCTGCCAGACAATGGCGAGATCCACTTCAAGACGGATAACCAAGGGTTATTCGAATCTTCCTTGAAGAGTATTTCCGAATACGGCATGCTCTTGAAATATGTAAGCCTTGATCTGCATAACAGCAATTTTGAAGGCAATATCATGACTGAATATGAAGAAAAGTTCTCGAGTAAAGGCAATCGGATATACAGATTGGAAGCAATGTTCCAATAATCATAAACAGATAAAAAACCAGGTGCACAGCATCTGGTTTTTTATCGTTTATCGGGTGTATTTCTATCACAAGGATGACTTGATCGTTATCAATTTCAATATATGGAAGTGGGTGTTAAACTATAGGAAGAGGAGGGGTATAATGGAAAAGATGCAAATAGGGGAAATTAAATTAACATGGTTGAATGGCGGTGTGACTCACTTGGATGGCGGTGCGATGTTCGGTGTTGTACCGAAGCCGCTTTGGTCCAAGAAGTATCCTGTTAACGAAAATAACCAAATCGAACTAAGAACGGATCCGATTTTGGTGCAGGCTAATGGATTGAACATGCTTATAGATTCCGGTATTGGCAATGGAAAGCTGAATGACAAGCAGAAACGGAATTTTGGGGTGACGGAGGAATCCAATCTTGTCGAAGATCTTGGCAGACTTGGGCTTCAGCCAAATGATATCGATTACATTTTAATGACCCATCTACATTTCGACCATGCCTGCGGTTTGACGAAACGTGATGGTGAAACTTGGGTGCCTGTTTTCGAGCGTGCAGAAATCATTACGACCCAAACTGAATGGGATGAAATGAAAAACCCGAATATTCGATCAAAAAGTACATATTGGGCAGAAAACTGGGAGGCTGTCGCTTCTCTTGTACGTCCTTTTGAAGGTGAGCAGGAAATTACGGACGGTATTAAAATGATCCATACTGGGGGACATAGTGATGGACATGCGATCATCATCATTGAGGATGCCGGGGATAGATTGATTCACATGGCAGATATTATGCCGACGCATGCCCATGCGAATGTCCTCTGGGTCCTCGCATATGATGATTATCCGATGACTTCCATCGAAGCGAAGGAAAAGTGGATGAAATCCGGACTGGAAAATGGGTCTTGGTACAGCTTTTACCATGATGCACAATACTGTGCCATCAAATGGGATGGAACGGGTAAGGAGATAATAGACGAATTGAAACGGAAGCGGTAAAGCAAAAGGAGGACGTCATTTTGACGACCCTCCTTTTATGTTTCAATCATTTTGCGCATTAAGCTCCAATATCGTTCCTGTTGAGGCATCTGCAACAAATTCGAATTGCTCGCGTTTACCCTCTGTGTTTCTGGTGATCCCGCCTTTGTAAACTTCATAGTCCAAATCATTTTTTGAATAGTTTTCCGGCTTCATCAAGATCCATGAGCCATATATATTTCCATCTTTTTTGACTGTTTCCTTCACTTGGGCCAAGACTTTATCGGGAGAAGGTTTACTAGATTGATCCAATAGTTGTTTTGTCGCATAGCCCGCAGCAAACCCGGCTGCAGTACCCAGTAAAAACGTTTTCCAATTCATTGATTTCTCCTCCATTGCATTTATTAAAATCACTTCTTCCAGTATACAGAAGAACGCTTTATTTGACTAATAATTTGAAATTTTACCCATTAACTGATAAATTAGAACTTTCTAGTGTAACACGATGCTAAGTTCTGTAAAATAGTAAGAAACAATACATAGGTTAGGGGTAGAAAAATGAATCATGAGACTTTGGAGCTTTTTAAAACATTGACGGAATTACCGGGAGCCTCGGGAAATGAACATGCAGTTCGGAGTTTCATGAAAAGTGAGCTGGAAAAGTATTCCGATGAAATCGTCCAAGATCGCCTTGGCGGAATATTTGGCGTAAAAAGAGGCAATGAGGATGGTCCGACTGTACTAGTTGCCGGGCACATGGATGAAGTGGGATTCATGGTTACCTCCGTAACGGAAAATGGAATGATCCGCTTTCAGACCCTAGGAGGCTGGTGGAGTCAAGTGCTTTTGGCCCAAAGAGTCGAAATCATAACTGATAACGGTCCGGTCATTGGTGTCATCGGTTCGATTCCGCCTCATTTGCTTGATGAGTCGCAACGCTCAAAACCAATGGATATCAAAAATATGCTGATTGATATTGGGGCGGATGATAAGGAAGATGTTAAGAGGATCGGTATTAAGCCAGGTCAGCAGATTGTACCGATTTGTCCATTCACGCCGATGGCCAATGAGAAGAAAATTCTCGCAAAAGCGTGGGATAATCGTTACGGCTGCGGACTTGCGATTGAATTGTTAAAAGATTTAAAAGGTGAAACGTTACCGAATGTCTTATATTCCGGGGCAACTGTCCAGGAGGAAGTGGGATTACGGGGCGCTCAAACTGCAGCTCATATGATCAAACCGGATCTTTTCTTCGCTTTGGATGCAAGTCCGGCGAACGATATGTCCGGCAGTAAAAGTGAATTTGGTCAGCTTGGAAAAGGGGCACTGCTACGCATTTTCGATCGTTCGATGGTAACGCATCGCGGCATGAGGGAATTCATCCTTGATACGGCAGAGTCGAATGAGATTCCGTATCAATATTTCGTTTCCCAAGGCGGCACGGATGCAGGGCAAGTCCATATTGCAAACGAAGGCATTCCAAGCGGGGTGATTGGCATTTGTTCCCGCTATATTCATACTCATGCATCCATGATTCATATTGATGATTATGCCGCTGCACGAGAACTGATTGGTAAATTGGTTCGTTCCTGTGATAAAACGACATTCGAGACCTTGATAAAAAACGGTTGATGGAGGAAGCTGAAATGGAAAGGGATGCTGTCATGAATCCTTTTCCATCAGCTTTTTTTTACATAGAAGGAAGGTAATTATATTGAAAATAGCAGTAGGCAGTAAGAATCCGGCGAAAATAAGTGCCGTGCTTGGTGTATATGAAGATGCTAAAATCATTTCGCTTCAAGTGGAGAGCGGGGTCCCGGAACAGCCTTTTTCAGACGAGGAAACGATGGAGGGGGCAATGACACGTGCCCGGAATTGCTTGATTCACAGTGATGCCGATATGGGTATCGGACTTGAAGGCGGTGTCGTGAAAATGGGACAAGCCCTGTTTCTGTGCAATTGGGGTGCAATGGCCACGAGGGACGGCGAGGTCTTTGTAGCTGCCGGAGCGAGAATCCCGGTACCGGGAATTGTTGCCGGGAAGCTGCTGGACGGTGAAGAGTTGGGCCCGGTGATGGATGCCTTCACAAGGCAAGAGAATATAAGTAAAAAGGAAGGAGCAATCGGCGTATTTACAAATGAGCGAATCACTAGGGGCGAAATGTTCCTTCATATCATGAGGATGTTAGCCGGTCAATACGAATATAAGCTAAAAATGAAAAAGCAGGATTTTTGAATCACTGCCATGGAAAGGTGTGCTTCGAATGATGGAAACGAACACTGCCAAAACAGAGCAGGAACGGACAGGGTTTTATTGAGCGGCTTTGCTAATATAGTGACAAGGGGTGAGCGGATATGGGGTGGGTTGAATCAATCCAAAAGGCCATCGACTATATCGAAGAGCACTTATTGGAGGACCTGACGATCGAGAGCATTTCCAGGCAGGCGAATGCCTCAGCTTTTCATTTTCAACGGACATTCACCATTTTAACGGATATAACCATTGGTGACTATATCCGGCGACGAAGACTGACCTTAGCGGCCCAGGAAATTTCATCAACAAATGGCAAGGTCATTGATTTAGCCTACAAGTATGGCTATGACACCCCCGAGGCATTCTCGAAAGCTTTTCGAAGGCAGCATGGGGTATCTCCAAGCGAAGCCCGAAAGTATATGGGGAAGCTGAAATTCTATGAACGCCTGGTGATACAGGTGATTCTGAAAGGGGCAAAACCGATGAAATACAATATCCTTGAAAGGGATTCCTTTCAATTGATTGGAATCAAGCAAGAGTTTTCCTTGATTAATGAAGAGAATTTGATCGGGATTCCAAAGATGTGGGAGAAAGTGAATTCGGATGGAACAGGGGGTAGGTTAGCGAAGCTGAACAATGGCCAAATAGATGGCTTGATTGGTGTATGCGTCGATAAACGGGCTGTGGAAAAAAATGAAACGATGGATTATTGGATAGGTGCAGAGTATGCCGGGAAAGTGCCTGAAGAGTTTTCAACCCTTACGATACCGGCTTCCAAGTGGGTTGCATTCGAAGTTCACGGACCTATGCCTGATAGCATCCAACAAGCTTGGAAGCGAATTTTTTCCGAATGGTTCCCTACCAGCGGTCATGAACATGCCGGAACTCCAGAATTGGAAGTATACGCGAATGACGACGCTTCAAACCCAGACTATTACTCCGAAATTTGGATTCCCATTAAAAAGAAATAGTGTTCAACCATCAAAATTTATTCGTTTTTCGCTTGCAGGTGAGGTTAGGGATCTAACTTTCTCCTGCAAGCTTTTTATTTGGTAAACAAAAATCCTTCATACTTGAGCTGGAAGGTTAAGGGACAGGGAGTTTTACAGCCCTTCTTCAAAAATATAAGAAAGCACCTTCATGGCTTGGTTAACGGATTCTACCGTGACACTCGCCTTTTCCGATAATTCCTTTAAGGCATGATGATGGGATTCCGGACGAATCAAAATAAGCGGTTTACCCAGGGAAATGGCGGTGCTTGCGTCCATGGCAGTATTCCACTGTTTATATTTCTCGCCAAACAGGGCGACGACAAGATCGGCTTTTTTCATCAAAAGACCTGTCCGTAAATTATTGATTTGGGAAGCGGCCGCATCCTTCAGGATAGGGTTCGGCTGTTCCCCGAGGATATCTTCACCGATATTATCGGAGCGTTCATGATTTTCCATCGGGCCGACGAATTCTAAAGGAAGCTTCAGTGCAGCGGCCTTATCTCTCAACTCGCTTCTCCAATTTGAATGGATCTCCCCAGCAAGATACACGATTAACTTCATTGTTTTCCTCCTCGATAATAAAATTGCTTTCATTGTACCATGTTTTTTAGAAAATGGATGAATTCCGTAAATAAGGATAATATTATCCATATGGTAGTAAAAGAGACGGCTGGAGGAATGACGATGGCTTTATCGAATAAGAATTTTCTTGTTTTCCTGTTGATAAGCAGTTTGATCGTGGGCTGCTCAGGTATCGAAAGACAAACCGAAAAGGCAATGAAGGCTGCTGAATTGGCTTTTCGTGACGATGAAAAACAGCCCAATCAAGAGGCAGGCCTAATTCAGGTCTATCTGCCAAACGATTTTAAAGTAGTGGAAGAACATGATAATAATTTGATTTTACAAAAAGGTGATAAGATTTATATATTATTTGTCAATCCGAATGAAAAAGAAGACAGCTCCGTGTTATATTTGGCCATAAAGGAACAAGAGGATCAATTTGAAGTACTGCATTCTTTTCAAACCGATGATAAATTCGGCTTTATTTCGATTAAAGAGATACCGAAAGAAAAGTATGAGCTTGCAGTGGGAATCGGCGGAGTGAAGCTGACAACCGAAACGGATAAAGACCAATTAAAAACCGATGCAAAACAAATGATGGAAATCGTTTCATCCGTGCCCCAGAAATAAGAGGCCAGTGACTTTCAACCGATCCGTATTAATGGTTGATTCCTGGAGACTCTGGTATGATGGGATTATAAAAAATAAGGTGTCATTTAGAGCAGGAGGAATATACAAATGGAAAAATTACAAACAGTAGAGCAATATGATGCATTTAAAAATGAAGGCAAACATATCTTTCTTTTTTCAGCAACATGGTGTGGAGATTGCCGTGTAATCGAACCGATAATGCCGGAGATTGAAACGAAATTTCCTGACTTTACATTCATTTATGTGGACCGTGATGAATTCATCGATGTGTGTGCGGCTAATGATGTATTCGGTATACCAAGTTTCATTGCCTATGATAATGGCAAGGAGCTAGGCAGATTTGTGAGCAAGGATCGCAAAACGCAAGAACAAATTGAGGAATTCATTCAATCACTATAATCAATTTCCCCTTCTCGCTGGGGATTTTTCAATGAAGAGGAGGGTCAGTCATGAAAATGGACAGCACGAAGCTGAAAAATATCTTGAAGGAGCGTTTAAAAGATGAGAATCGCTCATTCAAATTCGATAGCAAGCAAGATACGTTACGGGTGGAAAATGTGAAGACCGGGAAGGGGATCACCATCGAGTTGCCTCCTGTGCTTGCTAACTATGAAAACGTACAGGAAAAGGCCATCGATGAAATTACCTATTACGTGGAAGAGGCCCTGAATGTGATGGGGGAAGAACACAGTATGGAAGGCAAGGAGAAATTCATTTTCCCAGTCATCCGCTCGACCTCCTTTCCAATGGAATCCGAAGAAGGAAATCCGTTTTTATTCGATGAGCATACGGCTGAAACCCGGGTTTTTTATGCCCTTGATTTAGGGAAAACCTACCGTCTTATAGATGAAAAGATGATTCAACGGGAAAATTGGCAGGGTGACAGGATCCGTGAAATTGCCCTATTCAATGCCCGTTCCCTCACCACTGAAATGAAGTCGGATATCGTTGCAGGTAATGCATTTTATTTTTTGAACACGAATGATGGATATGATGCCAGCAGGATTCTAAATGAATCATGGCTTCGGGAAATGAAGGACAAGATCGAGGGAACCATGGCTGTGGCCATTCCACATCAGGATGTCATCATCATTGCCGATGTGAAGAATGATACGGGCTATGATATTCTTGCGCAAATGGCGATGAGCTTCTTTGCCAGCGGTCATGTTCCGATAACGGCTCTATCATTCCTTTATGAAGAAAATGAGTTGGAGCCCATCTTCATTATGGGTAAAAACAAAAAGCCTGAACAATAATGAATCACAAAAGGACCGTGTCAGCATCTGGCAGCGGTCCTTTTAAAGTTTAATAGAGTTTATAACTCAGAGTTGATATTTATTTTTTAATCGGCGATAATATAATTGGAATATTTTGAGAATATAAAAAGAACAAGCGGATGAACGTTGTGGGAGAGTGCAAGCATTGAGCCACCGAAGGAGCAAGTTCCAAAAAGATCCCTTGGAGCAAATCCCTCAGGTAAATGGAACCGCAGCTGGACGCAGCTCTGGAGAGTGCGCAGGAAGCAGTGTGCCACCAAAGGGGAAATCTCCATGTCCAAAAATGGAGCTAAACTCTCAGGTGAAAAGGACAGAGAAGGGGAGCGGTAAGTTTACGCAATCCTTCTCTGCCCTTTTTTAATGGGCACTTTGTATCGGAAGGCATGCAGCGAACATGGAACTACTAATATGCTCAACTTGAAATAAGGGGGAGAATAAACGTGAACGTGAAAAGCAAATTAATGAACATGCTGGAAGCCCGTAAAGGGGAAATGGTTCAAATCCGCCGTCATTTACACGAGAACCCGGAACTATCCTTCAAAGAAGAGAAAACGGCACAATATATCATTGATTTTTATAAGGGTAAGGATATGTCGATTCAAACGAATGTAGGAAATGGATTAGGGATCATCGTAACGATCGAAGGCGGAAAACCTGGGAAAACGATAGGTCTCCGTGCGGATTTCGATGCGTTGCCGATTAAAGAAGAAGCGGATGTCCCGTTCCGTTCAAAAAATGAAGGTGTCATGCATGCCTGCGGACATGATGGGCATACCGCTTATTTATTGGTTCTGGCAGACTGCATCAATGAGCTTAAAGATTCCCTATCCGGTACGATTAAAATAATCCATCAACATGCAGAAGAAACACCCCCAGGTGGAGCAAAGAGCATTATGGAATCAGGGTTTTTGGATGAACTTGATGCCGTTTTTGGAATCCACTTATTTCCGTCCCATCCTGCAGGGGTTGTCGGGTATCACGGCGGCTATTCGATGGCTGGACGGACCTATTTCAAGCTGGCGATTAAGGGTGTAGGCGGCCATGGTTCGTCCCCGCATATGGCCAATGATGCCATTGTGGCAGGCGCCCATTTCGTGACAGCCGTACAAACCGTGATCAGCCGCCGCTTGAACCCTTTTGATATGGGCGTGGTCACAATCGGCTCCTTCGATGGAAAAGGAAGCTTTAATGTCATTAAAGATCGTATAGAAATTGAAGGGGATGTTCGTTATATGACAGCAGAGACCCAACAGCTGATCGATAGGGAAATCCACCGCATCGTTAAAGGGATAGAAACGGAATTTGATGTTCAGTGCGAACTAACATATGTGCCTGATTATCCTCCGTTATATAATGACCCTGAATTGACTGGATTCGTGAAAAATAGTCTGGAAAGCATGAAAGACAAAGATATTAAAAAGGTTATGGAATTTCCGGTTTTCTCTGGTTCAGAGGATTTTTCGTATTATGCAGAAAAGATTCCTGGCTGCTTCTTTTACATTGGCTGCAAACCAAAAGGGGTGGAGAAGGCATATTTCAATCACCATCCCAAATTCGACATTGATGAAGATGCCCTTTTGATCGCATCCAAATCAGTGGCCCAAGTTGTATGCGATTTTTATGAATGGGAATAGTTCCATTGGTATATTTGTTTGCAAAAAAGTGCAGAAACCCACAAAACACCGTTCGGTATTAACGAACGGTGTTTTATGGGTTTCAGGATGCCACCGGAGGTTTCGTGAAGGATGCTTCAATGAATTGACCAGTCTGCTTCTTGCGCCGCATGAAAACTTAATCTCTTTGTAAACGCGATTTAACAGCGGTGTTTTATTTAAATAGTAGACTAAGGGCTAATGTTATTTCACGAAGTGCAGGTTTAAACTCATACCAGAAGGGGTTTAATAGGGTAGGAGTTCTGCGAAATACGTTAAGTTAGTAAGAGTGCGATAAAAAAATAGATACTAATCCCAATTTAGCTTAAATTTTCTCGATATTTTTAAAATAACTGGTAGAATTAGTTACATAACTACAGATGTAGAAAGAGTGATAGTTTTGAAATGGCTAAATAAGATGAAAAAATGGTTCCAAGCAGAGGAAATTATTGAAATTGAAGAGATTATTATAGATGAACCGCTTGATGAAGAGACATTAAGGAAAATGGATTTTTCAAAGCTTGCAAAGTCAAAGGAAGAAGAAATAAAGGTTTACAATCAAAAAGTGGAAAAAATGTCGCAGACGCCAGACCCTGATACGAAAATCCTGTTTCAATATCCAAAAGGGCAGTTCAAGTTTCCGCTCATTCCAGATCGTGAACAGAGCAAAAGAAAGCCTAGGGAAAGAAACAGGGAAGATCATGAACCAAAAAAGGGGAGCGCGGCCAAAGAAACAAGAAGGCCTGTGAGGGATCCTGAACCAAAACGGAGAAACTTCGAACGGGAGGAAGTCTCAAAAATAGTCCCTTCAAATACTCCATTCCGTCCGACGGAAATCCCTTCACCCATTTATGGGTTCCGTCGTCCGGAAAAAAAAACAGTCGTTTCTGAAGAAATTGTCGAATATGAATTAGAAAGCAAAATGCCCGTCCTAAAAAAGGAAGAACCCGATATCGGGATTCCAGCATCGATTCCTGAAATCCCAAAAGAAGTGTCACATGAGGAATTGACGACAGAACCATCCGTTCTTATACCGGAACAAGCGGAAGAAAAACTGGAAGATTCAGAGATACCCGCTTTCTTTCGCAGGAATTCCATTGAGACACTGCCAGAACAAGCAGTAATCGAGCCCAACAAAATTGAGCCTGCGGTGGAAAAAGAGGCTATTGAACAGGACGAAGTAGAATTTGGACGCGAAGTCGCTGTATCCATCATGGAACAGACGGACGACACACCGCCTGAAGCGATATCGGTTCCTGGGGAGATTGCTGTACAATCAAATCAACCATCCGTTAGTCAAGGGACAATGCCTGAAGACCCATCTGAGGCAATACCTGAAGTGCAGCTCAAACGTCCAAAAAAACACATCCCATTTAATGTGATGATGCTTAAGCAAGATCGGAAAAAAAATGACTTCATGAATAAAATGATGCCGGAAAAAAAAAGCCTTAATTCGGAAAGGGCAGTAGTATCACCTGATAAGCGGCCAATGGATGATTCTGCCCAAACAGAGGCAGGACAAGCGAAACCAACCGCCATTCCTGAACGGAAACAGGAGGAAGGCAGAGTTATTCCGAAAGAGCAGACTCCGGCCATATCACTTACCTTTTCGGACGCTAAGGTTGGTTCCGAAACCGTCGCTGCTGTGCCTGAAAATACAGTCGAATCCAACATCGGTTCCAACCCTAAGCCGCTCTTGGAACAGGAATCCCCGATTTCTGGACACGGGTATCAAGAAGCAGTATATACAGAGGAAGCGGCAGAAGGCAGTAAGGGCGAAATCCCGGCAGTTTTTGGCTCCGTCGAAGCGGATGAAAATGAAAATCCATACTATGTGTTTCCTAACATCGAATTGCTGACACCTCCCACTTATGCTGTGCATGATGATGTGTGGCTCGAGGAACAGACTTTATTACTTGATGAGACATTGAAAAATTTCAATGTCCGTGCAAAGGTCGTCAATGTCACTCAAGGACCGGCAGTAACCCGTTTCGAGGTGCATCCGGAACCGGGAGTGAAGGTGAATAAAGTGACGAACCTGATGGATGACATCAAACTAAGCCTTGCTGCTCAAGATATGCGGATGGAAGCGCCTATTCCGGGTAAACATACAATTGGCATCGAGATTCCGAACAGGAAAAGCAAACCGGTATTTTTGCGGGAGGTTTTGGAAAGTACTGAGTTTCAAGAGCATGAATCACCGCTTGCTGTGGCCTTAGGGCTCGATATATCCGGTCAGCCAATCATCACCGATTTGAGAAAGATGCCGCATGGATTGATAGCCGGGCAAACGGGGTCGGGGAAAAGTGTCTGTATCAACACCATGCTGGTAAGCTTGCTTTATAAAGCGACACCGCAGGAGTTGAAATTGCTGTTGATCGATCCGAAAATGGTTGAGCTCGCCCCATATAACCGGATCCCGCATTTGGTCAGTCCAGTCATAACCGATGTAAAAGCCGCTACGGCTGCGTTGAAGTGGGCTGTAGAGGAGATGGAACGGCGTTATGAATTGTTTGTACATGCCGGTGTCCGTGATATCACCCGCTTTAATGACCAAGCGGAAAAAGCCGGTCAATATTCAAGCAAGCTGCCTTATATCCTAGTGATCATCGATGAGCTTGCGGATCTAATGATGATGTCCCCGGCTGATGTAGAGGAAGCAATTTGCCGGATTGCCCAAAAGGCCCGTGCCTGCGGCATCCATTTGATTGTAGCCACTCAAAGACCTTCAGTCGATGTCATAACTGGATTGATCAAGGCAAATATCCCGACAAGGATCGCTTTTTCGGTTTCTTCACAAGTCGACTCCCGTACGATCATCGATAGCGGCGGTGCAGAAAAATTATTGGGAAGAGGAGATATGTTATTCGCTGAAAACGGCTCTTCAAAAACGGTGCGCCTGCAAGGGACTTTTGTTAGTGATGAAGAAATCGACCAGGTCGTTAACCATGTTAAACTGGAGCAGCAGCCAAAATACCTGTTCGAGCAGGAAGACTTGCTGAACAGGTCCCAAGTCACGGAAGAAGCGGATGAACTGTTTTTCGAGGCCTGTGAATTTGTCGTGAGCCAGCAGGCTGCATCTGCTTCTAGTGTCCAAAGGCGCTTCCGTGTCGGTTATAACCGTGCATCGCGCCTAATAGAAATGATGGAGCAACATGGAGTAGTTTCCGAATCCAGGGGTTCAAGGCCCAGGGATGTATTGATTACGGAAGAAGAACTGGAATTTTTACATGTTAATTAAGAGAACCTAATAAAAGGAAATTGTATATAATGTGAAGGGGTGAAAACCCTTTTTTATCACTTTAATTAAGGGAAAAGCCAATGATTTGATAAATTGGCATCTGCCTGACATGGATGAATGAATAAAAAAGTGATATAATAGTTTTTTGTTGATGAATGATTGAAAATATAAGCTTGAAAAACCTATGAAGAAATTGCGTTACTAACAAGTCTCGTAATGAAAAAACAAATAAAAGATGACGTCATATACTGTCATACAGGTAGACGATTGGTGGAGGTTCGCTTTATGACTGCTTACCATTTTGTGGGAATTAAAGGGTCGGGTATGAGTGCTCTTGCACAAATACTGCATGATATGAATATTGAAGTGCAGGGTTCCGATTACGAAAAAGAATTTTTTACACAATTGGCATTAGAAAAAGCCGGGATTAAAATCCTTCCTTTCAACGAGGAAAATATTCAACCTGGAATGACCATCATTGCAGGAAATGCGTTTCCGGATAGTCATCCGGAAATCGTGAAGGCAAAAGAACTTGATTTGCCGATCATCCGTTATCACCGTTTCCTAGGTGATTTCATGAAAAACTTCATCAGCGTGGCGGTTACGGGAGCGCATGGTAAAACATCGACGACCGGCTTACTTGCCCATGTGATGGGGGGCGCTAAACCGACATCCTTCTTGATTGGGGATGGAACGGGTAAAGGAATCGTGAATTCTGATTACTTCGTATTCGAAGCATGTGAATATCGCCGTCATTTCCTTTCCTATTATCCGGATTATGCAATCATGACGAATATCGATTTTGATCATCCTGATTATTATGCCAATGTCGAAGACGTGTTCGAGGCTTTCCAAACGATGGCCCTTCAAGTCAACAAAGGCATCATTGCGTGCGGGGATGATGAACATTTACCACATATTCAGGCGAAAGTACCGGTTATTTTTTACGGATTTGCAGAAGGAAATGATTTTCAAGCGAAAAATGTTTCCGTCACTCCGGATGGCACGACTTTTGATGTGCATGTAAGGAACAATTATTATGATACATTCACTATTCCTACTTTTGGAAAGCATAATGTGTTGAATGCACTTGGTGTCATTGCACTTTGTAAATATGAAAACTTGGATACGGAAGCTGTGAAAGCCCAATTGCGGACTTTTGGCGGAGTTAAACGCCGGTTCTCAGAAAAGGAAATCGGAAGTCAGATCATTATTGATGATTATGCACATCATCCGACCGAGATCTCGGCAACTGTCGACTCGGCGCGTCAGAAATATCCAGAGCGTGAAGTTGTTGCGGTATTCCAGCCGCATACTTTCTCGAGAACTCAGGCTTTCCTTGATGAATTCGCCGACAGCTTGAATTTGGCCGACAAAGTATACTTATGTGAAATTTTTGGATCTGCTCGTGAACATCAAGGGAAGTTATCGATTGAAGACCTTCAAGATAAGATTCCCGGAGCCGAGCTGATTACGGAGAACACAACATCAATATTGCAAAATCATGAAAACAGTGTCGTGTTATTCATGGGTGCGGGGGACATTCAAAAGTTCCAAGCAGCCTATGAGCATTCACTGCAGGTAAAATAAAAAAACGATCGTCCCGTTAGAGCGGGTCGGTCGTTTTTTTATTTTACGTTATTTTAAATTTTCTGGATTTAAATTTTCCAGTTCCGGTAAAACGAAGCGTCCGTCCTTACGTATCAAGACGTCATCAAAATGGATTTCCCCGCCGCCATATTCAGGCCGCTGAATATTGACCAGGTCCCAGTGAATGTCTGAATGGTTTCCGTTAAAGGCATCATCATAGCATTGTCCGGGAGTGAAATGAAAACTTCCATCAATTTTTTCATCAAAGAGGATATCTTGCATCGGATGTAGAATATAAGGATTTACACCAATTGCAAATTCACCGACATATCGTGCGCCTTCATCAGTATCAAAAATTTTGTTGATGCGTTCCGTATCATTCGCAACCGCTTCAACGATTTTTCCATCCTTGAATGTTAACTTCACGTTTTCAAAAGTAAAACCCTGATAAGGGGACGGAGTATTATACGAAATAACTCCATTGATGGAATCTTTAACCGGAGCCGTATATACTTCACCGTCAGGAATGTTCAGCTCACCCGCACATTTGATGGCTTTAATGTCTTTGATGGAGAAAGTTAGGTCCGTACCGGGCCCAGTTAAGCGGACCTTATCCGTTTTATCCATCAATTCAACAAGGTTGTCCATCGCTGCGCTCATTTTGCCATAGTCGAGGTTGCAGACTTCGAAATAAAAGTCTTCGAATGCTTCTGTGCTCATTTTGGCTAATTGGGCCATGGAATTTGTCGGGTAGCGAAGCACGACCCATTTTGTTTTTGGCACGCGGATATTTCTATGTACTTTACCGACTGTCTGTCCATGAATCGCCATCTTCTCTGAAGGGACATCGGAATGTTCATTGATATTATCCCCGGCACGAAGCCCGATATAGGCATCCATCTGGTTCATTACGTTTGCTTCAAACTCACCCATCATCTTGTACTGTTCTTCTTTGGCACCCATCAGCAAGGCACGATCCACTTGGTGATCCTTTAAAAGGACGAATGGGTAACCACCTGCTGCATAGGCTTCATTCACAAGTGCGTTAACAAGCTCACGCTGCAAACCAAAGTTTTCGATCAAGATTTTTTCACCTTTTTGAAGCTTCACGGAATAATTGATTAAGTTTTTGGCCAATGTTTCAATTCTGGGATCTTTCATAAAAAATACCTCCATTGTTTAAATTCGACTTATCTTTTCTATCATACCCGATTTCCTGCCATAAGTGTGACCCATGAACTTACGGAGGAACTGGATGCAGACAACAATATTTCCAGATTAGGGTTTGATAGGGTATATTGAAAAAATAAATACGTTTATAATATTAGGGAAGGGGTAATTAATATCTAACAGCTATTAAATAAGTCGATTTTTTTCGGAGGTGTTCCAATGGAGATTATTTTATACGTAAGTGCTGCTGTTGCAGCGATAGCTTTTTTGGTACTCGTTATTTTCCTAACAAAGGTACTGACATCACTTCAAACTACCCTGGACAGTGTGGCCCGGACGCTGACAGGACTAGAGAGCCAAATGCAGGGCATAACGCTCGAAACTACTCAGTTATTACATAAAACGAATACGTTGGCTGAAGATTTGCAGCACAAGTCAGAAAACCTGAACACGGTGGTGGATGCGGTGAAGGATGTAGGAACATCCATCTCCAGCTTCAATTCTTCCATCCAAAAGGTTTCCCATAAAGTGCAGGCTGAGATTGATAATAATCAAGACCGAATCTCACAAATTGTACAATGGAGCAATGTTGCCATGGAGATCAGAGACAAGTGGAAGGCCAGAAGCAAGCAGGCTGCCCCGACTCCAACCGAAAGGGCGGAGTTAGAAAGGGAAGCGCTTGAAACAGATAACCTGCCTAAAAAAAGGTTTTTACGTTCTAGATCCTAAAATCTAGTTAAATAAAAAATGAACTGAAAATTGAAAGGGGAATGTATTATGACTCAAAAAGAATTTGCGGCAAAGGACTATCAGAAATCTTATGAGGACGAACGCGACTCGATCAATTCGAAGGACTTTATGATTGGCGCCTTGATCGGCGGGATGATCGGAGCGGCAACAGCATTGTTCATGGCCCCGAAAACAGGCAAGGAATTAAGGAATGACTTCAATGAACAAGCTAGAAACATTTCCGAGAAAACAGAAAGATTAAGACAAACGGCAATGGAAAAAGGTACAGTCCTTGCTGATACTGCAAAAGAAAAAACAAGCTCCGTCACGGAAATCGTTTCCAATAAATCTTCGAATATCGTCAACAAAGTGAAGAGCCTGAAAACAGGAAAAGAAAACGGCGACGCTGCTGATGATACAACGAATTCAAGCAATAAGGATATTGATGTAACCGGAACTACCGATGCTCCTATCGTATCCGTCGAAACGAACTTTGCTAACGGCAATGATTCGGAAAATAATCCAGCAGATCCTACAAGCGGAAACAAGAATGCGGCAAAATTAAAACTTGATGAAGCGAAAAAGGCATTTGATGAAACGGAGAGTAAACTAAAGAATTAAACTCCCTGGCTTCCTTTAATGGGAATGAAGAGTCATTAAGGGACTAAGAATAAGGCGGTGAAGTGCTTCGATGGCTTCATCGCCTTTTTGATGGTAAAATTTATATGACAAGGAAAGGAGACTGCTATATGGTCATGAGCAAAATCGAAACAGAAGAACAATTCAATGAGCTTCTAAAAGAGGATACATTCCTGCTTTTCAAGCATAGCGTAACATGCCCTGTCAGCGCTGAAGCATTTGAACAATATGAGAGGTACATCTTAGGGAACGAACAACTTAAAACGGCCTATTTGGCCGTCCAGGAAGCTCGTCCACTATCCAATTATGTGGCAGAAACCTTTGAGGTCAAACATCAATCACCTCAGGCCATCCTTTTTAAAAGTGGAAAACCTGTCTGGAATGAATCTCATTGGCGGATTACATATGATTCATTGAGCAAGGCCATCACAGAATGAATAAAAGGCTGGATCCCTTTGGTAGGGGTCCGGCCTTTTATTATTCCATTGATTGGCGGGCCTAAGGATGCTAATCCTGGGGAAACCTTTTCTAGGAAGGCCTTTCCGTAAAGCCTCTTTAAACATTTCTCGGCTTCGGACAAGTGGCAGAAGATTTAAACTTTTCTATGCTCTTGTGACAAATCATCAATTAAATGATAGCTTTCCTGTTCTATTTCCAATATAATTCCTACAACGGATCGTGTTTCAATATTCTGTGTAATCGTTTTTCTGGCATGAGCGGCACCTAGTTTTATGCATTTATAACTTTAATGCTTAAAAGCGTTTAATTATTAAAGAAAAATATAGTGACATTTATGGACACTTCATTTATAATTGATTTAATCATACATGAAATATTCTAAATTTTTCATTGATAAAACAATCGGGGTGGATGTTCGAGGATCCGGATGGGATTTTTTTTAGTTTGAGTCCGCTGAACCGATTTCTATTTTAAAAAACGAAGGGATGGATTTGTAATGAGCAACAAAGAGCTTGATGGACTTCGTAATCAACTGGATGATGTGAACCTTCAGTTATTACATCTTATTAATCAACGTGCTGAACTTGTACAGGAAATTGGTCGCGTTAAAGAAAAACAAGGTGTAAACCGTTACGATCCGGTCCGTGAAAGAACAATGCTGGATCTTATCGAAGCCAATAATCAAGGACCGCTTGATCTTGGTTCGATTAAACATATTTTCAAAGAAATCTTTAAATTGGGCTTGGAGTTACAAAAAGATGATCAGAAGAAAACGCTTCTTGTATCGAGAAAACAAAAGGCTGAAGACACGATCATCGACATTAAGGGTGAATTGGTCGGTAACGGGATCCCTAGCTTCGTTTTCGGACCATGTGCCGTTGAATCTTATGAACAGACAGCTGCGGTGGCGGAAGTCATTAAAGCTAAAGGTTTGAAATTGATGCGAGGCGGTGCATTTAAGCCACGTACATCTCCATATGACTTCCAAGGGCTTGGTTTGGAAGGATTACAAATACTTAAACGTGTTGCTGATGAATACGGCTTGGCTGTAATCAGTGAAATCGTGAGTGCCAACGATATCGAAGCGGCAATCGATCATATCGATGTCATCCAAATCGGGGCGCGCAACATGCAAAACTTCGACTTGCTAAAAGCGGCAGGTGCTGTAAATAAACCAGTTCTTTTAAAACGTGGACTGGCGGCAACGATTGAAGAGTTCATTCATGCAGCGGAATACATCATGTCGCAGGGCAATGGCAACATCATCCTTTGTGAGCGCGGTATCCGTACTTACGAAAAAGCAACAAGAAATACACTTGATATCTCTGCTGTACCGATTTTAAAACAAGAAACTCATTTACCGGTCATGGTTGATGTAACGCATTCAACTGGACGTCGCGATCTTCTGCTTCCTACGGCTAAGGCGGCTCTTGCAATCGGTGCTGACGGTGTTATGGCTGAAGTGCATCCAGATCCTTCCGTTGCTTTATCGGATTCTGCACAGCAAATGGACTTCAAACAATTTGATGAATTCTACGAAGAGATTAAACGTTTGAACTGGGTAACTGTATAAGCTAAGAAATTCTTTAAATGATCTATTTACGGCCCTTACCAACTTGGCAAGGGCTTTTTTTAATGGTAAAATACTAGTTTTTGCAGAAAAAGCTTCGAAATGAGCACTATTGGATTGCAGGAAAGATTCGACTATCGTATGATAAATAACAAGAATGAGAACTGTTCGGAAGATTGAGTCATACATAAAGTGATATCTATGTGAATTTTATACTTGAATAGGGTATTGAATATTTGACTGAGAAGAGAGTAGGACTGCATTTTTTGTTAGGCAGATCGTTCCTAAAATAATCTTCCTTATAGAGAAAAACGCATAAAAGATTATTTTCCGAAATAATTCGGGTCTTTTATGGGGAAAATGAAAGAAATGGAGGAATGGATAAATGAATAATATAACCATTTATGATGTGGCGCGTGAGGCGAATGTTTCCATGGCCACCGTTTCCCGCGTAGTTAACGGGAATCCAAATGTAAAGCCTGCAACAAGGAAGAAAGTTTCAGATGTAATTGAGAAGTTAGGGTACCGTCCCAATGCAGTGGCAAGGGGACTTGCCTCAAAGAAAACGACTACAGTCGGGGTCATCATCCCGGATATCTCAAGCATCTTTTTTGCAGAATTGGCACGGGGCATAGAAGATATAGCCACCATGTATAAATACAATATCATTCTAAGCAGTTCTGATGAGAATATAGATAAGGAATTCCATTTGCTGAATACGATGCTTGGAAAACAAGTGGATGGTATCGTATTCATGGGCGGCAACATTTCTGATGAGCATGTCAAAGAGTTTAAGAATTCACCTGTTCCAATCGTTCTGGCAGGCTCGGTGGATGAAAGCGGACAAGTTCCATCGGTCAATATTGATTATGAGGCGGCGGCATTCGACGCAGTGACCTTCTTCGCTAAAAAAGGCCACAAGCATATCGCTTTTGTAAGCGGAAACCCTTCGGCGTTGATTAATGAAATGAAATTGACTGGTTATAAACGAGGATTGAAAGAAGCTGGGCTTCCATTTGATGAAAGTTATGTCGTTGAAGGTGATTATACATATGATTCAGGAATTGAATCTTTTGAAAAGTACCTGGAAGCTGAAGACAGACCGACAGCATTCATAGCCGGTGCTGATGAAATGGCGCTTGGAATTGTCCATGCCGCTCAGGACAAAGGGTTTAATGTACCGGAAGACTTTGAAGTGATCAGCTTCGATAACACGAGATTGACCTTGATGGTGCGTCCGCAAATCACGACGATCGTTCAACCTTTATATGATATTGGTGCGGTTGCGATGAGGCTTCTTACAAAGTTGATGAATAAAGAACAAGTGGAGGAAGGTCTTGAAAAAGTGATCCTGCCACATCGGATTGAAAACCGTCAATCAACGAAATAAACTGGTTTGGAGAGTGTCCCGAGGGCACTCTCTTTTTGTTTCTCAAATGTTTGCCCCGAACAAAAAAGATCGTTTTTCAACGATCTTTTGGTTAACTTTGTTCATTGCTTTTCGTTGTTTGCCTGGAAGACCTGATGGGATAAAGGACCTTTTCAAGCGTCAGGGCATTCTTCTCGGTAATTTCAGGCTTCCTCGGAATGGGTTCATATATATCCTCCATGTCATCCCATTCATTCGGCAGGGGAACAGGGGACTCAGGCTGCCAGCAATCGAGCCATTCCTTTGATAGGGGACCTGATATATCATTATTCGTCATTTCAAGCCAGACCCTCGCCCAAGCCCTCGGGACGACGCGCCATATATCATATCCACCGCCGCCCACTGCAATCCACCGTCCTTCACAATACTTATGGGCCATTTCGTGGGCCAGCTTTGGTATTTCCCTATAAATTTTCATGGTGGCTGATAAATGGGTGAGCGGATCGTAATAATGGGAGTCGGCTCCGTTTTGCGTTAATATGACATCCGGTTTGAAGAATTCAATGACTTCTTTAAAGGAAGCCATGTAGCAATCGAGCCATGATTCATCTTCAGTGAACGCATCGACCGGGATGTTGAATGAATAGCCGTAGCCTTTTCCCTGGCCTCGCTCGTTAATATTGCCGGTGCCGGGAAATAAGTAGCGGCCCGTTTCATGGATGGATAGTGTACAAACATCCGGGTCATCATAAAATGACCATTGGACTCCATCACCATGATGTGCATCGGTATCGACATACAAGACACGCGCCCCATATTTTTTTTGCAGGTATTTAATCGCGACCGAACTATCGTTGTAAATGCAAAAGCCCGAGGCTTTTCCGCGGAAACCGTGATGCAGGCCACCGCCAAGATTAAGTGCGTGCAGGGACTGGCCGGTCATGACGGCATCCACAGCCGTTAAGGTACCGCCTACAAGCAATGCACTTGCTTCGTGCATCTTGGGGAAGATGGGGGTATCCTCCGTTCCTAGCCCATAATTCACAGCCTTTTCAGGGGGGAGCTTTCCCTGGCCTGCCAACCTGACAGCGTTTACATAATGGTGATCATGAATCAGTTCCAATTCTGCATCGGTTGCCATTCTGGGCTTGATAATTTGATCATCATTGATTGCATGGTGTTTTTTTAATAAATCAAGCGTGAGTTTAAGCCGTTTTTGATTGAATGGATGCTCATCGTTGAATTTGTAGGTAAGGAGTTCATCCGAATATACGAAAAGGGATGTATCATTCATGTGAAAACCCCGGTAGACTAGGCCATAAAACGGTATAGCCTTCTTTCTTCAAATCCTCCACCACCATAAATGGATTCATCGTCTGTACACGAATTACAAGAATTTTATAGTCGGTTCCATTTTTTTCAGGATAAACGAGGGTGCTCAGGATATTCGTATTGCGTCTTTTGAAAATATGGGCAATATCATGAAGGGAACCTGCCTTATCCGGGATTCTGATTTCGATTTGGGAACCGGGCTGATTGACTCCAGTCAACTCAACGTATGAATGAAGTAAATCAGAACCGGTTATGATTCCCACTAACTTCCTTCCCTTTACGATTGGAAGGCAGCTGATATTGTTATCACAGAAAACAGCCCCGATTTCTTCCACGAAATCCAGCGGGTGCCCTGTGATTATTTCCGTTTTCATGATGCTTGATAGTGGTTTTTGTAAATCATTTTTGTATTCTTCGGTACGGAATATAGAAGGGGCAGCATCCCGAATATCACGGTCGCTGACTAATCCCACAAGTTGAAAGCTGTCATCGACAATGGGGATATGGCGAATTCGCTTCTCCTTGATGATCAAGACAGCGCTATGGATTGTATCGGTTGGAGTGAGGGTGATAATATCCTCATTCATTATTGTTTCAACAATCATTTTCCTTCCTCCTCTTACTCGCCTCTTTAATACATAAACCGATTCATAAAACGCAATTGGTCGAATTTCTGGATGGATTCCGGGGGGACCCTTTTGCCAATACGGGCCATCAGACAGTTGGCCGGGTGGGAACTGATTTCAGGGTCATCTGTTGCAAAGTAGACCAAACCACCGGCACTCATCATTTTTTCCATGACCTTGCGATAGTCCCAAATATTCAGACCTGTCCCTTTCAAATCCCAATGCCAATAGTATTCAGTGGTGATGATGATGAAGTCTTCAACCGAATCGTCTTCCATGGAAAGGCGGATTAGGTTTTTCCCGACGGAGGCACCCCGGTATTTAGGGATGACCTCGATTGCACCAAGCTCAATCAGGTCCTCCATCTTGATTTCAGACCAGCGCTCCAAGGGATCGGGATATAAGTAAGTTACATAACCCACGATTGTTTCATTTTCACGGGCGATAAAGATCCTGCCCTCAGGCAAGTCTGCAATCTCTATTAACGCTTTATGCTGCAAAGCAGGCGGGCGAAAGGCGACCAAGTCTTCGTGAAACTCATAAGCGGACATTTTTTCGCCGCTTAACGGCCCCTCGATGATGAGCGTTCCGCTTAATGTCTGCAGTTCCTTAGTGTAAAAGGTCTTACTATATTCCATTCTTTCACCACCCTTGTTATATAGTAATCTTACACTCTCGCATTCCGGAGTATACGAAGCATTGCTTTTAAAAACTGACCGAATGGAAAGCTTACATAAATTATACATGAAAACGAGGGGCATAATTCAGAAAGTTCAAGGCGCTTTTGTTACAGTGCTTCGTCTTTCACGGCCATCATATGGATTCGCCTTAACCATAACAATATACCAGTTGCTTTCAAAATTCACCAAGAAGGGATTTCCCTTATATGGAAATATTCAATATTTTAAAAATTGAGATAATTCGATTCTTATACTATAATAAAAATATAGAGCCGAATGAAGGGGGAGTTTGTCGTATGAATGTGAAAGCGTTACCAGTAGTGGAAGGTAATTTTAATTTAAAGAATTATGATGAAAAATACAATAAGTTTGACTGGTCTGAGACGGAAAAGGAATTCTCCTGGTCTGAAACCGGTAAAGTGAATCTTGCGTATGAAGCCATTGACCGCCATGTCGAAACATACAAAAAGAATAAAGTGGCCCTTTATTACAAAGACGATAAAAGAAATGAAAAGTATACATTCAAGGAAATGAAAGATTATACGAATCAAGCGGCCAATGTGTTCAAGAACATTGCCAATGTGGAAAAAGGAGATCGTGTTTTCATCTTCATGCCTCGCTCCCCAGAGCTTTATTTTGCATTGTTGGGTGCGATTAAAACGGGAGCGGTCGTAGGGCCGTTGTTCGAAGCCTTCATGGAAGGCGCCATAAGGGACCGTCTTGAGGATAGTGAGGCAAGTGTGATAGTGACGACACCTGAACTTTTGCCGCGTGTCCCGGTGGATGAATTACCCCATTTAAAGCATATTTTCTTGGTGGGGGAAAATATAAAAGAAGAAGGAAATTACCATAACTTCAATAAAAAATTAAAAGAAGCCGACAAAAAATTCGAAATTGAATGGGTGGATCGGAATGACGGTCTGATTCTTCACTACACCTCAGGTTCCACAGGCAAACCAAAAGGAGTGCTGCACGTTCATAATGCGATGATCCAGCATTATCAAACGGCAAGGTGGGTCCTTGATTTGCAGGATGAGGACGTGTATTGGTGCACAGCGGACCCTGGATGGGTGACAGGGACGTCTTATGGGATATTTGGACCTTGGCTGACAGGGACCTCGAATGTCATTGTAGGTGGGCGGTTCAAGCCTGAATCCTGGTACAAGACCTTGGAGGACTTTGGTGTCACGGTATGGTATAGTGCCCCGACTGCCTTCAGGATGCTGATGGGCGCAGGTGACGAAATCGTTAAGCGGTTCGATTTGAGTTCTCTCCGCCATATATTAAGTGTGGGTGAACCGTTGAACCCGGAAGTGGTGCGCTGGGGAATGAAGGTATTCAATCACCGTATCCATGATACATGGTGGATGACGGAGACCGGGGCACAGGTCATCTGCAATTATCCTTGCCTGGAAATCAAACCTGGCTCGATGGGCAAACCGATTCCAGGTGTGAAGGCGGCAATAGTGGATGATCAAGGCAACGAGCTTCCGCCGCATAGAATGGGGAACCTTGCCATCAAGAAAGGCTGGCCTTCGATGATGAAGACCGTCTGGAAGAATGAAGCTAAATATGAATCTTACTTTATGCCAGGTGATTGGTATGTTTCAGGAGATTCCGCATATATGGATGAAGATGGTTATTTCTGGTTCCAAGGCCGTGTTGATGATGTCATCATGACGGCAGGGGAGAGGGTAGGTCCTTTCGAAGTGGAAAGCAAATTGGTCGAGCATCCAGCCGTAGCCGAAGCGGGGGTCATCGGTAAGCCGGATCCGGTTCGGGGGGAAATTATCAAAGCGTTCATCGCACTTCGTGACGGATACGAGGCAAACGATGAATTGATTGAGGAAATTCGTACATTTGTAAAGCATGGTCTAGCAGCACATGCGGCACCTCGTGAAATTGAATTCAGGGATAAACTTCCTAAAACAAGAAGCGGTAAAATCATGCGTCGTGTCTTGAAAGCTTGGGAACTTGATCTGCCAACTGGTGATTTATCATCGATGGAGGATTGAAAACTTAGTCTTACTGATTATTGAGAAGGAAAAGGCATCCATGGTCACTTCCATGGATGCCTTTTTGGGGAGAGTATAAGGAAACAGGCTGTCGGGGTAACCGGCAGCCTGTTTTTAGTTCAAGAAAGAGTGTCATTCTTCCTCTTCTTCAGCTTTATCCGTGTCTTGCTCTTTATCATTGATGGTGTCTTGCTCTTTGTCGGTCTCTTGATTTTCCTGATCTGTATTCTCTTTGTTTTGATCTTTGTCTTGAGCTGGCTCTTTATTATTATCCGTTTGCGTTTCTTTTTCTGGTTCTTTTTCTTTATCTTTATCTGAACCGTTCTCTTCTTTTGAGTCTGTTTTTTTATCTTCGTTAGCTATTTTATCTTTTCCACGATCATCTTTAGTTTTTGTGGAATCTTCTTTTGAACCGGTCTTTTTAGCGCCGCTTTCAACACGTTGAGAAGGGGCTGATTCTTTGCCGACTATGTCTACGGCCGTTACATAATAGGAACCGCCTGAGCCGACTTTATAAACAAGGCTCTCCCCAGCATTGATGCTTGCCACTTTCTTGCCGTCTTTATAGACACGATAACCGACGACATCTCCTTCATCATGCAAGCCCCATGTAATTTTATCGTTACCGATCGTTATGGATAGGGGATCTGGTGCCTTGCCATTATCATTCAATTTCGCTGTCGCCCCGACGACATTTCCTGATTTTTCGGCTCCAGGAATCACGGAGCCCGGGTCAACGACATATCTCAATCCGATATCTGCAAATGAATCTGGATTCAACATGAACCCGCCGCTTGTGAATTCGCCAGGCGTTTGCGGAAGGGCTGCGTAGCGTTTGCTGCCGACTGATACATATTGTCCATCTATGAAACTATCATCCGCCCTGGATGGAGCATATTTCGCGATGAATAAATCCGATTTGACAAGCCCGGCCTTTTGGCATGAGCTTGAAGGAAGCAGTCCTGAAACGCCACAGAAGGAACGGCTGACAATTCCGCCCGGCATTTCAAATCGCTTATCGGGGTCGATAAGTTTAGGGTCGACTTTATATGCGGCATTGATCAGATCTGCCCAATAATACATATTACGTTTATTATATTCAAGACCATTATAGGTCCCTTGCAAGGATTTCGGTGTATCATATCCCAGCCATGTACCGAATGATACATTGGGATTCGTAGCGACGAACCAAGCGTCCCAATAGTTTTGTGAGGTACCGGTCTTACCTGCCCAATCGCTTGAGAAGGCAAGTCGGTTCCTGACCGAGGACGCCGTCCCGCTGTTTACGACATCACGCATCATATCAAGCGTCAAGTAAGCGGCTTGCGGAGAGAAAACATCCACTGGTTTCACTTTATGCTGATAGATGACTTTGCCATCTTTCGAAACGATCTTATCGATCATATAAGCATCGATGAATTCTCCTGAATTGGCAAATGTACCAAATGCATTGACGTTTTCTTCAACGGTTACACCTTTTTCCATCGCACCTAATGACAAGGCAAGATTGGAGTAATCCCCTTTCGTCACGGTGGAGAAGCCCATTTTTTCCAAATACGAAGCGGGGCTCAGGTTGATTATTTTCTTGTAAAAGAGCGCTGCCGGGATATTGTAGGAATTCTTCAGGGCCTCGCGGGCAGTCGATACTCCCGTATAGCTGCCGCCGCCATAGTTTCCTGGACTCCACGGTTTGCCGCCTGTTGGAATGGAAATCGGCACATTAGCCGATACGCTGCCAGGCGAGATCTTGCCTAGCTCGATGCCTGGACCATATATCACCAGGGGCTTCATCGTTGATCCGTTCGATCGCAATGATGCGGTGGCGTGGTTCGTCTGTTCCCGCTTGAAATCACGGCCGCCTACGAAACTGATGATTTTTCCTGTTTTATTTTCGATGAGAATGGCCCCGGCTTCAACGGGCTCACTCACCGTTTTCATTTCCTTCGTATCTGGATCGACGACTTGTGCCGTTTTATCGTATCCATAATTCGGATAGTTTTTCGTAACTTCCTGCATCTTGTCATAAATCTTTTTATCGATTGTCGTATAAATTTGATAGCCGTTTTGCCGCAGCTTACGATCGGCAAGTGCTAGATATTGAGCTTTTAAATCATCATTCTTTAAATCTTTCTCTTCATATCCATCTTCTTTTGCCAGACTGACAGATAGGATTTCGATGGAGCGTTTTTCGATTTCATAGGTGAGCCATGGATATTTCTCCGACGGCATCTCCGTTTTACCGATAAAGTCTTTTGTAATGTCGTATGCGTTTGCTTTATCATATTCTGCTTTTGTTATGTATCCGTTACTATACATCCGCTTTAAAACGGTTTTCATCCGGTTGATGCCGGGCTCTTGATTTTCCTTCAATTTTCCTTTCTGGGTATATGGTGTATATCCGAAAGGGCTTTGCGGCAATCCAGCGATAAAGGCTGATTGGGGCAGTGTCAGATCTTTGGCCTCCACGCCAAAAATACCTTCAGCGGCGGACTCGACCCCGGCGATGTTACGGCCTGAAGAGTTTCGTCCCAAAGTGGAGACGTTTAAGTACGTTTCCAAAATCTCTTCCTTTTCAAAGAATTTTTCGACCCGGAGCGCAAGCAGGATTTCTTTTGCTTTCCGTTCAAACGATACTTCGTTGGTCAGGACCTGGTTTTTAATGAGCTGCTGTGTTAATGTACTTCCTCCCGATTGGACGGTTGCATTCGAAAATTCCTGGTAAATCGCACGCAGGATAGCTTTCGGAACAACCCCGTCATGCTCATAAAAATACTCATCTTCAGTAGCGATGACTGCATTTTTTAGATGCTCGGAAACTTTATCGATGGACACTTCTTCACGCTCAAGGTCACTCTTAAGCTTGCCCAAGTATACTTCATCAGCAAAGTATACCTCAGAGGTCTCTTCATAATTGTAAATGTCTTTTTTCAAATCTTCTTTTGAGCGTACCGGCTCATCATTGACGAGGGCAGCGAAATAGCCGGCTCCGACGCCGCCGGCGAATGAGAATCCTAGAATCCCGACAATAATGAAGATCAGCGTTAAATTCCAAATGACTTGGTATGTAACCCGCGCGTTCTTATGTGTTTTTTCATTTTGAAAAAAACGGGTCAGCTGCTTCCAGACTGTTAGAAATCTATCTTTTTGATTATTATTCATCGTATCATACCCCCTGAAATCACATATATTATAGCATACAACAGGTAGGGGAAAGGGCATCTTTCTTATTTTTCTATAATCTGTAAGGGTATGTTGACAAGGAATCTTATGTATGATAAAAGTTTATTAACAACAATAAAATGATTAAATGATCGCGATGATAGGACCCAGTAGTCAGACTATCCCTGTTTCAGAGAGCCGGTGGTTAGTGGAAATCGGTACAAATAGTATGATGAATTACTTCCTGGAGCATTTGCTGTGAAATGATTAGTAGCAGGAAACGGTTGACGACCGTTATTCGTCTTGAGCGGAGGGCATAGTATGTCCTCAAGTTGGGTGGTACCGCGAATTCATTCGTCCCTTCATATTTATGAAGGGGCGTTTTTGTGTGCTTTTTGCGGTTTTTTTCTAAGATGAGGAGGAATATTAAATGGAATTGCTTAAAGACCTCGAATGGAGAGGGATTATTTATCAACAAACGGATGAAGAGGGGTTTAAGAACCTTTTAGAAAAAGAGAAAATTTCTTTATACTGTGGTGTCGATCCAACTGCGGATAGTATGCATATCGGACATCTATTGCCATTCTTGACATTGCGCCGTTTCCAGCAGCATGGCCATCGTCCCATTGTATTAGTGGGTGGTGCGACTGGACTTATCGGTGATCCAAGCGGTAAAAAAGAGGAACGCCAGCTGCAAACGCTGGAAAAAGTGCTCTATAATGCCGACTGCATAAAAGGGCAGCTATCCCACATCTTTGAATTCGAAGGTGAAAATGGTGCGATCATGGTCAATAACTATGACTGGATAGGTAAAATCGATATGGTCACGTTCTTGCGTGATTACGGGAAATACATCGGCATTAACTACATGCTGGCAAAAGATACGGTTGCTTCCCGCTTGGATACGGGAATTTCCTTTACTGAATTCGCGTACACGATCTTACAAGGAATTGATTTCGGCCATTTATACAGCAATTACAACTGTAAATTGCAAATTGGCGGCAGTGATCAATGGGGCAATATTACGACTGGGCTGGAAATGATCCGGAAATCCAATGATGAGGATGCAAAAGCATTCGGTATGACGATCCCGCTCGTAACGAAAGCGGATGGAACGAAATTCGGTAAAACGGAAGGCGGAGCGATTTGGCTTGATCCTGAAAAGACGACTCCGTATGAATTTTACCAATTCTGGATCAATACAGCCGATGCTGATGTCGTGAAATACCTGAAATTCTTCACATTCCTATCTCGTGAGGTGATTGAAGAGTTAGAGCAATCCGTACAGTCCGAACCGCATTTGCGTAAAGCGCAAAAAGCTTTAGGGGAAGAAATGACCCGTTTGATTCATGGTCAGGAAGCTCTTGACCAGGCAATCAAAATCTCTGCAGCCCTATTCAGCGGAGAGGTGAAGAATTTAAGTGCGGCGGAAATCAAATTGGGCTTCAAAGATGTTCCTAGCTTCAAACGTGAAAGCAAGGAAGATATCGGTTTGGTCGATTTAATCGTTGAAGCGAAAATTTCGCCATCAAAGCGTCAAGCCCGGGAAGATATTCAGAATGGGGCAATCTCCATAAATGGGGAGAAAGTGACTGATCTGCAATATGTAGTGACGGAAGCTTCTAAGATTGAAGGGGAGTTCATCCTGGTTCGTCGCGGCAAAAAGAAATATACATTAGTGAAATGATTGTTCAAGGCCCGGCTGAATTACAGCCGGGCTTTCTCATGCAGGGGTGTCTAGATGCAAAAAAAACCCCATCCAAGGATGGGGTTTTTGAAGTTATTAACGAGAGTAGAACTCAACGATAAGAGCTTCGTTAATTTCAGCAGGCAATTCAGAACGTTCTGGTAAACGAGTGAAAGTACCTTCTAATTTCTCAGCATCAAAAGTAAGGAAATCAGGAACGAAGTTAGTTGCTTCAACTGATTCTTTAATGATTGAGAAGTTACGTGATTTTTCACGAACTGAAATTGTTTGTCCAAGAGACACTTTGTAAGATGGAATGTCTACGCGGCTTCCGTCTACAGTGATGTGACCGTGGTTAACAAGTTGACGTGCTTGACGACGTGTACGAGCTAAACCAAGACGGTAAACTAGGTTATCAAGACGTGATTCAAGAAGAATCATGAAGTTTTCACCATGTACACCTTTAAGTTTGCCAGCGCGGTCGAACATTGTGCGGAATTGACGTTCAGTGATTCCGTACATGTGACGAAGTTTTTGTTTCTCTTGTAGTTGCATTCCGTATTCAGAAATTTTTCTACGTTGGTTAGGACCATGTTGTCCTGGAGCATAAGGGCGTTTTTCTAATTCTTTACCAGTACCTGTTAGGGAAATTCCTAAACGACGGGATAGTTTCCAGCTTGGGCCAGTATAACGAGCCATAGGATGACTCCTCCTTTAAATGTTTTTATTTTGGTAAAATAAAAACCGTGTGAATGTACGATTATGACCATTTTGTTTTCATGTACCTTCGCCCTAGCAGCAGAGGGTTACGAGATACACCTCTGTATTGAGGAACAAAATGAGAACATAAAGGCTGTCACATAGGCTGCAATATTTTACACAAAGAGTATTGTATAATATTTGGCTCAATGAGTCAAGGCCAGTTGTGATTAATTAAAAGGCGTAGATAAAGAGAATCGCAGCAGGTAAATTTAAAAACTGCAATTTTTTAGTGAGGATTTTTCAATGTAAGCGTGATAATGAATGGAGAAAAATATCAAATGGGCCGATGAGGCGTTATATATTGTGAAGAATTCAGGAAGGACCGGGTACATGTAAATGGGGCCTTTAATGGAAAAGGGAGCAGGCAAGGATTGCCGCTCCCTTTAACTTTATAGATGCCTGGAAAGGATTTCAGCGAACTTCTCCAGTCCTTGCTGATCCATTTCGTCAAAACGGTCCGTGACCGGACTGTCGATATCGAGGACACCGATCAATTTGCCATCCTTCATGAGCGGTATGACAATTTCAGATCTTGATGCCGCATCACAGGCGATATGTCCAGGGAATTGGTGGACATCCTCTATGCGAAGGGTTTTTTCAGTCGCCGCTGAAGTCCCGCAAACGCCCCTGCCCATTGGAATGCGGACACAGGCTGGAAGGCCCTGGAAGGGTCCCAAAATTAATTGGCCTTCTTCGTATAAATAGAAGCCGACCCAGTTAATCTCATCAAGAAACTGATTAAGTAAAGCTGCCGCATTGCTTAAATTGGCTATCCGGTTCGTTTCATCTTCAATTAAGGCAAGAAGCTGCTTTTGGACCAGATCATAGTTATTTTCTTTTTTTCCTTGATACATTTCGACATTAAACAAAAGCGTTCACCTGTCTTCCGCATATTTTTACAGCACTTTCTAATCATGTTGCTTTATTGTTGGGAAATTGTCGAGAACTTACTAAAGGATTCAGGCTCTTCCGTGAAGAAATAGTCCACAAGACTTGTCTCAAAGAAAGCGAGGGATTGCCTGAATGAATCGCCAGACGCCAACGAAACAAGCCATTGTTGAAGCTGCATTGCATTTATTTCATTTAAAAGGCTATCATGCTACATCCATACGGGATATTGCGAATAAAGCCAAAGTGAACGCTGCGAATATTGCCTACTATTTCAAGAATAAGCAGGGGTTGCTGGAATTCTGTTTCACTTCCTATTTAGAAGAGTATATCCTGGTCCTTGAGACGAACATGACACTGCTGGAACTAAAAGGTCCGCAGCATTGCTTGATGAATCTTGTAAAGGATATTCTCGCTTTCCAGAGGGAAAACTTCCTTGCTGCACGGTTCATATATGGGGAATCTTCACTCGATTCCAATTTAAATCGTGAAATTCATTCGACTTATTTTACAAAGGAAAAGTCTTATTTTCAATATATTTTGGAACAGGGGATCAAGAGCAGGAGTTTCCAGCAGGTCTCGGTTCCCATGTATATGCTGCAATTGAAGGGTTTATTGACGGCCCCTGTCCTGCATACCCATTATGCGATGGATGTGCTTCATGTGTTCCCGCAGGAAGCCTACTACACGAATATATATGCCAATGAAGTCGGACGTTTTTTGCAGGATACCCTTTTCATCGACCTACAGCCACTGTTAGCCGGGCGGAGCTGAAGTGTATACATGAGTTACCCATTGAACCCTTCAATCAGTGCCTGATGGCCCTGACCCAAATCCTTAGCCTGATGTGCATCGGAACCGTAAATAAGCGGAATGCCGAGATCGAAAGCACGCTTTGCAAACCGTTCAGGAGGGTATGGTTCACGGCATAGCGGCTTTACCTGCCCGGCTCCATTATAATCTAGTTCGTACCTTTGTTCTTTGATCATGTCGAGCACCTTGTAAACCCGCTCGTCAAAACTAGAAGCCGGCGGATATCGATGCTGGAATTTATGGACAAGCGTAATATGCCCGATCCGTTTTGGTTTATAAATGCCTAAATCAGTTGTTATTGATTTTTCCAGAGTATCGTAATATTTGGCATACACCGATTCAACTGAACCTAGTTCATTGGCAATCTCACCAAACCCATTTTCGCTGAAATCGATGCAGTGCCAACTGCTTTGATGCTTGATGAAGTGGACGGAAAGTATACTATCATCAAGGAATTCTCCGATTTCGTCGAGGAATTCTTTTGTTTCTTTTTCATAACCCTCTATAAAGTCAACCTCCAGACCTGTTTTGATCAGGATTTTGTCTTTATGGCGTTCTTTAAGTACGCGGAGCTCTTGAAAGTAATCCAGGAGCAGGGCAGCGTCCATGCCGCTGTCTTTTTCAGGCGTAGGATCTTGAAAATTTCGTGGCAATGGAGCATGTTCCGTAAATGTGATTTCCTTTAATCCTAGTTCGATTCCCCGCGTAATATATTCATCGAATTTATCCGTAGAGCCGTGAGGGCAAAACGGAGTGTGCACATGACCGTCAGCTTTCATGGTCCTTCCCTCCCAAAAAACAGGTATTTGTAGCAATTTTCTACAAAAAAAACATTTTTCTCGTCAAAAATTATTGCTAACATGGTATCATAAAAGCATTAAATTTAACATTTTTAAAATTGATATATAAACGGGCAAGACTGTAAGGATTAGAACAGGGGGCTTACCATGGATTACATAATTGGGGTAATTGTATTAATTTTGATTTTCATCATTTGGGGTTATTTTTTCAAAAAGAGATATTTTAAAGAAATCGATCGACTGGAATCCTGGAAAATAAGCATCATGCACCGCCCCGTGCTGGAAGAGCTTTCTAAAGTCAAACAATTGAACATGACAGGTGAAACAGAGGAAATGTTCGAAAACTGGCGCATTGAATGGGACGCCATCATTACTGATCATATGCCCGAAGTCGAAGAGCTTTTATTCGATGCCGAGGAATTCGTCGATAAATACCGTTTCAGCCGATCAAAAGAAGTACAGCGCAAAATTACAGTCAAGCTGAATGAAATCGAGGAAATGATCAAAAAGATCTTATACGAACTGAATGAACTCGTAGGCAGTGAGGAAAAAAACCGATTGGAAATTGAGGATATCAAGGAATCCTACCGTCAATTGAAGAAATCCCTGCTTGCACACAGGCATAATTACGGGAAAGCTGCTGATAAGCTGGAAAGTACCTTGGATGAAGTATTGCAGATCCTTCAAAAGTATGACGAAGAGACCGTGAATGGCAATTATTTGAATGCGAGGGAGCTTGTTCTATCCATTAAGGAAAAATTGGCGGTTCTGTCGGTTAAAATGGAAATGCTCCCGAAATTATTGGTAGATAGCCAATCCGAGCTGCATTCCCAACTTCAAGAATTGAAGGATGGTTATGAGGAGATGTCAGGACAGGGGTATCTGTTGAGCCATATCCAATTCGAGCAGGAAATATCCCGGCTTGAGGAAGAGCTGGAACTATATAAAACACAATTGGAAAATGCCGAAACGGAAGCAGTGGATAAAGGCATTAAAGATATGCGCGAAAGCATTGAGGTGCTTTATGACCTTTTGGAAAAAGAAGTACTTTCAAAACAGTATATCTTGAAAAATGATGAAGTTCTCAGGAAAACGATTAGTGACCTTGAATATGAAAACGATAAACTTAAAGTTGAAACCATACATGTTCAACACACATATCATCTGACGGAAAATGAGCTCGATGCACAAAGGAAAATGGAAAAGCAGATTGCCCAGATTTCGAAACGCCATCAATTGCTTGTATTGAAAATGGAGGATAATGTGATGGCAAGCTCCCTTATCAGCGAAGAGATGCAGGGGCTGGCTGTACAGTTGAAGGAATTACAGGAAAATCAGAAAGACTTCACCATTAAATTACAGGCTTTACGGAAAGATGAAATGGATGCCAGGGATTCACTGGCTGAATTGAAACGTAAAATGGTCGATACTGGACGATTAATTGCAAAAAGCAATATTCCGGGTCTTCCGGAAGAGTATAAATTGGTGCTATCTGATGCCAAAGAAAGCATGGATGATGTCCAGGGGAAACTTGAAGAAAAGCCGCTTGACATGGCAGCTGTTTATATTTATTTGGAAAAAGCGGTTCAACAGGTGAATAGGGTCCACGAAAAAGCCCAAGAAATAATCGAACATATGTATTTGGCCGAAAAGGTGATCCAATTCGGAAATCGCTATCGAAGCAGTCACGATATGGTTGCCGAGAGCCTTAGGGAAGCCGAGGCGAAATTCCGAAGCTATGAATATCAAGCAGCGTTGGAAACGGCAGCAACGGCCATAGAAAAGGTCGACCCAGGCAGTTTACGAAAAATCGGGGCGAACATAGAAGAAGTCCTTTCCTAAAAACCCGCCAAGGCGGGTTTTTTTCTTTTACCGGATGGACCGTGAATAGACAGGTGGGAAGTTTAAATCATTCTGAGGAATAAAAAAAGCAATTCTCCTATCATTCATGGACCAGTGTTTTACATTCTCTTTCAAATTCAATTATGTTAATATTAGATGTTGCAACAGCAACATTGAAACTTATATTTAGTAGAGTGACCATCATAGATACAAAAACATGGAAGGTGAGCCCATGATTTATTTTGATAATAGTGCAACAACAAAACCATATCCCGAAGTAATCGAATCATTCATGAAGGTTACTTCGGACTATTTCGGGAACCCCTCTTCACTTCATGGACTTGGGGTGCAATCCGAAAAACTGCTTTCCGCTGCAAGAAAGCAAATCGCTGATTTATTAAAGGTGAAGAGTTCGGAAATATATTTCACTTCCGGGGGGACGGAAGGAAATAATCTTGCCATTAAAGGAACCGCACACTTTCAGGGAAATCGCGGCAAACACATAATCACGACAGTGATTGAACATCCTTCTGTAGAAGATGCATGCCAATCATTGACGAAAATGGGTTATGAGATCACATATCTTCCCGTTAATGAATTTGGGCAAATTGATGAAATGGACCTAAAGGATGCATTGAGGGAGGATACCATTCTGGTTTCCGTCATGCATGTTAATAATGAAGTTGGCTCGATACAGCCGATTGCTGAAATCGGCAAATTGATAAAACAATACCCAAACGTGCTCTTTCATGTCGATAATGTGCAGGGAGCAGGCAAAGTTTCTTTATCATTGCGTGATGCCAATGTGGATTTATGTACAATTTCCGGCCACAAGGTCCACGGCTTGAAGGGGACGGGCATCCTTTATGTTCGTGAAGGCGTTCGGATCGATCCGCTTTTCCATGGCGGTAATCAAGAAACGAAAATCAGGAGCGGCACCGAAAATGTTGCGGGAATCGTCGCCCTATCAAAGGCTTTGCGTATTAGTATGAACAATCAATTGCTGTATCATGATAAGCTGCAGCAAATCAAAACTTATTTATATAAAGGTTTGAAGGAAATGGACGGGGTATTGGTTAACAGTCCTGAAGAAGGGGCACCACATATTGTGAATTTTTCCGTTCCCGGACTTAAATCCGAGGTATTGCTGCATGCACTAGAATCGGAAGGAATATATGTTTCGACAACTAGTGCCTGTTCTTCGAAAAAAAGGACGATAAGCAAAACGGTGGATGCAATGTTCCATAATTCGGCTCGTTCCGAAAGCGTCATCCGAATCAGTACTACCTATGGCAATGAAATCGAAGAAGCAAAGCAAGTTCTGGCGGCGATACAGAAAATAGTCGCTAATTTAGAAAAAATAATGAGGGTTGCAAAATGAAATTTGATCATATAATTATCCGTTATGGAGAAATCTCCACGAAAAAAAGAAACCGTAAAGGCTTTGTAGACAAAATGAAGGCACATATTCGCTGGAGTTTAAAAGATATTGAAGGTGTAGTGCTTACAGCCAACCGGGAGCGGATGTACGTACTCCTGAACGGTGCTGACCATAAGCCTGTCATTGAACGATTGAAAGGCATTTTTGGAATTCAGTCATTAAGCCCTGCGATAAAAATAGAGCGTGATCTGGAAGTGATGAAAACGGCAGCATTGTATTACCTGAATCATACTCTTGAAGAGGTAAAAACGTTCAAGATCACGACAAAACGCGCGGATAAGGATTTTCCATATAATACCGATGAAATTAACAGGGCAATCGGCGGGCATTTGCTTCGAAATACAGAGGATTTAAAAGTGGATGTAAAGAACCCTGATTTGAACCTGTTAGTGGAAGTGAGACGCGAAGCCGTGTATTTGACAGGTGAAATCATCCAGGGGGCAGGCGGTCTTCCATTCGGGTCAAGCGGAAAGGCGATGCTGATGCTTTCAGGCGGGATTGATAGCCCTGTTGCGGGATTCCTTTCGATGAAACGGGGATTGGACGTGGAAGCTATCCATTTCTACAGCCCACCGTTCACGAGCGAACGTTCACGTCAAAAGGTCATTGATTTGGCGGGCAAGCTTGCCGAAATAAATGGAAGCATGAAAGTGCATATCGTTCCATTTACGGAAATCCAATTATTAGTTCAAAAACAAATCCCGGAAAACTACTCAATGACTACTACCCGTCGTTTAATGATGCGGGTCGCCGATCGAATTCGTGAAAAGGAAGAAGCCATGGCACTGATTACCGGTGAAAGCCTTGGGCAGGTTGCGAGCCAGACGATGAGCAGCATGTTCGCCATCAATGAGGTGACGAATACACCGATCCTGCGCCCCCTGATTACCATGGATAAAACGGAAATCATCAAAATTGCAAGAGAGCTTGATACTTTTGAAATATCCAATCTGCCATACGAAGATTGCTGTACGGTCTTTACGCCGGCAAGCCCAAAAACGAAACCGAAACGTGAAAAAGTCAATTACTATGAAAGCTTCGTCGACTTTGATTCCTTGATTGAAAAAGCAGTCTCCGAAACAGAAGTATTGACAGTTAAACCTGGTCAGACTTTCGATAAGGAAGAAGCGATGGAAGACTTATTTTAATATCCTGTAATTACCAATAAAATAGTGCGAATGAAGCCATGTGTTTTAACACACTCTATAATCACAAGGAGGTGAAAAACACATGGCAAACAACAACAGCTCAAACGAATTATTGGTACCTGGAGTGGAACAAGCTCTACAACAAATGAAATATGAAATCGCTACAGAATTCGGCGTACAACTTGGTGCCGACACAACATCTCGCGCTAACGGTTCAGTTGGTGGAGAAATCACAAAACGCCTTGTTCAAATGGCTGAACAACAATTAGGCGGAGGCTTCAACAGATAATTTAATAAATATGGCTACAGAGAGCGGGTTTTAACACCCGCTCTCTTTCGTTTGTGGACTGAATTCGTGGACGGCTGAATAATTAACGATTTAATAAATTCCTTAGTTTTACTACATAATTGTTTACTGTTTTATATAATATGAAACCTTATTGGATGGAAGAGATTTGCGACACTCCTGCCGAATAACTGGCTAGCCAAAACCCCGCAGGCGCTTGTGCCGAGGAGGCTTGGCAGACAGTCGGCGGAAAGGGAGCGAATTTCCGAAAGGGGGTATGTGTAATGATTTCCACTCCAGGCACTCGCTTTCCGCGGGCGGTCCGGAAGCCTCCTCGGCGCTCGCCTGCGGGGTCTCCCTTGGCCACGCTTTTCCCGCAGGAGTCTCGTACATTACGTTCCAATCACTGGAACTTCTATTTTAAGAAATATTGTAGGGAAACTGGCTAATCTTCTCCAATTCGTCTACAGTCTGGCGGTTCCATCAATTTTCCGGCAAAAGGAGTTCCGAATTGCTCTCGCCCCGAACCAAAATTTTAAAAGTAAACTAGATTATCCTTCATAGTTTTTTACAGTATTTCTTAAAGGATGGAAGAAATTTGCGTCACTCCTGCCGAATAACTGGCTAGCCAAGACCCCACAGGCGCTTGCGCCAAGGAGGCTTGGCAGACAGTCAGCGGAAAGGGAGCAGGTTTCTGAAATCAGCGGAATTTTTAAAAAGAAAAACTGCAGACAAACTCACTTTAAGAGTTGTCAAAAGGCTATAAGAGAGTGGATTCCTAAACCCGCTCTCTTTATTTATTTGTAAAAATAAATAGAAATATTAGAGAAGTATCTTGTATAATGAGTAGGTACTAAGAGTTCATAATTGGAGGGGAAGAATATGAAGCGTGAAGACTTATTGGCTCCGGAACATTACAACTTAGTGAGTGAAATGGAACGTTATGCAAAAGATCCAGAAAAAGTTGCCGTACTCTGGGAGAACGAAACCGGAGATAAAAAACAACTTACATATGAGAATTTATTAAAAAGTGC
This sequence comes from Peribacillus sp. N1, assembly GCF_054600815.1. NCBI lineage: Bacteria > Bacillati > Bacillota > Bacilli > Caryophanales > Bacillaceae > Peribacillus > Peribacillus sp. N1. The sequence goes on along the minus strand of NZ_BAAHZO010000002.1, from coordinate 394,526 downwards.
AAATAAAATTGGAAATGCCTTAAAGAAAAAAGGACTGGGTAAAGGTGATACGGTCCTTATCATAATTCCTCGTTTGGTGGAAGCATATCAAGTGTATTTAGCCGCATTGAAAATTGGCATGATTGTCATACCTTGTTCGGAAATGCTTCGTGCGAAAGACTTGCAGTATCGAGTCAACCATGGTGATGTTAAAGGAATCATCAGTTATCATGAATATACTCATGAATTGAATGAAATAGAAGGAGCGGAAAGCCTTCTGAAATTCTCAATCGGAAAACGAATCGAAAATTGGCTGGATTTGAATGAGCTTGCCGGCAAAGAATCCGATCAGCTGACAATGGCCGACACGAAGAGTGGGGATATGGCGTTCTTATCGTATACTTCCGGAACGACAGGAAATCCAAAAGGGGTCGTCCATACACATGGCTGGGCTTATGCACATTTGAAAACGTCTGCTGCAAACTGGCTCGGCATCAGCGAAACGGATGTGGTTTGGGCAACTGCGGGTCCAGGGTGGCAAAAGTGGATTTGGAGTCCTTTCCTGGCGGTTCTAGGAACGGGAGCGACCGGTCTTGCTTACCATGGGAAGTTCGAGGCGAAAAAGTATCTACAGTTGCTTCAGGACTACAAAGTGAATGCATTATGCTGCACACCAACCGAGTATCGATTGATTGCAAAGGTGGAAAACCTTGATGACTATGATTTATCCCATCTTCATAGTGCTGTATCAGCGGGAGAGCCTTTAAATCAAAAAGTGTTCGAGGTCTTTAAAAACCATTTCCATATTGAAGTGCGTGATGGATATGGACAGACCGAAAATACCCTGTTGGTAGGTGTAACAAAAGGAATGGAAATTAAATTGGGCTCCATGGGCAAACCGACACCGGGCAACCATGTGGATATCATTGATGATTCCGGTAAGCCCTGTTCTCCTGGTGTAGTGGGTGATATTGCCGTACATGTCGATACACCTGCACTCTTTAAAGAATATTTTAAAGATCCCGAGCGGACATCGCAGCAATTCCGTGGGGATTATTATATCACTGGCGATCAGGCGAAAAAGGATGAGGATGGTTACTTCTGGTTTGAGGGTCGTTCCGATGATATCATCATCAGCTCGGGGTATACGATTGGACCGTTTGAAGTGGAAGATGCACTCGTTAAGCATCCATATGTTAAAGAATGTGCCGTTATAGCAAGTCCTGATGAAATAAGGGGAAATGTGGTCAAGGCGTATGTCGTCTTGATGGATGATATCGATCCGAACAGCCAGGACTTGATCAAGACGCTTCAATCGCACGTGAAAGAATTGACTGCCCCATATAAATATCCAAGGAAAATCGAATTTTTAGAAGAGCTGCCCAAAACGACATCAGGTAAAATCAAACGGGTGGATTTACGGAAAAGGGAAGAAGCACTCCTTAACAATTGATCGAAATGCATGACCGTCAGCCTCCAAGGCTGGCGTTTTTTATTGACAGGGGCTTGGATAAAAGCATAAATATGGGAATTCGTGATATGAGATGGTACACTTACTGCATATCTGCACAGTAACAATCATTTAATAAGGAGTGTAAAGCCGGTGGGAACGTTATGGTTCAATGGGTCGATTTATACGATGATTAAAGAAAATGATCAAGTGGATGCAGTCTACACTGAAAAGGGGGTAATTGTTGATACCGGCAGCCAGGGCTATTTGAAAAATGAGTATGCCGGCAATATTTCCAGGGAAATCGACTTAAAAGGACAAACGATGCTGCCGGGGTTAGTGGATAGTCACCTTCATTTGGTCGGGCATGGTGAAAGGCTGCTTCGTTTAGACCTTTCTTTGATGGATAGCAGGGAGTCGATCATGAAATCCTTGAAGGAAAAGTGCTCAAAGACCCCGGCTGGAAAGTGGATCGTTGCCGAAGGGTGGAATGAAAACGAATGGCCGAGTCCTGAATTGATATTACGGGATGAGCTCGATGTGATATCGACGGAACATCCCATCGTATTGAAAAGGATTTGCCGTCATGCCTTGGTGGTCAATTCCCGCGCCCTTTTGGAAGCGGATATTAAAGAAGATATTAAAGAACCTTCAGGCGGGGTGATTTGCCGTTATCCTGACGGACGTTTAAATGGTTTATTTAAAGAAAGTCAGGCACAGAACCTTATTTTAGACAGTCTTCCCGGCATTGATCAAGAGTATATCGAAAACGCACTCACAGAGGCCATAGAAGACGCATATAAGCTAGGTTTGACTGGCGGACATACTGAGGACCTCCATTACTATAATGGCTTCATGCCGACATATCAGGCGTTTAAATCGGTAATCGAGGACCGGGAAATGGCCTTTCGCGCGAACTTGCTTGTCCATCATGAAGCGTTTGAAGAAATGCTGGCAGCAGGAGGCGGTTATCAGAAAGGTACGCGATATATTAAATTCGACAGCATGAAGATATTTACGGATGGCTCCTTAGGGGGACGAACAGCCCTGTTGAGCGAGCCTTATGTAGATCAAAAGAATACGAATGGAGTCGCGATATTTACTGAAAACGAGCTTCAGGAATGGGTGAAAAAAGCAAGGGATGCCGGAATGCCGATTGCTGTCCATGCGATTGGCGATCTCGCTTTTGAATACGTCTTGAATGCAATTGAGGCCCTCCCCCCGCTAGAGGGACAGAGGGACCGGCTCATCCATGCGCAGATCGTCCGGCCGGAGCTGTTGCAGCGGGCGGCAAAGCTGCCGTTAATCTTTGATATCCAACCAGGCTTCGTCCCGTCCGATTTTCCATGGGTGGAAGAAAAGGTTCCAGCCAATCTGTTGGAATCCTCATATGCCTGGAAAACCTATTTGAATTTGGGCATCATTTGTGCGGGTGGGTCGGATGCACCCATTGAGCCATTAAATCCAATTTTGGGCATTCATGCAGCTGTCACAAGGATGAAAATCAATAGTGAGGACCATACCGTATATGGCTTGTCTGAAAGGCTTTCCGTTTACGAGGCTTTCGCATTGTATACCAAAGGGAGTGCTGCAGCAATCGGCCAGGAAAAACGCCGCGGTGTGATCAATAAAGGGTACGATGCCGATTTTACCGTGTTTAATCTGGATGTCTTTGCTGTTGCGCCGGATGACCTCCTAAAAGCTGAGGCGGTCATGACGGTCATCGATGATAAAATCATGTATGATAAAAATTAACAGTTGCAAAAAAAGAAATGGAAATACAAAATTGTTTGATGGAATTAGATAAAAGGAATGTAAATGGAAAGAAGGCAGGTTATGAAAGTGGATGAACAAAAAGAAGGGGCGATCTATGCAGCCCTTTCTTACATGATGTGGGGAGTCGTGCCGATTTACTGGAAGTTCCTTCAGGGGGTCGGTGCAACAGAAATTTTAGCCCAGAGGGTATTATGGTCTTTCGTGTTCATGCTGGTTTTATTGATGTTCATGAAAAAATGGCAGGCGTTTCTTGCCTATGTCAAAAACATATTGGGAAATCCCAAACTCTTTGCGGCATTACTTACGGCGTCACTGCTTGTTACAGCTAATTGGGGAGTGTTCATCTGGGCCGTTAATACAGGACGGATCCTCGACACGAGCCTTGGATATTATATCAATCCGCTAGTCAGTGTACTATTGGGAGTGATAGTCTTAAAAGAAAAATTGAGCGGGGCCCAAATCATTTCGTTCCTGCTTGCAGGAATCGGAGTCTTGATCCTGGGCATTCATTTCGGCACGATCCCGTGGATCTCTCTTGTTTTGGCCATGACCTTTGGATTATACGGTCTGGCAAAAAAAATGATCAAGGCCGAAGCGGCGATCGGGCTGACGCTCGAAACGATGATGGTAACGCCTCTGGCCCTTGGTTACCTGATATACTTGATGAACCGTTCAGAAATGCAATTCTTTACAGCGGGAAGCACAAGCTTGCTGCTGGTGGGCGGCGGGATTGTCACGGCCTTGCCTCTTTTATATTTTGCAAAAGGGGCGGAGAAGATCCCGTTATCGATGCTTGGCATTTTTCAGTATATCGCTCCGACCTTATCTTTATTGATCGGGGTATTCATCTATCATGAAAGTTTTACCAAAGCACATCTTTTAGCCTTTTTGTTCATATGGTCAGCCTTGGCGGTTTATACACTATCCATAACGAAATGGGGTCAGGCGAATGCCCGCAGGCTTAAAGGCAAAGGAAATATTGGTGCATGAATATGAAAAAATGCTTGGGAGATCTCTCCCCAAGCATTTTTATATGCCGGTATATAAAACAGAAAGGTCATGAAAGGTAAATCTTCGAACCTATTTCAGAAACAATACAATTGGAAAGGCTGACAGGACTGTGATCGTGCTTTGCTCGGGGGATATTTAGTTGGAATTGTCTATAGAAGGAACTATCCAGGAAAATGATATGCGTTGTCAGGTATGCTGATATGGTTGCGTACGGCTTTCTATTGCTATTTAATTCATCGATGATTCCCTGTGACGTCGTTATCCCGATCCCGTGGCCATAAAAGAGGTTTCTCCCTAATAAAATGGCATTTTCACCTTGCCATTCAGGAGTTGTCTCGTCATGATCAGGGTTTATGAAGTAAACACAATCGCCTGGTAAATAATCCCTTCCTTGATGAATATTAAGAGCCATATTCTCCGGAGGGCGCCAGTCATATAAAAAAAGGTTTGAAAAAAGGTAATCGAAATTCCTAGGGCCGATTGAATCCAAAATGGCTTTTAAAAAAGTGACGACGATTGCTGTCCCGCATTCGAAGGCATAAAGCCTTCCATTCATGAAAATGTCAACGAGTGCAGCATGAGGGAGAATCCCTGGCTGAAGGGTAAAGGTGCCATCCTTTGAAAGGTGCCAATATTGTTGATTGGATTGAGATTCCTCAAGTGTGGAAAATTCTGGACCGCTTTTATCCAACGCAATAGCTGCTTCTATGACTCGGTTCCTCAGCTGTATATCGAAATTAAAATCTCCAAAGTTCCGGTATTCAAAAACGTTAGAATCTTCACCCAGCAATTGGAGAATTTCAAGCGACTCAGCAGATGCTATTCCTGGTTGGATGTGACTGACATCTAACCATCTGTGATTAATCTTTATCATGATCATATCCACCTTTTGCTTATTAAATTAACGGTTTATAAAACCAGTAAACATAAATGTCTACAGATAATGCTCATTATATGAATGCCTGCAAAGAAATGACTATTTAGAAATTGTCAGCCACCTCTGCAGTCAAGAATGATTGGAATGAAAAGAGGCAGAATTACATTGATTTCAATGATTTTCGTTCCAAAAGATGTTTTGCTAGATATCCTTAAGAGTAAGGAATACCTTTCCAATTAGTGATAAGAAGCAAATTAGTATTCCCTTTTCCATATGAATTGATATAATGAGAGAGAAAAGTTCATATGTGCGAGAAATGTAGGGGGGCCAGTACTGCTGGCTGAGATTGCATCCTTTAGATGCTGACTCTTTGAACCTGATCTGGGTGATGCCAGCGGAGGGAACATATTATTACTGACTTTCTGTTTTGTATGTTAACGTCCGAATTCATCTTCGGGCGTTTTTTGCTTTTTATCCAGTATTTGAATAGACCCTGGAGCCCCATTATGGTTCCGGCATATGGATCTTATATGATGTGTAGGAGGATAATAACTTGAATAAATTCTTACCACTGTTAACTTCGTTGTTCCTTTTGGCTGGATGTGGTGCAGGCGGAACTAATGAAAAAGAAGAAGCAACTAAAAATGAAGAATTAAAAAAGGTATCGGTCGTGCTCGATTGGACACCGAATACAAACCATACAGGATTGTATGTTGCAAAGGAAAAAGGTTACTTTAAAGAGCAAGGTCTTGATGTGGAAATTATCATGCCAGGTGAAGCTGGAGCGGATAAGCTTGTCGCTTCAGGAAAATCTGAATTTGGCGTGAGCTACCAGGAGGGCATAACACAGGCCCGCGTGCAAGGCGTGCCAATTGTTTCGATTGCTGCAGTCATCCAGCATAATACCTCTGGATTCGCTTCCCCTGAGGCAAAGGACATTAAAACTCCCAATGATTTTGAAGGGAAAACGTATGGTGGCTGGGGTTCTCCGGTTGAAAAGGCCATTATTGATTCACTCATGAAAAAAGAAAATGCGGATGTAAATAAAGTGGATATAGTCAATACAGGAGACATGGATTTTTTCACTTCGGTTAAAAGGGATATAGATTTTGCCTGGATTTATTATGGATGGACAGGCATTGAGGCTGAGTTGCGAAATGAAAAGCTTAATATGGTTTACTTAACCGAATACTCTGATAAGCTTGATTACTATACGCCTGTTTTGACTACAAATGAAAAGATGATAAAAGAAGATCCCGAAACTGTTAAAGCATTCGTTCATGCAGCATCAAAAGGGTACCAGTTTGCGATTAAGAATCCTGCTGATGCAGCAGACATGTTAATTAAGTCTGCGCCGGATCTTGATGCAAAACTAGTTAAGAAAAGCCAGGAGTGGCTTGCAGCCAAGTATCAGGATGATGCTCCGCGATGGGGTGAACAAAAGCTTGAAATTTGGAAGAATTACAGTGAGTGGATGACTGAAAATAAGCTTCTTGAAGGTGATTTCGATCCTGAAAAGGCATTTACAAATGAATTTTTACCAAAATAGGAGGAAATACAATGGCCAATTCATTAATTAGTATACAAATTATTCCTAAAGGGGAAAATGTCATCCCTATGGTCGATGAAGCAATCAAGATCATTGAAGAATCAGGTGTCAAGTATGAGGTTCACCCGCTTGAAACGACAATGGAGGGGGAGCTTTCCGAACTTTTTGCCGTGATAGAAAAAATGAATGTAAGAATGATTGAAATAGGATCGCCGAATGTCATTTCCCAAGTGAAAATATTATATCAGCCAAGCGGGATTACGATGGATACGTTAACGGAGAAATATCGGGCATGATCGGAAGGGGAATTTGGAAGAAGGGGGCTCCCTTCTTTCTTTTATTATTGTTGCTGATAGTTTGGGAGTCAGTGACAGTCTTATTGAAGGTTGAACAATGGCTGCTTCCCGCTCCATCGGCCATTTTCATTGAAGGAATTGAGTCGTCGCGCAATCTTTACGGACACCTTATATCGACAACCGAGCTTGCGTTGTCGGGTTTTTTTATTGGAAGCTGCATCGGCTTATTGGTTGCTGCAACCTTACACCTATTTCCAGGTGTGAAGGACGCGGTTTATCCTCTGCTCATACTATCACAAAATATACCTATCATAGTTTTGGCCCCGCTATTGGTGATCTGGTTTGGCTTTGGCATGCTGCCTAAGCTAATAGTGATTTCGCTCGTATGTTTTTTTCCGGTTGCGGTTGCATCATTGGACGGTTTTCGCCAGACACCATACGAACTTAAGCATTATTTCAAGATGATGGGAGCGGGGAAAAACCAGTTATTTTGGAAGCTGGAATTTCCTCACTCAATCCCATTCATTTTCTCCGGCCTGAAAATTTCGGCAACCTATAGCGTAATGGGTGCGGTTATTTCAGAGTGGCTCGGGGCAAAATCGGGGATTGGTGTTTATATGACGCTCGCGTCCTCTGCGTTCAGGACAGACCGGGTGTTTGTTGCCATTTTCATCATTATGGGAATGAGCATGGTCTTTTTTGGAATCATCACCTTCCTGGAGAAATACTTAGTTTCTTGGAAGAGAAAGGAGGGCGGCAAGGATGAAGCTGGAAATTAAAGATGTCTCCTATTCTTTCGATGGTAAACAGAATATATTGGAGAACATGAATTTTCGTGTGGCTGATGGGGAATTTGTCACTATCCTTGGGCCATCGGGCAGCGGTAAAAGTACTTTGTTCCACTTGATCGGAGGTATTTTGAAGCCGGATCATGGCATCATTTCACTGGATGGTAAAAAGATAAATGGTTTAAAGGGCCATATCAGCTATATGCCGCAGCAGCCTTCCCTTTTACCTTGGAGAACGGTATTGGAAAATGTTTTGCTGGGAAGTGAACTTGCTGGGATCAGAGATAAAGAAAAGGCAAAAGCCCTATTGATGAAAGCTGGATTAGAAGAGTATGAGAAAGCATATCCGCATGAATTATCAGGAGGCATGAAGCAAAGGTCCGCATTCATCCGGAGTATCTTAAGTCCACAGGACTTGATGTGCCTGGACGAACCCTTTTCTGCCTTGGATGAACTGACAAGATTGCAAATGCAAAAATGGCTGTTGTCGGTTTGGGAGGAAAATCGGAGGTCGGTGCTTTTTGTTACGCATAGCATAGATGAAGCGGTTTTCCTATCCGATAGAATTTATGTGTTATCTGCAAAACCGGCTGCGGTCATCAAAGAAGTCAAAGTTCCGTTTCCAAGGCCAAGAAGTGAAGAACAGCTTCTTAGTGATGAATTTTTTCATTTGAAAAGAGAGTTATATGCAGCATTAATGCCAACTCTTTCTACTTAAGTAAGGAGGCTATTAAATTTGAGAATCATCGACAGCCATATCCATTTGGATAAATATGATGTTGTTAAGCGGAAGCAGATTCTGACTGACATGGAAAAGGTTCATTTGCAATCCTTGCTGACTGTTTCCATGAATTTGGCTTCTTCTATTAACAATTATCAGCTTTCACTGGAGGATTCCCGAGTTAAGCCAGCCTTTGGCTTTCATCCAGAGCAGCCCCTCCCGAGTGATGAAGAAGTGAACGAATTATTGAACTGGATGCGGGAACATCGTCAAGATATGGTTGCCATAGGTGAGGTTGGACTGCCCTATTATCTAAGGCAGGAAAATCCCGATATGGATAACTCAGCGTATATAGTGATATTGGAGAAGTTCCTGGCTTTTGCTAAAGAGATGGAAAAGCCGGTTATCCTTCATGCCGTCCATGAAGATGCACCTATCGTTTGCGACCTGTTGGATAAGCATCAAATCACAAAGGCGCACTTTCATTGGTTTAAAGGAGATATCCGCACAGTCGAAAGAATGGCCGAAAAGGGCTACCTCATTTCGATTACACCTGATGTTTGTTATGAGAGGGAAATACAGGAATTAGTTTCGGCATACCCACTTAAGCTGATGATGATTGAAACGGATGGCCCATGGCCGTTTGAAGGGGTTTTCGAAGGGAAATGGACCCATCCCGGCATGATGCATGACAGTGTGCGTCAAATTGCTTCGATTAAAGGATTGCCGATTGAGGATGTTTATGAAACCCTTTATCAAAATACGAAAGATTTTTATCATATTTAAAGGTACCGGCTATCATATCCGGTACCTTTTTAGTACGTTCAAAGGAAGGTCCTTTTAACCTTTTCCCAAAAGGAATTGTCTTTTAGCTTAACGGTCTTGATGACTTTACCGCTTAACCGGACCTTTACCTGTTCGACATGATTGATGCTTAAGGCTTCATTGTCCATTCCGATGATCGGATAGCTTGGTCCGTTTTGTTCAAGGTGGATGGTCAAAGTCCTATCACCGCTAAGAATGAATGAGGAACCTAAGGTCCGATAGGTATTATTATTGATGGAAGCAAGCTCGCTCACTTGAAAGCAAGGGAGAAGGGGATCGACAACCGCCCCATTGACCGATTTATTATAGGCGGTGCTTCCGGTCGGAGTAGCAATGATGATTCCGTCCCCACGAAAAGTTTCAAAATGGAGTCGATCAATGAAAATATCCATGATGAACGTTTTGGTGATGGAAGACCGGATACTGAGTTCATTAAGGGCATAAAAGGAGGGCTGATCATCCAATTGGATATCGATGGTTGGATATTTACGCACCTCGATTTGCTCTCTAGTCATGGCATCGATCATTTTATCCGTATCTTCCAAGTGGAAATCGCAATACATATTCAAGTTACCTGTGGTGGAAATGCCAGCATATAAACAGTCATCCCTGAACCCGGTTTTACGGGCTGCCTGCAGGAATGTGCCGTCATCACCGATGCTTACGATGATGTTTGCTTTTGTGAAATCCTGGATGACTTCATACGAATGTTGCTTCGCCAAGTCTGACAAGTATTCAATCTTGCTAAGCATCTCTGCATTCGGTGCATGGAAAAAATAAATATTCCTTCGAGTGTTCATCATGATCCCTCCTAGTATGTATGTTTATGAAAGGGCTTTCTTTTCTTTTGAGAAAGTAAAACCGCAGTACAAAATGCAGCTGCACATTTCGTACATTTTTATATGAAATAGTTTATCATGGAATGAAGCATTTTTGTTAAAGCGGTAACGAAAAGAAAGAGGGGATTGAGGCTGGGGTCAATATTACCGTAGGGCTCAAGGGCGGAATTGTCCGGACCTCCGTAGATCATGGCACAGCCTTTGATATCGCTGGAAAGAACATCGCTGATGAAAAAAGCATGCTTGCGGCCATTCAGTCAGCAATTGAATTAGCTCCAAAGCAATAAATAGAGAAGCTGCCGGGATGATCCCGGCAGCTTTTTAGTTGAGCTGATTTTCCGTTTACGGCATTTACTGCTCCGCTAAAAATTGAAACTTGGTAAAATTAATATATTAATGAAGATTGAAAAATAAATGGAGATTGTGCAAAATGCACCAATATATTTCCAATTAGAGGATTATTTGCTACAATTTTATATGTCTTGGTTTATCATGGAATGAAACATTTTCGTCTTTAGTTCGTATGGTAAGAAGGATACATATATTTAAGGGGGAAAACAGATGAATGGAAAGCGTTGGGCGGCACTTGGAATTGCAGCCGTTTTATTTTTTGTTTCTATTGTTGTAGGCACGGCTACGACTATATTTACAGCGGATACGGAAAATATCATTGATGACTTATTTGCTTCTGAAAGTGCATTTTACGAGGAAGTCATAGAAGGCGATGATTTCTCTAATGTAATTGCCGTATTCGATGTAGAGGGCACGATTCAAGATACAGGAGAAGCCTCATTACTTAGTTCGGCAACATATAATCACCGTGCCTTCATGGATAAGCTGAAGATGGCTGAGGAAAATGATGATATCAAAGGAATCATCCTTCGGGTGAATTCTCCAGGCGGCGGTGTCGTCGAAAGTGCAGAGATATATGAAAAGATCCTTGATATCAAGAAAGTGAAAAAACCTGTTTATGTATCAATGGGGTCTATGGCAGCTTCAGGTGGGTATTATATTTCTGCACCAGCCGATAAGATTTATGCTAGTCCGGAAACGATGACGGGTTCACTTGGTGTCATCATGCAGGGGTATAATTACGAGAAGTTGGCCAAGAAGTATGGTGTTGAGTTCCAAACCATCAAAAGCGGACCACACAAAGATATTATGAGTCCGACCCGGGAAATGACTGGTGAAGAACGTGAAATACTCCAAGACATGATCGATAATTCTTATGACCAATTTGTAAAAATCATTGCAGATGGACGCGGTATGTCAGAGAAGGAAGTAAGGGAAATCGCAGATGGCCGCATTTATGATGGACGTCAGGCTAAAGAAAACCATCTAATCGATGATTTCGGCCATTTGGATGATGTAATTGCCGCGATGAAAACGGATATCGGTGAAAAGGATGCTCAAGTTATCCGTTATACAGATGAGGCAGGATTCGGTTCATTATTCAGTATGGGTGCGCAAAAAATGTTGGGAAATGATGTGGAAACGGCAGTCTTGACAAAAATCCTTTCCTCTTCAAATTCTCCACGCTTAATGTATTTGTATGCGGAATAGGGGGGCTGAAGGATGACGGAACGAAATGAAAATAATGAACAAATTGCTTCATCCAATCTAATGGCAGATCAAGAGGTTCCCGTTGAGCAGGGATTTACACCAGTCAGTAATGCCGTGGATGATGACGGAGTAATGAAAGTGCATTTTGCCGGTTTTTGGATGAGGTTTTGGGCCTATTTAGCCGACCTATTGGTTATCGGAAGTTTGAACAGGATTTTGATTCATCCCATCTTCAAGTTTTATGAAGGGACAGATGATCTCTGGTTTTCCGCAGAGGGATTTTTAACGGGGGTCGTATTCTTCTTATACTTTGTTTTGATGACCAAATTCTTGAACCAAACTCTTGGTAAAATGATTTTTGGACTGAAAGTCGTTGCATTGAAGGAAGAGAAAAGAAACATTTCATGGGGCACGATTTTGTTCAGGGAGCTGATTGGCCGCTATATTTCAAAGGTCACTTGGATCGGCTATCTCTTGGCAGGCCTATTACCGAAGAAACAGGCTTTGCATGATATCTTTGCAGACACGGGCGTTGTGTTGATCAGAAGATGATTTCTTCCAGTCATAAATCTGTAAGAGCGTGATTTTCGCTTTTACAGGTTTATTTTTTTTTGCATATGCCGATAATGATAGGCTGAAGGGGTGTGGGTGCATGAAGTGGCTTTTGTTGATTATAGGTATCCTCATTTTGGTGTTGCTAATAGTTGTTTTCACTAAAGTAAGAGTGTCCATCGACTACAAACGTGTCCAAACGAATGACCTAATACATATTAAATTATCAGCCTGGTATGGGCTTTTTCACTATACATTCAAGGTTCCGGTCATCAAAATGGAAGATGACTCGACAACTGTAGTAGTAAACGAAGAGCAAGAAATGAACGGAAAAACAAAAAAGGAAGAAAAGAAAAAAATTACAGCCGAAGATATGCGTGAAGGATTCGCAGACATTCTGGAGATGCTTCAGCATATAATCGGTTTCCATAAGATCGTCCGTCACTTCGCTGGGAAAGTCCAAGTCAAAAAATTCACTTGGCATAGTAAGGTCGGTACTAAAAACGCTGCACACACCGGTGTTTTAACTGGAGCATGCTGGGCACTCAAAGGTTCCATCATCGGTTTGCTGACAACCTATTTCAACTTCCGGATCATGCCCTCCTATTCCATTACACCCGACTTTCAGAGATGGCAGGCAAACACGTCGATTTCCTGCATATTACAATTTAGAATCGGGCAGGCTATGGTGACTGGAATAAAACTGCTTCGTTATTGGAAAGGCGGAAAGCCGCATTTCAAGTCGAGTAAATTAGCGAAGCTATCAGGTGATTCCAATAAACAATCGTTCTAGAGTGGAGGGAATTTAAATGTCAGATCATCCGATCCAAGGTTTAATGAAAGAAGCAATGGAAAATCTGAAAGAAATGGTCGATGTGAACACGATCATCGGAGATCCGGTGGAAACTCCGGATGGAAGTGTCATTTTAACCGTATCCAAAGTGGGATTTGGTTTTGCAGCCGGTGGCAGTGAATTTGTGATGGACGGAAACCATCAAGGACAGCAAGGTGGTTCCAAGCAGCCTTTTGGCGGCGGTAGCGGCGGCGGGGTTTCCATAACACCAATTGCCTTTTTGATTGTCGGTTCCCATGGGGTGAAAATGATCCATCTGGATGAAGGGACGCATCTTCTCGAAAAAATGATGGATTTAGCTCCTCAAGTCGTCGATAAGATTCAGTCCATGCTATCCAAGAAAGACAATAATCAAAAGCAGGGCAGTAATCAAAACCAAGGCGGCAGTCAACCAGCTGCAAAAAGGTACCAAGAACCTAAAATGGATATAGATTTCTAACTGCGACTCGGCATCCGCCGAGTTTTTATTTTTGCTGCAGTATATTATTACACATTCAAAAGCTTGGAAGTCATGTACAAGCGCCAATCACATTTCCCAATTCAATTAATTGCAAAATTCCGGCAAAACAAATATTATTATGCTTGTACATATAGCAGAAAAAGGAGGAATTTTTAATGGCTTCAGTTACATTTAAAAACAACCCGATCACTTTAGTGGGACCAGAACTAAAAGTTGGGGACAAAGCACCTGATTTTACAGTATTGGCTAATGACTTATCACCGGTTACTTTAAACGACTCCAAAGGTTCTGTCCGCATTATCAGCGTGGTGCCATCTGTGGATACAGGTGTTTGTGACGCACAGACACGTAAATTCAATGAAGAAGCGGCAAAATTGGATAATGTAAAAGTACTTACGATCAGTAACGATCTTCCTTTCGCGCAAAAACGCTGGTGTGCTGCAAGCGGCTTGGACAATGTTCAAGTTCTTTCCGATCACCGTGACCTTTCATTCGGTGAAGCATATGGTGTCGTCATGCAAGAACTTCGTCTATTGGCTCGCTCTGTATTCGTAGTGAACAGCTCTGATGAAATCACATATGTAGAATATGTAAGTGAAGGTACCAGCCATCCTAATTACGAAGGTGCAATCGAAGCGGCTAAAGCGGCAAAATAAGATGCAAATTTTAAAAAACCGGGCTCAATGTGCCCGGTTTTTTGTTTTAATGTTGATTTTCTTGTTGATAAACACCTTGTCGTTGAATTGGACAGGTCCTTTTTAGGCTCTAATATTCATTTGAGTTGTGCTTATTATTAATTTCTGAGGTCGATCGATACAGTTCGTTTCTTTTGACGAGTTTCATTTATTATATGCTGGATCAGTTAAGGCTCGAAAGTCGGACCATTTTGTGGTAAAACAACCTTGCCAGACCACTCTTGACCATTAGGTGTTCCAACTTTTATGTCAATTTCATTAGGCCACGACGGCATTTGTCTTGGTCCTGGGAAAAACCCCTGTTGTTGCCCTGCTCGAAATCCCTCTCGATACCCTTGTCGATACCCTTGTCGAAATCCTTGTCGAAACCCTTGTTGAAACCCCTGTTGTTGCCTGTTTAATTCATCTGCTGACTGAATATCATGTTGCTGATTTATCGGATTAACCTGCCCATGATAGTTTTGATATTGATTATCCATATATAATCACCACCTCATGCATGGTATTCTGTTGGGGCATTCATTGAGCCTATCCAAGTAATAAAAAATACAGGGCAACAAAACAATCCGTATTTGAGTTTTTAGACAAAAGGGTTTCTATCTGAAATTTTTATACAAAGTTGATTGGAGCGGATGTGCGAGACTCCTGCGGGAAAAGCGCGTCCAGGGGAGACCCCGCAGTCGCAAGCCGAGGGCAGACCGCCCGCGGAAAGCGAGTGCCTGAAGTGGAAATCAAGTCCACCAAAACATTTTATGGTTCGGGTTGTGACCATTCCTAGCCACTTTTTTAGACAAAAGGTTTTCTATCTAAATTTCAAAACAAAGTTGCTTGGAACGTAAGGTACGAGACTCCTGCGGGAAAAGCGCGTCCAGGGGAGACCCCGCAGTCGCAAGCCGAGTGCAGACCGCCCGCGGAAAGCGAGTGCCTGAAGTGGAAATCAACGTCCGAATTTTACACCTTGTATTTAATAATTTCAAAACGGAAAACGGTACGTTAAACAGACGAAGAATGATGAGCAGGACGTACGGCTTGTATCTCTTTCTTCTTACCTTTAAAATAGGGACAGAAGCAAACAGGAGGAATTAATAAGTGAAGTCTACCCCAGTTGAACAATTATTTTATGAATTTGATGAAACAGCCCAAATATTGCAAAGTGAACTATCATGTACGTATCTGGATGCCCTGGGTGAAACGGGCGAGAATTTCTTCGAAGGGAAAGTCCTGCAGGAGGAAATCAGTGAAGTATCGAAAAAAAGGTTAGTGAAGCATTATGCTTCATTTTCACCAGGGAAATATGAAAAAGAAGCAATCCGAAAAGCGTACCAGCTTGCCATTTTAAAAGGCATGCAGCAGAGCGTTCAGCCGAATCATCATATGACTCCTGATGCAGTCGGCATGTTCGTCAGTTATTTAGTCGGTAAGTTCACAAAGGATCAAAAAGAGATAGTCATGCTCGATCCAGCCATCGGAACGGGGAACTTACTATTTGCGATCTTGAATCAACTTACTGATAAAAACATCGCTTCATATGGTGTCGAGATTGATGAAACCTTGATCAGGCTTGCTTATGCAGGTGCCAACCTGCAAGAACACCCGCTGCAATTTTTCAACCAGGACAGCCTGGAGCCGCTTTTCATCGATCCTTCAGATGTTGTGGTCAGTGATTTGCCGATTGGTTATTATCCGAATGATGTGCGTGCAGCTGAATATGAATTGAAGGCCGATAAGGGACATTCGTATGCACACCATTTGTTTATTGAACAAGGTGTTAAACACGCGAAGGATGGCGGACATCTATTCTTCATTGTCCCGAATAACCTGTTCGTCTCGGAGGAAGCGCCGAAACTCAATGATTTCCTGAAGAAGCATACACATATTCAAGGGATGGTGCAATTGCCGCTTTCCATGTTTAAGAGTGAAGCGGCTGCGAAAAGCATCCTGATTCTTCAAAAGAAAAAAGAGGGTACCGAAGCACCGAAGAAGGCATTGCTCGTACAGCTTCCGAAGTTGTCGGATTTCGAAGCGACAAGGTCTGTCATGCAACAGATGGACGATTGGTTTAAAGAGGAAAAATAGTCAATGAAAGCTGATGCCCCGGGCATTGGCTTTCATTTTTTTATTTGAGAGTGATTATTTGCAATTGTCCATTAATATTTGGTTGAACCTGCTTGTCATGATAAGATTGTACAATACACTGCACGTTTCGTTGAGATAACATTGGAAGAACTAGCTTAGAGAAAAGGAGCAGGATGGATGTCAAAAATCATGGCTATTAATGCGGGCAGCTCTTCATTGAAGTTTCAGCTTTTTGAGATGCCTTGTGAAAAAGTAATTACAAAAGGTCTTGTAGAAAGAATCGGTTTGAAAAATTCCGCATTTACTTTAAGCGTCGAAGGCGACAAGGTTTCTGAAACGCTTGATATACCCAATCATGAAGTGGCTGTAGGGCTTTTATTGGAAAAGCTGATTGACCATCGCATCATTGACTCCTTTGAAGAGATAGATGGCGTAGGGCATCGGGTGGTGCATGGCGGTGAGGTATTCAGCGAATCGGTCTTGATTACGGAGGACGTAATAGAGGAAATCGAAAAGCTTTCCGAGTTGGCGCCCCTTCATAATCCCGCCAATATCACCGGGATCAAAGCCTTCAGGCAAGCACTGGATGATGTGCCAGCGGTTGCGGTATTCGACACTGCCTTCCATCAAACGATGGCAGAAGGTTCCTATTTGTACAGCTTGCCTCTTGAATATTATGAAAAATACGGAATAAGGAAGTATGGGTTTCATGGTACTTCACATAAATATGTATCACAGCGTGCTGCCGTAATGATTGGCCGCCCAATTGAACAGCTTCGATTGATATCGTGCCATTTAGGGAATGGTGCAAGCATCACGGCCATAAAGGGCGGCAAATCAATTGATACATCAATGGGATTTACACCATTGGCCGGTGTTACTATGGGAACGCGTTCAGGGAACATCGACCCTGCATTGATTCCTTATATCATGGAGAAGACGGGTAAAACAGTAGATGAAGTTCTGGATGTCCTGAATAAGAAAAGCGGCATCCTGGCCCTTTCCGGTTTTTCCAGCGACCTGCGCGATATTCAAGCTGAAGCGGATGAAGGCAATGAGCGGGCTGAACTCGCACTTAAAGTATTCGCAGACCGAATTCACAAGTACGTTGGCTCCTATTCAGCTAAAATGGGAGGTGTGGATGGCATCATTTTTACAGCGGGCATCGGTGAAAACAGTCAAACCATTAGGGGCCGAATCTTGGAGGGACTTGAATTCATGGGAGTTTATTGGGATAAGGATCTCAATCGCATCTCGGGTAAGGAAGCGTTCATCAATGCACCCTATTCCCCTGTAAAAGTCATGGTCATCCCCACTAATGAAGAAATCATGATTGTCAGGGATACGATGAAGATAGCCTTGAGCGAAACTTGGAAAACATGACTTCCTGTTTTTTTATAATGATCCCTTATTCCACTGGTAAGGGGTCTTTCCCATGAAATTTCCTCCTCAAAGTCCGACTCCTCATGGAGTTTATGTCCATGCAGCCCATCCCCATTCACACTGGATTCCTATCATCCGTTCTCTGAAAGGCTTCCCTCTATGGTATACTTAAGGGAGAATCCACCAATTCTGTACATAGGAGGCTTGATGCATGGAATTCACGAACCGGGAAATGAAAATTTGGAATGAAATTAGTGAATGGCAGGAAAAACTTTATCAATATGAGCCCACGGACCTTGCTGCACTGTATGATAAATGGTTGGAGCAGGGGTTTGCCCTGCTTCCTGAAAACGTCCAACAACAGTTTTTTGAAAAGCTGGATACCTGGCTTTTTCATTTACATGCCATGGTTCAGAGCTCACAAGTTCAAATAGATGCAAGAGAGCGGATTTTAGCATCTGCGCGCGTGTTTAATGAAGAAATCGAAACGTTGAGTGATTTGAATCACTTATCGATCGATCAGTTGAATTACATAGCCAATCAGCATATCGCTAAGCATCGCTTATATTCATTTGCACAGGGTGGGATGAGCGGATCAGGAGGCCTCCTTCTGCTAGGGAGCGATATTCCAGCCATGACGGTCATCAATGTCAGGATCGTACAGCTAATTGCGATGTCTTATGGTGTTGAGGTGAATACGCCGTTTGAAATGATGTTGGCTCTTAAGGTATTCAATGCAGGAGCGATGCCAAAAAGGCTCCAAGGAATAGCCTGGGAAGAATTGATCCGCGAGGTCCAGACCGCAGAAGATGACTATTTTTATTTGGGGATCGAAGAACTGACGAACCCTACCTGGATGGAACAGCCGCTGAAGCAGCTGTTGAAAGCATTATCCATTACTGTTTTTCGAAAAAAACTGGTTCGGGGCATACCATTCATCAGCATGGCCATCGGGGCTGGATCCAATTATCAAATGACCCGGAGTGTCAGTGAATTTGCCCAGAAGTTCTATCAATATCGTTATTTGCTGAAGAAGAAGGCTGATGAAGAATGAGTGTCAAGAATCATAAAAAAGCCATAACGGAGGCAGTTCGCTGCATGGTGATAACCGTCAGCGATACGCGTAATGAAGAAAGCGATAAAAGTGGAGCACTGATGATGGAATTGCTGAATTCGAATGGTCATGAAGTAAATGAATATGTAATCGTTAAAGATGAGCGGGAAGCGATTCAGGATGCGGTCACTTCTGGTAGCCAAAGCAGCAAGGTCGATGTCATATTAACAAATGGTGGAACTGGCATCGCCAATAGGGATGTAACGATCGAGGCGGTCAAAGAGTTGATGACCAAGGAAATTCCCGGTTTTGGCGAGATTTTTCGAATGCTTAGCTATCAAGAGGATATCGGGTCTGCCGCCATTCTATCCAGGGCGATTGCCGGAGTCGTGAACAATAAAGCCGTTTTTTCCACCCCGGGCTCATCAGGGGCGGTTCGGCTTGCGATGAATAAATTGATTCTTCCGGAATTGGGACATGTCGTTGGTGAACTTCGCAAGGATTTATAAGAGGATGCAAAAAAAGCCACAGTTTTAAACTGTGGCTTTTTTTGCATGGAATAGGCCTTAATTATGCATCTTTTCACTTACGACTTGATTGGCACGATACCATAGCCATAAATCATTGATGATGGAAGCAAGTTCCGCAATTTCGGAATTGAGCTGGCATGATTTGGCGAAATTACTCTCATCGGAGAGCCGAAACTGCTTTCGGTTAATGGTGGATTCAAGTTCCTTGATGCGGTCCGGGATGCTTCCCCGGATATTCTCCCAGTGTACGAGTATTTGCTGTTGCTCGCCTTTTGTATATTCATCCCACTCCAGATTCAAATCGGGAATTGAGATGCCAAGCCGTTCATCATAGGTAAATAGCTTTTTCATATGCCCTCCGCTTTTCGATTTTTCATACTCCTAGTTTACTATATTCTCGCGGAAGCATCCAATGTGTAAATTCCCTGAAAATATTAGCGGATTATTTAGCAAAATCTTTAAAATACCCCTTGTATTCCTTTAATAAAGATGATAAAGTACTAATCATAGATTGAATAAAAATAACAAACGATGAATTTTTATTCACATGAAAGGACGATGAAAATGAAAAATCAAAAAGTTGTTTTAGCATATTCCGGAGGTTTGGATACTTCCGTTGCAATTAAATGGTTACAAGATCAAGGGTACGAAGTTGTGGCATGCTGCTTGGATGTCGGTGAAGGGAAAGATTTGGATTTCATTAAAGAAAAAGCGATCACTGTTGGTGCGGTAAGTTCCTATGTCATTGATGCGAAGGACGAATTCGCTGATGAATTCGCATTGACTGCTCTTCAGGCACATACTTTGTATGAAGGGAAATATCCATTGGTATCAGCATTATCACGTCCGCTGATCGCGAAGAAATTAGTGGAAGTGGCTGAAGCGGAAAACGCGGTAGCCGTTGCACACGGTTGTACGGGCAAAGGAAATGACCAAGTGCGTTTCGAAGTATCCATCTCCGCCTTGAACCCTAATTTGCAAGTTCTTGCACCTGTTCGTGACTGGAAATGGTCTCGTGAAGAGGAGATTGAATATGCAGCGAAAAATGGCATTCCCGTTCCGATTGGCATGGCGAGTCCGTTCTCGATTGACCAAAACCTTTGGGGAAGAAGTAACGAATGTGGAATCCTGGAAGATCCTTGGGCAGCTCCACCGGAAGATGCATATGATTTGACTGCAAGCCTTGAATGTACGCCAGATACTGCTGATATCATTGAAATTGGTTTTGAACAAGGTGTTCCAGTTACATTGAATGATAAAAACTATAAATTGGCTGACCTGATTGTCGAGTTGAATCAAATTGCCGGCAAACACGGAGTTGGACGTATCGATCACGTTGAAAATAGATTAGTAGGAATCAAATCACGTGAAGTCTATGAAGCTCCTGGTGCGATGACATTGATAGCTGCACATAAAGAACTTGAAGATATCACGCTTGTAAAAGAATTGGCTCACTTCAAACCAGTGATCGAGAAGAAAATGACTGAATTGATTTATGAAGGACTTTGGTTCTCTCCGCTTCAAAAAGCTTTGGCTGCATTCCTGAAAGAAACACAAGTGAATGTAACGGGTACGGTCCGTGTCAAACTATTCAAAGGTCATGCGATTGTTGAAGGAAGAAAATCCGAGTACTCCCTATATGACGAAAAATTGGCTACCTATACAAAAGCAGACGAATTCGATCATGATGCAGCAGTTGGATTCATTAAGTTATGGGGACTTCCAACGAAAGTGAACAGCATGGTCAATAACAAGAAGGTGACAGTGTGAGCAGCAAGCTTTGGGGAGGAAGATTCACGAAATCTGCAGAAGAATGGGTAGATGAGTTTGGAGCTTCCATTTCCTTTGACCAGGAACTTGTGCTTGAAGATATTCAAGGCAGTTTAGCTCATGTAACCATGTTAAAGCAATGCAGCATTTTACCTGAGGAAGATGCGGATCAGATCATTGTGGGTCTGAAAAGTTTACAGGAAAAAGCTGAGAAGGGTGAATTGACTTTTAAGGTTGAGATGGAAGATATCCATCTTAATCTGGAAAGTATGCTAATAAGCGAAATCGGTCCAGTTGGCGGAAAGCTTCATACAGGAAGAAGCCGTAATGACCAAGTTGCGACCGACCTTCATCTGTATATGCGGAACCAAACGAAAGTGATTCTGGAACTCATCAATGATTTGCAAGTAGCGATTTTGGGACAATCCAAGAAAAATGTGGAAACACTAATTCCAGGTTATACACATTTGCAGCGTGCACAGCCCATTTCATTTGCCCATCACTTAATGGCTTATTTTTGGATGCTTGAGCGTGATAAGCAGCGCTTCACCGAGAGTTTCAAAAGGATCAATGTTTCTCCATTGGGTGCTGGGGCATTAGCTGGGACGACTTTCCCGATTGACCGTGCCCTCAGTGCCGAACTATTGGGGTTTGACGGAATTTACGAAAACAGCCTTGATGCGGTAAGTGATCGTGATTTTGCCATTGAATTCATGAGCAACAGTGCGACAATGATGATGCATTTATCCCGTTTCAGCGAAGAAATCATTCTCTGGTCAAGCCAGGAATTCCAATTCATTGAATTGGATGATGCGTTTTCCACGGGAAGCAGCATTATGCCGCAAAAGAAAAATCCTGATATGGCGGAATTGATCCGTGGTAAAACAGGACGGGTTTATGGGAACCTAACGGGGTTATTGACTGTTTTGAAAGGACTGCCGCTTGCTTATAACAAAGATATGCAAGAAGATAAAGAAGGCGTTTTTGATACGGTTAAGACCATTGTTGGTTCACTTAAAATATTTGCCGGCATGATTTCAACGATGAAAGTGAAAACGGACGTAATGGAAAAAGCAACAAAAAATGACTTCTCGAATGCGACGGAATTAGCTGATTACCTAGCTTCAAAGGGAATGCCTTTCCGTAAGGCGCACGAAGTGGTCGGGAAGCTTGTATTGTTCTGTGTCCAGAATGGCTGCTATTTAGTGGACCTAAGCATTGAACAATTCCAGGAAGCTTCCGATTTGTTTGAACATGATATTTATGATGCATTAAATCCTTATGAAGCCGTTAAACGCCGTAACAGTGCGGGCGGTACAGGTTTTGCCCAAGTCTTGCTGGCGATTGAAAAAGCGGAAAAACTGGTAAGTGAATAACAGGGAAAAGCTCGTTCACCAATTTGGCGAACGAGCTTTTTATCATTTTCTCTTATTAATTCGTACGCACGACCATAACATCACAGTTTGAATGGCGAACGATGCCTTCCGACACGCTGCCGATAAGGAAACGTTCGACTGCATTAAGGCCCGTTGCACCGCAAACAATTAAATCGATCGAATGCTTTTTCGCTAAATCCCTTGGAATTTGAACTTTAGGAGAACCATATGCAACTTCTGTTTGGACCTTTGTAATCCCGGAAGCAATGGCTTCCGTTTTATACTTGTCCAATAACTCATTGGCAAAGGTTTCAGAGTGATCACGGATAGTCATATCATAAGCTTCGACAGTAGGGAAATTCCTTGTATCCACGATGTGTGTGAGCACAAGGGTAGCGTCACTGAGTTTTGCTAAGTAGATTGCCTTTTTTAGAGCCCACTCTGCTTCTTCCGAGCCGTCCACTGCAACAAGAATATTTTTATAATCTATACTATTCAAGTGAATCTCCTCCTTCTATTTAAATCCTATTATACTATGATTTACCTAATGGATCTGATTTCAATTGTAACAAATTAGCGAATGTTTATGCCAATAATCTGGAAATTGAAAAATGGAACAATATGTTTCCAACTCTTATGATGTAAGGAATCATTGCAGGAACGCATTTGTTTATTTATGGTAATCTTTAATGTGAAAGGGGAGTTTTTTCTTTGAGTGTTTCAAAAATAGTAAACTATGCATTATATTCATTTGTGCTTTTGTATGCTTTGATCTATTTCATTTATATTTTTTTCATCAATGCTGCACATGCTTCTATAAGTTTAATGAGTATATCAGCACTGCTGCTTCCATTTATTCTATTACTATTTTTTCAATGGATTTCATGGAAATATACCGACCGGCATAATAAAAGGAAACTCAAAATTAGATTTATATTCATTACATGCCTTGGCTTTGCCCTTCTATTTTTTTGTGTGGTTCTGTTGGGGGTGTATGAATATGAATCAAGCTTCACCGCTGAAAGATGGCTAAATGATGATGAAGGAAGAGTATATCTGGTAGAAGATTTAATGAATGAACACGAATTGATAGGCATGACAAAAGAAGAAGTGTTTACGCTTTTAGGGTCTCCAACAGAAACGGAATATTTTAAAGAGGAAGATAATGTTGTTTATTATCTCGGTGCAGAGAGGGGAATCATAAGAATTGATAGTGAATGGCTGGTCATTTGGTTTGACGGCAGTGATAAAGCAATGAAGTATGAACTGCGGACCGATTAGTTGAAATGTTGAATAAATACCCCCGTCTTAAATGAAGGCGGGGGTATCCGGTTTTTGTTATATTAATTGGTTAATGCATTATCATTTTATGATTTGCAGGCTCTTCGGGAATTTGGTCAAAACCTCACAGCCAGTATCCGTGATCAATAGATCATCTTCAATCCTTACGCCTGCAACATTTGGAACATATATGCCAGGTTCGATGGTATAAACCATTCCGGATTGAAGCTTGAGGGAATTAGTTTCAGTCAAGGATGGATACTCATGGACGCTGATCCCAAGCCCGTGGCCGAGTCTGTGCGGGAAGAATTCACCGTATCCCTTTTTGCTGATGATGTTTCTGGCTGTCAGGTCTATCTCGGAACAGGATACACCTGGTTTACTGGCTCTAACGGCAGCTTCTTGTGCTTTAAGTACAGTTTCATATATTTCTGCCTGTTTATCATTGATATCTCCGTATGCGACCGTCCTAGTGATGTCAGAGCAGTACCCTTCATGAACGACGCCAAGGTCAAAGAGGACAAGGTCGCCGCGCTGAACCTTCGTATTCCCAGGTGTGCCATGTGGGGAAGCGCCATTTTTACCAGTCAGGACCATGGTGGAGAAAGACATTTGGCTGACTCCTGCCTTTTTCAACTCGAATTCTATCGCCGCAAGGATTTCCATTTCCGTTTTACCTTCATGAATTTCGTTGACACCTACTTCAATCGCAAAGTCGGCAAGGCGGCATGCTTCACGGATTTTGACCATTTCATCTTCCGACTTGATCATTCGCATCCTTTGAAGTTTTTCTTCTGCGGAAACGAGCTTTGGAGCTCCGAAGTGTTGTTGGACCTTTTCATAACGTTCTACATTCATATGCTCTTTTTCAATGGCCATTTTATGAATAGATAACCCGCGATTCTCCACTGCTTGCTTAACTTTTTCCCATGGATCTTCAATGTCGGTGTAACCGATGATATCTCCATTCCATCCAGCCTGTTTAGCATCCGGGACTTCCATCTGCGGGCAGATAAGGAATGGTTCGGCATTTGCAAAAATGGCAAGTGCCAGCAGTCTTTCATGAGGATCACTAAAAAAACCGCTCAAATAGAAGATGCTCTCTGTAGATGTAAGTAAAGCGGCTTCAGCCTCATTGGCCTGAAGCCAATTTTGTAGTTCTGTCAAACGTTCATTCATGACGATACCTCCATTAATAAGTTATAATTACCTTAGCAATATTTAATAGTATAGTAAATGGGAAAGGCTTAAGAAAGCTACTTAAAAAAATTAGTTGGTATGGGAAGGGAGCACCAAAAATGAAAGTATCTTTTCATGGACATGCAGTTGTAAAGGTCGAAACGAATGGCAAAACGATTTTAATCGATCCGTTCATTACCGGAAACGAATTGACCGACTTGAAGGTAGAAGATGTGAAACCGGATGTGATCATCTTATCACATGGTCATAATGACCACGTCGGTGATACGGTTGAATTGGCCAAAAGGCATGATGCACTTGTCATCGGCATTGCAGAGTTGGCCGACTACCTGGGTGCTCAAGGGGTTCGAACACACGGGATGAGCATCGGCGGAGCTTTCGAGTTCGACTTTGGAAAGGTGAAACTGACGCCAGCATTCCATGGAACGGGATTCAATAACGGGGAAGGGCAAATCATTTATTTGGGAATGCCTGCTGG
The DNA here is from genome assembly GCF_054600815.1 of Peribacillus sp. N1. NCBI lineage: Bacteria > Bacillati > Bacillota > Bacilli > Caryophanales > Bacillaceae > Peribacillus > Peribacillus sp. N1. Next base: position 369,144 of record NZ_BAAHZO010000002.1, on the reverse strand, counting down.
CATATTGCTTACGATAGAAGGGAAAACGGTCTATCATGCGGGGGATACAGCGGTATTTTCCGATATGAAGCTGATCGGGGAGCGACATCCGATTGACTTGGCATTCCTGCCAATCGGCGACAATTACACCATGGGCCCGGAAGATGCCGCACTTGCTGCGAAGTTCCTTCAAGCCAAACAAGTCGTGCCGATTCATTACAATACTTTCCCTGTCATCAAACAGGATCCTAACAAATTCATCGATATGCTTGAAGAGGGAAATGGACTGATCATGGAAGTCGGGGATGAAATCGAATTATAAAAGAAGCGGGGGCCTGCAGGGCTTCCGTTTTTTTGTGTATCGCGTGGGGATGGCAGGCTGAAATGACCAATTTTCTAAGCGGCATTGCCTTTCCTGCAGGGTCATTACAGCAATCGGAAAGTAAAGTCTCGTTTTGCAGCCAAGTCTTTTTTCCTTTCACAGGCATAAAATGAATAGATGAAAAAAAAGGGGGGGTTTGATGAAACAGAGGTTATTTCTGTGTTTGCTACTATGCGGTGTGATGCTGTATTATGCCGTGCCGCGTTTATCGTTGGAAAGTGGTGGTCTGGAGGGTCTGTTCGCTGGATCTTGGCTGTTGTTTGCATTGTTGGCGGTAGCTGGAAACTTGACGGGCATACTATATTCTCCTAAGAAACAAAAGGTAAAACGACAGCCTGAATATAAAAGGTTGCGCCAATACTAGTAGTTGTTTGATAAACTAGGCTCTTTGACCTTATAATGGGGAATAGGAATACCGTGAAAAGGGTGAAGCGCTTGGCTACAAAGCATGAACAAATATTAAAACATATCGATGGGCTCCCTGTCGGCGAAAAGATTTCCGTCCGTCAAATAGCGAAAGCATTGAATGTTAGTGAAGGTACGGCATACCGGGCAATTAAAGAGGCGGAGAACCAGGGCTACGTGAGCTCGATTGAGCGGGTAGGCACGATCCGCATTGAGAAAAAGAAAAAAGAGAATATTGAAAAGCTCACTTTTGCAGAGGTAGTCAATATTGTTGACGGACAAGTTCTGGGTGGGAAAACGGGACTTCATAAGACATTAAATAAATTCGTCATCGGGGCGATGAAGCTGGATGCCATGATGAGATATACGGGTGCAGGAAACCTGCTGATCGTCGGGAACCGTACACAGGCCCATGAGCACGCGTTAAAAGCGGGTGCAGCGGTGCTGATCACCGGGGGATTCGATACGGAAGAGCCCGTTAAAAGGTTAGCCGATGAATTGGAGATGCCGGTCATCTCAACAAGTTACGATACGTTTACCGTCGCAACGATGATCAATCGGGCAATCTATGACCAATTGATCAAAAAGGAAATCTTGCTGGTGGAGGATATTTTGACACCCGTACAGGAAACGACCTTTTTAACGGTGGGTGACCGGGTTCAGACTTGGCATGAACTGAATCAGGAATCCGGTCATAGCCGTTTCCCTGTTGTCGATGACAATATGAAGGTTCAAGGAATGGTCACATCAAAAGATATCATCGGACAGGAAGAGCTGACGCTCATTGATAAGGTGATGACGAAAAACCCGATGACCGTAGGCGATAAAATGAGTGTGGCATCTTCTGCACATATGATGGTTTGGGAAGGGATTGAGTTAATCCCGGTCGTGAATGATAGTCATATCCTCAAGGGTATCGTGAGCAGGCAGGATGTCCTGAAGGCACTGCAAATGAGCCAAAGGCAGCCTCAGGTCGGCGAAACGATCGACGATACGATTACAAGCCAGCTTGTGATGACTTCGAATCGGGGCAAGGGCGAGGAAGTGTATAACTATGGAGTTACTCCGCAGATGACCAATTACCTTGGAACCATTTCAAGCGGTGTGTTCACGACATTGGTCACCGACTCAGCAAATCGTGCACTTCGAAGCTATAAGCGCGGTGACTTGGTCGTGGAAAACATGACGATTTATTTCATCAAGCCAGTCCAGATCGACAGTACGCTTGAAATCCATCCTCGTGTACTCGATGTAGGACGTAAATTCGGAAAAGTGGATGTTGAAGTGTTTAACCAAGGCAAACTTGTCGGCAAGGCGATGTTGACTTGCCAATTGCTTGACCGATCATGAAAAATAAAAAGGATAATCGAATTTCGATTATCCTTTTTGATTTGCAGCTTCTTCGATTGCATGCGGCAAATAAAATTTATACATTTTATAGCCGCCCCAAATACTGAATAGGCCAACGAAGATGAAAACGGCAGCAATGATATAAGTGATGGTCGTGTGGAATAGAAAAAGCTGATTGACTCCGAATAGTGCGACAAACGCACCTAGGGCAATGGAAGATTTCCCTGAAATCCACTTTTTCTCCATCGGCATTCTGGTTCGGACCGATTTGATTTTATAAAACAGATAGACCCCTAATGAAAGAACGATCAAGGTGACAAGAATAGGCATCGTTTGAAATTCCCCCAATTTAACATATGTACCTTTTTATTGTAGCGGGAAATGAAAGAGAATGCCACAGTAAACAAGATGAGTCTTCCTATTTCCGCAATTTTTTGATTAAATGAAATATATCATCTTTATTAGGCTCGATAATACATATGTTAAGGGGAGATCTATATGAAAGCTGAAATATTAGCAGATATAAAGCGTTATGATACTATCATTCTCCATCGTCATGTCCGTCCAGATCCGGACGCTTATGGTTCACAGGGGGGATTGGCGGAAATCCTGAAAGCATCTTTCCCCGAAAAGCGAATTTTTACGGTCGGGAAAGAAGAACCGTCATTGAATTACTTAAGAAGGCTTGATGTGATTTCGGATGAAACATATCAAGGTGCTCTGGTAATCGTTTGTGATACCGCAAATACGGACCGGATTTGTGATGCACGGTACACAACGGGGGATAAACTGATTAAAATCGATCATCATCCCAATGAAGATCCATATGGCGATATGCGCTGGGTCGATACATCGGCAAGTTCGACAAGTGAAATGATTTATGAGTTTTACCAGTTCGGGAAAGAGGAAGGCTTGAAGATGAGTGATGAAGCGGCACGCCTTCTATATGCAGGCATTGTTGGCGATACAGGTCGTTTCCTATTCCAAAGTACGACTGAAAAGACATTTGCCTATGCCAGTGAGTTGATTCACTACTCGTTCTCCCGCCCTCAGTTATATCAGGAAATGTATGACGTCGAGGAAAGCATAGTCCGGTTGAATGGCTATGTGCTACAGCATTTTGAAATCCTTCCCTATGGCACAGGGAAAATGATCATCACAAAAGATATACTTGAAAAATTCCATGCTTCCACATCTGAGGCATCTCAGCTCGTTTCCTCACTCGGTTCCATTAAAAATGTTAAGTCTTGGGTCTTCTTCATTGAAGAGGATAAAGAAATCAGAGTCCGTTTCCGTTCTAAAGGACCAATCATCAATACGATTGCCCGGAAATATAACGGCGGAGGCCACCCGCTTGCAGCAGGGGCTTCGATTCATTCTTGGGATGAAGTGGATAATATCCTTGCCGACATGGAAGAGTTGAATAAAGCGTAATGAAAAAACTTAAAGACCAAATCGCATATGATTTGGTCTTTAAATTTAGTAGAAATCAATTAAGCCAACATCTAAGAAGTAGTCCTTTTTAGTTTGATTTCAATACTCATTTTCGTATAAAACATGATCTCGACGACTTCAAGTTGATAGCGCTTTTTATTGATGGTCACGATCTTATTTTCTATCGATTTTTTCAAAAGCACCTTTCCTTCATAAACACTGGCGACATCTTTGGCGAGAAGAGAGGAAAGGTCGTCCTCAATCACATCCTCCGCTTCTGCAATACTGAGCCGATCCAGACTGTATTTTTCATTCGTGATGGTTACTTCCACTTCCTGAATCGTCAGGATTTCCTCGTTTTTCTCATTCAATTTTTTATAATCCTGCTCCCAAATTGCGATTTCCCCGTTTAAATCCTTGATTTCTTCTCTTTGTTCGTGAAGGATCCGGATCTGCTTCTCCTGCTGAACACCATGCATATAAAAGAAAATAACCCAGCTGATCAATCCGCCAAGTGCGGCTCCGGCAAAAAAACGCTGCCAGGTGGGAGACCTGTGATAGGGAGGAATTCTCATGGTGAAATATGCTCTTGCGTGAACCAGTTTATGATCAGTGCTCCTGTCTGTGCCCCTCCAAGTGCAGATAGAATCAATAGGACCTGTTTGACTATATCCTTCGTTTCTCCGTGGAAAATACCGCGTTCAAAATTATAGACCATATCAAAAGTACCCCCGATCGCAGCGACAATGGCCCAAATACGAAGGCTGTCCGACAGCCGGAATACAGTCGTCATCGGGGCTTGTCCAGTAAAAAAAGCCGCGAGGCCCCCGATTATAGAGCCGCCAAGCAATACGCCAAGCGATATGAAAAAGCTGTTGAGAAAGGCTGGAACAAAGGCTTCATTCATATATCATCATCCTTTTTTGCTTGATATTCTTCTATTCCATTTATATGGGAAGTTCAGAGGTAATATGATAGTCGCAGGAAATCAGGAAGTTAAATTGCATTGGTAATGAGAACATATTTTCTTTTTTTGAAATAAACACTATAATGAAAAGAAACATGCCTTACAAAGGTGGGAGAAAAAACGTGTATACTCATCTCCATATTCAGAGCGGATACAGCCTGCTGACAAGTACGGTGAAAATCACTGAACTTGTGGCCAAAGCGAAAGCGGAAGGCTGTACAAGTCTTGCCTTAACCGATCGAAATGTTATGTACGGTTCGGTCTATTTTTATAAAGAATGCAAGAGACAAGGTATAAAGCCGATCATCGGCATACTTGCGGATGTCCTTGATGAACGGGAATCGCCACATGGACTTCTTTTATTGGCAAAAAGTCTACAAGGATATCAAAACCTGCTTAAAATAAGCAGTGCCATAAAAACGAAATCCCCGTCAGGCATTCCGATGAATTGGCTAAAAGCCTATTCCAGGGGTTTGATTGCAATCACACCGGGTGCGGAGGGGCAAATAGAAACGCTATTGAGAGAAGAAAATCCTGAAGAAGCCAAACAGGCAGCAGGGCGATTTCTGCAAATTTTTGGTCATGATAATTTTTATATATCCATACAGAGACTTTCGATTGCGGATGAGGAAAAAGGTAACGAAGCCATAAGTCAGTTGGCGAGAGATTTAGAGATAAAGATTGTCGCGACGAATCCGGTCTATTATTTGAATGAAAGCGATGCACTCGCACAAGAAGTCCTGTTGGCAATTGGAAATGGCGACAAGCTGGCGGATGAGACGCATACGGTACTTGAATCAGATCAATTTTATTTGAAAAGCCGGGCTCAGATGGCAGAACTATTCCATGACAGACCGGATGCACTCGAAAATACACTACATATTGCCGCGCAATGCAATCTGGAAATCCCATTTAATCGTTCACTGCTGCCTAAGTACCCTACTGAAGATGGAGTAACAGCCGAGGAAATGCTCGAAGCCATCTGTTTCCAAGGGCTGAAGAAAAGATTGCCGGAGCCATCCATCCAATATGAAGAGCGCCTACGATATGAGCTGGATGTCATCACAAAGATGAAATTCAGCGATTACTTTTTAATCGTCTGGGATTTCATGAAATTCGCTAAGGACCATCAAATCCTTACTGGTCCTGGAAGGGGCTCTGCCGCCGGGTCGATGGTAGCTTATGTCCTGTCGATAACGGATGTCGATCCTATCGAACATTCCTTGCTGTTCGAGCGTTTCCTGAATCCGGAACGTGTCTCGATGCCGGATATCGACATTGACTTTCCGGATAACCGCCGCGAAGAAGTGATTGCCTATGTCGCGAAGAAGTACGGGGAACTTCATGTAGCACAAATCATTACATTCGGAACTTTGGCTGCCAAGGCTGCGTTAAGGGACACAGGACGTGTTTTCGGCTTGAATTCAAAGGAACAGGAAGCGGTATCGAAAATGATTCCAGGCCGTCTGGGCATCACGCTTCCCGAGGCTTTCAAGGAATCGAAAAGGCTCAGGGAATTCGTTAATGAGAGTGACCTGAATCAAAAACTTTTTCAAACCGCGTTATTGCTTGAAGGTCTGCCTCGCCATGCTTCGACTCATGCTGCCGGCGTCGTCATCAGCGACCAGGCACTGACCGAGCATATTCCGATTCAGGGAGGGCATGACGGAATCCATCTGACTCAATATCCAATGGACCTTCTCGAAGAACTGGGACTTCTTAAAATGGATTTTCTTGGACTTCGCAACTTAACGCTCATCGATAATATTCTAAATAACATTAAAAAGGGAACGGGGAAAAAGCTCGACTTGTCCCATATCCCTATGGATGACCCCGAGACGCTAGCCCTTTTAGGGAGAGGAGAAACAACCGGGGTGTTTCAATTCGAATCGGATGGCATCCGAAAGGTTTTGATAAAGCTGAAACCGAACCGATTCGAGGATATCGTCGCGGTCAATGCCCTATATCGTCCAGGTCCGATGGAAAATATACCGCTGTTCATCGAGAGAAAACATGGACTGGCTCAGATTGATTACCTTCACGAGGATTTGAAGGATATCCTCGAGCCTACTTACGGGGTCATCGTATATCAAGAACAAATCATGCAAATTGCCTCCCGCTTAGCCGGGTTTTCACTAGGGGAGGCTGACCTGCTCCGCCGTGCCGTTTCCAAGAAGAAGAAGGATGTTCTGGATCAAGAGCGGCAGCATTTCGTGAGCGGCTCATTGAAACAAGGATATTCCGAAAAAACGGCAGATGAGATTTATTCCTTGATTGTCCGCTTCGCTAACTACGGATTCAACCGAAGCCATGCGGTGGCGTATAGTTTCATCGCTTATCAGCTTGGTTACTTGAAAACTCACCATCCGGAATATTTCATGGCAGCACTCTTGACATCGGTCGTCGGGAATGATGAAAAGATTTCGCAATATATCCGTGAAGCAAAAAAGAAAGGGATATCGGTTCTGCCTCCCTCGATTAACCGGAGCGGATACCCGTTTTTACCCGAAAAGGAAGGGATCCGTTATAGCCTTGGAGCCATAAAAGGGATAGGCGGTACGGTCCTGAAAGAAATATTTGCTGCGAGGAGGCAGAAGAAGTTCGCTGATTTATTCGATTTCTGTTTGCGCGTTTCAGGGAAAATCGTAAATAGGAAAGTGTTGGAGGCGCTTGTGCATTCAGGTGCATTTGATGAATTCGGTGAAGACCGGGCAACATTGTTGGCGAGCTTGGACGTAGCGATCAATCATACGGAATTGGTTAATCCGGATGATGACCTATTCGATATGTTTTCGGATGGTGAGTTTTCACTCAAACCGAAATACAACCGGGTCGATCCCATCCCTATCGAGCACAAACTCTCATTGGAAAAAAGCGCATTGGGCCTTTATCTATCGAATCATCCGGTGACAAGCTACAGAGAACTTTTTCAGCACTTCGGCTGCTTGACCATAGATGAAGCTACCGATAAAAAGGAATCAAAAGTCTTACTTGGCGCATACATTACGTCGGTTAAAACAATAAGGACAAAAAAGGGCGATGTGATGGCTTTCTTGAGCGTTAGTGATGAAGAGGGGGATATTGAAGCGGTCGTTTTTCCAAATGTTTATAAAAACCACTCTGCTGAATTAAATCATGGACAACTCGTTATGCTGCAAGGAACATTGGAAGAGCGGGATGGAAAAACACAGCTCCTGATCAGGAACGTTTACCCGCTTGAAAAAGTGAAGCAGATGAAAGAGGAACATAACGGAACGATATTCCTGAAAATTGAGGCCGGCAAGCAAACGAAGGATACACTGCAAAAAATAAAAAAAATTTTAATGCAGCATAGCGGTGAAACCAAGGTCATGCTTTTTTACGAGAGGGAAAACCGCTATGTACAGCTATCTTATTGGGATTGGGTCAATCCTTCAGATAGTCTGATGCAGGCATTATTTGACTTGGTTGGAAAAGGGAATGTGGTTTACAAGAAAGAATAACTGTTTTACAACTTTAATAGTTATGTTATATTGAAAACAGGCCGCTGTGGTCTGACCACTAGATTTCAGCATATAAGATATGGGTTATCCAATTTGTTTTAGGAGTGAAACTATGACATTAAGAGAAGAAGCATTACATATGCACCGCTTGAATCAAGGGAAATTAGAAACAGTTTCGAAAGTACCGGTAAGGAATGCAGTAGATTTAAGCCTGGCTTATTCTCCTGGTGTCGCAGAACCGTGTAAAGATATTTACGATAAGCCGGAAACCGTCTATGACTATACAATGAAGGGGAATACTGTTGCCGTTATTTCTGATGGAACGGCTGTGTTGGGACTTGGAAACATCGGTCCGGAAGCTGCTATGCCGGTTATGGAAGGGAAAGCCGTTTTATTTAAAAGTTTCGCTGGAGTGGACGCTTTCCCAATCTGTTTAAAAACGACGGATGTGGACAAAATTGTAGAGACCGTTAAATTACTCGAACCTACTTTCGGTGGAGTGAACTTAGAGGACATAGCCGCACCAAATTGTTTTGAAATTGAAGAACGACTCAAGAAAGAAATGAATATCCCTGTTTTTCATGATGATCAGCACGGTACAGCCATTGTTACTGTTGCCGGTCTTGTGAACGCGTTACGACTTGTGAATAAATCAATGTCGGAAATTAAAGTGGTGGCGAATGGAGCAGGAGCTGCGGGCATTGCCATCATTAAATTGCTTTATAGCTATGGAGTTCGTGACATCATCATGTGTGATACGAAGGGTGCCATTTATGAGGGCCGTTCGACAGGTATGAATGATACAAAAGAACAAGTGGCGAAAGTCACAAATCGAAATAAGGTTTCAGGACCTTTGGAAACTGTCATTCAAAACGCTGATGTATTTATCGGTGTTTCTGCCGCAGGTGCATTGACAAAAGAAATGGTTTCTTCGATGAATCGGGATGCGATCATTTTCGCGATGGCTAATCCAGATCCGGAAATCATGCCGGAAGATGCGAAAGCAGCGGGTGCCAAGGTTGTAGGAACGGGCCGTTCGGATTTCCCGAATCAGGTCAATAACGTCCTAGCTTTCCCAGGGATTTTCCGTGGTGCCTTGGATGTACGTGCAACACATATCAATGAAAAAATGAAGGTTGCAGCAGTACAAGCCATTGCCGGTTTAATACAGGAACATGAGTTAAACGAAGACTACGTTATCCCTGCTCCATTTGATGAGAGGGTAGCACCTGCCGTTGCGGCTGCTGTTGCCAAGGCAGCGATGGAAACGGGAGTGGCTAGAATTAATGTGGATCCCGAGGAAATTAAAGAAAAAACAAGGAAATTAGCGATCATTGGAAAAAGTGAGGAATAATTAATTTGGCAGGTCGTACATCTTCATCCAAAATTTATCTCGATGTAGTTGAGAGCCTACGTAGCATGATTGAAGCGGACAGCCTCCTGCCGGGAGATAAAATCCCATCAGAACGGGAGTTATCGGATCGTTTTAATGTAGGCCGTTCCTCTGTCCGTGAAGCATTGCGTGCCTTAGAGCTATTAGGATTAATAGAAACAAGGCGTGGTGAAGGGACGTTTATCAGGGATTTCCAGGAGCATAAGCTAGTCGAGCTTCTGGGAACCTTTTTTTTGCAAGATAAAAAAGTACAAGAAGATTTGTCTGAGACGAAAAGGCTGATTGAAATTGACTGTTTGCGGATCGTCGCCTTTTTCGCTACGGCTGAGGACATCAAAAGATTAATGGTCTGGGTCAAGGCGGATGAGTTTCATGATGATGATTTCTTCTTAAGGATTGCCATTTTGAATCGCAATCGATTGCTGGAAAGAATTTGGCGCATTGTCAACAGCTATGCTAGAACATCAGAGATGGTACAGGGTAATGTGAAAAAAGAAGATTATCTGTCACTTCTTACATATTTGCTCGAACGTGATGAAGAAAAAGCCATCGAAACGTATCTTATTAGAATTAGAAATATGTCGAAGGACGAGTGACACCTTTTTACACGATACTAATTTTATTTCTGATATAGTTTGTACCAAGTATCATAAAATAGATAATTGGTGGTAAAGGGAGGATTAAGCTTGCTTAAAGAGCTATTTGCGAAGTCTAAGAAGAAATATGCAACGGTTCCTTTAGATCGGGAGAAACAAGATGTACCAGAAGGAATCATGACAAAGTGCACCGGCTGTAAAAAAATCATGTATACAAAAGAATTGGTGAAAAACAAGAAAGTTTGTTTACATTGCGGGCACCACCATCCGATGTCTTCCCATGAGCGCATCGAATTTTTATTCGACGCCGGCAGTTTTAATGAATTTGATAAAGAAATGATTTCAGTTAACCCGCTTGAATTTCCGGATTATCTGGAAAAATTAGAAAAAGATAGAAAGAAAGCCAAGATTAATGAGGCGGTTGTAACAGGAGTTGGAAGCATCAATGGGTACCAAGTTTCAACAGCCATAATGGATTCGAATTTCCGGATGGGGAGCATGGGATCCGTTGTTGGGGAAAAAATTACCCGTGCCATTGAACGTGCAGGTGAGTTGAAGATTCCGTTCATCATTTTTACCGCATCAGGCGGCGCTCGGATGCAGGAGGGTGTTTTAAGCTTGATGCAAATGGCAAAGACAAGTGCAGCACTCAAGATATTCAGCAATGAAGGTGGACTGATCATATCAATGATGACCCATCCTACCACAGGCGGGGTTTCGGCAAGTTTCGCGTCACTTGGCGATATTAATCTAGCCGAGCCTGGAGCCCTTATTGGTTTTGCGGGAAGAAGGATCATTGAACAGACGATCCATGAAGAGCTTCCTGAAGATTTCCAAACGGCTGAATTCTTGATGAAGCACGGCCAATTGGATGCGGTCGTCAAACGTACGGAAATGAAGGAAACCTTGACGACGATCCTTAAAATCCATGCCCCGGGCGGTGAATGGTTATGATTTACGAATTGGAGTTCGAGCGTCCCATTACGGACCTGAGAAATAAGATTAAAGAGCTAAAGTCAATTTCGAAGGATGCTGATGTAGACCTTACAGCTGAAATCGAAACATTGGAAAAGCGTTTAGAGAAGCTGGAAGTGGATATTTATAACCATCTTAAACCGTGGGATCGTGTTCAGATTGCCCGGCATCCAGCACGTCCGACTACGCTTGATTACATTCCGCTATTATTCAATGACTTCATCGAGTTTCATGGTGATCGTTATTATGGGGATGATGAAGCGATTGTCGCTGGAATCGCGGAATTTGATGGACTTGCCGTGACGGTCATCGGCCATCAACGAGGTAAGGATACGAAGGAAAACATCCGTCGTAACTTTGGTATGCCCCATCCTGAAGGCTACCGAAAAGCATTGCGTCTGATGAAACAGGCTGAAAAATTCAACCGGCCGATCATTTGTTTCATTGATACGAAGGGAGCTTTCCCTGGTAAAGCTGCTGAAGAGCGCGGGCAAAGTGAAGCCATTGCGAAAAACCTATTCGAAATGGCAGGGCTGAAGGTACCGGTAATCAGTATAGTCATCGGTGAAGGCGGAAGCGGAGGTGCATTGGCACTTGGCGTCGGAGACCGAATTTTCATGCTTGAGAACTCAACATATTCGGTAATTTCCCCAGAAGGGGCTGCAGCCTTGCTGTGGAAGGATGCCTCCCAGGCTAAGAGGGCTGCGGAATCGATGAAAATCACGGCTCCCGACTTAAACCGCTTAGGAGTCATTGATGAGATCATTCCTGAAGTGAGGGGCGGCGCCCATCGGGATTCGAATTTACAGGCTGAAGCCATCAAGGATATCCTGAAACGTTCATTCAAGGAACTTCTGCCATTGAATAGTGATGATCTAATCAACCGGCGTTATATGAAATTCAAGAAAATCGGTGAATATGAATTTGCAAAACAACCTGAGGGCGAACCTAAGGAAGTGGAACAGCATTCATAAACACATTTTGTAAATGGAAAAACGTGCTGCCTGGGGCAACACGTTTTTTCATCCTTTCATGGCGCATATGTATTCATTACCGAAACGAGTAAAGAATATGGTTTGTGTGTAGAATGTAAACTTTTACGCCATTTTACTTCAATTTCTGAAGAGAATCGGTTAGGCTTATAACATCAAGTGAGCATAAGTGAAACAAGTACTGCTTATTGAGGCATGAAAAAGGGTACAATGATATAATGGAGCTTGAAATTGATTAGTGCTGTAGAGAGGTGACATTTATGAAAAGAATAGGTGTATTGACAAGTGGAGGAGATTCTCCAGGAATGAATGCGGCAGTCCGAGCAGTTGTCCGGAAAGCAATTTTTCATGAAATTGAGGTCTTCGGGATTTATCATGGTTATCAGGGTCTAATAAATGGAAATATAAAGAAGCTAGAACTTGGGTCGGTCGGGGATATCATCCATCGAGGCGGCACGATGTTACATACGGCTCGCTGTCCGGAATTTAAGACAGAGGAAGGCCAGCTGAAAGCGATTGAACAATTGAATAAACTTGGTATCGAGGGCATTGTCATAATTGGTGGCGATGGTTCTTACCGCGGAGCGAAAGCTTTAACGGAAAGGGGCTTTCCTTGTATCGGAGTTCCTGGAACAATTGATAATGACATACCGGGTACGGACTTTACGATTGGTTTCGATACGGCCCTGAATACAGTCATCGATGCTATCGATAAAATTCGGGATACGGCTACTTCTCATGAAAGAACTTATGTAGTTGAAGTGATGGGAAGAGATGCCGGCGATATTGCGCTTTGGGCTGGATTGGCTGGCGGAGCTGAAACGATTCTTTGTCCTGAATATGAATATGAAATAGATGATTTGATTGGAAAACTGAACCGCGGACATGACCGAGGGAAAAAGCACAGTATCATCATAGTAGCAGAAGGTGTTGGAAGTGCCGTTGATATCTCCAGGAGTATTGAGGCGAAAGCAGGAATTGAAACCCGTGTAACTGTCCTGGGCCATGTTCAGCGCGGGGGATCTCCTTCGGCTAATGACCGGGTATTGGCAAGCCGCCTTGGAGCAAAAGCGGTTGAATTGCTCCTTGAAGGAAAAGGAGGCAGGGCTGTAGGGATAGAACAAAATCAACTTGTTGATTATGATATCATCGAAGCCCTTGCTAAACCGCATACAATTGACAAGAAGATGTATGATTTATCTGCAGAGCTATCGATTTAATCATTATTGATAGGAATTGCTTTTTAAAGAATTGGGTATTTAAATAGAGGACATAAAACACTGCGCCCCTGTCTTCAAAAGGTGGACAGGCGGCGAGTTTTCCTTAAAGGAGGATGACACATGCGTAAAACCAAGATTGTTTGTACGATTGGACCCGCGAGTGAAAGTATAGAAAAGCTGGTTCAATTAATAGAAGCAGGGATGAATGTGGCACGTCTTAACTTTTCTCATGGAAATCATGAAGAACATGCCGCTAGAATTCGCAATATAAGGGAAGCTAGCGAAAAAGCGGGTAAACAGGTTGCCATCCTGTTGGATACAAAAGGACCTGAAATACGAACAAATAATATGGAAAATGATTCTATAGAGCTTGTAGCCGGCAATGAAGTCATTATTTCCATGAATGAAGTCCTTGGAACACCTGAAAAATTCTCCATTACCTATGAAGGGCTTCTGCATGATGTCCACCCAGGATCTAAAATCCTTTTGGATGATGGATTGATCGGGCTTGAAGTGTTGAAGATAGATCAGGTAAGAAAAGAAATCCATACGAAGATCTTGAATAGCGGTACACTTAAGAACAAAAAAGGCGTGAATGTTCCTGGGGTTTCGGTAAACCTGCCTGGCATAACGGAGAAAGATGAACAGGATATCCTTTTTGGAATCGAACAGGGTATCGACTTCATTGCTGCCTCATTTGTACGCAGAGCTTCCGACGTGCTTGAAGTTAGTGAATTATTACAGCAAAATGGAGCGGAACATATTCAAATCATCCCAAAAATCGAAAATCAAGAGGGCGTAGACCGTCTTGATGAAATTTTGGAAGTTTCAGATGGCTTGATGGTAGCACGTGGAGACTTGGGAGTGGAAATTCCTGCAGAAGAAGTGCCATTAGTCCAAAAACAAATGATCAAAAAATGTAATAATGCTGGGAAACCAGTCATAACGGCTACACAAATGCTCGATTCGATGCAGCGTAACCCAAGGCCGACCCGTGCAGAAGCAAGTGACGTGGCCAATGCCATATTTGATGGAACGGATGCAATCATGCTTTCTGGCGAAACAGCTGCTGGAACCTATCCTGTCGAAGCGGTGCAAACGATGCATAACATTGCTTCACGTGCTGAAACTGCCCTTGATTATCGGGATATATTATCAGTCAGAAGCAAAGTGAACCGTCATAATGTCACTGATGCTATTGGCCAATCCGTTGCCCATACAGCGCTTAATCTTAATGCAGGGGCAATCATCACCCCTACGGAAAGCGGCCATACGGCAAGGATGATTTCCAAATACCGCCCTAAAGCACCGATCATTGCGGTTACATCCAATGATCATGTTACAAGAGGGCTTGCATTGGTTTGGGGAGTCTATCCGCAGATTGGTCCAAAAGCAACGACTACCGATGAAATGCTTCAAACCGCAATAGATGAAAGTTTGCATTCTGGCTTAGTTTCCCATGGGGATTTAGTCGTCATTACAGCCGGTGTGCCTGTAGGTGAAACAGGTACGACTAACTTGATGAAAATCCATGTGTTAGGAGAGGTTCTTTTGAAGGCTCAAGGAATCGGCAGGAAATCAGCTAAAGGTGAAGTGGTTATCGCTAAGAATGCCAAGGAAGCTTTGGAAAAAGTGACGGAAGGCTCTGTATTGGTTACGATCGGTTCGGACCGCGAAATGATGCCGGCGATTGAAAAGTGTGCGGCATTGATTACGGAAGAAGGCGGTTTGACAAGCCATGCAGCTGTTGTAGGAGTCACATTGGGCATACCGGTCATCGTTGGGGCGGAGGACGCGACCAAGGTTTTCAAGGATGGTCAAAGAATAACAGTCGATGCAGGTCGCGGAGTCATTTATGATGGACATGCCAACGTACTGTAAACGAAATTTTGGCTGATTCCGTGCCAATGAGGTAAGATGGATGTACCGCACCAGAAATGGGCTGTGCAGGAGGAATGTAGATGAAATATTTTTTAATGTTTATCATTGCGATGCCGGTCGTTGAAATTATTGTCCTTTTGCTGTCAGGCAATCTGATTGGTTTTTGGCCAACGCTGTTCCTGATTGTAGCCACAGGCTTGATCGGAGCCTATTTGGCTAAACGGCAAGGGATGGAAACATGGAAAAAGGCACAGGAACAGATTCGTTACGGAATGATGCCTGGAAATGAAATCATTGATGGAATCTGTATCTTTATCGGAGCTGCACTGTTGCTGTCCCCTGGGCTCATCTCGGATATGATGGGATTGATCCTTGTGTTTCCGCCAACCCGGAATCTCCTCAAACCGATTGTTATCCGATTTATCATGAACAGAATGAATAAAGGGAAAGTTACCATCATTCGGCATAAATAATATAAGGCTGTCTAAAGGCTCAAGCTTTTAGGCAGCCTTTTTGGTCTGGAAAAAAGGTAAACAAAAGCATCCAAGTTTTTTATAGGGTGCTTTTTTGCTTTCATTAAAATGGGAGTTTCAATGTAAATGGATTTTCTCTGTTTCACCATAAAATGATGATTTCCATGAGAATGAAATGTGTATAATAACAGGATTTAAAAATTATTAACTCCTTGGAAACATTGGTAAAACAGGCTTTTCCATGCTAAAAAATCTTTTTTTAGATTTTTTAGAAAAAACTGGTGACAAAATTATACAACGTGTTATATAATACAAACAGGAAATAAAACAACTGTATTATAACATAGAAGAGTTGGAAAGGATGTGGAGAGGCAACATGATTACGGAAGCAAAAGGCTTACAAATTACAGGCAGCATTAAGCCAGGATATGAACAAATACTTACAACGGATGCTCTTCAATTCATTGGAAGAATTGAACGGCATTTCACTGGAAGAAGGGCAGAACTTCTGGAACGGCGGAAAAGCGTTCAGGAAGAACTGAATCAAGGCAAGCTTCCTGATTTCCTTGAAGAAACGAAGCATATTCGTGAAAGTGATTGGACAATTGCGGCCCTCCCGAATGATTTGCAGGACCGCAGGGTTGAAATCACTGGACCTGTCGATCGTAAAATGATCATTAATGCCATGAACTCAGGTGCCAATGTATTCATGGCGGACTTTGAAGATGCCAATTCACCCACTTGGGAGAATTGCATTGATGGTCAATTGAATCTGCGCGATGCAATCCGAGGAACCATCTCATTTAAAAATCCAAATGGCAAAGTGTATGAATTAAATGAAAGAACAGCTGTCTTAAAAGTAAGGCCGCGCGGCTGGCATTTAGAGGAAAAACATGTCCTTTTGGATGGACAGCCTATATCAGCCAGCATTTTTGACTTTGGACTGTACTTTTACCACAATGCAAAAGCATTGATTGAAAAACACAGCGGTCCATACTTTTACTTACCAAAATTGGAAAGCCATCTCGAAGCAAGATTATGGAATGAAATATTCGTATATGCACAGAACGATTTGAGAATTCCGCAAGGAACAATCAAGGCAACGGTCTTGATAGAAACGATTCTTGCTGCATTCGAAATGGACGAAATTCTGTACGAGCTGAAAGAACATTCGGCAGGCCTGAACTGTGGCCGCTGGGACTATATCTTTAGTTTCCTGAAAAAATTCCGTCACTCGGATGATGTTATCTTCCCAGACAGGCAGCAGGTCACGATGACCGTCCCGAATATGAGGGCGTATTCCTTACTGGCAATCAAAACATGTCACACTCGTAATGCTCCTGCAATTGGCGGGATGGCCGCGCAAATTCCTGTTAAAAATGATCCGGTTAAGAACGATGAGGCTTTTGCGAAAGTAAGGGCAGATAAAGAACGCGAAGCAAGAGACGGTCATGATGGAACATGGGTTGCCCACCCAGGTATGGTAAGCACGGCAAAAGAGGTTTTTGACCTGCTCGTCCCAAAACCGAATCAAATTTTCCGGAAACGGGAAGATGTCCATGTAACAGCTCAAGAGCTGCTTGCCGTACCGGAAGGAACGATTACAGAGGCAGGATTAAGGACGAATATTAACGTAGGCATCCAATATATCGCCTCTTGGCTAAGCGGCAGAGGTGCGGCACCCATCAATAACTTAATGGAGGATGCTGCAACCGCTGAAATTTCAAGGGCTCAAGTCTGGCAATGGATCCGTCATCCAAAAGGCATTCTCGAAGATGGCAGGAAAATAACCGAGGAATTATTCCATCAAATCAAAGAAGAAGAATTGGCGGTCATTAAATCGGAAGTAGGGGAAGAAACTTTCATATCAGGAAAGTTTGAAGAGTCTACTAAACTATTTGAACAATTGATTGAAGCGGATGACTTTGCAGATTTCTTAACCAACGCGGCATATGAAAAATTATCTTAATATTCAAAAAGTATAATATAAATTAGGAGGAAATAATGATGATGAATGAGAGAGCGCAAAAATTACAACAAAGCTGGGAAAATGACTCACGGTGGACTGGAATCAAGCGCCCTTATACGGCAGAAGAAGTTATTAAACTAAGGGGTTCCATCGATATTGAACAAACATTGGCACGCCGTGGTTCTGAAAAACTGTGGAATCTATTAAATACAGAGGATTTCATCAATGCATTAGGAGCATTGACTGGTAACCAAGCCATGCAGCAGGTGAAAGCTGGTTTAAAAGCAATCTACTTAAGCGGCTGGCAAGTGGCGGCAGATGCTAACATTGCAGGGCAAATGTACCCTGATCAAAGTTTATATCCAGCCAACTCCGTACCGCAAGTGGTTAAACGCATTAATCAGACACTTCAGCGTGCAGACCAAATCAGCTTTGCTGAAGGAAAAGATGATATCGATTGGTTCGCACCAATCGTGGCAGATGCTGAAGCAGGCTTTGGCGGTTCCCTTAACGTCTTCGAATTAATGAAAGGCATGATCGAAGCTGGAGCGGCAGGCGTTCACTTTGAAGACCAGCTTTCTTCCGAGAAAAAATGTGGTCACCTAGGCGGTAAAGTCCTTCTTCCAACCCAAACGGCAGTACGCAATTTAGTTTCCGCCCGATTGGCAGCCGATGTAATGGGTACACCGACTATCTTGATTGCCCGTACGGATGCTGATGCTGCAGATTTGATCACTGATGATATTGATCCGGTCGATGCACCATTCATCACGGGTGAAAGGACTCCGGAAGGATTCTACCGCACGAACGCAGGTCTTGACCAAGCAATTGCAAGAGGTCTTGCTTATGCTCCATATGCCGACCTTATCTGGTGTGAGACTTCTGAACCTAATCTAGCGGATGCTCGCCGCTTTGCCGAAGCGATCCATGCAGAATTCCCGGGCAAACTGCTTGCTTACAATTGTTCACCATCATTTAACTGGAAAGCGAAATTAAGTGATGAAGAGATTGCCAATTATCAAGTGGAATTGGGTAAATTGGGTTACAAATTCCAATTCGTTACACTTGCAGGCTTCCATTCATTGAACCATAGCATGTTCAATCTTGCTCTTGGTTATAAAGACCGCGGCATGGCTGCATACTCAGAACTTCAACAAGCGGAGTTCGCTAGTGAGCCAGACGGCTATACAGCAACACGTCATCAGCGTGAAGTGGGAACTGGTTACTTTGATGAAGTGGCACAAGTCGTTTCTGGAGGAACATCATCCACAACAGCACTTGCAGGTTCCACTGAAACAGAACAATTCGAGACGTCAAAATAATTTTAGCTTAAAACCAAAGATCCGCCTTGTACCCGAGGCGGATTTTTAAATGGAAATCGGTGAATGCTAAGGATATTCTTGATCAACTTAAGTTGTTTTCTTTGTATCCCCGATGATGAAAGTCCATATGGCCTTGAAGACATTTGCACGCTGAAGTGTATTGAATATGACAAGCACTACAGGTCCTGCAATCAAACCTAGGAAACCGATCAATTTGAAGCCTATGAACAAGGCGATGAGAGTGGCAAGCGGATCCAAACCAATACTGGAAGAAAGTACTTTTGGTTCTATTAGCTGACGTTGGACAACGACGATTATGTAAAGGACGGACAAACCGATTGCGAGACTTGTATTACCGGCGATGAATTCAAAGATGATCCATGGAATGAAAATCGTACCTGTCCCTAAATAGGGGATGATATCGACCAGCCCGCATATCAAGGCAATGGTAATTGAATAATTCACCCCTAAAATGAGAAATCCGATTAAAATCGTGACAGTCGTCAATGAAACAAGAGTGAATTGTGCCCGGATAAACCCGAACAAAGCCCTTTTTAAATCCTTGAATAAACGCTTTGCACCTGCAAAAATCTTATCAGGCAACACTTTTCCGGTCATTCGGCTAAAGGTATCCCAATCTTTACTGATGAAGAAAGTGCCCAGCAGGGTAAAAAGGAGTGCCGTTGCTGTAGTTGGAAACCATCCGATGATTGTGGGGATGTTCTTCAAGAAAGCTTGAATGAAGCCGCTTACTCCGGTAGTGATGGACTCACCGATATTTTGGATGTTCTTGAGGACGGTGTCTTGCTGTTCGATATCCAAATTATTGAACATGGCAGCTATTTGATTATATAAAGGGATGATGGTGGACGCTATGTATGTTTCTATATAATCCACTATGGTTTCAATGTGTTTCGGGATGACTCCGGCAAGGTAATTGGTTCCTGAAATGATCTCGGCAACCAGTAAAGTGATAAGACCTGCAAATAAAAGGAAAATGAGTAACAGGGAAACGAATACAGCCAATCCTCGGGGCAGCCTCCCTTTCCTTTCGAAAAAAGTGACCAGGGGATTCATCAAGAAAGCGATTATCATGGCAATGATGAATGGATATGTATATTTAGATAAATAAAACACGGCAATCCCGCCTAAAATTACCCCTCCAACGACCAGTAAAGAGCGAATGAAACGATACATATATACCGGATTCAAGTCATATCCTCCTTCAATCATAAAGTTTGTATTATAATTGTAACGATGATGGAAAAGAAAGGAAAGATTCTTTCATCTTTCGGCTTAACTTTTTTCGCCGATACATCGTTCCATAAATCATTTTTCTCCTAGGAAACAAGGGAGTTTGTTATGTTAAAATAACAAAAAAGAAAGGAAGAAGGTGAAGGGATAATGATCAACGGTCCTGTCGTATTTTTAATTCTGCTTGCTGCAATAGGTTGGTTTGGGAAAAATACTTCACTGATCATGGCTGCGGGTTTTCTTTTAATCATGAAACTGATTGGCCTTGATGCCAAAGTGTTTCCATACCTGGAAGCGAAAGGAATCAACCTGGGCGTTACGATCATTACGATTTCCGTACTGATACCAATAGCAAACGGGGCGATAGGTTTCAAGGAACTAGGAGACGCGATAAAATCTCCTTATGCCTGGATTGCGCTTGCATCTGGAATAGCCGTTGCGCTCATAGCAAAAAATGGGATTACGCTCCTATCACATGATCCGCACATTACCACGGCTCTTGTTTTTGGGACGATTCTTGCGGTCGCATTATTCAAAGGTGTGGCTGTCGGTCCGTTAATCGGGGCGGGAATTGCTTATTTATGCATGCAGATATTCAATTTCTTTAAATGAAGCGAATGGCTAATGGCAGAAAAGTCCGTCAGTCCCGGGAATATAAATTTTCTATTTAATGTTTCATTTATTCTGCCTTGGGGCAAATTTTCAAAAAACCGTATTGAATCGCATTAAAATAAGCAAGAGAATATGTAGCTAATTTTTCTAATAAAATAATAATTTTTTCACATTTTAAGTGCTTTTCATTCCCAAAAAAGTGTTTATTGTTTATAATAATCATGTAACTGCTCTGATTTATTAAAATTGGGATTCGGAATATCATTGATATTTTTGAGGAATCTTAAAAAAAAGATGTAGTTATTGAGCAAGCGCTCACTAGGAATAGCTACAAGCATTATTTTTAGAATTTCGTATTAAAGATTATCGTACATTTTATATTGTTGGGGTCATATTCTGTGAACGCTTCCAATACAAGGTGTATGTCTTCTGCTAAAAAATAGATGGTTGTTTACAAAAGCTAATTTCTTGGAAGCGCTACATTTATACGCTAATAGCAAGGGCATAGGGGAATATCTAGGAAAAGGAGAGATTTAGTATGACAGCAACAAAAGGTCTTGAAGGTGTGGTAGCAACAACTTCATCAGTAAGCTCCATTATCGATGACACATTAACGTATGTAGGATATGACATCGATGATTTAGCTTCAAACGCAACATTCGAGGAAGTAATCTATCTTTTATGGCACGGAGCTCTTCCGAACAAAAGCCAACTAGAAGAATTAACTAAACAACTTGCTGAAAATGCTGAAATTCCAGCTGAAGTGGTTAATCACTTCAAAACATACCCAATTGATAAAGTACATCCAATGGGAGCTCTTCGCACTGCAGTATCTCTACTTGGTCTTTATGATGAAGAAGCAGATGTAATGAGTGAAGACGCTAACTATCGTAAAGCAATCCGCATCCAAGCAAAAATCCCTACATTGGTAACAACTTTCGCTCGCGTCCGTCAAGGGAAAGAAGCTGTTGCTCCACGTACAGATTTAAGCTTTGCTGCTAACTTCTTATATATGTTAAGCGGTAACGAACCAACGGCAATCGAAGAAGAAGCATTCAACAAAGCATTGGTTCTTCATGCTGACCATGAATTAAACGCTTCTACATTCACTGCACGCGTTTGTGTGGCTACATTAGCTGATATCTATTCTGGTGTAACTGCTGCGATCGGCGCTTTAAAAGGCCCTCTTCACGGCGGAGCTAACGAACAAGTCATGAAAATGCTTACAGAAATTGGTTCAGTTGATAACGTTGAGCCATATATCAACGAAAAATTAGCCAATAAAGAAAAAATCATGGGCTTTGGCCACCGTGTATACCGTAAAGGTGATCCTCGTGCTAAACACCTTAAAGAAATGTCACAAAAACTGACTGAACTTACTGGACAACCGCAATATTATGATATGTCCATCAAAATTCATGAAATCGTAACCGGTCAAAAGAACCTTCCGCCGAACGTGGATTTCTATTCTGCTTCTGTATACCATAGTTTAGGTATCGAGCATGACCTATTTACACCAATCTTTGCTGTAAGCCGTGCTTCAGGCTGGATCGCTCATATCCTTGAGCAATATTCAAACAACCGCCTTATCCGTCCGCGTGCAGAGTATGTTGGACCAGGTATGCAAAAATACGTACCGATTGAAAACCGCTAATTTAAATTTTTTCGAAAAATCATTTTTTATTTCATCGAATTTGTAGTAAATTAATAGATGTGAGTAAAAAAGGTTAGTGGTTCTGCCTTATTTAATGGCAGGCCATCTAACCTTTGAATTTGAATCGGAGGTAAGAGACATGACACAAAGCCAAAAAATCACAGTTACTAACGGTGCTCTTAACGTACCAAACAATCCAATCGTTCCTTATATTGAGGGAGACGGAATCGGTCCTGACATCTGGGCTGCAGCATCCCGCGTTTTAGACGCAGCAGTTGAAAAAGCTTACAATGGCGAAAAGAAAATCGAATGGAAAGAAGTTTTAGCTGGACAAAAAGCATTTGACCAAACGGGCGAATGGCTTCCACAAGAAACTCTTGATGTCATTAACGAATATCTAATTGCTATTAAAGGACCTCTTACAACTCCAATCGGCGGCGGTATCCGTTCATTGAACGTTGCTTTGCGTCAAGTTTTGGATTTATTCGTATGTCTTCGTCCAGTACGTTACTTTGAAGGTGTACCTTCACCAGTTAAACGTCCAGAAGACACTGACATGGTCATCTTCCGTGAAAACACTGAAGACATCTATGCTGGTATCGAATATGCAAAAGGTTCTGACGAAGCTAAGAAATTGATCGATTTCCTGCAAAATGAATTCGGTGTTACAAACATCCGTTTCCCTGAAACTTCAGGTATCGGAATCAAACCGATTTCCGAAGAAGGAACAAAACGTCTTGTTCGCTCTGCACTTAACTATGCGATCAAAGAAGGCCGTAAGTCATTAACGCTTGTTCATAAAGGTAACATCATGAAATTCACGGAAGGTGCATTCAAAACTTGGGGTTATGAAGTTGCAGAACAAGAATTCGCCGATAAAGTGTTCACATGGAACCAATATGACAAAATTAAAGATGCTGAAGGCACTGAAGCTGCTAACAAAGCACAATCCGCTGCTGAAGCTGAAGGCAAAATCATCGTTAAGGATTCCATTGCTGATATCTTCTTACAACAAATCCTGACTCGTCCTAAAGAGTTTGATGTTGTTGCAACAATGAACTTGAACGGAGATTACATTTCTGATGCATTAGCTGCACAAGTTGGCGGAATCGGTATCGCTCCAGGAGCAAACATCAACTACGAAACTGGACATGCCATCTTCGAAGCAACTCACGGAACGGCTCCTAAATATGCTGGTCTTGATAAAGTTAACCCATCTTCAGTTCTTCTTTCAGGCGTTCTTTTACTTGAGCACCTTGGCTGGAACGAAGCTGCAAACAGCATCACGAAATCAGTGGAACAAACAATCGCTTCTAAAGTTGTTACATACGACTTTGCCCGCCTAATGGAAGGTGCAACAGAAGTTAAATGTTCTGAGTTCGCAGACGAGCTTATTAAAAACCTTAAATAATTCATTGTATGCTTTCTGGAAAAGTGCCTGAACGGGCTGCTTTTCCAGGAGGCTTATATATATTTTCAAGAGAATGTTAAAAGTATTCCAAAAGTATTTATATATTTTAAGGAGGAAATAACATGTCTAAACGTAAAAAAATCACAGTGGTAGGTGCCGGATTCACTGGCGCTACAGCAGCATTCCTGGCAGCTCAAAAAGAACTTGGTGATATCGTTTTGGTTGATATTCCGCAAGCTGAAAACCCTACAAAAGGTAAAGCCCTTGATATGGCGGAAGCAGGACCTGTTCTAGGTTTCGATGCTAATATCACCGGTACATCCGACTATGCAGAAACTGCTGATTCCGACGTAGTGATCATCACAGCCGGAATTGCCCGTAAGCCCGGCATGAGCCGTGACGACTTAGTTCAAACTAACCAAAAGGTCATGAAATCAGTAACAAAAGAAGTAGTTAAATATTCCCCTAATACAACAATCATCGTTTTGACTAACCCTGTAGATGCAATGACTTACACTGTATACAAAGAATCTGGTTTCCCTAAAGAACGCGTTATCGGTCAATCAGGTGTACTTGATACAGCTCGTTTCCGCACTTTCGTAGCTCAAGAATTAAACTTATCCGTTAAAGATGTAACTGGTTTCGTACTTGGCGGACACGGAGACGATATGGTACCTCTAGTGCGTTACTCTTATGCAGGCGGAATTCCTTTGGAAACATTGATCCCTCAAGATCGTTTAGAAGCAATAGTAGCTCGTACCCGCACTGGCGGCGGAGAAATCGTAAACCTTCTTGGAAACGGAAGCGCATATTATGCACCAGCTGCATCTCTTGTGGAAATGGCTGAAGCAATACTTAAAGACCAACGTCGCGTTCTTCCATCCATCGCTTATCTTGAAGGTGAATACGGCTTTGAAGGTATTTACCTAGGAGTGCCGACTGTACTTGGTGCAAACGGTATTGAACAAATCATCGAACTTGATTTGACTGAAGATGAAAAGGCTGCACTTTCGAAATCAGTCGAATCAGTTAAAGCTGTTATGCAAGTCCTTCAATAAGAGAGATTATCTATAGACTGCCCGGATATTGGAATAACAGGCCAAGGCCTTTTCCGACTCCGGGCAGTTTTTTAATCCGCTTCAAAAGAATTCTGTAACTTATAATCTCCCTGCTGAAGATAGGAATAACTTTATTTCAGTTTTTTTTATGTGTAATTTTCATATAATATTCTTTATAATGGAATTGGATGAGTAGACCAAGGAATTGGTCTTTTGGGTAATACATAATTCAGGAGGATCTAATGTCAAAGAAAATTCTCGTAGTGGATGATGAGCAATCAATAGTTACCTTACTTCAGTACAATTTAGAACAATCAGGCTATACGGTTATCACAGCTTTGGATGGAGAACAAGGGCTGGAGGCTGCCGTGGATATACGCCCCGATTTAGTGGTATTGGATTTGATGCTGCCTAAAATGGACGGGCTTGAAGTATGTAAGCAGCTTCGCCAGCAAAAAATCAATATACCGATCTTGATGCTGACAGCTAAGGACGATGAATTTGACAAGGTGCTGGGACTGGAACTAGGTGCGGATGATTACTTGACCAAGCCATTTAGTCCCAGGGAGGTAGTGGCCCGGATTAAAGCCATTTTAAGAAGATCCCAGTTGCAATCGAACGGAAGTGAGTCAAGTCAGGATCAGGAAGATGGTCTCTTGAAATTAGGGGAATTGAAAGTGTTCCCGGAACGGTACGAAGCATTCTTTGATGAACAGCAATTAGAATTGACTCCAAAGGAATTTGAATTACTTTTATACTTGGCGAAGAATAAAGGAAGAGTACTGACCAGGGATCAACTGCTCAGTGCGGTATGGAATTATGATTTCGCGGGAGACTCACGGATCGTCGATGTCCATATCAGCCATCTTCGTGAAAAAATAGAGAAAGATACAAAAAAACCTCTCTATATTAAAACGATAAGGGGCTTGGGGTATAAGCTTGAGGAGCCTAAAAAAGAATGACGACCTATCGTAAAAAGCTCTTATATACCCTCATCACATTGGTGATGGTCGTCCTGATGGCCGTGGGCTTTTTATTAGGACACTTGTTCAAAAGTTATTATATTAAAACGTTCAATGAGCGTATACAGAACGAAACATTTTTCATTTCTACATATATTCAGGAGCATGGCGGAATCGAGTCCTTTTTGGAAAAAGGGAAGACGGCAAAATTGACACCCCTTTTAGATTCGAATTTAACCATTCTCTCCAAGAGTGGGGAAATATTATACGATTCCACATCATCCAATGAAATACTTAAAAGCCACGCTAATGTCCTTCGCAAAATAACATTGGAAAAAGGGCTTAAGCATGGGGAAGGGTATGAAGTGGTCGAAGGGGAATCGGACCTCCATTATTATTGGAAGACGGTTGAAAAGGACGGCGAAATTGAAGGCTTTGTCGTCCATAGCAATGAAATAGAGGCCATCCATCAAGTGAATAAACAAATGTGGCAAATATTGATCATTTGTTTAGGGGTTGCCTTGATCATCATTCTCATGCTTGCGAGCAAAATCACTTCATATTATACCCGTCCGATCGAAGAGGCGACGATGGCAGCCATTGAATTGGCAAAAGGGAATTACGGAACCCGGACATTCGGGCGGCATTCCGATGAAACGGGAATGCTGACAACTTCCTTGAACATATTGGCGAGGAACCTTCAGGAAACAGAGGTAGCGAGGGAAATGAATCAGGATCGTTTGGAAGCGCTTGTTGAAAATATCGGTAGTGGAGTCTTGCTGATAGACAGTAAAGGGTATACGACCTTAATCAACCGGGAATTCAAGAAAAGCTTCCATGTGAACGCCGCTACGTTTTTGTTTCAGGAATATTATTCGGTCATTAAAGATCAGGAAGTGATAGCCATCATCGAAGAGATCTTTCGAACGGAAAAAACGATAAAACGACAGGTGAAGATACCGCTTGCCATAGAACGTAAGCATTTTGAGATTTACGGGGCTCCCATTATCGGGAATCATGATGAATGGAAGGGGATCCTCCTCATTTTTCATGATATCACCGAATTGAAAAGGCTCGAGCAGATGCGAAAGGATTTCGTCGCTAATGTGTCCCATGAATTGAGGACTCCGATCACATCCATTAAAGGTTTTTCTGAAACATTGTTAGATGGCGCACTAAAAGACGAAAAGACCCTAAAGCACTTTTTATCGATTATCCTGAAAGAAAGTGACCGGCTGCAAGAACTCATTCAGGAGCTTCTGAATTTATCCAAAATGGAGCAACAGGAATTCGTTTTAAACGCAGGGGTCGTGGATATTACCAAAGTGCTTG
The DNA here is from genome assembly GCF_054600815.1 of Peribacillus sp. N1. Taxonomy (NCBI): domain Bacteria; kingdom Bacillati; phylum Bacillota; class Bacilli; order Caryophanales; family Bacillaceae; genus Peribacillus; species Peribacillus sp. N1. Next base: position 342,041 of record NZ_BAAHZO010000002.1, on the reverse strand, counting down.
GCGAAATACAAGAGATGCTTATAGGCAAGCTGAAGGAAAAAGAAGTATCCCTGGAAATTAAAACATCACCGGAACCAGTATTCATTGAAGGGGAATCTGACAGGATCAAACAGGTTTTCATCAATTTGATTACGAACGCATTGACCTATACACCAAATGGCGGCAGGGTCAGCGTTGATATCATTGAAAATGAACAGACGGTCGATATTGCAGTTCAAGACAGCGGGATCGGCATCGAAGAAAAAGAACTGCCAAGGATCTTTGAACGATTTTACCGAATTGATAAGGCGAGGAGCCGCGATTCTGGAGGAACGGGCATTGGACTGGCAATCGTCAAGCATATAATTGAAGTCCATAAAGGTAAAATCAACGTCGAAAGCATACCTGGAACAGGGACGACTTTTACAGTCACTTTAAATAAAAGCTTAAAAGGGAAAATGTAGCGGGTTTCTTATTTACAAGTCCTTTACAATTCCTTAAAACGGACTTCATAATGAAGGGGTACAATGGTTGTACAACCCCTCATCCAAGGAGTTAAACATTGACAGAGACATAGTCTCTGTTTGATTTTTTTGTATAAGTTCAATCTAAATTTTAAAGCAAAGATAATCGGAACAGGTGAGCGAAACTCCTGTAGGAATAGCCCGTCCAAGGAGTCCCCTTAAGCGCAAAGGGCGGACCGGCCGCGGGAAAGCGAGTGCCCAACGTTCCAATTGTACAAAACCCTTAAAAACTTTAGACAGAGACATAGTCTCTGTCTTTTAATTTTGGCTATATTCCCCGGGAACCATTCCTCTTTCCTATTTTTCTAGGAAAATATTTGATTTTCATGAAACTTTAGGCCCTTTCTTGCGTAAATAAGATATAACTGCAAAGAAGGGGTGATACATATCGTTAGCTTAAAAAGGATATATACGATCACAGGTCTTGTCTTTCTTATTTTAATTTTAGGTGTAGTTGCGATATCGACCTGGTACACGGTTGATGAATCCGATCAAGCTGTCATAATGACGTTTGGTAAAGTGGAGGAGACGATAACGGAACCAGGACTTCACTTTAAACTGCCTTGGCCCATTCAATCGGTCGAGAAATTATCTAAAGAAACATTCAGTCTTAAATTTGGATATAAAGAAGAGGATGGAGAGGTGACGAATTACCCGAGTGAAACCAAAATGATTACGGGTGATGAAAATATTGTCCTTGCCGACCTAGTGGTTCAGTGGAAAATCACCGACCCTCCAAAATATCTATACAATGCAGATGACCCGGAAAAAATTTTATATGATACGACTTCAGCTGCATTACGGAGCATTATCGGCAGCACGAAAATCGATGATGCCCTTACATCTGGAAAAGCGCAAATCGAAGCGGATGTACGCGATTTATTGTCACAGCTAATGGAGAAATATGATGTCGGGATTTCCATATCTGCGGTTAAACTCCAGGACGTGGAGTTACCGAATGAAGAAGTGCGGAAAGCATTTACCAATGTAACGGATGCCCGGGAAACGGCGAATACGAAAATCAACGAAGCGGATAAATATGAAAATAAGCGTATGAATGAAGCGGAAGGGGAAAAAGATGCCCTCATTTCTCAGGCTAATGGGGATAAAGCTGCCCGTACGGAAGCTGCCCGCGGGGATGTAGCGGTCTTTGAAAAATTACTCAGTGAGTATAAGGGCAATAAGGGGATTACGAAGGACCGCCTTATTATTGAGACCCTTGAGGAAGTATTGCCGAATGCAGAGATTTATATTATGAATGATGATGGAAACACAATGAAGTACTTGCCGCTTCGCTCGCTTGAAAAGGAGGAAACGAAAAAAACTCCTGCCCCTGATGAAGCCGCTATACCTGAAGAAGAAACGAAAAAAGGGAATGGATCGGAAGAAAAAGCGACAGGGGAAGGGGGCGCTAAACAATGAGCGGAAAAATAGTAGATTTCTCTGAACTCAAAAAAAGTAATTTTCATTGGAGGGGCTATGTGAGATTCGGCATTTTCCTGATTATTATCATCGCGCTGCTGCTAATCATCTTCACCAATGTATATATCGTCAAAGAGGGAGAATATAAAGTCGTCCGCCAATTCGGTGAGGTGGTAAGGATCGATAAGACCCCGGGATTGAAAGCGAAGGTGCCATTCATTCAGAGTGTCGTGACATTGCCGAAGTATCAGATGAGTTCTGATGTTTCAGAAGCGGAAATCAATACGAAAGATAAAAAGCGGATGCTGATTGACAACTATGCCGTTTGGAGAATAGAAGATCCGAAGAAATTGATTACAAATGCAAGGACACTTGAGAATGCTGAAACGAAAATGGAAGAGTTCATCTATTCGGCAGTTCGTTCGGAGCTGGGCCAGCTGAATTATGATGAGATCATCAATGATGAGAAGTCATCCAGGGGAAGTTTAAACGACCGCATAACCGAAAAAGTCAACGATCTGCTGCAAAAGGACAGTTATGGCATAAGCTTGACGGATGTCCGGATAAAGCGGACTGACCTGCCCGCCGAAAACGAAGCGTCTGTCTTCAAGAGGATGATTTCAGAGCGGGAATCGAAAGCGCAAGAATACCTTTCCAAAGGTGATGCGAAGAAAAACCGGATCATTGCGGATACTGATAGGAAAGTGAAAGAATTGCTCTCTACTGCAGAGGCTGATGCAGAAGTGATCAGGGCTGAAGGAGAAGGGGAAGCAGCGAAAATCTATAATAAGTCGTTTTCCAAAGATCCCGAATTCTATAAACTATACCGGACTCTAGAATCCTACAAAAAAACGATCGGAGATCAAACTGTAATCGTTCTTCCTTCGGATTCCCCATATGCCAGCTTGTTAATGGGAAATACTAAATAACCTTGATGCCGTCATTTTTCTTTCCGCTTCTACTCATGGTAGAATAGAGAAGGAAAATGAACGGCTTTTTGCGTTTTTATATAGAAGCTATAACTACATAAACCTGTATGACTGGAGGAAGACGGATTTGGATAAAAAGCTAGTACTAATAGATGGAAACAGCATAGCATACCGTGCATTTTTTGCGCTTCCGCTCTTGAATAATGATAAGGGGGTCCATACCAATTCCGTGTACGGATTCACCATGATGCTCAACCGCATTCTTGAAGAAGAAAAGCCAACGCACATACTTGTGGCATTCGATGCGGGTAAAACGACATTCAGACATGCATCATTTAAAGAATATAAGGGAGGGCGCCAAAAAACGCCGCCAGAATTATCGGAGCAATTCCCGTTCATTCGCGAGCTGCTTGATTGTTTTCAAATAAAAAGGTATGAATTGGAGAACTACGAAGCCGATGATATTATCGGTACGCTTTCTTTGCAAGCGGAAAAAGATGGTTTTGAAGTGAAGGTCATTTCCGGTGATAAGGATTTAACGCAATTATCCTCCCCTAGTACGACGGTTTCCATCACGAAAAAGGGGATTACTGAAATTGAGGAATACACTCCAAAGCATATACATGAAAAATACGGTCTTTCCCCTTTGCAAATCATTGATTTAAAAGGGCTGATGGGAGATGCCTCTGACAATATTCCCGGTATTCCGGGAGTTGGTGAAAAGACTGCCCTTAAATTATTGCATCAATTTGAAACAGTTGAAAACCTTTTGCAGTCGATTGATGAGGTAAGCGGACAGAAATTGAAAGAGAAAATAGAAGAACATAAAGACTTGGCCCTATTAAGCAAAGAGTTGGCTACAATAACGAGGGAAGCGCCGCTTGAAGTTTCCGTAAACGAGACTGAGTATACTGGCATGGATCAGGATCGAGTCATCTCATTCTATAAAGAGCTTGGCTTTTCGACTTTGCTCGATAAATTGGATGTAACGGAAAGTGCGCCGCTTGAACAGGAGAAGATTGAGGTTCACTCGGCTGAAATGACAGAAGGAATGTTTGCCGATGAAAGTGCTTTGTATGTTGAAATTTTAGAAGATAATTATCATCGTGCCGATATAATAGGGATCGCCATCAGTAATGAACAAGGTCATTTTTACTTCCATGGAGATGATGCCCTGAATTCCGGGACCTTTAAATCCTGGGCAGAGGATGAAACAAAAAAGAAAACGGTTTTCGATGCGAAGCGTACGGTTGTGGCACTTCGCCATCGAGGAGTCGAAATAAAAGGCATCGATTTTGATGTGTTTTTGGCATCCTATATCCTGGATCCGGCAGAGTCAGTGGACGAAGTGGCTGAAATCACGAAAACTCAAGGTGCTATCCGCCTTGAAACGGATGATGTTTTTTATGGAAAAGGTGCAAAACGCAAAATACCTGAGGAAGCGGAATTGAGGGAGCATATCGCCAGAAAAGCGAAGGCGATTTCGTCCCTGAAAGAACCGATGATCGATAAACTGCAAGAGTTCGAGCAATTTCACCTATTTACGGAACTGGAGCTGCCACTATCGATAATCCTGGCCAATATGGAATGGCAGGGAATCAAGGTGGATATAGACCGACTGAAAAACATGGGACAGGAATTAGCCATTCGCTTAAGAAACATCGAGGCACGAATTTTTGATTTGGCTGGTGAGGCGTTCAATATCAATTCACCTAAACAGCTTGGGGCCATCCTGTTTGAAAAGTTGGAGCTTCCTGTCATGAAGAAAACCAAAACAGGTTATTCGACGTCAGCCGATGTGCTGGAAAAACTGGAGAGCAAGCATGATATCGTTAAGGAGATACTATTGTATCGCCAGCTTGGTAAGTTGCAATCCACTTATATTGAGGGGTTGCTTAAGGTGGTCAATGGCAAAACGGACAAGGTGCACACCCGGTTTAACCAAGCATTGACCCAGACCGGCCGGTTAAGCTCAACAGATCCCAATCTTCAGAATATCCCGATCAGACTGGAAGAAGGAAGGAAAATCAGGCAGGCCTTCATTCCTTCCGAAAAGGATTGGATCATTTTTGCTGCCGACTACTCCCAGATCGAATTGCGCGTTCTGGCGCATATCGCCAATGACAGCGGATTGGTGGAAGCATTCCAGGCCGGGATGGACATCCATACAAAGACAGCCATGGATGTGTTCCATGTATCGGCAGAGGAAGTCACTTCGAACATGAGGCGCCATGCCAAAGCGGTCAACTTCGGAATCGTTTATGGTATAAGTGATTACGGGCTATCGCAAAGTCTTGGCATCACAAGAAAAGAAGCTGGAGAGTTCATCGAGAAGTATTTAAGAAGCTTTCCTGGTGTTCAGGAATATATGGAAGAAAGCATACATGAGGCCCGTCAAAAAGGATATAGCACGACTCTGATGCAAAGAAGGCGCTATATACCTGAGATAACAAGCAGGAATTTCAACATAAGGAGCTTTGCCGAACGGACAGCAATGAACACGCCGATTCAGGGCAGCGCCGCGGATATCATCAAGCTTGCCATGATAAACATGAATAAGCGCCTGAAAAGTGAAGGGCTTAAAACGAGAATGCTTCTTCAGGTGCATGATGAATTGATTTTTGAAACCCCTCCTGAGGAACTGGAAATCCTTAAAGTGATCGTTCCGGAGGAAATGGAAAGTGCCATTGAATTGAACGTGCCCCTTAAAGTGGACTATGCTTTCGGGCCAACATGGTTTGATGCCAAATAATAAAAGATAGGTGATTGCAATGCCAGAACTTCCAGAAGTGGAAACAGTCAGAAGAACGTTAGAGCAGCTCGTACTCGGAAAAGAGATCAAGGAAGTGTCCGTCTTTTGGCCAAAGATCATTAAAGCGCCTGAACCTGTCGAACAGTTTCAAGATGCTTTAAGGGGACAGACGATAAGGGGAATAGGCCGTCGGGGCAAGTTCCTCATTTTCACCTTGGATGATTATTCGATGGTTTCGCATTTAAGAATGGAAGGGAAATACGGCGTGCATCCAAAAGAAGAGCCGTATGATAAGCATACCCATGTGATCTTCACATTCACTGATGGCAGTGAACTTCGGTACAGGGATGTCCGGAAATTCGGAACGATGCATCTATTTGCCAAAGGGGAAGAACTGGATCGGCTTCCCCTTTTGCATTTAGGGCCGGAACCTTTGTCTGAAGATTTTACTGTCGAGGGGCTAAGTAGGAAGCTGGCAAGAACCAACAGAAAAATCAAGCCCGTTCTCCTTGATCAAACGGTTGTCGTCGGGATTGGGAATATATATGTGGATGAGTCGTTATTCCGCTCCCGTATTCATCCAGAGAGAATCGCTTCTTCACTTTCATTGCAGGAAATCAAGACGTTGCATGGAGAAATCATTGCGACTTTAGGGGAAGCTGTGGAAAAAGGCGGAAGTACGATTCGTTCATACATTAATTCCCAAGGGCAAATCGGCATGTTTCAGTTGGAATTGAATGTTTATGGACGAAAGGGCGAGAACTGCAAAACATGCGGCACGCCCCTTGAGAAACTGGTTGTTGCAGGACGCGGTACACATATTTGCCCGTTATGCCAGCCGCTTAAATAGGTAATGTTTTTTCAAACACATCGGATGGGCTCCTTCCATATACTAGGGTAGCAACGAGTAGGGAAGGAGTAATATTCCGATGTGGCTACAAATTATTTTTCTTGCTTTTGCAGTTAGTATTGACGGATTTGGCGTAGGTTTGACATTCGGTATGCGGAAGATGAAAATCCCCTTAAGGTCAATAGCGGTCATCTCATTTTGCTCTGCATTGAGTTTAGGTATAGCGATGGTCATCGGACAATTCATCAGTCAGCTCATATCTATCGGGGCGGCTGAAAAAACGGGTGGCATCATCCTCATTTTTCTTGGTGCCTGGATGGTATACCAGTATTTTAAGCCTGAAAAAGATTTGAAAGATGATAGATATCATGAAAAGATCATTTTTAATTTTGAAATTAAATCACTTGGGGTAGTCATTAATATTTTACAAAAACCATTGAATGCCGATTTTGATAAATCAGGTACGATTACAGGTGTTGAAGCGCTTGTTCTCGGGTTTGCACTTTCGCTGGATGCGTTCGGGGCTGGAGTTGGAGCGGCTATGATCGGGATTTCACCGATCATCCTCGCAGGGTGCATCGCTGTTATGAGTTCGATTTTCATTTGGAGCGGAATTCAAAGCGGAAAATTGCTTTCAAATAATAAAGTTGTCCAGCATTTGACCTTTCTTCCAGGTGTACTATTGATTATCATCGGTTTATTCAAGTTATGATAAGGTTAAAAGGGGGAGCTTATGGGACAAATCATCGGAATCACCGGAGGCATTGCCAGTGGGAAAAGCACGGTCAGCCTCTATTTACAGGAACTCGGATTCACGATTGTCGATGCAGATCTGGCTTCCCGTGCTGTCGTTGAGCCAGGTGAAGAAGCCTATCACCAAGTTGTGAAGGCATTTGGAGAAGATATCTTATTGACGGATGGGAATATAGATCGCGTAAAGCTTGGGTCGATCATATTTAATGATCAAGAAAAGAGATTGCTATTGAATGGCATCGTGCATCCTGCCGTCAGGAATTGGATGCGGGTGAAAACGGAAGCGGCACTATCATCAGGAGAAGAAACGGTGTTCATGGATATTCCGCTCCTATTCGAAAGCAAGCTGACATTCATGGTGGATAAGACGCTTTTGATTTATGTGGATGAGCAAGTTCAATTGCAGCGATTAATGAACAGGAATGGTCTTTCGGAGACGGAGGCACTTGCCAGGATCAATTCGCAAATGCCCTTGGCCGATAAAAAGGCTTTAGCGGATGCCGTCATCGATAATAATGGTGACATTAATGAAACGAAGCGGCAAGTGAAGGCCATACTAAGCGAATGGTATGTCATATAATCATGATAAAAAGAAGAAACCGCCCGGTTTCTTCTTTTTATGTTGAAAAAATAAGAACAATCCGCATTTTTATTAGCACAATTCCTCTGAATTATGTTATACTAATTACATGTGAAGGGTAATAAGTATAACACTAATATTTCTGGAGGGTCCGAACAATGAATTCAAGAATAGCGATTAACGGATTTGGGAGAATTGGAAGAATGGTTTTCCGAAAAGCCATATTAGATGAGAGTTTGGACATTGTTGCCATAAATGCAAGCTATCCAGCTGAAACTTTAGCACACTTACTAAAATATGATACGATACATGGTAAATTCGACGGTATCATTATAGCTGAAGATGATTCACTAGTAGTGAATGGCCGCCGAGTAAAACTAATAAATAACCGCGATCCAAAGCTATTGCCTTGGAAAGAGATGAACATAGATATTGTAATTGAAGCCACTGGCAAATTCAATGATCGTTCTAAAGCGGCTCTTCATTTAGACGCAGGGGCAAAAAGAGTTATATTATCAGCGCCGGGTAAAAATGAAGACGTTACCATTGTAATGGGAGTGAATCAGGAGGTGCTGGAAATTGACAAGCATTTCGTCATATCCAATGCATCTTGTACAACGAACTGCCTTGGACCTGTTGCAAAAGTGCTTGATGAAAAATTCGGCATAAACAACGGTTTAATGACAACGATACATTCTTATACAAATGATCAAAATAATATCGATAACCCGCACAAAGACTTGAGACGTGCCCGTGCCGCTGCGGAAAGCATGATTCCTACGACTACAGGAGCTGCAAAAGCCATCTCACTAGTGTTGCCGCAATTAAAAGGCAAGCTTCATGGAATGGCGATACGCGTACCGACACCAAACGTATCTTTAGTCGATCTTGTTGTGGATTTAAACCGTGACGTAACGATTGAAGAAGTGAACCAAGCCTTCATCGATGCTTCAGAAAATGAACTCAAAGGAATCATGGAATTCACGATGGAACCTTTAGTTTCCAGTGATTTCAAAACGAATCCACACTCTGCAATCATCGATGGATTGACGACGATGATGATCGGGGACAGGAAAGTGAAGGTCCTTGCTTGGTATGATAATGAGTGGGGTTACTCCAACCGTGTAGTGGACCTTGTAAAATTGGTTGGCTCCGAGTTGAAAAAAATGTCCGAAGTCGAATTATCAGTAAAATAAAATGAAAAAACCGAGCCTGCTAAAATTTTTTAGCGGGCTATTTTTGATTTTTTATCGGATTTGAAGCAGTTATAGAGAATGGTGACCTAACGCATACCATACTTTTCTTTTGCATCTGCTCCTGGTTTTCCAACTTTCTCATCACTAGTTCAACTAGAAGCTCTAAGATATGATTATCATGCGTATTTCCGGGTGTTACTATCGTCCCTAAAACAAATCCATTGCGTATGATGCCGTATGAAACGAATAGGCAAACTTATTTTGTTCGTTCATCATTCACATAATAGTAGCTACTCTCAGTATCAGTTGAACTGCCCTTAATCTCCTTGGTTTCTTCCTTAAATAGACTGTAGGTAAAAGAGTTCTATCTTACTGTTAAAACAAAGTTGATTGGAACGGAAGGTACGAGACTCCTGCGGGGAAAGTGCGTCCAAGGGAGACCCCACAGGCGCTATGGCGCCGAGGAGGCTCCCGGACCGCCCGCGGAAAGCGAGTGCCAGGAGTGGAAATCAACGGCCTAATATACTGTAGACAAACTCAATTATTGAGTTTGTCTACAGTCAGAGCCTGCTAAATTTTTTTAGGGGCTATTTTTAATACAGTGATCAATTAATTCCTTGCTGCTTTAAGGCGCTGAATAAACCGAAGACGGAATTTGCTCCACATTTGAACCTTCGCTATATCCCCATTACATATAAAGTTTATCTTTCCAAAAATTCAATTTGGAGTTGCAAAAAAAATTCAAACCATATATACTATGAATCGTGAACTTCTTCAATAGCGGTTTGCATGATGGCTACTTAAAGGGTTAGGACCTCTTTGGACTAACTTTCCCCCGTGGTAGTTATCAGAACTTATTTTTAAATCATGGTAAGGGGGAAGCTTAATATGGAAACAGCTTACACTATGGAAACTATGGGTAGACACGTCATTTCTGAACTTTGGGGTTGTGACTTTGAAAAACTGAACAATATCGATTTAATTGAAAAGATTTTTGTTGATGCTGCTTTGAAATCAGGTGCAGAGGTACGAGAAGTTGCCTTTCACAAATTTGCTCCACAAGGAGTCAGCGGGGTTGTCATCATTTCTGAATCACACTTAACGATTCACAGTTTTCCAGAACACGGCTATGCGAGCATTGATGTCTATACATGCGGTAACTTGGATCCGAATATTGCGGCAGATTATATTGCAGAAGCTTTGAATGCGCAAACACGTGAAAACATAGAATTACCACGTGGATTAGGTCCTGTACAAATGAAAAAAGCCAATATAAGTGCCCTATAAAAAACACGTATACACAGAGATGCCATGGGTGCATCTCTTTTTTAATGCAATCAATCGGCAGTCTGCTTCCCTTTATAGGGGAGGATGCCCTTGCAGCATAAAGACTTTGACAACGGTGCTTCAACGGCAGAACAAAAAGTGCCTGCTGCCGGAAGTTACACTTTTTACTTGTACTGGCCGTTCCATTTAATATAAGATTAAGATAGAGAAGTAATTCCTTGGGGAACATTTAGATAGGGGAGTCCTACATAAAATACGGAGCTGATAATGATGAAATGCCCATCATGTCAATATAACGGAACAAGAGTGCTCGATTCCAGGCCAGTCGATGAAAGTAAATCGATTCGACGACGCCGTGAATGTGAGGCATGTGGTTTTCGATTCACGACATTTGAAAAGGTGGAGGAAACACCGCTTATTGTAGTGAAAAAGGGCGGGACGCGGGAAGAGTTCAGTCGTGATAAAATCCTGCGTGGCTTAATCAGGGCTTGCGAAAAACGCCCGGTTCCCTTGAAAGAACTAGAGCAAATTACCAGTTATGTAGAAAAAGAACTACGAAACCAGGGCATATCGGAAGTGAAAAGCGACAATGTCGGCGAGATGGTGATGGACAAGCTGGCAGAAGTCGATGAGGTTGCCTATGTAAGGTTCGCATCCGTCTATCGACAATTTAAAGACATCAATGTCTTTATCGATGAATTGAAAGATTTGATAAATAAAGAAAGAAAGTAGAGCTGAAGATTCACTTTGGCTCTTTTTTCACTACATCTTTTGAAAGGTTTGAATGGAGATGTCAAAGCATTGGCAAGAATTGCTCCCAGCTGATTCATATTTGGTCTCATCTGCGGGGCTGCTTCATGACTATGATCGGAAAATACTTACCCGACTATATCAACCTCTTATTGGACCTATATGCATTAGCCTATATATGACGTTATGGAGTGAGTTGGAGGAGAACAGGCTATGGTCGGAAACCTCCTCACATTATCAATTAATGAATACCATCGGCCTTAAGTTAGCTGATATTTACGAAGCCCGGCTTTTACTTGAGGGAATCGGTCTGTTGAATGTATATAAGAAATCGAAAAATGAAACGAAGGAATTCATCTATGAGTTAAACCCGCCGCTTTCCCCCCAGCAGTTTTTCACGGATGGAATGCTGAATATTTACTTATACAAAAAAATCGGTAAAGCGCAATTCAACCGGTTAAAGAGATTCTTTTGTGATGACCATATCTTAACCGATCAATATGAAGGTGTGACTAAATCTTTTGCGGAAGTATTCTCATCAGATCATTTGGACTCTTTATATGTAACGGATGAAGCGAAAAATGAATGGCAGCCGATGCCTGAACAGCAATACATCGATCGGACGGAAGGCGTCGAGCCATCGGGGTTTGATGACTTATTTGATTTCGACCTTTTATTTGCCGGGATAAAATCCTCGATCGTACCGAAAAAGGCATTTACTCCGAAAATAAAAAATACGATTGCCAAACTTGCTTTTTTATATGGCATCGATCCGCTTGAAATGCAAAAACTAGTAATGGATGCCGTTTCATTGGATGATGAGATCGATGAGGAAGTGCTCAGAAAGGCGGCAAGGGACTGGTATCAGATTGAACGACAGGCCGATATGCCTTCCCTTGTCAATCGGGTGCAGCCGATTCGTGAACGGACGCAAAAAGAGGAACCGAAAACACAGGAACAAGAGTTAATCCGCCATTTGGAGACGATTTCCCCAAGGGAGCGGCTGATGCAATTGTCTGGCGGTGCAGAGCCATCAAGCGGTGATTTGAAAGTCGTTGAGGGCGTGATGATCAATCAAAAGCTGAATCCGGGTGTCGTCAATGTCTTGATTGAATATGTCATGCTCAAAACGGATATGAAGTTCACGAAGGGCTATGTCGAAAAGCTGGCAGGCCATTGGGCACGACTGAAGGTCTCCACGGTGGTCGAGGCGATGGAGCTGGCTAAAAATGAACATAGGAAATATCAGGACTGGGCTCAAGGAAGCAGGAATGCTGCGAAGGGCGGCCGGAAAAAGGCGATACGTGAAGAAGTGGTTCCGGAGTGGCTTGAGAAAAAAGAAGAAGCACAGCAGGAGCAGAATGCAGATCAGCCTGAATTGGATGCCCAGAAACGCGAGCTTCTGGAGAAATGGAAGCAGTGGAAAGCAGGAGGTGAAATGAACGATGGAAAAGATTAATAGGTCCCTTAATAAATTGGCGAATACAAATCAATTTCAACAGCGTTATGAAAAGCTGAAACAGGAGATTTTTGAAAACGAACAAGTGCGGTTATTTATGAATGCCAACAGCTCGACGGTCACGAAGGAAATGATTGATAAAAACTTGGGGAAGCTTTATGAGTTCACTTCACAAAGCAATAAGTGTGATAAATGTCCGAGCTTGGATGGCTGCATCAATATGATGCAGGGGTATTATCCCAAATTGGTGGTTCAAGGGAAAGCCCTGAACCTGCATTATGAAGTCTGCCCGCGGAAATTGGCAGAGGATGAAAAGCGGAAACGGGAAAAGTTGATCCGCAGCCTGTATGTACCGAAGGATATTTTAAAGGCGAGCATTGAAGACTTTACCCAAACGGATAATGAAAACAAACGCTTGTCTGTCTTAAGTAAAGCGATGTCGTTCATTATGGAATATGAGCCAGGTAAAAGGCAAAAAGGCTTATATATTTATGGGAAATTCGGCGTTGGGAAAACGTACTTATTAGGTGCGATTGCCAATGAACTTGCAAAAAGGCAAATTTCCTCCCTTATTGTCTATGTACCTGACTACTTGAGGGAACTTAAGGGATCGATAGGTGATAATACGGTCAATGAAAAAATTGAAATGGTGAAAACGGCACCTGTCCTCATGCTTGATGATATTGGAGCGGAGTCCATGACGAGCTGGGGACGCGATGAGGTTTTTGGTCCAATTTTACAATTCAGGATGCTGGAAAACCTGCCAACGTTTTTCACTTCGAATTTTGACTTGAATGGCCTGGAGAACCACCTGACCTTTTCACAGCGTGGTGAGAAGGAAGAAGTGAAGGCGGCCAGGGTACTGGAAAGAATTCAATATTTAGCTGAGCCGGTCAAGCTTGATGGCATGAATCGGAGAAGATGAAGAAAAGTGGTCTCTTAATGGAGGTCACTTTTTTCATCTTACAAGGCTCATCCTACTTCTAAACACGTCCCCATCCCCATATACATGAAAAAAGAAGCAAGGGGGAAGGGGGGATGTCGTAGTGCAAATTTCGTTTCAAAACGATTCAGAGGCATTGAAATTACTGAATTTCGTTTCTGTCCATCCACTGGGGGCAGAATTTCAAGCATATATTCGATTTCTTCCGCAACAAGGCATGTATGTGGATATGACGGAGTCTTCAGGTGATGAATGGCTAATTCTGCTTCGTGATGCATTTCATTCTTTTTTATTGGAAGAAAAGACGCTTCCTGTTCTGGAGCAAATAATAGTCGGTAAATTTTTTTATAGGGAACGGGAAGAAATTGAAGCCATCATTGAAATTGCATCATCAATCATCGAGGTGGAAAGAACCAGGAGTCAAGATGAAGCATTCAGTACGGAGAAACGATTGATTGAGGAGGGACTTCAAAGCATCTTGGCTGGAAAGGTATCTTTTTCATTCGATTCTTTTACGACCTTCCGTTTGAAATCATTTCAGCACACGTTGGAAAAGTATGTCGTCAAGGCGATTGATGAATACAAGCTGGAACAGGACTATCAAAATTTCATTGCTACGCTCCGTGATTGCCTTCAAGGGCAGGAGTCGAAATTAAGAAAGCTTCACCTGGTCAACCGGGATGGTTTTCATTTCTATGATCAGAAGTTCAGCAAGCTCGACCGCCCAAAAATCAATAGTATGATCGACAGGAGGCTTCTTGCCAAAAGTTCACTATTTCTCGATACGGTGATACTTGCCCCGCTTTTATCGATTGCTCCTGAAAACTTGTGTATCTATACCGATGACAAGGATGAGGGGCTGATCCAGACCATTTCAAGGATTTTCGAAGAACGGGCCACTATCCTGCCACTTTCGTCATTTTCTATGCATTTGAATGATCTTTCGTGGAAAAAAGAAAATTAACCTTGATTTTCACCGTATAACAAATTATAATTTCCTACATACTATTAAAAAACTAAAAGTTATGATGAGGACAAGGGTATTCTAGTCGCCGATTATCAGAGAGGGGAGCCAACAGGCTGTAAGCTTCCTATTCGCATGGAACACTTACCACCTTTAAACTTCGGCTCGGAAAGCAGGCATCCTGTGAATATGAGCTGACGGGAAGCTGCCGTTACCAAGTTACAAGTGCCATTTTGCCGTGAAAAGCAAGCTGGAACGAGGGTGGAACCGCGGGTTAATGATATTTATTACTAAGCTCGTCCCTGTTTTATACAGGGACGGGCTTTTTTGTGTTGTAATGGAATCAAATACCTGTAATTTGTTCGAACAATAAGAAGGAGTGAAACTCAATGTCAGAATTACTGAAAATATCTTTTCCTGACGGAGCGGTTAAGGAGTTTGCTAAAGGCACAACAACTGAAGACATCGCTGCATCCATCAGTCCTGGTTTAAGGAAAAAATCCATTGCCGGAAAATTCAATGGTGAATTATATGATTTGAAACGGCCGATTGAACAAGATGGTTCAATCGAAATCGTCACACAGGACACAGCGGATGCTCTTGAAGTATTGCGTCACAGTACAGCGCACTTGATGGCACAAGCGATCAAACGTTTGTACAAAAACGCTAAATTCGGCGTGGGTCCAGTCATCGAGGGCGGCTTTTACTATGATATGGATCTGGAGGAATCATTGACTCCCGAAGACCTTCCATTGATTGAAAAAGAAATGAAGAAAATCGTCAACGAGAACTTGGAAATTTCCCGCATCGAAGTAAGTCGTGATGAAGCGATTTCCCGTTTTAAAGAAATAGGCGACGAGTATAAATTGGAGTTGATCGATGCAATTCCTGCCGATCAGCAGGTAACGCTTTATGAGCAGGGTGAATTTTTTGACCTTTGTCGTGGAATTCATGTTCCATCAACTGGGAAAATCAAAGAATTCAAGCTATTGAGCATCGCTGGAGCATACTGGAGAGGCGATAGCAAAAACAAAATGCTGCAACGCATTTACGGTACGGCTTTCTATAAAAAAGAAGATTTGGCCGAACACCTGCGTTTCCTTGAAGAAGCAAAGGAACGTGACCATCGTAAAATCGGTAAAGAATTGAACTTGTTCATGAGCTCACAGAAAGTGGGGCAAGGGCTGCCGATGTGGTTGCCAAAAGGAGCGACCATCCGCCGGACAATCGAAAGGTATATCGTGGACAAGGAAGAACGGTTGGGTTATGACCATGTCTACACACCTGTAATGGGTAGCGTGGACCTTTATAAAACTTCTGGACACTGGGATCATTACCAGGACGGCATGTTCCCTGTCATGGAGATGGAAAACGAACAGCTTGTCCTGCGTCCGATGAACTGCCCGCATCACATGATGGTTTATAAAAACAGCATCCACAGCTACCGGGAACTGCCAATCCGGATTGCCGAGCTAGGCTTGATGCACCGCTATGAAATGTCAGGTGCCCTTTCAGGCCTTCAGCGTGTACGTGGGATGACATTGAATGATGCACACATTTTTGTCCGCCCCGACCAAATCAAAGAAGAGTTCAAGCGCGTTGTGAACCTGGTTCTGGAAGTATATAAAGATTTCGATATCAAGGATTATTCATTCCGTCTGTCATATCGCGATCCGCAAGATACAGAAAAATACTTCGATGATGATGACATGTGGGAAAAAGCGCAAAGCATGTTAAAAGGCGCCATGGATGAACTTGGTCTGGATTACTTTGAAGCGGAAGGTGAGGCGGCATTCTACGGTCCTAAGCTTGATGTTCAGGTACGTACTGCTTTAGGGAAAGATGAAACGCTTTCCACTGTTCAGCTTGATTTCTTGCTTCCTGAACGTTTTGATCTTAATTACGTCGGTGAGGACGGCAAGCAGCATCGTCCGGTTGTTATCCACCGCGGTGTCGTTTCCACAATGGAACGTTTTGTCGCTTACTTGATCGAAGAATACAAGGGGGCATTCCCGACTTGGCTTGCACCTATCCAAGCACAAGTGATCCCGGTCTCACCTGAAGTGCACTTGGATTATGCGAAAGAAGTACAGGAAAAACTTAAGGCGCAAGGCATTCGTGTCGACCTGGATACACGTGACGAGAAAATCGGTTACAAAATCCGTGAAGCGCAAATGCAAAAAATCCCGTACATGCTGGTTGTTGGAGACAACGAAGCCAAAGAAGGCAGCGTGAATGTACGTAAGTACGGTGAACAAAAATCCGAAACGATCGCTTTTGAAGATTTCGTTTCAGCGATTAAGGCTGAAGTAAGCCGTTAACATCAAAAAGAGGGGCACATATAGTTGTGTCCCTCTTTTTAATTATGGCATGATAAAATGAAACCATCATGTGAAAATATGTACAGCAATGAAAAGGAGGGGCAGCATGAAAAAGAAATTTACTTATCTATTCGGACCGACATTCCTTGTCATCATCATCTTATTGTTATTGGATGGTTATCGACAATATGCCATCGTCCCGGTCCTGTTATTTTGGATAGCCCTATTTTCTTGGGATGCCATTGAGAAAAAGAAAAAGGCGAAAGAAAACTCTTAACATTTGATGGCTTCTGTCAGTATGGACTGTAACCAAAGGGGGAGTGGGGATAAATGGAGATTAGAAAGGTCTCAAGGGAAGACGCGGATAACTTGGCTGCTCTGTTCAATCATGTTGAAGATTCCGGGTATATGCTGTTCAACCCTGGGGAAAGAAAAGCGACAGCGAAACAAATGGAGAAGCAAATGGAGCAAATCGAAAAAAATCCCCTTTCCGTTTTCCTCGTTGCTGCTAGCGGCCATGAACTGTATGGTTACCTGATCTTATTGGGCAATCAAATGGGCCGAACGAGGCATTCAGCCAAAATCGTCATCGGCATCAATGAAACTGACCGGGGAAAAGGCATTGGTACGAAGCTATTTCAAAAAATGGAGGAGCATGCACGGACAAACGGAATCCGGCGCCTGGAATTGTCCGTGATTGCAAACAACGCCCCTGCGCTTTCCTTATATCGAAAGATGGGTTTTGAAAAGGAAGGAATAAAGCGGGAATCATTGTTTTTTGATGGGAAGTATCATGATGAATATTTTTTGTCCAAATTACTTTAAAAAACGTATTGTCAAATAACTGAATGTCTGATAATATTAATTTTGTTGTGAAAAACGAATAAATTAGCATTTGACAAGTCATCAGTGTTTATGATATATTTCTAAAGTGAATTGAATACGTGTTTGATGAAAAGAAGAAGCACCCGCTTCTCACCTGGTTGACGCAAACAATGCAGTTAACAGGTCATGATTTGATTATTTGGATCTTTCTGAATGAGTCTATCAGTGTGGGTGCAGCATGCATCCACACTTTTTTATTATGATTATATCCTGTAAGCGAGTTGTGAGCGTGACCGAATTTATTCAAATATTCGTATTCGCCAATATCTTTGGAGGTGGCTAACTATTAGTAAAGACGCGATGGTAAACGAGGGCATCCGAGCCCGTGAAGTTCGTCTTATTGACCAAAACGGAGAACAACTTGGAATTAAAACGAAATTCGAAGCATTGGAAATTGCCGCTCGTGTAAATCTTGATCTAGTTTTAGTTGCTGCAAATGCAAAGCCTCCGGTAGCCCGGATCATGGACTACGGAAAACACCGCTTCGAGCAGCAAAAGAAAGACAAGGAAGCACGTAAAAATCAAAAAGTCATCAGTCTGAAAGAGGTTCGTTTGAGCCCGACGATTGAAGAACACGATTTCAATACGAAGCTTCGCAACGGTATTAAATTCCTTGAAAAAGGCGATAAAGTAAAAGCTTCTATCCGATTCAAAGGACGTGCCATTACGCATAAGGAAATTGGTCAACGTGTACTCGTTCGTTTTTCTGAAGCATGTAAAGAAGTGGCTACAATCGAGCAACACCCAAAAATGGACGGGCGCAGCATGTTCATTATCTTAGCACCGAAAAACGAAAAGTAATTGTAAAGTAATTTGTAATGAGGAGGAATACCTTATGCCTAAAATGAAAACTCACCGCGGATCTGCTAAACGTTTCAAAAAGACTGGATCCGGCAAACTTAAGCGTTCTAACGCTTACACAAGCCATTTATTTGCTAACAAATCTACTAAGCAAAAGCGTAAGCTTCGCAAAGCTAGCCTTGTAAGCAAAGGTGACTTCAAACGTATTCGTCATATGCTAGACAACATTAAATAAGTTCGATTTATCGAGTTAAATAGGAGGGAAATAACATGCCACGTGTAAAAGGCGGTACTGTTACTCGCAAACGTCGTAAAAAGGTAATAAAATTAGCTAAAGGTTACTATGGCGCGAAACATATTCTTTTCAAAGTAGCTAACCAACAAGTAATGAAGTCAGGAAACTATGCTTTCCGTGACCGTCGTCAAAAGAAACGTGATTTCCGCAAACTTTGGATCACTCGTATCAACGCTGCAGCACGCATCAACGGTCTTTCTTACAGCCGTTTAATGCATGGTCTAAAGCTTGCTGGTATCGAAGTGAACCGCAAAATGCTTGCTGATCTTGCTGTTGCTGACGAACAAGCTTTTGCTCAATTAGCAACTGCTGCTAAACAACAATTAGACAAATAAGTCTGACTGATACAGCCACTCTCTTTTCAAGAGGGTGGCTTTTTACATATTTAAAGGAGGGAATAAGGATGCAAGGAGTATGGTTCATTGCTGCTTATATGATCATCACAAACATCATCGGGTTTGCCTTAATGGGAATCGACAAAAGGAAAGCGCGTAATGGGGAGTACCGGATCAGTGAAAAGACACTTTGGTTTTGGGCGGTTATAGGCGGAGGGACTGGGTCCTTTTTGGGGATGAAGCAATTCCGCCATAAGACGAAGCATGCCGCTTTTAAGTGGGGCCTGCCGATATTGATGATTCTTCAGATAGGCTTATTGATTAAGATATTCATTCAATTGTAATATGTAGCCGCTATAATGTATATGCTTGTAGAAGCAGCAAAGAGTAGCTGGAGGGAGAGCATGAATGATAAACTGACACTTGTGATGAGCTACGTTCAATCAGGAAGCGTGTTTGCACCGTTGATTTTTATCACTTTTCATTTATTAAGGCAATTTTTATTCATTCCCGTCATTGTGGTTTGCATGTCTGGAGGAGTATTATTCGGGGCAGCTTTTGGAACCATCTATTCGGTAATCGGTTTGACGTTGTCCAGTATGGCCTTTTATTTCGTGATAGGCAAATTTCCGAAAACAAAGGATAGGCTGCTGCGGCTTAAGAATAAGCTTTTTGGAAACCGAAAGCTAAACAGCCGGCAAATTGCAGTACTGAGGCTAATACCGTTCATTCACTTTTACTTGCTGTCGCTTTGCTTATTGGAATCCAATAAAGGGCTGAAAAATTATTTTTATCTATCCTTCATGACCAATCTCCCTGTAGCATTCGTATATACGGTTTTTGGCCACTATATTGCAGATTTCAGTCCAACCCTGATCGTCATCATTTTATTATCCTTAACCTTATTGCTCTATTTATTGAGAGAGAAACAGACGGTCGTTCCCTGGAAGGAATTTTTTCGTTCAGATGATTAATATAGAGCCTTGAGTACATTTTTCTCAAGGCTCTTCATTACGTGTGATTTTTTTTCATTTTTGTAAAAATTCCTTAACAGGGCTTTTCCAATCAATAACGGCATCCGGATATTGTTTTTTTATGGCTTCCTCGATTTTTAAAAAGTCATTTCGCTTCAAGCCTTTTAGGCCGGCCACTTTCTTGGGCCATATGAAGATGGAGATGACCTCAAAGGAGCGTTCCGTCGTCCCTAGATACTTTTCCCCTTCAAACATCACCCCGTTGTACGTCAATAAAAAATTCTTTCGTATATTGGCTGTATCGTCGAGCAGAAAGAACTTTTTCTGTTCATGTGCCAGCTCTAATTTTCTTTTCGGATTAAATAGATATTTGATGACTGTATATATTAAGAAAATGATGAGAGCCAAAAGAATGAACCGCATGATCAATACCATGGAGCTACCTCCTTAAACAGAGTGATTCCCTTCATTTACGTATGGGTTTTTAATAAGTTTCATTTATTTGATATAATTTAGGGGAAGACAAGGAAAGAAGTGATGAAAATGAACATAGGTAAATTAATGGAAATGCAGGCAGCTTTGGATGAGCATATACAATCAAAGCATGAATTGGGTTCTGAAGACTTGGTGGAACGGAAGATACTTGCTCTTTTAGTGGAGCTTGGTGAGCTAGCCAATGAAACGAGATGTTTTAAATTCTGGAGTCTTAAAGGCCCCTCTGATAAAGAAACGATTTTGGCTGAATACGTGGATGGCATTCATTTCATTTTGTCACTCGGGATCGAACGGGGATTTGTACCGGAAGTTCCATCTGCCCCAACCATGCATCAGGAGGATTTGACTGTTCAATTTACTGCTATTTACGGCTACATCAGTGAATTTCGCACACAGTTGACAGAGTCATCTTTCCAAAAGGTATTTGCTGCGTATTTACATTTAGGGGAGTTGCTTGGATTTTCGGCAATGGATGTGGAAAAAGCTTATGTAAGCAAAAATGAAGTGAATTACGAAAGGCAAAAGCAAGGCTACTGATTGTTTATGTAATCGATTGTCTGTATAATTATTCTTGTAATGTAAGTTATAGGGAGGTAAAAGAATGACTCAATTGGATGAAACGTTAAAGATGCTTCGGGACTTAACGGATGCTAAAGGCATTGCAGGAAATGAAAGTGAAGTAAGAAAAGTGATGACCGAATACATAACACCATTTGCGGATGAAATATCGACAGATGGCCTGGGGAGTTTGATTGCCAAGAAAACGGGAGATGAAAACGGACCGAAAATCGTCGTTACCGGGCATATGGACGAAGTCGGTTTCATGATCACCCAAATTGATGATAAAGGATTTTTGCGTTTTCAGCCGGTAGGGGGCTGGTGGTCACAGGTAATGCTGGCCCAGCGCGTGACGATCGTTACAGGTAAAGGTGATATAACTGGCATTATCGGTTCCAAGCCGCCACATATCCTGTCAGCCGATGCAAGGAAGAAGCCGATTGATATTAAAGATATGTTTATTGATATTGGTGCATCCAGCAAAAAAGAGGTTAAGGAATGGGGCGTCAAGCCAGGGGATATGGTTGTGCCATATTTTGAATTCACGGTCATGAATAATGAAAAGATGCTTCTCGCCAAAGCCTGGGACAATCGAATTGGCTGTGCAATCGCCATTGATGTGCTTAAACAGCTGAAAGAAAGCGACCATCCTAATGTAGTATATGGAATTGGCGCAGTGCAAGAAGAGGTCGGCCTGCGTGGCTCCAAAACATCCACATTCAAAATTCAGCCGGATATCGGCTTTGCCGTCGATGTCGGCATTGCTGGTGATACACCGGGGGTTTCCGAAAAAGAAGCGATGAGTAAGATGGGGGAAGGCCCGCAAATCGTCATCTATGATTCATCGATGGTGGCACATAAGGGATTGCGCGATTTCGTCACCGACACGGCTGATGAAATGAATATTCCTTATCAATATGAATCGATTCCAGGCGGCGGGACGGATGCCGGCTCCATCCATTTAACGGCAAATGGTGTTCCCGCTCTGGCGATCACGATTGCCACACGCTACATTCATTCACACGCAGCAATGCTTCACAGGGATGATTATGAGAATGCAGTTAAGCTCATTGTCGAAGTGATTAAACGCCTCGATCGCGAAGCGGTTGATCGGATCATTTACGAATAATATAGTGAAATTAAAAATGGAGAGGCCTAATTTAGGTCCTCTCCATTTTCTATTTCTTATTTCTACTTATCTTCGACGATTATATAGACCGCTTTGATGGGGCCATGGACTCCGACGACAAGGTCCATTTCGATATCAGCAGAGTTGCTCGGGCCTGTTATGAAATTGATGCAGGAAGGAACGACCTCGCCCCGTTTAACTTTTGAACGGATGGCCGCAGCAGCCTGAGTCATTCGCGGTACGATGGTGCTTTTTGGAATGATGGAAACATGGCAAGAAGGAAGGAAGCTGATGGAACGGCCGTGATCCTTGTCGCTGAACAAGACGACGGTCGCTGATTCTGCTAATGTCATCTCACTGAATGTGATTCCGATGTTAGCACTTTCGGCTTTTTCGATATTTTCTTTCCCGGCTTGGTGATCCCATATATGGACATCTTTTTCCTTTAAGATACCCTCTAACCCATAGTCGGAAAACCGATCGTCCTTAGGGATGATCAAGGGACCGTTTCCAAGCTCCTCGATCACCTGTGTTAAACAATGCATCACTTCCTTGGAGTCGGTAACGTGAAATTGAGTATGCACTCGTTTACATTGCTCCTCCAATTCCGCGACAAGCTCATTTGGTGTCGCATGTTTCAAAACTTCTTTTTGGGGGGCGTGCTTCCATTCCGGAACGGAGATGCCTTCCGTAATAGGACCCCTTCCCAGGTTTTTTGCTATATTGTTTAAAAATGTCCCTTCATTATGGATGGTTCCATTCATGATGGTTTCCCTCCTTTTTCCCGATTTTTGAACCAGTCCCGAAAGCTCTCTTTCCCTGGAGCAGGGAACTCGCGGCTTTCTGTCCAAGTTTTGAGCGGTCCCGGTCCTTTCGAGATGATATCCCCCGTTTTAAAAGGGGACATCGCTGATGGTGCGATTTTGGAGCCGAATTTATAAAGCATAGGCGATGCCGCACCAATTCCGAAGGCCTTCATGGCCATCTTTTCTGAAAACGGCGCCATTTTTTCCTTTTCAACGATGACTTCCCGATGCTTCCTCAGTAAATCATGGAGAGGAATCTTTACCGGACAGGCATCTGTACAGGCGGCACAAAGAGTGGAGGCATATGGAAGTTCCTTGAAATCATCATATCCTCCGAGTAAAGGTGAAAGCACAGCACCGATTGGTCCGGGGTATATTGAACCATATGAATGACCGCCAACCTGGCGATAGACTGGGCAGACATTTATACAGGCAGCACAGCGAATGCATTGAAGAACGGATTGAAACTCAGTTCCCAAGATGGAGGAGCGTCCATTATCCACGATCACAAGGTGAAACTCCTCGGGTCCGTCTACATCACCTTCATCACGCGGACCGGTAAGTGCGGTGATGTAACTGGTCAATCTTTGGCCGACAGCGCTTCTTGTCAATAAGCTGACAAGGACTTCGAATTCATCGAATGTAGGTACAAGCCGTTCCATTCCCATCACGGTGATTTGCGTTTTTGGGAGGGCGGTGACCAAATCTGCATTTCCTTCATTCGTCACCAAACCGATCGAGCCCGTTTCCGCAATCGCAAAATTACAGCCGGTAATGCCCACATCGGCGCTTAAGAAATCTTTCCGCAGAATGCCCCGGACATGGGCGGTAAGCTCTTCCGGCTTTTCAGTTTGCGTATATGCAAGCTTTTCTTTAAAAACATCCCTAATCTGCTCCTTATTTTTATGGAGAGCAGGTGCGACGATATGGGAAGGGGGATCATGATCATCCACTTGTAAAATGTATTCACCAAGGTCCGTTTCAACGACATCGAGGCCAACTGCCTCAAGAGTGGCATTCAAATTGATCTCTTCAGTGACCATCGATTTGGATTTCACGACCTTTTTGGCATTCTTTTTTACAATAACATCCTTGATGTAACCGCTTGCTTCTTCAGCCGTTTGAGCGAAGAAGACATGACCGCCTCTTTTCGAAACATTTTCTGCGAGCTGGTGCAAATAGAAATCAAGGTTACTAAGCACATGCTGCCTGATTTCTTCCCCAAGGGAACGCCAATCCTCCCAGCTTCCCAATTCATCAACGGCAGTCAGCCGCCGTCCGTGTAATCGTTCTTGGGCACTCGATACGGCCAATCGCATAAAATCATTATGTATTCCTTCATCCACCCGGTCTTTAAACTTGGCAGAGCTGGTTTTCATAGCCATAATTTTTTCCCCTCCTCGCTTTCTTTAAATACTATTCAGGACTTCCGCAATATGAAGCACTTGCACCGGTTGCCCCTTCCTTTGGATCCGCCCGCCGATATTCATCAAACATCCTGCATCCCCGCCGATTAAAAAATCTGCCCCGGTATCTTCAATATTGCAGACTTTCTCCTCGACCATTTGCCCGGAAATGTCACCCATCTTGACCGAAAAGGTTCCCCCGAACCCACAGCAGTTTTGGGCATCCGGAAGTGGTGTCATTTCCAGCCCCCTGACATGGCTTAACAAAATGGCAGGTGCTTCCTTGACCTTAAGCAGCCGTGTCATATGGCATGAAGTATGATAAGTGGCCTTTCCCTTAAGGGTCGCCCCGACGTCGGTCACTTTTAAGACATCCACGATGAATTGGGTCAATTCATATGTTTTAGCCGCTAATGATGCCGCTTTCTTTTCCCATTCGGCATCCCCTTTGAATAGGGCCGGATATTCCTTGAACATCGCTGCACAGGAACCGGAAGGGGTTACGATGTATTCAGCATCCGCGAACGTTTTAATCATCTTTTTCATGGCTTCCTTCGATTCCTTCGTATACCCGCTATTATATGCCGGCTGTCCGCAGCATATCTGGGATTCCGGGAAATCGATCTCACAGCCTAATCTCTCGAGTAGCTCCACTGTCGCTTTGCCGACATTGGATTGAAACAAATCGACTAAACATGTTGCAAAGAGAGTAACTTTCAATCTGAACTCCTCCTATTTCAAATAAGTTAACAGGTCATCTGATGACTAGAAAATGGAAAAAGGAAATGGTTTAGAGAATATACCAATTTCCATGATTTTTTAAATGAGATAATCGTTTTCAAAATAATATATCAATTTTATCCTTTTTTGTATAGGGTATTTTTGAAATTAATGAAAGGTCAACTATGCTTTTACTGATTTTTTTGGATGACCCGGTCCAGTGATTCCTCGACGCTTTGAAGGTGAAACAGCATGGCACTGCGGGCTCCGTCTTCATCCTGTGCCAAGATTGCATCATAAATCCTGACATGCTGCTGATAAAGCTGCTTAAGTGTCATCTCTTCGGAATAAAGCGCAACCCGACGGATATCACGCATCTTTTCCGTCATTAATTCTGAAACATGGTTCATCAATGTAATCAGCAGCTCATTTTGTGATGCGTTTGCCACTGCAACATGGAAGGCGATATCCGCTTTATCACTGAGTTCTTCATCATCTGATACCTTTTCCATATTAAAAAGCCTGTCCTTGAGTTCGATAAGGTTTTCTTCCGTTCTTTTTTTCGCTGCCACTTCTGCCGTACCGGACTCAAGTATTTTCCGAACTTCCAGTAAATGCTTGATATTGTCTTGATCCATCAAAAGGGCGGCAGACAAGGGGTGGTTCATGATGGCAGGGTCGAAGGTTTTAACGAATGTTCCTTCACCTTGTTTTATTTCAATAAGACCCATTGAACTCAATGCACTTAATGCTTCACGGATGGCCGGGCGCCCGACTTGGAAATTTTCCGCAAGCTGCTGAATCGAATCCAGTTGTTCACCTGGTTTCAGGCTGCCTGACCGAATCATTTCATAAAGTTCATCGCTGACTTCTTCATAAATTTTTTTCGGCTTTATTTTTTTATATACCAAGTAGTAGCACCTCTATTTTCTATGAGTTTCTCTGATTAATATTATATAACACAAATGCTATATGACACTTCCAGAAGGGTGAAAAATCAACAAAAAATAAAAAAAATCTTGATTTTATATTTTCAATCATTTAATTTTAATGAGTACTCATCAAGTCATCTGATGACTTTGAATATTTCGGTATGTAAGGGGTTTCAATTAGCGGTTGATTTCTGAATTTTTTAAAAAATCTATAGAAAATGGAGTCGAAATGAATGACATGGACACAAAACTTTACGCCGATCACCGATAATTTAGTTTTATCATCTCTTGCCGCACTCATTCCAATTCTTTACTTTTTCTGGGCACTTACCATCAAACGTATGAAAGGTTACATTGCAGGTATAACCACTTTGCTTGTAGCTCTTGCAGTGGCTGTATTGATATATGGAATGCCTGCAGGAAAAGCAGTGATGTCTGCTTCACAGGGAGCCGTATATGGGCTGCTCCCAATCGGATGGATAATCATCACTTCCGTATTTTTGTACAAAATGACTGTTAAAAGCGGACAATTCAATATCATTCGTTCTTCAGTGCTTTCGCTTACGGAAGACCGCCGTCTCCAGGCATTATTGGTGGCATTTTCTTTCGGGGCATTTTTAGAAGGTGCCGCGGGATTTGGAGCACCTGTCGCCATTTCGGCTGCGCTTTTGGTCGGTCTCGGATTTAACCCGCTATATGCAGCCGGAATTTGTTTGATCGCGAATACCGCTCCGGTAGCATTCGGGGCAGTTGGAATACCGATTATCGCCATGGAAGGCCCTACTGGCATAGCCGCCATGGAGATCTCAAAAATGGTCGGCCGCCAATTGCCATTCCTTTCGGCTTTCATTCCGATTTATCTCATTTTAATAATGACTGGGTGGAAAAGGTCGCTTGAAGTCCTGCCGGCAATTTTGGTTTCCGGATTTTCCTTTGCCATCACACAGTACTTAAGTTCAAATTTTCTTGGGCCCGAACTACCGGACATCCTTTCCGCGTTAGTGTCACTATTTGCATTGGCGATCTTCCTTAAATTCTGGAAACCTAAAACGATCTTTCGCTTTGCCTCCGAGGAAACGGCAGCCACTGTCGAACCTTTATATACAGCCGAAGCGGAGACAAAATACACGAAATGGCAGATATTCCATGCTTGGTCACCATTCCTTCTGTTAACGCTTTTCATAACAATATGGGGGATGAACCCAATAAAGCCGGCTCTCTCCGGACATTATGAAGGCAACAATGTGCTGCTTGGCGCAATCAATGAAATCGGGAAGCTATTAACCTTCCAAATCGAAGTCCCAGGTCTGCATAATGAGATAATCGGAAGCAATGGATTGCCGATTGCGGCTTTCTATAAAATAGAACTGCTCGGGGCAGCCGGGACTGCCATTTTACTGGCTGCAATCGTAACGAAGTTCATCGCACACATGTCTGCAAAAGACTTTTATAGCACCTTTGTTGAAGCGATGAAAGAGTTGGCAAAGCCAATCTTGATGATTTCTACCGTGGTGGCCTTTGCCTACGTGACGAATTCTTCAGGAATGTCGACAACATTAGGGATGACCCTTGCAAAATCGGGTGATTTATTTCCGTTCTTCGCACCGGTTCTCGGCTGGCTAGGGGTGTTCATTACCGGATCGGATACATCAGCCAACCTCTTATTTGGCAGTCTGCAGAAAGTGACCGCTCTAAAAGTTGGAATGGAACCGGTGCTGGCGCTGGCGGCGAACTCTTCCGGAGGGGTCACCGGAAAGATGATCTCACCACAATCGATAGCGATTGCATGTGCTGCCGTAGGCTTGGCGGGCAGGGAATCGGAATTATTGAGATTCACGCTCAAACATAGTCTTTTCTTATTGCTGCTTGTTTGTGTGATTACCTTCTTGCAAAATGGCGTCCTTTCCTGGATGATTCCATAAGTAGAATGAGGCTCCCTTTTCATAGGGGAGCCTCGAAATATTTTTCAAGCCCATACAAAAAAGGAGGACATATAATGCAATTGGCAGCTGTGGCAGGGAAATTGGTTCATGAGGTTCGGAAACTGATTGAAGAGGAAATCATCATTATTGATAATGCTGGCACAATTATCGCCAGCACCGACAGCAGCCGTATTGGATCTTATCATGAAGGAGCCATCCACGCTTTCAACAATCGTGAGAAATTGATCATCAACAAACAGGATGAACGAAGTTGGAAAGGAGTGAAGGCAGGTATAAACCTACCTATTTTCTTCAACCAGGAAGCCGTTTGTGTCATTGGAATTACAGGTGACCCCAAACATGTTTCCCCTTATGCGGAACTATTAAAAAAGATGACGGAGATGTTCATTCAGGAAAGCTATCATTTCGAACAAGCAGAATCCCAATCACGTCTGATGGAATTCTTTGTATTTGAATGGCATCAGCTGCAGACGTTCAATGAACATTTCCTTCAGAAGGCCAAGTTGCTTGGGGTCGATGTTCATGCAGACCGAATCATCACTCTTGGGGAATTCAAGACTGAGGAAATCATTGAACCTCATGTATGGAGAACGCTTCAGATTTACATAAGCCAGCAGCATCCCAATGACATCGCAGTCCGTTGGGGGAGGAACCAATTCGTCATTCTTTCAATAGCCGATTTCATCGGTTCAAAAAACCAGCAATATAAGAAACTAAGTAAACTGCAAAAAAAGCTGGAGGAGAGTTCGGGTTATAAAGTGTGTGCAGGAGTTAGTTCGCGTGCATCAGGATCCGCTTTCAGGTCGGCGTTTTTTAAAGCGGAACGTTCCTTGAAAATCGCGTGTCCTTCATCAGGGATCATATTTGACGAGGACTTGAAGCTTGAGGTCCTGTTTGATGAAGTTACCGCTGAAACAAAACAGGAATATTTATCCAGGACAATTCAGGAGCTGCTTCCTAATGAGGAGCTGCTTAAAACCCTCTCCATGTATTTTGCATGTGATCTATCTTTGAAGGAAACAGCCGCAGCCCTGCACATCCATATCAATACCCTTCATTACAGGCTTAAGCGCATAGAAGATTTGACCCGACTGA
This sequence comes from Peribacillus sp. N1, assembly GCF_054600815.1. Lineage (NCBI taxonomy): Bacteria > Bacillati > Bacillota > Bacilli > Caryophanales > Bacillaceae > Peribacillus > Peribacillus sp. N1. The sequence goes on along the minus strand of NZ_BAAHZO010000002.1, from coordinate 312,958 downwards.
ACCCTAGGAAGCTAGCCGATTTAGTCACTATGTATCTAGCGGTAAGAGTATTGGATAAACATACAAAATAATTCTCTGGAAAGCACTAAATTCTATATATTCATACATAGAAGGCCAAGTGTTTTTTTTCTTATACTTACAACATATAAAAAATCTCGAAATTTCCTATGTTTATGAGGAGGATGTACATGTTAACAAAACAGGTTAAGCAGCTACTTCTTACCATCGTCGGTCAGGAGAATTACGATGACTCGAAAGTGGAATGTCTAGTCTATTCATATGATGCAACGCCAGGCTTTCAAGCGATGCCGGATGCTGTCATTAAACCGGGCAGCACAGCTGAAGTCGCAGCCATCGTCAAAGTTTGTAACGAATATAATGTTCCGATCGTTCCACGTGGGTCTGGGACGAATTTGAGCGGAGGCACCTGCCCGACAGAGGGTGGGCTTGTCCTTTTATTCAATCGAATGAATTCATTACTTGAAATAGATGAGGAGAACTTAACGGCTACCGTACAGCCTGGGCTCATCACATTGGACTTGATTTCAGCAGTTGAAGAGATAGGATTGTTTTATCCGCCGGATCCGAGTTCGATGAAAATCTCCACGATTGGCGGCAACATTAATGAGAACTCTGGCGGACTGCGAGGATTAAAGTACGGAGTCACCCGTGATTATGTCATCGGGCTTGAAGTTGTCCTTCCGAAAGGGGACATCATTCGAACAGGGGGCAAGCTTGCCAAAGACGTAGCCGGATATGATTTAACGAAACTATTTGTCGGATCGGAAGGGACCTTGGGAATCGTTACGGAAGCGATCCTAAAGCTGATCCCCATGCCGGAAACGACAAAGACGATGCTTGCCTTATATCAAGATCTGGATGCTGCAGCCCAGTCAGTGGCCAAGATCATTTCAAATAAAATCATTCCTGTTACATTGGAATTTCTGGATCGGCCGACTTTGATAGTTGTTGAAGACTTCGCGAAAATCGGTTTGCCCACCAATGTGGAAGCGGTCCTGCTGATTGAACAGGATGGGCCGCCTGAAGTGGTGGAACGTGATATGAAAAGGATGGCCGATATCTGTCTAGAGGAGAAGGCGGTTTCAGTGGAAATTGCCGAAACGGAATCTGACGCTGTCGCCTTGAAAACAGCAAGACGGACAGCCCTTTCCGCACTGGCACGCCTCAAGCCGACAACCATTTTGGAAGATGCCACCGTTCCCCGCTCGGAAATTGCCAAAATGGTTAAAGCAATTAATGAAATCGCAGACAAGCATGACGTGGATATTTGCACTTTTGGTCATGCTGGGGATGGGAACCTGCATCCAACGTGCATTACCGACGCTCGTGATCATGAGGAAATGGAGAGGGTGGAGCTCGCTTTTGCCGACATTTTTGCCGCGGCTATCGACCTTGGCGGGACGATTACCGGTGAACATGGTGTAGGAGCGATGAAGGCCCCGTATCTTGAATGGAAGCTGAAGAAAGAAGGGATTGACGCAATGAGGGCGATTAAACAAGCTTTCGATCCCAATAACATCATGAATCCCGGCAAAGTATTTGCCAAGGAAACCAGGAAAAGAGTGGTGGTTACTTCATGACGACAGTTCAGGAAAGGAAAACCATTGCCATTCAATTCGCGGAAAAAATGAATGAAGATGAATTGTTGAATTGTATGCGCTGCGGCTTTTGCTTACCCCATTGCCCGACATACATAGAATCGGGGCTAAAGGAATCCCATTCACCAAGGGGCCGGATCGCACTTATGAAAGCGGTGGCGGATGGTGTGATTGAGCCTGATGAGGATGTAGAACGTTCGTTGAGTCTTTGCCTCGGCTGCAGGGCTTGTGAGCCTGTGTGTCCTTCAGGTGTCAAATATGGACATCTTCTCGAAGAAGCAAGGGATATCATCCATCAGAATAAAAAACACAGTTACCCTGTAAAAACGATTCGCAAGGCCGTCTTTAGTGGGTTATTCCCACACCAGGAGCGAATGCAGGCCATGACGAGTTTGCTTGGCTTCTATCAGAAATCAGGACTGCAATACATTGCCCGTAAAACGGGAGTCCTCAGCCTGCTTCCGGAAAATTTGGCAACCATGGAAAAAGTGCTGCCGAAAGTCCCGAAAAAATCAGAAATGAAAAATAGGCCGACCAAGCTGCCTGCAACCGGAACGCCGCTCAAAAAGGTGGCTTTCTTTTCCGGCTGCTTGATGGATACGATGTTTTTGGAAACGAACAAGGCCACATTAAAGCTTCTTCAACTGGCCGGATGTGATATCGTGATTCCGAAATCCCAGGCATGTTGCGGGGCGCTGCACGGGCATAGTGGCGAAAAAGAAGGTGCTAAGCAACTGGCCAAGCGTAATATAGAAGCTTTTGAAGCAGAGGAAGTTGATTATATTATTACGAATGCCGGCGGCTGTGGAGCTTTTCTCATAGATTATGACCATCTGCTCCAAGCTGAACCAGAATGGCACGACCGTGCAATCGCATTTAAAAATAAGTTGAAAGATATCAGCGAGATACTTGTTGATTTGCGTTTCCAGGAAAAGATTCGCTTGAAATTGCCGGCTCAATCGGTAACTTTTCAGGATTCCTGTCACTTACGGAATGTGATGAACACCTCATTGGCTCCGCGAGTTCTCCTTCAATCGATAGAAGGAATCGACTTCAGGGAAATGAAGGATGCGGATCGGTGCTGCGGATCCGCAGGGATTTATAATATTGTTGAATCAGAGATGTCCATGAATATTCTTGACTCTAAAATGGAGAACACGAAATCGACACACGCCGATATTGTTGTAACGGCAAACCCTGGCTGTTTGTTACAAATGCAATTGGGGATCGAGAGGGAAAACTTGGGGGATTGTACGAAAGCAGTGCATATTGCAGACCTGCTAATAAAGGCTGTGGCTTTATAATAGAAGAAAAAAGAATGTAAATAGAAAATAAATGTAATTATTTGGTTAAACATTACATTTTAATAAATGAGGAATCCCTTGTAAAGTCTGGATTTTAGAAAAAAATGCGTTCTGTGCTGAGAACGAATTGTAAATGTTATAACAAAAAAGAAATATTGATTCCTCGTTTACTTAGGACCATGGCGGGTAGTGTTTATATATAGCATCCACTAAACGAAACAACAAAACCTAAGGAGGAATGTAAAATGAATAAAACAGTATATGGAGTTTATGAATCAAACGCAGAAGTGATCCAAGCAATTAATGCACTTAAGGCAAAGGGTTTTGAAGGGGACGATATTACTGTCGTCGCGGACAAGGAAGAAACATTGGATTTCACGAACCACAAACGCGAAACGGATGTTCATACAATGACGAATGTTCCTAACGACGAATCTTTTATGGACAAGGTGGCACGTTTCTTCATGCCGGAAGATACGGCAGATCTTTCAACAAGATTGGCGAATGCAGGCCTTTCGAATAGTGAAGCGGCTGAACATGTCTTTGATGTAGAGAACGGAAAAGTCCTGGTTCTGGTTGAAGAAGGTGAAGGCCATCTTGGAACGGCAAAAGATAAATTCACGACCGGAACAATGGACACTGCCGGTACAAGGCTTGATACAAACTCCACTAACCAACTATTTAACGGCACTGAAAAAACCGATGCATTAAATAAAGAAGATGTATATGGAGTCAACGGATACGGCCGTGAATTGCCAGAGGATGAAAGGACGCTTACACTACGCGAAGAACAGCTGAACATCGATAAAGAAAAAGTTCAGACAGGTGAAGTCGTCATTAACAAAGAAGTCAATGAACAGCATAAAACGATAAATGTCCCTGTTGAACACGAAGAAGTGACAGTCGAGCATAGATCAGTTTCAGGACGTGAAGCGAATCTGGAAACCGGGAGCATTGAAGATGGGGAAACAATCAGGATCCCTGTTGTTGAAGAAAAATTGGAAGTTTCGAAAAAACCGGTCGTCACTGATGAAATTGTCATCAAGAAACATGCTGTACAAGAAACGGAACAAGTTCAGGATACTCTTAAAAAGGAAGATATTCAGCTTGATAGTACAGATGATTCGATCGTGAATGAGAAAAAGGCAACTGAACATAGAACCGACCGCTTCTAAGCTTGAAGGAAAAAGCCTGCAGTTTTAAAACTGCAGGCTTCTTTTTGATTTTTAGAGACTTATTAAAGGTTCGAGCCTAGGGAAGGCAAACCTTTTTGTTTAATTAGCACCCATCAGGGTATAAATACACATAAGAAGAAATATCGGAATAATAGGAGGAGGAAGAAGCATGGGAAAAACATTATATGGTGTTTTTAATACGGAAAGAGAACTAATCCAGGCTATACAATCCCTCAAGGGAAAGGGGGTCCATGAAGGAGAAATAACGGTAATGGCTGATAGGAAAGAAGATTTGGATTTCGTCAATGAAAAGCGTGATCCGGATGTCGAAGTCGTTACTAACTTAAATGAGGATTCCTTCATTGATAAGATGAAACATTTTTTCCTGAACGAGGGTTCTGAAGATATAAGGAACCGACTAGGTGAGTTAGGGCTTGCCGATAGTGAAGCCACTGCTTATATAAATGAAGTGGAGGCTGGAAAATTCCTGATTCTTTTAGATGAATCGAAAACCGTATCAGCACGAGAGAACATAACTTCCAACCACATCGAGGATACGGACGAACCTGCAGAGAATCCGCTTAAAACAGGAGTGGTGAACAATCCGGACCCTAACCTTTTTCCTGAAACAACAGCGAATGCCTATCAATCAGGAGAAGTGGAAGCACAGCCAGGAAGAAATGAAGAGCTTCACGGGAATTCAGCTAACATCTTTGAAAATGAAGAACTGGGTACGAAGCGAGCTCAAGAAAGGGAAATCTGGGGGAACTCCACGGAAAAATTCAAGAAGCAAAAACCAGGTAATCATGAAGGAACACTGGCAAGCGACCCTCATGCAGACCCGTTTTCTGCCGATACTGACAAAGCCCTCGATGCCCAAGGATCACTGGATCAGACTCTGAGCCCGAATGCGAGCGGACAGCAAGAGGAAGGCTTGCAAGAAGAATACATCAAAAATAGAATCAATACCGACAATCTGTAATACGCAAAAAGAACAGCCTGCACAAGGCTGTTCTTCAGTTTGTGGATAAAGAGGGTTTCGGAAAATATATCTTTCATCAAATTATGTTCCCGAAAAATCTGACCCAAAGCAACATCTTATATCCTCCGGTTTGATATAGTTGATTGGAGCGAGCGGGTGCCTGGAATGGAAATCAACGTCCAAGTTGTACAAGCCATAAAGAAATTGCAGGCAAACTCGATTCTTCATCTAGTTTGTCTACAGGCTTTTTTTTAAAAATCCTTTAGGCAAAGGGTTTTCCCGTTCATTAGTTGCGAATTTCCGCTATACTATTTGCTTGTTTAATGTTAAAGCCACAAGGTATAATGACTAAGGAATTTTATTTTTAGTAGAGTAACAAGGAGAGGGAGAAACATGGAAAAAAACGTATATGGTGTTTTTGACTCTAATCCGGAAATACTTGCTGCAATTCAAGACTTAAAAGCTAAAGGCATATCTGGCACCCAAATGACAGTGGCAGCTGATATAAAAAATCACGTGCAGCTTGGAAATGAACATACGGATATACTGATCATTGCCAATCAGGATAAGGAGGACACTCTTTTCTTGAAAATTTTCCATTACTTCACAGATGAAGGATCTGGAGATTTACGCAGCTTTTTCACGAAATATGGCTACTCTTTTGCTGAGACAAAAGCGATGCTTGAAGAAGTGAGCTCAAAAAAACTCATCTTGCTGCTTGATGAAGAAGTCTCCATCGAAAAACTTAAGGCTGGCGAAGCGAAATCAAAAAAATAACAGCCTGCTAAGGCTGTTATTTTTTTAATCCTGCTTCGAGGGCAGTGATCATTTCCTGTTTTTCCTGCTCGGATGAATTTTGCCAGATGACCTCGAATAATACTCCCAATCCAGGAAGCATTTTTTCCTCGCCATTTTGTATGGCATCGACAATCGTGTCTTCCAGCTGCTCTTGCGAATTTCCAGATACATTTTGGATGATCGCATTACGTAAGTTTAAATTCATAATTATTCCTCCTCTAACACATAATGACTGACATTAATAGCATTTCACAAACTCGCATGCAATATGTATGCGAATTGCGTTATAATAGGAAAATCAGTGTGAAGTTAAAGGAGCGTTTACCCTTGAAATATATCGAATCCGTAAAAAACCCGCAAGTTAAGCATTGGAAAAAACTTTTGACCAAAAAAGAACGCGATAAAACAGGTAAATATTTAATCGAGGGTTTTCACTTAGTTGAAGAAGCCTTAAAAGAAGAAATCGTCTTGGAAGTGATAATAAATGAAGAAACTGAAATGCCTGCCCATTTTAAGGTGGAAGGCACAGAACTCATTTATGTGAAAAATGATATTATGAAGGCGATATGCGATACCGAAGCCCCGCAGGGAATTGCCGCGGTTTGTGAACAGAAATCAACGAGCATGGCGTCCATCAATCCGGATAAGCTATTGTTGATCGATGCCGTTCAAGATCCGGGTAATATTGGAACGATGATCAGGACAGCGGATGCTGCTGGAATCGATGCGGTCATACTTGGCGAAGGGTGTGCCGACTTGTATAATCCCAAAGTGGTCCGTTCGACGCAAGGAAGCCTCTTTCATATGCCTGTCATTAAAGGGAACCTTTCCGAAATCATCGATGAGCTGAAGCAAGGTGGCACACCGGTTTATGGCACGGCATTAGAAGGCGCATCGCCATTTGAGGAAGTGGAAAAGTCTTCTCGTTTTGCCCTCCTGGTCGGTAATGAAGGCCAAGGGGTATCAAAGGAATTATTGGTGAAAACGACTAAAAACCTTTATATTCCCATCTACGGAAAAAGCGAATCATTGAATGTGGGTATTGCTGCCGGGATTTTAATGTACCATTTACGAAAATCGATTTGAAACGGCCGAAGAATTATAATATAATAAAACAGAATTTTATAATGAAACGACGATGACAAAGACTAGTAGCTTTAGTTAACCATATCCAGGGAGAAAATGCCTTGACTGAAAGCATTTTTATGGCACTGCTTAAGTGAATTCACCTTTCGAGTTGGCATTGGGAAGACAGGATGTCTGAAAAATGTTCCGGTGAAGAGCCGTTATTTTTAATGAAGTGAGTGCAGAAGTTTTTTTGTTTTGTGCACTAATAAGGGTGGTACCGCGATACATAAACCTCGTCCCTTTAGGGATCGGGGTTTTTTTGTGTTCATTTTTACAAAAGGAAAATAAAGGAGGAAGACATGATGCAGGAACGTTTACTAGAACTGCAGGAAGAAGCGTTGCAAAAAGTTGCCGCCGCTTCCGAATTAAAAGAACTGAATGAAGTCCGTGTTGCTTATTTAGGGAAAAAAGGGCCAATCACTGAGGTATTGCGCGGCATGGGTAAATTATCTGCCGAAGAACGCCCGAAAATCGGGGCACTTGCCAATGATGTACGGGAAGCGATCGCAACAAAGATCGAGGAGAAACAAAAAGCACTTGAAACTGCGGCAGTCAATGCAAAGCTAGCAACTGAAACGATTGACGTCACACTTCCAGGACGTCCGGTAAACAAGGGGAACCTTCATCCTTTAACGCGTGTCGTGGAAGAAATCGAAGACTTATTCATCGGTATGGGTTATACCGTCGCGGAAGGTCCTGAAGTTGAAAGCGACTATTACAACTTCGAGGCACTTAACTTGCCAAAAAGCCATCCGGCACGTGATATGCAGGATTCCTTCTACATCACGGATGAAATCCTGATGCGTACGCATACGTCACCTGTTCAAGCAAGAACGATGGAAAAACATAAAGGTCAAGGTCCTGTTAAAATCATTTGCCCAGGAAAAGTATACCGCCGTGATAACGATGATGCGACACACTCCCATCAATTCCAGCAAATTGAGGGCTTGGTCATCGATGAGAACATCAGCATGAGCGATCTGAAAGGAACACTAGACGTATTTGCGAAAAAAGTATTCGGGCAAGACCGTGAAATCCGTCTTCGCCCTAGTTTCTTCCCATTTACCGAGCCTTCCGTCGAAGTCGATATTTCTTGTAAAATCTGCGGCGGTAAAGGCTGCAGCGTTTGTAAACAAACAGGCTGGATCGAAGTGCTTGGCGGTGGAATCGTTCATCCGAACGTCCTTGAAATGGCTGGCTTCGATTCCAAGAAATACTCTGGATTCGCATTTGGAATCGGTGTGGAACGGATTGCCATGTTGAAGTACGGCGTGGACGATATCCGTCATTTCTATACGAATGATGTCCGATTCTTAAAACAATTCAACCATCACGAAGCATAAATTTTTTATTTTAAAAAGGAGGACCTACCATGTTTGTGTCATATAAATGGTTACAAGATTATGTTGACCTTTCAGGCATCAATGCGACGGAGCTAGCTGACAAAATCACGAAAAGCGGCATTGAGGTTGAAGGGGTAGAAAAGAAAAGTGAAGGGCTAAAAGGGGTCGTCATCGGGCATGTCCTAGAACGTGAACAGCATCCAAATGCGGATAAATTGAATAAATGCCAAGTTGATATCGGGGCTGAAAATCCCGTTCAGATCATCTGTGGAGCACCGAATGTCGATAAAGGCCAAAAAGTCGCAGTCGCTACTGTTGGCGCGGTCCTTCCAGGTAATTTCAAAATCAAGAAAGCGAAACTTCGCGGAGAGGAATCGCACGGGATGATTTGCTCGCTTCAGGAATTGGGCTTCGAATCCAAGCTCGTTTCCAAGGACTATGCTACAGGTATCTTCGTCTTTCCTAATGATGTGGAAGTAGGGAAAGATGCATTGGAGGAACTTGGTTTAAGTGATGAAGTGCTGGAACTTGGGCTGACTCCAAACCGTTCCGACGCTTTGAGCATGCTTGGTGTTGCGTACGAAGTGGGAGCCATTCTAGGCCGGGAAGTGAAATGGCCGGTTGTCGAGAAAGAAGAGGCACCTGAAAAAGCAACTGATTATATCAGTGTCAAAGTGGAAGCGAAAGAAGATAACCCGATATACATGGCTAAAATCATCAAGGATGTAAAGGTCGGCCCTTCACCGCTTTGGATGCAGACTAGGTTGATGTCTGCAGGTATCCGACCTCATAATAATGTCGTGGATATCACGAACTACATTTTACTTGAATACGGCCAACCGCTCCATGCCTTTGATTATGACCGCTTTGGTTCAAAGGAGATCGTCATCCGCAGAGCGAAGGATGCTGAAAAAATCGTAACATTGGATGAAACTGAACGCACTTTGACACCTGACCATTTAGTGATCACAAATGGCAGCGAGCCTGTTGCGATAGCTGGTGTGATGGGCGGAGCTGATTCCGAAGTTAAAAATGATACGACGAACATCATTATTGAAAGTGCATATTTTGCAGGTACAGTAGTTCGTAAAGCATCGAAGGACCATGGATTACGCAGTGAAGCCAGTGCCCGCTTTGAAAAAGGCGTCGACCCAGCACGTGTACGTGAAGCTGGAGAACGTGCTGCACAATTGATTGCGCAATATGCAGGCGGAACAGTCTTACAAGGAGCAGCAGAAGTTGACGAATTGACAATGGAACCTGCAGTCATTAGCATCACTCTTGAAAAAATCAACACACTTCTTGGCACAAGCATGACCGTATCAGTTGTGGAATCAATCTTCAAACGTCTGCAATTCGGCGTTGAACTTGACAATGAAACATTCACAATCACAGTCCCGACGCGCCGTGGTGATATTACGATTGAAGCTGATTTAGTCGAAGAGGCTGCACGTTTATATGGATATGATAACATTCCCGCTACACTTCCAATCGGCTCTGCTACCCCAGGCCAATTGACTGACTATCAAATTAAACGGCGGAAGGCACGCCGTACACTTGAAGGCGCAGGCCTTTATCAAGCGGTGACCTATTCACTGACAAGCCAGGAAAAAGCGTCCCAATTTGCATTGGAAGCAAGAGAATCCATACGATTAGCAATGCCAATGAGTGAAGAACGGAGCCAGCTGCGTTTAAGCATCGTGCCTCAATTGCTGGAAGTCGTGAAATATAACAATGCCCGCCAAATTGATTCACTGGCACTGTATGAAATCGGTTCGGTATTCTTTAAGCGTGACGAACAAGTGCTGCCTGAAGAAAAAGAACATATTGCTGGAGCAATCACAGGCCTATGGGAGTCACATCTATGGCAAGGTGAAAAGAAACCAGTGGATTTCTTTGTAGCCAAAGGCGTGATCGAAGCATTATTCGACACACTTGGATTAGCTGATCAAATCAGTTACCGCCAAGCGGAAATCAACGACATGCATCCAGGACGGACAGCGGAAGTACTATTGAATGGTGAAGTGATTGGCTTTATCGGCCAAGTGCACCCAACTGTCCAAAAAGACTTGGATATTAAAGAAACATACATTTTCGAACTTTCCTTAAAAGCATTGGCAGAAGCCGAAGTCGCGCCGATTGCTTATCAAACCATTCCGCGCTATCCATCAACCACACGCGATATCGCGCTCGTTGTGGATCAAGCTACGAAAGCCGGGGACATTCAGGGAATTATTGAAGAAGCCGGTGGCAAATTGCTGAAAGAAGTAAGCATCTTCGACTTATACGAAGGTGAAAGAATGGAGGAAGGCAAGAAATCCATTGCCTACTCACTGAAATACTTCGACCCGGAACGTACTCTAACGGACGAGGACATTACAAAAGCACATGATAAAGTGCTTGAAGCCGTTAAAGAAAAAGCTGGCGCAGAGCTAAGAGGATAAAACCAAAAAGACAGCTCCCTGAATCTTGGGGAGCTGTCTTTTAGGATTTTACGAGTAAATAGTGCAAATTCACGAGTAAATTGCGATAATTCACGAGTAAATGGCGCAAACTCACAGTAAAAAGCGCGAACTCATGAGAAAAAGGCGGCTTTTCCAAAAGATCAGCCGCTTTCTTCTATTTATGATATTTCTGTTGATATAGTCGCTTCGCTTTTTCTGTATTGGCGAAGTGGGTTTTCGTGAATTCGTTTAATGAATCGATTCCTTTTTCATGAATCAATCTTGCGGCCGCTTCATCGACTGCAAATCCGGCTCCTTTAGGGATTTTGAATCCGGCCTTTTCACTCAGCAAGTCAAAGCGTTTCACGAATGCATATCGGGCCAGGATGGATGCGGCTGCTACTCCAAGGTGTATGCCTTCCGCTTTTGTGCATAGATAGGTGGCGTTGGCTTGAAATAGTTCTTGCCCTTTAAGGTAATTGAAAAATACCTCTGGTTGGGCGAATTGATCAATAAGGACCGCTTCCGCTTGTTCCGGGTGGATTTTTTGCATGAGATTCTTGATTGCTTGGTTATGGAGGAGTGCCTTCATTTTTCCTTGTGACATTCCCTTTGCCTGGAGCGCATTATATTTCGGGTTGTCGCATGTGAGCAGGCTGAATGGCACTACATCCTTAATCTGTTTGGCGATTTCGATGATCTGTGGATCTTTGAGATTTTTGGAATCCTGGACACCAAGCTCCTTTAATAGGGCTAGTTGTTCCTTTTTTGCATATACGGCTACGACGGTGATCGGGCCGAAATAGTCTCCTGTTCCGACCTCATCGGATCCAATCACAGACATGGTTCCGATATTTGCAGGCGGCGAATATCGATGGACATTGACTGATGCAGAGGATGTCGTTTTTTTCTTTGGAGCAGCAGCAGTGGTGCCATTTTGCCATTTTACTGCTTCTAGCTCGGCATTTTTACCCTGAAAAAGCACCTTTCCAGATTTATAGGCGGTCACCGTACATAACGGCGGTTTGGCGGAAAAGATGCTCCCGGGCGGCAGCTTGGCGGCCAAGGATGAAGAATAGTGGGACTTCATAGCCTTTATTTGTTCAGGGCTGATAAGTAAAACAACATGGGACATAATGGGTAAGCTCCTAACTTCATTTTGTTTATTAGGTAATCCTCTTCCTAAAATTCGTTTTCGTTTGACAAATTATTGAAATTTTTATGCGAGAAATGACGATGTACTCTCTTTCATGACGAAAAACTTCGTGATATGATAGAATTAGGATTGTTTAGATTGGGGGCATCATTTTGTCAGACGATAAACGAAATAAAACAACAGTTGATATATACGGACAACCATATACAATCGTCGGCACAGAAAGCGCAAGTCATATGCGCCTGGTCGCTTCGATGGTTGACGAAAAAATGAGAGAGATCAGGATGAAAAATCCATACTTGGATACAAGTAAGCTAGCGGTGCTAACGGCCGTGAATACCATCCACGAATATATTAAATTAAAAGATGAATTAGACCAGCTTCAACTGGAATTAAAGAGAGAGAAGGACTGAGTACATGCTTGATTTAGCAATTCTGGCCATTCTTTTAATCGGTTTATTAATCGGTTTAAAGCGTGGCTTCATTTTACAAACGGTTCATATGACAGGGTTCATAGTAGCCTTCATCGTCGCCTATGTATTTTACGGAGATCTTGCTCCCAATTTGAAATTGTGGATTCCTTTTCCAACGATGGGAGATTCCTCGACCCTTAATATGTTTTTCGATACAGTCGGGCTTGATACGGCGTATTACAATGCAATTGCCTTTGCAATCATTTTCTTTGCTGCCAAGATTCTTTGGCAAATGATAGGATCCATGCTCAACTTCATTACCCATCTTCCGATATTAAAGCAGCTGAATCGCTGGGGTGGAGGGATATTGGGCTTTCTCGAAGTCTATCTTATCATGTTTATTATATTATATATAGCTGCCATGCTGCCAATGGATTCAATCCAGAAACCATTAACGGGCTCGTTTCTGGCAGAATCGATCGTGAAACATACGCCGTTCCTATCCGAGCAGGTGAAGGAACTTTGGTTTCATGATCTAAAACAATCTTAATGTCAGTATAAGTGGGCCTGCCTCCCTTTCTCAAAGTCCTGGATTCCTATACTTTGAACGGGGGAGGCCCCTTTTTATGTAGCAGCATGTAATTCCCCCTAAGTTAAGAATCGGACTGCTTGTACTTTACCTCCAAGAAAGGTATCTTTAAGAAAGTGAACATGGGAGACCCTACTAATTTTTCCGGCGGTGAATTAAATGACTATTAATAAAAAAGATATCATTAAATTATTAGAAAAAATTGCAATATATATGGAATTAAAAGGAGAGAACCCGTTCAAGGTTTCAGCTTTCCGAAAGGCAGCAGGCGCCTTGGAAACGGATGACCGGAGCCTGTCGGAGATCGAAGATTTTACCGCTTTAAATGGAATCGGGAAAGGAACGGCATCCGTCATCGAAGAGTATATAAATGAGGGGAAATCGACTGTACTTGAAGAGCTTCAGGAGCAGGTGCCAAAAGGATTGATTCCGCTCTTGCAGCTTCAAGGTTTGGGCGGGAAGAAAATTGCCAAGCTTCATAAAGAGCTGCATGTCAAAGATGTGAATGATCTTAAAATCGCCTGTGAAGAAGGCAGGGTCGCGGCGCTTGCCGGTTTCGGCAAAAAAACGGAAGAGAAGATCCTGTCTGCAATTGCCGAGGCGGGTTCAAGGCCCGATCGACTCCCCCTTGCCTTCATGAGGCCGATTGCGGCTGATATTGAAACGGCCCTTGCTAACATGGAATACATCATCCGTTCTTCCAGGGCCGGCAGCATCCGGCGCATGAGGGAAACGATCAAGGACCTAGATTTCATCATTTCGACAGATCATCCCGAAGAGGTTAAAAATCAACTGCTAGCAATAAAAGGGATAAAGCAGGTAATTGCGGCCGGTGATACAAAAGTATCGGTCGTGCTTGATTATGAATATGATATTTCTGTTGATTTCCGAATCGTTAAGGATAAGGAATTCATCACGACACTCCATCATTTTACAGGTTCGAAGGATCACAATGTGCGGATGCGCCAGCTTGCTAAAGATCGCGGAGAGAAAATCAGCGAATATGGGGTGGAAGTGACTGAAACCGGTGATGTATTGACGTTTGAAACGGAAGAACAATTTTATAACCATTTTGGCCTTCCTTTCATTCCGCCAGAAATACGTGAAGATGGAACGGAAGTCGAGCATTATGATGCTAATGAATCTCTCATATCTTTAGAGGCCATTAAAGGTGATCTGCATATGCATACCACATGGAGTGATGGGGCTCATACGATTGAAGAAATGATTGAAGCATGCCGTGCAAAAGGGTATCGATATATGGCCATCACCGATCATTCGCAATATCTGAAAGTGGCGAACGGCTTGACCGCGGAACGTTTACGAGAACAAAAACGAATCATCCATGAACTTAATGAAAAATACGCTGACTTTACCGTTCTTTCAGGGATTGAAATGGATATACTTCCTGATGGGACACTTGATTATGACGATGAGCTGCTTGCAGAGATGGATTTGGTGATCGCATCGATTCACTCAAGCTTTTCACAGCCGCGGGAAACGATCATGGAGCGCTTAAAAACGGCTCTGAATAATCCGCATGTAGATATCATCGCCCATCCAACGGGAAGGATCATTGGCAGACGCGCCGGATATGATGTGGATATAGAGATGCTGATCGAACTGGCTCGTGAAACGAATACCGCCTTGGAATTGAATGCGAATCCGAACCGATTGGATTTGGCACCTCCCCATCTGCGCAAGGCGCAAGAAGCGGGAGTTCCTATCATAATCAATACGGATGCCCACAGCATCGACATGCTTGAACATATGCCTGTTGGGGTCTCCTCAGCCAAAAAGGGCTGGATTAAAGAATCAACGGTTCTTAATGCAAGGGATACGGATGGATTATTGGCGTTTTTAAAGAGAAATGATTAACTATTTGCCCATAAATAAGGAGGAGCTTTAACTCCATGCATAAAAAAGCTTTAAAGACATTGGAATTTCATAAAATAAAAGAACAATTAATCTCACACGCATCCTCATCCATAGGAAAAGAGAAGGCAGAGCAATTAATGCCTTCCACGGATTTTGAAGAAGTGTCGAGATGGCAGGAAGAAACAGATGAGTCAGCCAAAATCGTCCGGTTGAAAGGTAACTTGCCATTGGGCGGGATTTTCGATATCCGTCCACATGCAAAAAGGGCACAGATTGGCGGAATGCTCTCACCGATGGAACTGATGGAACTTGCGAGTACGATTCGTGCCGGCAGGATCCTCAGCCGTTTTTTCGAAGAACTCGCAGAGCAGGAAATTGATGTTCCGCTATTAGCTGAATATATCGATTCCCTTCATCCGTTGATAGATTTGCAACAGGAAATTACGTTTGCAGTAAGCGAACATGGCGAAGTGATGGATTCTGCCAGCGACAAGCTTCGTACCCTAAGAAACCAAATTCGGACGAACGAAAGTCGCGTCAGGGAAAAACTAGAAAGTATGATCCGTTCTTCAAATGCATCAACAATGTTATCCGATGCCATCATCACCATCCGGAATGATCGATTCGTCATCCCGGTAAAACAGGAATACCGCAGTGTATATGGCGGGATCATTCATGATCAATCATCATCAGGGCAGACGTTGTTCATTGAACCGCAAGCAATTGTTCAACTGAATAATGCCCTGCAGGAAACCCGTGTGAAGGAAACGCAGGAAATAGAACGGATATTGGTTGAACTATCGGAAAAAGTCGGTGCGTTCACCCCTGAATTGCTTCATAATGTCAAAGTGCTTGCACAAATCGATTTCCTTGTTGCCAAGGCAAAATATGCAAAAGCGATAAAAGGATCCAAGCCGATTCTGAATAATGAGGGACGCGTGAAATTATTCAAAGCGAAACATCCGCTCATTCCGAGTGATGTTGTCGTAGCCAATGATATTTTTCTTGGTGATGAATTTACGACAATCGTCATCACCGGTCCGAATACAGGAGGGAAGACGGTTACCCTGAAAACGATAGGCCTCTGTACGTTAATGGCCCAGTCGGGTCTGCAAATCCCTGCGCTGGATGGTTCCGAAACGGCTGTGTTTTCTTCTGTTTATGCCGATATTGGCGATGAACAGTCGATTGAACAAAGCTTAAGTACATTCTCTTCGCATATGGTCAACATTGTCGATATCCTTAAGCATGTCGATTATGACAGCCTTGTTTTATTCGATGAGCTTGGAGCGGGAACAGATCCACAGGAAGGTGCCGCTTTGGCGATTTCCATTTTGGATGAAGTGTATAAGCGCGGAGCACGTGTAATTGCAACGACACATTACCCGGAATTAAAAGCGTATGGATATGATCGGGAAGGCGTCATTAATGCAAGCGTCGAATTTAATGTGGAAACCTTGAGTCCCACCTACAAACTTTTGATCGGTGTACCAGGGCGGAGTAATGCTTTTGAAATTTCCAAGCGTCTTGGTTTGGAAGAAAGCGTGATAAGCAGCGCCCGCAGTCATATTGGTGAGGACACGAATAAAGTTGAAAATATGATAGCATCCCTTGAGGACAGCCGCAAGAAGGCTGAAGAAGAGGAGCTGGAAGCCAAGAATCACCTGAAAGAGGCGGAAATTCTTCATAAAGACCTTCAAAGGCAAATTGATGAGTACCATGAAGAACGGGATGCGATGGTCGAAAAGGCAGCAAAACAGGCAGCAGCAATCGTTGAAAATGCACAAAAGGAAGCGGAAGCGATCATTGCCGATTTACGTAAACTGCGACTGGAAAAGCATGCCGATGTTAAAGAGCATGAACTGATCGATGCCAAAAAGCGGCTTGAAGAAGCAGCGCCTAAAGTGAAAAAAACGTCAAATAAAGCTGCTAAGCCGCTGGATAAAAGCTTGAAACCTGGAGATGAAGTTAAGGTAGTAAGCTTTGGTCAAAAAGGTCACTTGATTGAGAAGGTCTCAAATAATGAATGGCAGGTTCAGATCGGCATCATGAAGATGAAGGTGAAGGAGTCTGACCTGGAATTCATCAAGAGCACAAAAGTAAAAGAAACAAAGCCGCTTACCACAATCAAAGGCCGCGATTATCATGTTAGCGTGGAACTTGACCTCCGTGGAGAACGCTTTGAAAATGCAATTTCAAGAGTGGAAAAGTACATTGATGATGCTCTTTTGGCCGGTTATTCGAGTGTTTCCATCATTCATGGTAAAGGAACGGGCGCTCTTCGGTCCGGAGTCCAGGAATACTTGAAAAATCACCGCTCTGTCAATAGGATTCGCTTCGGGGAAGCCGGTGAAGGCGGAACAGGTGTTACGGTGGTGGAATTTAAATAAAGGAAAGCGGTCACTCCGGCTATTTAGCCAAGCCGGGTGGCTAGTTACCATTCGGGAGTTGGACCATGGAGAACATGTGGGAAAATGAATATGTATATATAGCTGCTCGTTACAGTGTCGTTATTTTGTGCATGATTGTTTTTTTAGCCATTTTTGAACTTGTCACAAAGTACAAGAACTGGGAGGAAATCAAACAGGGAAACCTTTCTGTCGCATTGGCAACAGGTGGTAAAATATTTGGGATCGCCTATGTATTCCAACAGTCCATTCTCCATCAGAATTCGCTTCTTACCATGATTGGCTGGGGCGTATACGGATTTGTCCTGCTGTTAATCGGGTATTTCATTTTTGAATTTATGACTCCTGGATTTAAAATAGATGAAGAAATACAAAAAGATAATCGGGCAGTTGGATTCCTATCGATGATCATATCAATCGCATTATCTTTTGTCATCGGCGCCGGAATTTCTTAATGCCCTTCATGAGAGGGAGTAAGCTGTGGAGAAACTTGCAAAAGTATTAATTGTTTGTTGCGGTATCTTTTTTCTGTTTGGAATCATTTATATGACATTCTTCAATTGAAGCGGCCATTGTGCCGCTTCTTTTATTTGAACTCTTACAAAAGTTAGAAATAACATTGGTCAAATAGACTTTACGGCAAAGGAAGAGAAATATGGCTCACTCCAAATTGATACAAAAGATTGAAGCATTATCGCTTAATGCTTTACCGTGCATGCAAACTTATATGAGATGAAACCTTCACTAGAATTGAAGGTAAACTGGTTCTACCCTAATTTGTCTACAGTCTGTAAGGAGTGGATCCACTCCTTTTTTTTCTCTCTTTTAATGTATTTCGTTCCCTGTGGTTGGCATAGGATATATACTGGTCTGCTTCTCATCATAAGGTCTTTATACTCTGAAATTCGGCAATTGTAAGAAAATCCCGATTGTATTATAATGATTAAGAGTATTGAGAATATTCAGAAGGAGGGGGCAAATGAGCAATAAGCCATGGCAAGCTATTTATCCGGAACAGATACCCGCTGTTTTGTCGTACGAAGATAAACCTCTTTATTCTTTTTTGAAGGAATCAGCTGAAGAATTCCCTGATAAAGTATCGATTCATTTCCAGGGAAAAGAATTAACTTTCCGGGAAGTGCATGAATCGGCTTTAAAGTTTGCAGCCTATTTAAAAAGTATCGGTCTTCAAAAAGGTGAACGCGTTGCCGTCATGCTTCCAAACTGCCCTCAGGGTGTCATAAGCTTTTTTGGGATTTTGATGGCCGGCGGAGTCGTGGTTCAAACGAATCCAACCTATACGGAACGTGAATTAGAATATCAAATGAAAGATTCCGGAGCGAAAATAATTTTAGCGATGGATATTTTATTTCCCCGTGTCACAGCAGTGGCATCAAGAACGGATATAGAACATATAATTGTAACCGCTATCAAGGAATATTTACCATTCCCGAAAAATCTTATCTATCCTTTTATCCAAAAAAAGCAATACGGCATTGTCATCAATGTGGAGCATGAAGGGAATCATCATTTATTTTCCGAAATCATGAAACGAAAGATCACTGAAGAAGTCACAGTGCCAATCGATGTGGATAATGACCTTGCGCTTTTGCAATATACAGGTGGGACAACAGGCTTTCCCAAAGGGGTCATGCTTACCCATAAGAACATGCTGGCAAATACGAAAATGTGCAATGCATGGCTTTATAAAAATAAGCGTGGTGAGGAAAGGATCCTTGCGATTCTGCCTTTCTTCCATGTATACGGTATGACTACAGTTTTGGTTTTATCCGTCATGGAAGGGAACACCATGATCATCATGCCAAAATTTGATGTCGAAGCGACGCTTAAAACCATTCAAAAACAGAAACCGACCATGTTTCCAGGAGCACCCACGATGTATATTGGCCTCTTGAACCATCCGGATATCGCCAAATATGACCTTTCTTCCATCAATGCCTGTATAAGCGGTTCTGCATCATTGCCCTTAGAGGTCCAGGAGCAGTTTGAGAAAATTACTGGCGGAAAGCTTGTTGAAGGCTATGGGCTTTCAGAAACCTCACCGGTGACACATGCTAATTTCATTTGGGATCAGCCGCGTGTAAAAGGAAGCGTTGGACTGCCTTGGCCAGATACCGACTCGGTGATTCTGTCCCTGGAAAACTTTGAAGAGCTTCCTCCGAATGAAATTGGAGAGATTGCAATAAAAGGACCACAGGTGATGCAAGGATATTGGAATCGTCCGGATGAAACGGAAAAAACCTTTAAAAATGGCTGGCTGCTTACTGGCGATCTGGGTTACATGGATGAGCAGGGGTTCTTTTATGTAGTCGAGAGGAAAAAGGATACAATCATTGCAGGCGGTTTCAATATATATCCACGTGAGGTGGAAGAGGTGCTATACGAGCATGAGGCCATACAGGAAGTGGTTGTGGCAGGTATCCCTGACCCATATCGCGGGGAAACCGTCAAGGCCTATGTCGTACTGAAAAAAAATGCGAGGGTCACAGAAGAGGAATTGAATGAATTTGCCAGAAAGAACCTGGCTTCCTATAAGGTGCCGCGCAGCTATGAATTCAGGAATGAACTTCCAAAAACGACGATAGGAAAAATCCTGAGAAGGGTCCTAATCGAGGAGGAAAAGAAAAAAATATCCGAGGAAAGAAAAGAAGCTTAAACATGCACCCCCTTTTAACGGAGCAGCGGAAGAGAGCTCCGTGTTTTGCAAAACGGCTGGACAACCTATGGATGGGGACTGTACAATGAACAGAAGTGGAATGTCAGGCCCCTTAGAAGTTTTGCTTGACAGTAAAGGGTCATCATTTTATGATAGAAATATGAATGATGGTTCATTCATTTTCTGAAAGGGGACATCCAGTGAAAAGCAACAGACCTAAGTATAATCAAATTATTGATGCGGCCGTTATCGTCATTGCCCAAAACGGTTACTATCAAGCCCAAGTATCCAAAATCGCCAAGCAGGCAGGGGTAGCGGATGGCACCATATATCTTTATTTTAAAAATAAAGAAGATATCCTAATATCATTATTCCATGAAAAGATGGGCTATTTTGTGGAACAGATCGAAGAAGAGCTAAAAGGAAAGACCACTGCTTCGGATAAACTGCATGTGCTCATCCAAAAACATTTTAAAAACCTTTCAGAAGACGTGAATTTAGCAATTGTCACTCAGTTGGAATTAAGACAGTCGAATAAAGAATTGCGCCTAAGAATTAATGATGTGTTAAGAGGGTATTTAAATTTAATCGATCAAATCATTATAGAAGGAAAAGAAAACGGCGAATTCCTGCCTGATTTAAATAATTTACTTGCCAGGCAGATGATTTTTGGAACGATTGACGAAACAGTGACGACCTGGGTCATGAACGAGCAAAAGTATTCGCTCCCAGACCTTGCACCTGATGTTCACCGCCTTCTGATTGGCGGCTGTGGCCTGAAAAGTTAACGATTTAAATAGAGGATGGCGAGCCATCCTCGAAAGAATCGGTTAATTCTGCTTCCAGCTTTATCGGGAAGTGATACATATTTAATTTTCGAAAAAGTTTGACTAGTATGCCTGGAGGGATTGAAATGGAATATCTTAAGCTTTCAGTCGAAAATCATGTGGCTTTTATAACGATTGATCATGCACCTGCAAATGCACTTTCTTCGGCTATCATCGGAGAGCTGTCACAGGCCTTCGACCAAATTGAGAATGATGACGCCGTACGGGTTGTCCTTCTTCATGGTGAAGGAAGATTCTTCTCTGCAGGAGCAGACATTAAGGAGTTTACGGAAGTGAAAGACGGGAAAGCTTTCGAGAAGCTGACCAAGAACGGGCAATCTGTTTTTGAGAAAATCGAATCTTTCCCAAAACCGGTCATTGCAGCCATCCATGGAGCGGCCCTTGGCGGAGGATTGGAGCTGGCCATGGCCTGTCACATCCGTTTGGTAACCGAAAGGGCTAAACTGGGTTTGCCTGAGCTGCAGTTGGGCTTAATCCCTGGATTTGCTGGGACCCAACGTCTTCCTCGTTATGTGGGCATGGCAAAGGCAGCTGAAATGCTGTTTACAAGTGAACCGATTTCAGGTACCCAAGCTGTACAATGCGGATTGGCGAATCATGCCTTCACGGATGAAGAATTGATTCCGAAAGCTAAAGAACTAGCCAATAAAATTGCCAAGAAAAGCCCGCTTGCTTTAAAGTCGGCCATAGAGTTATTAAATTATTCCAAGCATGATGCCTACCATAAAGGTGTGGAAAGGGAAGCAGCCCTCTTTGGCCAAGCTTTCGATACTGCTGATGCACAAGAAGGAATCGGCGCTTTCATTGAAAAAAGGGAAGCTGTATTCACAGGGAAATGATGATTCGAGTATAAATAACTATTTTTATATATCATGCAGGATTTTGATGAAATCTGTAGAATACAATACTATATATCAATAAAATTCATAATCTTCAAAACTCAAATCATTCGGGAGGTATTATCGTGAACATTTATGTACTGCTGAAAAGAACATTTGATACAGAAGAAAAAATTACTCTATCCAACGGGAAAATTAATGAGGATGGAGCAGAATTCATCATTAATCCATACGATGAGTATGCAGTTGAAGAAGCAATCCAGGTGCGTGATGCACAAGGCGGCGAAGTAACGGTTATTTCCGTCGGAACCGAAGAGGCTGAAAAGCAATTACGTACGGCGCTGGCAATGGGTGCTGACAAAGCCGTATTGATAAATATAGAAGACGATATTGAAAATGGCGACCAATTCACGACTGCCAAAATTATAGGCGAATACTTAAAAGATAAAAATGCCGATTTAATCATTGCAGGGAACGTTGCAATTGATGGCGGTTCTGGTCAAGTGGGACCACGCGTGGCCGAAATTTTAGAAATTCCTTATATTACTACCATTACTAAGCTGGACATCGAAAATGGAAATGTAAGCGTTATCCGTGATGTCGAAGGGGACTCTGAAACGATCGAAGCATCCCTTCCGTTGTTGGTAACGGCTCAGCAAGGGCTAAACGAACCACGTTATCCATCATTGCCGGGAATCATGAAAGCGAAGAAAAAACCGCTTGAAGAATTGGAATTGGATGACCTGGATTTGGAAGAAGAAGATGTTGAGGCAAAAACAAAAACGATTGAAATTTACCTTCCTGCTAAAAAAGAAGCTGGAAAAGTATTAAACGGCGAAATCGGTGATCAAGTAAGCGAACTTGTTCAATTATTACGAAGCGAAGCAAAAGTGATTTAATCGAAACGGTACTTTTTCAAAATAACAACACACGACAAAAAGATAAAATAGTGCACAGGAGGTTTTTATAAATGGCTAGAAAGTTTCTTGTATTGGGCGAAGTTCGTGACGGTTCACTGAGAAATGTATCATTTGAAGCTATCGGTGCGGCTAAACTTGCTGCAGATGGCGGGGAAATAGTAGGTGTCTTGGTTGGTGACAGTGTTCAAAATTTCGGAAATGAATTGATCCAGTATGGGGCAGACCGGGTTGTTGCAGTCGAAAATGATCAATTGAAACAATATACTTCAGATGGTTATGCGCAAAGCTTGCTTGCCGTCATCGAACAGGAAAAACCAGAAGGAATATTCTTTGGACATACGGCCCTAGGAAAAGACCTTGCACCAAAATTGGCTGGAAAGCTTGAATCAGGATTGATCTCTGACGTTACATCCATTGAAGAAGAAGGCGGAAATATCGTTTTCACCCGTCCGATCTATTCCGGTAAGGCATTTGAAAAGAAAATTGTAACAGATGGCGTGATATTCGCGACAATCCGTCCGAACAATATCGAACCATTAGCGAAAGATGAGTCCCGCTCTGGTGATGTTTCTACATTAAGTGTGGATATCAAGGATCTACGTACAATCATTAAAGATGTTGTAAGAAAAGCCAGTGAAGGGGTCGACCTTTCAGAAGCGAAAGTAATCATCGCTGGTGGCCGCGGCGTGAAAAGTGAAGATGGTTTTGAACCATTAAAGGAACTGGCACAAGTTCTTGGCGGAGCGGTAGGAGCTTCCCGCGGAGCATGTGATGCGGATTATTGCGATTACTCTCTGCAAATCGGGCAAACGGGTAAAGTCGTAACACCTGACCTTTATATCGCCTGCGGAATTTCCGGTGCGATCCAGCATTTAGCTGGGATGTCCAACTCCAAGGTTATCGTTGCGATCAATAAAGACCCGGAAGCTAACATATTCAATGTGGCGGATTATGGAATTGTCGGAGACCTTTTCGAAGTCGTTCCGTTACTAACGGAAGAATTCAAAAAACTTAAAGTTAACGCGTAATAGAAATAATACAGATGAGGGGCAAGACATTTGGCATAAGCCGATACATGTCTTGCCCCTTTATTTGGCCTGCATATTTACTCTTTTTTTGGACATCCTACCACTGAAGCAAAATATTAGCATCGATTCGAGCAACAATGATATACTGTCTTTAGTTATTTGAGTAAATTTGAGGAGGAAATATATATGGCAATTATAAATGCAACTGACCAAACGTTCACAACAGATACTAGCGAAGGTGTCGTTCTTGTAGATTTTTGGGCTCCATGGTGCGGACCTTGTAAAATGATCGCTCCTGTTCTTCAAGAGCTTGATACTGAAATTGGCGATACAGCAAAAATCGTAAAAGTGGATGTGGATGAAAACCAAGAAACAGCTGGAAAATTTGGTGTGATGAGCATCCCGACATTAATCGTGCTTAAAGACGGTGAAGTGGTTGATAAGGTTGTTGGTTTCCAACCTAAAGAAGCACTTGCTGAACTTATTTCAAAACACGCGTAATAGTAGGTTAGCTAAAAAAAGCTTCAAGTCTGCGGACTTGAAGCTTTTTTCGCTATCTTGATATATAATAATTGTAAAAAAGGGAGAACAGGAGGCTGAATGCATGAATCAACAAATAAAGAATAAACTTGCCCTTCTTCCCGATCAACCTGGTTGTTATTTAATGAAAGATCGTCAGGGAACGATCATCTATGTAGGCAAAGCGAAAGTGTTGAAAAATCGTGTCCGTTCTTATTTCACGGGATCTCATGACGGAAAAACATTCCGGCTCGTGAATGAAATTGAGGATTTCGAATATATTGTCACCTCTTCCAATATCGAGGCTCTTATTTTAGAGTTGAACTTAATCAAAAAACATGACCCAAAATATAATGTCATGCTGAAGGATGATAAGACGTATCCCTTCATAAAGCTGACTGCGGAACGCCACCCACGTCTAATCATTACGCGAAAAGTCAAAAAAGACAAAGGTAAATATTTCGGTCCTTATCCGAATGCATTTGCAGCTAACGAAACGAAAAAATTGCTCGACCGCATCTATCCCCTAAGAAAATGCAATACTTTACCTGATCGCGTTTGTCTCTACTATCACCTTGGCCAGTGCCTGGCCCCATGTGTATATGATGTAGAGGAACAGGAATATAAAAAAATGGTGGATGATATCAACAGGTTCTTGAACGGCGGGCATACTGAAATAAAAAAAGAACTGACTGAAAAAATGCTGGAGGCATCGGAAGATCTCGATTTCGAGAGGGCCAAGGAGTTCCGTGACAAAATTGCCCATATCGATATTACGATGGAGAAGCAGAAAATGATGACGACAGATTTCATCGACAGGGATGTATTTGGTTTTGCTTATGATAAAGGCTGGATGTGCGTTCAGGTATTTTTTGTCCGGCAGGGTAAATTAATAGAAAGGGATGTTTCACTTTTTCCGGTCTACGATGAACCCGAACAGGAACTTCTTACATTCCTCGGTCAGTTTTACGAGATTACGAACCACTTTAAACCAAAGGAAATCTTGCTGCCTGAATCAGTGGATGCCGAAATGGCCGAAGGGCTGCTTGGTGTCAAAACGATTCACCCGAAACGGGGAGCGAAAAAAGACATGCTTAAATTGGCGAATAAAAATGCCTCCATCGCGCTTCAGGAAAAATTCTCTTTGATTGAAAGGGATGAAGAAAGAACGATCAATGCGGTGGAAAACCTCGGGAAGCAACTGGGTATCTACACCCCGCATCGAATTGAAGCTTTCGATAACTCCAACATCCAGGGAAGTGACCCAGTTTCCGCTTTAGTCGTGTTCATTGATGGAAAGCCGGAAAAAAGGGAGTACCGCAAATATAAGATCAAGACGGTCCAAGGGCCTGATGATTATGAATCGATGCGTGAAGTGGTCAGAAGAAGGTATTCACGGGTATTGAAAGAAGGGCTGCCGCTTCCGGACTTGATCATCATTGATGGCGGAAAGGGACATGTGGAAGCCGTTCGGGATATTCTGGAAAATGAATTGGGCCTTGATATTCCACTTTCAGGCCTCATTAAGGATGAAAAGCATAGGACCTCGCAATTGATGATCGGAAATCCGCTTGAAATCGTACCTCTTGATTCACGGAGCCAGGAATTTTACCTATTGCAAAGAATTCAGGATGAAGTCCATCGGTTCGCGATTACATTCCATCGCCAGCTACGCGGGAAAAATGCAGTTCACTCCCAGCTTGATGATATTCCAGGAGTCGGGGAAAAGCGAAGGAAGCAATTATTAAGGCATTTTGGATCATTGAAGAAAATCAAAGAGGCAACCGCCGAGGAAATCATGGAAGCTGGCATGCCAAAAGGGGTAGCAGAGGGAATCGTTAGAAAATTACAAGAATAATCTTGCTACCGATAAATCTCTATGCTATGATTAAAAAGAATTTTTAACTAGACAACTTAAAAGTGCTGATAGAGGTGCGGAATTCAAGAGTAAAAACCTGGAGAAGTATGAGCTTCCATGAAAGGTTTTGAAAGGGGATGACGCCGAAGGAAGACAAGACTCATACCTTGTTTTCCTGGTCCGACATTTAATAAATGTCGGATTGTCAGGGTTTATATCCTGGAGAGCTATCTCACTGTGTTTACAGTATTTAGATATGTGATCACAGCAATGAGATATTTCTCATTGCTTTTTTTATTGCCTAAAAAGGTAGAGAGGGTGCATGAGGATGGCATTAATCGTTCAAAAATTTGGCGGAACATCCGTCGGAAGCGTAGAAAAAATCAAAAATGTTGCCAATCGGGTAATCGAGGAAGCGCAGAATGGAAATGAGGTAGTCGTCGTTGTTTCAGCCATGGGGAAAACCACGGATCAATTGGTTTCCATGGCCCGGGATATTTCCGGAACCCCGAGCAAGAGGGAAATGGATATGCTATTGACTACGGGGGAACAGGTAACGATTTCCCTGTTAACGATGGCATTGATTGAAGAAGGTCATGAAGCCATTTCGTATACTGGCTGGCAGGCTGGCATGCAAACGGAATCCGTTCATGGGAATGCCCGGATTTTAAACATCGATGCCACGAGGATCCAAGCTCAGCTTCAGGATAAGAAAATAGTGGTCGTGGCTGGTTTCCAGGGGAACGATGCAAATGGGGAAATCACTACCTTAGGGCGAGGCGGTTCCGATACGACAGCGGTTGCCATCGCTGCAGCGCTGAATGCGGATAGATGCGATATTTATACGGATGTAACGGGTGTTTTCACAACGGACCCTCGCTACATAAAAGGCGCACGAAAACTCCAATCGATTTCTTATGATGAAATGCTGGAACTTGCCAACTTGGGGGCGGGCGTCCTTCATCCAAGGGCTGTCGAATATGCAAAAAATTATCAAATACCGCTTGAAGTCCGTTCAAGCATGGAGAGAGAATCAGGAACGATCATTGAGGAGGAAGCAACTATGGAAGAAAACTTAATTGTACGCGGGATTGCTTTTGAAGACAGTATTACGAGGGTCACAATATATGGTTTGCCCCAATCACTTGGTGCATTATCCACAATCTTCACAACACTTGCGAAAAACCGGATTAATGTGGACATCATCATTCAAAGCATGACTGCCGAGGATACGACCAATCTATCTTTTTCCACAAAAAGTGAAGATACGGAAGCGGCCTTGATCGTGCTGGAAAATAATAAAGAACAATTGGGATTCGACCGAGTCGAAACGGAGAGCGGATTGGCAAAAGTATCCATCGTCGGTTCTGGTATGGTATCCAATCCGGGAGTGGCTGCCGAGATGTTTGAAGTGATGGCCAATACAGGCATCCAGGTGAAAATGGTCAGCACATCGGAAATTAAAGTTTCGACTGTCGTCAATGAAAAGGAAATGGTGAAGGCGGTTGAATCTCTTCATGAAGCATTTAAACTAGGTCAGCATGCAAATGTGCTAGCTTAAGTGTCAGGAGTCCAATAAAAAACAGACTTCCGGTAAAAAGGGTAAGTCTGTTTTAAGGGCTTATTAGATTGGATCTCTGGGATCCCATTGGATGGTGAATATCACTTTTTTTGCGCGGCGTTTAATTTCTTCCGTTGATTCGCTGAGGAATTTTTTTTGCAGTGTAAACTGCTCGGCAAGGAAACCGGCTTCAAGTTGGAAGTGACAATCAGGGTGTAAATCCAGGCGGCGGCTGATTATTTCACCCGTCAGGGATAATTCCATCTCGTGTTTCGTATATTTCAAGATTTCCAGATTGCCCCATCCAGCGCTTTGGAAAAATTCAATCACTTCCTGATCGCCATTCAATGGGAATTTTCTTGCTAATTGTTTACCTGCCCAATAGAGGATTTGATTAGAGTCTTTTCCGAGAATATCGTTCAATAGAACTTCTCTGATTAATTCGTATCCGAAAGCTGGAACCAGGAATTCTTCAGTTTGAATTTCTTCAGTTTGAATCTCTTCTTCTATCGCAGCAGCAATATTTTTTTTCATAATTTATCGCCTCTTTCTGTAAATCTATTATAAACGTATTTCTTTTGCAAATTATACTGTTTTTTATTTATTTAAATAACAATTGGAAAAAAATGAGAAATTATATCGAGATATTAATAGTTAAATTAGAAATTTATTCAAAATATCATCTTGACATACAAAAAATAGCTAATTTAATCCAATAAAATCTATTCTGAAAAAGAGATTTCTTGTATCCGTTTTCTTGACGCATATAGAAGTCAGGAGTAAAATGGACATGTCACATAATTGTAAAGGAAGTATAGAGGAGTTTTTTTGACTCTATACTGTATTTTCACGCGGAGATAAAAGGTAGCCACCAGTTTATCTTTGCATGATTTTTCACAAATTAAGGGGGGGCACTTAGTGGCAAAAAATCGTGAGTTTGGGAATCGCAGGCTTCATTCACTTCTAGGAGTAATTCCAATTGGTCTATTCCTAATTTTTCATTTATCGGTAAACTTTATGGCAACAAAAGGAGAAGAGACTTTTAATGGGGCAGTTCATTTAATTGAGTATACGCCCGTGAAGATTCTGGTAGAATGGGTCGTCATCTATCTACCGCTCATTTTCCATGCTGTGTACGGAATTTATATTGCCTTTACAGCAAAAAACAATTTAGGCAGATTTAGTTTCTTCCGTAACTGGATGTTCATGCTACAACGTCTAACTGGAATCATAACGTTGATTTTCCTTGTTTGGCATATATGGGCAACTAGAATTCAAGCAGCTATGGGTGCTGAAGTTAACTTTGACATGATGGCTGAAATTTTCTCTAGTCCATTTATGATTGTGTTCTATATTGTTGGTATTATCTCGGCAATCTTCCACTTTGCTAATGGATTATGGTCATTTGCAGTTAGCTGGGGTCTTACAGTTTCACCAAGATCGCAAAGAATCATGACTTACTTTACATTGATCGTTTTCGTTCTTCTTTCTTATATCGGAATCAGCGCAATTTTCGCTTTCGTATAAGAAGATAGAGTTCATTTATAAGAATTAGGAAAAACATAGCTTGGCTAATGGAAATAAGGGAGTGACAGAATTGGGTAAAGGTAAAATAGTTATCGTTGGTGGAGGTCTAGCTGGATTAATGGCTACGATCAAAGCAGCAGAGCTGGGACAACAGGTTGATTTATTTTCTTTAGTGCCTGTTAAACGCTCTCACTCAGTTTGTGCCCAAGGCGGAATCAACGGGGCAGTAAATACAAAAGGTGAAGGGGATTCTCCATATATCCACTTCGACGATACAGTTTATGGCGGAGATTTCTTGGCTAACCAACCGCCGGTTAAAGCGATGTGCGAAGCAGCACCATCGATCATCCATATGTTTGACCGTATGGGTGTTATGTTCAACCGTACTCCGGAAGGTCTTCTTGATTTCCGTCGTTTCGGTGGTACTCAACATAGCCGTACAGCATTCGCTGGTGCAACAACTGGTCAGCAATTACTTTACGCATTGGACGAGCAGGTTCGCCGTTATGAAGTTGAAGGCCTTGTAACGAAATATGAAGGCTGGGAATTCCTTGGAGCTGTAATCGATGATGAGCAAACAGCACGCGGTATCGTAGCTCAAAACCTGACTTCAATGGAAATCAAATCATTCCCTGGAGACGCAGTCATCATGGCGAGCGGCGGCCCTGGAATCATTTTCGGTAAATCAACTAACTCAATGATCAATACAGGTTCAGCAGCTTCCATCGTTTATCAACAAGGTGTAAATTATGCAAATGGTGAGTTCATTCAAATTCACCCGACAGCAATCCCTGGAGATGACAAACTTCGTCTAATGAGTGAATCCGCTCGTGGTGAAGGTGGACGTATCTGGACATATAAAGACGGAAAACCTTGGTATTTCCTTGAAGAAAAATACCCTGCTTATGGTAATCTAGTACCTCGTGATATCGCGACTCGTGAAATCTTCGACGTCTGCATGAACATGAAGCTTGGCATTAATGGAGAAAACATGGTTTACCTGGATCTATCACATAAAGATCCGAAATTACTTGATATTAAACTTGGCGGAATCATTGAAATCTACGAGAAATTCATGGGTGAAGATCCTCGTAAAGTTCCAATGAAAATTTTCCCTGCCGTTCACTATTCTATGGGCGGACTTTGGGTGGATTATGACCAAATGACTAACATCAAAGGTTTATTCGCTGCAGGTGAGTGTGATTACTCACAACATGGCGGTAACCGTCTTGGTGCTAACTCACTTCTTTCTGCAATCTATGGTGGTTCAGTCGCTGGACCGAACGCCGTTAAATATATTGAAGGCCTTGATAAAACTTCAGAATCCATTCCTTCTTCATTGTATGAAGGGTACGAAAAACAAGAACAAGAGAAATGGAATGAAGTCATGTCTCTTGATGGTAACGAAAATGCGTACGTCCTTCACAAAGAACTTGGTGAGTGGATGACACAGCATGTTACTGTAGTTCGTTACAATGACAAGCTGAAAGAAACGGATAACAAGATTCTTGAACTGATGGAACGTTACAAGAAAATTAACATCAATGACACGGCTAAATGGAGTAACCAAGGAGCTGCATTCACTAGACAGCTGCAAAACATGATGCAATTGGCTCGTGTAATCACAATTGGTGCGTTAAACCGTGACGAAAGCCGCGGAGCGCATTACAAACCTGATTTCCCAGAACGTAATGATGAGGAATTCATGAAAACTACTATGGCAACATTCAAAGGCTTGGATCAAGCACCTGAATTCCATTATGAAGATATTGATGTATCACTGATCGCACCGCGTAAACGTGACTACACTACGAAACACTAAAGAGGGGGAGCAAAAAAATGGTTGAAACTAAATCTGAGACTAAAACAGTCCGTTTTATAATCACTCGTCAAGATACACCGGATTCAGCTCCTTATGATGAGGAATTCGAATTAGCATACCGCCCGAATATGAACGTAATTTCGGCTCTTATGGAAATTCGTCGTAATCCGGTAACTGTACAAGGCAAGCACACTACAGCAATCGCATGGGACATGAACTGTCTTGAAGAGGTATGTGGTGCTTGTTCAATGGTTATCAATGGTAAACCAAGACAATCATGTACAGCTCTTATCGATCAATTGGAGCAGCCAGTTCGTCTAGCTCCAATGCGTACATTCCCTGTTGTTCGTGACCTGCAAGTCGATCGCAGCCGTATGTTCGACTCATTGAAAAAGGTAAAAGCATGGATTCCAATCGATGGAACGTACAATCTTGGACCGGGACCGCGTATGCCAGAAAAGAAACGTCAATGGGCTTACGAGTTATCTAAATGTATGACTTGCGGTGTTTGTTTGGAAGCTTGTCCGAACGTAAACAGCAATTCAGACTTCATGGGGCCACAACCATTATCACAAGTTCGGTTGTTCAACGCACATCCAACAGGTGCAATGAACAAAGCTGAACGTTTAAATACAATCATGGGTGATGGAGGACTTGCAAACTGCGGTAACTCACAAAACTGTGTGCAGTCTTGCCCTAAAGGCATTCCATTAACTACTTCGATTGCAGCGTTGAACCGTGATACTACGATCCAACAATTCCGTAACTTCTTCGGCAGCGATGAAGTTTAAAAATGAACATGAAAGAACCTATATCTTATGATATGGGTTCTTTTTTTATCGATTGATAGCTTGGATTGATGTGTAAAATGATTTGTGGCACCCGCAAATGCTGAATGACTAAATTAATGAAGTGAGAATGATAAAATTAAACATCTTCCAATATAAAATACTTTTCATTATGGCTTTTTTCTTATAAAATGAGTGAATAGCCATTCATTTTAGAAAGGGTGTGCACAAGTTGGGCAAAATATCATATATCGATAATATAACGGAGTGGATCAATGATTTTTCCTTTAAACATGAGATTAAGGTCCGCTTTTCAGAAACTGATATGTTTGGGCACTTGAATAACACGATTCCTTTTACTTATTTTGAGGAAGCACGGATTGAGTATTTCAATAGCATGGGATTCATGTCGGATTGGACCTCTGCTGAATGCGGTGAGATGCCGGTTGTTGCTAACTTACAGTGTGATTACCTGAAGCAGGTTTTTTTCAATGATCGATTGACAATCCATGTGAAAGCTGACCATATCGGAAATTCTTCAGTGGACATACATTATATGGGGACCAAACAGGATGGATCAATTTGTTTAACGGGCAGGGGGACGATTGTACAAGTCTCCAAGGCCACCGGAAAGCCGATACCTTGGACGGAAGAGATGAAGCACTCGATGTGGCAAACTGTGCTGGAACATTCCTAAAAATATTTCCATTTAGACAAGTAAAATAGTCACTCCATTGCCTCAGCCGACATACTATATCTTGACTAAATAGACACCCACTCCGGGTTTTATGCTGGTGAAGGCAAGGAGGGTAACATTACTTGAAGGAGAACGAATTCACTCATAAGCCACTACTCACCAAAAGAGAAAAAGAAGTATTTGAGTTACTAGTACAAGACAAAACAACAAAAGAAATCGCAGGTGAATTGTTTATTAGCGAAAAAACAGTTCGAAACCATATTTCGAATGCGATGCAGAAGCTTGGAGTTAAAGGACGTTCGCAGGCAGTCATAGAACTCCTTCGTATGGGAGAACTTAAGCTTTAATGTGTTAACTCTTAATACGTAAGCCTTATAAATATTTTCTCTCCCGTTCATTGGCAGCATATAAGGAAGGGCAAAACAATTTGGTTGTTTTGACTTCTTTGGATGCTGCTTATTTTTATGAGAGCGTTTCATTATGATTCCAGGTAATCAATCTTGAAAATCATTTCACTTTCATCCAAAATGGTAGTATGATAAGTTTCATGAAGTGGGGAGCTGTGTGTATGGATGAAGAGAAGCAGGCGGCATATGTAGCCGATATCGAGAGGGAATTGCGCTATGTATCGTCATGGCTTAAACAAAGGGGAAGAGAAATTCTCCATGATTATAAAATTACCATTCCTCAATTCGTGGCTTTGCAATGGCTTTTTGAATCAGGTGACATGACGATTGGCGAATTGTCCACGAAGATGTTTCTCGCCTTCAGCACAACGACGGATCTGATTGACCGCATGGAGAAACATCAGCTTGTCCAGCGTGTCAGGGATGAAAAGGACCGGCGTGTGGTTCGAATTCACCTTCTTGAAGAAGGTGAACGGATAATCGAAGAAGTGATTAATAAGCGGCAGCAGTACTTGAGTGGCGTGTTAGTCAATTTTAACGAATCTGACATCATGTCCCTCAAAGGGATTCTAGTAAAACTACATCAAGAAATGAAAGAAAAATGAGGCGAGTTTTTTGAAACAACCGATAGGCATCATTGATTCAGGGGTAGGCGGTTTGACAGTAGCTAAAGAAGTCATGCGTCAGCTTCCAAATGAAAATATAATTTACTTAGGTGATACAGCAAGATGCCCTTATGGGCCGAGGACCAAAAAAGATGTCCAAACCTTTACATGGCAAATGACGAGGTTTTTGATGAAGAAGGAAATAAAAATGCTGATCATCGCCTGCAATACAGCGACTGCAGCTGTACTGGATGAAATCAGGGCAACACTTCCGATTCCGGTGTTGGGTGTCATCCATCCAGGGGCAAGGGCGGCATTGAAAGTTTCTGATTCCTTGCATATTGGCGTGATTGGTACGGAAGGCACGGTGAAAAGCAAAGCATATGACGACGCGCTTGCCTCCATCAATTCCGATGTGAAAGTAGATAGTTTAGCATGCCCGAAATTTGTCCCAATCGTAGAAAGCGGGGAGTTTGAAGGGGGTATCGTCAATAGGGTCGTGGCACAAACCTTGAACCCGTTGAAGAAAACGAAGATCGATACATTGATCCTTGGATGTACCCATTATCCACTGCTGGGGCCTGTAATCTCTTCCTATATGGGGGATGAAGTACAAGTCATTTCCTCTGGGGAAGAAACCGCCCGTGAGGCAAGTGTCATTTTGGATTACTATAAATTAATCAATAAAAGCAAGCTCCGCCCAGTTCATCGCTTTTATACAACCGGTTCCAGAGATATGTTTGGTTCCATCGCGTCGAGCTGGCTCGGTATTCATGTCAATACCATTGAAACAATTAAAATCGATCACTTATAAGACTTCCATTTGGAAGTCTTTTTTTCTTGTCTTGAACAGACGGTGTTAGTATCGATACGGTGATTATGAGACATATGACAGATTCATATTTTGGAACAAGAATTTCCCTATCAACATAAAGCCTGCTTTCAAGAAGTGCGAAAGGGTTATGGACGAAGATGTAGGTGATTTCATCGGAAAAAAGAAAGAAGGTTCAAGGATCTGGCTTGTCGGCAGTGCAGAATTAGTGAGAGATTTCATAAGGGAAACGCAGGTGGATGAAATGATTCTGTCCATCATTCCGGTTATATTGGGGAATCGGATTCGATTGTTCCATTCAGGTAGTCCCGAAATCCCAGTGAAGCTGACAAACGGGCAAATTGCCCAGCCCCATTATCAAAGAGAAAAATAATTGGTCTATTTTCCCCTAGGGCTCGTATAAATAGGAGTACAAACTGTCCTAGGAGTGATTTTATGTCCAATAAATCAAAAGTAACAATGGCTGTGACCATTCTGGCATCTTCTTTTTGGCTTTCAGGCTGCGGATTATTTGGCGGTGAAGAGAAAAAGGAAATAGATCCGCCAAAGGATGTTTCATTAGTCGAGGATGAATCTTCATTAAAAGAAACAGAAATGAATAGTGAGGAAAAGCCCGCGACTGATGGAGAAGAGGGCGCTGTTGAAACGAAAACAGTGAAGACGGAGTTATATTTAATTGATAAAAGCGGGTATGTGGTTCCACAAACATTGGAACTTCCTAAATCGGAAGCTGTCGCCAAACAGGCCCTTGATTACCTTGTCACTAACGGACCTGTCACGGATAAACTTCCGAATGGATTCAGGGCCGTCATTCCTGCCGATACCCAAATAAGCGTGAACATTAAAGACGGAGTGGCTGTGGCGGACTTTTCGCCGGAGTTCAAAAATTATCAGAAAGAGGATGAACTTAAAATCCTCCAAGCCATTACATGGACACTGACACAATTCGACTCGGTCGAGAAAATCCAAATGAGAATTAATGGGGAAGATATATCCGAAATGCCTGTCAATGGCACACCGATAGATGAGAATGTCTCAAGGTCGTCAGGAATCAATATCGATACGAGTGACGTAGTCGACATTTCCAATACCAAATCACTGACCGTTTATTATGTAGGCGGTGACGAGGAGTACACCTATTATGTTCCGGTGACACGCAGGATCAGCGAAACGGTGTCTGATAATGTAACAGCGGTCATTCAGGAATTAACGAAGAGTCCTTCAGGTTCAAGCCTGCAAACAGGGTTCATGAGTGATGTAGCTTTACTTGACGAGCCTAAAGTCGCAGAAGGTAAGGTCAGCCTCAATTTTAATGAAAATATCCTTGGAAGCTTTAAAGAGAAAAAGGTATCACAAGAAGTCCTTGATGCCTTGGTCCTTTCCTTAACGGAACAGAAAGGAATTGAAAGCGTTGAAGTGCAAGTGCAGGGCAGCGCAGATGTTCTTAATGAAGAAGGCAAGAAATTATCCGAACCAGTGGTCCGTCCAGAGAAAGTCAACACAGGTAGTTTTTAAAGAGCAATTTATATCTGGAAATCACAATGAGGCAGCCTGCAGCTGCCTCTATTTTTTATTCCACAATTGAATTACCACGCTGTTATTGCACCTGTTGTATACATTGTTTTTAGTTGAATACTAATACCGCCGCCAAGCATTTCTAGTATCAAGAGAAAGTTTTTACATAAATAAATTTTTAAAAGGGGAAATTACTTTTAATCGTGTAATTAATGGGGGGATATTATGGATCAAAAGATCATTCAGGCTTTACACATCTATGTTTTAATCATCATGAATACAGGATTCATGGTACATGTCCTACTCCTTCCCAATATATTGACCGCATCTCAACGCGACGCATGGATAAGTGTCATAATAAGTGTTGTTCCATGTATCGTTTGGACCCTATTTATTTTTTATATTTATAAAAAACTAGATAAAGAAGATATAATCGCTTTTCTAAAAAAATGGTCTACACCTTTTGTTACATATATTTTCACAATAGCATTTGGGTTGTACTTTATATTTAACGCCTTCATTACCGTCAAGTTTACAGTGATTTGGGCAAAAGCTAATTATACTCATGACATACCGAACATCGTAGTCGTTAGCCTATTCACTTTTATTTGTATTTTTGCAACTTATAAAGGAATACGCACCATAAGTACTTTGGCTCTCCTGTTTCTTCCGTTCGTCACTTTTTTTGGGATATTTGTGGGGCTGGGGAATACGAGTAATAAGAATTACGAATTATTGTTCCCGATATTTGAAAGCGGGTATCGCAATACTCTAAATGGTATTTTGTATACGAGTGCAGGATATTTAGAAATTATCGTTTTTTTATTTTTGACTCCTTACCTGAAAGATAAGCTAAAAGCCAAGTGGCTTTTATTAGTTAGTGTAATTTTAATCATGCTTACGTTAGGACCCCTGATGGGGGCGATTGCAGAATTTGGTTCTGTGGAAGCAGTTAAAATGAGGAATCCAGCTTATGAACAGTGGAAGCTGTTAAGGTTTGGCTATTATATTACTCGACTCGATTTCCTGTCCATTTTCCAATGGCTTTCAGGTGCCATGATTCGAATAAGTTTATGTTTATTTATAGGATATAAATTAATCTCAAATTCAAAACATCAGAAGTGGATACTGCTCTCACTATATTCATTAATTGTTATTGGAACGCTAATCCATTGGGATGCCACTTCATTTTTTTATTTTATATACAAATATTTCTTTCCGATCAGTAGTCTGTTTCTCTTGGGTGCTGCAATTATACTGTTATTCCTTATTATAAAAAAGGGAAAAGGAAAAGGTGAAACATTATGAGGAAGGGAAAATTGAATGGAACTCCTTCTTGCATTGACCAAATCCAAAAATGGTTCGAACATTCCTCTGATGTTGTTTTAAGAAAAAAAACATTTGATCCTGAAGGTCGTTATTTGTTGGGGTTTTTATATGCGCCAAACTTAGTCGATATGCAATTTATCAATGAAGTGATACTGCCTACAATATCAAAAGCGGTTCAAGAAAATGGGGAATTAACAATTGATCAATTAAGCAATATTATGGAGATCAGTACGCTAAAAAAAGACGCCGATTTAAAAGAGGAAGTAGAAAGCATTCTATTTTCAGGAGACTTAATCATTATTAATGAATCTTCTAATGAAATTTATTATACCCCATTAGCTAATTCCCCTAAGCGTAGTCCGGAAGAGTCCAATATAGAATCTTCCATTCGCGGACCTAGAGATGGATTTATTGAGAATATTTCGGATAACATGTCTTTAATTCGCCAAAGGTTAAAAACGTCAACACTTAAATGCATAGAATATACAATCGGGAAAAGAAGTAAAACCAAAATATTGCTACTTTATATAGATGACATTATTAATCCTTCGATTCTTTTGGATATTAAAAAACGATTGGATTCATTAAATGTTGATATCATAGTCAGCAGTTACCAAGTTGAAGAACTCCTATATGATACTCAACTTTCCATCTTCCCTTTAATGGATTATATCGGTCGACCGGACTATGTTGTTGAATCCTTGAATCAAGGACGCTTTGCCATCCTGGTGGACGGGAATCCCACATGCTTGATCGGACCGACCAGTATTAATCAGTTACTTTATTCTGCTGATGACGCACATGCAAGCTTTTTTTACATTAGTTTTATGCGCATCATTCGTGTAGTCGCCTTATTTGTAACGGTTGCGTTACCGGGTTTTTTTATAGCGTTAGTTTCCTATCAATTCGACCAAATTCCCTTTTCGCTTCTTGCGACGATTTCAATCACGAGACAAGGATTACCGATACCTGCTTCTTTAGAGGCATTCATGATGATCATATTGTTTGAACTATTTAAAGAAGCTGGTCTTCGCCTGCCAAAAGCTGTAGGTCCGACGGTTTCTGTGTTGGGTGGATTGATTATAGGTGATGCAGCGATTCGGGCAGGGCTGACTTCACCCTCCATGTTAGTAGTAATAGCTGTTACAGTTCTCTCAAGCTATACCTTAATCAATCAGAATATTGCTGGAAATATCGTTCTTATAAGGTTATTCATATTTGCTTGTTCAGCGTTTTTAGGCTTGTTTGGATTCTTCATGGGAATATTCCTTATCTTGATTGTTGTGGTTTCCTTGGAAAGTTTCGGACAGCCTTTTGTGAATCCATTTTCCAAACCAAATAAATCGGATATGTTAAAAGTCTTATTCAAGCTTCCGTATGGGATGTTAAGGCAGCGGAATCAAGCTATACAGTCCAGTGATAATGAACCGCAAAAGGAGTCGAACAAATGAGAAAGCTAATTGCAGTCATGGTTATTGGCTGTCAACTTTTATTGACGACAGGATGCTGGGGAATGAAGGAAATTCAAGCTCAAACATATGGATCCGCTCTAGGGATCGATTATAAAGAGGGTGAATTCATCTTATACTTTCAAGCGTTGAATTTTGCGGATATAGCAAAACAAGAGGGGGCCACTGCATTACAAGAAAGATCTACTGTTGTCATTGGGGAAGGTAAAGGGGAAAGTATCGAGGAAGCATTTACCGAATTAGAACAACATGCCGCATTACCGCTTTATATCGGGCATATTAACTCCTTCATTTTAAGTGAGAATGTAATCAAGAATAAAATGAAGGATTTCATTGAATATGTAGGAAAAGAGCCCTTATTGCGATACAATTCATGGCTGTTCGTTACGAACAAGGATATTAAAAAGGTGTTTGACAGTGATAGTTTCTTTAATCTTCCTAACTTATTCACGATCATTCAAAGGCCAGAGACCGTTATTAACGAGAACTATTTCATTTCCCCGTTAAAATTCAGTGAACTGGTTTCGAAGTTTTATCAACCGGTTGGTTCCATTTTAATTCCCTCTTTGGTCATAAATGAGCATCATTACTCAGAGGGCGGGAAAGAAAAGAAGATACCAACGTTGAATGGCGGCTATGTTTTATCAAAACAACAATATAAAGGGTACGTAAGTAAACAAGATTTGATAGGTTTAAAATGGGTTGAAAACAAGGCGACAGTAATGTTTTTTTCCCTGAACAAACAAAAGGTAAGTGTTGAAATCATGGACCCTAAAACAAACATCATAGTATTGGAACAACAAAAGAAACCCTTATATGACTTAGAGGTTAGAGCAAATGGAATATTGAAACAAAATATAGATAACTTGGATATGGAAAAAATCGAAAAAAAGGTAGAAACAAAAGTTAAGCATGATATTTTGAAGACATTGAAGACGGGGGAGAAAATCAATACAGACCTATTTAACATAAGTGAAAAGGCATACAGATACCATGTCAATAAGTGGGATAACAGAATTATTAATTCCTTTGATAAGACTTCAATAAATAACATAAAAGTTAATATCCATATTGAACATAGTGAAAATTACAAACGTTAGTTTATAAGTTTCAGGTTATTGCAGATGAGGGAGTTGTGTTAGACTTAACTTATCTAGAAAATTCAGCAGCCGTTATTGATCATGAAAGGCAGCGTTGAATTCGTCCGTTTGGCACTGGAGAATAAGCGGCTTAACATATAATGAGTACAGCAAATTCTTTCTTAGCCCGAAAAGAGCTCACATGCCGATAAAATGAAAAAGGGTGAAATGAAAAATGAAGACAGTAATAATTGCAACGAAAAATAAAGGGAAAGCAAAGGAGTTCGAAAGCTTATTCTCTGCTAAAGGATATGAAGTCAAAACACTTCTTGATGTACCGGATGCTCCGGATGTTGAGGAAACAGGGACGACATTTGAAGAAAATGCGATCCTGAAGGCAGAGGCCATTGCCCATCAGCTAGGCCGTTTTGTCATTGCTGATGATTCCGGATTGA
Organism: Peribacillus sp. N1; assembly: GCF_054600815.1. NCBI lineage: Bacteria > Bacillati > Bacillota > Bacilli > Caryophanales > Bacillaceae > Peribacillus > Peribacillus sp. N1. The sequence goes on along the minus strand of NZ_BAAHZO010000002.1, from coordinate 272,946 downwards.
TTGTAGATGCATTGGAGGGCCGTCCAGGCGTATATTCTGCGCGCTATGCTGGAGAGTCCAAGAGTGATGAAGCGAACACGGAAAAAGTCCTCCGGGAACTGGAAGGCGTGCCAAAAGAGGATAGAACGGCGAGGTTTTATTGCGCATTGGCACTAGCGTCACCCAACCAGGAAACGATTACGGTATCGGGAACGATGGAAGGCTTGATTACAGAACGGCCTTCAGGAGCGAATGGATTTGGTTATGATCCCATCTTTTTTGTTGAGGAACAGGGTAAAACAAACGCAGAATTGACAAAAGAGGAAAAAAACAAAATCAGCCACCGTGCCAATGCATTGAGGGCCCTAGATGAAAAACTTGATCTATTTCTAAAAAGGGAAGAAGGAATGTGACGATGAAAGTGCTAATAATGAGTGACAGTCATGGCTTAACTCATGAAATCAGCATGATTACCGACCGTCATAAACAAGAGGTTGCAGCCATGATCCATTGCGGTGATTCAGAGTTGGAAAGAAATGACCCTCACATGTCGGGGTTCTTAGCCGTACGCGGGAATTGTGACTATGATTCGGCATATCCGAATGACATTGTGGAGAACATCGCAGGCAAGCGTTTCTTCCTTACACATGGACACCTCTATAACATAAATATGACCTTGATGAACCTATCTTATAAAAGTGAAGAAACAGGGGCGGATATTGTTTGCTTTGGTCATTCCCACGCTGCAGGCTCTGAATTGATTGACGGCAAGCTCTTCATCAACCCGGGAAGCATTCGTCAGCCGCGTGGACGAAAAGAAAAAACCTATGCCATTTTGGAAATCGGAAATGACCAACTTGAAATCATCTATTATGACCTTGAAGGAAAAATCGTTGAAGAACTAAGAAATGCTTATCAAATGGAATGACTTCATGTATAATGAACAGGAAGCGTTTTTCCCCGCTTCCTGGTTATTTAAAAAAGAAAAAACTTTTTTTGAAAAAGCGTTGACTTTCTTTTTATATCCTACTATAATAAGAAGTGTCCTAAGGGAACAGTTAAGGTAATACATAAGTTTTACCGCAACTTATATCATAAACGTCTCAGTAGCTCAGCTGGATAGAGCAACGCCCTTCTAAGGCGTCGGTCGGGAGTTCGAATCTCTCCTGGGACACTACTAAAAAAAGCCAAAACCTTCAAAGGTTTTGGCTTTTTTACTTTTGGCTTAAGACAATGAGGGTAATTTAAATTTGCTATCCTTTTAACTGTTAAAGTTCGTATGACGACAAGAAGTTTTTTATTTCATATTTATCGCAGGTGGATGACCTTTTATGTCGAACTTGTTATAAATAAGGAGATGTTTAAATGAATAAAGATAGATTATTCAAGTTCATTCAAACTTCCACTCGGGGCAATTTCTTCTCAGTCGAAATAACCGAAGATGGAACAGAAGTGGTCCAATTAGCCAAGGAGTTAGAAAAAGAAGGAAGAATCAAGTTGAGGGAATGCAAACGAAAAGAGCAAGGTGTTTATCTGGAAGGAATACTTAAGTTTGTGCCTAGCTAATACTTAAAGAGCTCAACGAAGGACTTATATTAGGAATTTCATATGTTCCACAAACTCAGGCATCCATAATCGGATGCCTTTTTTCTATATCAAATTCTATTTAATGTTTGGAGATTTTTTTTAATGATTTCACGGTTTTTGATTATTGCCGTATTCAATTCTTCGACGGGTGAACTTTTATCATCTCCTAAACTAAGCTGCATCCCACTTGATTGGTTTTGTATAAGTAATTCAATCGAATCGCGTAATTCTGGCAGTGATACCTTGAATTGTTCAGATAAATGTTGTATTGCCTTGTGTAAATCGGTGTTATGGATTGATGGAACAATTGCATTGTTTTCATCTTTCAATATATATCCTCCTCTAAAGCTTATTCACGCTTATATAGCATATTATTGGGGAAATTAAGCTTATTATTCAATGTGCTATACGGCATAGTGTCAGGGGGATCGTTTCGTTTAATGGATGGTGTAGCGCCTGTCAGCTGTATTGTATGTTATGAAGCCCTCTGGCCATCGAGTTCATCTTTGGATACTTTGCTGGAGTTAAATTAGAAAAAACATTGACATAATGCAAACGAATTAATATTATGTTTATTATATTATAAACTTTATAGGGAAGTGTTTGTTTTATGAAGGACGCTGAAATGTTTTGGAGCGCATCTCAGGATGAGCTTAAACAAGGGTATATAGAAGGTGAGAACCAATATGTTTGTTTGCTGTGCGGAAATGCAGTTGAAAAGGGGGTGGTATACCCGAAAGATGGGGTTCTTTATGAAGCAAAGAGGTATATGCGGATTCATATTGAACATGCACACAACTCCGTTTTTGAATACTTGATCGATCTCGATAAAAAACTTACAGGTCTCACGGACCATCAAAACCGCCTTCTTCGCCTATTTTACCAAGGGAAGAATGATGCTGAGGTTCAGGAGGAAATGGGGATAGGCAGTCCGTCCACCATTCGGAACCATCGTTTTGTGTTGAAAGAGAAAGAGCGTCAGGCTAAGTTGTTTTTAGCCCTGATGGAACTTTTGAAAGATAAAGATGAACATGCGCCGGCATTTATCCCGCTTCATCAAAAAGCGACGATGGTTGATGATCGTTATAACGTTACCGAGGATGAAAAGGTGGCTGTACTGAAAAAATACTTCCCTAAAGGCAGTCAGGATGCATTAAAGTCTTTCCCGCCAAAGGAAAAACAAAGGCTGATCATTCTTCAAGAAATTATGAACCGATTTGAAAATGAGCGGAAATATGAAGAAAAAGAAATCAATCAAATTTTGGGTACCGTTTATCATGATTACGTTCTTTTGAGAAGGTATTTAATAGAATATGGATTTTTGGATAGAAAGCCTGATGGGAGCCAATATTGGCTGAAGAAATGATGACTGGAGGCAAGAAAGATGGATCGTAAAAAAGAATTGAAGCAATTATATAAAGAAACGAAAGTTGAAGCAGGTGTATACCAAATCAGAAATACGGTAAATAATAAAGTTTTTATCGGAAGCACGAGGAATTTAAAGACGTTGAAGGGGAAACAATTTGAATTGGAAGTCGGAACAAACACCAATAAAGTGCTGCAAGGTGAGTGGAACCAATATGGGAAAGATGCTTTTTCTTTTGAGGTGCTGGAAGTATTGAAGCCGAAAGAAACAGGATTTTTTGATGTTAAACGGGAATTGAAAAAACTTGAAGAAATGTGGATGGAAAAAATACAGCCATACGAAGAACGGGGATACAATAGAATGAAATCCACTGACTTGTAAGTGGCCTTTAAAACAGGGAGTCATTTGTGGCTCTTTTTTTGTGGGAAAAAAATCAGAGGATCTCACTTGTTGTAAGTTTTTAAATGGTTTAAGCTAATAATGAGGGTCCTGTTTATGAAATAGGGGGAAACCAGTGGAGACCTTCACTAAATAATTTATTTTAGGAGTTGCGAATGAAAAAAATAGGATGGACCATAACGGGGATAGGAGCAATCATAGCGCTGGGGGCCTTACTTTATCCTTTGAATGTTATTGATAAAACTCTATGTATATATTTATTGCTCGGCGGTGCAGGGCTTATGTTTGTCGGGTCTATGTTCAGGGCCTTTTCACTCCTGAAAAGATGACTGATTTTATTAAGGTGATGACATGGAGAAAAACCAATTGAAATATGCCCAGCAGCATCTGGCTAATGAACGTACCTTTTAGCCTGGGTAAGAACGGTGATTGCGATAGTGGGGGGTGGTTTTCTTGCGACTAGCCTACATTTTACGTTTGGTGTGCATCGGGATCCCCGGATTGACCTGATCAGTATCGTGCAGGGGATGTTTACATGTGCATTGGGCCTTGTGATTGCAGGGCTGGCGAAGTTCGGTTATCTTCAGAAGAAGCGGCAAATCAATGAAGGGACATTCGAGCCCTCGAGTGCGACGTTATTCTAATCGCTGTTTTTATGGTCATATTGTTATCGATGATCATTTTATATTTTGTTTTCATAAAAGTGTAAAACTGTCCTAACATTTAAAGGGCAGTTTTTTTCAATTTCTACTATTATATACTTATTCTTACATCGTTACGGGATGATTTCTTCCATTGATTAAATGCAATCAAAAAACGAAAGCTTGAAAAACACTGTATTTCAGGTTATGAAGAATTATTCAGACTGTAGAAAATCCGAAGAAAACCTGTTGCCTGCAGTAATTTTATGGTGTTTACAATTTGGACGTTGATTTCCGATCCAGGCACTCGCTTTCCGCGGGCGGCTCGGGAGCTTGAGCTTCCTCGGCTTGAGCCTGTGGGGTTCTCCTCTAGACTCGCTTTTCCCGCAGGAGTCTCGCACCTTCCTCTACAATCAACTTCGTAATAAAATTCAGATGGAAATCATAAAGGTCTTGAAGGTATGGCTACTTTGTGTCCGTTGATTCGGGTGCATCATTTGATGAAAGATAAATTTTCTGAACCCTATTGTCGACAAACTGGAATAATTAAAACCTTTTTATTACATTAAATACAGTGTTGTGCACGTAGCCATGGTGAAATTTGAAGTACCGGAAGGGCATATTAGCGGTAAGGGAAAATCGGTCAAGTTTTGCCTTTCTTGAAAAAATATATATTAGCCACCATCAGTTTGTGAATAAACTTCACATGGGCAATGCTAGCATTAAAACTTTTGAAAGTACTTTACTTTATTCAATTTCAATCGCATTTTAAATATTTGTTTAATTTCCATTTTGTGAGATATGATAAAGAGGAACTAAAAGGAGGTCATTAACATGGTTGATATTAGAAAAGGTGAAAGTTCTTTTTTTGTCGAAGAATCTGGTGAGAAATTAGCGGAAATTACATTCTTTAAATCAGGTGATGATGAAATCACGGTCGATCATACCGTTGTTTCTGACAAGCTGCGCGGACAAAAGGTAGGAAATGCCCTTGTTGAAAAGGTAATAGGATTCGCAAGGGAGGAAAAACTGAAAATTGTTCCGGTATGTTCGTTCGTTCAAAAACAATTTGAAAAAAATGAAGAATACGAGGATGTATTGGCTAAATGAACTAGAGGGCTGGACCAGGGGATGATTAATATCACCTGTGTTCAGCCCATTGTCATTTTTTTAGATAATCTTCACACCATCAATTCCCCAAGAAAAAAATATTAAACGCCTTTCCGCCTACAGTGTTGTTCGCATTTAATATAGGGGAGGTGCTAGGATGGCCATCATTTTAAAAACCCTATTGAATCGCGCAAAGGAAAATATGGGAGGCGGTATGGATCCGGTCGTGAACGAGACGATACTCGAAGTGGTTAAATTAGCTTATGAAGCGGGGATATTTGTTCAAATAACAGCTGGTTATCGAAGTTTCCCAGAACAAAATGAATTGTATGAACGGGGCAGAACGAATAAATCAATGCCTATCGTGACTTATGCCAGAGCTGGCCAGTCCTTGCATAACTATGGACTTGCTGTAGATTTTGTCATTGTTAGTGATGACGGCAAGCGGACATTGTGGACAGAGGGCGAAAAGTGGACAAGGGTAGCGGCCATAGCAAAATCCCTGGGATTTGTTTGGGGAGGGGATTTTGAATTGTTCCGTGATTTTCCTCATCTTGGAATGTCAGGCGGTTTATCCACTAGAGATCTTCAAAAGGGATTGAGGCCGAATCTTATATCAAGAGTGGCGTCAGCGAACAGTGAAAGGGAAAATGGATGATCCGCTGTTTGAGAATACTAATACTAGTGACTGGCATCATGTGCGTAGTGCGAGGATATTTCAGTGGAGAAGTTTTGTTATCATTTTAATAATTTTAATGGGATATCTGACGTTTTTAAAAATTAAATATTGAAAAAACTTTTTTTATAGAATGTGGTCATGATAGGTATGTAAGCGGATACAACAAATCTTTCAATTTAGAATTATCAAAAAATTTCAAAAAACCTGTTGACTACTACCTGAAATACACGTAAGATAATCACAAATACAAGACATCAAACATAAGCGTTTCAAAAAATATGAATAATGCGAAAAGCATTGAAGAGGATAAGTAGTCTTTTAAAAAGGCAGTCACAGAGAGCCGGGTAGCTGAGAGCCGGTATTGTCCCGAAAGATGAACTCACCTTGGAGTTTCAGCTTGAACGTCAGACTAGTAGGGCTGAACGGGTGCGTACCAGTACCCGTTACCAAAACAGAGAATAGTGTAGGCTATTCAAAGTGCGCATGGAGTTTCATGCGAAAAAGGGTGGTACCGTGGAGTGGCTCATCAAGCCTTTTCACCCCTTTAACTTGCCGAGTGCAAGTACATTTGGGGTGAAAAGGCTTTTTTGTATGCATAAAAAGCTGAAAATTCTGAATGTTAAGAAATATTCAATAGAAAAGCGAAGGAGGTTTTTTACGAAATGACACAAAAGTCAGTTGTTGCTGATCGGAAAAGTGGAAAGACACATTATACTGGTGCTGAATTTCTGCTGAATGCATTGAAAAAGGAAAATGTTGAAGTCATCTTTGGTTATCCGGGAGGTTCTGTATTGCCGATTTATGACAAGCTTTACAGTTCAGAACTTTTTCATATTTTGACAAGGCACGAACAAGGTGCGATTCATGCAGCGGAAGGATACGCCAGGATTACCGGCAAGCCGGGAGTTGTCATAGTTACATCCGGTCCAGGGGCAACGAACATTGTCACCGGTTTGGCCGATGCAATGATTGATTCTTTACCGCTTGTGGTAATTTCGGGTCAGGTAGCTACCAGTGTAATTGGCTCGGATGCTTTCCAGGAGGCTGATGTACTGGGGATTACTACCCCGATCACAAAACATAACTATCAGGTAAGGAGGCCGGAAGACCTTCCACGCATTATAAAAGAAGCTTTTTATATCGCTTCAAGCGGCCGGCCCGGTCCAGTATTAATCGATATACCTAAGGACATGGCCATTATAGAAGGTGTATCGACTGAAGAGGAGCCAGAGATGAATCTCCCGGGCTATCAGCCGACGACCAAGCCGAATTACTTACAGATCAGAAAGCTTGTTGAAGCAGTAAGCGGGGCGAAAAGACCGGTCATTCTTGCAGGGGCAGGTGTCCTGCATGCAAAGGCCTCCCATCTATTAAAGGAATATGTCGAGCAGCAAGGCATTCCCGTCGTCCACACTTTATTGGGTCTTGGGGGCTTTCCGGCGGAACATCCTCTCTTTATCGGTATGGGTGGTATGCATGGCTGCTATGCAGCAAACATGGCGTTAGCGAAATGTGATCTATTAATCAATATCGGTGCCAGGTTCGATGATCGATTGACTGGGAACCTAGCGAAATTCGCACAGCATGCAACGGTGGCCCATATCGATATTGATCCAGCGGAAATCGGTAAAAATGTGCCGACAAAAATTCCGGTTGTCGGAAGTGCCAAGGAAGCACTGGCAGAGTTGATTGCGCAAAATGGCAAGAAACCGGAAATTGATGAATGGACAACACAGCTTACTGCATGGAATGAAGAGTTCCCATTGCGTTATACCCATGAAGAAGGCGTATTGAAACCTCAGCGGGTCATCCAGATGCTTCACGAAAAAACGAATGGGGAAGCCATCGTTACGACGGATGTTGGACAGCATCAAATGTGGGCAGCGCAATACTATCCATTTAACAAACCGAATTCATGGGTCACTTCCGGTGGATTGGGAACGATGGGCTTTGGCTTACCATCGGCTCTCGGAGCGCAACTGGCGAATCCGAAAGCGACGGTGCTTTCCATATCTGGGGATGGTGGATTCCAGATGTGCCTGCAGGAACTTTCAGTCATTGCCGAAATGAATCTGCCAATCAAAATCATCATCGTCAACAACGGGGCACTAGGTATGGTAAGACAGTGGCAGGAACTATTTCATGAAAAACGTTTCTCGCACAGTATTTTTCAATCGCATCCGGACTTCGTGAAATTGGCTGATGCTTATGGAATTCCGGGGTACAAAGTGACGACGGAGGAAGAAGCAAGCAACTGCCTGGATGTAGCGTTAAAGACTGATGGTCCAGTGTTGATTGATTTCCGGGTAAAACAAAATGAAAATGTCTTTCCGATGGTAGCACAAGGAAAAGGGCTTGATGAAATGGAAGGAGTTTAATCAATGAAGGGAATTCTTAGCCTCACCGTGAACAACAGGCCAGGCGTCCTGAATCGGATTACGAACCTGTTCACGAAAAGAAATTATAACATTGAAGGCATGACTGTCGGACCTTCCGAACAGGATGGCATTTCAAGGATGACCTTCGTGGTCGATGTTGATGACGAAGCTGTCATTGAACAGATCACCAAGCAATTGAATAAGCAGATCGATGTTTTGAAAGTATATGATATTACGAATCAATCGATTGTGGCGAGGGAACTTGCACTCATTAAAATATTGGTGACTACACAAACCCGAGCTGAGATTTATTCAGTCATCGAACCCTTCCGAGCTTCAGTTATTGATGTCAGTAAAGATAGCCTGACAGTTCAAATCACAGGGGAATCGGATAAAATCGAAGCCTTCATTGAACTGATCAAGCCATATGGCATCAAGGAATTGGCAAGGACAGGGACAGCCGCCATCCCGCGTGGAATGCAAATTGCACACGCTAAGAGTGCGACAATCGTATAAAAATAAAAACCAAAACAAACCAAAACAAACCAAAACAAAAAACAATGATGAAAAGGGAGATGTAATTATTATGGCAAAAGTATATTATAACGCAGAAGCAAACGAGAATTTCTTCAACAATAAAAAGGTAGCGGTAATCGGATATGGTTCACAAGGACACGCACATGCACAAAACCTACGTGACAGCGGTGTAGATGTAATCATCGGAATCAGGAAAGGTAAATCCTTCGATAAAGCGGTGGAAGACGGCTTCAATGTTTACACGGTGAAAGAGGCAGCTGAACAGGCAGACGTGATCATGAACCTATTACCGGATGAAACTCAGCCGAAAGTATACCAAGAAGAAATCAAGCCGGTATTGCGCGCAGGTCAAGCGTTAATGTTCGCACACGGATTCAACGTCCATTTCAATCAAATCGTTCCTCCGGCAGACGTAGATGTACTATTAGTCGCTCCAAAAGGTCCGGGACATCTTGTTCGCCGTACATATGAACAAGGCGCAGGGGTGCCGGCATTATTCGCCATCTATCAGAATGTTACGGGTGAAGCAAAAGATTTGGCCCTTGCGTACGCTCGGGGAATCGGCTCTTTAAGAGCTGGCGGTTTGGAAACTACATTCCAAGAAGAAACGGAAACGGATCTATTTGGAGAACAGGCCGTACTTTGCGGCGGATTGACTGCCCTTGTGAAAGCTGGATTCGAAACATTGACAGAAGCTGGATACCAACCGGAAGTAGCATATTTCGAGTGTTTGCATGAACTTAAATTAATCATCGACCTTATGTATGAAGGCGGTATGGAAAACATGCGCTATTCCATTTCTGACACAGCTCAATGGGGAGATTTCGTTTCTGGACCACGCGTTGTGACGGAAACTACGAAAGAGGCAATGAAAGCGATCTTGAAAGACATCCAAGACGGTGAGTTCGCTAAAGGATGGATCTTGGAAAACCAAGCGAATCGTCCAGTCTTCAATGCTATCAATAATCGTGAAAACCAACATCAAATCGAAGTGGTTGGCCGTGAATTAAGAAAAATGATGCCATTCGTAAAACCTCAACAAAAAGAGAAAGAAGTGGTAGCCGTTGCGAAAAATTAATATATTTGAAACTACACTTCGAGATGGGGAGCAATCAGCCGGTGTAAATTTGAATTTTACCGAAAAACTTGAAATTGCTTATCAGCTTGAAAGATTGGGTGTTGATATTATCGAAGCCGGTTTTCCGGCAGCATCCAAAGGGGATTTCAACTCCGTACAGGAAATCGCGCGCAAAATCAAAAACAGCTCTGTCACAGGGCTGGCGCGCGCTGTAAAAGGAGATATCGATGCAGCTTGGGATTCATTAAGGGGCGGGGAAGAACCAAGGTTGCATACTTTCATCGCCACTTCGCCCATTCATCGTGAATATAAGTTGAAAATGACGAAGCAGCAAGTGATTGAAAAGGCAGTTGATATGGTCAAGTACGGGGCAGCGCGTTTTCCGATCGTACAATGGTCTGCAGAAGATGCAAGCCGTACAGAACTTGACTATTTGGCTGAAATCGTTGAAGCGGTCATTCAGGCTGGTGCCAAGGTCATTAACATCCCGGATACTGTTGGATATGCAGCTCCAATCGAGTACGGAAACATTTTCAGATACCTTCGTGAACATGTTCCTTCTATTGATAAAGTTAGTTTATCCGCACACTGCCATGACGATCTTGGAATGGCGACGGCCAATTCATTGGCTGCCATCGAAGGCGGAGCTACGCAAGTCGAAGGCACAATCAACGGAATTGGGGAACGTGCCGGAAACGTGGCCCTTGAAGAAGTGGCCATGGCACTCTACATCCGTAAAGATTTCTATCAAGCGGAAACGGGTCTTGTATTGAATGAAATAAAAAGGACCAGTGATTTGGTCAGCCGCCTTACGGGAATGCAAGTACCTGCTAATAAAGCCATTATTGGTGCCAATGCATACGCACATGAATCTGGCATTCACCAGGATGGCGTGTTAAAAGAAAAAACGACATACGAAATCATTTCACCAGAACTTGTCGGGGTTTCGTCCAATTCGTTAGTTTTAGGAAAGCATTCAGGACGCCATGCTTTCAAAGAAAGATTACAAGAGTTGAATTTTACGGTAACGGATGAGGAAATGAACTCATTATTCATTCAGTTCAAGGAATTGGCCGATAATAAAAAGAACATGACGGATGAAGATATCGTTGCGCTGGTGCTTGAAGAGAAAGCGACGGATATCAGTTTTTATGACATGATTTCCTTACAGATTTCCCATGGTACCCATCAGACGGCGACAGCAACGGTCACGCTGAAAAAAGGCGATAATGAAGAGATTCAGGAAGCGGCTACAGGTGCAGGAAGTGTAGAAGCCTTATATAACACGCTTGAAAGATGTTTGGGCAGCGAGATCAGCTTGCTGGACTATCGAATTCAATCGGTGGGCGGCGGAATGGATGCCCTTGCTCAGGTTTTTGTAAAAATTGATTATAACGGTGTGGAAACAAGCGGCAGGGGTCTTGATCAGGACGTCTTGGAAGCATCCGCCAAAGCGTATTTGAACGCTGTGAACCGAGTGATCATCATGAAGGAACTGGAAGAAAAAGCAGTATTACAATAGGAAGGGGAGATTTCGATGAAAAGGAATATTGCGGTGCTTCAAGGAGATGGCATCGGGAAAGAAGTAACAAGAGGCGCTGTAGAAATCCTCGAAGCCGTTGCCCAAAGATATGGACACGATTTTGAATTTCAATATGGTGAGATTGGCGGCGGGGCCATCGATAACACAGGTGCACCCCTGCCGGATGAAACAGTGGAGATTTGTAAAAACAGCGATGCGGTATTATTAGGGGCCGTTGGAGGACCTAAGTGGGATGACCAGCCTGCGCACCTAAGACCGGAACGAGGTTTGTTGAAAATCCGCAAAGATTTGAATCTTTATGCTAACATCCGTCCAATCAGCTATTATTCCAGCTTGTCGGAATCTTCTCCTCTTAAAAAGGAATTCATTGAAGATGTGGATTTCGTGATTGTCAGGGAACTAACAGGCGGCCTTTATTTCGGAAAGCCAAGTGAGCGCATGGAAAAAGAAGGGCAAGAGGCGGTCGTCGATACACTTTTCTATCAGAAAAGCGAAATGAAGCGCATCATTGAACTTGCTTTTGCATTAGCATCGGATCGCAAGAAAAAAGTAACATCCGTGGATAAAGCGAATGTTCTTGAATCAAGCAGGATGTGGCGTGAGACAGCTGAAGAAATTGCCAAGGACTATCCGGATGTAATCCTTGAACATATGCTTGTTGATAATGCGGCCATGCAATTGATCAAAAACCCGAAACAATTTGATATTATCGTGACGGAGAATATGTTCGGTGATATTTTAAGCGATGAAGCGTCGGTATTGACTGGCTCGCTTGGAATGCTTCCTTCCGCCTCCATATCAACAAATGGGCCTAATCTATATGAACCGATTCATGGCTCCGCCCCGGATATCGCAGGCAAAAACCTGGCTAATCCGATTGGGACGATTTTATCAGCAGCTTCCATGCTGCGTCTATCCTTTGGTTTGGAAGATGAGGCGAAAGCCGTTGAGCAGGCTGTGGAAACGGTCCTTGAATATGGCTTAAGAACAGGCGACATCGCAAATGGCCAACCAAATATTACATCCACTTCAGAGATGATCGCAGAAATAAAAGCAAATCTTTTAGACCAGGAAGCCATTTCCAATATCATGGGAGCTTACGCATAAACTTCTTTCACGGCCTAACAATAGGCCGTGTTTTTTAAAAAAATACAAGATTGATCGAGGTGGGATAGTGATGGGAAAGTCGATAATAGAGAAAATATGGGATCGCCATATTGTAAATGAAGAGGAGAATAAACCGGATTTAATTTATATAGACCTTCAATATATTCATGAAGTGACCTCTCCGCAAGCATTTGAAGGATTGAGATTAAAAGGACGCACAGTCAGAAGACCCGACCGTACTTTCGCGACAATGGATCATAATGTGCCAACCGTTAACCGCTATTTCATCGAGGATGATATTGCAAGGAAACAACTAGAGGCGCTTGAGCAAAACTGTAAGGAGTTCGGCATCCGCCTTGCTGATTTAGACAGCCCGGATCAAGGTATCGTTCACGTTATCGGGCCGGAATTAGGGCTTACACAGCCAGGAATGACGATTGTCTGCGGAGACAGTCATACTTCCACACATGGTGCGTTTGGCTCGATTGCATTTGGAATCGGTACGAGTGAGGTCGAGCATGTTTTGGCTACACAAACCCTATGGCAAACTAAACCGAAAACATTAAAGCTTGAGGTTAATGGCAAGCTTGGTCATGGTGTGATGGCGAAAGATGTCATTTTATATGTGATTTCTAAATTCGGCGTCAATTTCGGTACTGGACATATCATTGAGTATTGTGGGGAAGTTTTCCGGGATATGTCGATGGAAGAGAGAATGACGGTTTGCAATATGTCGATCGAAGGCGGGGCAAGAGCGGGGCTGGTAGCTCCCGATGAAACCACGTTCTCTTATTTGAAAGGTCGTAAATATTTGCCGAAAGGAGAAGAGTTCGAACGATGTGTTCAGGACTGGAAGTCACTTTCCAGTGATGAGGATGCTGTTTATGACCAAGAAATCATTCTTGATGGCAGTTTGATTCCACCGATGGTGAGCTGGGGGACGAATCCTGGAATGGCTAGTGGCGTGGACGGTAAAGTGCCTACCTTCGCGGAAGATATCATGGATCCCAAGGAACTGAATCGAGCCATTGAGTATATGGGTCTTAAGGAAGGCATGCCGATCACGGAAATTACCGTACAACATGTTTTCATAGGATCGTGTACCAATTCGCGCATTGAGGACTTACGGCAAGCTGCAGAAATGATCGAAGGCCAAACTGTTCAAAAAGGAGTTCGGGCGATGGTCGTTCCCGGTTCACAAAGCGTCAAAAGGCAAGCGGAAGATGAAGGGTTGGATGAAATCTTCAAATCTGCGGGCTTCGAATGGCGTGAATCGGGCTGCAGCATGTGCCTGAGCATGAATCCTGACGTGGTTCCGTCCGGTGAGCATTGTGCCTCCACAAGTAATCGGAACTTCGAAGGCAGGCAAGGCGCTGGAGCAAGAACGCACCTGGTTAGTCCGGCTATGGCTGCCGCGGCCGCCATTCATGGGAAATTTGTCGATATTAGGAATTTGAAAAGAACTGAACAAGTCCATTAAGAATACGAATTAACCGGAGGTGCATAGAATGGAACCCATTACTATATATAAAGGAAGAGCGGCGGCACTTGACCGTAAAAACGTGGATACGGACCAAATCATTCCAAAGCAATTTTTAAAACGGATTGAGCGAAGCGGATTTGGCGAATTTTTATTCTATAACTGGCGTTTTGATGAAAATGGACAGAAGCGTCCTGATTTTGAATTGAATCAGCCTCATAATCAAAACACGTCCATTTTAATAGCAGGAGAAAATTTTGGCTGCGGTTCTTCGCGTGAGCATGCCCCTTGGTCATTGAAAGACTATGGATTCGATATCATCATCGCTCCATCTTATGCTGATATCTTTAAAAGTAATTGCATGAAAAATGGGATGGTCCCCATCGCTTTAACCCAGGCTGAAGTAAACTATTTAATGGAGAGAGTGTCGGCACCTGACTATGAGTTGACGATCGACCTCCCCAATCAGACATTGAATGATGGTCAAGGGTTTGAAACAAGCTTTGAAATTCATCCATATTGGAAGGAAATGCTCATCAAAGGCTGGGATGAAATTTCGATAACGCTTCAATATGATAAAGAGATTTCTGCCTATGAATCTCAAAAAAAGGCTGTTTCGAGCATTTAATATTAATAGAAGAAGGTCATATCCCGTTCTCCTTTCTTGATTAGAAAGGATGCGGGATTTTTTTATCTGGGAAAGAAAGAAAGGTGTTCATCCATCCCATATAAATTTTGTGTTTCCTGCTATTACATGCTAAACTGTTTCTCAAAAAGCGAACGGTGAGGCGGAAAATAGGATGGATAATGAGAATAACCAAAAGAAGGCCGAAGAAACCAAGATTATCGCCTTTCCAAATCTCGGTGATAGGCTGATTGCAAAGGGACTGGATGAGCTTGGAAACAGAAACTTTAAAGCGGCTGCACAGCTTTTCAGCCAAGCTAGGGAGTATGAGCCCGAGAATGATGAAGTTTGCATGGGACTAGTGGTCTCACTAGTCGAACTTGAGCATTACAAGGAGTCAAAAGAGTTGTGTATAGAGATGCTGAATAAAGGCATCGGTGACTATTTTCAACTGATCAATATTTATTTGATGGTTCTGCTGCAATTAGGCGAGCATCAGGAAATGGTCACGACGATCGAACTGCTATTTGAAGAAAGCCAAATTCCTTTTGATAAAGAGGAACATTTCGAAAAGATGCTTCAGTTCAGTAAAAGGGCCCTTGAGGATAAAAAAGAGGAGAAGGAAAGGCAAAATCAGCAGCTTTCAGAGGAATTGCAGGAGGATGAACTTTTTGAAGGGAAAACGGATAATGAAATGCTAATGGTCATTTCAAAACTAACGAATATCAATATTCGACCATTTATCCCTCAAATCGAAAAATTTCTACAAAAAGAAGAGGGACACCCTTTCTTTAAAACGATGCTCCTTAACATTCTTATCGACCAGGAATATAACGAGGAAGTGACGTTGAGGAAATTCAATCAATCGAAGTCGGTCATACCAAGGGGATTGAAAAGTTTGAAGGAGACGGACTTCTATAAGAAGGTAACCGGACTGACCGAAGAGGAAATCAGTCAGGATAATCCGAGCTTATTTGAAATGGTCCATAGTTTGATTGAACGTCATTCTTTTTTATTGTTCCCTTTTGAACCCGGACCTGAAAGCTTGCCTGCATGGGCAGCTGCCTATCATGCCTTGGCGGAAGAATACATGACCGGGGAAGTTTTCGGTAGGGACTTAGCGGACCTGTACCAGGCTGATGAGGAAAGCATTGCGGATATTCTTTCCTATTTAAAAGAAATTGAAGAAATTTCTTATCCCATTATTTAAGCTATTGCTGTTGTAACAGATTAATCCTGTGGTATAATGTAGTGGTTGTAATGTATATTCGTCTAATTTTGACGATTTCCCCAATATTTTTTGGGTATATTTGAAGGATGACTTGTTAACACTTGCAAAGCATATTCATCCAATGCTTATTATTGAAGTATATAGATTTTTTGGAGGGAAACACATGTCTGTAAAATGGGAAAAACAAGAAGGTAATCAAGGCGTACTAACAATTGAAGTTGACGCTGCAAAAGTAAACGAAGGTTTAGACGCAGCTTTCAAAAAAGTAGTGAAACAAGTAAATGTACCTGGCTTCCGTAAAGGTAAAATGCCACGTCAAATGTTCGAAAAAAAATTCGGCGTAGAATCACTTTACCAAGATGCGCTTGATATCATTCTTCCAGATGCTTATGCAAATGCTGTCGAAGAAGCTGGAATTCAGCCTGTAGATCGTCCTGAAATCGACATCGAGAAAATGGAAAAAGGCGAAAACCTGATCTTCACTGCAACTGTAACAGTTAAGCCTGAAGTTAAATTGGGAGATTACAAAGGTGTTGAAGTTGAAAAATTCAATACTGAAGTAACTGACGAAGATGTTGAAAACGAATTGAAAACTTTACAAGAGCGTCAAGCTGAGCTTGTCGTTAAAGAAGAAGGACAAGTTGCTGAAGGCGATACAGTTGTTCTTGACTTTGAAGGATTCGTTGATGGTGAAGCATTCGAAGGCGGAGCTTCAGAAAACCATTCATTGGAAATCGGTTCAAACTCTTTCATTCCAGGATTTGAAGAGCAACTTGTTGGTCTTGAAACTGGTGCTGAAAAAGATATCGAAGTTACATTCCCTGAAGAATACCATGCTGCTGAACTTGCAGGTAAACCAGCAGTATTCAAAGTGAAAATTCACGAAATCAAAACAAAACAACTTCCTGAGTTGGATGATGAGTTCGCGAAAGATGTCGACGACGAAGTGGAAACTTTGGCTGAACTTAAAGAAAAAACAAAACATAAATTAGAGCATGACAAAAAGCACGAAGAAGAAAACTTCATTCAAAACACTGTAATTGGTAAAGCTGTTGAAGGCGCAGAAATGGACGTTCCTGAAGCGATGATTTCAAATGAAGTTGACCGCATGATGAATGAGTTCTCTCAACGCATTCAATCTCAAGGTCTGAATTTGGAACTTTACTACCAATTCTCAGGTCAAGACGAAGAAGCTTTAAAAGCGCAAATGAAAGAAGAAGCTGAAGGACAAGTTCGTACGAGCCTAACTCTTGAAGCAATCGCTGAAGTTGAAAAACTTGAAGCGACTGACGAAGACGTAGAAGCTGAACTTGCACAAATGGCTACTATGTACAATATGGAAGTTGATGCGATCAAACAAGCGCTTGGAAACTTAGAAGGAATCAAAGGCGATCTTAAAATTAAGAAAGCAATTGACTTCTTGGTAGAAAACAGCAAAACAGTTGACGCAAAATAATTTTTATAAATAAGTAGATTTAAATATTTCCTTTTAAAAAAACAAGGCGCGAGTAATCGTGCCTTGTTTTATACATATTGAGAATTAGTGTAAATTTCAAATATCGGTTATTTCCTGATTGATTTTTTTTGGATTTCAGTGTAGATTAGTTCTAATACCGCATATACATATTTATACAGCAAATCCTGCTTTTAAAAATCCAAAGTTTTGGGCATACTGGTAAAGGGCAAATACATATTGATTGATTATTGTACTTATTTAACAACTCGGACGCGTGAGCATTTTTGTTACTAAACTTCCAAGAACATGATAAAATGCAAAACATACTAGGGATTTTGGAATGTTTAAGTAGATGTGTGCCTCGTTTTTTTTCATTACGATTAGGTACCGCTATGTAATAGAGTTGGAAGAGTATTTAAAGGGGTGAACGTACATGTTTAAATTTAATGATGAAAAAGGACAGTTAAAATGTTCTTTTTGCGGTAAAACACAAGAACAAGTCCGTAAACTGGTTGCTGGTCCAGGTGTCTATATTTGTGACGAGTGTATAGAACTTTGTACGGAGATCGTCGAAGAAGAGCTGGGCACTGATGAAGAAGTAGAATTCAGGGATGTTCCTAAACCTATGGAAATCCGTGAAATTCTTGACGAATATGTTATTGGACAAGAACAGGCAAAGAAATCTTTGGCTGTCGCTGTTTACAACCATTATAAACGTATCAATTCCAATAGCAAAGTCGACGATGTGGAGCTTTCTAAAAGTAACATCGCCCTGATCGGACCGACGGGAAGCGGGAAAACCCTTCTTGCGCAAACATTGGCGCGCTTACTGAATGTTCCATTTGCGATTGCTGATGCCACTTCATTGACGGAAGCTGGATATGTTGGGGAAGATGTCGAAAACATCCTTCTAAAGCTGATCCAAGCCGCTGATTATGATGTGGAAAAAGCGGAAAAAGGCATCATTTATATTGATGAAATCGATAAAGTTGCCCGTAAATCGGAAAATCCTTCTATTACACGTGATGTGTCTGGTGAGGGTGTGCAACAAGCATTATTGAAAATCCTTGAAGGAACGGTTGCAAGCGTTCCGCCTCAAGGTGGACGTAAACATCCACATCAGGAATTCATCCAAATCGATACGACCAATATTTTGTTCATCTGCGGCGGTGCCTTTGATGGCATCGAACCGATCATCAAACGCCGTCTTGGTCAAAAAGTCATTGGATTTGGCTCTGACGTGAAAAAGGATGATGTTGCAGAAAAAGAATTGCTTTCAAAAGTCCTTCCTGAAGACTTGCTTCGTTTCGGATTAATTCCGGAATTCATCGGTCGTCTTCCGGTAATTGCGACTCTTGAGCAATTGGATGAAGCTGCGTTGATTGAAATCCTGACAAAACCGAAAAATGCCCTTGTTAAACAATATCAAAAGTTGCTTGAACTAGACGATGTTGAATTGGAATTCGAACAGGAAGCGCTAAGTGAAATTGCTAAAAAGGCAATTGAACGTAAAACTGGTGCACGTGGTCTGCGGTCCATCATCGAAGGCATCATTCTTGAAGTGATGTTCGATCTGCCTTCACGTGATGATGTAGCAAAATGTGTAATCACAGGCAGCACGATTTCGAAAAATGAATCTCCAAAGCTCGTCCTTAAAGACGGTACAACCATCAAAGGACAAGAAAAGAAAACATCTGCTTGATAATATGGAATGGAAAAGAAAGACTGCCAGTTAATGCTGGCAGTCTTTTTGTTTATAGACCAAAGTTGATTGTAACGTAAGGTACGAGACTCCTGCGGGAATACGCGTCCAAGGGAGACCCCGCAGGGGCTGAGCGCCGAGGAGGCTCCCGGACCGCCCGCGGAAAGCGAGTGCCTGTAGTGGAAATCAACGTTAAAACCTCAAAACAGTAGGTAAAACCAGTTAATTTCGAGTTGTTTACAGTCTGAGACTGCCGGTTCATCCTGGTAGTCTTTTTTTCAATTTGTTGTTACTTAGGATAAAAACGCCAAAATTTTCAACACGAATTTCTTGGATAATATCGCCCTTCCAAAGGAGATACTAACAGAAATGACAAACTAGGAGAGTGCAGGAGGGAATACGATGAATTGGACAGGATTGGCGTTGTTTATCCAGCTGTTTTTTGGGATTATTATTGGATTGTATTTTTTGAACTTATTGAAAGGGCAGCGGACACAAAAAGTTTCCATTGACCGTGATTCACGTAAGGAGATGGACCAATTACGGAAAATGAGATCGATTTCGTTAACAGAGCCATTGGCAGAGAAAGTCAGACCAAGCACATTTAATGAAATCATCGGTCAAGAAGATGGGATTAAATCTTTAAAAGCTGCTTTATGCGGGCCGAATCCCCAGCATGTGATAATTTACGGTCCTCCAGGGGTAGGGAAAACGGCAGCTGCCAGACTTGTTTTGGAAGAGGCGAAGAAAAATGGCAAGTCCCCTTTTAAGAATTCAGCCGTTTTCGTTGAATTGGACGCCACCACAGCCAGGTTCGATGAACGGGGGATTGCCGATCCGCTCATTGGTTCTGTGCACGATCCAATCTATCAAGGAGCCGGGGCAATGGGACAGGCAGGCATTCCGCAGCCAAAGCAGGGTGCAGTCAGCAATGCTCATGGAGGCGTACTGTTCATAGATGAAATAGGGGAGCTTCATCCAATACAGATGAATAAACTGTTAAAGGTATTGGAGGATCGTAAGGTCTTTCTTGAAAGTGCTTATTATCAAGAGGAAAATCAAAATATTCCGACTCACATCCATGATATTTTTAAAAATGGATTGCCGGCTGACTTTCGATTGATTGGGGCCACAACAAGAACACCGAATGAAATCGCGCCTGCGATACGCTCAAGATGCATAGAAGTGTTTTTCCGTGAACTTGACCGTGAGGAAATAATCACCGTGGCTAAGAATGCCTCAGATAAAGTGGGAATCACCATCAGTGAAAAAGGCTTGCAGTCGATCTCGGATTATGCCCGAAATGGCAGGGAAGCTGTCAACATGATTCAGACTCTTGCTGGTATATCAATTAATGAAAACAGGACTTTTATCAGAGAAGAAGATATAGATTGGATGGCCCATAGCAGTCAGCTGACACAAAGAATGGATAGAAAAATAGAAGCGAATTCTAAAATAGGTCTTGTCAACGGTCTTGCAGTTTATGGTCCCAACAGCGGGGCATTGCTGGAAATCGAGGTTACGGTCATGGCCGCTACTGATGAAAAAGGATCGATAAACATTACTGGTATCGTTGAAGAAGAAAGTATCGGCGGTGGAAGCGGCAAATCGGTTCGCCGCAAGAGCATGGCAAAAGGTTCAATTGAAAATGTCATTACGGTTTTACGGTCGATGGGAGTGCCTGCCGGTCAATTTGATATCCATGTGAACTTTCCAGGCGGAAGTCCAGTAGATGGCCCTTCTGCAGGAATTGCAATGGCCACAGGCATATACTCGGCCATTTATAAAATCCCTGTTGATCACACAGTGGCAATGACTGGAGAAATAAGCATTCATGGCGGCGTTAAACCGATCGGCGGTGTCATTCCGAAAATAAAGGCGGCAAAACTGGCCGGGGCAAAGAAAGTAATCATCCCAGCCGAAAACATGCAGCCACTTCTATCTGAAATCAAGGATATAGAAATCATTCCCGTTTCAAATGTGAAAGAAGTGCTGGATCAGGCATTGAAAAAAGAATTGATGTCGGAACAAATCCTCACAACCTTGGACCTATCAAAAAAAGAAAGTGTATAAAGGAGATGCCCCGGGAAAAACAAGAACCGGGGCATTTTAAGGACCATATTGGCGTTCCGGACAAACCTGAAGTATAAAATAAACACGCATTCAGACGTGCTTTTTTATCTAATATTGGAGATAATAATAGCAGTCGAAACGTGTTAAGGTAAACGAATAGACACTTCTATATAAATAGGATAGAATTGTTAAAAGGTTGAGAACATGGGTAAATAGTTTACAACGACGATACTAATTAGATGGAGGTGTCAGGAAATGACTGATAAAGAAATCATCGTCCCCCTCCTGCCGCTTAGAGGACTGCTTGTATATCCAACGATGGTACTTCATTTAGATGTAGGCCGAGATAAATCGGTACAAGCCCTTGAGAAAGCAATGGTGGAAGACCATCTTATATTTTTGACGACACAACAAGATGTTTCGTTGGACGAACCAGGTGAAGAAGATTTATTTACAATGGGAACTTTAACAAAGGTAAAACAGATGCTTAAGCTTCCGAATGGTACAATCCGGGTGTTGGTGGAAGGGTTGAACCGCGCAGAAGTCATGGAATTTTACGATTATGAGACACATTATGGTGCCAAGATTAAAATATATGAAGACAGTGATGAAAAGGATGCTGAACATCAAGCATTAATGCGCACACTACTGGATTATTTTGAACAATACATAAAAATGTCCAAGAAAATAACCGGTGAAACGTTTTCGTCCACTTCGGATATTGAAGAGCCTGGGCGATTAGCGGATATAATCGCTTCCCATTTGCCTTTGAAATTGAAGGAGAAGCAAGAAGTGCTTGAGACCATTGATATGAAAGAGCGTTTAAGCCGTGTAATCGAGATCATCAATAACGAGAAAGAAGTTCTTTTTCTCGAGAAAAAGATCGGCCAGCGTGTTAAGCGTTCGATGGAACGGACTCAAAAGGAATATTATTTACGAGAACAAATGAAAGCGATCCAAAAGGAATTGGGAGATAAAGAAGGAAAAACAGGGGAAATTGAGGTTCTCAACGAAAAAATAGAGGAAGCGGAAATGCCTGAGCACATCAAAGAAACGGCATTAAAGGAATTGGACCGTTATGAAAAGGTTCCTTCCAGCTCGGCCGAAAGTTCTGTCATCCGCAATTATATCGAATGGTTGATCTCGCTTCCTTGGACCAAAGCGACCAAAGATGACTTGAATATTCATAAAGCTGAAAAAATCCTGAACCGGGACCATCATGGTTTGGAAAAGGTGAAGGAGCGGGTACTTGAGTATCTGGCCGTCCAGCAATTGACCAATTCATTGAAGGGACCGATCCTTTGCTTGGTGGGACCTCCAGGGGTCGGGAAAACCAGCTTGGCTAAATCGATCGCTTCATCGCTGAATAGGAATTTCGTCCGTATATCTTTAGGTGGGGTGCGCGATGAATCAGAAATCCGCGGACATCGCCGTACATATGTAGGGGCGATGCCAGGAAGGATCATTCAAGGCATGAAAAAAGCTGGAACGATCAATCCAGTCTTTTTACTGGACGAAGTGGATAAGATGTCCAATGACTTTAGGGGAGATCCATCTGCAGCGATGCTGGAGGTGCTCGATCCAGAGCAAAATCATAATTTCAGTGATCATTATATTGAAGAAACTTACGATCTTTCCAAAGTCATGTTCGTGGCGACGGCGAATAATTTGGGATCGATTCCCGGCCCGCTTCGTGATCGTATGGAAATCATTTCGATTGCAGGTTATACTGAGATAGAGAAACTTCATATAGCCAAGGATCACTTGCTGCCTAGACAGCTGGAAAACCATGGTTTAACGAAGACACAACTGCAAATCCGTGAGGAAGCTCTTACAAAAATCATCCGTTATTATACTCGGGAAGCCGGTGTTCGAAGTTTGGAGCGACAGCTTGCAGGCATCTGTCGGAAGACTGCGAAAATCATCGTGTCCGGAGATAAAAAGCGGGTCGTCATATCAGAAAAGAATGTCGAGGAGTTTTTAGGGAAAACCATGTTCCATTATGGACAGGCGGAGGTCGAGAACCAAGTCGGTGTAGCTAATGGATTGGCATACACATCGGTAGGCGGCGATACGCTGCAAATCGAGGTTTCCTTATCACCAGGTAAAGGCAAGCTGATCCTGACAGGAAAGCTTGGCGATGTAATGAAAGAGTCAGCCCAGGCTGCTTTCAGTTATGTCCGTTCAAAAACCGAGAAACTTCAGATTGATTCGAACTTCCATGAAAAATATGATATTCATATTCATGTCCCTGAAGGTGCGGTCCCAAAAGATGGCCCTTCTGCAGGCATCACGATTGCAACAGCGTTAATATCGGCCCTTACAAATAGGCCGATCAGAAAAGAGGTAGGCATGACAGGCGAAATTACATTACGCGGACGGGTTCTTCCAATCGGCGGGCTTAAAGAAAAATCTTTAGCGGCCCATCGCGCAGGACTTACGAAAATCATCATCCCGCAAAATAACGAAAAGGATATTGATGATATCCCGGAAAGTGTCCGTAAAGCATTAACATTTGTTCCAGTTTCACACGTCGATGAAGTCCTTGAGCATGCATTGGTAGGTGTGAACGAATGAAAGTGACAAGTTCAGATATTGTCATCAGTGCTGTGAAGCCTGAACAATATCCCAATACTCCAATACCGGAATTTGCCTTGGCAGGCCGTTCCAACGTTGGAAAATCCAGTTTCATCAACAAAATGATCAATCGAAAAAACTTGGCGCGCACATCCTCTAAACCGGGTAAGACGCAGACCTTGAATTTTTATATCATAAATGAAGCACTCCATTTTGTGGATGTACCGGGTTATGGTTATGCAAAAGTATCCAAGACGGAACGTGATGCTTGGGGAAAAATGATCGAAACGTACTTCACTTCCAGAGACCAGCTCCGCGCTGCGCTTCTGATTGTGGATTTGCGTCATCCGCCTACAAAGGATGATATCGCGATGTATGAATTCCTGAAGCATTATGATCTGCCCCGGATCGTCATTGCAACCAAAGCGGATAAGATTCCAAAAGGCAAATGGCAGAAACACTTGAAAATCACGCGCCAAACGCTAAATATGGAAAAAGAAGATGAATTGCTTCTATTCTCTGGTGAAACAGGCGAAGGCAAGGAACAAGCCTGGGGCGTCCTTAAGAAATATATGTAAAAGAAAAGGGTATTCCGCAACTGGAATACCCTTTTTCATCATGGAATTTGCAAAAAATGTGAATCGGCAATTCTCACTTTTTTCGAACCAAAAAATAAATGCCGATTGCCATCAACGCAAATGGCCAAAACCTTTCGATGTTCGCAGTGCTTGTTTCAACAAGCCCAAAAGAAGAAGTGATTTGATCATAGAATAAGAAAGTGATCGAGATGAGAAGTATTACCATCCCGTGAAACATTCCAGAATTTGTTTTACGTGCCCGGAGAATAAATCCCAGCGAGATGATTAAAATAAAGATACCTATATTATCCGGCCAAATATCCAGATTCTCGACGATATGGAAGTGAGCCCCGAAACCCAGTAAGATGACGCCTGGCAGGATGGACTCATATTCATTACCGCTATATGCCTGAATCAGGAAGGCTGCACCAACTATACATAATAAAGTGGGCCAGCTGAAAAAGCCTGGAAAGATTTCGATTTGGGAATGTTCAAGAAAAAAATAGAGCCCGAAACCGATTAATACGATTCCTGGGAAAATACGCTGCGTTTTCATTTTATCCTCCTATGCAATTCGATTACTTGAAGTTTTTTGCCATTTTTGATATGGTACTTTTGTACACAATGTCGAAATATGTATGTAACTTACCAATCCTGCTAAGACACCTTTTGTAGCATTTCGGGCGTTTTGGCTGTCTTTTCATGGTAGCATACGTTATTCATAAACTGTTCATATTATTTGCGTAAAACCATTTTAGTACATGGTATAATAAATTTACATGAAAAATTTTGGGGGTGCAAAACAAAAGGATGCATATTCTAGCGGTTGGTATAAATTACAAAACTGCCCCTGTAGAAATTCGGGAAAAACTATCGTTTAACGAAGCCGAACTTGCCGAGGCAATGAAAGCTCTTAAAAATAAAAAAAGCATCTTGGAAAATATTATTATTTCAACATGTAACAGGACGGAAATATATGCGGTCGGTGACCAGCTTCATACAAGCAGGTATTATATAAAGGAATTTCTTTCGGAATGGTTTAATATCGATAAAGAAGAATTTTCTAAATATCTGTTCATTTATGAAGGCGATGGGGCTGTTGAGCATTTATTTTCAGTTACCTGCGGCTTGAATTCCATGATACTGGGCGAAACTCAGATTTTGGGACAAGTACGTTCAAGCTATCTGTTAGGGCAGAAGGAAGATACGATCGGTACCGTTTTTAACCATCTCTTCAAGCAAGCCCTTACATTGGCTAAAAAAGCTCATTCGGAAACCGAAATCAATACAAATGCCGTTTCCGTCAGCTATGCGGCAGTCGAGCTTGCCAAGAAAATCTTTGGTGGCCTCAACGGCAAGAATGTCTTGATTCTTGGGGCCGGTAAGATGGGTGAGCTGGCCATTCAAAATCTTCATAGCAATGGTGCCGACAGCATTACAGTCATTAACCGCACCTTCCAGAAAGCGGTCGACCTGGCGGAAAGATTCAATGGTACGGCGAAACAGCTTCAAGAGCTGCAATGCGCTTTAGTGGAAGCTGATATCCTGATTACTTCCACCGGATCAAAAGATCTCCTTGTAACAAAAGAAATGATGTCATTCGTCAATAAGCTTCGTAAAGGCCGTCCTATTTTCATGGTCGATATCGCAGTGCCGCGTGACCTCGATCCAACATTGGCTGAGCTGGAAAATGTCTTCTTGTATGATATTGACGATCTTGAAGGGATCGTGCAAGCCAATATCGAAGAACGTAAAAAAGCTGCCGAGAAAATAGAATTGATGATCGAATCAGAAATCGTTGATTTCAATCAATGGATTAATTTACTTGGTGTGGTTCCCGTCATTTCTTCTTTACGGGAAAAATCCCTATCGATACAAAAGGAAACGATGGAAAGCATCGAAAGAAAGCTTCCGCATTTGAGCGAACGTGACAAAAAAGTTTTAAATAAGCATACGAAAAGCATCATCAACCAAATGCTGAAAGATCCGATTCTTTATGCAAAAGAGCTGGCAGATGAGCCGAATGCAAAAGAGCAATTAAATAATTTCGTGAAAATCTTCCATTTAGAGGAATTGATTGAAGACCAGCTGGTTGCGGATGAAAAAGAACGGAACAGCTCCAAGTCATCCCTATTGAATCCAGTTCCTGTCCAGTAATGAGGTAGATATGGAATTACTAATGACAAGATTGCATGAAGCCACTGTATTGTTGTATGCCATCAGTATGCTTTTATATTTTATCGATTTCCTCAATAATAACCAGAAGGCGAACAGGGTCGCCTTCTGGTTGCTTTCTATTGTTTGGGTACTGCAAACAATTTTTTTATTTCTGTATGTGTTGAAAACGGGAAGGTTCCCGGTATTGACGATTTTTGAAGGATTATATTTTTATGCATGGGTCCTCATATCGTTATCTTTAATCATTAACCGATTGCTAAGAGTCGATTTTACGGTCTTTTTTACGAATGTATTAGGTTTCATGGTTATGGCCATCCATACCTTTGCACCTGTTCAGATAGAATCTCAAGTGCTTGCACAGCGCCTGGTTTCAGAACTACTGCTCATACATATCACTTTTGCCATCCTATCCTATGGGGCATTCACGCTTTCTTTCGTTTTTTCACTTTTATACTTAATCCAATATGATTTACTGAAACGGAAGAAATGGGGAAAACGCCTGCTTCGACTCGGCGATCTAACAAAGCTCGAGCAAATGTCTTATGTCCTCGCAGTAATAGGTGTTCCATTATTAGTGGTTTCCCTTATCCTGGGGATTCAATGGGCATATATAAAAGTGCCTGGGGTATCCTGGCTGGACATGAAGATCATCGGCTCATTTATTTTGCTTATCGCTTACAGTGTGTTTTTATACTTGAAAATTCGGAAACAAATGTATGGAAGGACGCTAGCCTTTCTGAATATTGGATCTTTCATGATTGTGTTAATAAACTTTTTCCTTTTCGGAAGCCTTTCAACATTCCACTTTTGGAATACATAGGAGGAAACTATGAGAAAAATAATTGTCGGTTCTAGACGTAGTAAATTAGCGATCACCCAAACTAACTGGGTTATCGATCAACTTAAAGAGCTTGGGGTCCCATACGATTTCGAGGTGAAGGAAATTGTCACAAAGGGTGACCAAATCCTTGATGTAACACTTTCCAAGGTAGGCGGAAAGGGCTTATTCGTTAAAGAAATCGAACAAGCGATGCTGGATAAAGAAATTGATATGGCTGTACATAGTATGAAAGATATGCCAGCAGTGCTGCCTCCAGGCTTGACGATTGGCTGCATACCACCGAGGGAGGACCATCGGGATGCCTTGATTTCAAAAAATCATGAAAACCTTTCCGAACTGAAGCCGGGTTCCATCATAGGTACAAGCAGCTTGCGCCGTGGCGCGCAAATATTGGCTAGAAGGCCGGACCTTGAAATTAAATGGATTCGCGGTAATATCGATACCCGTCTGAATAAGCTGAAAACGGAAGATTATGATGCTATCATTTTAGCTGCTGCCGGACTATCAAGAATGGGTTGGGAGAAAGACATCGTAACGGAATTTTTAGATGAAGATATTTGCATTCCGGCAGTTGGACAAGGAGCACTTTCCATTGAGTGCCGTGAAGACGACAAAGAGCTGCTGGCGGAACTTGCTAAATTGACCTGTGAAAAAACTAAAAGAACGGTTGAAGCGGAACGTGCCTTTTTGGATAAAATGGAAGGCGGATGCCAGGTACCGATTGCCGGATTTGCGGTGGCAAAAGATAATGGATCCGTTTCCTTGACGGCTTTGGTCGCTGCCCCGGATGGAAAGGTGATTTATAAAGAAATGGTTGAGGGAACCGATCCCGAGGCGGTTGGGCATGCTGCTGCCAAACAGATTAGCGAAATGGGCGGTAAAGAATTGATCGATCGCGTAAAAGAAGAGCTTGATCAGTAATGAATCCCTTTCAACCTCTTAAGGATTATCAGGTATTAATCACCAGAGGGAAAGGACAGGCAGATGGTTTAAAAGAGTCGATCGAAAAAAATGGCGGAACGCCGCTTCTTGTGCCATTGCTTGAGTTCACTCTTCCTGATCATTTGGAAGATGTACAACAGCGGTTAGATGAGTTACTTACATATGACTGGATCATTTTGACCAGTCAAAATGGGGTGGATTTCTTCTTTAAGCTTCTTGGTAACCAGCCTTTAAAGCTTCCGAAAATAGCCGTAATCGGCTCCAAAACAGAAGCGGCCCTGAAACGGCTTGGATATAAGGCGGATTTCGTTCCAACTCAGTTTGTTGCCGAAGGGTTCGTGGCGGAGTTCAATGCCATGCTTGATAAAGGGTCCCGCGTGTTGCTGGCAAAAGGAAATCTCGCAAGGGCGGTTATTGCGGAGGCAATCAATGAAGCTGGTGCATCCTGTGATGAAGTGATTATTTATCATACCGTGCTTCCTCGAAGCAGTGAAAAAAAACTGGTGCAGCTTATAAGGAACGACGATATCGACATCATAACCTTTACGAGTTCATCGACGGTCAATCATTTTTTACAGATCATGAAACGCCATGAATTGGATACATACATAGACCGGATCATCATCGCCTGCATCGGGCCGATTGCCGCTAAAACGGCTGAAAAACATGGGCTATCCGTCGATGTCTGTCCAGAAGTTTATACGACGGATGCCATGGTTGCTGAGTTAATACGCTTCATTTTGAAAAGAAGTAAAAAGGAGGAACTTTAAAATGAAAAACATTCCATTCAATCGCCACCGTCGCTTGCGTGCAAGTGCCGGCATGAGGGCTTTAGTCCGTGAAACACAATTACATAAAGAGGATTTGATCTATCCGATCTTCGTTATCGACGGAGAAAATGTGAAAAATGAGATCAACTCCATGCCAGGGATCTATCAGCTATCCATGGATAATCTGGGGGCCGAAATGGATGAAGTCGTGAGTCTGGGCATTAAATCAGTCATTTTATTCGGTGTCCCTTTTGATCATGATAAAGACGAACAGGGTACAGGGGCATTTCACCATAACGGACTTGTGCAAGAAGCAACCCGTTTTATTAAAAAACAATATCCCGATGTTATTGTCATAGCGGATACCTGCCTATGTGAGTATACAAGCCATGGCCATTGCGGGGTCGTAGAAGGGGAAAAAATCCTCAATGACGCTTCACTTGACCTTCTTGCCAAAACGGCAATCAGCCAGGCAGAGGCCGGCGCCGATATCATTGCACCTTCCAACATGATGGACGGTTTTGTTGCGGCCATCCGTGCAGGTCTGGATGAAGCGGGTTATGAAGATATCCCAATCATGTCCTATGCGGTGAAATATGCTTCGGCTTTTTACGGCCCATTCCGTGATGCCGCAAATGGTGCGCCGCAATTCGGCGACAGGAAAACTTACCAAATGGATCCCGCCAATCGCCTTGAAGCATTCCGTGAAGCTGAATCCGATGTTGCTGAAGGTGCGGACTTCCTAATCGTGAAACCGGCCCTTTCCTACATGGACATCATCAGGGACGTTAAAAATAACTTTAATCTTCCGATCGTTTCCTATAATGTCAGCGGTGAATATTCAATGGTTAAGGCAGCTGCCCAAAATGGCTGGATTGATGAAAAAGCGATAGTGATGGAAATGCTGACAGGCTTGAAACGCGCAGGTTCCGACTTGATCATTACGTATTTTTCAAAAGAGGTAGCACGCTGGATAAACGAAGATAATCAATGATATAAAAATATAACCTGTAATGGAAAAAGGGGATTGAATCATGCGGTCATATGAAAAATCGAAAAAAG
Organism: Peribacillus sp. N1; assembly: GCF_054600815.1. Classification (NCBI taxonomy): domain Bacteria; kingdom Bacillati; phylum Bacillota; class Bacilli; order Caryophanales; family Bacillaceae; genus Peribacillus; species Peribacillus sp. N1. The sequence continues at coordinate 243,027 of NZ_BAAHZO010000002.1, read as the reverse complement.
CGTTTGCTGAAGCAAAAAATTTGATGCCAGGCGGCGTGAACAGCCCGGTACGTGCCTTCAAATCTGTGGACATGGATCCCATTTTCATGGAGCGCGGAAAAGGCTCAAAAATGTATGATATCGATGGAAATGAATATATCGACTATGTTCTTTCATGGGGACCGCTTATCCTGGGTCACACGAATGACCGTGTCGTGGAATCATTGAAAAAGGTAGCGGAATCAGGCACAAGCTTTGGGACCTCGACACTGATTGAGAATGAACTGGCCAAGCTGGTCATTGAACGGGTGCCTTCGATTGAAATGATCCGTATGGTATCTTCAGGCACGGAAGCGACGATGAGTGCACTAAGGTTGGCACGAGGCATTACAGGCCGTGATAAAATCCTGAAATTCGAAGGCTCCTATCATGGACATGGCGATTCCTTGCTGATCAAGGCGGGTTCCGGCGTTGCGACATTAGGTTTACCGGATAGCCCGGGAGTACCGGAAGGCATTGCAAAAAATACGATTACCGTAGCATATAATGATCTAGCTGCGACCAAATACGCATTTGAACAATTTGGCGAAGACATTGCCTGTATCATCGTAGAACCTGTTGCAGGGAACATGGGTGTGGTTCCGCCACAACCTGGTTTCCTCGAAGGCTTACGTGAAGTGACCACCCAATACGGGGCTCTATTGATCTTTGACGAAGTTATGACAGGGTTCCGTGTCGGCTATAATTGTGCACAAGGCTATTTTGGCATCGTACCTGATTTGACTTGCCTTGGGAAAGTTATTGGCGGCGGCTTGCCTGTAGGAGCGTTCGGAGGCAAGCGAGAATTCATGGAACAAATTGCCCCGAGTGGGACAATCTATCAAGCGGGAACATTGTCGGGTAACCCTCTTGCCATGACGGCCGGTCTTGAAACGCTGAGCCAATTGACTCCAGAATCTTATGATGAGTTTACCCGAAAAGGGGATATGCTCGAAAAAGGTATTGGGGAAGCAGCGAAAAAGTACGGAGTCCCGTATACATTCAACCGTGCCGGTTCCATGATTGGACTTTTCTTTACGAATGAAGAAGTGGTAAACTATGATACAGCAAAAACATCCGATTTAGAGTTCTTTGCTTCTTACTATAGGGAAATGGCGAATCAAGGCATCTACTTGCCGCCGTCACAGTTTGAAGGTTTATTCCTTTCCACTGCACATAGTGATGAAGATATCGAAAAGACCATTACAGCGGCAGAACAGGCTTTTGCAAAATTAAAAAAATGATGCAAGGCTTCACGAACTACCGATAAATTGAATAATGATAACTTTGAACTGGCTGCCATTTTCCAAGAACTTTTGGAGAAGGGCAGCCAGTTTTTTTGAATTCAATCAGTACGTGGAAAGTCGAATTAATGGTTTCATTCAGGATTTTCATGCCCATTGTTACAATCCCTTATGATTTTAGCCTGAAATATTTGAATCCCTTCTTTTTAAAAGGTTCAGGAAATAAAAGGTCTCGAGTGTGGCATATGAAATTAAGGAATAATCGGCTTCCTTCCTTCATAGATTGATATTGGTATAGGTACCGTTTCCTGAAGCTGAAAGGAGGAGTTGTTTTTGTCGCAAGAAAATGAATCGTATTTACGATTTTCTTTAGAGGAATCCGTTTGGTTCCAGAAGGGACAGGAAGTGGCTGAGCTATATTCCATTTCGCTTGATCCAAATGTGACGATTCAAGAAAGTGACCAATATGTTTTTATACGAGGCTCGTTGGATTTAAGCGGTGAATATAAAGACTCGCAAAATGGTGAAGAAGAGGAGTTTTCGCAGACCTTTTTGCCAAAAGCGGTTCAAAAGGTCGAGAGGCATCTCAATGGACTAAATGAGTTCACACACCGTTTTCCGGTTGACATAACGATTCCGAATAATCGGATTGCCTCATTGGATGAGGTCGATGTCTCGATTCAAAGCTTTGATTATGCCCTGCCAGAGCATAACTGTTTGAAATTGCAGGCGGATCTTTTGATAACCGGAATCTATAATGATTCATATGTGGAAGAACGGTTCGATACGGAGCAGGAAGTTGGGGAAACAGAGGAACAAGAAGAAACGGATGGGGAAAATGAGTCGTATATTCCTTATGCGGCTGCAGTGCCGCCGATTCCGGACTTTCAGCCTGTTTTCCGTGATGAGGAGGAAGAAGAGTTATACGCGCCCTTTTCTGCAGAGTCAAAACGAGTTTCTGAAGCAAATGAAGAAGAGGAAAAGGAGCCGATTTATTTAAGCGATCAGCATAGTGCCCCAGTTTTTGAAATTCCCGTTTCACCATATCCTGAAGAGGAGGAGTGGGAAACGGAAGTGCATAGACAGGAAGAAGCTGAAGCTGTAGAGGAAGAAGTTATTGGAGATCCGTCTGACCCAACGGATAAGGTACCTTCCATGGAAGAGGGGAAACTGGAGGAAGAACCAAGCAGGCAGGATCCAGTGGAGAAGATAGAGGTTCCTAGAGTGACATTGAAAGAAGAAGTAGAAGAAGTAGAAGAAGAAGTAGTAGAAGAGCCAAGTCAAGCAGCCATCCATCAAAATAGCCCTGTTTCCAATTTAGAAACCGAGGAGGTCATACGGCAGGAGGAGGATGGCGTTGCAGCGGGTCCTATTCTAAATGAACATGTAAAGGTGGAGCAGGAAGAGGAATCTCATTCGTCCTTAAGCGATCTATTCAAAAAGAGGGAAAGACCTGCGCCACCGGCTAAGGAGGTTAAGAATTTCAAAGGCAGGAAACAAGCCGCAGAACGTGATGATAAAGAAACGGCCGATCATGGTGAGAAGCAGCCTTCCATCATGGATTTATTCGGACGGAAACAGGAAGAAGAACTGGTAAGGATGAAAGTTTGCATTGTTCAGCAAGGGGAAACGCTTGATGACTTGGCTCAACGATATGATGTTACGGTTCAATCGATACTTTTCAGCAATGAATTGGAGTCGAATCAAAACGTTCATGAAGGGCAAGTCATCTATATACCGAAGGCGGTTGCATATAAGAATTGATCGGGACAGAGAGCAGAGCATATGGTCTGCTCCTGTTTTTTAGGTGCTGGAGAATCTTTAGTTTTTTAGAGAAAGTGAGTGAGTCTCGTGAGGGAAAACGAGAATCAGCAGCCTGCCAATCTGAATCGGGACACGGAAACCGTATTGAAGGAATATGCCATGTATGTACAATATATCGAGGACTTCGGGCGTGTGAAAAAAGTGTACAGTGATCGCGGTACATTTGCTTTGAAATCGATGTTACCGCAGAACGGCATTGATTTTATCAAAAATGTTCAAAAACTGTACCATCGCGGCTATAATCGGATCGTTCCGATTTATCAAACGATGGATCAGCGTTACGCCGTTCTTCATAATGGCCGTTTGTATTACCTGATGCCCTGGCTCAATAATGAGGGGGACGGGGAGCGCGATGAAAAACATAAGCAAATGTTCAGGGAGCTTGCTCGGATGCATACACTTTCCGTTAAGGAAATACAAGTGGATATTGAGGAAAGGGAAGCCCATTATGAGCGGACGCTTGATGCCTGGAATAACGAGAAGGACTTTATGGATGAGTATATTGTCAGCTGTGAAAAGAAGTGGTATATGTCTCCATTCGAAATGACGGTTTGTTCTTTCTACACTGATATTTCACAGGCGCTGAAGTACTCGATCAAGAAGTTTGAAACCTGGTATGAAAAAACGAAGGATAGTGAAAAGGTGCGAACCGTGGTCACGCACGGAAAGGTTTCTTTGAAGCATTTCGTTTATGATGAGCGGGGGTATGGCTACTTCATCAATTTTGAGAATTCGAATACGGCTCCGCCGCATTTCGATTTACTGCCATTTCTCGTTAAATCGGCCAGGACCTATCCTGTCCAATGCAATGACTGCGTTGACTGGCTATATAACTATTTTCGTTATTTTCCGTTGAAGGAAGAAGAATTGCTGCTCATGCAAAGTTATCTGGCATTCCCTGGATCAGCTTTGGAATTAGTGAAGAGTTATTCCGATGGCAGGGTCCATCGTTCAGAGCTTGAAAATGTTACTCAACTGCAGCGGCAATTTTGGCTTCTGAAAAATATTGAATATATGGTGATGAAAATCGAAGAGATCGAACAGCAGAAAAAGGCTGCTGCCGAGGCTGCCAAAGAAGAACAATCACCTCCAAGCTAAATATACATGATTGGATTATCTCCAGTCATGTATATTTTTTTGCTGTAAGGGAATAATTATATCCATTCGAAATATAAAGACATGGCCAGGAAAATAAATGCGATTAGCAGGAGCATATCGAAGAAAGTCGGAAAAATCAACGTGCGTAATCCTTGGAATACGATAAAGGGGACGATGAACTGCTGGCAGACACCGCGGAATTTCTTCATCCAAGGCGGTAAAGTATAGGGAGTATATCTTCGCTTCATATTATTACCTTCCTTTTTAGGACTTCTTATATTCTATGGGTGGGCAGTGGAAAAGGTGATAAAGCCGTCACATTCACTGTTCCTGGAGGATAAAATAAAGAAAACGACCTTGAATGTATCAAATGGGATGATTCCTGGGAAAGTAAGCGAAAAGATGATTGACTGGAGCCCCATATTTTTTGTACTATATACTATATGCATTCAATGAATTTACATATGAATATAAATCAATGCAAAGACCGGAAATAGTAAGATGATATGCACTTTTCAGAGAGGAAACCAAATTGGTGCGAGGTTTCCAGGAAGCAGCATCCGAAGTCGTCCGCGAGCAGTCTTCGTGAACCTCTTAGTAGCGAAGGCCGGTGAAGAGCCGTTATCCGATTTGAGAGCCGAAAGAGTTTTTTTCTTTTTCGGAAAAAAGGTGGCACCGCGAACAACTTCCTTCGTCCTTTTGTGATGATGGAAGTTTTTTTTATGCCTAAAAAGGAGGAAATGATATGGAAGAGAACCAAATTTCTATGCCGACTAAATATGATCCGCAGACGATAGAGAAAGGCCGCTACAAATGGTGGCTTGATGGAAAGTTTTTCGAAACGACGGGTGACGATAAAAAAGAACCATACACGATTGTCATCCCGCCGCCTAACGTGACAGGTAAGCTTCATCTTGGTCACGCTTGGGATACGACACTTCAAGATATTTTGACACGCATGAAAAGAATGCAGGGCTATGATGTTTTATGGTTGCCGGGCATGGACCATGCCGGTATCGCCACTCAAGCGAAAGTAGAACAGAAACTTCGTGCGGAAGGCGTGAGCCGTTATGACCTTGGACGTGAAAAATTCGTAGAAGAGACATGGAAATGGAAAGAGGAATATGCGAGCCATATCCGTGAACAATGGTCAAAGCTGGGTCTTGGACTTGATTATACACGTGAACGCTTCACTCTTGATGAGGGGCTTTCAAAAGCTGTGCGCGAAGTGTTCGTTTCGCTTTATAACAAGGGCTTGATTTATCGCGGCGAATACATCATCAACTGGGATCCATCGACGAAAACGGCTTTATCCGATATCGAGGTTATTTACAAAGATGTGCAGGGCGCATTTTACCATATGAAATATCCGTTGGTTGACGGATCAGGTGAAATCGAAATTGCCACCACCCGTCCAGAAACGATGCTTGGTGATACTGCTGTTGCTGTACATCCTGAAGATGACCGTTATAAACACTTGATCGGCAAAATGGTCCGATTGCCAATTACAGGCCGGGAAATTCCGATTGTCGGTGATGATTATGTCGATATGGAATTCGGTTCAGGCGCGGTCAAAATTACTCCGGCTCATGACCCGAATGATTTCGAAATCGGGAACCGTCACGATTTGGAGCGCATCCTTGTCATGCATGAAGATGGCTCGATGAATGAAAAGGCTGGTAAATATGAAGGCATGGACCGGTTTGAATGCCGGAAACAAATCGTCAAAGACCTTCAGGAAGAAGGAGTACTCTTCAAAATCGAAGATCACCTTCACTCAGTTGGACATTCAGAGAGAAGCGGTGCTGTTGTTGAACCATATCTTTCGACGCAATGGTTCGTTAAAATGCAGCCGCTGGCTGATGCATCCGTTGAGCTTCAAAAAGGATCCGATGAGGAAAAAGTTCATTTCGTACCGGATCGTTTCGAAAAGACGTACCTGCATTGGATGGAAAATATCCGTGACTGGTGCATTTCCCGTCAGCTTTGGTGGGGTCACCGCATTCCAGCCTGGTACCATAAAGAAACAGGTGAAGTGTATGTAGGTCACGAAGAGCCTGCGGACGCTGAAAACTGGGAACAAGATACGGATGTTCTGGATACATGGTTCAGCTCGGCATTATGGCCGTTCTCGACTATGGGCTGGCCTGACAAGGACAGTATCGATTTCCAACGTTACTATCCAACCGGGGCACTTGTGACAGGCTATGATATCATATTCTTCTGGGTATCACGGATGATTTTCCAAGCTCTTGAGTTCACGGGTGAACGACCATTTGAAGATGTGCTGATCCACGGACTCGTTCGTGACGAACAGGGGCGCAAGATGAGTAAATCGCTTGGCAATGGTGTCGATCCGATGGATGTCATCGATCAATACGGTGCCGATTCACTGCGTTACTTCTTGTCCACTGGCAGCTCGCCAGGACAGGATCTTCGTTACAGCACGGAAAAAGTGGAAGCGGTCTGGAACTTCTCCAATAAGATTTGGAACGCATCCCGTTTTGCTTTGATGAACATGAATGGCATGACTTATGACGAAATCGATTTAAGCGGTGAGAAGTCTGTAGCCGATAAATGGATCTTGACGCGCTTGAATGAAACGATTTCCAACGTAACCAGACTTGCGGACCGTTATGAGTTTGGTGAAGTGGGCCGTGTGCTATACAACTTCATTTGGGATGACTTCTGTGACTGGTATATTGAAATGGCGAAGCTTCCGCTATATGGCGAAGACGAAGCAGCGAAGAAAACGACGCGCTCGATCTTGGCTTATGTACTGGATAACACGATGAGATTGTTACACCCGTTCATGCCTTTCATTACCGAAGAGATCTGGCAGAACCTTCCGCATCAAGGTGAGTCCATCACTGTTGCCGCTTGGCCGGAAGTGAATGAAGGATTGACAGATACAGCTGCAGCCGAGGAAATGAAGCTGCTTGTTGAAATCATCCGCTCCGTACGTAATATCCGTGCTGAGGTGAACACACCGCTAAGCAAAAAAATCAATTTGATTTTAAAAGCGAAAGATGAGTCAATCTTAGAGACGTTACAGAAAAACAGCAGCTATATCGAGCGTTTCTGTAATCCTGAACAATTGACGATCGGAATTGAAGTCGAGGAACCTGCTCAAGCCATGACAGCTGTCGTAACTGGCGTAGAACTGATCCTTCCGCTGACAGGACTGATCAATATTGACGAAGAAGTGAAACGTCTTGAAAAAGAACTCGACAAACTTAATAAAGAAGTTGAGCGTGTACAGAAAAAACTAGGCAACGAGGGCTTCGTCAAAAAGGCGCCGGCAAGCGTCATCGAAGAAGAACGTGCCAAGGAAAAAGACTATAGCGAAAAACGCGACTCTGTAATCCACAGGATCAGCGAACTGAAACAACTGTAAAACAAAAGGATGAACCAGCTTTATGCCGGTTCATCCTTTTTGTGCTTCGTTAGGAGGATATTCTTTCTTTTATGAATGTGAGGTACTCCGATACGATATTCATATCACTTAATGCACTTAATGTCCGGCTGCCGACGACATCCTCGATTTCGTTGAGCATGGGGCTGCCATCTTCGGCAAATATGAAATCGATTCCGACCAGGCCGAAATCAAACGACTTCATTACTTTTTCGACAAGGGCTAATTCAGCTGCAGATAGCTCATATAGTGAAGCCGATCCGCCAAGCGTATAATTTGCCTTGAAACTTGAAGCGGACTCCCTAAGTACAGCAGCCTTCACTTTTTTTCCAATTACAAAAACGCGGATATCTTTACCGAATAAGCCGGTTTTTTGGACAATCCAATTTCCATCTTTCAGTATGGCAAGATCATCGGCATGTTGTATTAGATATACTTGTTTCCCGCCGCGTCCACTTGTTTCTTTAGCAATGAAAGGGAACTCCATGTCATCGGCACTCGGTCTTCCGTTACAATATACGGTATCGGCCATTGGAATCCCAAGCGAGGACATATATTGGTGCGTCTTTGCTTTGTCATTCGCGATTTCCGATACGAAGGAGGAGTTAAAGCAAGCAATCCCCAGTTGCTCAAGCTGCTTTGTAAAAAAAGGATCGATGGTCCGGACGATAGCGAAGTCTGGCAATGAAATTGGCTGCGTCCCATGTTCCACGTACAACTCGTTGAAACGATGACCGATCCTAAGGTCTTCCCGAAAGTGAAAGTGTAAATCAAGATCAAGCTTACTGGCTTCCTCAAGCATCCAATCTATGTATCCTTTGTTTTTCAAGGCATCCTCACGGTTATAAATCAACCAGCCTGCTTGTTTTTTCATCAGATGCACTTCCTTTTCCTAATTCTTTCAAGATATAATCGAACATGCTTTCAGCGATGTTGATGCCTGTACATTCATAAATATTCAGTAAATGCGAATTCGAATTCACTTCGCACAAAAGCGGACCTTCTTCACCGAACAACAAATCGACGCCAGCGAAGTCGGCACCCAGGATTTGCGCACATCGGATGGCAAGTTGTGCTTCTTCATTGGTGGGTATATATGGTGCAGCCTGCCCTCCGGCAGTCATATTAGCTCGGAAGTCTTGCTCCGAATGGCGTTGCATCGCTGCTATGACTTGATTGCCCACGACATTCACACGAATATCCCGACCTTTACTGTGCTCGATGAATTCCTGGATTATAAATGGTTTGTGGCCAAGATTACGGATCGTCTTTAGTAACTCATCCTCTGTTTGGATCAAATATACTTGCTCCCCAAAAGAACCGTATGCTTCCTTAACGATAAGCGGATACCCAAGCTCATTGCCGATTTGGATAAAAGCATCCATATTGACCCTTTCAATCCCTTCGTATGTAAAAGGGGGAAATAAGGTTTTCGGCATTGGTATGCCATGCCCGGTTAATGCTTGATGTGTTTTTGCTTTACTGTCGCAAATATCGATCGCTTTACTGCTGTTATAAACGGGGATGCCGAGCAATTCCAAATGGCGTGCCAAATGAATGTCTTTATCCATGAACAGAACAAAATCAGGAAGCTTATCAAAAGCTCCTTTAAGCAGCGGCACTCCTTTTTCGATTATGGGAATGAGATCTGAATTACGGATAAGAGTTGCCATGATATCTTTCCTTTCAGCCGCCTCTTTAATGAACAAAGCTAAACTGGAAAACTTATCATGCTGTAAATAGCCGTTAACGACAATCCAACAGTGGTAATCTGAAGGTTTCATGGTAAAACACTACCTTTCATCTAGGTTAATCGTTCATATATTGATAAAATAATCTTAACGCATAAGAGCGGTATAAAGAAAGAGGAGGCACAACGATAATGGTAACGACCATGAAAGAAATCAATCATTTTTTTGAACGGCGCCAAGTTCAATTGGGCATGAATTTTGGCCTATCACGGATGGAAGCATTGTTAACTGAATTAGGAGACCCGCATGAGGAGCTACAATATATTCATATTGCAGGATCTAACGGGAAAGGATCAACACTGCAATATATTAAAGAGATCCTACTTGCCCAAGGGATTCGGGTCGCTTCCTTCACATCACCTTATTTAATACGGATGAATGAACAGCTCAAGATTAATGAAGATGAAATCAGTGATAAGGATTTTATCGCTGTCTTCCGTGAGCTTTGGCCGATTATACAAGAGATGGACAGTAAAGGGGACGGTCCCACTCAGTTCGAAATTTTGACTGCGGTGGCATTTTCTTATTTTAGCAAAAAGGAAGTGGATTTGGTTTTGATGGAAACCGGTTTGGGAGGCAGGCTCGATACAACGAATGTCATCCAGCCGTTTCTTTCGATCATTACCTCGATTTCTTTGGAACATACGAGCATCCTGGGTAACACACTTGGGGAAATTGCTTTTGAGAAGGCTGGCATCATTAAAAGCGGGGCGCCGATCATCAGCGGAGTCACAGCCGGGGAACCAGCAAAAGTAATTGAAGAAAAAGCGTCATCATTAGGGGTACCTTATTACCAATTAGGTAAAGACTTTCATATAGGCAATATAAAGCAAAGTGAACGAGGGCAAAGTTTCTCATTTTCGCTTGCCGACAGGTACATCGAAAATGTGGAAATGCGGATGCTAGGACGTCATCAAATGGAGAATGCGGCACTGGCCATTGCTGCTGTCACATTAGGAATGGAAAATATCGATAAAAAAAGCATCCTTAAAGGAATAGGAGAAGCGAAATGGGATGGCCGCTTTGAAAAAATATCGGATGAGCCGTTGGTGATCATCGATGGTGCACATAATCCTGCCGGCATCGACGTGCTGAAGGAAACGCTAAAAGTGCATTACCCCGACTATAAGTACCGATTCGTATTCAGTTCATTTAAAGATAAAAATTATTCCGAGATGCTTCATGGACTGGAAACTGAAGCGATGGAAATCATCATTACCGAATTCGACCATGAACGGGCGGCGGATGCGAAAACGCTATATGAAAAATGCAGTCATCCCAATAAACGGATAAACAAGGATTGGCAGGAGGCGATTACGGAAGGCAGAAGGAAAACAGGGGAAAAAGAGATTCTTGTCATCACAGGGTCGCTCCATTTCCTTTCACTTGTGAGGGAGTTCCTAATCAGAGAAGATGCCTAAAGGGATGTGCCTTTACCGGTGGACTAATTATTTTTCCCGATTGTTGAGAAATGAGGCGCTTTATCATGGAAACCAAAGCTTAAGAACCAACGGTAAGCCATATTTGTTTCTACTTCTTCAATTGTAGAATTGAACGAATACAGAAGGTAAATTGACTGAAAGTCAGTTTGGCTAATATAACTGGATCAATACTTGGGCTTCCATTCTCTGAATACCTATCTTTCACCAAATCATAAATGAAAGCAAACACGATTTTCATCGAGTTTGTCTACAGTCTGAAAGGACCTTTTCAAAGGTCCTTTTTCCTTGTTAACAGAGCCGTTTGAAAAGAAAAAACTCTAATAGGGTGATTGATAACAAATCACCAAGTATTTTTGTTAAAATATGTTTATATATTGATTCTACATGATTGATGAATAGTAGGATCTACTTAATGAAATGATGGGAGGAATGAATGATCATGAAGAGCCCCAGTGATGATTACATAGCGGAAGGGACTTTTTTATTAGGGTTTCATAGAAAAGCAATCGAATCCTCATGCACTTTGTATAAATGATGGCTATCCATATCTATCTCTTCGTCTTCGGCTTAATTTTAGGCTCATTCTTTAACGTTGTCGGTTTAAGTGTTCCAGCTGGTCAGACATTTGCGAATCGTCGCTCCGCCTGCCCTTCTTGCGGGCGTACATTGACATTCTTCGAGTTGATGCCGGTTATTTCCTATATGTTGCAAGACGGAAAATGCCGGGGCTGTAAAGCAAGGATTTCCCCCCTTTATCCGATAGTGGAAATGCTGACTGGTGTTTTGTTTGCCTCTGCTCCCATATTCCTTGGCTGGTCGAGCGAACTCTTGGTTGGCTTGGCATTGATTTCATTATTTATGATCATCTTCGTGACTGATGTCGCCTATATGCTCATACCAGATAAAATACTGCTTTTCTTTACGGTGATTTTTATCGTTTTAAGAGTCTCATTTCCACTGTCGCCCTGGTGGGATTCAATTGTCGGGGCAGTGGTGGGCTTTAGCCTGCTGTTATTAATCGCAGTCGTGAGTCAGGGTGGCATGGGTGGCGGTGATATCAAGCTATTTGCAGTGATTGGCTTTGTACTGGGACTGAAGATGATGCTGTTATCGTTTCTTTTTGCGTGCTTTTATGGGGCATTCGTGGGCTTCATCGGATTGCTGAGCGGAATCCTAAAAAAGAAAACACTTATTCCTTTCGGTCCGTATATCGTTTTTGGGACATTGACTGCTTATTTTTGGGGCGATTCCCTTCTGCATTGGTATGTAACTTTTTTAAGATGAGCTTAAAGAACCAACCTGATCCAAGAGGAATTTGTCAAAAATCACTTGAACAATAGCTCAGTAGGGAACTATCCCCAATTGGCTGCAAGTGAAGCTGGCATGAAAGAGTGATGTATGTAATTGGTGAGAGGCGATATTGAATGGTTTGTGAACCAGAAGTACCAGTACCTGGAATTCTATTTTCGTCACCCATATATGAATAGGGAAATTTGACGAAACCTATTAATGACAAGACGACAAAAGTCTTGTTATTTTTTTTTACCTCTATGTTAGGATGAAAAAAATGATCTGGAGGGGAGGAAAAAAATTGGGCAAGCCGGAACAAAGCAAGGGTGTAACGATTAAAATAAATGGGGAAGAAAAAGTATTTGCCGATAAAAAGGCTGAAAGTCAAGAGGCGGCGAGTAAGGAGCAGGAACAGGGACACACAGACGAGAGTTTCGAATGGATACTCCCTGAGGATTCAAACGAAAACAAAATCGTATTGGTACCCTCACCGCCAAAGAAAAAAATGCCGAAGCTCATCGGTTTTGGTACCAGTTCGCTGAAAAGTTCTGATAAAAGACCGATCAAGACATTCATGATCGCTGTCATTTGTGCTGTTTTTTTTGGGTCGATTCTTGGCTTGATCGCCGTTAAAACGATTACAAAGGAAAAAGCCGAAGTATCTTCGGTCGAGACCCCGGTTCCAACGGAAGCCACTGTTGAGGATAAAAAAGCGGCAGTGACTGAACCAGGAAACCAGCTGAAGACATTCCTTGTACAGGGAGGAGTATTCAGCAGCGAGGATGCGGCAAGGCAAATACAAAAGAAAATCATTGAAAAGCAGGTTCCTGCTGAAATTTTCAAATTGGAAGACAGCTATTATCTATTCTTGGGGTCGGCAGAGAGTCTAGCTTCAAGTAAGGAGCTGGCCTTATTCTTAAAGTCCTATGATGTGGACGTATATTGGAAGGAAATCAATTTTGAAGCGGCTGGGACAAGCCAGGAAGATGAGAAAACCCTCGACAAGATGAAGGAAGTATATACTTCCTTGGCAGAAACATCCGCAACCAAGCTTCGCGGAAAGGAAGGGACGGTAAACAAAGAAACCCTGAAAAAAAACTTGGATGAACTGAAGGCGGGGAAATTATCGCCGGAGTTTTCGAATATGAACGATGACCTGACTGCTGCCGCAAAGTCGATTGATGAATATGAGACTTCCAAAAACGAAGAAAAGCTATTCCAGGCTCAAGAAAGTCTTCTTGATTTTTTATTGAATTACCAAAACAAATCGAGTTAAGTAAAGAAAAGAAGGGGGGGCTGCCAAATGGACAAGCTCCCCAATATGAAACCATCTGTGACACCTTTTTTATTTTCCGGGAAATACTTACAGGCATTTGTCGATTCCTAGTAAACAATAATTGTGGATTGCACCATAATTTGATAGGATAGTTATGTATCTCCCTATGTAAAGAAAGGTGACTTTTATATTATGCAGCCATTGATTTTAGCTTCTTCATCACCACGTCGTAAAGAACTTCTACAATTTCTTCAAATCCCCTTTGAAAGCATGAATTCCAATGTCGATGAAAGTATTGATGAAAACATGTGTCCTGATGCAGCGGTGAAAGAACTGGCATCCCGTAAAGCGGAAGCCATCGCCGCAAAATTTCAGGAAAGCTGGGTAATCGGCTCGGATACCGTTGTTGTCCTTGATGGAGAGATATTGGGTAAGCCGACAAGCCGTGCGGATGGAAAAAGAATGCTGGAAATGTTATCGGGACGGACACATGAGGTATACACAGGTGTCGCCATTCTATTCGGCAAGCATCGCAGAGTATTCGCAGAAAAAACGGAAGTGACATTTTGGGAGCTGCCAGAAGCTGAAATCGAACGTTATCTGGATAGCGGGGAACCTTTTGACAAAGCTGGCGGCTATGGGATTCAAGGATACGGATCTCTACTTGTCGAACGAATCAAAGGGGACTATTTCTCAGTCGTCGGGCTTCCGGTCTCAAGACTGGCCCGGGAACTTAAAGCGATGCAGCAAGAGTTAGAATGATCGATTTCCTCTGGCATCTTCCCTTTTCTAAGGAAGGGTTGATTTTTTGAGCGAAAAAATGTTAATACGGGATTACCCGAAAGAGGAGAGGCCGCGCGAAAGGTTTCTGCAAGACGGACCGCAGGGTCTCTCCAATCAGGAATTGCTCGCTCTGCTATTGAGGACGGGATCAAGGGAAGAATCCGTCCTGCAGCTATCCGGCAGGCTCATCAATTCCTTCAAGGGCCTTCGCCTGCTAAAAGAAGCCTCAGTGGAAGAACTGACCGTGATTAAAGGGATTGGTGAAGCGAAAGCGATTCAAATCCTTGCCTCTGTCGAACTTGGCAGGAGAATTAACAATTTGAATGATCAAGACCGTTATGTGATTAGATCTCCAGAAGATGGAGCCAATTATTGTATGGAAGAAATGCGGTTTTTATCACAGGAACATTTCGTCTGTCTTTATTTAAATACGAAAAATCAAGTGCTTCAAAAAACTACGGTATTCATCGGCAGCCTCAATGCCTCGATCGTGCATCCGCGCGAGGTCTTCAAAGAGGCTTTCAAAAGGTCCGCTGCCTCTATCATCTGTCTTCATAACCACCCCTCCGGAGACCCCTCTCCCAGCAGAGAAGATATTGAAGTGACGAAAAGGTTAGTAGAATGTGGTAAAATAATCGGGATTGAAGTATTGGACCATATCATCATCGGGGAGCATAAATATGTTAGTTTGAAGGAAAAAGGTTATTTATGACACTATCAAAATTTTTGACGATGCGATATAATATTGTTTATGATTTTTAAAAGAGGAAACTTTTTCAAAACTCTTATTGTCAAAAAACGACAAATTATTATTTGAACTTATAAAAAGGCATTTTTGTTTACGAAAGGGAGATACCATAATGTTTGGAATTGGCGCTAGAGATATAGGGATTGATTTAGGAACGGCGAATACGCTTGTCTATGTGAAAGGAAAAGGCATCGCAGTACGTGAACCATCGGTTGTAGCTGTGCAAACAGATACAAAGCAAATCGTTGCAGTCGGAAACGACGCGAAAAACATGATCGGCCGTACACCTGGTAACGTGGTTGCCCTCCGCCCGATGAAGGATGGAGTAATTGCCGATTATGAAACGACGGCTACCATGATGAAGTACTATATGAAGGAAGCTCAAAAGAAGGGCGTATTTGGCAACAAGCCATATGTCATGATTTGTGTGCCTTCTGGGATTACTGCAGTTGAGCAGCGTGCAGTCATCGATGCAGCAAGACAAGCTGGAGCCCGTGACGCATATCCAATCGAAGAACCGTTTGCAGCAGCGATCGGTGCGGACCTTCCTGTTTGGGAGCCTACAGGAAGCATGGTCGTTGATATCGGCGGAGGAACGACGGAAGTGGCAATCATTTCCCTTGGCGGAATCGTTACAAGCCAATCGATCCGTATCGCAGGTGACGAAATGGACGACGCCATTATCGTTTACATCCGTAAGAACTACAATTTGATGATCGGTGAGCGTACTGCTGAAGCGATCAAAATGGAAATTGGTTCTGCTGGGGATACGGAAGGCGTAGAAAACATGGAAATTCGCGGCCGTGACCTATTGACTGGATTACCAAAAACGATCGAAATTACAGCTGAGGAAATATCCAAAGCATTAAGCGACACAGTTTCTGCAATTGTGGATTCCGTGAAAAACACTTTAGAGAAAACACCACCTGAATTAGCGGCTGACATCATGGACAGAGGCATTGTGCTGACAGGCGGGGGCGCTTTGCTGCGCAATTTGGATAAAGTCATCAGTGAAGAAACGCAAATGCCGGTGATCATCGCTGAAAACCCGCTGGATTGTGTTGCAATCGGAACGGGAAAAGCGCTGGACCACATTCACTTATTCAAGACTAAATCAAGAGATTCGCGATAAGCATTACTTCTCAAATAGGGCCGGCTCAACAAAAGGTGCAATTTTGAGCCGGTTTTCTTATGTTTTGCTGTTTAATTAAATCCATAGTGTATTTTTAAGAAATTTTAGATAGAGGTGTAATCACCATGCCACAGTTTTTTAATAAAAAGCTCCTTCTCTTGCTCGTTAGTATTATCGTTCTCGTGGCATTGATCGGTTTTTCATTAAGGGAGAGAGAAGAGTTGACTTGGCCGGAGCAATTCCTGAAAGATACGACAGGCTGGGTTGGAAATGTGTTTAATAAGCCAGTATCGGGTATAACAGGTTTTGTAGGGGGCTTAAAAGACCTACAACATACATACGATGAAAACAAAAAATTGAAAGCCCGCTTGGATGAATATGTATTATTGAAAACCCAAGTCCAAGATTTAAAGGAAGAAAATGAAGAACTTCGCGATAACCTCAAAAAAGAAGATGACCTGCGCAAGTATTCGCCCACTCAGGCGACGGTCATTGGACGCAATCCCGACCGCTGGCATGAAATGCTGACGATTAATAAAGGGAAGCGCAATGGGGTAGAAAAAAATATGGCTGTCATCACGTCCAATGGGTTAGTCGGTAAGGTGAAATCAGCGACGGATTTCACGGCCTCGGTTCAACTTTTAAGCTCGATCGATAAAGCCAATCGTGTCTCAGCGATCGTCCAAGGTGATGATAAAGCATATGGCTTGA
Source organism: Peribacillus sp. N1 (assembly GCF_054600815.1). Lineage (NCBI taxonomy): Bacteria > Bacillati > Bacillota > Bacilli > Caryophanales > Bacillaceae > Peribacillus > Peribacillus sp. N1. The sequence goes on along the minus strand of NZ_BAAHZO010000002.1, from coordinate 226,295 downwards.
TTGAAGGATTCGATGATAAGAAGAACCTTTTGCTGATGAAACGGATCCCATATGATAAAAAGATCAAGAAAAATTCATTGGTCATCACATCCGGTTATGGAGGCATCTTTCCGAAAGGTCTGCTGATCGGGAAAGTTGTCGATGTTAAAGTGGATCAATATGGATTGAACCAGACTGCATATATTGAACCTTCGACGGATTTTTATGATATTAATAATGTCATGGTCGTTCAGCGCGAAGTGGACGGTGTACCGAAAGAAAGTGAAGGGGAGGATGAAGCTGAGTGAGATATTTCATCCTTTCTTTTATAGCCTTGGTTTTTTTTGTTTTTGAAAGCATCTTCGCCCAGATGTTCGCTGGAGATGCATTCGGGGCCGATAAAATCCTCGTGCCCCATTTCATGATGGTTTTCGTTTTTTTCCTGACCATGTTCGGCTCAAGGAAAATGGGTATGCTTTATGGTGCGATTCTTGGGTTGACTTATGATGTCGTATATACGGAAATCCTTGGGACTTACATGTTCCTGCTGCCTTTTCTTGCCTATTTGATATCGAAATGCATGAAAATCCTGCAAAATAATATATTGATTGCCTGTCTTACTGCGCTTTTATTCACGGCAGTTTTAGAGGTTGTCATCTTTCAGATGAATATCATACTCTCTTTTGCAGATATGGGATTTGCTGAATTTGCGGAACGGAGATTGATTCCGACATTATTATTGAATCTCGCATTCATTATTATTAGCTGCTACCCTTTAAAGAGAATGATTGAAAAGCTTGATTTGCAAGGAGAAACGGAATAACGTTCCTGTGTCTTAAGAAGCAGGTGGGAAATGTATTTTCTCATTTCCGTGTACGTAGAAAAAGGAAATTTGTTTTCCTATGTCGAATTATATTTCATTGAGGTGAAACAAACGTCATGAATAAAAGAATTCAGCAAAATGTCATGATTAAGGGAACAAAAGACGGGTTTATGCTTCATCTCGATGATTCTTGCTCATTTTCCGAATTATTGAAAGAGTTAGAAGTGAAGCTTTCGGCAAACTATCAGTTTCAAGAAAATGACCCGTCCATTTCCGTAAAAGTACATACAGGGAACCGCTATCTTGATGAACAACAAGAAGAACAGATTAAAGAGGTCATCCATAAAAAGAAGAAGCTTTTCGTGGATGAGATGATTTCGAATGTCCTGACGAAGGATGAAGCGAAACGATGGAAAGATGAAAACCAAGTGACGACCGTGACCAAGGTGATAAGGTCGGGACAGGTTTTTGAAGTTCCCGGGGACTTACTGCTGATAGGGGATGTCAATCCCGACGGAACGGTTCGTGCGGGTGGCAACATATATATCATGGGACAGTTAAAGGGAATAGCCCATGCCGGATATAAAGGGAATAACGAGGCCATTATAGCTGCCTCTGTCATGAAGCCTGCCCAACTGCGTATTGCCGGAAAAGTGAATTTATCTCCTGACCAATATACGAAATGGGGACATGACTTGGAATGTGCCTTCATGGATGAAGAACAAAATATCATAATAGAAAAATTGCAAGTCTTAAAGAAATATAGACCTAATTTAAATAGATTAGAAGGGGGTCTCTAATCGTGGGAGAGGCAATAGTTATAACATCCGGTAAGGGTGGTGTCGGGAAAACGACCACCTCCGCCAATTTAGGAACATCTTTAGCTCTTCTAGGCAAAAAGGTTTGCTTGATTGATACGGATATTGGTCTTCGGAATTTGGATGTGATCATGGGATTGGAGAATCGCATCATCTATGATTTGGTCGATGTGGTCGAAGGGCGCTGTAAGATACACCAGGCGCTTATAAAAGATAAACATTTCGAGGATTTGCTTTATCTGCTTCCCGCTCCGCAAAATAGTGACAAAACAGTGGTGAATGAAGAGCAGATGAGGAAACTCATCAGCGATATGAAGCCTGACTATGATTATGTCATCATTGATTGCCCTGCAGGCATTGAACAGGGCTTCAGGAATGCCATAGCTGGGGCAGACAAGGCTATCATCGTTACGACTGCAGAGAGACCGGCTGTCAGGGATGCTGACCGTATTATTGGCCTGCTTGAAAAAGAAGAGCATATTGAACCGCCCCAATTGATCATCAACCGGATCCGTGGCCATTTGCTTCATGAGGATGAAGAAATGGATATCGATGGAGTTGCCGATTTTCTTAAGATTGATTTGATCGGCGTCATTCCTGATGATGACCAGGTCATTGTGGCAGCGAATAAAAAGGAACCCATTGCCTATAATCCGGATAATAGAGTTTCGCTTGCCTATCGGAACATCGCCAGAAGGATCCTTGGTGAATCTGTGCCCTTGACTCCAATTGGCAGCGAACCAAAGGGCTTCATGTCCAAATTGAAAAAATTCTTCAGCGTGCGGTAAATCTATATTCTTTTGTCAAGAAGCGGGGAGCATTTGATGCCCTCGCTTTTTTTTATGCTTCTTGTGAAATAAAAAAGGCAAGCCATATACTGGCTTGCCTGATCTATATGCTAAAAATGCAGCGGGTTATCCGCGTCTTCCGCCTCTGCCGCCGCGTTTTGATTCGGTGCTGCGTTTAAGAGTCGATAAATTTTCTTCACTAGTCTTTAAAAAGCGCACCATTTTATCTTCGAAATTTTCCTTTGGTTGGAAATTACCTTTTGAACGAAAATCTTTAGAACGGCTATCCCCTTGGCGTGGTGGGCGTTTGGTATAAGAAGAGGTTTGCCCTTCGGGTCTATCTATAGCCTTTTTGATGGACAAGGCAGTTTTTCCGTCTTTCTCACTAATCACTTTTACTTCAATTTGGTCGCCTACTTTAAGATGGTCATTTACGTCTTTTACATAGCTATCTGCTACCTCACTGATATGCACAAGACCTGTTGAGCCTCCTGGTAATTCTACGAATGCTCCAAAATTAGTGATACCTGTTACTTTACCTTGTACTTTGCTGCCTATTTCGATTGACATAAAAAAATGTTCCCCCTCAATAATGTTAAAACCACTTTATTATAACAAATTCCGGGGAACAATATCAATCTCAATTATTCGATTTTCTGAATCGATTGCCCGAACCACCTTGGAAATTCATAAGTTTCGGTGAATTTTTCATCGGAAAAAATTTTTTAAGGGAAGTGCAGAATAGTCTGGACAAGTTGCTCATACGTTGTAATATAGCGCTTTGACATGAGCAGGGGGGGAAGTCTGGAATGGATGATCGCAGGAAAGATATCCGCAATCGTATCGCCAAGAGACGCAAGTTTAATGATAAACCTGCAGGAAGCAGTAGTTGGACGGAGATCAACAATGAGGAACCATATGGGATTGATTCATATAACGGATATTCCGAAAAAGACCATCCGCTCTTCAAGAAAGAATATTTTTTCTTTAAAATCCTTGCCAGTGTATGCCTGTTCCTGATTGTCGCGGTGATGTTCAAACACCCTTCTGTGCGGCTTGACCCTGCCAGGAGTTTTGTCATGGAGAACATGAGCAAGGAATTTCAGTTCGCTTCAATCTCCAATTGGTACGAAAGTGCGTTTGGTAAACCAATCGCTTTTTTACCGAATGAAGCCAATACGGAAACTGTTGATTCGAATGAAGAATATGCAATGCCAGCTTCTGCAAAGATTACCCAAAACTTCGAGACGAACGGTGAGGGAGTCATATTGGAAACGAGCAAAGGCTCAAAGGTCGAGGCCGTTAATGAAGGGGTAGTCATTTTTGCCGGTGAAAAGGAGGGGATCGGAAAGACGGTAGTCATTCAGCATGCCAATAAAACTGAATCTTGGTATGGGCAGCTGAAAGAAATTGATGTGAAATTGTATGAGTTCGTTAAAAAGGGCAATGAAGTCGGACAGGTTACACTAAGTGAAGATGGATCCATGGGCAGGTTTTATTTAGCGATAAAGGAAAATGATGCTTTCGTCGATCCTAAAAAGGTGATTTCCTTTGAGTGAATATGGGAAGTTACTGTTTAAAATCAGGGTGCATCCGACATTGTGGTTTGTCATTGGCATCGCCATCCTCACAGCCCATTTCGTTGAAGTGATGATGCTGTTGCTCATCGTCTTCATACATGAGATGGGGCATGCCGTCTGTGCGCAGCACTTCAAATGGCGGATAAAGTCAATCCAGCTTCTTCCTTTTGGCGGGGCTGTCGAGACTGAGGAATATGGAAACAAGAGTTTGAAGGAGGATTTGGCGGTGGTGCTTGCCGGTCCGCTTCAACACGTTTGGCTCATTGGCGCAGCTTTTCTGCTCTATTTCTTTACCATTATTCCATATGAGCTGTACCAGCCATTTTTGTATATGAATCTTATGCTGCTGATTTTTAATCTGCTGCCAATTTGGCCCCTGGACGGGGGAAGGCTGCTATTCATCGGTGTTTCCCTATACTGCACCTTTCTGGAAGCGCAGAAGCATACACTTCACTTTTCTGCAGTATTCGCTTTCCTTGCTTTTTTGACCTGGCTCATTCTGGATCCGCTCAATTTGAACATCTGGCTCATCATCTTTTTCATAAGTCTCTCACTCGTCATGGAATGGCGGCAGAGGTATTATGCGTTCATCCGTTTTCTTTTGCAGCGCCATTACGGGCATACGAATGATTTGGCGAAACTGAAGCCAATCTCGGTGGATTCACAAGAACCGATTTATAAAGTGCTGGAAATGTTTCAACGCGGCTGTAAACACCCCGTGATCATCATGAAAAACGGGAAAGAGAGCGGCTCGTTGGATGAAACGGAAATCCTTCATGCCTATTTTTCCGAGAAAATGACAAACGGGAAAATCGGCGACCTATTATATTCTTATTAAATATGTTATCCTTTCCTCAAATTGAGGAGAGGATTTTTTTTGATGAAAAAAATGATCGCGAACCTGGCTTCACGCGAAAAAAGAGTGGCTGTACTTGAGAATGGTGTTTTACGTAAACTTGAAATCATTCCGCCTCAAAAGCGCAGTACGGTCGGTAATATTTATCTTGGGAAGGTGACGAAGGTGTTACCGGGCATGGATGCCGTCTTCATTGATTATGGAGCAGAGAAAAATGGTTTTTTACACCGTGACGAGATTCCCTCTTTCCAGCTGATAAAAAAAAGTGATGGGAAAGCATCGATCGGTCAATTTGTCCGTCAGGGAGAAAAGCTGCTAGTTCAGGTGACGCGGGATGAAACGGGCACCAAAGGAGCTAAATTGACTGGGCTGATCGAGTTTTCGACAGATTCCCTCGTATACATACATGGAATAGATTATGTTGGTGTTTCAAAGAAATTCAAAAACAATGATCTTCAGAAGCAATGGCGGGAAACTGCCTTGCAGCATAAAAAGCCTGATGAGGGATTGATTGTCCGCACCTCGATGGAGAACGAAAGTGAATCGGTCTTCCTTGACAGGTTAAATGGATTGCGGGAGCTCTTTAAAGGGCTTGAACTTAAGGCTGCGTCCCTCAAGGCCCCTTCCCTTCTCTATGAGAGGGATGAATACCTTGATATGATCATTTCCGAAATGTCGGGAACGGCGACCGGGGAACTTGCCATCGATGACTTCGAGGCCTATCTCGAGTTGAAAAAATGGATACAGGAAAACCGTAAGGAGTGGGAAATATCCCATGTATCGGGTACAAAGAATATTTTTTCCGAATGGAATGTGGAAGCGCAAGTTGAGAAAATGGCCAAGAAAATCGTTTGGCTTGAGAATGGCGGATATTTAATTTTTGAAGAAACGGAAGCTTTCACCGTAATCGATGTCAATTCAGGTAAGTTCACCGGCAAGGTGGCGAAGGAAGCAACGTTGTTTGCGGTTAATCAGGCTGCGGCGAAAGAGGTCGCCCGTCAACTGAGATTGAGGAATATCAGCGGAATCATCCTGATAGATTTCATCAATATGGAGCAGTCCCGGCATAAGCAGGAAATCATCGAAATCGTTAAAAAGGAAGCGGTGAGGGATGAGAAGCGAACCCAGGTCATCGGTTTTACGGAACTGGGCATTTTACAAATGACGAGAAAGCGAACCTCCCCATCTTTAAGTGAGATGACGACGGTGCCTTGCCCAGTGTGCAGTGGAAGCGGTAAAATCGAGAGCCCTGAAACGGTTGCCTTCCGGTTGGAACGTGAACTGCTGGAACACAGGAAGACAGATGATGAAGCGGTCTGGGTGGAGGCCAGTAAAGCGGTGGCGGACGTGCTGCTAGGTGAAAAGGAATCATATCGGCCGACATTGGAGGAATTGATCGGTAAAAAGGTATTCCTGTCTTTTATCCCAGGTTCGAGGAATGCTTACTCCATCAAGCGCTTCGGGAGCATTCAGGAAATCGGGAAGGCTTTCGAGTGAAGGGCGGGAATTGTTATAAATATATTGACAGCCTTTCCTGTTTCATGTTAGGATTTTAATGTTATGTTTGTAGCACCCGTGCTACAACCGCTCAACATCAGGTTTTAAGCTTTTGCCTTTCTGGTAAAACGCCTGTGATTGGCGAGTCTGAGACATTTAAGGAGGTGCAAGTATGTACGCAATTATCGAAACTGGCGGTAAACAAATTAAAGTAGCAGCTGGCGAAGCGGTTTACATTGAAAAATTAAACGCAGAAGCAGGCGAAACTGTTACATTTGACAAAGTTTTATTCGTAGGTGGCGAAGACGTGAAAGTCGGTGCTCCATTAGTTGAAGGCGCTACTGTAACAGGTACTGTCGAAAAACAAGGTAAGCAAAAGAAAATCACTGTTTTCAAATACAAAGCGAAGAAAAACAATCGTAAAAAACAAGGTCATCGTCAACCATACACTAAAGTTGTTATCGAAGCAATCAACGCGTAAGGGCTGATTCTAGATGATCAAAGTTGTATTTGATGCTCCGCAGGAACGGATTGCTTCGTTCACCTTAAGCGGACATGCTAATTTTGCTAAAAAAGGTTCTGATATCGTTTGTGCAGGTGTATCGGCTGTTTCCTTCGGGGCAGTCAATGCAATCATGTCCTTAACGGACGTAGAGCCTGAGATTGAGCAAGGGAGAGAAGGCGGCTATCTTCGCTGCGTCATTCCGGGGAATCTTTCGCCGGAATCGGAAGAGAAGGTTCAGCTGCTTTTGAACGGCATGCTCATATCGCTGCAAACCATCGAACGTGATTATGGTAAATACATGAAAATTATCCTCAACCAGTAGGAGGTGGAACAAATGTTAAGATTAGATCTTCAGTTCTTCGCTTCGAAAAAAGGAGTAGGTTCTACAAAGAACGGACGTGACTCAATCTCCAAGCGCCTTGGTGCTAAACGTGCAGATGGTCAATTCGTATCTGGTGGTTCTATCCTTTACCGTCAACGCGGAACAAAAATCTATCCTGGTGAGAACGTAGGCCGTGGTGGAGACGATACTCTATACGCTAAAGTAGACGGTGTTGTTAAATTCGAACGTTTCGGACGTGACCGTAAAAAAGTAAGCGTATATCCAGTTGCACAAGAAGCATAATTGGCATCTTTGAACAGAGGCTGACTCAAAAGGGTCTGATTCCTTCTACAAGACACTATATACCGCGTCATTTTTAATAATGGTATGCTATATAGTGATGAAGGGGTCCGGCCCTTTATTTATACTATAGGAAATGAACCAGCAGTTTGCAGGAGACTTTAGTCATTAGTATAAGGAAAACAACCTCTGACTTACAAAAGGCTCGCCAATCGGCGGGCTTTCTTAAACTTTCAGGGGGTAAATCCAAGATTACTCATCCATCCGATTTGGTTTAAACCAAATAGACACTCCAATTCAACTATAATATCTCCAATTGGTGCATAAAAGGCCCATTCTCTTTTTTAGTTCAAATGGCTCTACCATCGTCCAAAGAACTCAGGGTGTGCGGCTGTATTTTTTGGACGGGGGCTTTCATGTGAAGGCATGTGAATCGAGCTTCATTTCCTGTTTGTTGTTTTTTTGATATACTGTACAAATGGAAGTATTCAACATGATAGAGCTGAAAAAAAAGTTTCTTTATCATAATTGAAGGTGTTAATAATGGACAAAAATTGGACGACTATTGAAACTCTGCGTCAAACCAGGCATGACTGGCTGAATAAAATTCAAATCATCAAAGGGAATCTGGAGTTGAACAGAATTGATCGTGTCAAGGGCATCATTGATGAAATCATTGTTGAAACCCAGAATGAAGCACGCCTCTCCAGTTTGAATTTACCTAAGTTCACCGAGATGTTGTTGACGTCGAATTGGAATAATGGATCATTTTATTGCGAATATGAAATCATTGATGTTTTTGAAGGCTCAACTGAGATGGACGGGCTGATGTATCGCTGGACAAATGATTTCTTTAAAATTCTCGATAAGAATCTCGATCCGTTTTTTGAAAATATACTGGCTGTTTCCATGTGTAAAAAAGAAGTGAGCGATATGCGCTGTTCATTTCATATGCAAGGCAGGTTCATTGATCAATCCCCAGTGATCGAGTTTTTGGAAAGTTCATTGACGGCCGAGCAATCAATTGAAATTCTTGAATGTAATGAGGATGAAATATTTTTTAAGATGGATATTAACTTTTAGAGAAGCATACAGCAAGAAATGACTTGCAGAAAACAAGGAAGTGATAGCATGTTTGTCGATCAAACGAAAGTCTATGTAAAAGGCGGAGACGGTGGTAACGGGATAGTTGCTTATCGTCGTGAGAAATTCATACCTAAAGGCGGACCTGCCGGCGGAGATGGCGGAAATGGGGCCAATGTCGTTTTTGAAGTGGAAGAGGGCTTGCGTACATTAATGGATTTCCGTTACCAACGTCACTTTAAGGCACCTCGCGGAGAACATGGCATGTCCAAAAACATGCACGGTGCGGCTGCAAAGGATATGGTCATCAAGGTTCCACCAGGCACCGTTGTCATTGATGATAAAACAAAGGAAGTCATTGCTGATTTAGTTGAGCACGGACAACGCGCCATTATTGCCAAAGGTGGCCGCGGAGGCCGGGGAAATTCCCGTTTCGCCACACCTGCCAATCCTGCACCTGAAATCGCGGAGAACGGCGAACCGGGCCAAGAACGTGATATAGTCATGGAATTGAAACTGTTGGCTGATGTCGGTTTGGTTGGTTTCCCAAGTGTAGGGAAATCCACTTTGCTTTCCGTCGTATCCGCAGCAAGACCTAAAATTGCCGAATACCATTTTACGACGATCGTCCCGAACCTCGGAATGGTGGAAACGGAAGATCACCGCAGCTTCGTCATGGCCGATTTACCTGGTCTGATCGAAGGCGCTTCAGAAGGTGTGGGCCTTGGACATCAATTCCTGCGCCATATTGAAAGAACGAGGGTAATCGTTCATGTAATCGATATGTCGGGTCTTGAAGGCCGGGATCCATATGAAGACTACCAAACAATCAATAAAGAGTTGGAAGAGTATAACCTGCGCTTGACTGAACGTCCGCAAATCATTGTAGCAAGTAAAATGGATATGCCGGACTCAGAAGATAACTTAGCGGCTTTCAAAGAAAAGCTGGAAGAAGACTACCCTGTCTTCCCGATTTCTGCCGTGACGCGTGAAGGGATCCGTGAGCTTCTTTATGCTATTGCTGATAAAATCGAAGAGACCCCAGAGTTCCCTCTTGAACATGAAGAAGAGAATACTGGAATCCACCGGGTTCTATATAAACATACATCACAGTCGGATGAATTTAACATTGAACGCGAACCCGATGGCAGCTTTGCCGTATCAGGATTCAAGATCGAGCGTTTATTCAAAATGACTGACTTCACCCGTGAAGAGTCCATACGTCGTTTCGCCAGACAGCTTCGTTCATTCGGAGTCGACGAAGGCCTTCGCCAAAAAGGTGCGACAAATGGCGATATCGTCCGTATCCTTGAATATGAATTTGAATTTGTTGATTGATTGGAGACCATGATGGCAGGCAAAAGGAGGCGTGCGGAGTTTGAATAAGTCCGATCAGAAATTTTTCCTCGTTCGAGAGGATGTCCTTCCCGAAGCGATGAAAAAAACGCTGGATGCAAAAGAAATGATTGAACGGGGAAAAGCGGAATCAGTTTGGGAAGCGGTACAGCGAGTGGACCTAAGCAGGAGTGCTTTTTACAAATACCGTGACACGGTTTTTCCGTTTCATACAGTTGTTAAGGAAAAGCTGATTACACTGTTCTTCTATCTCGAAGATCGTTCTGGTACTCTATCGGAGCTTTTACGGCTCGTCGCCTCATCCGGTTGCAACATCATGACCATCCACCAAACGATTCCTTTGCAGGGACGTGCAAATGTCACCCTATCCCTGAATACGGGTGGGATGACGATGGATATTAATGAATTGCTTACTAAACTGCGTAAAATGGAGTTCGTCGAAAAAGTCGAAATCATTGGTAACGGCGCATGAAAACAGCCTGTACATTTCACATGTACAGGCTGTCAGTTTGTAGACAAAAGGTTTCGAATTGGTCTCATTAAGAAACCTTTTCCAACTGATCATTAGAGTGTCTACTATGTAAAGATGAACGAACAAAACAGTTTGCCTATTCGTTTCATGCGGCGCAGACCGTGATGGATGTATGTTGGGGAGGATAGTAGCTCCGAGAAAATCTGTTCAAACAGGTCAGTATCTTTAAAGCGTGGCTCATAATTTTTGCCGAACGTAGAGAAGTGAGGCATTTATCATGGAAACCGTAACCTAAAGACCAACGGACTCTAGTAATCATGTCAAATTGAACTCATTGATTGGAATTTAAGTTACAGACTCCTGCGGGAAAAGCGCGTCCAAGGGAGATCCCGCAGGCGCGATGGCGCCGAGGAGGCTCCCGGTCCGCCCGCGGAAAGCGAGTGCCCTCCGTTCCAATCAACGGTCAAAGTTTAAAAACCTAAAACAGCTTGAAGACAAACTCATTTATTATAGGGTTTGTCTTCAGGCTGTTTTCATTTGAAAGAGGAAATTAACGATTAACTATTGTAAAAAATCAGAAAATGTCATAACATAAACAGTAGATTTTCCGTGAGAAGGAGTTTATAATATGACATCAAAAATTGCATTTCTTGGACCAAAAGCAACGTTCACGGATTTAGCTGTATCGCGACTATTTCCTAATGATATAAAAATACCGATGAACACGATTCCGGACTGCCTTGATGCTGTTCGGGACGGGGAAGTGAATCACGCGCTCGTGCCGATCGAGAATGCTTTGGAGGGTTCGGTAAATATAACGATGGATTACTTAGTCCATGAAGTCACATTGCCTATGAAAGGCGAAGTGACGATTCCAATCCAACAGCATTATATGGTGCATCCGGACCATGCATATCCTGGTTTCAAACCTGACATGGTATATTCGCATTCCCATGCCATCGCTCAATGCCGCAAATTTCTACATAATGAGCTAAGGGGCATTCCGTATGAGTATGTCACATCCACAGCTGCCGCAGCGAAGATGGTGATGGAGAATCCCGATATCAATATTGCAGCGATTGCAAATGATATGGCTGCAGAGGAATACGGTTTGACGATTGCAAAACAAAATATTCACGATTACGAACATAATCACACCAAGTTTATTGTCGTATCCAACAGTGAAGTCGACTATGAAGGGCATTTGACCGTTGAAGGCGACAAGAAAACGACCTTGATGATTCAGCTGCCTGCCGACCACTCAGGGCAGCTGCACCAAGTCCTTTCCGCTTTTTCCTGGAGGAAACTTAACCTTTCCAAGATTGAATCAAGACCTATGAAAACTGGATTGGGCAATTACTTTTTCATCATCGACATCGAAATGCCCCTTGACGATGTCCTTATCCCAGGAGCGATTTCCGAGCTTGAGGCCTTAGGATGTACGGTATCGATCATGGGAAGCTATTCATGCTTTAAAGTCCAAACAGGTGTACCGCAGCGCTGATTTTTCTTTTGTGGAATTTTTTTCTAAAATGATAAATGGTACAACCTCAGCTGAGTTTTATCCAATGAATATGTAAGTGCCCCGGGGTTTTCCCGGGGCATTTTTTTGCGAAGGTTTTGTATTCCCTTGGCGTGCATTTTATGAAATATATAAAAGTAGGCAGCATGATTCTGGATGAAAAACAAACACCGATTGTGATGAAAGCAAATACAATAAGTAAATCCCGGTAGGCCACATGTGGAAATAGGAGCAGTAATACATACCTTGATGACTGATTCAGTGGATGCACCTTTTTAATCAAAAATGCAGAGAGAGGGTGGTGGTCAGCAGAGATGGATAGTCAATTCAAAGAAACTTTCGGTTCTTGGACTCAAGCGATAGGAACCGTCATTTCTGCTGTTGCTGGTACACCATCCAAAGTCTTGGACGAAGAATTTCGTACGAACTTGGATTTGATTGGAAATGAACTTCAAGCAACAGGTAATGCCTTATTGGCTGATGCGGAAGAAACCTGGTCACTGGATAAATTCGGTAATATAATACAGGCGATCGGGAATTCGACCGTTATCTTAGGCCTAGTCATTGATTTTGATGAAATAACGAAACAGGAATTAATCATCAAAGGTAATCTGATTCAAGCGTTGGGCGGAGGCACCGCTTTGGCGGGGGCATACGAAAATCCGGATGAACCGGAGCAGGCCTTCAATGCTACGGGAAATTTGTTGCAGGCGATTGGGAATTCGATGCAAGCGATAGGTGGAATTGCCGAACTTAAAAATAGCATTCTAGAAAAAGACCAAGATAAGGATCAAGAGCAAGAAGAACAAGATAAGGAGCAGGAACTGCAAAAATATCAATATCCTTATTTGGAAGAGAAGCCATCAGATGCTGAATCAATCCAAGTGATGGGAGGCTGGGTACAGGCGGTCGGTTCCGTCATTAGTCTTATCGGGCAGTTAAGAAGTAACGAAGATGAAAACTCCGGGGATGGCAGCTCAAATGAAAGCAATTCCAATGATGAGTGAACATAAGGAACATAAAAAAAACCTCAAAAGATATGGCTTTTGAGGTTTTTTCGTTCATTCAATCGACTAAAATGCCGGCATCCCTCAAAGCACACTCCGCTTCGTCGAGCAGTTCTTCAGATGATGCGCTCAGTGTATGGAGATGGATGCCGCTCGTTAGCTCCGATAAAAAAGATGCATTCGTTGCCGTCACCCTTGAAAGGAATTGCTGGACTTCCTTACGGCTGCTGACCATGATGGAAGCAGTTAGGTCACCGTATACGGGGTGCTCGATTTTGACATCTTTCACCGTGATGCCGATATCCACGAGTAAATATAGCTCTTCTTGGGTCCGGGAAGGATCGTGTTGGCAAGCAATGATCCGTTCCGGCTTTTGCGTGCTCCCCGTTTGTAAGTACAGATAGCCTTGGCTCGTCGCAATGATAGGCTCATTCCGCGCTTTCAGGAGGGTTATGTCACCAACGATAACCTGCCGGCTTACATTCGTTATCTGCGAAAGCTCGCTGCCTGTTACAGGCTCCGCGCTTGTTTGCAATAAATGTAAGAGTTTCGTCCGTCTTTCTTCCCCGAGTAATTTCTTTCTTTCCATAAACATTCACCTCTTTAATTACAAACATTCTAACACAGATTGGAGGATTTTATCGAATGGCAGCTATTCCTTCGATGCAGTCCGCCAACTTGTGAATGTCGTCGGCCGTCGTGTATTTGCCAAAGGAAAAGCGGACGAATTGATGGGCTTCATCTTCGCTTTTACCAATGGCCATCATCGTTTTTGAAGGATCCTGTTTACCGATTTGACAGGCGCTTCCCGTCGAAACGGCGAATCCTTTCTGGTTTAATTCCAGCATGATGTACTGTCCTTGCAATCCAGCGAAGGTCAGCGCCAGAATGTGAGGCAATTGCTCGTTTTTTGCTTCGATGATTTGAAAATCGATTTTCCTATCCGTTAGCCGTTGGATCAATTGCATCCTAAGTGTTGAAATCCGTTTTCGTTCATCTTCCATGATATCCCCCAATTTCTTAGCAGCGGTTACAAAGGAAGCTATTCCGGGGACGTCCACTGTTCCTGGTCGGAAACCATATTCATGAGTGATATTCGGGACCGAAGCCTTCAACTGATGGATGGCCGGGAAAATGACGGCCCCAGTCCCTTTTGGACCATAAATCTTATGACTGGAAACGGATAGTCCATCACATGAGGCAGCTATCTTGCCAAGCGGTAATTTAGCAAATGATTGGACACAATCCACATGAAAAAAGGCCTGGTGTTTACGAACGATTTCACTTATTTGCTCAATGGGTTGAATGACCCCGATTTCCGAATTCACATGCTGGACAATGACCAAGCATGTTTTCTCCGACATACATTCCTGGAGATGTTCAATATCAACACGGCCATCTTCCAAATGCCGTAAATAAGTAACCTCGAAGCCATCTTGTTCAAGCTTTGTCACGAAGTTGGCAAGAGATGCATGTTCAGTTCGGCTTACGATCAAGTGGTTCTGCCAGGATGGTTTCGAAGCGATGAATGTATCTATGGCAAGCATGTTGCTTTCTGATCCGCCGCTCGTAAAGATGATTCCTTCCTTTTTTATGTTCAGCATTTCTGCGAGTTGCTGTCGTGACATATCCAATAAACGTGCCGCCTCAGAGCCAATATCATGCAAACTGCTCGCATTCCCGAAAAACTTCCGGGATGCTTGGCTGAATACGTCGAGAGCCTCCTCATCAATCTGAGTTGTAGCGGCATAATCCAAATAAATCAAGAAATCACTTCCATCCTTTAATCTTAAAAAACTTCTTGATAATAGTTTAATAATATGTAAATATAGTTGTCAAGACACCTGTCATAAACAGGAGGAATGAAATAATGGTAAAAGCGGAAATCATCGTGATAGGCAGCGGTATTGCTGCCTTGAAAACGGCATTGGAAGCAAGTGAACATAAGCATGTGATACTCATCACAAAATCAAATATCCGTCATGGCAATTCTTATTTAGCTCAGGGCGGGATTGCTGCTGCAATATCTGATCGTGACAGAGTATCCTTACATAAAAAAGATACGCTGGCGGCTGGTCAGCGTTATAACAAGGTGAAGGCAGTGGAAAAACTCGTCGAAGAGGCACCTTCTGTAATAGCTGAACTTATTGAATCGGGTATGCGATTTGACCATGATCATGACGGAACACTATTGCTTGGCATGGAGGGCGCCCACAGTGAACGAAGAATCCTCCATAGTCACGGAGATGCTACCGGGAAGTACATGATGGAACATCTTATAGGGTGCTTGAAAAAATCATCGATTACTGTGCTGGAGAATGTTGCTGCAGTGGAGTTGATCATCGGGAAAGATAATTCCTGCATAGGGGTCAAAACACTTGATAAGGCAGGTAATCTTGCTGCCTATCATGCTGAACAGACGGTTTTGGCTACAGGCGGCTGTGGTTCCCTATACCATTTCACTTCAAATTCACAAACGGTTTCAGGTGATGGAATTGCACTTGCATTCAAGGCCGGGGCAAAAGTTCGTGACATGGAATTCATTCAGTTCCATCCGACCCTGCTTTTTGTAAATGGCAAAGCGCAAGGGCTGGTTTCAGAAGCGGTCCGCGGGGATGGTGCGAGATTAGTGACGGAAATGGGAAGGCCGATCATGGAGGATGTCCATAGCTTGAAGGATCTAGCTCCAAGGCATATTGTGGCACAAACGATTTTTTCTTATTTGCAGCGCGGTGAAAAGGTATTTTTGGATATTTCGATGATTAAGGATTTTAAGATTCGTTTTCCGACAGTGAGCTCATTATGTGAAAAAAGCGGGCTGGACCTTCAATCGGGGAAAATCCCCGTTGCACCTGGAAACCATTTTCTAATGGGAGGAATTGAAGTGGATGAATTCGGGCAGACCTCAGTTCCTTCTTTGTTTGCTGTTGGTGAAGTAGCGTGCACGGGTGTACATGGTGCAAACCGATTGGCAAGCAATTCACTTCTCGAAGGGCTGGTTTTTGGAAATACACTTGGCCGTTTCCTTGCTAAAGTGCCGGCAAGGGCGATACAGGAAGAAAAAGAGCAGTCCAAGAGTTCCAGTCCGGTTACCTTTTTACCTGATCTCACGACATTGCAGGAAAAATTAATGAACGAAGCGGGAATCGTTCGAGATGAAGCGGGATTAACTCGACTGAAGGATTATCTTGAGACATTTAATATCGAAAAATTGCTGCATTTGGAAGTAACGGAATTAACGATAGACGAAATAACGAAAATAAATGCCATGATAGTGGCGTGGCTGATTGCCGAATCCGCATTGACCAGAACGGAAAGCAGGGGCGGTCATTTCCGCAGTGACTATCCAAGCGAAGATGACGCCAAATGGCTTGAAAATTCGGTTATCCTTGCTTGCACCGATGTGAAAAACCGAGTGAAAGGGAGACGACTATATGAATATATTGAAGCTTAAGCAGATGCTGCAACAATTTTTATTGGAAGATATAGGGGAATGCGATGTAACGAGTGATACGATTTTCGATCAAGGTGAACAAGGGTCTTTGACATTCATCGCAAAAGAAGGCGGGGTCTTTAGTGGAGGGGACGTCATCAAGACGGGATTTGCATTATTGGATGAGCAAATCGAGGTTTTCCTTTTTGTTCAAGATGGCGAAGTCTTTGAAGAAGGACAGCAGCTTGCAAGAATGACCGGCGATATGGCATCTCTTTTAAAAGGGGAACGGGTCGTTTTGAATTTAGTGCAGCGTATGTCCGGCATTGCTACACAGGCTAATAAAGCTGCCATGATTTTAGCGGGGACGAAGACGAGAGCATGTGATACGAGGAAAACTACACCTGGCCTGCGGATGCTTGAAAAGTATGCGGTCCGTTCCGGCGGGGCATACAATCACAGAAATGGTCTGTATGATGCAGTCATGATAAAGGACAACCATATTTCTTTCGCTGGGTCCATAACGAAAGCGGTTCAAACGGTAAAATCCAAACTGGGACATACCACTAAAGTGGAAGTGGAAACGGAATCGCCACAACAGGTGCTTGAAGCAGTGGAAGCCGGTGCAGATATCATCATGTTCGATAATCGAAGCCCAGAAGAAATCAAGCAACTGATTAAATTGGTTCCCGCCCACGTCATAACTGAAGCTTCTGGAGGGATCAATTTAGACAATCTAGCCTCATATCGGGAAACAGGGGTAGATTATATTTCGTTGGGCAGCTTGACCCACAGTGTAAGGGCACTTGATATTAGCGCAAAGGTCAAAGAATGTGAGGGGATATTGAAATGAACATATTGGAAATGGCTAAAACAGCAGGAAATGCATTGCCTAAAACGTATAAAACGATGACAAAGGAAGAGATGGAGAATCGGGTCCGGGACATTAAGGAACGACTGGGGAACCGCCTTTATATCCCAGGTCATCATTATCAACGGGAGGAAGTCATTCAATTTTCGGATTCAACGGGAGATTCACTTCAATTGGCTCAGCTTTCAGCGCAAAATCGCGAAGCGGATTATATCGTGTTTTGCGGTGTGCATTTCATGGCTGAAACAGCTGATATTTTGACGGAAGAAGGGCAGACGGTTATCCTTCCTGACATGCGTGCAGGCTGCTCCATGGCGGATATGGCGGATATTGAACAAACGGAACGGGCTTGGACAAAGCTTCAGGATTTATTTGGCGATACGATCCTTCCGCTAACTTATGTTAATTCCACCGCGGCCATCAAAGCATTTGTAGGTAAAAATGGCGGGGCGACAGTGACTTCTTCCAATGCACAAGGGATGGTCTCGTGGGCCCTTTCGCAAAAGGAAAGGATCCTTTTTCTTCCCGATCAGCATCTTGGGAGGAATACAGCCTTTGATCTTGGCATCTCATTGAATGAAATGGCTGTCTGGGATCCGCATAAGGATGAATTGATTTATGAAGGGGAGCTCGAAGATCTGAAGGTACTTCTTTGGAAAGGACATTGTTCAGTCCATGAAAATTTCACCACAACGAATATTGAAACGCTTCGAGCGGAGCAGCCTGAAATGAATATCATCGTTCATCCCGAATGCCGCCGTGAGGTAGTCGCCCTTTCAGATTATGCGGGTTCGACATCGTACATCATCAATATGATCGAAAGAGCCGAACCAGGCAGTTCCTGGGCAATCGGAACGGAAATGAACCTTGTCAAGCGACTTATCGCCAATAATCCTGACAAGAACATCATCTCGTTAAATCCGAATATGTGTCCATGTCTTACGATGAACCGAATTGATCTGCCTCACCTGCTGTGGGCACTTGAATCCATTGAAGAAGGTATAATCATCAATCCGATCAAAGTGGAGAAGAACATTGCGGATAATGCAATCCTGGCTTTAAACAGAATGCTGGAACGCGTTTGAGTCAGTGCTTTCTAAAAAGACTTTGGATCATAAGAAAAAGAGGGGCAATACCCCTTTGAGTTTGTCCGCTTGATGTGGATTGGAATGGTTTTGTCCCATATCCCTATTACAATTTTATCAAAGAATTATTGCCATGACTTTAAAACAAGACCGAGTAATCCATGTATTTTTACTGTTTTAGCTGAACCTCACAGGATTGAAGAAATTTGCGACACCCCTGCTGAATAGCTGACTAGCCTAGACCCTACAGACGCTTGGCAGACAGTCGGCGGAAAGGGAGCGGATTTCTGAAATCAACTGCAATTTTTAACATGAAAAAAGTAGACAAACTCGCTTTTCTTCGAATTTGTCTACAATCTGAAGGGGGGATAAGCCCCCCTTTTTTCTTTTAATCTAAACAGGTAAGAACTTTTAAAGGTTACTCGCTTTAAAAGTATTGCCTTCATTCATATCCCCGGATTTAAAACCTTTATTGAACCACCGTTTTCTCTGTTCGGATGTACCGTGCGTGAAGCTGTCCGGAACCACATACCCCTGCGCCTTTTCTTGGATACGGTCATCCCCCACACCACTTGCTGCATTCAAGGCCTCCTCAAGATCGCCTTTTTCAAGCAAATTTTCTCCTTGGACATGATGTGCCCAAACTCCAGCCAAATAATCGGCCTGTAGTTCAAGACGGACAGAATACCTATTATATTCAGTCTCGCTGACCTGTGAACGATCGGGCATTTCCTTTTCCGTTGTCCCTAAAAGTGTCTGAACGTGATGTCCGACTTCGTGGGCAATAACATAGGCCATGGCGAAATCACCAGGTGCCTGGAACTCTTGCTTCAACTCTTGATAAAAGCTGAGATCAATATATAGTTTCATGTCACCCGGACAATAAAATGGCCCTACGGAAGAAGCTGCCATTCCGCATGCCGATTCGACACTGCCTGAATACAGGACAAGGTTCGGTTTCTTATATTCCAGTCCATTTTTTCGGAATTCTTCTGTCCAGACCTGCTCCGTTTCTGCAAGGACGACAGATACGAACTGCGCAAGTTCCTTCTCTTCATCAGTCTCGACATAAGTGCTGCCATTGTTCGATTCAGTAGAATTCAAACTGCCTAACAATTCGCTAGGATTACCGCCAAGAAGCGTCACGATCAAGACAATTACCAATCCGATTCCTCCGCCGATTCCGGCCATGCCTTTTCCGCTCATGCCTCTTCTGTCCTCGACGTTCGAGCTGCCCTGTCTACCTTTCCATTTCATTATTATTCCCCCCAGGGATGTAAGATAAGTACCTGAAGACAAAGCCTTAGGTCATTTACTTTCTTATACCCGGATTACCCTGAGTTTAGACAGAAGTTTGAAAGAAGCGTTTCATAACATGATGGCTTCAAACCTAAAAGCCATTGCCTCCTTTTTTTAGAATGAAGGCAATGGTCCCAATTAAATTTCCTTTTTGAAGATGTCATATCATTTAGTTCCTCTCCAAAAAAGTACCTTCCATTTCTCTAAATCATTGATCCAATCATAAATGTCATTTTTCAAGCATAAGTTTTCATGATAAAAATAATAGCAATTCACCCACTGCTTCATAGAATATATGGACATATGCACAGGAGGGGTTAACAGCGTGAAAATTCATATAGTCCAAAAAGGCGATACACTTTGGAAACTCGCCAAAAAATACGGCGTCAGTTTTGAAGAACTTAAAAAAGTTAACGCGCAATTGAGCAACCCGGATATGATGATGCCCGGAATGAAAATTAAAATACCAGGGACATCCGGAGCTGTAATAAAAGAAACGGCTAAACCAAACGTGAATATTCAACCGGGAATTAAAGAATCCCAAATTCAACCGTACCAGGCTCAGCCAGCGCCTATAAAAGAGCAGCCAATTATGCAAAAACCGGCTGTTAAAGAACAGCCGATGTTTCAACAGCCGGTAAAAGAACAGCCGAAATTTCAGCAGCCGGTAAAAGAACAGCCGAAATATCAACAGCCGGTAAAAGAACAGCCGAAATTTCAGCAGCCGATGAAAGAGCAGCCGAAATTTCAGCAGCCGATGAAAGAGCAGCCGAAATTTCAGCAGCCGGTAAAAGAACAGCCGAAATATCAACAGCCGATAAAAGAGCAACCAATCGTTCAACAGCCAGTGAAGGAAAAACCAGTTAAGAAAGAGCAGCAGATCATTCAGCCAAAGCCAATCATTAAAGAAAAGCAAAAAATCGTTCCAAAAGAAATTCCGGTGCCCATGCCGGTGATTCCGGAAATCGATATCAATAATTACTATATGGTCAACATGACCAATATGAGTGTGCAAAAGCCTCCTGCACCACCACCTTTACCAAAGAAAAAAGAAGAGCCGGTAGCCACTAAAAAGAAGAAAAAGCCAGCTGTACAGCCAGCACAGGAATACATTGAGCCGGTGGATGATTGTATTCCAGTAACACCAATTTTGCCCGGAAGCGGTTATTGCATTCAGCCGCCACCGTGGGCGCAGATGCATATGCAAGCTCCGTATCAAGGAGTTCCAGGGTATCAGACGGCTCCGGAAACATATGGTTATCATATGATGGAAGAGAGCTCTGATATTTGGGGCGAATCCCCTGACATGGAAATGATGGATCAAGGATTCGTTCAAGGGGCGAGCATGAATATACCAAGCCAGCAACAATATCCATATCAAGCCTCCGCACCGGTTCCGCACCATTACTATGGAGGGATGAAACAACAAGCACAAGTAGCAGGTTCATATATGCAGCAAGATTATGAGTCACCAGGCGAATCGCCATCTTCATACAACAATAACTATAACTTCCCTCAGCAGTATAACCAGGCTGCCGGTGAGGAAGAGGAAGAGGAAGATTGCGGCTGTAATAAGGGGTTACTTGGAACTTATGGGCCGGAAGTGAAAGGACAGTATCAAGGGAACCAAAAAATGGATACCAATGCACATCACCATCCAGATTATCACCAATATCAATCCGTTCAGTCACAGCAGCAACAGGCCCCATACCAAGGGATGTCGCTTAATGAGTCTCAAATGGAGAAAGAGATGCAACAATATGAAGAAGAGTCAGTAGAATCGGCTCAATATGAAGGATTCATGATGATGGGCGGCCAAAGCGGTGGTCAGCCGAACATGATGATGGGCGGCCAAAGCGGTGGTCAGCCGAACATGATGATGGGCGGCCAAAACGGAGGTCAGCCGGACATGATGATGGGCGGCGGCCAAAACGGTGATCAGCCGGACATGATGATGGGCGGCCAAAACGGAGGTCAGCCGGACATGATGATGGGCGGCCAAAACGGAGGTCAGCCGGACATGATGATGGGCAGCCAAAACGGTGGTCAGCCGGACATGATGATGGGCGGCCAAAACGGAGGTCAGCTGGACATGATGATGGGCGGCCAAAACGGAGGTCAGCCGGACATGATGATGGGCAGCCAAAACGGTGGTCAGCCAGACATGATGATGGGCGGCCAAAACGAAGGTCAGCCAGGCATGATGATGGGCAGTCAAAACGGAGGTCTACCAGGAATAAAAGAGATTCAATTAGGAGGTCCTCCATTCATGATGGGCGGTCAAAACGGAGGTCAGCCAGGTATGATGATGGGCGGCCAAAATGGAAGCCAGCCAGGTATGATGATGGGCGGCCAAAATGGAAGCCAGCCAGGTATGATGATGGGCGGCCAAAACGGAGGTCAGCCAGGTATGATGATGGGCGGCCAAAACGGAGGCCAGCCAGGCATGATGATGGGCGGCCAAAACGGAGGCCAGCCAGGCATGATGATGGGCGGCCAAAACGGAGGTCAGCCAGGTATGATGATGGGCGGCCAAAACGGAGGTCAGCCAGGTATGATGGGCGGTCAAAATGGAGGTCAGCCAGGTATGATGATGGGCGGTCAAAACGGAGGCCAGCCAGGTATGATGATGGGCGGCCAAAATGGAGGTCCTCCATTCATGATGGGCGGTCAAAACGGAGGTCAACCAGGTATGATGGGCGGTCAAAATGGAGGTCAGCCAGGTATGATGATGGGCGGCCAAAACGGAGGTCAGCCAGGTATGATGATGGGCGGCCAAAACGGAAGTCAGCCAGGCATGATGATGGGCGGCCAAAATGGAGGTCAGCCAGGTATGATGATGGGCGGTCAAACCGGAGGTCCGCCGTGGATGGGCCGTCAAAATGGAAGTCAGCCGTGGATGATGGGCGATCAAAACGGAGGCCAGCCAGGTATGATGGGCGGTCAAACCGGAGGCCAGCCGGGAATGATGCCTAGACAATTTGGTGGTCAGCCGGACATGATGCGCGGTCAGCTAGGGGGGCAACCTGAAGCTATGTTACCTGGACAAATGGGTGGCCAGCCAGGCCAATTCGGGGGAGTTCGTGCGCCTGAAACATTTGGGATACCGACATATGTAGATGAAAGCGATGACTACTAATTATCAAGGAGACAGTGTTTTTAACACTCGTCTCCTCTCTTATTTAAATCGTAAGCCAAGGAATGTCCACCATATTCAAAGCAGTGTCTATTTAATAACTTTTGAAAAGGGTCATTCAATGATCCTTAAAGGATTCGACAGCTTTGAAAAGTGGGATCGGCAAAGGGAATTGACTTCTTTGTTAAAACAAAAGGGTTTTCATCAAACGTATTATATTCATCAGAATTTAATGCCCTTTGAATTTAAAGGGAAATGGTATGGGAGTATGGACTATTTTCCGCCGAGTAAGAAAAAATTCAGATATTCCAATCATAAGGACCGTTTAGAGGGAATTAAGTTACTGGAAAGCTTCCATGATGTGTCGGAACATCTCTCCATTAACGCGCCTGTGTTCAATCAATACAAAAAGTGGAAAGAACGTTTATCACTTTTTAAAAAGAACTTTTCTTATGTTCGCCAATATGTTTCCGAAGATATTATCAAGGAATGGATTAGATGGGGTGAATGGGCGCTAGAGGGGTTTGATAAAAATCAGTCTTTATGGAATAAGGAAAAGAAAGTAATCATTCATGGTGATTGTGCCCACCATAATTTCTTGCGCAGAGCGGATGGCACTTTGACTTTAATCGATTTTGACCTAATGGCAAATGCCCCGAGGTGCATTGATTATTTACAGTATGCAAATCGAATATCGCATCATTTGGAAGATGCGGCCACCGATCTGTGGGAATTGCCGCAATTGCAAAGGTATGAGTCAGACCCGGCCTTTTTATATGCTTTAACTTATCCTACCGATATTTTCCGTGAATGGAATCGTCTTAATAAAAGTTCTTCCCAGCTTCATTCGGTCTGGAAAATGTCCGTGGAAGGTTTTTCGGAGCGGATGACGATGAATGAAAAATTGGCAAAAAGGATTTCTTCCCTTAATAGGAATTAATACGGGTTTTTGGCCGTATCTTACAGAGTACATTTCCCGTTCGACACCCATGCTAATTATGAGCGTAATATAGCTCATTCAATTGCAATGGGAGGGTTATTGGTGCAGAAAATAAAATGGGCACAGCCGCTTTGTACGGTATTGGCCGCCGTCAGTTTGGTTGGATGTGCTAATAATGATACAGCGGAAAATGAAAATATCACGAATGATACAGGATACCATGAAAAAGATGCATTGGTTCGCAACATCAATTATGAGAATATGGTGCAAGGTTTATACAATAAAGATGATGCGTACAGTAAGAGTGACCGTAACTACCATGGACATGAGAGTAAACCGCTTAAGGCGCGATCATCTTATTATAATTCTTATGAAGGCGCTTTAGCAGACAAAGTCAATGGTGTCGCCAATAAAGTGGAGCCGGTCATCGATACCAGGACGATCATCATGAAAGACGAAATGCTGGTAGCCTTGCTGCTTGATGACTACAGCCAAGCAAAAGATGTTAAAGAAAGAATCAAGAAGGAAATCGGACCGCTTACCAATGGCCGTACCCTATATGTCACCACAGATGAAGGTGTCTATTTCAGGACGATGACACTTGATAACAATCTTCGGGATGGCGACACGAGGGAAATGATCATTTTAGATGCCAATGACATGTTCGATAACCTTAACATTCACGAAAATCACTTGAAATAATTAGTGAGCTGACCCGATATGGAGTCAGCTCTTTTTGATTTTTTTCTGGTTAATAATCCTTATTTGGGTCAAACTACATAAAAAGTAAACGCCTTAAGAGGTGAGTATATTGATTAATCAACTCAGAATCCAATTTTTCATGACGCTTTTCATATTGCCATTTTGCTTAACCGTTTTTGCCGAAGAAACCGTTCAAAAGGAAAATGATCCAATTGAGAGGAAGGTCATTCTTCAGCGTATGTATCTGGATGGCGAGTTAAGTGAAGAGAAATTGACAGAAACCATTTGGTCGATGGAGGACTTTTGGTCAAAATATGAAGGATGGAAAGTAGTCGATCAAAATGAAGAGCAGATTGTCATGAAGAAAATTGAAAATGACATATCTCCGCTCTTAAAAGCGAACGGTTACCTTGGTATGAGGGAAGATGGTACGTTATCCATTTTTATCGGAAGGCCTGAGCATGCCAAGATCATTCATACTTTTTACCAAATAGACGTTGGTAAACTAGAAGCATACAAGCAGGAGGAACTGCAAAAAGGGATTCCGATCATGAATAAAGACCAATATAAACAGCTTATTAAAGAATATGAGCCATATTCGGTAAACTAGGGTGGGATGATATCCGATCCTTCAGACTGTAGATAAACTCGATAATAATGGAGTTTGTCTACAGTTTTTTTATATTTACAATTTAACTGTTGATTTCCACTGCAGGCACTCGCTTTCTGCGGGCGGTCCGCTCTCGGAGCCTTTCTGCCTGTGGGGTCTCGCTTGGACGCGTATTTCCGGCAGGAGTCTCGCATACCCATTCCAATTAACATTGTTTTATGGATGACAATGACACCGGAAGTAATGTGAAAGGACTTTGCAGACTATGAAATAACTTTTAATGAACAACACCCCCTTTTTATGATAAAATGAGAGGTACAGCAAAATCAGGGAGAGAATTAATTTGTATGATTATATAAAAGGCAAGGTCGATTATATTGGGCCTGAATACATAGTTGTGGAAAATGGGGGGATCGGATATCAAGTGATGACGCCGAATCCTTTTATTTTTTCCGCTCAATACCAGAAAGAAATTCAAGTTTACCTGTATCATTATGTTCGTGAGGATATGGCAGCATTATATGGATTCCAGACTCGTCAAGAAAAGGCGTTATTCACAAAATTATTGAATGTAACCGGAATCGGGCCGAAGGGTGCTCTAGCCATATTGGCATCAGGCCAGGTTGATCAGGTGGTGCAGGCAATCGAAAATGAAGATGAATCGTTTTTGGTGAAATTCCCGGGAGTCGGAAAGAAAACGGCAAGGCAAATGATCCTCGATTTAAAAGGGAAACTTGAGAATATAATTCCGGATGCGTTTCCAAGCTTGTTTAACGAAGGCGTCACGGCTGCACTAAGTCCAAATGGTTATACAGAGGAATTGGATGAAGCCGTTCTTGCATTGAAGGCTCTTGGTTATTCTGAAAAGGAAGTCCAAAAGGTTGCCAAGAAATTGCAGGCTGAAGATATGACGACCGAGCAATATATTAAGAAAGCATTGCAAATGATGTTAAGATAAGGAGTGGCGCAATGGAGGAGAGAATATTCAATCAGGAAGCCGATTTGAACGAACTGTCCTTTGAACAAAGCCTGCGGCCGCAAAACTTAAAGCAATATATCGGACAGGATAAAGTGAAAGCGAATTTAAGTGTATATATCGAAGCGGCAAGGATGCGTGAAGAAACGCTCGATCATGTACTTTTATATGGACCGCCTGGCCTTGGAAAGACGACGCTTGCCGTCATCATCGCCAATGAAATGGGTGTGAATATCCGCACGACTTCCGGTCCCGCCATTGAGCGGCCGGGAGATCTGGCGGCCATTTTGAGTGCACTTGAACCTGGTGATGTATTGTTCATTGATGAGATTCACCGTCTTCCCCGTGTCGTTGAAGAAGTGCTATACCCGGCTATGGAGGACTTCTGTCTGGATATTGTAGTCGGTAAGGGGCCGGAAGCCCGTTCGATCAGGATCGACTTGCCGCCGTTTACCCTCGTAGGGGCCACGACACGTGCAGGCTCACTTTCTGCACCGCTCAGGGACCGTTTTGGCGTTTTGAGCCGTCTTGAATATTATACGGAAAACCATTTGACTGATATCATCATCCGTACTGCAAGAATCATGGATACGGAAATGGATGATCAAGCAGCGGCAGAGCTTGCAAGAAGATCAAGGGGCACACCAAGAATAGCCAATCGGCTTTTACGGAGGGTCAGGGATTTCGCCCAGGTACGCGGTGATGGTACGATAACGGCCGAGCTTGCCGATTATGCGCTTGAATTAATGCAGGTCGACCGTTTAGGACTCGATCATATTGACCATAAATTACTTAAAGGGATTATTGAAAAATTCCGTGGCGGGCCCGTGGGTCTGGAAACGATTGCTGCAACGATTGGCGAAGAGGCACATACGATCGAAGATGTGTATGAACCATATCTGTTACAAGTCGGTTTTCTTCAGCGTACCCCAAGAGGCCGGATGGCAACACAGCTTGTTTATGAGCATTTCGGAATGGAGATGCCTGAATGATGAATATACCAAAGATGGTTATGATTCTAGGTGTGATTATATTCGTGATTGGTTTTGCGATGAAATATATCAGTCTCGGCAGGCTGCCGGGAGATATTTTTCTGAAAAAGGGGAATACGACGTTTTACTTTCCCATCGTTACATCAATCATCGTCAGTGTTGTATTGTCCGCGATTTTTTATTTGATCGGCCGTTTTAAATAATGATTACAGCTTGATAGACACGTAAGGAAGTGGAACAGATGAAATTGGATATGTTTGATTTTCATTTACCGGAGGAACTGATTGCCCAAGTTCCTTTGGAGGATAGGGAAGCAAGTAGATTGATGGTGCTGGACAAAGAAACCGGCAAGCTTCAGCATGATGTATTCAGCCATATCACGGAATATATCAAACCGGGAGATTGCCTGGTGTTGAATGATACGAAGGTGCTTCCGGCCCGGCTTTACGGCAGTAAAGAAGGAACGGGTGCAAAAATAGAAGTCTTGCTGCTTAAGCAAGAGCATGATGATGTATGGGAAACGCTTGTGAAGCCGGCCAAACGGATTAAAGAAGGCTCGACAATCGTTTTTGGCGATGGTAAGCTGAGTGCCGTTTGTACAGGTGTACTTGAGCATGGCGGCCGAATCCTTGAATTTAAATATGAAGGCATATTTTATGAAATACTGGAGAAGCTTGGCGAAATGCCGTTACCTCCCTATATCAAGGAACAACTCGACGACCAGGACCGCTATCAAACGGTTTATGCGCGTGAACGGGGATCTGCAGCCGCACCTACTGCTGGCCTGCATTTTACGGAGGAGTTGCTCGGGAAACTTAAAGAGATGGGTGTCCACATCGCATTCATCACGCTGCATGTCGGGCTTGGTACATTCCGTCCAGTAAGTGTCGACGATATTGATAGCCACGAGATGCATTCCGAATTTTATCAAATGACGGAAGGCACTGCCAGATTACTGAATGATGTGAAAGGAAATGGCGGGAAAATCATTACGGTCGGCACTACTTCCACAAGGACATTGGAAACGATTGCGTCCCGCAATGATGGGGCTTTCAAGGAAGAGAATGGCTGGACGAGCATCTTCATTTATCCTGGTTATGAGTTCAAAGGAATCGATGCGATGATAACGAACTTCCATTTGCCCAAATCGACTTTAATCATGCTGATTTCTGCACTTGCGGGCAGGGAGCATGTCCTTCATGCCTATGAAACGGCTGTGGAAGAAAAATACAGGTTCTTTAGTTTTGGAGATGCAATGTTAATTAAGTAATATAAGAGTGAGAAGCTCTTGAAGGGAGTTATTGCGTTGACTGCAATACGATATGAGTTAATCAAAACATGTAAACAGACAGGGGCACGGCTAGGCCGGGTCCATACGCCGCATGGTTCTTTCGAAACTCCGGCATTTATGCCGGTTGGAACGATGGCTACTGTCAAAACGATGTCCCCGGAAGATTTGAAACAAATGGGGGCTGGCATCATCCTGAGCAATACGTACCACCTATGGCTGCGTCCGGGGCATGAAATCATCAAGGAAGCTGGCGGATTGCATAAGTTCATGAACTGGGATCGGGCGATTTTGACCGATTCAGGCGGCTTTCAAGTCTTCAGTTTGAGCGAGTTTCGCAAAATTGAAGAAGAGGGCGTGCATTTCAGGAACCATCTGAATGGCGATAAATTATTCTTATCCCCGGAAAAAGCGATGGAAATACAAAATGCACTTGGCTCGGATATTATGATGGCATTTGATGAATGTCCGCCATTTCCGGCGACTGAAGAGTATATGAAGAAGTCGGTTGAACGAACATCACGCTGGGCGGAACGCTGTTTGAATGCACATGAGCGTCCTAATGACCAAGGGCTGTTTGGTATCGTTCAAGGCGGGGAGTTTGAAAACCTTCGCAAACAAAGTGCAAAAGACCTTGTCTCCCTTGACTTCCCGGGTTATGCTATTGGAGGGTTATCCGTTGGGGAACCGAAGGATATCATGAACCGCGTCCTTGAGTTTACAAGTCCGCTGCTGCCAAGTAACAAACCTCGTTACCTGATGGGAGTCGGTTCGCCGGACTCATTGATCGATGGTGCACTCCGCGGTATCGATATGTTTGACTGTGTACTGCCGACGCGAATTGCGCGTAATGGTACGCTCATGACGAGCAATGGGCGGCTGGTTGTGAAAAATGCGAAGTATGCACGCGATTTCGGTCCAATCGATGAAAATTGCGATTGCCATGTTTGCAAGAATTATAGCCGGGCATATATCCGCCATTTGATTAAGTGTGAAGAAACCTTTGGGATTCGTCTTACGACTTACCATAATCTTCATTTTCTGTTAAACTTGATGGAACAGGTCAGACAAGCTATTCGAGAAGATCGTCTTGGAGACTTTAGGGAAGAGTTTTTTGAGCAGTATGGTTTCAATGAACCAAATGCGAGAAACTTCTAATTCCATAAATATTTTAATGAACGAAAGGAGTGAATATAAAAATGGGTTCTTTAACACAAATACTTCCGTTGATTTTAATGTTCGTATTGTTCTATTTCTTATTGATCCGCCCGCAGCAAAAACGTGCAAAGGCTACGCAAAGCATGCAAAGCAGTTTGAAAAAAGGTGATAAAGTTGCTACTATCGGCGGCATGCACGGAACAATCGATGCAATCGATGAACTGCAAATCGTCATTAAATCACCAGACGGTACAAAACTGACGTTTGACCGTGCAGCAATCCGTGAAATTACGGAAAGCGCACCGAATAAAGAAACATCCCTATAAGACAAACGAAAACCGGGCCATGTGCCCGGTTTTTTGCTGTGTTTTTTAATCGGAGCGGGAGTCGGAACTCATGTTGACCCCAAGCACGCCGCCCATCATGGCCGTAATCACAAAACAGCCATAGTATATCCATTGCTTGATGGTGAAAAGTGCATCGTGACCTAAATATTGAAAAAGGAACACGACCAACAGATAAAGCAGCCCAGTGCTCCCGCCCAAGAATAGTCCTTGCTTTTTCCCTTTGCCTCCTGAAATGAATCCACCAATGAACAGCGATAAAAAGGACACGATCATGATCACGTATGTCAGGGATGATTCCGTCAGTGAAGTAAAACGAAGAAGGATGGAAACGATTAAACTAGCAATCATCGCTATGGCAAAGATGGAGCCTACGCCATAAATTACGGCGACACTCATTTTTTTAGTTTCGATGGGTATTCCTCCTTTTTGAAAGGCTGATACGTATAGCCTGTTTATGTGTTTGTACAAGCATATTCCCGATATCGAACCTTTAGACCAGGTTTAGGAAGCTTCCCGCAAAATTAGAAAAGAATATGGAGTAATTTTTCAGTTCCCAAGCCATGCTATGGATGAAGGATGTGGTATTGAAGTGGATATCCTGGCTATTATTTTTAGAACAACAGTGATCTATCTAGTCATCTTAATCCTTTTTCGAATGATGGGTAAGCGGGAAGTTGGGGAATTGAGCATTCTTGATTTAGTGGTATCCATCATGATCGGGGACATTGCCGTCCTTTCCTTTGAAGATTTGGATAGACCATTTTTCAGGCAAATCATTCCGATGTTCGTTCTTGCTTTCATCCAAATAATATTGGCTTTCATTTCATTGAAAAGCATTAGATTTCGAAACATCGTGGACGGTACGCCCCAGATCATCATCAATCAAGGGAAAATAGATGAAAAAGCGATGCGTAAGCAACGATATACTTTCGATGATTTATTGACCCAGCTGCGAGAACAGGGGATTAGTGATTTAAATGAGGTGCAATTCGCAATCCTCGAATCTACCGGGAAGCTTTCGATCATCAAGAATACCAAAGACAAAAGGTCTAAAACCAAGGAAACACCTTTTCCCCTTATAATCGACGGGGAGATACAGGAGAGGAATCTCGATAGAATTGGCAAAAATCATTTTTGGCTCCGGCACCAGTTGAAAAAGCTGGGAGAAACGAAGATTAAAGAGATTTCGATTTGTGGGTACATAGATGGCCAATTTTACATCGACAAAAATGAAACGAAGAAATGACCGAAGCCTTTTAATGCTTCGGTTCATTTTATTTCCAAGCGAATTTTGATAAAAAGCCGCCCACTACAGGAATCCTGATCAGATCCGCCTTTTTTATGCTGCCGGTCATGAGCAGGAAAAATGTGAACAGCAGGATAACGACCGTCACGGAAAGCAAAAGCCGTATGCCAAGAGGCTGTGAGGAGAGCGGGAATTGATAAAGATAATAACCGCCCCACCCGGAAATTAAGGCAAGGACCAATGCTGACATATAGCTGCGGAAATGAAGCGTGAAAGGGACGACCTTCAGCACAGTTGAAAAATGCAGGAAGGTAACGAGCATCGTACCGACGGCTATCCCGATTGCGGCACCCATGATCCCGAAACTTTCCTTTGACGCCAGCAGCCAGATCACACCGATTTTAAGGATGTTACCTGCCAGGCTGTTGAACATTGCTGCCTTTGCAAGATCCAGTGCTTGCAGCATGGATTGCAGCGGATATTGAAAGTAATAAAGGATGAAAAAGGGTGCCAGGAATTTAATGAAAACGGCAGCATGCGAAGAGCCATACATGACTTGTAAAATCGGTTCGGCAAAGATGAACAGAATGACGATAGCTAAACAGCCTGTGATAAAGGTGATTTTCAGGGCCTGCTGAAGCCTGTGTTCAACGAGTGAAAAGTTCCCTGTCGTACGGGCTTCGCTCACTGCCGGGACAAGTGCCGTCGCCAATGATGACGTAACGAAGGAAGGAAGCATGAGTAAAGGCAGGGCGTACCCTGTCAGCTCCCCGTATTGGCTTGTGGCTGCGGCCGCGGTGACTCCGGCGAGTGCCAAACTCTGGGCGACCACTATCGGTTCGAAAAACCACGAAACCGATCCAATCATCCTGCTTCCGGTGGAAGGAAGGGCAATCCCCATCAATTCGGTGAACGTTCCTTTTCCGGATTTGACATTCTTGAAGAAACCCTTTCTGAACTTAAAATGTTTCTTTAATTTAAAGCTGGTCAATAAGTAGATGAGAGATACAAGCTCACCGATAATCGATGCGAACATCGCCCCGGCTGCAGCATATTCGATTCCATATGGCAAAAAGGCCTTTGTCAGGACGGCTATGAAAGTGATTCGGGCCACCTGTTCGATAACTTGTGAGAAAGCGAATGGCTTCATATTTTGCTTGCCTTGGAAATAACCGCGCAGTACGGAAGATATGGCGATGATCGGTACGATAGGGGCAATCGCCATGAGCGGCCATACCGTCCGTTTATCAGTGAATAGGTATTCTGAGAGAGCCGGTGCGAAAAGGAGCATCGCAGGAGTGAAAATCATCGATAGAGTAAAGGTGCAAGCCAAAGAGACGACAAGGATTTTCTTGATTTTCCGTTCATCACCTCTGGCATTTGCCTCAGCCACGTATTTCGAAATGGCGATTGGCAGGCCTAACTGGGTTATGTTCACGACGAGAAAGAGGGTCGGTAAAGCCATCATATATAAACCAACGCCTTCTTCGCCGATGAAGCGGGCGATGACAATGCGGTTAATGAAACCAAGAACCCGTGTAATCAGGCTTGCGATTAATAAAATCAGCGTCCCTTTTAAAAATTTGGACATTGAACTCCCTCCCTGCCTTCTCAAAAAAGCGGTTATGCTATACAATTATCTATATGCTTGTACTTGGACAAAGCATGACAAAAGTGTTTGTTTGCGTTCTAACAAATGATAAGAAACCCTTCTAAGAAAATGCGCATTCATTTGAGAATCATTTTTACTGGAGGCAAAGTGATGGCAAAAAAGAATCATCCCTATCAAAGGTATTATCTAAAGGTGCGTCCATTTTTAAAGAGCAAGCGTGAGGAATTCCAAATGGTCGGATTGAATGCCGTAACGGAGGAAGACATATGGGGAACCTTAACCAAAAATAAATGGAAGCGTCCTCAGGAAAACATTCATATACATGAACTTGTCGCAGATATCGTGACATTTTCGAGCAACCAGTTCATGACCTTCCAAATGGTCGAAGCTTATAAATCACCAAACCTATTTGAGCCGCTTTCTGAAGATGAACTGAAGGAACTTTTGAAAGAATGACGCAAAGATATACTTAAATTGACAGCTGTTTGTATTTGACTCATAATAGATATGGTCATGCTTTTTTTGGAAAAGCATGGAAAGCTGTGTCTTTTTTCTCAAGAAGAAAAGGGCATGCAGTTATCATATGAACAAAAAATGACAGTTTTTTTAACTTCAGGAACAGGCGTATTATAGAAAGGGGCCTACTACATAATGGTAAAAAGAAGCAGGATCGTTGCGTTTTTTCTAATCGCACTTTTGATTTTCGCAGCGATGGGGACGACTTCAAAAGGAATCCTAAAGGATATCAAGCTGGGTCTTGATCTTCAAGGCGGTTTTGAAGTGTTATATGAAGTAAAACCGCTGTCTGGGGAGAAGATCACCCCGGATGTTTTACGGGCTACAGTAAGCTCGCTTGAGCGGCGTGTCAATGTTTTGGGTGTTAGCGAGCCTAACATACAAATCGAAGGGAAAGACCGGATCCGCGTTCAATTGGCTGGGGTCAAAGACCAGAACAACGCTCGGGAAATCCTTTCGACACAAGCTAAATTATCCTTCCGTGATTACAACGATAAGGAAATGATGACCGGGGCCGACCTGAAAGAAGGAGGCGCGAAACAAACGTTCCAAGATAATCAACCGGTTGTTGAAGTCACATTGAAAGATGTGGATAAATTTAAGGACATCACTCAAAAAATATCCACGATGGAAAGTCCGACTAATGTACTTGCAATCTGGCTGGATTTTGAGGAAGGAAAAGATTCCATCAAAGATACCTCTTCACAGGACAATATGATTTCAGCTCCAGCTGTCAGTGAAGTTTTTAATACGAAGAAGGTGTATATTACCGGTCAATTCACGGTTGAAGAAGCGAAAGAGCTTGCAGCCCTTCTGAATGCAGGCGCCCTGCCTGTGGATTTAACAGAAAAGTACTCCACTTCTGTAGGTGCCCAATTCGGTGCAGGTGCACTGAATGATACTATTTTTGCAGGAATCATCGGAATTGCACTTGTTTTTATCTTCATGCTTGTGTATTACCGCTTCCCGGGATTCATTGCAGTCGTTACTTTAAGCATATACATTTTCTTGACTCTATTAGTGTTTGATTGGATGAATGCGGTCCTTACGCTGCCTGGTATTGCGGCATTGGTACTCGGGGTCGGGATGGCTGTCGATGCCAATATCATAACCTATGAGCGAATCAGGGATGAATTGAAACTTGGTAGATCCGTTAAGGCGGCTTATAAAGAAGGTACTAAGAATTCACTTGCTACAATCACGGATGCGAATTTAACGACCCTGCTGGCTGCGGCCGTACTGTTCTATTATGGAACAAGCTCGGTTAAAGGGTTTGCCACCACTTTGATCATTTCGATTTTAATGAGTTTCATTACAGCCGTTTATGGTACACGCCTCTTCATGAGCCTGTGGGTGAATAGCGGGTTCCTCGACAAACGTACAGGATGGTTTGGCGTGAAGAAGAAGCACATTCACGATTTATCCGAGAAGATGGATTTAATGTCATTGCCAACACGCTTTGATAAAATCGATTTCGTCAAACATCGGAAAGTTTTTTATGGCATTTCAATTGGTGTCACCATAATCGGGATCATATTCCTGCTCGTCTTTAGATTGAATCTCGGGATTGATTTCACGAGCGGCACCCGAATCGAGATTGCTTCCAAAGACGTCTTGACGACACAGCAAGTCAAAACCGAAATGGAAAAGGTCGGTATCGACGAAGGGGATATCAAGGATGTCAGGCTCGCTGGACAAGACAATAAGAATGCTGTCGTTCGGACAGTCGGTGTCCTCGATAAACAAGAGATTGCTGAATTGAAGGACCATTTCAAGAAGGATTACGGAGCAGAACCGAATGTCAGCACCGTATCACCGACTGTAGGGAAAGAGCTTGCTAAAAATGCCATGTTTGCGTTAGCGATTGCATCAATCGGAATCATATTGTATGTATCGATACGATTTGAATGGCGAATGGCTGTTCCTGCCGTTGTCGCGCTTATACATGATGCATTCTTCATCATCACGATTTTTAGCTTACTCCGGCTCGAAGTGGATATCACCTTCATTGCTGCGGTTCTGACGATCGTCGGTTATTCGATCAATGATACGATCGTAACCTTTGACCGTATTCGTGAAAACCTACGCTTCAGCCGTAAAATCAAAACCGCCGAAGAGCTTGAGAACATTGTTAACATCAGTATCAGGCAAACTTTGACGAGATCCATTAACACGGTTTTGACCGTTCTCATTACGGTCATCGCATTGATGATCTTCGGTAGTGAAGCTATCCGAAACTTCTCCATTGCCTTGTTCATCGGTTTGATATGCGGCGTTTATTCATCGCTATTGATCGCTTCCCAATTCTGGCTTGATTTAAAAATCAGGGAATTGAAGAAGAAGGGTCCGCTGAATACCGCAAAAGAAAAGAAACAAAGTCTTGAAGGACAAGTTTAATAGGTGAGGGGGGCTGGCATGATGCCAGCCTTCTTTTTGTTAAACTAAGTTTATTGGATAGGGAATTACAGCCATTTATGAGTTTAAAATAAAATTGAAACTGGTATATTCGTTTTGTATAATGAGTAGGTTGAGGGGTGAATAAATGTTAAAGCCAAAAACACGGTGGAACTTGCAATCTGCCGATGAAAACAAAGTTGCTGTACTAGCTGAAGAGCTTCATATCACACCTTTGGTTGCAGCCCTGCTTGTGAATCGAGGCCTGGATACAATTGAAAGTGCCCGATCGTTTTTATTTGTAAAAAATCAAACTTTTCATGATCCATTTTTATTGAAGGATATGGATAAAGCAGTATATAGAATAAGAGAAGCCATTCAAAATGGGGAAAAAATACGTATATTCGGTGATTATGATGCGGATGGCGTGACATCGACCACAGTGATGATGACTGCGCTGATGAAATTGGGGGCCAATGTTGATTTTTATATCCCGAATCGGTTTACAGAGGGGTATGGTCCGAATCCGATGGCGTTCCGCCTTGCAGCTGAGCAAGGGGTGAAGGTATTAATAACCGTCGATACCGGAATTTCTGCAATCGATGAAGCGAAACTTGCCGGCGAGCTTGGCATGGATTATATATTGACCGACCACCACGAACCGGGGCCGGAACTGCCTGAGGCATTGGCAATCATCCATCCTAAACTTGAGAACAGTTCCTATCCATTTAAAGACCTTGCCGGAGTAGGGGTCGCATTTAAGCTTGCACACGCCCTGCTTGGGGAATTGCCTGAGGATCTGCTTGAAATAGCGGCAATCGGCACGATAGCGGATTTAGTGCCATTGCAAGGGGAAAACCGCCTCATTGCTGCGCAAGGCATCGAGCAGTTGCGTTTGACTCGCCGCCCGGGACTTGTTGCGTTAATGAAAGTGGCTAATGTTCAGCAGGAAGCATTGAATGAAGAATCAATCGGCTTTGCGATGGCACCGAGGATCAATGCTGTCGGGCGCCTTGGAGATGCCGATCCCGCTGTCGATTTATTGATGTCACAAAGCCTGGAAGAAGCGGTGGAACTTGCGAATGAAATTAATGATATCAATAAAGAGCGGCAGGAAATGGTTGCAGCAATGGCGGAAGAAGCGATTGCTGAAGTCGAGGAAAACTTCCCGTCGGAGTCCAATGGCGTGCTCATCATCGGAAGGGAAGGCTGGAACGCAGGAGTCGTGGGGATTGTTGCCTCTAAACTTGTCGAACGCTTTTACCGGCCCACGATTGTATTGAGCTATGACCGGGAAAAGGGATACGCGAAAGGTTCTGCTCGGAGCATCGCCGGTTTCGATCTTTTTCAAAGTCTTTCCGCCTGCCGTGAACTGCTGCCTCATTTCGGTGGGCATCCGATGGCTGCTGGAATGACATTGAAAATTGAAGATGTCCAGGAGCTCAGGGACCGTATGAACTTGATTGCGAAGGAACAACTGAACGAAGAGGACTTCACACCGATTACAAACTTGGACGGGGCTACGACTTTAGCTGACGTTTCCATTCAAACGATTCAGGAAATGAGCTTGCTGGCGCCATTTGGGGTAACGAATCCCAAGCCGAAGATATTGATAGATTCCGTACAGCTTTCAAGTGTCCGCAAAATAGGTGCCAACCAAAATCACTTGAAGGTCTCGCTTGAAGATGGTGAAAATCACAAACTTGACGGTGTGGGCTTCGGTCTTGGTCATTTTGTCGATGAAATAGCTCCGCACGCTGAGGTCTCGGTTATTGGTGAGCTTTCCATCAATGAGTGGAATAATATGAAAAAGCCCCAGATCTTTGTCCAGGATGTGTCGGTAAACCATTGGCAGTTATTCGATTACCGCGGCAAGGGACAGGCAGAGAAGTGGCTTGCCGACATTCCTGCACAAAACCGGAAAATCGTCATTTTCTCGGAAGATATCTATAGCAGATATCCATTTTTACAAAGCCATCCGGATCTCGTTATTATCAAGAATGAACTGGATGCAGAGCAGCTCGACTGCTTCGAAGGTCATTTGGTATTTATGGACATGCCGCAGTCAAGGGAATATTTGAAACGGGTGATTGCCGATAAGCACCCTTCGCGTATCTACGCTCACTTTTCCCATGAACAGGACCATTTCCTAAGTACGATGCCAACAAGGGATCATTTCAAATGGTTTTATGCCTTCCTTGCCAAAAAGGGACCGCTCGATGTGAAAAGATATGGTGATGACCTAGCCAAATATCGCGGCTGGTCAAGAGATACTGTGGATTTCATTTCTAAGGTGTTTTTTGAGCTTGATTTTGTTACAATAGAGAATGGGTTAATTATGCTCACAACCAATGCGAAAAAACGCGATCTCAGTGAATCTGAATCGTATACAAGAAAGAAAGAGCAATTTGAGCTTGAACAAGAGCTTGTTTATTCTTCCTATCAGCAATTATTCGATTGGTTCAATCATTATTTAGTTCATGAGGCAACAGACCTTGAGGAGGAAACAAAGCAATGGATTTAAAGCAATATGTAACAATTGTGCAAGACTGGCCAAAACCGGGTATTGTCTTCAAAGATATTACAACATTAATGGATAACGGTGCAGCTTATAAATACGCAACAGACCAAATCGTCGAGTACGCTCGCGATAAGAATATCGACTTGGTGGTCGGGCCGGAAGCGCGCGGATTCATTATCGGATGTCCAGTCGCATACTCATTGGAAGTGGGCTTTGCTCCAGTGAGAAAAGAAGGAAAACTTCCACGTGAAACGATAAAAGTCGAATATGGATTAGAATATGGCAAGGATGTATTGACAATCCATAAAGATGCCATTAAACCGGGACAGCGTGTACTGATTACGGACGATTTACTTGCTACCGGGGGAACAATCGAAGCGACGATCAAATTGGTTGAACAGCTTGGCGGAATTGTAGCCGGGATTGCATTCCTCATTGAATTGACTGACTTGGATGGTAAAGATAAATTAGACGGCTATGATGTCTTGACATTAATGAGCTTTTAATAAAGAAGAGCACTCTGACCAGGGTGCTCTTTCTGTTTTTACCCGTTTTTTCTGGACTTTGTCGAATTTCCAGTGAAAAAAAGCAGTATTCTTTATAAAATACACGTTTATCTCTTTACATCCTTGCCTTTTTTTTCGATAATAGTAATAATAAAGAGTTTTTCTGCTAATAAGTTTATTTGCACTTTTATCCGTTTAAGCGGATTTATTTTTTTTCGCAAAAATTGTCACGTTTTGCAGAATAAAGGGAAGTGCTACCAATCATACTCAATCCGGATCATATCCGGTGGCAGTTAAAGTGGGGTAAAGGTGATTAAATGGCTAATGATCAAATATTGACTGCCGAGCAGGTTGTAGAACGGGCCAGCTTATATCTTCAGCCGGAAGAAGCTGAATTTATTCATAGAGCGTTTAAGTATGCAGAATATGCTCACCGAGAACAATTTCGTAAATCGGGAGAGCCTTATATTATTCATCCGATTCAAGTGGCGGGCATTCTGGCTGAACTTGAAATGGACCCTGCAACCATTGCGGCAGGTTTTTTACATGATGTTGTTGAAGACACGGAGATCACTCTGAAGGATATTGAAGAAAATTTCAGTCCTGAAGTCGCCATGCTTGTGGATGGCGTGACAAAGTTAGGGAAAATCAAGTATAAATCACAGCAGGAGCAACAGGCGGAAAACCATCGGAAAATGTTCGTGGCGATGGCCCAGGATATACGGGTCATCCTGATCAAGCTTGCGGACAGACTTCATAATATGCGGACATTGAAGCATCTGCCGCAGGAAAAGCAGAGAAGGATATCGAACGAGACGTTGGAAATTTTCGCACCGCTTGCTCATCGTCTTGGTATCAGTACAATTAAATGGGAACTTGAAGATACTGCACTAAGGTATTTGAATCCTCAGCAGTATTACCGAATCGTCAACCTGATGAAGAAAAAGCGTGCAGAACGTGAACAGTATCTGGAAGAAGTCATTGATGAAGTGCGTAAAAACGTTGAGGAAGTCAATATTAAGGCTGACCTTTCCGGGAGACCGAAACATATATACAGCATTTATCGTAAAATGGCTTTGCAGAATAAGCAGTTCAGCGAAATTTATGATTTGCTTGCCGTTCGTATCGTCGTCAATAGCATAAAGGATTGCTATGCCGTTTTAGGGATCATCCATACATGCTGGAAGCCGATGCCAGGCCGATTCAAAGATTATATTGCGATGCCGAAGCCGAATATGTATCAATCGCTCCATACGACGGTGATCGGACCGAAAGGCGACCCGCTGGAAGTGCAGATCCGTACTTCCGATATGCATCGCATTGCCGAGTTCGGGGTTGCCGCGCATTGGGCTTATAAAGAAGGAAAAGATGTCGGTGAACAGCCTTCACTGGAAGAAAAATTGACATGGTTCCGGGAAATTCTTGAATTCCAGGATGATGCGACTAATGCAGAGGAATTCATGGAATCCCTTAAAATAGATCTTTTTTCTGATATGGTATTCATTTTTACACCAAAAGGCGATGTCATCGAACTGCCATCAGGATCCAACCCGATAGATTTCGCTTACCGGATTCACTCGGAAATCGGAAACAAAACGATTGGTGCTAAAGTGAATGGGAAAATGGTGCCGCTGGATTATAAACTGAAAACTGGCGACATCATAGAAATCTTAACTTCTAAGCATTCATATGGTCCAAGTCAGGATTGGCTTAAACTAACGCAAACATCTCAGGCGAAAAACAAGATCCGCCAATTTTTCAAGAAGCAGCGCCGGGAAGAAAATATCGAAAAAGGCAAAGAGCTTGTTGAAAAGGAAATCAAGGATATGGAGTTCGACCTGAAGGAAATCCTGACGGCCGAGAATATCAGGCGTGTTGCAGATAAATTCAACTTCCTGAATGAAGAAGATATGTATGCAGCAGTCGGATATAACGGAATCACCGCCCTTCAGGTAGCTAACCGCCTTACCGAAAAATGGCGTAAGCAGAAAATGGTCGAGCAAGAAGCGGATATTTCTGAAGCTGTAGCCGATCTGAAAACCTTCTCCAATACATCGAAAAAACGTGACTCAGGTGTACAGGTACCGGGGATTGATAACCTGCTTATCCGTTTATCGCGCTGTTGCAACCCAGTGCCAGGGGACGAAATTGTTGGTTATATAACCAAAGGCCGTGGAGTTTCAGTTCACAGACAGGACTGCCCGAACCTGGATAGCGGGGATTCCGACCATCGCCTTGTACCTGTTGAATGGGAAAGTACGATTAATGAACGCAAGGAATACATCGTTGAAATTGAAATCAGCGGCTATGACCGTCGCGGCTTATTAAACGAAGTGCTGCAGGCCGTCAATGAAACCAAGACCAACATTTCGGCGGTCTCGGGTAAATCGGACAGGAATAAGGTGGCGACCATTCACATGTCGATCTATATCCATAACATTGCCCATTTACAAAAGGTCGTCGACCGTATCAAACAAATTTCAGATGTTTATTCCGTTAGAAGGATAATGAACTAAGGAGTTTTTATTGCCATGCGTGTTGTTTTACAACGTTCCAAAGCGGCAAAAGTCGTTGTCGCAGACCAAGTCATCGGGCAAATCGACAGCGGGCTCGTCCTGTTGGTTGGTGTCACCCATGGGGATACCGTCGATGACGCCGCCTATTTGGCCGATAAGATTGTAAATCTCAGAATATTTGAAGATGAAAATGAAAAGATGAACCATTCACTCTTGGATGTGGGAGGTTCGATTTTATCAGTTTCACAATTCACCTTATACGGCGATAGCCGCAAAGGCCGTCGACCGAACTTCATGGACGCCGCCCGTCCTGAAGAGGCGAATGAAATATATGAAGCATTTAACGAGGAACTCCGCAAGAAAGGCGTCCATACTGAAACCGGTCAATTTGGTGCCATGATGGATGTTCAGCTTACTAATGACGGTCCCGTTACACTAATACTTGAAAGCAAAAAATAACCTGCTGCGGCAGGTTATTTTTGTAGAAAAGCCAGCTTCGATTCGAAGCTGGCTTTTCTAATTCTTATTTAAAATAACGCGCCAATCCATTATAGATGGCAGATGTGATTTTTTCTTGATACTCATTCGATGTTAACGTCAATTCTTCCAATGGATTGCTTAAATAACCTAGTTCAATAAGTGTTGCTACCCGTTTATTTTCGCGGGTAACATGAAAATTCCCGTAACGTGATCCGCGATTGGGCACCTGCATGGTTGAACCGAG
This sequence comes from Peribacillus sp. N1, assembly GCF_054600815.1. Classification (NCBI taxonomy): domain Bacteria; kingdom Bacillati; phylum Bacillota; class Bacilli; order Caryophanales; family Bacillaceae; genus Peribacillus; species Peribacillus sp. N1. The sequence goes on along the minus strand of NZ_BAAHZO010000002.1, from coordinate 184,515 downwards.
TGAATTGGCCAGAGTAGCCGCCAATGCATGCTGGTAGTCATGATAGTAGTATGTGGTTATCCCGCTGGTGATCTGGTCCTTGGTGCTATCATAATGGAGGCTGATGAAAGCATCCGCGTTATGTATATGAGAAGTGCTGACCCGGGAAGGGAGTGGAACATAGGTATTTCCGCTTCTGGTCAGGATCACTTTAGCTCCTGCCGCCTGAAGTTTGTCCCGCAGCAGCTCTGCCGTACGAATCGTCAGGTTTTTCTCGAGTGTTCCACCGACGCCTATCGTACCGCTATCCCTGCCGCCATGGCCGGGATCGATCACAATGGTTTTATCCTTTAAGTACTTTTCAACGCCAGGTCGTTGGATCTGCTCCGAATTCCCTTCGATCGTCACGATCCATCCGGCTACATAAGCCGTTTTTCCGCTCTTCAGTTTAATGGAGTACCAGTCGCCTTCCATACCTGATGCGGAGAACGTTTCACCTGCATTGGCCTGCTCGACAATCTTCGAGTTGCCATCAGGCTCGCTTCTAAGAATCGTACCATCATGAATGATGGTAATCTCGTTTCCTTTTACATCAACCTTTTTTTCCTTAGCCATTTGTTCAACATTCTCTTTTTCCAGGTACCAACTCACGACCCAGCCCTTTTTTGAACCGGAGAGCTTGATCTGTGTCATATTTCCCTTTGTTTGCAGTACGGCGTACGTCTCATCCTTGTTCACCGAACCGATGACCTTGCTGGAGAGAGAGGCTTCTTTCCTGACATTTAAACCCGCAGCGGTCACCCTTGCAGTGGCGCCTGCCGTTTCATTTTTCATGTCTTCTTTACCTTCGCTCACTTGTATGTAAGGTTCAGCTACCCAACCGCGGACTCCTTGGAAATCTATTTCAGCCCATTCATTTTCAACCCTGTAAACGGTCACTGACGTATTTTTATTCAGCTTTCCTAGCGAGGCACTGCTTGTCGATGGTTCCGAACGGACATTGAGCCGGTCCACCAAAGTTACTCCGGTTTTTACGGATTGATTCGTTTCTTTTTTCTTAGTTGAATCTTTCTTCGCTGCATTTCCTGATGCGGCGGGGAGATTAAGGTAGTCAGAAGAGACCCAACCTTCGATATCCGCCGTTTTGATCTTTATCCAATTTTCATTTTTTTCAATGATGTCAACAGCTGTACCTTTACTCAAGGACCCAACCGTTTGAAATGTAGTGCCTGGGCCTGTACGGACGCGGACCGAGCTGCCTGATATCACGCCTTGTCCGGATTCCTTTTTGACCTGATTGGTTTCAGACCCAGTTTGTTTCTCCACTAACCAATTGGCAACCCATCCCGTTTTGCCGGCGCCAATCCGGATTTCGATCCAGTCGCCATCCTCATTCAGAATGGGATACGAGTCCCCTTTTTCCAGTTTTTTTACGATAGGGAAACTGAGGCCTGCACCTTCACGGACATTGACCACTTGGGTCGTCACGATTTTTTCCCCTTCATCTTTTCCAAAAGCGTGATTGACGGGGAAAATCGCTGAGAGTATCAGCATCAGTGTCAGGCCAAATAAACCCGATTTCTTCTTCATAAGTTGTCTCTCCCTTTTAATGTCTATATGTATGTATTCTCGTTCAATGAAAATTTCCCTCTTTCCTTGTGCAAAAAACATTTTTTTTAGGAAAGAATAGAGCTTATATAACTCTAGGAGGGAAACCACATGAAATTCAGCGAAAAAGATCAAACGAGCTTAAGCGGAGGCAATCAAGTATTGGGTGTCGATTTTCACGATTTCATCCAAAAGGAACAAAGCGCAAACCTTGTTGAATTGGCTTCTGAATTCGGAGTCAATGTCCGGACAATCAAAAATCTGAAAAAACGTTTGAACCAATAAAATGCGACAAAATCCTCAGTCTGCCTTGACATTTGATGTTAACGTCCGTATGATTATAAAATATCAGACTTATTACTGCAATAACCAATGATGGAGAAGAGTAATTAAGAAACACATGAAAAGAGAGGAAATGCCGAGGCTGAAAGCATTCCACATGATGACTTAATGAAAGAACCCTCCGTAGGCTTCACTCCGAACGGATTTACTTAATAGGAGATGAACGTAAAACAGGCGTTAACTGTTTTTGAGCGGGGGCACTTTTTTTGTGCTTCAACTAGGGTGGCACCACGGGATATCCAAACTCTCGTCCCTTGTAACATATAAGTTACAAGGGGCGGGAGTTTTTTGTTTGGAAAAAATCAGTATAGCGCGCCGTATCAGAAAGGGCGCCTTGCTTTAAAGGAGGAAACACACATGTCTATTCAGATTCCTAGAGGTACCCAGGATTTATTGCCTGGCCAAACGGAAATTTGGCAGTATATCGAAAACACGGCGCGTGAGATTTGTCACCGTTATCAATATAAAGAAATCCGCACTCCAATTTTTGAGCACACGGAATTATTTTTACGTGGTGTAGGGGATACAACCGATATCGTTCAAAAAGAGATGTATTCATTTCAAGATCGCGGTGAAAGGAACTTAACCCTTCGTCCGGAAGGCACCGCATCTGTTGTACGGTCATATATCGAGAACAAAATGTTCGGGTGGGCCAATCAACCGGTCAAGCTTTATTATATCGGGCCGATGTTCCGCTACGAACGTCCGCAAGCAGGCCGATTCCGTCAGTTCGTTCAATTCGGCATCGAAGCTTTAGGAAGTAAGGATCCAGGAATCGATGCAGAGGTTCTGTCACTTGCGATGAACCTGTACAAGGAACTTGGTTTGAAAAAGCTGAAACTTGTGATCAACAGCCTTGGTGATAAGGAAAGCCGGACAGCGCATCGCAATGCGTTAATCAAACATTTCGAACCCCGCATCGGCGAGTTTTGCGGCGATTGTCAAAACCGTCTGGAAAAGAATCCTTTGCGTATCCTGGATTGCAAAAAGGATCACGGTCACGAATTGATGAACACGGCTCCATCCATCATTGAATATTTAAATGATGAATCCCGTATTTATTTCGAAAAGGTGAAACAGCATTTAACCGATTTGGAAATCGATTTCGTAGAAGATCCGACTCTAGTGCGCGGCTTGGATTACTATAATCATACCGCCTTTGAAATCATGAGTGATGCAGAAGGCTTTGGCGCCATCACTACACTTTGCGGAGGCGGCCGTTATAACGGGCTGTCTGAAGAACTTGGCGGACCGGAAACACCAGGAATCGGCTTTGCACTTAGCATTGAACGCCTGATTGCAGCCCTCCAAGCAGAAAACATCGAGCTTCCGATCAAAAAGGGAATTGACTGCTATCTTGTTTCATTAGGTGAAACAGCCAAGGATTATACCGTCAAACTTGCCCATCAATTGCGGAATGCCGGTTTTACCGTCGAAAAAGACTATCAAGACCGTAAAGTGAAAGCACAATTCAAATCAGCCGACCGCCTTGAAGCAAGATATGTGGCGACACTCGGGGATGATGAATTGGCAAATAATAAAATCAATGTGAAGTTCATGGAAACCGGTGAACAAGTCCAGATGGATCTTGCTACATTCGTTGAACAATTTAAAAAGCTACAGGCTTAAGGGGGAAATACCATGTTTGGCAGAACATACTTCAATGGTGAAGTGACAGAAGCAGCTATTGGTGAAAAAGTAACATTAAAAGGATGGGTACAAAAACGCCGGGATTTGGGCGGTGTCATCTTTATCGACCTACGTGACAGAAGCGGAGTCGTCCAAGTCGTTTTCAATCCGGACATTTCGGCAGAAGCGCTGGCTACAGCCGAAAAAATCCGTAATGAATACGTCCTTGATATCCAAGGGACAGTCATCAAACGTGATGAAGCCAACTTCAATCCGAACGTAACAACAGGGACAGTTGAAGTTCAAGCAGAAAACGTTACAATTTTAAACGAAGCAAAGACCCCTCCATTCATCATTGATGAAAGAACGGATGTATCAGAAGACATCCGCTTGAAATATCGTTATTTGGACCTGCGCCGTCCAGCGATGTTCGAAACGCTGAAAATGCGTAACCAAACAACAAAAGCGATCCGTGATTACTTGGATGGTGAAGGCTTCCTTGATATCGAAACACCTATCTTAACAAAAAGTACACCTGAAGGAGCACGTGACTATTTAGTGCCTAGCCGTGTGCACGAAGGGGAGTTCTATGCACTTCCGCAGTCACCGCAAATCTTCAAGCAGCTATTGATGGTATCAGGTTTCGAACGTTATTATCAAATTGCCCGCTGTTTCCGTGATGAAGATTTACGTGCTGACAGACAGCCTGAATTCACGCAAATCGATATCGAAACAAGCTTCATGAGCCAAGAAGATATCATCAAGACCGCAGAAAACATGATGGCTAAAGTGATGAAAGACGTAAAGGGATTGGACGTAACACTGCCATTCCCTAGAATGACCTACAATGAAGCGATGAGCCGTTACGGATCCGACAAACCGGATACACGCTTCGGAATGGAACTTAAAGATGTTTCCGAAATCGTCAAAGATAGTGATTTCAAAGTGTTCACCGGAGCTGTTGCAAGCGGCGGACAAGTAAAGGCGATCGTCGTTAAAGATGGAAATGCGGATTATTCCCGTAAAGACATTGATGGATTGGCTGAATTTGCAGCGATTTACGGTGCAAAAGGCCTTGCATGGCTGAAAGTTGAAGAAGACGGCGTAAAAGGGCCGATCGCCAAATTTTTCGCTGAAGATCAAGAGCAATTAGTATCTGTATTGGAAGCCGAGGTGGGCGATTTAATCCTATTCGTGGCGGATAAGAAAGGCATAGTCGCTGATTCACTTGGAGCACTACGCATCAAGCTTGGTAAAGAAAGAGGCTTGATCGATCAAAGCAAATTCAACTTCCTATGGGTGACCGACTGGCCATTATTTGAATATGACGAAGAAGAAGGACGCTACTATGCAGCACACCATCCATTCACAATGCCATTCCGTGAAGACATGGACAAATTGGAATCAGACCCAGCAAGCGTCCGTGCCCAAGCATATGACCTTGTACTGAACGGCTACGAACTTGGCGGTGGATCACTGCGGATATTCGAACGTCACGTTCAGGAAAAAATGTTCAAAGTACTTGGATTCTCCGAAGAAGAAGCAAACGCACAATTCGGCTTCCTAATGGATGCATTCGAATACGGAACGCCTCCACACGGCGGAATCGCCCTTGGATTGGACCGCATGGTCATGCTGCTCGCAGGCCGCACGAACCTTCGCGACACCATCGCGTTCCCGAAAACAGCAAGCGCAAGCGACCTGCTCGTTGACGCACCGAGTACTGTAAGTGACAAGCAATTAGCCGAACTTAACCTAAGACTTGCTGCACTTAAAAAATAATTCATTTGGGAAAAATATGAAAAAATACCTAGGTGTTTTTTCTTGAAACTGAGCTAAGCATTATGATATGATATTTCCAATAAGTAAGAGTCCTGATGTGTTCGTTCTTTAACCTATAAGTTTTGACCGAACACTTATAGTTACCGGGAGCACTAGTTTCCTGGCCGCGTAAAAGCCTCCCTCGAAGAGGACTTACAAACGCGAGGAACCGAGCACCCACCTGCGGAGAGCGGGTTCAAAACAAAGGCGTAAACGGCACAATTGGGACTCTTACACCTTACAAAGCAACTCATGTTACATAACATGGGTTTTTTTGTGCGTAAAAATAGTCAATTTACAGGAGAATGTGTATATTTACGGGTAAATGGTGCGAATCCACAACTTTTTCTGAAAACTCGTGACATATAAAAAAACACCATCCTTTCCATCAAATAATAGAAAGAATAGCGTCCTTTTCATATTTGGGATATTGATTTTCCTTAGCTTGATGTTGATGATGATACTTGCTATTAATTATTTTTGACTTTCGTTCTTGTGATGCTACGACGACCATCTAAACTAATCGGTGCCTCCCCGTCAATTGTAATTCTTCGAACAACTCTTTGTGCATCATCATAGTCATTTACTGCATAATGCTGAGTTGCACGGTTATCCCAGATGACGACATCTCCAGCACTCCATCGCCAGCGAACGGTATTTTCTATTTGTGTAACATGTTCTTGGAGGACGGAAAACAATTGGGCTGAATCGAAGGAAGAAAGGCCGACAAATTTTTTCACAAAATGACCGAGTAAAAGATGGCGCTCTCCGGTTTCAGGATGTACATGGACAACTGGATGTTCGGTTTCATATAGAGTGGAAGTAAATACGTCTTTATAGTGACTATCAGCTTCAGAAGAGACATTGGAGCGTTTTGAAGCATAATCATAGTCATTTGTATGGAGTGCCCATAATTGATCAGCAAGATTTCGTAATTCTGCTGGTAGGTTTTCATAAGCAGTGGTTGTATTCGCCCAAACGGTATCGCCACCTACTTCAGGTATCACAACTCCCCGTAAAATGGAGAATTTCGGGTATGCGGCTTCAAATGTAACATCTGTATGCCATGAGTTGGCTCGACCACCACCATGATCAGAATTCAATTCCAATATATAATTTGAGCCATTCTTTACTGGTACGGTTGGATGAACAACTGGATTTCCAAGTAGCCCTGCAAAAGCTTCTTGTCCCTCATCATCTAGATGATCCTGATTACGGAAGAAAACAACTTTATGCTTTAAGATCGCCTCTCGGATTGATTTAACTGTGTTAGCATCAAGATCTTCAGAAAGTTTAATCCCTGATATTTCTGCACCAATACGTGCAGCAACTGGTTTTACAACGATTGTTGATGAACTTTGAACTTGTTTGACATTACTCATTTTATTGCCTCCTTGTTTTTAGACCGCATAGCGAGCATTTATGGTAAACCGATAATACAAAAGAAAGCCAGAGCATAATAGCTCTGGCTTCCAGGTGACTGGTCAGCAATACGAATCCGAAATAATATAATTCCTATCGGTTTGATAAAATATTAAACTGGTAGGATAAGTATGTCAATTATTATTTTTGAATTTTTTGTTAATTAATAAATGGGAAAAATTAGTTGTTTCAAATTGAAATGGACTCGTTGATTATAAAGATAACTTTCCAAAAATAAATAAAGATCCTTTATAAAAAAGCTTCTCAGTTTTAGGGAACAGTTAATCGACAATTGAACAGGAGATCATATTGTTAATTTAGAATTATCTGAATTTCGGGTTGACTATTGAAAATTAACTTGTTAGTATAAGGAAAATAAATACCTAGTATTTCAATAGGAATTATTAATTCATTGACCGGACAACCGGAGACCTCTCTTTAATTTAAAGTGATGTCTCCGGTTTTTTTGGTAGATGAAATAGCCGACTAGTCTTCTGGAGGCCTTTACAGCGAGCGTTATTCGTTCGTGGTAAAGGTTTTTTCTATTGGAGGGAAGATGGAGGGAAAGGAATTGAAGATTTTGAAGAGTTGGCGAGCAACAGGAATTTTATTAATAGCTGTATTATCAGTCGTTTTATCGACTGGATGTCAGGAGAAGAAAACGGTAGCGGAAAGTGACGGAGAGTATGAAACTCTGAGTTTAAAATATGAGGGCTCTGTTGGTACTGTTACTTTTCCAGAGTTAGCACAAGATTTAGGATATCTAGATCCAATTAAATTGGAATGGATAGGAAATACGACTAGTGGACCATCGTCTATTCAAAATGCAGCAACTGGTGAAACGGATTTTGGCGGTGCTTTTAACGGTGCGATTGCCAAATTGATAGCAAGCGGGGCACCGATTAAATCGGTCATTGGATATTACGGCAGTGATAAGGATACATTTAGTGGTTATTATGTATTGGATGGCAGCCCGATTAAGAACGCTCGAGATTTAATTGGTAAAAAAGTCGGAATGAACACTATGGGAGCACATTCTGAATTCATTTTAAAAGAATATTTAAAACAAAATGGGCTAACGAATGAGGAAATTAAGCAAGTTACTTTAGTTGTTGTGCCACCAGTGAATACAGAACAATCGCTTCGTCAGAAGCAAATTGATGTAGCGGTTTTAGGTGGAATGCTGCGTGATCGAGCATTAGAAAAAGGAGGTATCAGAAAGCTCTTTAGTGATTATGATTTGTTTGGCTCCTTTACAGCAGGTAGCCTTGTATTTAAAGAGGCATTTATTAAAGGAAATCCGAACACGGTGAACAAGTTTGTAGAAGCAACGGCAAAGGCCATTGAATGGACACGGACAACGCCTCGAGAAGAAGTCATTGCTCGCTTTGAATCGATTATTGAAAAAAGGGGTCGTAAGGAAGATACAGAAACGATTCAATATTGGAAGAGCCCAGGTATAGCGGAGAAAGGCGGGTTTATTCAGGAACCAGAATTCCAAGTGTGGGTCGACTGGCTGGAGAAAAGTGGTGAGTTTAAAGAAGGTCAAGTGAAATTGGATGATTTATATACGAATGAATTTAATCCTTATAAAGATGAGTTGAAAATAAAATAATGAGGTGATGGTATGGTAGACAAAATTCAATTTGAATATGTTAGTAAAGTTTTTAAAATAAGAGATTCAGATCAAAGAAAGGGAGCTGTTAAAGAGTTTACGGCCATTAAAAATGTTCATTTTTCCGTGAAAAGTGGAGAGTTTCTTACATTAGTAGGGCCATCAGGTTGCGGCAAATCGACGTTGCTTGATCTTCTAGGTGGTTTAACAAAACCCACTTCGGGACAGATTTTGCTGGATGGAAAACCGATTGAGGGGCCTGGTTTAGATCGTGGGATCGTCTTTCAGCAGTATGCGTTGTTTCCTTGGAAAACAGCGAAAGGGAATATTGAATTTGGCTTAGAGTCAAAAGGAGTTCCAAAGAAGGAGCGGACAGAAATTGCCCGGCACTTTTTGTCACTAGTCGGATTATCAGGATTCGAAAATCGTTATCCTCACGAACTTTCAGGTGGAATGAAGCAACGTGTTGCCATTGCTCGGAGTTTGGCTTTTGACCCGGAAGTTTTATTAATGGATGAGCCATTCGCCGCACTGGATGCTCAAACACGGGAAACGTTGCAAACCGAATTGCTTCGAATCTGGGAGCAAACAAAGAAGACCATTGTTTTCATTACACATGGGATCGATGAGGCGGTATATTTAGGACAACGTGTGGCAGTGATGACTTCTCGACCAGGAACCATTAAACAAATTATAGATAATCCTCTCCATTCAAGCAGTCAGGTAGAAGATTTACGCTCGACCACAGAATTTGCAAAGGCACGTCACCAAATTTGGGATCTGCTTCGTGAAGAAGTGAGTAAAGCCCAAACGTTTGAGAAAAAGGAGCAATCAGCTTAATAAAAGTTGTCATTTTATAGAAGAGGTGAAAAAATTGACTAGTTTTAATAAATCATTAACGGCGCCCTTTCATGCATCGCAACGAATTCGTTTTTCTTTTAACTTGACTCGAAAGTTTGTGAAACAAACTGCAGCCATTTTTCTTTTCCTTGTGCTATGGGAGGTAGCTCCCCGAATTGGCTTAGTTGATTCTACCTTCTTTCCACCTTTTACAAAAGTGGCAGAAGGTTGGTGGGGCTTAGTGATTTCAGGTGACTTATATGCCCACTTTCAAGCAAGTATTCGCCGTTCGTTTTTTGGATTTGGATTGGCCATACTCATTGCGATCCCTTTGGGTCTAATCATTGGGTGGTATCCGTTAGCCAATGAACTGTTGAACCCGGTCTTAGAGTTGTTCCGTAATACAGCTGCATTAGCTCTATTGCCAGTTTTTATTTTGCTGCTTGGTATTGGGGAAACATCCAAAGTTACAATTGTCTTATTTGCTTGTACTTTTCCGATTCTATTGAATACGATTAACGCTGTTCGAAATGTCGATCCGTTACTCATTAAATCAGCCAAATCAATGGGATTACCGTCCTACAAGTTGTTTTATAAAGTCATTTTGCCTGCATCAATCCCGACTATTTTTACAGGAATACGTATGGCCGGCACAGCATCCATTCTTGTTTTAATTGCTGCCGAAATGGTTGGGGCCAAGGAAGGGTTAGGCTATTTAATTAATTATGCTCAGATGAATTTTCAAATCCCTCAAATGTATGCTGGTATTATTACCATTTCTCTGCTCGGTTTTATACTAAATTATCTTTTAGTGTCATTAGAGAGAAAATTCTCAAGCTGGAAAACTAATCCAAACGAAAAATAAAAGAAAGAAGGAATTAGGATGACTATTAATAAACGTGAAATGAAATTAGGCGCATTTTTCATGATACCGGGACATCATGTTGCAGCTTGGCGACATCCCGAAGCAGAAGCCCATCATGTGATGACTTTTGATTTTATAAAAAGGCTGGCTCAAACCGCTGAACGTGGGAAGTTTGATATGGTTTTTCTTGCGGATGGTTATGCAGTAAGAGCCAAAAATCAAAAGGTAGTAGGGCAAACGGTGAATACTCTTTTTGAACCATTCACGCTGTTATCCGCACTTTCTTCCGTCACAAATCATGTCGGACTTGCAGGGACGGTATCGACTACCTATAATGAGCCATTTAATGTGGCTCGTAAGTTTGCATCCCTTGATCATCTGAGCGATGGTCGTGCGGCTTGGAATGTGGTGACATCGAATACGGAAGCAGAGGCGCGCAACTTTAACCAAGATCACCACTTACTGCATTCAAAGCGCTATGAACGTGCTGAAGAATTTGTCGATGTTGTCACGAAACTTTGGGATAGTTGGGAGGATGAAGCTCTAATCTTTGATAAAGAATCGGCCCAATTCGCTGATTCTTCCAAAATACATTCGATTAATCATAAAGGAGAATGGTTTTCCGTTGAAGGACCACTAAATGTTTCCCGCCCTGTGCAAGGCCATCCTGTTGTCATCCAGGCTGGTTCTTCCGAAAACGGGAAGGAGCTTGCGGCACGCACTGCAGAGGTAATTTTCACAGCTTGGCAAACACTTGAAGAAGCTCAAGAATTTTATTCCGATGTTAAAGGAAGAATGGCGAAATACGGACGAACTCCAGATGAGTTAAAAATCATGCCTGGCGTATTCCCGGTCATCGGCAGAACAGAAGAAGAAGCGGAAAAAAATAAAGCACTGCTAGAGGAGCTTATTCCAGAGGATGCGGGAATTGCCCTTTTGTCTGGTATGATAAGTGTTGATTTATCAGGCTACCCAGTGGATGGGCCGTTGCCGGATTTACCTGAATTGGATCAGGTTAACGGCGGGAAAAGTCGTTTCAAGCTATTGAAGGACCTTGCTGATCGCGAAGGGTTGACGATCCGCAAACTGTATCAAAAGATAGCTGGTGCCCGCGGACATAGAGAAATAAAGGGTACGCCCGAGCAAATTGCAGATCAAATGCAGGAATGGTTTGAAAATGGGGCAGCAGATGGATTCAATATAATGCCTCCTTATTTACCAGGCGGCCTGGATGATTTCGTCGACCAAGTCATTCCTGTGCTACAACAACGCGGATTGTTCCGTACAGAGTACACAGGTAGCACTTTAAGGGAGAATTTAGGATTGGAACGACCAACGAACACTCTGATCGCTAAAGTAAAGGAAATGATATAACGGATGTAGGAGCAGACGCGAACCTAGTTCTTGTTTGTTTCTATAGGTTTTCTTGAATGGAGATGGAAATCATAAAAGGATTAGCCCAAGAGTCTCGGAAGAATTCTTTTATTTTGGCGGCATTAGTAATCGATTCTTTTATGCAATTTATCAGTCAGTTTCCTTGAATGTCTCATTACCTGGTTTCAGGGGTATTTTCGATACGGATTTGACTACGGTGCAATGGCTCATGACAGGGTTCACCCTCGTGACGGGATTCATCGCACCTTTTTGTGCGGCTATCTTGGAAATTGTTTTGGGGTCGAGTAAACTTTTTTCATTGTCAGTGACAGGTATAATGACTTTAACCCTTAGGAGTTTTTAAGCCTAAGAGTTAAAGTCTTTTCTATTTAAAGGAGGGAATTAGGATATGCAATCATTGTTAGTTGTTGGTGGGTATAAACTCGGTAACATCACCAAAAAGCTTGAGTGGGAAGGGTTTAAGGAAGTGATTCATCTTAACGGAAGGAACAGACAGAATGACTCGAAAGGAAATATCAAGGAATGTCGATTTAATCTAAGTTTTGACTGACTACATTAATTAACCTTTCAATAGTTATTATAAGTTATTATAAAAAAAGCACAGAAACAGGAGATACCCATTCGTTTTTCTAAACGTTCCTGGTGCATATAGCATATATACTGAATTGAAAATACACCTATGATTCATAGCTAATCTTGGTGAAAAGCCGAGTAGACACCCCAATCTAACGAATAAAACCCAAAAACCCTCGAATATACTTCAAATCTTCCCATTTAAGTAACATTCGGCAATATAGATTCGTAAATTATAGTAAGGCTGAGCAATATTCAGCCAAGGATAGAAAGTAGTGAGGGCTTTGAAAGATTTATTATATGCAAAGAGGAAGGAAATGCTTCAATTAGTGGAGCGGCTAGTGAATATAGATAGTGGTTCTCATACGAAAAAGGGTATTGATGAAATTGGTTCGATTTTAAAAACGAAATTTGAAAGTCTGGATTTTATTGTAAATACCGTTGAGCAACAGAATTATGGCAATCAGCTGGTCATCCAGCATCGTGAGGCGAATCAACCGCATATTTTGATCGTTGCCCATATGGATACGGTGTTTCCGGAGGGGACAGCGCAAAAACGTCCTTTTAAGGTGAAAGGAAATCGGGCATACGGTCCTGGTGTGGCGGATATGAAGTCTAGCTTGGTTGAGTTATTTTATGCGATCCATTGCTTGAAACAGACGGGGCAGACAGGCTATAAGCATATCCAAATCATTCTTAATAGTGATGAGGAGATCGGGTCTCCGTCGTCCGCTTCACTCATCTCGGAAAAGGCGGCAGGTAAGAAGTTTGCGTTAATTCTTGAACCGGCAAGGACGGATGGTTCGCTTGTCACGGCAAGAAGGGGCTGCGGTCAGTTTAAAGTCGATATTATGGGAGTTGCTGCCCATTCGGGGATCGAACCGGAAAAGGGACGAAGTGCAATTGAAGAATTGGCCCATAAGATCATCGCCTTACATCTATTGAATGATCAAAAGAAAGGAATCAGCGTTAATGTCGGCAAAATTGAAGGAGGCTCCGCTGTCAATATGATCGCTTCCCATGCGGCTGCCTTCGTCGATGTGCGGATTTCGGAAAAAAAGCAGGAAGGCACCGTTCTCAAGCAGCTGAAAAAAATCTGTGCAGAAACCTATATTCCCGGAACGAAAACGACATTAAGCGGAAAAATGGACCGGTCTCCCATGGAAAAGAATGAGAAATCGAACTTGCTTTTAGAGACGATCCGTCAGGCTGGGAAGGAAATCGGCATCGAAATCACGGATACGGCCACGGGTGGAGGCTCGGATGCTTCCATCACTTCTGAATTGGGAATCGCGACAGTGGATGGACTCGGGCCCATTGGAGGAAATGCACATAGTGAAGAGGAGTATTTGGAAATTCCGAGCCTGACGGAAAGGACGCTCCTTTTGGCTACCGTCCTTCAAAAATTATCAAAAATGACCTAGTGCACTAATTCCGATTAGACTGCTCATATTTCGCTTGTCATAAATGATGTTTATGATATATTGTTTATTGGGAAGCTAAATAAGAACAGAATTTATTGGAGTTGAATATATATGCTGCATCAGTTTTCACGAAATGAATTGGCAATTGGCAAGGAAGGAATCGATATTCTGAAAAACACGACCGTTGCTGTCCTGGGTGTAGGAGGCGTTGGTTCCTTTTCAGCCGAAGCTTTGGCACGTACGGGGGTAGGCCGTATTATTCTTGTGGATAAAGACGATGTCGACATCACAAATGTAAACAGGCAGATCCATGCTCTATTATCAACAGTCGGTCAACCGAAAGCGGAATTGATGAAAAACCGCATTCAAGACATCAATCCCGACTGCGAAGTGATCGCTCTTAAAATGTTCTATACAGAAGAAACGTTTGAGGAATTCTTCAGTTATGGCCTGGACTATGTCATTGATGCATCGGATACGGTCATTTATAAGATTCATGTGATGAAGGAATGCCTGAAACGGAATATCAAGGTGATTTCAAGCATGGGTGCCGCTAATAAGATGGACCCGACGCGTTTTCAAATTGCCGATATCTCCAAAACGCATACCGATCCGCTTGCCAAGGTCATTCGCACTAGATTGCGTAAAGAGGGCATAACAAAGGGAATCCCGGTTGTCTTTTCCGACGAGAGCCCTATTGTCATTCGTGAGGATGTCCGAAAAGAAGTCGGCAATGATGAGGCAAAAATCCGTAAAGCGCAAATGCCGCCATCTTCGAATGCTTTCGTACCATCCGTAGCGGGCTTGATTGCAGCTAGCTGGGTGATCAATGATATTTTAAAAGACATTGAAGTTCGCCGTGTAAACGATTGATAAGAAAGTTAACTGACTCTATAAAGGGTCAGTTTTTTTTGTGTCGAATAGTAGATATTCCCTTTTAATAACTTTTTTATCCATATCATATAGACGGGGTCGAAAGAATGAGATAAACTTGTTTTCAGAATATTATTTTTATTCAGATATTCTATTTGTTTAAAAGAACATACAAAACAAGGGGGTTTCAAATGAAGAAGAAAAAGCTAGCAGGAGTGTTTCTATCACTTTCATTGGTTGCAGGGGCGCTGGCAGGTTGTAGCGGCGGCGACTCGAAAACTAGCAGTTCAGGCGGGGGTTCATCAAACTCGGGTGACACAATCAAAATTGGGGCCAACCTTGAATTGTCCGGAGGCACGGCATCATTCGGCCAATCGGCTGCCGATGGTTTGCAACTGGCCATCGATGAGATTAATAAAGAGGGCATCGACGGTAAAAAACTGGAAATCGTTAAGGTTGATAATAAATCAGATGCAGCAGAAGCTACAAGCGGTTCGATCAAGCTGGTCAGCCAGGACAAGGTTGTGGCTGTAGTCGGATCTGCGACAAGCACTAATACATTGGCACAGGTTCAAGTCGCACAAGATAATCAAGTTCCTCTACTCACACCAACTGCAACAAATCCCGACATCACCAACAAAGCTGGAAAATTAAATGATTATGTGTTCAGGACGTGCTTTATCGATCCATTCCAAGGTACGGTGGCAGCCAATTTCGCAACTGACGAAATAGGAGCAAAGACGGCTGCGATCTATGTGGATAGCGCAAGTGATTATTCCAAGGGATTGGCCGCAGCTTTTAAAGAAGCGTTCACTGCCAAGGGCGGTAAAATCGTGGCGGAAGAAGCTTATGTAACTAAAGATACTGATTTCCGCTCTACATTGACACGTATCAAATCCGCAAAACCGGAGTTCGTTTTCCTTCCTGGTTATTATGAGGAAGTCGGATTGATCTTAAAACAGGCTCGTGAAGACGGCATAGACCTTCCATTCATGGGCGGGGACGGCTGGGATTCCCCGAAGGTCGTTGAAATTGCCGGTGCTGAGGCTTTGAAAAATACCTATATCACGAATCACTATTCTCCGGAAGATGAAGATGCAAAAATCCAGGATTTCGTTGCAGCCTTCAAAAAGGAATACAATAAAACACCGGATGCCTTTGCCGCACTTGGTTATGACACTGGCTACTACCTGGCTGATGCCATCAAGAGATCTGGTGATGCTTCTCCAGAAAAAATCAGACAAGCGTTGGAAGATGTCAAAGATCTTCAATTAGTTTCCGGAACGCTGAACCTCGATGAAAACCATGATCCGATCAAATCGGCGACCATCTTGGAATATGTGGATGGCAAACAAACATTCAAAACAAAAATCAATCCATAATACCTTACGTGGATAGGGGGCAAGTCCCCCCTATTCTATATTCACTTAAAAAACACCTTAACGGGGAGAGTGCAATATGGAACTGATTCAGCAATTGGTAAATGGCATTTCACTCGGAAGCATTTATGCTTTGATCGCGCTTGGTTATACGATGGTATATGGAATCGTCAAGCTCATAAACTTCGCCCATGGCGATGTATTCATGGTCGGTTCATTTGTAGGGTTTTACGCCATTACCGTAATGGACTTATCCTTCATCCCAGCTTTATTGATTTCGATGGTCTCATGTGCCATCTTTGGCGTTTTAATTGAACGCATTGCCTATAAACCCCTTCGTAATGCAACACGGATCGCGGCCTTGATAACGGCCATCGGTGTTTCCCTTCTGATAGAAAACGGGCTGATTTACATCCGGGGCGCCCAGCCGGAAGCCTATCCAAATAATGTCCTTCCGATGGATAAACTCGATATATTGGGAGTTTCCATCAGCAGTCAATCGATATTGATCTTATCTGTTTCCATCATATTAATGATCATCCTACAATTCGTTGTCCATAAAACCAAAATTGGCAAAGCGATGCGTGCCGTTTCATTCGATTCCGAAGCGGCTAAGCTGATGGGAATCAATGTGAATAATACGATTTCAGCTACATTCGCCATAGGTTCGGCCCTTGCAGGGGCGGCTGGTGTCATTTTTGGAATCTACTATATTAAAATCGAGCCGTTGATGGGTGTCCTTCCTGGCCTTAAAGCATTTGTTGCAGCAGTCTTGGGCGGCATCGGCATCATTCCTGGCGCGATGGTCGGCGGTCTGCTGCTTGGAGTGATCGAGGCTTTGGTCAGTGCTGCCGGTTATTCATTATGGCGCGATGGTGTGGCTTTCGTCGTACTTATCTTGATTTTGATTTTCTTGCCGCAGGGTCTGTTCGGTAAAAATAAAAGAGAAAAAGTATAGGGGAGACATGGCGATGACTACTTTAAAGAATTCAAAGGGTTTTTGGCTCTCGATCGTGCTCGCACTTATTTTTTTCGGAATCATGCAGTACACCATTTCAAGCGGTATGCTCAACCCATTTTATATCAACACGCTCATGTTCATCGGCATCAATATCATGCTGGCGACGAGCCTGCATTTAATCATTGGAATAACCGGACAGTTCTCGATCGGGCATGCAGGTTTTTTAGCGGTAGGGGCCTATGCTTCGGCAGTCATGACAATGAAGCTGGAACTTCCATTCATCATAGCTGTATTGGCTGGGGGCGTAATAGCAGCTGTTGCGGGCATGGTGATCGGGGTACCGAGCTTGCGCCTGAAGGGGGATTACCTGGCGATAGCTACGCTTGGATTTGGGGAAATCGTCCGGATCGTCCTTTTGAATATTGATTATGTAGGCGGGGCAAGCGGGATGCAGGTATCCCACCTGACTACTTGGCCATGGGTTTTTGCCTGTGTGATGATCACCGTCTTAGTCATCCGGAATTTCACCAATTCGACTCACGGAAGGGCATGCATATCCGTAAGGGAAGATGAAACGGCCGCTGATGCGATGGGAATCAATACGACCTATTATAAAGTGGCGGCTTTCGTCATCGGAGCCTTTTTTGCCGGAATCGCCGGATCGCTTTATGCCCATAATTTCTATATTATCCAGCCATCGAATTTCGGTTTCCTAAAATCCTTCGATATTCTGATTTTCGTCGTACTTGGCGGTCTTGGAAGTCTTTCAGGTTCGGTTTTGGCCGCAATTTTACTGACGATCGTGACGACATTCCTTCAGGATTATCCAGAAACGAGAATGATCATCTACAGCCTTGTCCTGATCCTGATGATGATTTTCCGCCCGCAGGGTTTAATGGGAACAAGAGAAATCACGGCATTGTTCACAAATAAAAAAACGAAAGGGGGCCCAAAGGATGGAAGCCACAATACCGTTGCTTAAAGTAGATTCGGTGGGTATCCGTTTTGGCGGTTTGAAAGCTGTGTCCGATGTGAATGTGGAATTATTTCCAGGGGAACTTGTAGGCCTGATCGGGCCGAATGGAGCTGGGAAAACGACCTTCTTCAATTTATTGACGGGTGTGTATGTACCAACAGAAGGAACGATTGCCTTGAACGGGGAAAATCTAAATAAGCAGCCGCCTTATAAAATTACCCGAAAAGGGATCTCGAGGACCTTTCAGAACATTCGCCTCTTCAGTGAGTTATCCGTGATCGATAACGTGAAGGTTGCTTACCACTCGCTTGCCAAGCATGGAATTCCAAGCTCCATATTCCGGCTGACGGGACATTTTTCCGGGGAAAAGGAAATGGATGAAAAGGCGCTGGAATTCTTGAGGATTTTCAATCTTGACCATTTTAAGGATGAAAAAGCGAAGAATCTTCCATACGGACAGCAAAGGCGGCTGGAAATCGCCCGTGCCCTTGCCGCCAATCCGAAACTTCTTTTACTGGACGAACCCGCAGCCGGGATGAACCCGCACGAAACGAAAGAATTAATGAACCTCATTGCTTTTATCCGGAAGGAATTCAACCTTACCGTGTTGCTCATCGAGCATGATATGTCACTTGTCATGGGGGTATGCGAACGGATTTACGTTCTTGATCATGGACAGCTTATCGCTCACGGAAAGCCGGAACAAATCCGCAACGATCCAAAGGTCATCGAGGCATATCTAGGGGAGGAGGTTTCCTGATGCTGAAAATAGAGGACATCAATGTTTATTATGGCAATATCCAAGCGTTAAAAGGGGTTTCCATGGAGATAAACGAGGGCGAGATCGTGACCTTGATCGGGGCGAACGGAGCGGGAAAAAGCACGCTGCTCAAAACGATATCCGGTCTGTTAAAACCAAAGCAAGGAAAGATTCTGTTCGAAGGCGAGCCGATTGGAGGAAAAGCTGCACAGTCCATCGTGAAAATGGGCATATCCCATGTACCTGAAGGACGACGTGTCTTTGCCAACATGACGGTAGCCGAAAACCTGGAGCTAGGGGCTTATTTGCGGAAAGACAAAGATGGCATCCATAAGGATATGGAAAAGGTATACGAGCTATTTCCGAGGCTGCTGGAGAGAATCAAACAGCAGGCTGGCACGCTTTCAGGCGGCGAACAGCAAATGCTTGCAATGGGCCGGGCCTTAATGGCCAAACCACGGTTATTACTGCTCGATGAACCTTCGATGGGCCTTGCACCGCTTCTTGTGAAGCAAATATTCAACATCATCCAGGAAATCAGTGAGACCGGAACAACGATCCTTTTGGTCGAGCAAAACGCCAACCTTGCATTATCGATTGCAGATCGGGCTTATGTAGTTGAAACGGGCCGAATCGTCCTGTCGGGCAATGCCGAGGAACTCACTTCAAGTGAAGAAATAAAAATGGCCTATTTAGGAGGACATTGAACCTCCGTTTCATAAATTAACTCCTGCGGGAAAAGTGCAACCGATGAAGACACCTCAGGCGCAAAGGGCGCCGAGGAGGCTCCCGGACCGCCAGCGGAAAGCGAGTGCCTGCAGTGGATATCAAAGGTCGAATTATACAAAAATCAAATATTATCGAGTTTGTCTACAGTCATGAACCGCCGTTTGGCGGTTTTTTGTTTGATGATCGGGTTATGCAAAATATACAGAAAGATAAAAAAACAGAGGAGCTTCATGCATGATTTTATACATCCAATATAGTATTATTCAATTTTGATATAGGAATTAAGACTAAAAAAGATTAAGAAAACTGGGTTTAATTCCCTATCAATATACTTCTATTTTGGCAAAAATGTAATTAAAAGGATGAAAAAAATAAGGAAATGAATAAATTTTTTTGAGCAGTAAATAAGGGATTTGCAATATTAATATAATTAAATTATCAGTTTTTTCTGATTATACTGCCTATTTTCGCAATATTTAAAATATATAAAGATAAAAATGATATAGTACTTCCTGTGAAAAATATCCTATTTGGCGCAATCTTCTCACAATTATTATATAGACGGAATGAAAATTATGCGGTAAACTATTTTTCGAAATATTAATTTAATTTCAAAAATTTCATCTAATCAACTTTTTCTGAGGCATCTTGAATAAATATTCATGCATCAGAGCGATGATTACAAAACGGGGGGATTATTTATGAAAAAGAAAAAACTAGCAGGTGCATTCCTTTCTCTAACACTTGCTGCAGGAGTGCTAGCCGGTTGTTCCAGCTCTGGTTCATCAGAAAAATCAGGCGGAGATGGAGATACGATAAAAATCGGTGTCAACCTTGAATTATCAGGCGGTGTTGCTTCATATGGCCAATCGATTGCAGAAGGTCTGGAGCTTGCGACTGCAGAAATAAATAAAGAAGGCATTGACGGTAAAAAAATCAAACTTATTAAAGTCGATAATAAATCAGAAGCGTCAGAAGCGACTAGCGGAGCGATCAAGCTGACATCACAAGATCAGGTTGCAGCAATCGTAGGTGCGGCGACAAGCACGAACTCGATTGCACAAGTACAGATTGCCCAAGATAATAAAGTGCCGGTCATCTCACCTTCCGGTACAAGCCCTGAAATCACTTTCAGCAAGGATAAATTGAACGATTACGTTTTCAGGACAAGCTTCATCGATCCGTTCCAAGGGACGGTAGCTGCGAACTTTGCCTCTAAAGAAATCAAAGCGAAAAGTGCAGCCATCTATATTGACAGCGCAAGTGATTATTCAAAAGGATTAGCGGCAGCCTTTAAAGAACAATTCGAAAAAAATGGCGGAAAAATCGTTGCTGAGGAAGCTTACATCGCGAAGGATACTGATTTCCGTTCCACATTGACTCGTTTGAAATCGGCAAAACCTGATTTCATTTTCCTTCCTGGTTACTATGAGGAAGCTGGTCTTATCGTGAAGCAGGCACGTGAAACTGGACTTGACGTTCCTTTCATGGGCGGCGACGGCTGGGATTCTCCTAAGCTAGTTGAAATTGCCGGTGCAAAAGCTCTAAATAATACGTTCATCACGAACCATTATTCTTCAGGCGACCCTGATGAGAAAATTCAGAATTTTGTGTCTGCATTTAAAGCGAAGTACAAAGATAAATCCCCGGATGCATTTAACGCTCTAGGATATGACACAGGATACTTCCTTGCAGACGCGATTAAACGTGCTGGATCAGCGGATTCAGAAAAAATCAAGGAAGCGCTGGAAAAAACGGCTGACCTTGAGCTTGTAACGGGTACATTCACATTGGATGAAAAACATAATCCAATCAAATCTGCTACCATCCTTGAATTTAAAGAGGGAAAACAAGTATTTAACACAAAAATCAATCCTTAATTTCGGAGAACAACTCCAACCCTTTCGCCGGCCCTTCATAAATAAGAAGGTGCTGGCGAATTCTCATTTTTCAAGCATGCCAGCTCGCTGAACATCCCCTAAGTGGAATGCAAAGAGCCTGGGCGTATCACTTATAAAATATAGATTTTCAAGGAGAGTCGAACATGGAATTGATACAACAGTTAATAAACGGGGTTTCACTAGGAAGTATTTATGCCCTTATCGCTCTCGGATATACGATGGTTTACGGGATTGTTAAATTGATAAACTTCGCACATGGTGATGTATTCATGGTCGGCTCATTCGTTGGGTTTTACTCGATAACGGTTCTTGATTTGTCATTCGTGCCCGCCCTATTAATCTCGATGACGGTTTGTGCGCTGTTTGGGGTATTGATCGAGCGTATCGCGTACAAGCCATTGCGTAACGCAACACGTATTGCGGCACTTATCACTGCCATCGGTGTTTCCCTTTTGATCGAGTACGGATTTATCTACGTCCGCGGTGCACAGCCGGAAGCTTATCCGAATGATGTATTGCCGACAGACAAGTTCAATATTTTTGGAGTTTCCATCAATAGTCAATCGGTTTTGATTTTTGGAGTGGCTGTAGTCCTGATGATCATCCTTCAAATCATCGTTCATAAATCAAAAATAGGAAAAGCGATGCGTGCCGTTTCCTTTGACGCGGATGCAGCCAAACTGATGGGGATAAATGTCAATAACACGATTTCTGCCACCTTTGCAATCGGTTCCGCATTGGCTGGGGCAGCAGGCGTCATTTTCGGTATTTACTATATTAAGATCGAGCCGCTCATGGGTGTGCTTCCGGGATTGAAGGCATTCGTTGCCGCCGTACTTGGAGGGATCGGGATTATACCGGGCGCGATGGTCGGTGGCCTATTGCTAGGTGTCATCGAAGCTTTGGTCAGTGCCGCCGGTTACTCATTATGGCGTGATGCTGTAGCCTTCGTCGTACTGATTCTTATCTTGATTTTCATGCCACAAGGCTTATTCGGTAAAAACAAAAAAGAAAAAGTATAGGGGAGACAAAGCAATGACTACAATTAAGCGAGCAAAAGGTTTTTGGCTCTCGATTTCACTATCATTGATCTTTTTCGCCGCAGTTCAAGTGTTAATCGGCGGCGGATCGCTAAATCCTTTTTATCAAAATACGCTCATGTTCATCGGGATCAATATCATTCTGGCAGCGAGCCTGCATTTGATCATCGGGATAACCGGACAGTTCTCCATCGGACATGCTGGATTCCTGGCAGTCGGTGCCTATGCCTCAGCCGTTATGACGATGAAGCTGGAAATGCCATTTTATGCGGCATTGATAGTCGGCGGTTTGGCATCAGCGCTGGCAGGCTTGATCATCGGAATTCCAAGCTTACGCTTAAAAGGTGACTACCTGGCGATTGCGACCCTTGGTTTTGGTGAAATCGTCCGGATCATGCTTTTGAATATCGATTATGTCGGCGGGGCGAGCGGCATGCAGGTTTCCCATTTGACCACTTGGCCGTGGGTATTCGCTTCCGTTATCGTAACGATCATCGTCATCCGAAACTTTACTAGCTCGACCCACGGCAGGGCCTGCATATCGATCCGCGAGGACGAAACGGCTGCCGATTCGATGGGAATCAACACGACGTATTATAAAGTTGTCGCGTTTGCGATCGGTGCTTTTTTTGCCGGTATTGCCGGAGGACTTTACGCTCATAACTTCTATATCATCCAGCCATCGAACTTCGGATTCCTGAAATCATTTGATATTTTGATCCTAGTCGTGCTTGGCGGTCTTGGAAGTCTTTCCGGTGCCGTATTGGCCGCGATATTATTGACTGTTGTAACGACTTTCCTGCAGGATTATCCGGAAACACGAATGATCATCTACAGCCTTGTGCTTATCGTGATGATGCTCTATCGCCCACAAGGCTTAATGGGGACAAAAGAAATAACATCCATGTTCAAACGTAAAGGAGGAAGCGGCCATGAAAAAAATAAAAACACCGCTGCTTAAAGTCGATTCAGTCGGCATCCAGTTCGGGGGGCTTAAAGCCGTTTCTGATGTTAACGTCGAGTTATATCCAGGAGAACTGATTGGCTTGATCGGGCCGAACGGCGCTGGAAAAACGACTTTCTTTAACTTGCTGACAGGAGTTTACGTCCCGACCGAGGGCACGATTTCTTTGGAAGGTGAGAACTTAAGAAAACTGCCTCCATATAAAATCACGCAAAAAGGTATCAGCCGGACATTCCAGAACATTCGCTTATTCAGTGAGCTATCCGTGATCGATAATGTAAAAGTTGCCTATCATTCGCTTTCGAAACATAATATCTTAAGTTCGATCTTCCGCATGCCGATCCATTTTAAAGGCGAAAAGGAAATGGATGAAAAGGCGATTGAGTTCCTGAAGATTTTCAACCTCGATCAATATAAGGATGAAAAGGCGAAGAACCTGCCATATGGTAAACAAAGACGTTTGGAAATCGCCCGTGCACTTGCAGCCAACCCGAAACTGCTTTTGCTGGATGAACCAGCTGCGGGGATGAACCCTCAGGAAACGCATGAGCTCATGAACCTGATTGCCCTCATCCGTGAGAAATTTGATTTGACCGTATTATTGATAGAACATGATATGCCGCTTGTAATGGGTGTTTGCGAACGCATATATGTACTCGATCACGGACAACTGATCGCTCAAGGAAAGCCAGAGGAAATCCGTAACAATCCAAAAGTCATCGAGGCCTATCTGGGCGAGGAGGTTTCATAATGTTAAAAATCGAGGACATCAACGTCTATTACGGAAACATTCAAGCCTTGAAAGGAATCTCGCTTTCTATTAACGAAGGCGAAATCGTAACCCTGATCGGGGCGAACGGAGCCGGGAAAAGCACGCTGCTGAAAAGCATTTCCGGCCTATTAAAACCAAAACAAGGGAAGATCGTATACGAAGGGCAATCCATCGGCGGAAAGGCAGCACAATCCATCGTGAAAATGGGCATCTCGCATGTCCCTGAAGGCCGGCGGGTATTTGCTAACATGACCGTCGAAGAAAACCTTCAGCTTGGTGCTTATTTACGTAAGGATAAGGCAGGCATCAAGCAGGATATGGAGAAAGTCTATGAATTATTCCCGCGTTTGCTAGAGCGCCTGAAACAGCAATCCGGAACACTTTCCGGCGGGGAACAGCAAATGCTCGCAATGGGCAGGGCACTCATGGCCAAGCCCCGGCTCCTGTTATTGGACGAGCCATCCATGGGACTCGCGCCATTATTGGTGAAGCAAATCTTTAATATCATCGAAGAAATCAACAAAACGGGTACAACGATTCTGCTGGTCGAACAAAATGCCAACTTAGCACTATCCATCGCGGACAGAGCCTATGTTGTCGAAACCGGCCGAATTGTCCTATCAGGCAAATCAGAGGAACTGACCGCAAGCGAAGAAATCAAGAATGCCTATTTAGGCGGACATTAAACCGCTTTATAGCGGTTACAAACTGCAGACGAACTCGAGGAAAAGCGAGTTTACCTGCAGTTTTTTATTGAAAAAAGTACCAGTTGATTTCAGAAATCCGCTCCCTTTCCGCCGACTGCCTGCCAAGCCTCCTCGCCTAGCGGCTGCGGTGTCTCGGCTAGCCAGTAATTCGGCAGGAGTGTCGCAAATTTCTTCCATCTATTAAGGATTACAGTAAAAAAACATGAAGAATAATTTAGTCATGTTTAAAAAATCATAGTTTAGGATTAGACCAAACGGAACCTCCTTTATTAGACAAAAGGGCTTCTGTCTGAATTTTTCAAACGAAGTTGATTGCAACGGAAGGTACGAGACTCCTGCGGGAAAAGCGAGGCTCCCGGACCGCCCGCGGAAAGCGAGTGCCTGGAGTGGAAATCAAAGTGCAAATTTTACAGTAAAATTATTACCTACAGTCAACCGCTTTGTTTTAAGATTTAGGTAGACCCCATTTTGTCGACAAGCTGAAGCCGCTTTATAGCGGTTTTTTTGTTGTGCAAATAAGTTAATTTAACTAGATAAAAAGGTTAGTAAATCCAAATCAGACGGTATACAATCTAGTTAGGAATAATAGTAGAATTGGTTCATGATAAAACCTCATCGTTAGCTATTCTTAATCATATTTTTTGGAGTGATTGTATGCACAAATTTATTCAGGGCATAACGCCGGTATTATTACTGTTTATGATTCTGCCAATCTACCAGCCAGATTCTGCTTCTGCAGAAGAAACGCCGCAATCTGATGGCGTCATCGTCAAGTATAAAGAGGAAAACGATGAGCCGATCAACGAGTTGATAGAAAAGGTGGAGGTTCCTAAAGGGGAAACAACCGACAATCTGATCGAGGAACTTGAAGAACAGAAGAATGTGGAATATGCAGAACCAAATTATCTTTTCAAGAAGATGGATAGTCCGAACGATCCAGCCTACATAGACCAGTGGCATCATAAAAGGCTTGGTACGAGTGCTGCTTGGACAAAATCAATGGGCTCGAAGGAATTGATCGTGGCCATCATTGACGACGGAATCGATCGCAACCACGAAGATTTAAAAGGGAGGATCGTCAATGCCTATGATACGATACGCAATCGGAAGCATATCGTCCCAAAAGGGGCGCATGGAACGCATATCGCAGGCATCATTGCCGGTTCTGCGAACAATGGCATAGGCGGAACGGGTGTTGCCCCGAACGTTAAACTAATGCCGATCAACGTCTTTGATGGAGAGTATGCTGATACGGCCGATATCATTGAAGCGATACATTATGCCGTTCAGCAAAAGGCAAACATCATCAATATGAGTTTAGGAGACACCAGTTATTCAGAGGCCTTGAACAAGGCTGTCCAGGAAGCCTATAAAAAAGGCGTCCTGATCGTCGCGGCTGCCGGGAATGAAGGGGATATGGGGAAAAGTGTACAGCGTGTGTACCCAGCCGCATTCAGCCATGTCATTTCCGTTGCTGCCACTAACTCAAGTGACAAGCGTCCCAGTTATTCCAACTACCATTCAACAGTCGATATCGCGGCCCCTGGAGATGATATCCTTTCGACCCTGCCTTATGGTAAATATGGCTGGATGAGCGGAACATCGATGGCCACGCCGATGGTGGCGGGTGTAGCGGCACTGATTTGGTCCCATGAGCCCAAACTCAACACAAAGGAGGTCGAATACCGCCTCTATGATTCAGCCGTGGACCTAGGTGCAAAAGGGAAAGACATCTACTATGGAAACGGGCGGGTCAATGCCAAAAAAGCACTGGAAATGAAGACGCTGACCAAACCGGCCGTGACCGCAATATCCGATAAGGACACCAAGATCAATGGGAAAATCCCGACCGATTTCAAAACAGGGACCGTCTCCATTTATACCGGTAATAAACAACTCGCCACAGTGAAAATCAATGGCGAAAAAACGTTTACAGCAACTATCGCAAAACAAACAGCCGGAACGACCATCTCTACTAGGGTCATCGATAAATCGGGAAATAAAAGTGTACCCGTTTCATTTAAAGTGGCAGATAAAACGGCTCCTGCAAGACCATCGGTAAATACGGTAGGTGACAATACCGTCAAAGTGACCGGCAAAGCGGAAGCGAGCTCTTCCGTCACTGTCAAAACTGGCAGTACGGTTCTAGGCAAAGCAAATTCGAACAGCGCAGGGAATTTCACCGTAACGATGGCAAAAAAACAAAAAGCCGGAAAAGTCCTATCCTTTACAGCAACCGATAAAGCAGGAAATGTTAGCTCGATCAAAACAGTGACCGTCGCAGACAAAACAGCGCCAAGTAAACCTACGGTCAACACTGTAACTACAAAAACGACAAAAGTAACAGGCAAAGCAGAAGCCAACTCCACTGTCTCCATCAAAGCATCAAAAAAAGTAATCGGCTCTGCCACAGCAACAAGTAAAGGTACATTCTCGGTTAAAATCCCCAAGCAAAAAGCCGGAAAGAACCTATATATTTATGCCAAAGACAAAGCGAAAAACGTAAGCGAATCAAGAAAAGTAACAGTTAAAAAGTGATGGGAAAACAGGAAAAGCCCCCAATAATCTGATTGGGGGCTGATCTTATATCAATCTTTATTTCCATACATCAATTCTGTGCTTCGGCTGTAAAGCTCAATGATATTGCCGTAAGGATCCTCACAATAGATTAAATAATAGGGCTTGTTCTCCCACGTATTCCATATACCGCTTCGCCTTCTTCCGCCAGAAGCAGCAATATCATCAGCCAGCTTTTCGATATCATCCGATACTAAGTAAATATGAAAAAAGCCCTCATAACCGCGACTCCCACCTATAGGCATTCTCGGCTCCTCAAACTCAAAAAGCTCAATCCCCACTCCATTATCCGCCATCATATGAGCATTACGCATCTTTTTAACTTCCTCACCAAGAAGATCATTCGTCATATTATGTTCATTCTCCTTTCTTGCATCAAACGAATAGGGACCCGCCAATAATTTGAATCCCAACATCTGCTCATACCACTTAATCGCCGCATCCAAATCAGGTACAGCCAATCCAACATGAGTAATTGCTGTCATATGTATCCCCCCTGATCATTAAAATACCCTTTTAAGGTGAGGGGCAAACGGTGCCGTTTTTGAACAAAAAAAAGAAGCAATAGCCAATACTGCTTCTTTGATTACATATATCGACGCATGAAATTCATTAAATCTCACCCTCTTCAAGCCTCCTATTATACTCAACTTTACTTATTAACCCTTTTGCATTACAGGTAAGACAATCCGTATAAATATCGTAGGCACCTGTACCTGCACAAACATGGCATTTAACATGAGTTTCCGGTATATCCTTATGCATGAATGAAAAAACTTTTCCAATATACTGCAGAATAATCATTCCCAAAACTCCTTTTTTTTTCTATCATACAACGAAAAAGAGAGAAGGAAACTGGAAATACAATAACATTACTTAAATCAAATAAAACCATAACATAGTTTACATGGGGTTAAAAAAGTGTTGATATATACCTGATTTAGAACATTTCAATGAAAGTAGGGTGAACAGTTAGGAATCAGATTTTTATATCCCTGCACAAAATCATTGAAAAAATTCATAGAAACCTCTATGATAGAATAAAGATAATTAATTAATTTAATTAAGTTGAGTTTTATATCCTTTCTAGGGGTGAATCAGGTGAAAATCTATCAATCTATACAAAGTTTATTACAATACGGAGTTCAGCAGCGTTTATTGGAGAAGGAAGATGTTATCTATTCACGCAACCGAATCTTATATGTACTGGGCTTGGATGACTGGGAGGAATGTGAGGGAGAAGGGGAAGAGTTTTCTCTCGGAGTTATTCTTAATGAAATTTTAGACTGGGCATTCGAAAATGGTATTTTACCATCCAATTCTATTACAGAACGAGATATTCTTGATTCTGAATTGATGAATTGCCTGATGCCCCGTCCATCTGCCGTAATATCAGAATTTAAAGAGAATTACCTCAAAAGTCCTAAAGCGGCAACCGATCAATATTACCATCTATCGCTGGCTTCGAATTATATCCGCAAAGAACGAGTTGCAAAAAATATACAATGGAAAAGTAGGACACCATACGGCGAAATGGACATCACCATCAATTTATCAAAACCTGAAAAAAATCCGGAGGAAATATCGCGGTTGAAAAGTACGCCTCAAGGATCTTACCCGGCCTGCGCTTTGTGCAGGGAGAATGAAGGATATGGAGGGAACCTGCAAAATGCAGCCAGAGCGACACATAGGATCATACCTCTGACATTAAATAATGAGGAATGGTTCCTGCAGTATTCTCCTTACGTTTATTATAATGAACATTCGATTGTTTTTAGGGGAGAACATGTGCCTATGAAGATTTCTGCTGCTACATTCACACGGTTACTTGAATTTACAGACCAGTTTCCGCATTACTTCATCGGCTCGAATGCGGATTTGCCGATCGTCGGAGGATCCATCTTAACTCATGACCATTTCCAGGGAGGTAGATTTGAGTTTGCGATTGAAAGAGCGGAAGTTGAGGAAAGCATTAGCCTGACCCGCTACCCATCAGTCACACTGGGAATAGTCAATTGGCCGATGTCAGTCATCAGGGTCCGCGGAAAAAAGGATGAAGTTCAAGCCGTGACAGAGCTTATTTGGAAGAGCTGGCAAAACTATAGTGACCCGGAAGCTGAAGTGTTTGCTTTTACCGGCAATACTCCTCACAACACGGTAACGCCGATTGCAAGAAGAAGCGGCGAGCTGTTTGAAATGGATGTCGTATTAAGGAATAACCGTACATCCGAAGAATTTCCCCATGGGATTTTTCATCCTCATGATGAGCTGCATCATATTAAAAAAGAAAATATCGGCTTAATAGAAGTAATGGGCCTTGCTGTCCTTCCGGGAAGATTGGCCGAAGAGTTAGGTCTTGCAGCAGAATATCTGCTCTGTCCTGTTCCTAAAGAGAAGTGGGATGAATCTATAGTAAAACATTTTGACTGGATACAGAAAATATTAACTAAGCATCAAACCATAACCAAAGAAAATGTGATGGATATTATTGAAGCTGAGGTTGGGGAAGTATTCCAGACTGTATTGGAACATGCAGGTATTTTTAAAAGAACAAGGGAGGGGAAAAATGCTTTCTTGAATTTTTTTAACTCGTTAAAAGAAGCATCCAGACTAAATAAGTAATGGATGTCATTTCAATATGATGTTGTAGCATAATTAGTTTATTAATTAATTTAATTTAGATATTAGATTCTTGATATGTAACTCAAAACATAGATTCAGAGAGAGGTGGTTGCACAAATGAATGCGATTCAGCTTCGCCAATTATTCCGTGATCAATTTGGATACGAAGAAGGGGTCAGAATCTTTTTTGCTCCCGGGCGTGTTAATTTAATCGGAGAACACACGGATTATAATGGTGGATATGTTTTTCCCGCAGCTTTAACATATGGAACTTGGGCAGCTGCGGCACCAAGGACTGATAGGATGTACCGATTTGCTTCAGCGAATTTTCCATCAACAGCAACCTGTTCGGCAACCGAGGAATTGTTATACATAGTAGAGGATGATTGGGCTAATTACCCAAAAGGTGTCTTAAAGGAATTGCTGCAGGTAGCAGGGCAAGAAGATGCCGAAAAATTCATGGGGGCAGATGTGCTGTATTACGGAAATATCCCAAATGGTGCAGGGTTATCCTCATCCGCATCAATCGAACTTGTTACTGGACTTGCTTTAAGCAAGCTTGCCGACTTTGATATTCCCATGATGGGGTTAGTTGAATTAGGACAGAAAGCAGAAAATCGTTTTGTTGGTGTCAATTGTGGAATCATGGATCAATTTGCGGTTGGCATGGGGAGGAAAAACCATGCTATGGTGCTGAAGTGTGATACGTTGGAATACCGATATGTACCATTGGAGATTGATGGCTATAAGCTGGTTATTACCAATACAAATAAACGCCGCGGCCTTGCTGATTCAAAATATAATGAGCGAAGGGCTCAATGTGAAGAAGGGCTTTCAATCATTCAACAACAGCTTCCTTTGGTACGTAACTTAGGAGATGTCAGTTTAGCTGAATGGGAAAAAGTTCACCACTTTATTGAAGATGATGTTATACACCGGCGTGTAGAGCATGTCATTACAGAAAATGAACGTGTCCTTGCAGCAACGAAAAGCTTACAGGATAACGATATATATGCTTTTGGTGCAAGGATGAAGCAATCACACGAATCATTAAGGGATTTATATGAAGTGACCGGCATTGAGCTGGATACAATTTTTGAAGAAGCATCAAAGGTCGAAGGCTGTGTTGGGACCCGTATGACCGGTGCTGGATTTGGCGGGTGCAACGTAAGCCTTGTTAAAGAAGAAGCTGTAGATGAATTTAAGGAAAAAGTAGCAAAAAATTATTCGAAAAAAACTGGCCTGGAACCTATCTTTTATGTGTGTGAAATAGGGGATGGTGCTAAAGAAGTGGATATGGGGGAATAGAAAATGGCGATTTTGGTAACCGGCGGTGCAGGATATATTGGCAGTCATACTGTGATCGAACTGTTGAACCAAGGTGAAGAAGTGGTTGTTGTCGATAACCTCATGACAGGACATGAAAAGGCTGTGTCTGGCGGCGCCATTCACATCGGTGATCTCCAGGATGAAGGCTTCCTTAATTCCGTTTTTAAAAAATATGATATTGAAGCCGTCATTCATTTTGCTGCGAGTTCACTGGTAGGGGAAAGCGTCCAAAAGCCTCTCCAATATTATGAAAATAACTTACTCTCATCACACACTCTTGTAAAAGTGATGCTAAAGCACGGCGTAAAGAAGATTGTGTTTTCTTCCACAGCAGCAACATACGGAGAGCCGGAGCAAGTGCCCATATTAGAAGGGGACACTACCAATCCAACAAGCCCTTACGGGGAGACTAAATTGGCGATGGAGAATATGTTCCGGTGGTGTGATGGGGCAAATGGGCTAAAGTCCGTTTCTCTGCGTTATTTTAATGCGGCAGGTGCACACCCAGAAGGAATAATTGGCGAAGATCATACTCCAGAAAGCCATCTTATTCCAATAATACTTCAAGTTGCACTCGGACAAAGAGAGCATATCGGCATTTTTGGCGATGATTACCCTACCGAAGATGGAACCTGCATTCGTGATTACATCCATGTCATGGACCTCGCAAATGCTCATTGGCTAGCTCTTGAGCATTTGCGCAGCAAAAATGAAAGTGATGTTTTCAATTTAGGGAACGGCAAAGGATTTTCTGTTAAAGAAGTCATTGAAACAAGCAGAAAAGTTACCGGTCATCCGATCCCAGAAGTAGTTAGTGAAAGACGCGCTGGAGACCCGGCTATCCTGATCGCTTCCTCTGAAAAGGCTCAAACTCTATTAGGCTGGAAGCCAAAGTATAATAATCTAAAAAAAATTATCGAAACAGCATGGAAATGGCATGAGGCCAAACCAAATGGTTATCACGACAAATAAGCAAAGGGGAATGCATATATGTCAACAGCTATAGAAAGAGTCCGTACATTCATTAAAGAAAAAGAAATTGATGGGGTTTTCTTCCGTAAAAGAAGTAATTTTTCCTGGATCACGGAGGGTAAAGTAAATCATATTGTTAACACAACCGAAAACGGAGTGGCTGACCTGTTAATTACGGCTGATAAAAAATATTGCATTACCTCCAAAATGGAGTCGGCACGGATTCATGACGAGGAGCTTGCAGGATTAGGCTATGAATTCATAACTCCGGAGTGGTATGAAAATCAGGATGCAGACGTACGGGAATTATGTGCAGGTAAAAAGATCGCAAGCGATGTGCCATTTGGTGACTTTCTTGATTTTGGAGCCCAATTGACCAGTTTGCGCTATTCCTTAAATGAGGATGAAATTTCACGCTATCGCTGGCTTTCACTTAAGGCAGCAAAAGCAGTTGAAGACACTTGCCGGGAAATTGAGCCGGGCTGGACAGAATATGAAATCGCGGCACATTTAGGTTCAAAGGTAGTCAAAGACGGTATCACACCACAGGTTATTCTTGTTTCTACAGATGAGAGGGTATTTAAATACCGCCATCCCATTCCGACGGATAAAAAACTGAGTAATTATGCCATGGTTGTAATCTGTGCGGAAAAAAGCGGATTGGTCGCTAACGTAACGCGCTTTGTCCATTTTGGCGAACTTCCTCAAGAACTCAGGGAAAATAAGCAAAAGCTTGTTCAGATAGATCTTGCAATGAATATGGCAACAAGGCCTGGAGCAGCTATCAAGGATATTCTTCAGTATGGATTTGATACATACAGGAAGGTCGGCCACGGAGACGACTGGCGCTTGCTACATCAGGGCGGCCCAACCGGATACGCCTCCCGTGAATTCCTGGCAACCCCTGAAGTGGAAGGGAACGTTCAAGTAAATCAGGCCTTTGCATGGAATCCTGCGATCAAAGGAATTAAATCCGAAGATACCATTCTTGTTAGTGAACATGAAAATGAATTTCTGACTTTTACTGGTGAGTGGGTCTATATTGAAGTGGAACATGCAGGGCAGAAGTATCTTCGACCTGATATTTTGGTAAGATAATCAAGTACCGGGAAAAAGCTAAAGCATCTGTATTTTTGAGGCTTTAGTTTTTTAAAAAACGTGGAAAAGGAAGGAAGAAGATTATAAGAGTATACATCCTTGCTGATTTCAATAGCCGTTATTGCAGGATAGAGGCCTAACAGTCAGGAAATTTTCTCCATTAATTAAATTATTTTATTTACTTACCATGTTTATATTATTTACGTTAAAAATTAATTTGGAAGTTTAAAGAGGGAAGGGATTCAATCCAATAGATTGCACCTACTTTTTCCCTTATTTTAAATGGTTTTCCTATTGAAAGCGTTGACAAAAGGAATCTATCAGATTATTATAAAAATAGAAAGTAAATTAATTTAATTAACTTAAGTCACTTGAACTTTTACACTAGTAATAAAGCTTCTACAGAAGCAATAAACGATTTTTCTACATAAGGGGGAAAATAGGAATGAAGAAGAAAAAGTGGCTTGGCGTTGCATTGACAGCGGCACTTGCGATCGGTTCATTAGCTGGCTGTGCTGAAAAGGAATCAGGTTCTTCGACTGACGACGGCGGCAAAAGCAATAAAATAACTTATTGGGCTCCGTTCTCAGGTGCGGATGGTCCGCGTATGAAGGAAATTGTAGCAAACTACAATAAGTCTCAAGACAAATACGAGGTGGATTTACAGATTATACCTCAAACAGACTACTATAAAACGGTTGACCTTGGGTTCTCCGGTCAAAAAAATGCTCCAGATTTATTGATCATGCATACTGACCAGCTTACAAACTATGCTGAAAAAAATCTTTTGAAAGACATGACAGACACGATTGAAAAAAATGGTGTAAATGCTGAAGATTATTCTGAAACGGCTTGGCAGGGCGGAACTATCGACGGGAAGCAATATACCATTCCTTTAGATATTCACCCATTAGTCATGTACTACAATAAAGATATGTTTAAAGCAGCCGGCCTTGATCCGGAGAAGCCGCCAACTAACCGTGAAGAGTTCGTGGCTGCTGCTAAGAAGCTTACAGACGAGTCTAAAAAGCAATATGGGTTCGTAGTGCCGACTCTATGGCCAAATCAATTCATCTATCCAACTGTCTTCTTCCAGAATGGCGGTGAATTGCTTAAAGATGGCAAACCTAACTACAACAGCCCTGAAGGTGTCGAGGCATTAACCTTCTTAAGTGATCTGGTACAAAAAGACAAAGTATCTCCTGCTAACGTTCAGCAAGATGGAGAAGTGACCCTTTTCCTTCAAGGCAAAAATGCCATGCAGTTAAACGGTCCTTGGATGATGGAACAATGGGATAAAGCGGGCATCAACTACGGTGTGGCACCAGTGCCTACATTAGGTACAAAACAGCAGGCAGTATATGCAAACGGTCATAATTTTGCAATTCCCGCTTCTGTAAAGGATTCTAAAAAACTCGAAGGAATCTCAGATTTCTTGAAATATGTTGGAGACAACACAATGGAGTGGGCTAAATCAGGCCAGGCTCCAGCTTCTAAAGCAATCTATGAGCAAAACGAAGAATTTAAAAAGATGGTTCAGCAGCCACAAGTTGCTAAGGAATTCGAATATGCTAAATTCGCTCCGCGCGTAGCTAACTGGGGTCAAATATCAGAGCCGTTATGGGCTGAAGTCAACCTTGCTTTATTAGGCAAGAAAGACCCTCAAAAAGCTTTGGACGATGCTAACAAAAAAGCAGAACAAATAATGAAAAAGTAACTTTAAAAGGAGGACGGCCAGGTGACTAGTGAAAACTAACCTGCTCGTCTCTTCTTAATTATAACGACCTAAATGGTTTCTAGGCGGCTAGATTATTTCATTGAAAGGGGGAGAGGCAATATGGACCAAACGAACTGGAGATCCAAACTAACTTCTAGTCTTTTCGTGCTTCCCTATTTGTTTCTGTTTACTGTTTTCCTTTTAATCCCCATTATCTATGGAGCATGGATGAGCTTGCACAATTGGGATTTACTCAATCCTGTCCATGAATTTGTAGGATTGGATAATTATCTAAAGATATTTGATTCGGAATCTTATTTGAACGATTTGTTCTTCGAAGGTCTTAAAAACACCCTACTATTCGTTATATTCAGTGTTCCTTTATTAGTAGGTATAGGCCTTGGGCTGGCACTATTAATTGATAATCTGCCTGGCAGGCTTAAAGGTTTATTCCGCACCATGTACTTTATCCCTTATTCAGTATCCGTTTCAGTAGTAGCGATCATCTGGCTATGGCTTCTTGATACAAATAGCGGGCTGATAAATGGGTATCTCCAGGCTCTCCACTTGCCAAGCATTCCATGGTTGACGGATTTGCCATGGGCATGGGTTTCCATTATTATTGCCACTCTCTGGTGGACAATAGGGTTTAACATGGTCATTTTCATTAACGCACTAAATGATGTTTCTGAAGAACTATATGAAGCAGGTTCCCTTGACGGCGCTTCAAAATGGCAGCGGTTCATCTATATAACCTTGCCAAGCATCAAGCCAACCATGCTGTTTGTTCTGATCACATCAACAATTGCTTCGTTTAATATTTATGGCCAGCCGTACTTGATGACAAGGGGCGGCCCGGGAACAGAAACAAAGGTTTTATTGATGAACATTGTGGATGAAGCATTTAAACAAAGACAATTGGGAAATGCAGCTGCCATGTCACTTATGATGGCGTTGATCATGATCATTATCTCTGTGGTTCAGCTGCGCATCACGAATCGAAAGGAGTAGGGTATGCAAAGAAAAGCGAGTAAAGCGGTTATTGTCATCCTGGCCATTCTTATTGGCTTAATGTTTCTAGTTCCAATCTTCTGGATGCTTGCTACTTCTTTCAAAAGTGACCAGGAAGCATTTACGGCTGGACTGAAGTGGCTGCCGGAAGTTTTTACACTAGAAAATTATACATATGCGCTTTCAGGCGATGGAGAAACTCCAGTATTATCATGGATGGCCAATTCACTTTTTGTTGGTATTGTCGGAACTCTTATTGTTCTGGTCGTTGATACATTGGCCGCATATGGTCTAGCACGATTGGACGTTCCTTTTAAAAAGCTGTTGATCGGGTTGTTTATCGGATCCTTAACCATTCCATGGGTCATTACATTCCTTCCATTATATATGGAATTTAATACATTGGGACTTCTGGATACGTATGCCGTGTTAATTCTGCCTTATTCAGCTAATGCTTTCGGGGTTTTCCTCCTCTATCAATATTTCAGAACATTCCCAAGGGAGCTTGAAGAAGCGGCCTTCCTTGACGGAGCAAATAAATGGCAAGTTTTCACGAAGGTCGTATTGCCTTCTGCACGTCCTGTCATCTGGACACTTGGAATCTTTACATTTATGGGAATATACAACGATTTCCTATGGCCATTAGTGACAACGAATTCACCTGAAATGAGAACGATCACAACTGGTATCGCCATCATGCAGCAGGGAAGCTTCGTTTCATCACCGGCTAAATTAATGGCATTAACGTCCATTGCAACGATACCAGCCGTCATTTTATTTATCATTGGTCAGCGCTCATTTATTAAAGGCGTGAACCAAACAGGAATTAAATAATATTCAATTTTAGAAGGGATTGAAAATACATGTCTATTCCCCGCAATGAATATCCAAGACCCCAGTTTGTCCGTCAAGAATGGGAAAATTTGAACGGACAATGGGACTTTGCATTTGATGATGAAAATAAAGGCCTTTCGGAAAAGTGGTTTGAACAATTTCCATCAGGACAAACCATTACTGTCCCTTTTGCATTCCAAACGGAAATGAGCGGAATTAATGACCCTACTTTCCATGATGTAGTTTGGTATCACCGCAGAATCATGATTCCTGAAAAGTGGTCCGGCAAGCAGATTCAGCTGCATTTCGGAGCCGTTGACTACCGTTCATGGGTTTATGTGAATGGGAACCTTGCCTATCACCATGAAGGGGGACATACACCTTTTTCAGTCAACATCACTCATCTTTTGAAAAATGATGGCAGGGAAGATGAAGTAACGGTCCGTGTGGAAGATCCATCCGAGGATGTAACGATCCCAAGAGGGAAGCAATACTGGCATGAAAAATCTGAATCTATCTTTTACACAAGAACGACTGGAATCTGGCAGACTGTCTGGATGGAGCCATGTGAACAGACTAGCTTAAGTGCCATTCGCTGGACACCCGAAAT
The DNA here is from genome assembly GCF_054600815.1 of Peribacillus sp. N1. NCBI lineage: Bacteria > Bacillati > Bacillota > Bacilli > Caryophanales > Bacillaceae > Peribacillus > Peribacillus sp. N1. The sequence goes on along the minus strand of NZ_BAAHZO010000002.1, from coordinate 147,170 downwards.
TGATCGGGGGGATATTGACCTGGAATTTGAAATTGAAGGCGGCTTACCTGAAGGGGTATCACTTTCTGTTGACATCTCATTTAATGGGAAAAAACTCATCTCTGATTCTTCAAATCTTTTTGAAATGTATAATAAACGAAGCTACAACCTGCGTAACCGCTTCACCGACAGAAGCAATATCCATGGGCCGGGGTATTACTGGTCCCCTGAGCACCCTCATTTATTCGAGGCAACGCTGACGTTAAAAAATGGGGAGCAGATCCTGGATCAGGTCGAAACCTATTTTGGAATGAGGAAAGTTTCCATCGAAAAAGGCATTTTCATGCTGAACAATATGCCTTATTATCAAAAGCTTATCCTTGATCAGGGTTACTTCCCTAAGGCATTGATTACTGCCCCGTCTGATGAAGCGTTAAAAAGGGACATCGAGCTTGCTAAGGAAATGGGCTTCAACGGGGCAAGGAAACATCAAAAGGTTGAGGATCCCCGTTTCCTTCACTGGGCTGACAAACTCGGCTTTCTCATATGGGGTGAAATGGCGAATGCTTCCGAATACAGTGAAGAAGCTGCCAGACGCTTAGCCACTGAATGGTTTGATGTCGTTAAGAGAGATTATAGCCATCCTTCCATTATCGTATGGCTTCCGCTTAATGAAAGCTGGGGCATCTCAAGGGTTGCCTATGACAAACAGCAGCAGGCACACGCAACATCTATGTACTGGCAGACCAAATCAATTGACCAATCTCGTCCAGTTCTTTCCAACGACGGGTGGGAGCATACGATTTCTGATATATGCGGTATACATAACTACCGCAGTGCAGAAGAAATGAGTAATGCCTATAAAGACGTGGATAGTGCGATTTCCACTACACCTGCAAACCGGGTGATTTATGCTCAAGGCTTCTCTTACGGTGGAGAACCGATTTTAATAACGGAATACGGCGGAATTGCTTATAAAATGGACGAAACAGAAGGATGGGGCTACTCAGCCGTACAATCCTCTGAAGACCTAGTGGAAGAATATCGCAAAGTAACGGATGCTCTTTTCAATAGTCCAGTGATTCAGGGGTTTTGTTACACTCAGTTAACCGATGTGGAGCAGGAAATCAACGGATTGCTGACTTATGATCGTGAACCAAAGTGTGATCTTAGCAAAATAAGGGAAATAAATAATAAGAAATAATGATGAAGAAAACCTGTGCTCATAAGAGTGCAGGTTTTTTATTGATATAAATGTATTGTTGAAGGTTGTATTGAAAGTGGAGGGGGGAATTAGAGAACTCATGAAGACAGTTTTTAGTAGAGTACCGGGTGCTAGACGTCAGAACCGCAGCAGCCGCTCAATGAGCAGCAGCTGATTCTGTATTTCTAGAAGTAAATAGTTCAGCGAGGATTAGAGCAACGGCACCCATCGCAGTGGCATCATCGCCGAATTTAGAAAGGATAATTTCCGTTTGTTTGGCTGGATTTGTCAACGCCCGCTGGTTAACGGTTTGAATGATGTTATCCATAATTAAATCGCCGGCATTGGAGACACCGCCCCCGATGATAATTCGTCTTGGATTTACAGTGTGGATTACATTTGTTATCCCCACTCCCAAATATCTGCCTGCCTGCTGCAGAGCCGTTTTGCATAAAGTATCGCCCTCTAGAGCCGATAAATAAATTAATTCTCCTGTAACCTTTTCAAGGTCGCCTTTAGTCAGATTAGTAAGCAAACTGGAGTGGCCTAACCGCATTTCTTTTTTTACCCATTCGACAATGGACGGACCTGAAGCGAACGTTTGTAAACAGCCGTAATTGCCGCAAGTACATTGTGGCCCATCGATATCAATAATCATATGTCCGATTTCGCCGCTAATAAAATGGCTGCCGTGATAAAGCTTGCCATTAATAATGATACCCGCACCGATCCCGCGCCCCACATTTATACAAACAAAGCTGTCAATGCCTGCACCGTTCCCGAACCAGAGTTCTCCAAGGCTCATTGCCCGGCCGTCATTTTCCACTTTTACCATCATATTAAACCGCTCTTCAAGCACTCTTTTAATAGGAATATCCTGCAGGTTTAGGTTGGGAGCAAAAACGGAGCTACCTTCCTCCACATCTACAATACCGTGCATACTTACCCCTATACCGACTATTTTCTCCTCATCTATTTTAGTATGATCTAGAATGCCGCTGACAGAATCAATCATTAAAGATAGAAGAGTTTCGTTCGTAGTTTGTGCTGGAAGAGGAACAACCGATTTTTTAATAACTTTGCCTGTAATGCTAGTCAGGATAGTTTTGATATTCTGTGATCCCACATCCATACCGATGACATGAAACATATCTTCACTTAACGTTAATAGAGTCGGCTTGCGGCCGCCGCTCGATTCACCCAGGTTTCGTTCGATGACAATCTCAGCCTGCAGTAGCTCTTTTACAAAGCTGCTTACAGTCGGAGGCGTAAGCTTTGTAAGCTTTGCAATATCTGCTCTCGAAATCGGGCCTTTTTCCCGTATGATATTTAATATTAAAGAACGATTAATTGATTTCATCAGCTTGAAACTGCCCCTGAGAAGGTTTTTTCCCATTTATCTTCCCCCATTTAAGTTTCTTAATTAAATTTAATTATAAACTAATTGGCAAAGGTATAAAACCTTAAATGGGTGATAATCTCTTTGTAACAGTAAAAAAGAAGGCTGTATCTTTTTTGGTACCCACTAAACTTCATTAAGATTATTTATGCTCAAAAAAATAAATGAACGATTAAAGCAATTTCCTCTGGTTTTAGCGGTTTCACTGGCAGCAAAGTTGAGAGATCTAGAAAGATAAAACAGCACCTGCGAAACAGGCAGGAAATGGAGGAGGTGACCATAGGGACAAAAAGCGGGCAAAGCGGAATCAAGCTCAAACTACTATAAAAAATAAAAGGGATGTTTATTCGGCATTGCAAGAGTTTGTCTCGACCAAAGCAAAATAATAAGAGCCCTAGGGCTCTAAAATAAACTATTAATGATCAATTTTATCCACCCAATAAAAGAAATCCATAACGGTATGCTCAAAGATGTACCAAACAAAAGTCCTTTCAAGAAATTCCCATCATTTTCACCTACCATATAGAACACACCTCTCGGCTTGGTTTTCTTGTGATAATTATATATGAAAGCGCTTTCTTTTTAAAAGAGACAATTAGAAGCAATTACTTTACAATTTAATCCTAAAGAGTAAGAAGACAAGTTGAATCTTAAGGATTTCTCATGAAAACAATATAATCATAAATATATCTTACCTGTTTCTGATATTTTGCTGCACTTTATAGCTTTTTTCGAAGTGCGACCAACTGTCCCATCTCAACACCTGCTCATACCACTTAATCTAGTATTCAAATCAGGTAGAGCTATCCAGTGTGAGTAATTGCACCCTAATATTAAAATACCCCTTAAAAGGCGAAGACGGTATTACAAAAATGTCGAGTGTCGTCGGAATAAATTGGAAAAATATTCTTTATTGCTGAAAATTTGATAGTTATAATTAATGAGAGAAAAATAACCAAAAAAGTGAAATAGAGTCTAGGCAATGTATTCAAATAAGAGTTTACACTATTTTATAAGACTTCCATGTCAGTCATTAATGTTCAAATATGGGAGGTAAAGATGAGGAAATATGGTTTAATCATTATCGCTGGAATTTGCTTAGCAGTACTGGTTTTTGGCCATCTGCAATGGAAAAAAATAAGCCAGGCAGCAGGGGTAGAGGCTAGAGAAGCTGCAGCAAAAGTAAAAGAAAAGGAAAAAGAAGAAAGGGAAGCTTTGATAGAAAGTTTAAAACCGGAAAATAATAAACAGCAGCCGCTAATAGATTACCTGCATTATAAGTCGCTTACTCAAGAAAGAGTTATTGTATCCTTAGTGGGAAGTAATGGTACCTCCGGAACCGGGGCAAGTAAGACTTCCAATAGTTGGGCTGGACGATTAGAGAAGGGTCTGCGAGCAGATCGTGATGATTTAGAAACACTAAGTTTCATTAATCATGGATCTGAGGGGTATTCAACAGAGGATTTGATAAAAGGTAAGAAAATTGAAGCAGTCATACAAGATGATCCCGATCTGATTATTTTTGAAAATTCGCTGATAAATAATCATTATCAATCATTAAGCTTGGAACAGACGGAAAAAGATTTGGAAAGCATCATGGCAAAGTTACAGAAAGAGCTACCAAATGCAAAGATTCTAATACTTTCACCAAACCCAGTCGCAAATGGTAAAACGGAGAATAGTTTAGGGTTGAATTATTTAGAATATATTAAAGCTTCCGAGCAGGTCATCAAAACGAATAAATGGTCTTATTTGAATAGCAAAGAAGAGATAAAAAAGAAACTAAGTAAAAAGAATATGAGATTGGCTGATATCCTGACTAATGATAATATCAATCCCAATGATCAAGGGCATTTCATATGGTTCGAGGTTATGGAGGAATATTATAAGTTGAATAAATAGTAAAAGGAGGAAAAGTGGCTATACCCACTTTTCCCCCTATTAAAGTTTACTCTTTGCACCTAAAAGAAAGCGTAAACATTGTTCTAAATCTTTAAGAACATCACTTTCTATCTTGAATAAATTCGCGCATTTCCTCTTTCGATATTCCTGATCCCATAATATCCTGCATGATCTCAAACCACTCTTCATCCATGACCTTGTCTGCTTGTTCATTCAACAACAGAGCATCCACTTTAATACAAAGGATTTTAGCGATTTTTTCCAAAACTAAAATAGTAGGGTTTGTTTGAAGGTTTCTTTCCAGTGAGCTTATATAGGATTTGGCAACGCCGGATTTTGCGGAGAGTTCACTTATTGACATTTTCCTTTCTTCCCTAAGCGACTTAACTCGGTAACCTATCATATAGACCACACCTAACCATTAATATGAAAATAATATACTGATTTAACCTATCACTTTCAGTTTACACATTTTCCTAGCATTTTTAATGATAACTAGGCACTAAAATACTTGACTCAATTATATGTATAAATGGATTTTTCTGTTTAGGTAGGCATTTAGTTAGGTTTATTTTTAGTAAATATTGTAAGGTGTGACAATATACTAGCAAAAAATGGTAATGGGTGTATACTTAGATTTATTGAAAATTTTAGTCAAAAATATTCTGGTAAATGTGTAATATATATATGTTCAATACAGTATTTCAAATTTAGGAATTATTTCCTTTGTATTACCATTTTCTTTTTTGTAAAATAACTAAGGGATTTGAAAAGTATTCTTTCATTGTAAGTTTCATGTAAATTTCCTTGAAAATACATAATAATAGGTAATATTATGGTATAATGCAATAGGTCATTTTTAACATAACAGGAGGATAAAATGGAAGAAACTATTAGTATTAATGATATTTTTAAAACATTAAAGAAACGTTGGAAGCTAATCATGCTGCTGACATTAATTGCCGCTTTGGTTAGTGGATCAATTTCTTATTTTTTATTAACACCAGTGTACCAATCTTCAACACAGATTCTCGTTAATCAGAAACAATCGGAAAACCAATTGGACTCTACACAAATCAAATCAAATATTGACATGATCAATACATACAGTGTGATTATAAAAAGCCCAGTCATTTTGGAGAAGGTCATTGATGAACTTGAACTAGACCAAAGCGTAGATCAACTTAGTCAAAAAATTACGATCAACAGTCAAGAAAATTCACAAGTCTTCTCATTAACGGTTCAAGATAGTAATCCGGCCAAGGCAGTAGAGATTGCCAACACGGTTTCTTCAATTTTTCAAAAGGAAATCAAAGATATTATGAAAGTCGACAATGTTAGCATACTTGCTAAGGCAGAAGTTAAGGAAAATCCTACACCTGTAAAACCTAATCCATTATTGAATATCGCTATAGCGGTAGTGGTTGGATTAATGGCTGGAATAGGCTTGGCATTCCTACTAGAGTATTTGGACAATACGATTAAGGACGAGGATGATATAGAGAGACTCCTTGACTTGCCATTACTCGGATCTATTCAAAAAATATCGCAACATAAATAAAGAACCATTCAGTGACATTAAGAAAGGAAGTGGGATTTTTGAGAAGTAAAGATGAAAAACAAGTAAATTTAATTGCGCAGACTAATCCTAAATCGCCTATTACTGAACAATATCGATTAATTAGGACAAACATACAATTCTCTTCAGTAGATAAAGAAATCAAAACGATTGTGGTTACTTCATCGGAGCCTAATGATGGGAAATCGACTACAGCTGCCAACCTAGCGATTGTGCTTGCTCAAGAAGAGAAAAAAGTATTACTTGTGGATGCGGACTTAAGGAAACCATCGGTTCATTATGCTTTTAACCTTAGTAATATACATGGACTTACTAGCGTATTGACAAAGAAAATGGATTTTAGAAAAACTATCTTGAATTCAAATGTTTCAAATTTAGACATTTTAACAAGTGGACCGATACCACCTAATCCTTCAGAGTTATTAAATTCCAAGGCGATAGAAGCAGCGATTGAGGAACTAAAAGGAATGTATGATTATATCGTTTTTGATACACCGCCCGTGCTGGTAGTGCCGGATTCCCAGATTGTAGCTAATAAATGTGATGGCGTGATTATGGTAGTGGCGAGCGGCAAGACAAATAAACAAAGTGCAGTGAAAGCAAAGGAGCTTTTAGTGAAAGCTAACACACCTTTGCTTGGAGTCGTTTTAAATGGCGTTGAAACCGATAACAGCAATTATTATTACTATCAATCTTAACAAAAATAAAACATTTTTCGACAAAATAACACCCTGTTTGATGGTAGTTTTATATGCTACTATTAAACAGGGTAATAATCCCTATTTTCAAAGATTAGGTCTTTTTTCCTATTCGCTTTATAAAGGAAGTGTATGAAATTTGATCGACATACATTGTCACATTCTACCAGGAGTTGATGATGGTTCCGCGGACATGAAGGAAAGCTTGAATATGGCAAGAAAAGCGGTAGAAGCAGGAATTACCCATATTTTTGCCACGCCACATCACTTAAATGAGAAATATGTAAATGTTAAAAGTAACATCATTGACCGTGCAGTGAGGTTAACTGAGAGTTTGCAACAAAACAATATTCCTCTCACCATTCACCTTGGACAAGAAGTAAGAATACACCGAGACATATTTTCTTCACTTGAAAAGGAAGAAATCCTAACCATAGATGATAATGGTACATATTTGCTGCTAGAGCTCCCCTCGGGAAGGGCTCCTTCGTACACACAAGAAGTGATATATGAGCTGCTGCTGAAAGGAATAACACCAATTATCGTACATCCGGAAAGAAATAAGGAATTGATAGGGAATCCTAAACTATTATTTGAATTGGTCCAGGAAGGCGCGTTAACTCAAATTACCTCTGGCAGTATCATCGGGGACTTCGGTAAAAGTATTCAATCATTTTCAAAAAAGATAATCGAACATAATCTGGCTCATTTTATTGCAACAGATGCACACAATATAGGTTCTAGAGGGTTCACGTTACAACAAGCCTATGAAACAATCACAAAAACACACGGTGTACAGCGTACATTTTACTTTAAAGAAAATGCTGAACAGCTATTAAAGGACCAAAGTCCTGCTGTTGAAAAACCAATTCCATTCAAAAAGAAAATTTTAGGAATATTTTAGAACGACTGAAAACTAGGAACGCTTACATTATTATAAAAAATTTGTCTTCATGTAAAGTTCTACGTTATATAGTTATTGGGATGATTGATAAATTGCATTTTCGATATTGACTTGTTAAACGACAAATAACCCTTAGGTTATAAGGACATTTTTGCAAATTAGATATACAGCATAAATCATTCTTATCTTATAAATTAATACATGTGAAATAGAATACAACTCATCAAAACTGTATTTAATAGAGAGTAAATCAAACAATATTAAAGGGGGAAATGTGGTTGGCCTATCGAAAACGATTAACACTTTTGGCTCTATTAGACTCATTAATAGTATTATCGGCCATTTATGTAAGTTATTTATTCTTGTATCCCTATTTGGAGATATTTAAATTACCAACACTATTAGTCACGTCTGTCTCTCTATTACTTAGCCATCATTTTTTTGCTTCTATTTATAAACTTTATAAAAAGGCCTGGGAATATGCGAGTATCCGGGAGTTACTGTCCATTGTTAAAGCTGTAAGCTTATCGATGATCACCGTTATCGCCATCCAGTTAATAGTTTTTCAAGATGTTTATGTTAGAGCCATGGCATTGACATGGATGATGCATGTCATCCTAATTGGCGGTTCCCGTTTTTCGTGGAGAATGCTGCGTGACCGCTTAATAAATAATCAAAAGGAAACACGGAAAACAATGGTTATTGGTGCGGGTTCTGCTGGAACCATGGTTGTACGTCAGCTCCTCAATAATCATGATACGGAACTTAAACCAGTGGCATTCATTGATGATGATCCGAAAAAAGATAAGCTAGACATATTAGGAATACCCGTTGTCGGTAACTCGAAACATATCCCTGAAATGGTAGAAAAATACCATATTGATAATATTGTCATTGCTATTCCTTCATTAAGTAAAAAAGAATTGAAGGTCATCTTTGATGAATGTGTGAAAACGAATGCAAAAACACAAATCATGCCGATGCTTGAAGATATTATGTTAGGGAAAGTAGCGGTTAATCAGTTTAAAGAAGTGGAAGTAGAAGATTTATTGGGAAGAGAACCAGTTGAATTAGATATTAATAGTATTTCTGAATATGTAACAGGTAAGACCATATTAGTAACTGGAGCTGGAGGATCTATTGGTTCGGAGATTTGCCGTCAGATATGTAGATTCTCTCCGGGAACTCTTATAATACTAGGACATGGAGAAAATAGCATTTATCAGATTGACATGGAACTGAAAAAGCTATATGCAGATCAAATTGAGATCATACCTGTCATTGCAGATATTCAAGATCGAGATAGAATTTTTGAAGTGATGGACACCCACCGACCTGATGTTGTTTACCATGCGGCTGCACACAAACATGTTCCACTAATGGAATACAATCCTCGAGAAGCAATTAAGAATAACGTTTTTGGTACAAAGAATGTTGCAGAAGCTGCAGAGACTTTTGGTGTAGGAGCGTTTGTGATGATTTCTTCCGATAAAGCCGTTAACCCAACAAACGTCATGGGATCAACCAAGCGCATCGCTGAAATGATCATCCAGCAGTTAGCAAAAAATAGCGCAACAAAATTTGTTGCCGTTCGCTTCGGAAATGTTTTAGGCAGCAGAGGAAGTGTCATTCCTTTATTTAAAAAACAAATTCAAGCCGGTGGACCAGTAACCGTCACACATCCAGACATGACCAGGTATTTTATGACTATACCTGAAGCATCCAGATTAGTCATTCAGGCAAGTTCTTTAGCCCGTGGCGGAGAAATATTCGTTCTTGATATGGGTGAACCTGTTAAGATAGTTGAATTAGCAACAAACCTTATCCAGTTATCAGGTTATTCCATAGACGAAATTGGAATCGAATTCTCAGGAATTCGGCCAGGTGAGAAAATGTATGAAGAACTATTAGGGGAGAAAGAGGTTCATAGTGAAGCTGTATTCCCTAAAATATTTATTGGAAAAGCGGTACTGGAACAGGAAGAGGAAATACAATACCTTCTAAGCACACATGATTCTTTATCTTTGATAGAACTTAAAGAATTCGTTATAAATCTAGCTAACCGAAGAAAGAACAATACTTTCTCAGCAGTTAAATAAGTAAATGGGGGAATATCATTGAAAAAAGTCAGAAAAGCAATAATTCCAGCAGCCGGTTTAGGAACTCGGTTTTTGCCTGCTACAAAAGCTATGCCAAAAGAGATGCTGCCAATTGTTGATAAACCTACTATTCAGTACATAGTGGAGGAAGCCGTAGCATCAGGAATAGAAGATATTATAATAGTAACAGGAAAAGGCAAACGTGCCCTAGAGGATCATTTTGATTTCGCACCTGAACTTGAACAAATTCTAAAGGAAAAAGGAAAGTTTGAATTACTTGATAAGGTACAGTACTCTAATAGCCTTGCTAATATTCATTATATTAGACAAAAAGAGGCCAAAGGGTTAGGTCACGCAGTATGGTGCGCACGTAAGTTTATTGGGGATGAACCATTTGCCGTACTTTTAGGTGATGATATTGTACAGAGTGATACTCCATGCTTAAAACAGCTGATTAACCAATATGAAGAAACAAAGAATTCTATAATTGGAGTTCAAACTGTGGCTAATGAAGAAACAAATCGCTACGGAATAGTAGACCCTTCTTTTCAAGATGGGCGACTTTACCAAGTTGAAAACTTTGTAGAAAAACCACCATTAGGAACAGCCCCTTCTAATTTAGCAATAATGGGACGCTATATACTTACTCCTGAAATTTTTGGGTTTCTTGATAAGCAGGAGGCAGGAGCAGGTGGGGAGATACAGTTAACTGATGCTATTCAGAAATTGAATCAAATGCAGCAAGTTTTTGCATATAATTTTGAAGGCAAGAGGTATGATGTCGGAGAGAAACTTGGATTTATAACAACAACTATTGAATTAGCGTTACAAAAAAAAGAGTTAAAAAGTGACTTGATAGATTTTCTTTCGAATATATTGGAAAAAGAACTAATTCGTTAAAAAAAGTTAAAGAAAAGAGTGAAATTATGAACATTACATTTTCACCTCCAGACATTTCAGATATTGAAATAAAAGAGGTTATAGATACTTTAAAATCCGGGTGGCTAACAACTGGACCAAAAACAAAATTATTTGAAAAAAAGATAGCTGAATTTTCGAATACATCGATGGCGGTATGCCTAAATTCAGCAACTGCTTCCATGGAACTAACTCTAAGGTTGTTAGGTGTAGGAAAAGGTGATGAGGTTATTACCTCTGCCTATACTTATACAGCTTCTGCAAGCGTAATAGAGCATGTTGGAGCAAAGATTGTACTAGTCGATACTAAAGAAGACTCATTCCAAATGGATTATGAGCAGTTAGAAAAAGCTATAACGACTAAAACTAAAGCTATTATCCCTGTCGATTTTGCTGGTGTGATGTGTGACTATGATAAAGTATTTGAAATAGTTAATAGAAAGTCTAATCTTTTTTTTCCATCAAATGATCTACAAAAAGCATTTGGAAGAATCATAGTACTTGCTGATGCTGCTCATTCTTTCGGTGCAAAATATAAAGGAAAAAGAAGTGGAAATGTAGCTGACTTTACAAGTTTTTCCTTTCATGCAGTAAAAAACCTTACCACTGGTGAGGGTGGTGCAGTAACATGGCGTGATATACCTGGTGTAGATAATGCCGATGTTTATAAAAAGTATATGTTGCTATCCCTTCACGGGCAGTCAAGGGATGCACTGGAAAAAACGAAGCTTGGCTCTTGGGAATATGACATTGTCTATCCTGCATATAAGTGTAATATGACTGATATTATGGCATCAATTGGTTTAGGTCAGTTTCAAAGATACCCGCAAATGTTAGATAGAAGAAAAAGGGTTATTGAGTTGTATGATGAAGCTTTAAAAAAATATCCTTTTGCTCCTTTAAAGCATTTTAGTAAGGAAAATACATCAAGTGGTCATTTATATGTTGTAAGACTTTTAGGTAAGGATGAATCTTACAGGAATAGGGTTATAGAAAAATTGGCAGAAAAAAACATTCCAACAAATGTACATTATAAACCTTTACCTATGCATTCAGCTTATCAGCAACTGGGTTTTGATATAAAGGATTATCCGAATGCGTATAATATGTATAAAAATGAAATAACACTACCATTGCATCCACTGCTTACAGACGAACAGGTAGAATATGTATTAAAAAACCTAAAATCAATAGTTAATGATAATGTAGTAATGGTATAATTTAGCATTTGCGAATAGGGGAATAGATTGAAATTCTTTCCTGAGTTATTAATTTTCTATTAATAAGAAATAGATTTGAATGAGGTCGGAGTATGGGAAAATTAGAGAGTTCAGAAGTAATTAATTCTAAAGTTCATAAAAATGCGTCTGTGGGACCATTTGCACATATAATTGATTCAATAGTCTCAGAGAATTCTAATGTTTATAAGGACACATGGATTGTTAAAACCATACTGGAGAAAAACACTTTTGCTGGTGATGGTTCAAAGTTAGATAACAGTTATATTTCAGATTATGCACGGGTAGGTAAGTATAACCATATTTATTTCGTTGAGATGGGAAAGCATACATATACTGGTCAGGGTACGGTTATTATGCATACAAAAATCGGAGCGTTTTCATCAATTTCTTGGGGCGTTACCATTGGTGCAGGAGAGCATGATTTCAATAATGTGACATCACACTCTTTTCTTTATAATTCATATGATAAGCTTAACAATGGTCATATTTATTATGATAGGTTTGACAAAGAATGTGGAATTGGTAATGATGTTTGGATTGGTGCTAATTCGACTGTTTTAAGAGGAGTTACCGTAGGAGATGGATCTGTAATAGGTGCAAATTCAATAGTTACCAAATCTGTTCCTCCATATGCAATTGTGGCAGGAAACCCGGCTAGAATTATAAAGTATCGGTTTGATCAGGACATTATTTCAAGGTTATTGGAGCTTAAGTGGTGGACATTAGATGATGAAACTATAAAACAAAATTGCGAATTGTTTTCAAAAGTTCCAAATAACGAAGTATTAAATGAAATCGAAAAAATACTTAATGCCTAGAAGGGAATTTTGCTGTATGAAAAAAGTTTTAGTCCTTGGAGTTGCTTCTGTTCAAATGGATGCAATTCTAAAGCTTAAAGAAATGGGTATAACAACTTATGCTTGTGCTCAGGCGAATGATGGTCCTGGGAGTAAAGTTGTGGACCAATTTGAATTAATTAATTTCGTCGATGAAGAAAAAGTTATCGAACTAATTAAAAATGAGGAAATAGATTGTGTATACTCTGTAGGATCTGATATAGCTATGCCTATATCTACAGATATTAGTGAAAAGATGAACCTACCTTATTTTGTTACCACAGAGATAGCAAGAATTTGCAATAATAAAAACCAAATGAGGGACTTTTTTGGTAATGACTTTAAAGGTAATATTAGATATCAAATTTTGGAGAATAGTAGTACAAAAATAATTCTTGATTATCCATTTATAATGAAACCGTCGGATTCTCAAGGTCAAAGAGGAGTTCGTTTGATTAATAACTTCAATGAATTCTTAGCTCATTTTGAAGTAGCAAAGAATTATTCGCGATCAGATTTGGTGATTATTGAAGATTATATAAATGGGCCAGAAATATCTGTGAATGCTTATATATTAGATGGTGATGTTGCATTTATGATTCCTTCAGACCGTGAAGTTTGGCCTCAATTCCAAGGTGGTTTAATTAAAAAGCATGTAGTACCTTCTAAAATTTTGAATAGTGAGTCTGAACACAATTTAAAAGATCTGGTTTTCAGAGCGGCTAAAAAATTAGGAATTTCTAATGGCCCCTTGTACTTCCAAATAAAGGTGAAAAATAATCAACCTTATATTATTGAAGTCACCCCTAGACTTGATGGGTGTCATATGTGGAACCTTCTCAATCATTATACAGGGGTTGATCTTATTAAGTTGACGTTTGAACATTTGCTTTATAAAAATACAGAGGAAATAAATAAATTTAAAAGTGTCGATTCGGGATACACTCTGGAATTTTTATGTGAAGTACCAAATACTAAAGTAGATTATTCAAGATATACCATCCCACCAGATGCGCTATTTTCTATGAATTATTACAAGAATGGAGACTTAATAAGACCAATTAATGGGCAGTACGAAAAAATAGGGTATTTTATTACTAAAAATAATAGGTGATTATTATGAGGATTGCAATAACAGGTGGCTCTGGCTTTCTAGGGAAAGAAGTCTGTTCATTATTGGAAAAAGAGGGACACACCCCCGTCATCATCGGCAGGGGTTCCTTGATTTTGAATACAAAATATGAATATCTCTCGACTGATTATTCTAATGAAAGTTTAACAAAAGTATTGAAAAATAGTGAAGCGGTGGTTCATTTAGCATCTGTAAGAGGGGCAAATGGAAGCATTTTGGATTTTCATCAAAATGAAATAATAACTGAAAATATATACAAAAGCTGTGTAGATTTAGGAATAAATAATATTATTTTTGCTTCATCGATATCTGTGTATTCGGATATAACAAAGATGCCTTGGGTAGAAGAACAATTACCCTCCCCAAAAACATTATACGGTATTAGTAAAATCGCCTGCGAATATATAGGAGATATATACCATAAAAAAGATGGGTTAAATATAAAGTATTTGAGAATTGGTCATATCTTGGGTGAAGGGGAACAAAAAGGGTTTATGATGAATACGTTTATAGATACTGCTTTCGAAAAGAGAAAACTAAATGTTATTGGCGAAAGTCTAGCTAAGAGAGAATTTGTTTACGTGAAAGATGTTGCTAGAGCAATCCTACTTGCAATATTAAAACCTGAAGTTCATGGGGTGTTTAATATAGGAAGTGGAGAAGCTTATTCTAATTTAGAGATAGCAGAAATTGTAAATGAATGTTTTGATAATAAAGGGAATTTAATATATAACGATTTGAAAGCTGAAGGTATAGAGTCATCAATAATGGATAGTTCAAAGGCAAGAAATGAATTAGGTTATAGTGCACAATTTTCATTAAAAGAGGCGTTAATTGATATTAAAAATATAAAATGAGAGGGTGTTTGCTTTGTATAAAGTATTCTTAAAAAGGATGATAGATTTTATATTAAGTTTGATTGCACTTCCTTTTTTTCTAATATTTTATTCTATAGTAGGGATTGCTATTAAATTAGATGATGGAGGACCCATTTTTTACTGTGGAGAAAGATTAGGGAAAGATTTAAAAAAATATAAAATGTATAAGTTTAGATCTATGGTGATAGATGCTAGAGATATACGAAATAACGATGGTAGTACATTTAATTCTAGCAATGATGATAGGCTAACAAGAGTTGGAAGAATTATCAGAAGGTTAAGTGTGGACGAAGTGCCACAAATATTAAATATCCTAAAAGGAGATATGGCTTTAATCGGCCCTAGACCTAGTCCTTGTGGAAATACCCATTTATATAGCCAAGAATATTTAATGAAATTCAATGTTAGGCCCGGTATTACAGGCTACACACAGGCTTTTTTTAGAAATGGGGCATCAATTGAACAAAAGCAAAAAAGTGATATATATTATGTGAACAATTTATCAATCGTCCTGGATTTAAAAATCTGTTTAAAAACAGTACTCACAGTTTTTAAACAGGAAGGTATATATACAAACCAGAAATAAACTAAGGACATACATCAATAATTCAACTATATTTTATGAGGGGTATTATATGAAAAAAAAATTACTTATTGTAGGACGAGGAAATGAAATAGGTGGTGCCACAGAATATATTATTACTTTAATTAGAATGTTACATGAGAATTTTGAAGTCGATATACATATGACCTATGGAAAGGAAGAAGTAAAATATAATTATCAAAAATACTTTGATTATGTCACATTTCATCATGTTAAAATGGTTCGTGAAATAAATCCTTTTTCTGATTATATCAGTATAAACAACCTTTACCAATTAATGAAAAAAGAGAAGTTTGATATAGTTCATACTAATACTTCAAAAGGTGGCATAATAGGAAGAATTGCTGCTAAAAAAGCAAAAGTTCCTTTTGTGTTTCATACTGTTCATGGATTTGCATTTCACGAACAATCTTCAAGTCTATCTATTAAAATCTTCTCATTATTAGAGAAAATAGGAAGTAAATGTTGTAATTATATTATAACTGTCAGTGATTTTCATAAGAATTGGGCTATTAAGCTTAAAATTGCATCGGAAGACAAAGTAATATCAATTCCTAATGGATTAGACCCTACTAGGGTAAAGCCAACTGTGGATAGAGAACAAATTCGTGGAGAATTAAAAATTAATAAAGATGAAATTGCAATATTCACTATTGGAAGGTTAGCGAAGCAAAAGGGAATTGAATATCTTTTAGACGCAATAGCACTATTAAATCAGGAGAAAATTAATAATAAATACCATTTTTATATTGCTGGATCCGGAGAATTAGAAAAAGAGTTAATAAATAAGTCAAATGAATTAAACATAAAAGATAAGGTTACTTTCTTAGGATATAGAGATGATGTAAATAATTTATTGTCAGCCGCTGACATTATGGTTCTTCCATCTTTATGGGAAGGCTTATCAATTGCGTTACTAGAGGCAATGGCTGCGAAAAAAACTATAATATGTACTGATATTGGGAGTAATAAGACGGTTGTAGAAAATAAAAAAGAAGCTTTTATAATCAAAACAATGGATTCAGTTGGACTAAAAGAAGGCATCCAATTATTAATAGAAGATGAGAATTCAAGAAAACTATTAGCAGAAACAGCTTATGAAAAATTTATTTCTGACTTCGGGAAGGATATCATGCTAAATAGATATTACAATTTTTATAAAAACAAAGCCAATATTGATGAAAAGATTTGCCGTATAACAGAGTGAGGAATTATCAATATTGAAAGATACTCATTACTCTAATATATAGATCGGATTTGGTGGAATTATGAAAAAAAAGATTTTGCACATTTTAAGTTCCAATAAGTACTCAGGGGCCGAGAATATTGCTACAAGTATAATTACAAACCTAAGTAAACAATTTGTAAGTGCATATACTTCTCCTAATGGACCTATTAAGATTGCTTTGGAAGAACGTGGAGTAACATATCTTCCAATGGAAAATGCTTCAGTCTCTAACATAAAAGAGGTAATAAATCAATGGAAGCCAGATATAATTCATGCACATGACTTTGGCGCTTCAGTAAAATGTGTACTTACTGGTACCAATATACCGATTGTATCTCATATTCACCAAAATCCAAGTTGGTTAAAGAGATTAAATTTTCGTTCAGTACTTTTTTTTATGACATGTTTTAGGATTTCACATATTGTTGCTGTAACATCTGCGATAGTAGACTCTACAATATTTAAATCTTTCTTTAAAAATAAAGTAAGTGTAATAGAAAATACTGTAGATACTAAACGGGTAATTGAAAAATCTAGCATCCCTTGTGATGAATATTATGATATTGCATTTATTGGTCGGCTAGTAGACGTCAAAGATCCATTAAGATTTATAAATATAGTGGAAAAATTAGTTAGAAAAAAACCAGAGATAAAAACTGTAATCATTGGTGAGGGTGTGCTTAAAGATAAGTGTGAGATGGCTATTAAAGAAAAAAATCTAGAAAAGAATATAATTTTAAAAGGGTATTTGTCTAATCCTTACCCTATTCTTTCTAACTCCAGGGTTTTTGTTATGACATCTAAATCAGAAGGTTTACCTATGACAGTAATTGAAGCAATGGTATTGGGGAAACCTGTAATTGTGCCTTTATTAGATGGTATGGACAAAGTGGTGGATTCAACCTGTGGTCTGATTTGTAGAGACGATGATGAATACTTGGAAGGTTTGTTAAAGATATTAGAGGATAATGAAATTTACTTAGCCATGTCCAAAAAGTCTAAACTAAAAGCAGAGAGTATGTTTGATATGACGAAATATTGCCGTGAATTTATTGAGGTCTATAGTAATGTCAAATAACTTTCTCTACAAAAGTAAAAGAATGCAAAATAACATGGAAAATAAATCAGTAAGCATTAAGGGTTCAATATTCTCTAATAAAAGTTTTTTAATTGATTTAGTTATTGTTGGAAGTTTACTTTTAGGAAGTAAAGCACTGAATACTTCATTATTATTCTATATTCTTTTATTGTATATAGTTTTCAAGATTATAGTTAATACATCTCAGTATTCATTCAATATAATTCTTATGCTAATACCTAATTTGGGAATTGCTTTTATACCTGGGATTGCTACACCCTTAGTGAATATAATAATACCAATAGCTGTAATTAAGATGGGGCTTCAATATAAAAGTAAGCATATGAGTTTTGTTTTACTTTCTTTTATATTTATTTTTTATGAATGGCTACATGCTTTTGCATACGACTTATCTACCTCCATATCATTAATAAGTTGGACTTTTTCGATACTATACATTTTTTTATTTATAGGACAGAAATTAGATTATTATCATCCTACAGCAATTAAATATTTTGTGAGTGGAGTATGCATATCAACTCTTTATGGCATTTATGTGGGGTTCTTGAAAAGTAGTTCTTTTTCTAGCTTTAGTCGATTAAGTATGTCTGACCGATTCAGTGGTGGTGCTGGTGATGCTAATTACTATTCTATCTATATTTTAGTAGGATTATTTAGTATGGTCTCGTTAGTTAATAAGAAGACAAAAACTCTCCTAAAAACCATAATGATGATAGTTTTTATTTTTCTCACTTTTTTCGGCTTTACTAGTTTATCGAGAATGTTCATGATAGTATTTTGTTTTGTCATGATTATTTACCTATTAATTGCTGCTTTATCACTTGAGAAATATTCTAGGCATAGAAGGTTTTTGTTTGGTTTGATAGTCATAGCAGCATCTTCTAGTGTATTTTATCTCAATACAATTATAAATAATATAACTCTAATTTTTTCTAGGTTTACTACTTCGAGTGATTTATCGTCACTTACAAGTAATAGAGATGTAATTTTAGAACACTATATTAACTTTCTACTATCTCACCCTGTTCAGATGCTATTTGGTGTTGGGATTCAAAAGTACTATCTTCGAACTGGCCATGATACAAACATCTATGCACATAATATTGTTATGGAATTATTGGTGTCATGGGGGATTATTGGGTCTATCTTGTTTGCTTTTTACGTATGCGTACTGTTTAATATGGAAAAAGTTAATAATTTTTAAAAAAAACCAAGCCTAGTTGTATGGCTTCCATTTCTTTGTATGGCTATTGGTTATATGTCGATTAATGGCATTGAGGTTGAAAGCTTCTATATTCTACTTATATATGTGATAAAAAATGTTTATGCAAAGATTGAATAATTAGTCTCTTTATTATGCCTACATTT
This sequence comes from Peribacillus sp. N1, assembly GCF_054600815.1. Lineage (NCBI taxonomy): Bacteria > Bacillati > Bacillota > Bacilli > Caryophanales > Bacillaceae > Peribacillus > Peribacillus sp. N1. The sequence continues at coordinate 128,102 of NZ_BAAHZO010000002.1, read as the reverse complement.
AAATGAGATTACAAAAACCTTTATTTATTTATGGGCAACTAAAAAGTGATTTTTTATTCATTTTTAAGGATGTTTATTGTTAATTTTATTCAAATCTTAATTTAGCAGTACTTGATACAAATATATTTGAAGCGACTACCGATACTTAAGGAGGCGAATTTGGTGGATCTGGTTTCTGTAATCATGAGCACATACAATGAGGATGTTGAAATTGTTACTCAGAGTATCGATTCTATTTTAAATCAAACGTACACAAATTTTGAATTTATAATTGTACTTGATAAGCCTGACAATATTAGTTTAAGAGATTTGCTTATTTCATATAAACTTAAAGACAGTAGAATCCAAATATTATTAAATGAAGAAAATATAGGGTTGGTAGGAAGTCTAAACTATGCATTAAGTCATTGCAAAGGAAAATATATAGCAAGAATGGATGCTGACGATATATCATTAAAAGAAAGATTTGAAACTCAAAAAATGTATTTAGAGGAAAATAGTCTGGATTTTGTCTTTTCTAATGTAGTGTACATAGATGAAGATGGAAATCAATTATATGAATCTAGGAAAAATGAGTTAGATTATATACAAGTTAAAAATGCATTAGAAATACTAAATATATCAAACCATCCTACTTGGTTTTTAAAGAAAGAAATTTATAATTCTTTATCTGGGTATAGGGATATTAATTATTGTGAGGATTATGATTTTTCTCTTAGAACTTTAAATTTTGGTTTTAAAATCGGCAAAATTAATAAAAGTACACTATTGTATAGAATAAGAAAAAATAGTATATCCAGATCTAATGCTTTAAATCAATATTTGAATATGCGAGGATTATCAAAATTATATAGCCAAGGAAAAATAGAAAATAATAATGACGTAGAAAAAATGAAATTGGAATCCAAAAAAATAGCTACAAATAGTGAAAACACTAAATTTAATATGGCTTCTTATCGTTTTAATCAAGGACTGGAAATGATTAAAAAAGGTTTCAAAATCAGAGGAGTAATGAACCTTATTAAAAGTGCTTTATTAAGCAAATATTATATATTAAAATTCTATGATTTATACAGATATAAAACTAGAAAAATATAGAAAATCCAAAGGGGTTTGTAAGGACATAAAGTTATGAAACTTAATCGCATGAAATCATATGAATATCATAGATTATTCAGGTAATAAAGGATGAGTACAGTAGGGAAGATATCATTGTAGTACATGCTTTAAGTTCATTGCTGAATTAAAGTGGAATTGGGAGTTTAGAAAATAAAATGTCTAATAAAATAGCAATTACGGCTATAATAATCACATGTATTACTTTGTTTAGCAAAGTTTTAGGATTTTTCCGAGACGTTATTTTGGCTGCTACCTATGGTACGACATATAAGGCAGACGCCTTTATTATGGCACAATCAATAGTCGAGGTAGTGACTAGTGTAGTTATAGTGGCTCTTGGTACTACCTTTATCCCAGTGATGTCGGATTATCTTAATAGTAAATCAAAAGAAGAAACCAATAAGTTTTTAAATGTAGTTTATAATGTTTCTACCTGTGTTTCTTTATTAATCTGTGTGTTGGGAATGGTGTTTACTAAAGAGTTGGTTAGTATATTTGCTCCGAATTTTTCTACAGAAGTCCAAGCATTGACTATTCAACTAACTAGAATAATATTACCATCTATAATACTCATGGTTTTTGTTACATTAAATAATGCCAAATTGCAAAATCATGGTAACTTTTTAATACCCACAGCAATAGGTTTTCCTCAAAATATCATTTTAATTACGGCGATGATATTTTTTACAGACTCCTATGGAATTTATGGGCTTGCTGTTGCAGTATTCGTAGGAACTCTTTTTCAAGTAATAATTCAATTACCATTTACCCGAAAACTTAAGTACCATTTTAAATTTGATTTTGATTTAAAAGAGGATGGCTTACGTCGTATTGGAGTTTTGATTATTCCAATTATTATTGGATCAGGTGTTCAACAAATTAATTGGATAGTGGATCGTATGTTAGCTTCTGGATTACCTGAGGGTAGTATTGCAGCTTTAAATTATTCTAATAGATTGAATGCTTTTATAATTGGCCTGCTCTCTGCAGTAGTTACAACTATTTTTTATACATCAATGTCTAATTATTATTCGCAAGGCAAAGAAAAAGAGTTTAAAGAAATGCTTAGAAAAACAATTAATATTCTGATTATCTTAATTATTCCAGCATCGATAGGATTTTTTGTGCTACGATTACCAATTGTTAAGCTAATCTTTCTTCGAGGTTCGTTTGACATTGAAGCTGCAGAAATGACTGCCTATGCTCTTTATTTTGCTACACTAGGGATGATTGGTTTTTCTCTTCGCGAGGTGATTAGTCGAGCTTTTTATGCAATAAAAGATACAAAAACTGCAATGATAAATGGTTCTATAGCGGTGATAATAAATATTGTTGCCTCGATTATATTGGTACCTTACCTGGGTTTGGGTGGATTGGTGTTAGGAACATCAATATCAGCAATTGTTGGAACTATTTTACTTATGATCAGTTTGCATAAAAAGGTAGGCGATTATGGTTATCGAAATATCTTATTAATATTTACTAAGATACTGATTGTAAGTATAGTGATGGGAATAATTGTTGATTATTGTTATGTGATATTTTATACTGCAACTTCTAACAATATAATTCCTTTATTACTAAGTATTCTGGTAGGTATGGTATTTTATGTGGGAATGATAATCTTGTTAAAAATAGAAGAAGTCGCACTATTAAAGCAGATTATTGTAGTAAGAGTAGGAAGAGTGTTTAAAAAGTTTAAAAACTAAAATACTTTTTCTAGTGGTAGAACTTTGCTTTCAGATGCATGATTTGTGACATTTCTTGCAATAAAGTAAAAAAATAAACAAATTAAGTTGAGTGTATTTTTTGTATTTTATAGATATAAAATAGAAGGAGGAATTGGACATTGGCGATTTTAGTAACTGGAGGAGCTGGTTATATAGGCAGCCATACCTGTGTAGAACTTTTAATAGCAGGGTATGAAATAATAGTGGTTGATAACCTTTCGAACAGTAATATTAATGTACTAAATCGAATAAGGGAGCTAACTAAAAAAGATTTCAAATTTTATGAAGTAGATCTCATTGATAAATCAAGTTTAGAAGACGTTTTTATAGAAAATAGCATTGAGGCTGTCATTCATTTTGCTGGGTTAAAAGCTGTTGGAGAGTCTGTTAAAATCCCTCTTCATTATTATCATAACAATATTACAGGAACACTTATTCTTTGTGAACTAATGGAAAAATATGATATTAAGAAATTAGTGTTTAGTTCGTCTGCCACTGTTTATGGAGTTCCAATAAATGTTCCAATCTCTGAGGATTTTTTACTTAGCGCAACTAACCCTTATGGTAGAACAAAATTAATGATTGAAGAAATCTTGAGGGACCTCTATATTCCGAATAGAGATTGGGATATTGTAATTTTACGTTATTTTAACCCAATAGGTGCTCATCCTAGTGGTCGAATAGGTGAAGATCCAAATGGATTACCTAACAATCTAATGCCATATATAACACAGGTAGGTATAGGGAAACTAAAGGAGTTAAGTGTGTTTGGTAATGATTATCCAACATCTGATGGTACTGGTGTTAGAGATTATATACACGTAGTTGATCTTGCATTAGGTCATTTAAAGGCACTTGAAAAAGTTATGTCAACTTCGGGAATCGATGCTTACAATTTGGGTACAGGAAGAGGATATAGTGTTTTAGAAGTGATCGAAGCATTTGAAAAGGCATCTGGCAAAAAGGTGCCATACACAGTGGTTGAGAGAAGACCAGGGGATATTGCTATATGTTATGCAGATGTAACTAAGGCAAAAAAGGAGTTAGGTTGGGCCGCTACTAGGGCAATAGGAGATATGTGTGTTGATTCTTGGCATTGGCAGATAAAAAATCCTAATGGATATGAAGATTGTAAGCATATTAGCATTATGAATTAGAAGGGTATAAAATTTGGAAATATAGTAGTAAATGCTGGTTCCCTAAAGTAAAGGTAATCAGCATTTTTAATATTAGTTGTGTACTCTTGCACAAGTAACTTAGGCTAATGGTAAAGTTTCTACAGAAAGAGGCCTCCATAATAAAAGTCTAAGAGGTAGTTTATTTCTTTTTTAATTTTTGGAATAGAGACAATTAACAAAGTGTTACTTCTAACCCGAGATATAATTTCATAACCTTTAATGTTAATAAATATGGAGAGGAATAAGAGGTGAAATGAATTATAAAGGTAAATACAAAATTTTTACAGTACATAATCATGTAGTTTTTAACAGTTAAATTAGAGTTTAGGAAGAGGTGATAAAGTGGGCCGTAGAAATTTTTTGAGAGACTTATTACTTTGGATATTAGCTTTCTTTTTTGGTTACACAATTAATGAAGAAGGTGGTAGGATACTTAACCAACAGGATGGAGCTGAATATGGAAAAAAACTTTCAGACAAAGTAAAAAATTTAATAGTTACTTCAAGTGATCATGGTAAAAAAATAGATAATATATCTAAAAAAACAGAAGGTATAATTCATGTAAAGGAGTTTGGGGCAAAGGGCGATGGAGAAACAGATGATACAACCGCTATTAATAATGCCATTGAATATTGTTTTAAGAACAAAAAAACGTTAAATTTCGGAAGCGGGTCTTACTTGTACGATAAGAAAACAACTTGGTATATCAATGGAGAATTTAATGGACATTTTATTGATTGGATTGGAAAGGGAGCACGAATCATTTTTAAAAGGCTAGATATTGCATATATAGCCTTTTATAAAATGGAATATGTTCATATAGTGGGAATAGATTTTGAGGGACCTGCCGCAGTTGGAGGCTCACCGAATCAAAACGCTGTGGGGATAGCTGTTTATTCAACCAAACGATTAATAGTTAACCGCTGTTCCTTTATAAATTTTATCGGTGATGGATTATTAATATCTTCGGAGCAAATCGACAATCGTAAACTATCTTCTCAAAATATAAAGGTTCAAAATTGTTACTTTAGTAATAATGGTCGTGGTGGTTTAACGGTAGTTGGCTGTGTGTCGGGGGTGATTGAAAATAATCATTTCGGAGCGGAGAGGCTTATGCTTGCACCAGTTGTTGGTGAAGTTCTTCATGTAGAATCAGATCCTAACTCAAGATATGGTGTAGAGGGATTAACTATTTGTTATAACTTGATTTATAACGCTGTTAATTTAACTAATTCAACTTGGACAGATGGGTATTTTGGAGAAAAAGATACCTGGATTAACTTTCACCATAATAAGGTAATTGTTGATGACGACCTTTATGGAATCATTTCGGCTGGAGGAAACATCAAAATTATTGATAATGAAATAGATGTCACTCGAATTACAACGGCGGATGATTTGGGAATAGGTGCCCTGTTTCTCAAATGTAATTCTGCAATAATTGAGAGAAATACAATTAAAACAAAAGGAAAAGGGACCCTTATTTCAGTTTACAATTGGACCCACGACAATAAAGGCAAAGTTATTTTTCGTGAAAATAATTACACCGCAAGTCATTGTTCGTATATTTATCGTTTCTTTAAAGATAATGGTGTTACATTCTCAGAAAACCATAAAATCGTTAAAATTCAAAATGAGGATTATATAGGAATAACAAATGCTAATTGGTTGCTGTCAGCGCCACAATCTGGTGGAAATGCACTGAAATATTTTTTGGAAGGAATAATGTGGACACATCAAAATGGAATGGAATTTAAAAATACAACCAAAAATCATATTTTGTATTTAAGAGATTGTATAATTGATTGTAAAGAATCTCTTATTTCATGGAATAACGTTGGAACAGCAATTAAGGTTTATTATCAAAATTGTAATATGTTGGGAAATGCTGCCTCCAATATTCCTACGTACCCTATTGATTTAACTGTTGTATATAAAATATCAGGAAAAATAAGTAACATGGATATTAAATATCCATCCAGCATTATTGGAAGAAAGAATACACTAACGAAAATCTCCAAGGGTAAATATAAATGGGATACATTCACACTTGAAGACTTATATAATTACACATTCTCTGCTCAAATTCTGCTCAATTCTAAAGAAACAGGATTTTACAACTTATCTTTTCAGCACCCTAGCAATGATAAAGGGATGCTAACAATTGAAATAAAAAATGAATTAAATTTATTAGCTGATCTACCAGATAACAGCAGAATTCAAATTGTTGGAAAAAATTTAAGTGAAAATGCAATTTCAGTTGTTGCTTCTTAAAGTTTTATTATTAAGTTTAGAATCTTAAATTAATCATTTATACTTTCATTCTTAAATATAAATGTTTAAAATGAAATATGTTTCCCTAATTGGACCATTCGGTTCTCTATATAGGAATGGAAACTTCTGTTTTCTGAAATCTATTACCTTAGATGACTTACTTGTTACAGTGTCTAATATATGGTATAGGTTATAATAAAAGTCTTCCTTAATAAGGTAAATGTGAAGGTTAATAAGGGACATGTATAGGAGGATATAAAAATTGTGGGGAAGAAGTTATGAATTACAAAATCTCCCCTCCATTGATAAAGAATATTTTCTAATTTTGGAGTTTTCTGATCTCTTAATAGGTTGATTTTGCAATGAACTATTTTTATTACTGAACTTTATTTAGAAATTAAAAAAATTGATAATTCTCGATTTGTTTACCATAGTTTTGGAGCTAATAAGAAGAGATAGAGAATTTATCCCTATGATTAGGGTATTAAAAATGAAATTAACATTTCGTATCATACTAAAAAATCTAGTTCTTCTACTAAAATAATGGACAAATGATTATCCATGCAAAGTTACTTTACGGTTTTCACTATAATTAGTTTAATAAAGTTTTATGCATGTATATAAAACCTTATTAAACTAGTAAATTACATTAAAGGAGAGGAATATGGATTACAACTACAATCTCGATTTGTCTTCTCTACCTAAAGAATTAAGATTATTACTTGAAATTGTGAGAGCAGAAAATAATGATGAAATTACAACCTCACTAAAAGAATTACTGGTAGGTATAGATTGGGGATTTTTTTTAGAATTAGCAAGGCATCATCGTGTTTATCCTTTAATTTACTCAAAGTTAAGTAAATTAGAAGAAAAAATGATTCCAGATAATATTATTGAAATCTTGTTCCAAGACTATAAAAAAAATACGTTTCAGATGCTTAAATTATGCGGAGAAATGGAACGATTAGGTAAGGTTTTCTCAGAACAGCAAATACGTGTACTTTTTTTGAAAGGTCCGGCAATTGCTGCTGACATTTACGGAGATATTTCTCTAAGAACTTCCAAGGATTTAGATATAATAATACCATTAACCGATTTAAAAAGGGCAGAAGAACTTTTATTGAATTTTGGATATGTAAAAAAAGAAGAATTTCCAGCGATATTTAACGAGTGGCAATGGCTTAATCATCACAAAACATACTTTCATCCCCTAATGGGAATAGAAATTGAAATTCATTGGAGACTACATCCTTACCCTTCAAAAGAACCAAGCTTTAATGAATTATGGGAACGAAAAAGGACTAGTATTCTGACAAGCACTCCTATCTATTTTTTAGGAAAACAAGATTTATTTTTATTCCTTGTTGTACATGGGGCTAGACATGGTTGGTTTCGTCTTCGATGGTTGGTAGACATTGACCTAATAATAAGAAAAGGATTTATTACTGGAAAAAATCAGTTAGGATTAAATATTTATCAACATTCTCATATAATAGGACAAGCATTTATATTAACCTCTCAACTCTTAAAATCTCCAATCAATAGTGAGATGTATTTATTAACAGTAGGAAAACGTTCAAGAAGGCTAGCAAAATTGACGATACGATATATTATAGAAATGGGACAGTTACATATCAACAAGGCTACAGATGTTCCTGGTAAAAAGTATAAGTATAATCCAATTTCAACACTTTTTTATTTTAAAAATTCAATTTTCTTTGATCGAGTTCTGTTTTCAATGATGAGTAGCTTTCAAAAATGCTTCTTTATTATTAGATTTTTATATCCAAAACCTATTGATGCTATGACATTAAGGTTGCCTAAACCATTACATCTATTATATTTTCCGTTACGTCCTTTTTTATGGGTATGGAGAAAGTCAAGGAAACCAATTTAGCACAAAGGGTAAAGATATTGCAAACCTATATTCGCAAAAAAATAGTTTCTTATAGTGAATTTGATAAATAATCCATATTTTTTCTTTTATTAAAATTTACTTTTCATTATTTTCTTCAGAATACTATAAAGATACTTTGGAAGGGGGAATCTCCTGTCAAAGTATCTTTTTTACGATTTTATAAGTGACGAATGATAATGGAAATAGACATATATGAAGATTACTTAAAAGTCTAACAATACTCTAGAAGCTGAAGATAAGTAATTGTTTCCCCATTAAAAAGTAGCTATGGGAAGCTGGGACCTGAATTAGAACAATCAATAAAACTATAATATATAAACTAAAGAGAAAAAGAATAATTTACTAGTTCATACGTGAAGTTTTTATAATCTGGCAATTATTGTATTTATTTTATGAAAAAAATAGTGACTTAATAAAACAGGTCAGAGTGAATTTAAAAAACGGGATGCTCTGGAAATTTGCAGAATTTCTTTAGTAATTTATTAATTTCGTTCGCATTTTAAATATTTGAAGGTATTGATGATGACTGTTTTTTTAAACTCCCTCTTTTAGATATTTTTAAATTATATAATAGAAGTCTTTGACTGTTTACTTTGCCTAAATAGCCCCAGGCTTAAGGATTTCTTACCTATTTCATAAACTGAATGACACTTACTGCATGGTACCTATCAACTTTAACTCCATTGCTCACTCTCCAATACCACTTAAATCTTTATCCCATTAATATTAATTTTAATTCATTACTAAACAATTAATTTTATGACTTTGAGGTGGTAACAAAAATTATAATAACTCATATACTATATTAGATCATATTACCTATAATGAGACCTTCTTAGATTTCTTTCATCAATTAGAAAGGTACTTTTAAACTATGTATATAAATTTTGATTGATTATTAAGGGAATAAATAATGCTTTTTATTTCCTTCTGACCATTAGATCTGAAAGATTATTAAGCTGGTAAGTTATATTCTATATTTTATTTTGAAAAGTTTTATAAAGGAAGTGAATTATAGTGTTTATTAATGATGGGGGGGGGCTTCTAATTCCATGGAAAATAATAATCTTGAAGTGGAAATGGGAGAATTATCAATTAGGCCAGAAAGCATAAGGTTAAAAGATTTTGGTGCAGTTGGTGACGGAGTAACAGATGATACAAACGCTATTAACAGTGCCATTAGCTTTGCATTTAATAATAAAAAAGCATTAGACTTCGAAAGCGGGACTTACCTATATGACCGAGCGACAACCCTTTTTATGGATGGAGCCTTTGATGGAAGGTTCATAGACTGGGTTGGAAAAAGTGCTACAGTTTTATTTAAAAGATTAGATATTGCTTATATTTCATTTTTTAAAATGGAATATATAAATATAGTCGGCATAAATTTTGAGGGGCCAGGAGAAGTAGGTGTTTCTCCAAATCAAAATGCAATAGGCATTGGTGTATACTCAACAAAACGATTATATGTTGTAAACTGTTCCTTTACAAAGTTTGTTGGAGATGGACTATTCATTTCATCTGAGCAAGTAAATGATAGAAATAAATCTACGCAAAGTATGCTTGTCCAGAACTGCTACTTTAATAATAATGGCCGTGGAGGGCTAACTGCCGTTGGTTGTGTATCTGGAAATATTACTAACAATCATTTTGGAGGAACTAAACTATTATTAGCTCCAATAATAGGTGATGTACTTCATGTTGAGTCAGATCCCAGTAAACGATATGCAATAGATAGTCTAAGTATTAGTAATAATTTAATTTATGGTACCGTTAACCTAAGTAATTGGGGATGGCAGACTGGGTGGATAGGAGATAAGGATACATGGATGAGTTTCCATAATAATAAAGTGGTTATAGAGGATGACCAGTATGCTATTATCTCTACAGGTGGAAACCTGAAGATAATAGATAATGAAATTGAAATTACTAGAATTACTCCTGAAGATGATTTAGGTATAGGAGCTATATTTATAAAATGTAATTCAGCCATTATTGAAAGAAATACCATTAAGACAACAGGAAAAGGTACTATTATCTCAATTTATAACTGGACACATGATAATAAAGGGAAAATTATCATTAAGGAAAATATCTACATTACAAATAGATGTTCTTATGTGTATCGTTTTTATAAAGACTCAGGAACTAAATTCTCTAACTACCACAATATTGTTAAAATAATTAACGAAAATTATTTAGATGTCAAAATTGGTAACTGGCTATTTTCTGCAGCACAATCCGGTGGAAGTGCTTTAAAATATTATTTAGAAGGTTTAACTTGGACTCAGTCGAACGGAATGGAAGTTAAAAACCCAAAACACAATCAGATGGTTTATTTAAGAGATTGTTTGATTCTTACTTCTTCCTCAATATTAACATGGGATAAATCGGGTATGGCAATAAAAGTTTATCATGAAAATTGTAGATTATCTGGAAGTTTCACTGAAGGTATTAGGCCATTCCCTATTAATATAAATGCAGTTTTCAAAATTAGCTCAAATGGAAATGGGGAGGGGGATAGTGCATATACCACAAATATTTTTGGACGAGTAAATACAATTTCCAAAATAAGTACTGGTAAGTATGAGTGGGACTCCTTTACTAAAGGAGAATTATACAACTACACTTTCGCAGTACAACTTTTATTAGAAAGTGATGATAATGAAACCTATTTTTTGAATTTAAAAAGTGTTATGAGTGATGGTGAAAAGCTATTGTTTGAAGTGAAAAAAGAGAACAATTCCTTAGCTGATTTACCTATAAATACTCGAATACTTATTTCGGGAAGAATGTTAAACAATTCTGCAATTTCTGGGTTGGCAACGTAACTTTCATCTAGCATTTTAAATTGTTCATTGCCATTAATTAGGATGATTATTTGAATGATTTTTCTATGATTGCTTAGAAGTTCCTCGTAGCAGCTGCTTGGTTTTGGGTATGTCAAAAAAATGAGTTCCTCTCACCACATATACGGTTTCTTGGATTCTTACCAAGAGACTCGTATATTTTGTGGTGAATCAGGTATTCTAAGTTCCTCTTGTCCAATGACTTGAAGAAAATTATGGTTTAGACAGCCAAGAGGTAAAATGAATAAATGTAAAACTCACTAAGCCGGGGATTGGTTAACTATAGAAAAATTAAATATTTAAAATGGTTCCCAATGTAAGTATAGTCTAAAAACTTTTCGAAAAGATCAATTAGCCTTTCCTATTTTTTTACAATGTGTCTTTCCACCTCATTATTACTTAATAAGTTGATGATGATTATCCCCGAAATATATGAATTCATTTTAAAAAAATATTTTTCAAAGGTTGTTTTCTCCCTTAGTAGTTCCACTTTCTTTAACTTCCTTTCTAAATAAATATTGCAATTTAATCAACTTTGATACGAGTATTAGTGAAAACCTATATTGAATTTATATAACTAGTGGTGTCTTAAATTATTGACATAGGCCTAAAAAGATGGTAAATTTAGCTTATATAATTCGTTATAGAGAACAAAGAGTTCTTAACATAGCACGATGTTTATTTTTTTTTTTTTTTTCACAAATAGTTATGGAAGTAGCTTGTTGGGATAAGGAAAGGATGAAAAATATGCCACTTATATATATGAAAGAAATATGGACACCCTTAAAATTAGTGGGGGTGAAATTTTTTAAATCAGATGATAGAAGTATTTTCATTAAAGTTTTTAATCAACATCGAAGGAAGCTATTGTAATAATCATTTACATAACAAAACGAGCAGGGGGAAAACATGAGTGCTATAACCGGTATTTATCATTTAAATGAAGAGCCTGTAGATCTCAAGCAATGCCGCAATTTAATGACAGCATTACAAAAGTACCCTGCGGATTCTATTCAAATATGGCATTCAGAAAAGGTTTTTCTCGGTTGTCACGCTCAATGGATTACTCCTGAATCTGTAGGTGAACAACTCCCGTTTTACGATTTTGAAAGGCGATGTACAATCACTGCGGATGCTATTATTGATAATCGTAAAGATTTATTTCAGGTGTTGCAAGTAAAACCATTAGATCAAAAAGGCATGACGGATAGTGAACTGATTCTACTTTCATACTATAAGTGGGGTGAAGATGCTCCCAAATTCTTAGTAGGGGATTTTGCTTTTGTCATTTGGGACGAAAAGAAACAGAAGTTGTTTGGGGCAAGGGATTTTTCAGGAAGCAGAACCCTTTATTATCACCAAAACTATCAGAAATTTGCCTTTTGCACGACTATGGATCCGCTTTTGTCATTACCTTTTATTGAAAAAAGGTTGAATGAGCAGTGGCTTGCTGAGTATTTGGCCGTATCGGGAATGATTGATGCAGTAGATTCTTCATTAACGCCGTATACAACCATAAGTCAGATACCACCCTCTCATAGTTTAACAATAGAGAATAATAGGGTGACTTTAAAACGATATTCCTTTTTAACTCAAGGGGATAAGTTAAAACTTAAATCTAATGAAGATTACATCGAAGCATTTCAAGGTGTATTCCAGGAGGCTGTTAAATCTAGATTAAGGACACATCGAAAAGTTGGTGCCCAGTTAAGTGGTGGGCTGGATTCTGGGGCTGTTGTTGGCTTTGCTGTGAATAAATTGCAGCGGGAAAGCACTGCACTACATACATATAGTTATATTCCTCCCGAAGATTTCAAGGATTTTACTCCTAAATACTTATTGGCTGATGAGCGGCCTTTCATCAAATCGACGGTAGGACATGTTGGTGGCATTATTGATCATTATTGTGACTTTAAGGGGAAAGACTCCTATTCTGAAATGGAAGACTTTCTCGACATCATGGAGATGCCATATAAGTTTTTTGAAAATTCTTTCTGGTTGAAAGGGATGTTTGAAAAAGCGAATGAGGATGACATAGGTGTTTTACTTAATGGAGATAGAGGGAACTTTTCAATTTCCTGGGGATTCCCCTTGGAGTATTACTCCCTTCTATTAAAAAGGCTAAAGTGGGTTCTATTATATCAAGAGTTGGAACAATATAGGAGTAATGTTGGCGGATCTAGATTGCGAAAGGTGAAAACCATTGCAAGAATCGGCTTTCCAATCATTGATCGGATCTTTCCGGAAGGTGTGCCATATAAAATTCCTTCATTAATCAATCCAAGATTTGCAGAAGGAACAGGGGTATATGACAGATTTAAAGAATTCGGCATGGATGAAACAGGCTGGTATTCGAAATCTGATATTTTTAATGAAAGAAAAAAACATTTTGAAGATATCTTTCAGTGGAATGCAGGGAATACGCTTTCCACAAAGCTCTCCTTACGATACAAGTTGTGGAAGCGAGATCCGACGAATGATATCCGAGTTATTCGCTTTTGTTTATCACTCCCGGAAAGTCAATATGTACAGAATGGGATGGATCGTGCCCTGATTCGAAATGCTACATTGAATGTCTTACCCGATAAAGTAAGGCTAAATCAACGGTACAGGGGTGTGCAAGGTGCTGATTGGGTTCACCGTATGCTTCCTAAATGGGGTGAATTCATAGAGGAGATTGAGCAGCTGAGCACAGATGATAAAGCCCTGGAATTCCTGGATGGACAAGCGATAAAGAATGCCTTAGTAACGGTTAAAAAAGGAACGGAACCCGAACTTGCTACAAACCCTGACCATAAATTCCTAATGCGAAGTTTAATCGTGTATCGATTTTTAAAACGATTCAATTAAAAGGAGGTGAATACTATGAAAAAGGAATGGAAAAAGCCTGAATTAGAAGTTCTTGATGTTAATCAAACAATGCTTGGAACAGATGGTGATTACACAGATGCTGCATTTCCAGCAGGCACTCCTAAAGGTGACATAACTTTTAGTTAAACTTTTTACGCAATAAAGTCTGTTAGGTTCCCCTAAGCCCCTATTTATCCAGTTAATAGGGGTATGACTTCAAGAATAATAAAGTATTAAACATTAGACCTGTCTAGACGTTATTTATGTTCGGGGGTATTTATATGATTGGTATTAAAACAAGGACAGTTTATGAAGCATATGGTTTAACCGTCTCAAGTGATATAGCTTTGCCTGAATTGCTTCCTATTAATATAGTGGATGATAAAACGGATATTGTTATTGAAAAAGCGGATCTACATACATTATGGTCTGAGCATTCAGTTCCTGATGATGATTTTGTCATTAAGAAAGACTGGATTATGTTCCATGTTTCCAGGACGGCCATTTTCCTGATCCAAGGCGGAAATAGAATAAAATTTTGTCCAATTGATGCGGCACAAGAGGATGAGATTCGTCTTTATATCCTCGGAACATGCATGGGTGCCATTTTGATGCAAAGAAAAATCCTTCCTATACACGGAAGTGCGGTAGCCATAGATGGAAAGGCATATGCAATTGTTGGTGATTCTGGGGCTGGGAAATCCACTCTTGCTTCAGCTTTTTTAAAAAGGGGCTATAAGCTCATGAGTGATGATGTCATACCAGTAACACTAAATGATGAAAATGTACCAATTGTAACACCTTCATATCCACAACAAAAATTATGGCTGGAAAGCTTAAATCATTTTGAAATGGATTCAAATAATTATCAGCCACTCATTGTTAGAGAAGATAAATTCGCTGTTCCTGTTCAAGAACAGTTTATTACCGAACAACTCCCGCTCGCTGGTGTTTTTGAATTGATCAAGGGAGAAAATAACGAGATAGATATTACGCCTATACCATCTCTTCAAAGATTTTATAAATTGTATCATCATACATACCGTAATTTTTTTATCCAAAAATCTGGGTTGATGGACTGGCACTTTAATACTTCTGCCAAAATGATTAAGAAAATCGAGTTTTTCCAATTACGTAGACCAACGAATCGCTTCACGGCGCCACACTTATCGGAAATTATTTTAAATGTTTTAAAAAGGGAGGAAAAAGTTCATGATTACTAAACAACTTGATACGAAATATAGCCAAAGTCCAGGGAACATAGTAAGTGATATGGATGGGGAAAAAGTAATGTTAAGTGTTTCTAACGGTAAATATTATAATTTAGGTGAACTAGGCGGGGAAATATGGGAGTTAATGAAGGAGCCCATCACGATTCAAGAGTTAGTAACAACATTACAGTCACAATACAATGTCCATCAAACCGATTGTCAGTCACATGTCACTGACTTTTTAAGTCAATTGCTAGAACAAGGTTTAGTTAGCATCCATTCCTAGTATCATGAATCTTTAGTCTAGGAGGCTAAAAAATGAACATCGTAAAGAAAGCTCAGACTTTTCTTAAATTAAACTTCAAGACAAAGCTGCTGTATATCGAGGCCTTTATACATTTAGGCAAGGCCCGTTATCTTAAAAGCATTTCCTTTTCAAAAGTTGCCCCAACACTTGGTGAACAGATGAAAGAGTCATCATATGAGTTGATTGCAGCGGATAAAGAGATTTTAGCAAATGTTTCACGGGCTATAAATATTATGAGCCGCTACACCATATGGGAAAGCCAGTGTCTTGTAAAGGCAATGGCGGCTATGAAGATGCTGGAAAAACGAGAAATTGATAGCACTCTTTATTTAGGTACAGCCAAAGATGAGAATGGAGGGCTCATTGCACATGCTTGGCTACGCAGTGGACCTTTTTACATAACGGGAGCAGAAGTGATGGATAGGTTCACTGTTGTTTCTAAGTTCTCTAAAAAGAACAGGGGTGGAAGTCTGAAAGAACAAGAGTCTGGTTAATCTGATAACATTCAATTTGAACAAAATAAACCCTCCAAGGTTTATCCAGGAGTCCACGCGTCACCACCCCACCCATACTATCTTCAATGTGAATAATAATCTTAGAACCTAATACCTTTCCTTCCATTTTCGCGCTTTATCACTAGTAACATGAAGGAAAACGATCAAATATGGCCTGAATGGAGGATATGGTTATGAAGCATCTTTTACTTTTTACGAAACGAATACATGATTTTTCAGGAAAAATACTATATATCAATCTTATTTGTATGATTTTAATAGGTTTTTTAGAAGGCGTAGGAATTTTCTTGTTGATCCCTCTGATTGGATTGACCGGTATAATGGATATAAAAACGGATGAAGTTCCTTTCTTAAGCTGGGTTAATGGATTATTCATAGGAATTCCGGAAACGGTAAGTCTTTTAATAATACTTGGCGCTTATGTGATATTAATGGTGGGACAAAGTGTATTTAAGCGGAATCAAACTATCTTGGGAGTGAAAATCCAACAAGGTTTTGTTAGAAAGTTAAGGGATGAGGCGTATGGCAGTCTGCTGCAAGTCAATTGGGGATTTTACTTAAAAAAGAGGAAATCCGATATTATCAACATCATGACAAATGAAACCTTCAATGTAAGTGCAGGGATAAATTTATTTTTACAATTTATATCCTCTCTTATATTTACTTTCATTCAAATCGGTATAGCTTTTTATTTATCTGTTCCAATGACAAGTTTTATAATAGCTTTTGGGATCATTCTTATTTTTTCTTCCCGGAAGTTTGTAAAAAAGTCTCAGTCTATTGGAAAGGAAACCTTTCAGCTAACACAAACATATTTAGCGGGCATGACTGATCACCTTAACGGAATGAAAGATATCAAAAGTAATTCACTAGAGGAATCACATTTGAATTGGTTTCTTTCCTTAAGTAAAAGAATAGAAAAAAATAGAATCAAGTTAACGACTTTAAATACTACCTCCCAGATGATTTTCAAAATTGTATCTTCAGTCTTAATTGCGATCTTCGTCTTTTTTTCGATAAAGATGTTCATGGCCCAGCCAGCACAATTAATGCTGATAATGGTTATTTTTTCAAGGTTATGGCCAAGGTTTACAAGCATTCAATCCAATTTAGAGCAAATAGGATCTACGCTTCCGTCTTTTAAAGCATTGTCCGATTTACAAAACGAATGTAGAGATGCAAGAGAATTATATGAATCTGATTATAAAAATATCATGCCTATTGAAATTAAACGAGGGCTGGATTGCCGTAATGTTTTTTTTAGTTATGATCAAAATGAGAGCACTTATGCCCTTAAAAATATAAGCCTACACATCCCCTCTAACCGTATGACGGCTATTGTCGGCCGATCGGGTGCCGGAAAAAGCACATTAATAGATATATTAATGGGGTTGAATCATCCTAATAGGGGCGAAGTCAGAATAGATGATAGTCCCCTTACTAATGACCGATTATTATCACTGCGGAGGTCCATAAGTTATATCCCGCAAGATCCATATCTCTTTAATGCAACAATAAGGGAAAATTTGCTGATCATTGACCCTGATGCAAGTGATGAATTCATATGGGAATCTTTGGATTTCGCTGCAGCTGCTGATTTTGTCAGTAAACTTCCACAAGGTTTGGATACACTCATCGGAGATCGAGGTGTGCGACTGTCTGGAGGAGAAAGGCAACGGTTAGTGTTAGCCAGAGCAATTTTACGCAAACCGGCCATCCTGGTATTGGATGAAGCCACAAGTGCATTGGATACGGAGAACGAAGCAAAGATTCAATCCGCTATTGAACGATTAAAAGGAAAAATGACCATCATCGTAATAGCTCATCGATTATCGACGATTCGCAATGCCGACCAAGTACTGGTCATGGATCAGGGAGAAATCATTCAGGTCGGTGAATATAACCAATTAGCGAATGAAAAAAGAGGGATGTTTAGCAATTTATTAGGTATCCAAATGGAATCAAGAGTATAAATTGGAAGTTCACGACAGTCAGGTTACAACCATTTTATGGTTTGTAATGCTGGCTTTTTTCTTAGGGGAGATAAATTAATAATGAATGACTTAGCCTACTTAATTCGAAAAAATACTTTTTTAGAATAGTAAATAATAAATTGTTATAGCGATTATATCTCTGCTTTTTAGAAAATTGTTTTAAAGAAATCGCATTCTACCAGTATTTTTACATTATAATGTCACTTTTTGATGAATTGTGTTGAAAAATGACATAAAAAAACGAATAGTATTAAGAGCTATTATTACGTTTTTAAGTATAATTAACATTAATATAGTTTTAATTAAGGGGAAATTTTTTTAGGGCATAATGGTTCACTTGGACAAGGGAATCGAAAGAGTTTTTCAAGATATTTATTAAACTTGAAAGAGTAATAAAAACTAATGTGAAATATTCTTGAGAAAGGCAAACCTATTGAAAAGTAGGGACGCAAAATTACAGGTCTAAGGCTAATTGCTAAGACGGCTGTGTTACCACAAGTTGGGTGGGATTTATCATGGAAGCTAACAATGAACGGGAAGAATGGTTTCATCTAATTTTGGAGGCTAAAAATCTAGGATTATCTATTGAAGATGTGCGGGAGTTCATCAAAGGAAAATGAAAAAATACGTTAGGGAAGGCTGTTATACAGTCTTCTTTTTTTGTTTTTTTTTCGTAAAAAAGTATCTGAAATAAAGAACAAGGGGACAATATTAAAAATGCAACCTAAATGAGAGGGATTTTATTATGGATGTACCTTGTACTTTTATAAGGGGATTAATATGGGGAACTTTATTCTGTGTACCGTTATGGTTATCATTTTGCGGTTGGATAAAAATAATAATGAATTTTATAAAGTAAGCGCTTAATAAATTTAGATATTAAAATGATACCTAGGCAGGATTTAACAGAATGATCATAGAATTTAGTTAAAGTACATAATACGTTAGTCGTTAAATTCTACAGATTTAAGAAATATTACCTATAAAAAACAGTTAATAATACTTAAATATTTTGGTTATGTGCCGATACTACATATAGAGATTAAGCAAAGGGACTTCGCAAAAGGCGATGTCAGATAGCTGCCATCAAAATAGAAGGAGATTATTTGATGACAAAAAACAGGTTCATTACGTTCGAGGAAGTTTATGAAAAGAAACAAAGAAGCAAGAAAATTTTTATTGGGACTTATATTACCATTACATTAGTTTTAATTGCATTAATGACATATTTTATGGGACAAGCATAATATGGGGTTTCGAAGGGCTGAGGAATCGGTCCTTTTTTTGTTTTCTTATATCCTCACGTATTTACCTAAAACATACTAGTGTTCATTCCAAAGGGATATTTCAGAAATGTTAAAATTGGGTAAATTTTTGGTTTTTAAACTAGTTCCTACTTGCCAATCGCTACTATATATGTGATTATAAAAGAGCTATATTCCTTATTTTTGAAAAAAATTGGGACAACTTATGAGATTGTGGAGTGGAAATTTTAAATGGATTTTTTTGATATTTTAAAAGACACTTTTGCCAAGGGTGAGTCTGGACAAGATGTTACTGTAAATGAACTTGTGGAAGAGATTAAGGAGAAATTAAGCGGGATTATTGAACAACCTGAAAGAATATGATCCGTAGATACTTCTTCCCGGGCTTATTGACGTTGGGTGTTGTTTGGTGCAGTTTTGTATAGAATGTTATTCTATCGTTTTCAGGGGCTCTTATATGTTGCCTTTTTAGTGCAGATGATCTGCATCAAAAACTAACCGGTGGCCGTGTCCCTTTGTGGATGTTATCACGGACACGTTTGGCGGTTTGCTAGGAATCTTCTTTTCTCTTTTCTGGTATCGAAGAAGAAAGCGTCAATGAATTTAAGAAATCATTTCCGTTACATATACTAAAGGAGCATGTTTAAAACATGCTTCTTTTTTATCGTTTTCATTTATATATAAATGAATGATAACCTGTGAGGGTGATGAGTATGAGGAGAATTGACGGCTATTCTCGGGGTGTTAGCTGCAGGAGTTAGTATCATTCTTTTTTTTCAAGCGGTTCAAAAAGCGAGTGATGAAAGTGAGGCGGAGTTCGGGAAGTCCTGGGATTTGTTAAGCTCTAAAATAAAGCTTCGATTTCCGAATCGTGCAGATTATGTGCAAAATCGGTCACATGTATTTTTACAGCATATGAATGTGAAGTCCTTTCAATATGATTTGCAGGCCGATACTTAAGAATGTGAAGAACTGGATTCTGGATAAGGTTGGAGGGCAGCATAAAACGGCCTATGAAATTCCAGTTACACAGGTCTTCAATTCTCGCATTAGGGTGTTTATCTTGAACAAGATAGCTATGTTTTCACAGAAAAAGGCGAAAGCTGTTTGTTATGGGATTATTCGGTTTAAATAGGTTCCTCTCCTTTTTCAGGCTCGAGTTCGTTTTATTGAAAAGGGAGAGGCAATGCTCTCATGTATTGCCGAAAAGAGCTACTTCTCATGAAACATATTTCATTCTTGATCGATCACTGATGGCTTTCAGAATAAACATTTTGTCCTGTTTGCTTAGCATAGCCCAGCTGCCTGCTTTGATTTTCATACAAATCCACTCCTTTGGTTTAGGATTATTTATTATGGTTGATGAATGACGGTTGATGGAATTCCGGGTCCAGTGAATGATAGTGTCAAGTGATTATAGGGGCAAGGGGAAGATGGAATTGTCAGCTCATATTAGATTATACCGTCTTTTAGTGCCTAATAAACAACAAAAATTCCAACAAATCTCTACAATTGGTGTTCGTTTTTTGTCAGAATATTGGACGGGGAAAATGAAAAAGCTGTCAGGATGCGGGTCCGGACAGCTCTTTCACTTTTTCTTATTTTATGGATAATTGTTCTTTTAATTCGGATTGAACCTTTTCTTTTTCTTCATCCGACACGATATTATAGTAGACTCCGTCGATTTTCGTTCCATTTCCTGGAATGGTTGCTTGCGTTATGCTTTTGCTTGCATCTCTGTAGTTCTTTTGGATGTCCATCATGTCATCAAACGTCAAATTCGTCTGGATATTATTACCAAGTGCAGCGAAGACTTCATCGTATTTCGTCAATGATGAAAGGCTAGCGCCTTCCTTGATGACAGCCTCGATGATAGAACGTTGTCTGGATTGACGGCCATAATCACCATTCGGATCATCATACCTCATTTGTGAATATTTAAGCGCATCTTCTCCATTTAGATTAATACTTCCCTTTGCAAAATGGACGCCTTCATAAGTGAAATCCAGATCGTTTTGCACAGTCACACCGCCGACTGCGTCAACGATATCCTTAAAGCCTTCCATATTGATCTTCATATAATAGTCGATTGGGATATCAAGGAAGTTTTCAACGGTATCCATGGACATTTTCGCGCCGCCGAAGGCAAATGCATGGTTGATTTTATCCTGTGTTCCATGACCGACGATTTCGGTCCGTGTATCACGCGGAATGCTTAGCATTTTGACCGATTTCTTTTGCGGATTGACCGTCAAGACGATCATTGTATCTGAGCGGCCTTTGTCGCCATCACGCTCATCGACACCGAGCATGAGCATCGAGAATGGCTCCTGGTCTGATAGTGCAAGGTCCTTAGTTCGTTTATCGGTGGTACGGTCTATTGGTGTATGCATCGTGTCAACGGTTTTTGTCAGTGAATTCCATATGGAATAGGCAAAGGCTCCCCCAGCTAATATGAATAGCAGGACAATTACCCCGACTACCTTCAGCCATGTCCGTTTCTTTTTCTTCTTTTTTTCATGTCTCATATTTTACTTCCTTCCTCTTTTTGTAACCACTTCATCTATTATATTTAATTTCATAATAAAAGAATAGTATATTTTGCTACTTTATAATACCTTTGACATATTTGGAAGCCAATAAAAGGTTATTGTTATGACATGAAAGTTTAATAGGTTTTTATAATTGGTTTGAATTTTTTTGAATTGAATGCTGATATAGCAGGGGTTTAAAGCTATGACGTTGTAGCAGCACGGCTATATAAAAGTCTGGATTTCATCTAGGTAAATAGTCGTGGAATTTATGAAGGGTAGGCTGTTTTGAAAACGGTGAGTTCCAGCTACCTTTTCAATTCCCGGTAGGGGAAGGACGGTATCCGCCGCTGATCGAGGCAGCTCCGCAAAATGTTTCAGCTGAGCAGTATGTGGAGCTATATACAGAATCAGAAAAAAATCACCAGTTATTCTGTGATGTAAACGAAGTTATAGTTTGGCAAGCTGCATGAACCGTGACAAAATCCAGGCAAAAGAAAGCTCCTGTGTAGCCATTTCATTCTATATAGAAATATGTTGATGTAACTCCGGAAAAAATTCCCGAGTTTTTTTATTAAAAAGTAAGGCCCTTTATTAAAAGTTGAATAGAATGGAAAAAGTGATTTTTCAAAAGGGAATTTCTAGGCGTACGACGATTTCCCACAAAATGGGTGATAAGCAGAGTCCGTATTGGAAAGCAGGCGCATATATATGCAGTACGGATATCATTAAAGTATAAATAACTATTGGAGGCTAAAGGAAAAATGGCAGAGACTGTTGGTTTACCGTACCTTGATGCTTTAACAGGAAAACCGGTGAGGGTGTTTAAAGGCGGGCCTGATTCTAGAGAAGGCAGGCTTATAGGAGTATTAAGCGATTATATCGTTTTACAAACAGGGAAAGATGAACAAACTCAACTTGTGTATTACGCAAGGGATCATTTGAAAATAGTTGTCGCGAATGCGAAAAAGTCACAAGTCGATTTATTGGCCGAGGAAGAAGAAACAGTATATCCGACCAGTTTTTTAGGAGTGCTGTCAACACTTCAAACTAGCTGCATTCAAGTGAATGGCGGCGGTCCGGGATCTAAAGTTGGCCGGGTTGTAGATGTGAAAGATGAATTTTTAGTTTTATCCACGGAGAAGGATGGGCTTGTTTTATACCCGATTTCCCATATTAAAAGTGTAACAGTGATCGAAGAATCAGACGAACAATTATTGCCTGAATTTGTTTATAACGGAACCGATACACTTAATGGCCTTCTGACTCGCGTAGTCCACAACTGGGTATCCGTTTTCGCTGGTGGACCTGAGAGGGTTGAGGGCATCCTGATGGAAGTGGCTGATACGTACCTTATCGTTGTGCATAATCAAGAATTATTTTATGTGCCAACTGATCATGTCCAATTCGTTGCCTTAACTGTGAGGGTAGAGGAAGAAGCTGAAGAGGAGACAGATGAAAATTCCGAAGATGGAGGTTCGTCGGACGGAGGTGCATCAAACGCGAATTCAGCAAATGGAAATTCAGCAAACGGAAGTAGAAAGGATGAAAGCAGTTCATTAGAAGAGAGCAGTTCTTCATATGAAAGCTCTTCAAGCTCAAGCTCATATGAAAGCTCTTCAAGCTCAAGCTCAGATGAAAGATTAGGAAGACGCAGAAGTCCTCGTGCAAATGCATTCAAGCAAATTTGGATTGAGAACTTAATCAAAGCTTCAAATCAAAATATTCGGTAAAGAAATACCAAACAGGTACAGCAACCAAAATCGAGTTGTTGTGCCTTCTTATGGAAGGTGGACATGCCGTTATTGCCTAAGATGGATTCATTGGGATTCAATACACCTTTGATTTATTTTTTCATTTGCAAAAGTTTATGTTCAAATGCTTTTAAAATGGCCAAGCAACCATTTTGTTTGGTTGATCTTAATATAAAGGGGGAAGCGTCGCTTGTTAGCAAAACATATAGGCCAGTATATGGAACTGGAGCTATCAGGGAATATACATGAAGCGGGAATTTTAATTGAAGTAAGTTCTGACATCATCGTTTTGTATACTGGAAAAGCCTACCGTTACGTTCCATTCCGGCACATTAAGAATATTTCCTTTCCTATAATCGATGAGGAGATTGGTTCGGGAGGAGAGCCGGAGATTGACGAGACCTCGTTCCGAAAATTACTGATGAATGCGAAGGGGATGTTTGTTGAAATCCTGCTCACGAAAAAAAACTCGGTTCATGGTTATATCGTGGGCATCATGAATAACTATTTCGTCTTTTATTCGCCAGTATTTAAAACGATGTTCATTTCGATGGATCATTTAAAGTGGCTTTCGGTTTGTGATGATGAAAAGGGTCCATACGGTTTGAATAAAGGGGAACAATTGGCACAGGTTTCTTCTTTAAGCTGGGCCAGGACATTGGAGGAACAGGTGAAAAAGTTAACCAATAAACTGGTGGTGCTCGACTTGGGGATGCATCCGCAGAATATCGGGATGATCAGTGCAGTGAAAGATGGCATCATTGAGATGGTGAATGCTCAAGGGGAGGCGATTTTTGTCAACATGAGGCATGTTAAAAGTTTTCATTTCCCACAATAAAGAAACTCCGGGTCTGAAGCGATCCGGAGTTATTTCTTTTTCTCGATATTTTCATAGACCGAGGCAAGGGCTTGTTCGAATTTCCCGCTCTTTTTCGGTTTGTAGTATTTTTTTCTGCGCAGTTTGTCGGGTAAGTATTGCTGCTTCACCCAGCCATTCTCGTAGTCATGCGGATATAGGTAGCCGATGCCGCGTCCGAGTTCAGTGGCCCCTTTGTAATGGGCATCCTTAAGATGATCCGGTACATCTCCACTATGGCCGCTGCGAATGTCGGAAAGAGCCGCATCAATTGCGGTAATGGCCGTATTCGATTTAGGTGATAGGCATAACTCGATCACGGAGTTGGCAAGTGGAATCCGGGCTTCAGGAAACCCGAGCCGTTCAGCGGCTTCGACTGCAGCGAGGGCCCTGGGACCAGCCTGCGGATTGGCGAGACCAATGTCTTCGTAGGCAATGACCACCATGCGGCGGGCAATGCTGACAAGATCGCCGGCTTCGACCAAGCGCCCCAAATAATGAAGGGCTGCATTCACATCACTGCCGCGAATAGATTTTTGGAAAGCCGACAGAACATCATAATGGGCATCTCCATCCTTGTCATGTGAGAAGCTTTTTTTCTGCATGCATTCCTCGGCAATTTGCAAATCTATATGTATCGTTCCGGACTCATCGGGTTCGGTGGAAATGACGGCGAGCTCAAGAGCGTTAAGCGCACTGCGGACATCTCCGTTCGAAGCCGTCGCGAAATGGGTAAGGGCATCAAGGCTGACATCCGTTATATACGCACCAAGCCCGCGCTCTTCATCATGAAGTGCCCGTTCCAGAGCTTTGGTAATATCATTGGTTTCCAATGATTTGAGCTCGAAAATCTGGCACCTGCTTCGGATGGCCGGATTGATTGCATGATAGGGATTGCTGGTCGTTGCACCGATCAAGGTGATCATCCCGTTTTCAAGATAAGGCAAAAGGAAATCCTGCTTCGCCTTATCGAGCCGGTGAACCTCATCAAGCAGCAGAATCACTTTTCCGGACATCTTAGCCTCGGCAGCCACGATTTCCATATCCTTTTTATTATTGGTCACCGCGTTCAGTGTCCTGAAAGCAAACTTCGTGCTTCCGGCAATCGCACTTGCAATCGAAGTCTTGCCAATTCCCGGCGGACCATACAATATCATGGAAGAAAGCTGCTTGGCTTTCACCATCCTTGCGATAATTTTCCCTTCACCGACCAGATGCTCCTGCCCGATGATCTCATCAATCGAACGAGGCCGCATCCGGAAAGCAAGCGGTTTAATATTCATTGCGCACCTCTCCTTTTAATATAAGGTATCACAACTGATAGGGGAAATGCGCTGATTATGCTGTAAAAGAGGGTGAATTCCTATTATAGTAGTCCGTTTCGGGATTTAATTTATGCTGTGAGATCGATAATTCGACCTAGCAGTGGACGAATTCGACCTACCGGCGGGAAAATCCGACCTAGCAGGTGACTAAATCGACCTATCGGCGGAAAAATCCGACCTAGCGGTTGACGAATTCGACCTACCGGCGGAAAAATCCGACCTACTGACGTAATAATCCGACCTCTCCTTCTATGAGAGAATTTAATAGATAAACTCTGCCTCTAGTATGGCCGGAATGATTCAGTTTTAGTGAAAGTAATAGTTTTTTTGCACTGGATGGGGATTGGAGTTGTAGGAAGTTTCGAAATTCCCTGTTGGTAATGGTAGGTTTGACGAGGTATAGATAATCATATAGTGCCGAAATGTGTGCATCGAGGGAAATATCCAAACAGGTACGGCAAATCCACTTTCTTGATTTCCGCTCCATCGAAAATGCATGACACTTATCGCAGAATACTCCGGTTTGGAGGGCGGTAATCGGAATTCTATAATTCTCGAGCGGTTTAGGAATATAAGGGATGTGACTATCAAGCAATAAATTCGATAATCGTTTCATTGCTCTAGTAGAAAGGACCGCTTCGTTATACTTGTTTTTTAATTCCTCAATTTTAAGTAGAATCCGATCCTTGCGTGTCACTATTCTATTAATATCCGTATTCCCGGCCCGAATGATCGTTGAAGAATTGGCACTGACTACGAGAGTTTCAACTGGAAGGTTGTTCGTTCTTTTTGTTTTTAACCAGTCTAACAAGTGCTGGCGCTGCCGGCTCACTTGCAATATGGGATCATCAAAAGCTTCGGTTTTTCCATCTGGATTTGTACGGATAAGTTGATTGAATGCATTATCGAAAAAGATTTCACCAGCCATGTTTTTGACTTCAAGGATTAAAAGGAAAGAGGATGTGAGAATGAGGATGTCCATTTGGAAGGGGAAAGGTGATCCAATAAGTCGGAGGTCATGAAAGAGTAGATACTCTTTTTCAGGAAGGGATTTAAGAGATTGAAAGACTCTGTTTTCACCGTTGTATCCAGCCTTGATTTTTTTAATATCTTCAATAATTGCCGGGTGCTTCGCATGCCCAGGAGGTAAGCGTCTCATCAGAGCTTCGAGCATGTCTATTTTTAAAGGCCTCTTGCAGTTTTTAATGATCATGATTACCACTCCTTATAGATTTAAGTGAAGTATTCTCGGTTAATAAAGTGATTTCCTGTATTTTAGTGAAATTAAATGTGGCATGGATGAACTTTTGTATTAATTCGACCTATCCCTGCAATAATCCAACCGTCCGGGCGAAAGATCCGACCTATCCCCACAAAAATCCGACCGTCCGGGCGAAAAATCCGACCTATCTCTGCAATAATCCGACCGTTCGAGCGAAAAATCCGACCTAGCGTAAATAATCCAGCTTCTGATCGAAAAATTCGTTCTAGCACCCAATAATCCGACCGTCCGGACGAAAGATCCGACCTATCCTCACAAAGATCCGACCTATCTCTGCAATAATCCGACCGTTCGAGCGAAAGATTCGACCTATCCCCGCAAAAATCTGACCGTTCCAGGCAAAAAATCCGTCCTAACCCAACCTTTTTTATATCTTTTCCTACCTATCCAATTAGGATAATTTGACAAATGAAGGGCGGGTGAATGCATTTCCGGCGGGAATATGCTATAATTTCAAAAGAATTTAGAAACGGATAAATAATTTGAGGTGTATATGTATGAAGATATCTACTAAAGGCCGTTATGGTTTGACGATTATGATCGAGCTTGCTAAACATTATGGTGAAGGCCCGAAGAGTTTGAAATCGATTGCCCAGACGCATAATCTGTCGGAGCATTATTTGGAGCAGTTGATTGCGCCGCTTCGTAATGCGGGATTGGTGAAGAGTGTGCGCGGTGCGTATGGCGGGTATGTCCTGTCTAAGGATCCTCAGGAGATTACTTCGGGTGATGTGATTCGTGTATTGGAAGGGCCGATTACCCCTGTTGAAGGAATTGAGGATGAGGAGCCGGTGAAGCGCCAGCTTTGGATCCGGATTCGCGATGCTGTGAAGGATGTATTGGATAATACGACGCTTATGGATTTGGCGAGCTACAAGGATACGGGTGAAATCGATTCTTATATGTATTATATTTAAGTGATTAGCAATGCGCCTATTATGTAGGCGCTTGCGTTTTTTAATGGAGGCGACAAAAAAGTGGACAGAATATATTTAGATCATGCTGCGACTTCACCGATGCATCCGAATGTGATCGATAGGATGATGACGGTCATGAGTAATGACTTCGGGAATCCGTCGAGCATTCATGCGTTCGGGCGGGAGGCGCGCCATGTTTTGGATGAGGCGCGTTCGAGTATTGCAGCGAGCATCGGTGCAGGGCGGAATGAAATCATTTTCACGAGCGGCGGAACCGAGGCGGATAATACGGCGATCATTGGTGTTGCGAATGCTTATAAAGAACAAGGAAAGCACATCATTACTACGGAGATTGAGCATCATGCGGTTTTGCATACATGCCAATACCTTGAGAAGTCTGGCTTTGAGGTCACATATTTACCTGTGAATGAAGCGGGGCTTATTTCAATTGCCGATTTAAAGGCCGCATTGCGGGATGACACGATTTTGGTTTCGGTCATGTTCGGCAATAATGAGGTTGGAACGGTCCAGCCGATTGCTGAAATTGGGCAGCTGCTCAGGGTGCATCAAGCCATTTTCCATACGGATGCGGTTCAGGCATATGGTTTGATCTCTATCGACGTCCGTGAGTTGGGTGTGGATTTGCTTAGCGTATCCGCACATAAAATCAACGGTCCAAAAGGAATCGGCTTTCTTTATATACGTGAAGGCTTGAAGCTGAATCCACATTTATATGGCGGGGAACAAGAACGCAAGCGCCGTGCTGGTACGGAGAGCGTGCCTTCAATTGCCGGTTTTGCAGAAGCTGTTTTAATTGCACAAAGCATGATGGAAAAGAAAAAGGAGCAATACAAGCGTTTTAAAGACGTATTGCTTGCCGTCTTTGATGAGGCGGATGTACAATATGAAATTAACGGATCTATGGAACAGTCGCTGCCGCATTTGCTGAATGTTAGTTTTCCTGGTACGAATGTGGAATCGATGCTCGTTAATATGGACTTGGCAGGTGTTGCTGTATCGAGCGGGTCCGCTTGTACTGCTGGGTCAATCGATCCGTCGCATGTGCTTGTGGCGATGTTCGGGAAAGATTCGGAGCGGACGAAGAATTCGATTCGTTACAGCTTCGGTCTGAACAACACGGAAGAGGAAGTAAGGCAGGCGGCTGAAACCACCGTTAAAATCGTTAATAGATTAGTGAGAAGATAATTCTCACTTTAAATAAATGAGGTGACAGAATGAGAAAAGCACCACAGGACACCCGCGTCGTCGTGGGTATGTCAGGAGGCGTGGATTCTTCTGTGTCAGCCCTGCTATTGAAGAATCAAGGCTATGATGTTGTCGGGATTTTCATGAAGAACTGGGATGATACAGATGAAAACGGAGTCTGTACGGCAACGGAAGATTACAATGATGTAATTGCCGTTTGTAATCAAATCGGCATCCCTTATTATGCGGTCAATTTTGAAAAGCAGTATTGGGATAAAGTTTTCACTTATTTCTTGGATGAGTATAAAGCGGGCCGTACCCCGAATCCGGATGTAATGTGCAATAAGGAAATCAAGTTCAAGGCATTTCTTGAACATGCCGTAAGCCTTGGTGCCGATTATGTGGCCACAGGTCATTACGCACAGGTTGAATACCGGGATGGCGAATACAAAATGCTTCGCGGTGTCGATAATAATAAAGATCAAACGTACTTCTTGAACCAGCTTACTCAAGAACAGTTGGAAAAAGTCATGTTTCCGCTTGGACACATTGATAAGAAGGAAGTCCGTGAAATTGCAAAAGAAGCGGGTCTTGCCACGGCAACGAAAAAAGATTCTACAGGCATCTGTTTTATCGGTGAACGCAATTTCAAAGAGTTTTTAAGCAATTACCTCCCAGCTCAGCCCGGTGATATGGTCACGATGGATGGCAAGGTCATGGGCAAGCATGACGGATTGATGTATTACACCATCGGTCAGCGTCACGGTCTAGGGATCGGCGGCAGCGGCGAACCTTGGTTTGTTGCGGGAAAAGACTTGAAGCGCAATGTTTTATATGTGTGTCAAGGCTTTGATAATGATGTACTGTATTCCAATTCCCTTCGTGCAGTGAATGTCAGCTGGGTAGCGGAACATGCGCCTGCGGGTGAATTTACATGTACGGCAAAGTTCAGGTACCGTCAAGAGGATAGCGGTGTTAAGGTGAAGGTCTTGGACAATGGTGACGTCGAAGTCATCTTTGACGAGCCAGTCCGCGCGATCACACCTGGACAAGCAGTCGTATTCTATGAAGGTGAAGTATGCCTTGGCGGCGGTACGATTGATGAAGTATTTAAAAAAGGTGAAAAACTGACTTACGTAGGGTAAAATAAGCATGTCCCCAGCTGTGTTTGCGGTTGGGGACTTCTTTTGGATTGCGGGTATACCGCCTGAATTCGGCCACTGGCTTATGCTATACTTTTTAATATAAAAATGGAGTGTGAATGGATATGGATAAGAATCAACAAGGAATTGAATTTATGCAGCAAGGGAAATACGAAGAAGCGGCGAAGGTTTTTAATGAGGCGATCGAGGAAAATCCGAATGAGCCTGTTGCCTACATAAACTTTGGGAATGTATTGACTGCCGTTGGTGAAACGGAAAAAGCGGTCAAGTTTTACAAAAAGGCGATCGAGCTGGATGAAAATGCGGCAGCGGCTTACTATTCATTAGGAAACTTATATTATGAATCAGATTCTAAACTGGTCGAAGCGAAGGATATGTTCGAAAAGGCAATCCGATTGGGATTGGATAACAGCGATGCTTACTTCATGCTTGGATTGACTTTGATGGCATTGGATCAGCCGAAATTGGCTATGCCTTATTTACAGAGAACGGTGGAGCTGAGCCCTGAGGACGTTGATGCAAGATTCCAATATGCGTTATGTCTTGCTAATGCGGAATTATATGATGAATTGATCAACCAGCTGAATTTAGTTGTGGAACAGGATCCGGGACATGCGGATGCTTATTATAATTTAGGTGTTGCGTTTGCAGGGTATCGTGAGGATGCGCAAGCAGCGATGGCTTATTTTGACAAGGCTTTGGAAGCACAGCCAGACCATATGCTTGCTGCACACGGTAAGAAACTGTTGGAAGAAATGAATGCAGAGTAAATAAAAAGCATATGCATGGAAAGGTGGGGAGAAGCGTTGAGCCAGCAAGACTCGTTGGATTTGTTTTCAGAAGAGAAAATGTTCATGAAGGGAAGTCATTTAGTGACGATCTTTCATAATGAAGAAAATATGTACTCGGTTGTAAGAATTCGTGTGCATGAAACGAATCTGAATTATGAAGAGAAGGAAGCGGTCGTAACTGGTTATTTTCCAAGGATGCATGAGGATGAGATCTATATTTTTTATGGGGCCATGAAGGAACATCCGCGTTTTGGCCTTCAATTTCATGTAGAGCATTTTCGCAAGGATTTGCCTCAATCCAAGGAAGGCATCGTCAGTTATTTATCAGGTGACCTTTTCAAGGGCATTGGGAAGAAAACAGCTGAAAGCATTGTTGAGACACTGGGTGAAAAGGCAATTTCAAAAATTCTGGCTCAGCCCTCGCTGCTTGATGATATCCCGAAGCTATCCGGTGAAAAGGCAAAGGGCCTCTATGATACATTGGTCGAGCATCAAGGTCTGGAGCAGGTGATGATCGCCCTGAATCAATATGGCTTCGGTCCGCAGTTGTCGATGAAGATATATCAAATGTATAAACAGGATACGATAACGATGGTTCAGGGAAATCCGTATAAGCTCGTAGAGGATATCGAAGGGATTGGTTTTGGACGGGCGGATGAGCTTGGGCATCAGCTGGGCATTTCCGGCAGCCATCCCGACCGAATCAAGGCTGCGTGCTTGTATACGCTTGAATCACAATGCCTGCAGGACGGAAATATCTACATAGAAGCCGAGCAGCTTTTGGAAGCAGTCAAACGGCTGTTGGAGGAAAATAAACGGGATCGCATTGAATTCACGAACATTTCCTCGGAAATAATCGAATTGACGCAAGAGGGGAAAATAGTTGTCGAGGATCAACGAATTTATCCGCCTTCGCTATTCTATTCGGAAAAGGGAATCGTAATGAACATAAAGCGGCTGCTTGCTCAAACCGAGTATGAGGACCAGTTCCCCGAATCGGAGTTCTTGCTTGCACTTGGGGAGCTTGAAGAGCGTCTGGATGTTTCTTATGCCCCGGCCCAAAAGGAAGCGATCCAAACGGCCCTGCAATCACCCATGTTAATCTTGACGGGCGGACCGGGTACCGGTAAGACGACAGTCATTAAAGGAATCGTTGAGCTATATGCAGAGTTGCATGGCGTATCGATGGACATTAACGATTATAAAAAAGAAGGAAGCGATCCATTTCCATTCGTACTTGCGGCTCCTACTGGCCGTGCAGCGAAACGCATGGCCGAATCGACTGGGCTTCCCGCTGTTACGATCCACCGTTTGCTCGGGTGGAACGGGAGTGAAGGCTTTTCCCATGATGAGGATAATCAGCTGGATGGCCGTATTGTAATCATCGATGAGGTTTCCATGGTGGATACGTGGCTGGCCCATCAATTGTTTAAAGCTCTGCCGGAAAATGTCCAAGTGATATTGGTTGGTGATGAAGATCAGCTGCCATCTGTTGGCCCTGGGCAGGTTTTAAAGGATTTGCTTGCATCGAATTGTGTACCGACTGTCAGTCTGGAACATATTTATCGTCAAGCCGATGGCTCGTCGATCATTGAATTGGCCCATGAAATCAAAAAGGGAAGGCTTCCGGCTGATGTCACGAAACAGCAAGAAGACCGATCGTTCATTCGCTGCCAAACCGGTCAAATCGCCCAAGTAATCGAGAAAGTCGTTGCCAATGCCAGGACGAAAGGCTTCACGGCCAAGGATATACAGGTACTGGCTCCCATGTATAGAGGGCCTGCCGGGATTGATGCACTGAATAAAATGCTTCAGGAAGTGTTCAATAGCAATGCGGATGAAAAGCGGCGGGAAATAAAATTCGGAGACGTAATATACAGAACGGGAGATAAGGTGCTTCAACTGGTGAACCAGCCAGAGGAGGGTGTCTTTAATGGCGATATGGGAGAAATCGTGTCCATATTGTTCGCTAAAGAAAATACCGATCATGTCGATAAAGTAATCATATCGTTCGAAGGCATTGAGGTGACATACACGAAGCAGGACTTGAACCAGATCACACATGCATATTGCTGCTCCATCCATAAGTCGCAGGGAAGCGAATTCCCCATTGTCATTTTACCTGTAGTGAAAAGCTATTATCGGATGCTCCGACGTAATTTATTGTATACGGCGATTACGCGCAGTAAAAATTTCTTGATCCTTTGTGGTGAAGAAGATGCATTCCGTTTAGGGATCGAGCGTAATGATGAGATGCGCCGCAAAACGACTTTGCGTGAAAAGCTGCGGGAAATTTTGAGCGAAGAAGAAATGCCGGCGGAAAAGGGAGAAGTACCTCAACAATCGAGTTATCTTGATATTCTCATGCATGCTGACCCGATGATCGGGATGGAGAATGTCACGCCTTATGATTTTATGTAGCGGGTTCTTTTGGATGCATTTTGTTTAAAATTCATAGTTTTGGTGGAATTATAACTAATATGTGAAAGAGTAGGGGGGATTTGATGAAAAAAGGTTGGATAATAGGAATAGTCATTGTCGTTTTACTTGTCATTTATGGGGCATCTTCATACAACGGCCTTGTAAGTGCCAGTGAAGACGTCGACAATAAATGGTCGCAAGTGGATAATCAATTAAAACGAAGAGCGGATTTGATTCCAAATCTTGTCGAAACGGTGAAGGGTTATGCTTCGCATGAAACGGAAGCCATTAAAGCGGTAAGTGATGCACGCTCGAAGCTGGCCGGTGCCAATTCCACTGAAGATGCGATTGATGCCGATCAAGAATTGAGTGGGGCCTTGAGCCGACTTTTGGTGGTTGTCGAAAACTATCCGGATTTAAAGGCCAATGAGAACTTTAAGGGTCTCATGGATAGTTTGGAAGGAACGGAAAATCGGCTGACGGTAGCACGAAAAGACTATAATGATGAAGTTACCAACTATAATAAAATGATTAAACGCTTTCCGAAGAATATGATGGCAGGAGTGTTCGGGTTCGATGCCAAACCATATTTTGAAGTGACCGATCAAGAAAAAGAAACGCCAAAGGTTGATTTCGGGAGCGATAAATAATGAAAAGACTCGCTGTGTTTGCGCTATTCTTCATTCTCACGTTCGGTTTAGCAAACGTAGCCGCAGCACAACCTAACATCCCTGAACCAGTTGGGGATATATATGTTCAGGACTTTGCTGGAGTCCTGGATGATCAGGAAAAATCCGAACTCATCGAACTTGGGAAACGATTGGATGATGCCACAAAAGCACAAATTTCCGTTTTGACGGTTGATTCGATCGAAGGATCCGAAATCGAGGAGTACTCGGTCGAGGCATTTAGATCATTCAAGCTTGGTGATGCCGAGCTGAACAATGGAGTCCTCATTGTGCTGGCCATGGAAGAACAGAAAATCCGCATTGAAGTGGGGTACGGTTTGGAAGGGGCCATTACCGATATAAGATCTGGACAGATTTTGGATGATGTGGCTATCCCTGCGCTGAAAGAGGGTAAATATGATGTTGCCCTGACGGAGACCTATAAGGCTGTATATAACGATGTCACGAAGGAATACGACCTAGGTGACGAGTTTTATCAAGATCTCTCCGTTCAGCCCGAATCAGAAACCTTTCAGCCATCAGGTTTACAGATTTTCCTCATTATCATCGTAGTCATCATCGTAGTCATCCTCGATGCCAAGTTCTTTAAAGGATTTTTCCTTCAAACGCTAATCAATATTCTCTTGATAATCATCAGTCGCGGAGGTGGCGGCGGCCGTGGAGGCGGCAGCGGCGGTCCACGGGGCGGCGGCGGAGGAAGTTCCGGTGGCGGAGGTGCCAGCAGAGGATGGTAAAGTAAGTGTATTAGACCGGGAAACCGGTCTTTTTTTATGGCCTGGTTTCTGTATTACTGGAAAAGGGACCAACAATGGAAAACCTTTCAGCACATCTATTTACAATAGTAAAGAGATAATAAAAATGTTCGGAAAGGCGGGATGACCTTGCGGACGTTTTCTTTATTGAAAGGGATGCCGGTTTTTACAATCAAAGGAGAAAGAATCGGTACGGTCCACGATTTATCAATTTCTGAAATGGGTCAGGTAACAGGCTTGGTCGTTCATCAACATGCATTGTTCAAAAGAGCTTTTCATTTGAAACTCGACGATATTTCTTCATTCGGTCCAGATGGGATCGTCATCATGCAACAGGATTCAACCTTAAGGAAAGTGCCTGCGGATTCCATTTGCCTTTCGAAGGACGAATTATTGGGACGCATGCTTTTTTCAGAAATGGGCGAAGAGCTTGGTTTACTGCAGGATGTATATTTCAAGGGAAAAATGGGCACGATTATAGCGTATGAAACAACGGATGGGTTTTTCTCGGAGTCGACAGTGATAGAATCAAAACAGCCGCCTGCATTAGGGAAGGATACCATCATTGTTTCAGTTTATGAACAGTGAGGTGTCCATTTTGGAAATTAAATGTCCGAATTGCCGCAGTAAAGATGTTGGGAAGATTGGCGTAAATCAATATTATTGTTGGAATTGTTTTATTGAAATGACTCTATCCGAAGGGCTCATAAATACGCACCAAGTCGAGGAAGATGGAAGTTTAAGTTCATTGGACGATTTGTTTGAGGAAAATGACCGCCGCTTCGGTATGTAAATAACGGAAGAGGTGTTTGCAATGGCTAGACGTTCACGCAATACTCTAATGAATATGGGTTCGGACTTGATGAACTCGAAGATGTTTAAACGGAACATGAAGAAAATACGCAAAAGATTAAAATCATTATTATAGCAGGAATGGGTGTCCTGATAATGAGGGCACTCTTTTTTATGTATGAAAACCTCCCGCTTTTCGAAGAATAAATGAGCGGGAGGTGTTTATTGTGAGTATTCGTCTAAAGTGGTTTTATCGCCTGGGTTTTTTATTGCTCTTATTTTTCGTTATCTATATTTTTATGAAACTTAAGCCCATGTGGGGACCTGTCGTTACTGTATGTGTGACGGTACTGCTGCCTTTTTTGATTGGTGCGTTCATCAGTTACTTGCTCCACCCTGTAGTGGAATATTTAAATGAGAAGGGGATGCGTCGCTGGCTTTCGATTACGATCATCTATTTATTGTTTTTCGGAGGGATCGGCTTTGCTGTTTATAAAGGCATTCCAGTGATCGTCAGCCAGGTCCGCGAGCTGTCGGAAAGCGTGCCGGAACTGGTTGAACAGTACCGGGGCAGCATCGATAAACTCAATCATCAAACGGCTGCCTGGCCGTTCGGAATTCATGAAAGGTTCGAAGAAGGTGTCACCCTTTTCGAAGATTGGCTGAAGCGTATACCTGAAAAGGCGATGGAGTATGCAATGAAGATGATTGATTTCATCGTCCTGATTGCATTGATTCCATTCATTGCATTTTATATCCTGAAAGATTTCACTGTTTTAAAAAAAATGGCATGGTATATGACGCCGAAAAAATGGCGCAAGCAGGGACGGGCATTCATTCGTGATGTGGATGCGTCGCTTGGCGGCTATATCCGCGGACAAATCATCGTCTGTGTCGTGATCGGTTTGATTTCCTCGCTGCTCTTCTGGATAGTCGGAATGCAATATCCGCTTCTATTGGGGGCGATAATCGGGATAACGAATGTCATTCCGTATTTCGGACCGATTATTGGGGCGATTCCTGCACTGGTCATCGCCGCGACAATGTCGGTTAAGATGGTGTTGATTATCGCCGTCATCGTGCTTGTACTTCAATTTCTTGAGGGAAATATCCTTTCGCCGCTTATAGTCGGTAAAAGCCTCCATATGCATCCGCTGTTCATCATGCTCGCATTATTGGCCGGGGGTGAAATAGGAGGTATCATGGGCATGGTCCTTTCAATTCCCATATTGGCAGTATTGAAAGTTTTTGTACTTCATGCCCGCGTTCACTTTAGAAAGAAGCCGCCCCTTATTGACAAATAAAAGTCTTGTGAATATAATCCATTACATAAGATAATTCGTTGAAGGATGAAGTATGCTGAAGTCCATCTAAAAGAGAGTGGTCCCCCAGGCTGAAAGGGGCTGTAAGGTGAAGAGCAGCAGAAAGCTAGTCCTGAGAGCAGCTAATACCTGCCGTCATGCCGCGTTAAGGCTTTTATGAAGGTGATGGGCCTAGGATGAATTCCTGCGTCCATAATCAGGGTGGTACCGCGAGTTAACTCTCGTCCCTGTTTTTGGGATGGGGGTTTTTTGTGTGCTCAAAATTACATAATTTTTAAAGGAGGATATATATATGAAGTATTTAACTGGTGCTCAAATCCGCCAAATGTATTTAGATTTTTTTAGTGAAAAAGGCCATAACATCGAACCAAGTGCGTCATTGGTTCCTCATGAAGATCCATCATTGCTTTGGATCAATTCCGGGGTGGCGACGTTAAAGAAATATTTTGATGGACGGGTGATTCCTGAAAATCCAAGGATTACAAATGCTCAAAAGGCCATCCGTACAAACGATATTGAAAACGTGGGGAAAACGGCACGTCATCATACGTTCTTCGAAATGCTCGGAAACTTCTCCATTGGTGAATACTTCAAAGAAGAAGCCATCACATGGGCATGGGAATTTTTGACCGATGAAAAATGGATTGGGTTCGACAAGGACAAATTGGCTGTGACGATCCATCCTGAAGATGATGAAGCATTCGAACTCTGGAATAAGAAAATCGGTGTTCCTGCAGAAAGGATCATTCGCCTGGAGGAGAACTTCTGGGATATCGGTGAAGGTCCAAGCGGCCCGAACACAGAGATTTTCTATGACCGCGGAGCAGCATATGGCGATGATCCGAATGATCCGGAATTATATCCAGGCGGGGAAAATGAACGGCATCTAGAAGTCTGGAATCTTGTGTTTTCCCAATTCAACCATAATCCGGACGGTTCTTACACACCGCTTCCAAAGAAAAATATCGATACAGGCATGGGCCTTGAACGTATGGCTTCCGTCGTTCAAGATGTGGCGACGAACTATGATACAGATCTATTCATGCCGATCATCCGGGCAGTCGAAGAGATTTCCGATGTGAAGTATGGTGTTGATTCAGAAAAAGATGTTGCATTCAAGGTCATTGCAGACCATATTCGTACGGTAGCCTTTGCAGTAGGTGACGGGGCTCTTCCATCCAACGAAGGCCGCGGTTATGTATTGCGCCGTTTACTCCGCAGAGCGGTTCGGTATGCTAAGCAAATCAACATCAATCGACCATTCATGTTCGAGCTTGTGACGGTCGTCGGCGAAATCATGAAAGACTTCTACCCTGAAGTCCTTAAGAATAAAGAGTTCATTGCAAAAGTAATCAAGAATGAAGAGGAACGCTTCCATGAAACTCTAAATGATGGACTCGCCATCCTTTCTGAAGTCATTAAAAAGGAAAAGGAAAAAGGCGGTACAACCATTCCTGGCAGTGACGCATTCCGTTTATATGACACATATGGCTTCCCGATTGAGTTAACGGAAGAATATGCAGAAGAAGAAGGCATGACGGTCGATCATGCTGGATTTGAAAAGGAAATGGATGCACAGCGTGAACGTGCCCGTTCAGCGCGTCAAGATGTGGATTCCATGCAAATCCAAGGCGGGGTATTGGGTGATATTAAAGTTGAAAGTGAATTTGTCGGCTATGATCAAGTCGCTGTCGAAGCCAAAGTTGCTGCCATAGTAAAAAATGGCGAGCTTGTAACGGAGGCACAAGAAGGTGAAGAAGTTCAAGTGATACTGAACAAGACTCCTTTCTATGCGGAAAGCGGCGGACAAATAGCCGATATAGGAACGATGGCCAGTGAATCAGTGAAGGTTGATGTCCATGATGTCCAAAAGGCTCCTAATGGCCAAAATCTGCACCGTGTAACAGTTACTGCCGGCACTTTAACAGCAGATTCCGATATCGTCGCTACTGTAAATCAAGAAAATCGGATCCATATCACGAAAAATCATACAGCGACGCATCTTCTGCATCAGGCGTTGAAAGATGTGCTTGGTACACATGTCAATCAAGCAGGTTCACTCGTACAGGCTGAACGCCTTCGCTTTGACTTCTCTCATTTTGGCCAGATAACGGCTGAAGAGATTGAACAAATCGAAACGATTGTAAATGAAAAGATTTGGCAAAGCTTACAAGTGAATACGGACTATAAAAACATCGAGGAAGCTAAGGCTATGGGCGCAATGGCGTTGTTCGGCGAAAAATACGGCAAGATTGTCCGTGTCGTTCAAATCGGCGATTACAGCCTCGAGCTTTGCGGGGGTGTCCACGTGCCGAATACAGCGGTAATCGGCTTGTTCAAAATCGTATCTGAAAGCGGCATCGGTGCAGGTACTCGCCGTATTGAAGCCGTAACGGGTGCAGGGGCATACAAATTGATGACTGATCAAATCGGTGTCTTGAAAGACGCGGCTTCCAAATTGAAAACGAACTTGAAAGATGTACCTTCAAGAATTGAAACGGTACTAGCTGAAGTGAAGGAACTTCATCGTGAGAATGAAAGCCTTACTGCAAAATTAAGTAATATTGAAGCAAGCAGCCTTGTTTCTAACGTAAAAGACGTTAATGGAGTTCAAGTATTGGTGGCAAAG
Organism: Peribacillus sp. N1; assembly: GCF_054600815.1. NCBI lineage: Bacteria > Bacillati > Bacillota > Bacilli > Caryophanales > Bacillaceae > Peribacillus > Peribacillus sp. N1. The sequence goes on along the minus strand of NZ_BAAHZO010000002.1, from coordinate 88,462 downwards.
GTTCAAGCTACCGACATGAATAATCTGCGTGCCATGGCGGATGATTTGAAACAAAAGCTCGATTCTGTCATTATCGTATTAGGTTCGGCCCAAGGTGATAAAGTCAATTTGATTGCCGGGGTGACTAAGGATTACATCGACCGCGGCTTCCATGCTGGTAAATTGGTCAAAGAAGTTGCTTCCCGTTGCGGCGGCGGCGGTGGCGGACGTCCAGATATGGCCCAAGCCGGCGGAAAAGACCCTGAAAAATTGGATGCAGCGCTTAATTTTGTTGAAGAATGGGTCTTATCGATTTCATAATCAATGGAAAGTGTTGTACAATGTAGGTAATAGTGGATTCTGGACGCTGAGGAGAGGTGCATGTTTATGAGTTCCTTTGATAAAACGATGAAATTTAATTTTCCCGAAGAACCATTCGAAAGAGATGTACAAGAAGTATTGTCTCAAGTTTATGTTGCACTTCAGGAAAAAGGTTATAACCCGATAAACCAGATTGTCGGTTATCTATTATCTGGTGACCCGGCCTACATCCCGCGCCATATGGATGCTCGAAACATTATTCGTAAGCTTGAACGCGATGAAATCATCGAAGAATTGGTTAAGTCGTATCTTAAGAACCATCGAGAGGAATACTAATGCGCACAATGGGACTTGATTTAGGTTCAAAAACCATCGGCGTTGCCCTGAGTGACGCGATGGGTTGGACTGCACAAGGATTGGAAACGATCAAAATTAACGAAGCTGGAAATGACTTCGGCTTTAAACGCCTCAATGAAATCATAAAAGAGCATGATGTTTCTAAAATTGTCCTCGGATTACCTAAAAACATGAATGGTACCGTTGGACCGCGAGGCGAGATCAGCCAAGACTTCGCTAAACGATTAGAAAACAAATTCAAGCTGCCGGTGTTTCTCTGGGATGAACGGTTGACAACTATGGCGGCTGAACGTGTCCTTCTTGAGGCGGACGTGAGCCGAAGCAAACGCAAGAAAGTCATTGATAAAATGGCGGCTGTCATGATTCTGCAAGGATTCTTGGACAGACAAACAAATTCAATATGAGGTGAATACAAATGGAACACGGCGAAAACAACATTACAGTAGTAGATGAAAACGGAAACGAGCAGCTTTGCGAAATCCTTTTCACATTCGACTCAGATAAATTCAACAAATCTTATGTACTTTACTATCCGATGTCTGCAGAAGATGATGAGGAAGAAATCGAAATCCACGCTTCATCATTCGTACCTAGCGAAGATAATAAAGATGGTGAACTTACACCGATCGAAACAGAAGAAGAGTGGGATCTTGTCGAGGAAATGTTAAATACATTCCTTGACCAAGAAGAAGCGGAAGAAGAATAAGAGAAAAAACCGGCCCTTAAAGGTCGGTTTTTTTTTTGAAAAGAGGAAGATTTGGAACGGAAGGTGCGAGACTTCTGCGGGAAAAGCGTATCTAAGGAGACCCCGCAGGCGGAAGCCGAGGAGGCTCCCGAGACCGCCCGCGGAAAGCGAGTGCCCGGAGTGGAAATTTAAGTCCACCACCAAATAACATTTCATGGTTCGGTTGTGACCATTCTGAGCCATTTTTTTAGGTAAAAGGGTTTCAATCTGAATTTTTAATACAAAGTCGATTGGAACGGAAGGTGCGAGACGCCCGCGGAAAGCGAGTGCCTGGAGTGGAAATTTAAGTCCACCACCAAAGAACATTTCATGGTTCGGTTGTGACATTCCGAGCCACTTTTTTAGACAAAAGGGTTACTATCTGAATCGATTGGAGCGAGTGCCTGAAAACAAATAAACGTTCAACAAACCTGTAATAAACTGTGGACATGAAGGTCGTTTTTTTCATTTATGTACCAGTAACACCTTATCTTTTCTCTGCGAATAAAAGCATAAAAGTAGCGAACGGACCTAAAAATAATGATAGCAAGAACCAATTCAATGCCGTTCTATTTTTACCTTGAGCAAGTCCGGCGTTTATGAGTGCCGATGTCCCCCAACCTACAAAATAAGAATTATCCAACTCCTTCACACCTTTCTTTTTCTTCAAATTTTTATGGCATTCCTATATGAATATTCCTGCCCTTGCCTGAAATGCCTGACACATGCAGGAAACAAATTTTTAAGCTGAGTAAATAATTAAAACAAAGTTGATTGGAGAGTAAGGTGCGAGACTCCTGCGGGAAAAGCGCGTCTAGGGGAGACCCCGCAGGTGTAAGCCGAGGAGGCTCCCGGACCGCCCGCGGAAAGCGAGTGCCTGGAGCGGAAATCAATATACCCTCAAAAACACTTTAGACAAAGATATCACTATTTTCCTATTAAATCACACCTGTATATTGACAAAACTAGTGCGTTTTTGCCATAAATAGAGTATTGATGAATGTAGTTTTGCAAAAAACATGTAATTATTTGTTGATTTTAGTATAATGTTCGAAGCAAAGATTAATTAGAGAAAGCATCATCTAGAAACCATTCTGTAGTTGGTGTGAGTTTGCAGGGGGAATGAACATGGATGAAAAAGATAAAAATTTATCTAAAAAGGAACATATCCGAATGAAATTGTTAGAACAGCAAGGAGAAGCCAAGCTGGTTCGTAAAATCATCATGATTACGATAGCTTCGCTTATTGTACTAATTGGGATAGTTGGTCTTGTGGGCTTTTTATATATCAACTCAGCCATGAAACCAGTCGATCCGGATGATGATACCATCAAAAAAGTGAAAATCCCAATCGGTTCTTCCGTTAACGGAATTTCAACGCTGCTTGAAGAGCAGGGGATAATCAAGGACGCACGCGTATTCAAATATTATATTAAATTCCGCAATGAATCCGGTTTTCAGGCAGGAGAGTATAAATTATCACCTTCCATGCCAATTGAAGATATCGTCACAAGCATCAAAACCGGAAAACTCATGAAGGAAGCTGCAATGAAGATAACGATTCCTGAAGGAAAGCAGCTTGTTCAAATTGCCGATATCATCGCAGTGAAGACGGGTGAAGATCCGAAAAAGGTCTTTAAGAAATTGAATGATAAGAAATTCGTTAATTCCATGCAAGAGAAATTTCCGCAGCTCTTGACCTCTGAAATTGAAAATGAAAAGGTTTTATATCCGCTTGAAGGATACCTTTTCCCAGCTACTTATGACTTTTATGAGGAAAAGCCGACACTGGAATCGATCGTCATCGAGATGCTGAAGAAAACCGAAGAGACATTGCAGGCATACGAGACCCAGATGGGCAAAAACGATTATTCCGTACATGAGATGCTGACCTTCGCTTCGCTTGTTGAAGAAGAGGCGACGGCACAGGTCGATCGCGGAAAAATAGCTTCCGTCTTTTACAATCGTATCGAGGAAGATATGCCGCTTCAAACGGATCCGACCGTTTTGTATGCAAAAGGTTCACATAAGAGCAGGGTGTATTATAAAGACCTTGAGGTGAAATCGCCTTATAATACGTATAAGAATAAGGGGCTGCCTCCAGGGCCGATTGCAAATGCCGGAACGACATCGATCGATGCGGTACTGAAGCCTGAGAAAACGGATTACCTATACTTTTTGGCAACACCTGAAGGGGAAGTCCTTTACTCGAAGACCTTGGATGACCACAATATCAAAAAGGCAGAGCATATTTCCAATAAATAAATAAAAAAATGCAATGAGACTGAGGGGGGAGAGATATTACTTTCCCCTTGTTTTTATGATAGAATAGTACAAGTGAATTTTAGATCCGATTCCTATCGGTGACGTAACTCGGCGAATGCCGGGTTTTATTTTGAAAGATAAGGAAATGTAGATCGTCAAGCATACTTGTTTCAGCTGCTCCTTGTGAGGAAATTGACCTATAAATTTCTTCATGTTACTGACCAAGCGCTTTTGTTTTCCTTATAATTGGAGGAAACGTTTTGAACGGAAAAATAGAACAATATCTTCATTCCTTAATTCCGGAGCGTACGGGTTTGCTTAAGGAGTTGGAAGATTTTGCGATGGAAAATAATGTGCCGATCATGGAGCCCGAAGGCATTGAGGTGCTGCTTCAGATTTTAAGGCTTCATCAGCCTAAGGCGATATTGGAGGTTGGTTCGGCGATTGGCTATTCGGCAATAAGGATGGCTGAGACCCTTCCGGAAGCTCGAATCGTCACACTTGAACGGAATGAAGCCCGTATTGAGCAGGCAAGAGCTAACTTCAAGAAGGCGGGACTGTCGGAAAGGATCACCCTCATTGAAGGGGATGCCCTTGAAGCTGGACCGAAAGTCATGGAACATGGTCCGTTTGATATCATCTTCGTTGATGCAGCTAAAGGGCAGTACAAGCGATTCTTTGAGCTGTTTGAACCATTCCTGGCTGGTGCTGGCATAATCATTACTGATAATGTTTTATTCAAAGGCCTGGTTGCCGAAAACATTGAAGAAATGGAAATGACGAGAAGAAAGCGTGCTCTCATTAAAAAAATCAGAGACTTTAACATCTGGTTACAAGACCATCCCAATTTCGATACCGTAATTTTGCCGATTGGTGATGGTGTGGCCATAAGTAAACATAGAGGTGACAAAAATGAAAAAGCCTGAATTACTCGTGACTCCGACAAGTGTCGATCATATAACAGAACTCATCGATGCAGGCGCTGACGCCTTCGTCATTGGCGAACAACGCTATGCACTAAGGCTGGCAGGAGAGTTCAAACGTGAAGATGTCGAGAAGGCGATTGAGCTTGCACATGCCGCGGGCAAGAAAGTGTATGTATCCATGAACGCCATATTTCATAATGAAAAAGTGGACGAGCTTGAAGGGTATGTCACTTTCCTTAAAGAAGCTGGTGCCGACCGGATCATATTCGGTGATCCCGCAGTCTTGATGGCTGTCCGTGCAGTGGCACCTGATATGCCCCTGCACTGGAATACAGAGATGACGGTAACGAACTGGTACACCTGTAATTACTGGGGGAAACGCGGTGCTGTCCGTGCAGTGGCTGCCCGTGAGATAAGTCTGGACGAGATAGTGGAAATGAAGGAAAATGCCGAAGTGGAGATTGAAGTGCAAGTGCACGGCATGACATGCATGTTCCAATCGAAGCGTACGCTTCTAGGTAATTACTTTGAATACCAAGGCAAGGCAATGGAAGTGGAAAATCGGAAGGAAAATAGAAGTATGTTCTTGCATGATAAGGAACGTGAAAATAAATATCCGATTTATGAAGATGAAAATGGCACACATATCATGAGTCCGAATGATATGTGCATGATTGATGAACTTCAGGAATTGGTTGAAGCGGAAATCGATTCATTGAAAATCGAAGGGGTATTGCAAACACCGGAGTATATCATTGAAATGACAAAGCTATATCGGGAAGCGATTGACGTATGTGCTGAAGACCCTGACCGCTATGATGATATGAAATCTGAGCTCTTTGAAAAGGTCAAAGCGGTTCAGCCGGATAACCGCGAGTTGGATACCGGGTTCTTCTTTAAAGAATCGGTTTATTAAAGAAAAGGGTAAGAGAAAGAGGAGGAATAGCCTTGAATGCTATTGCTGATAAAATTTCCAAGATCGTTGATGGAAAGAGAGTCATTGTAAAAAAACCTGAATTGCTGGCTCCGGCCGGCAACCTTGAAAAATTAAAAATTGCCGTCCATTACGGTGCGGATGCCGTGTTCATTGGCGGTCAGGAATATGGTCTTCGTTCCAATGCCGGCAACTTCACGTTTGAGGAAATGAAGGAAGGCGTCGAATTCGCTAAAAAGTATGGCGCTAAAGTATATGTAACGACAAATATCTTCGCCCATAATGAAAATATCGATGGCCTGGATGAATACCTGGAAGGACTTCAGGAGGCTGGGGTTCATGGTATCATCGTAGCCGATCCATTAATCATCGAAACCTGTAAACGGGTCGCTCCGAACGTCGAGATCCATTTAAGCACACAGCAATCGCTATCGAACTGGAAGGCTGTTCAGTATTGGAAAGAGGAAGGCTTGGAGCGGGTTGTTTTGGCACGTGAGACGAGTGCTGATGAAATCCGTGAAATGAAGGAGAAGGTCGATATCGAAATCGAGGCTTTCGTTCATGGAGCCATGTGCATTGCCTATTCTGGACGATGCACCCTTTCGAACCATATGACGGCGCGTGATTCGAACCGCGGCGGCTGCTGTCAGTCTTGCCGTTGGGATTATGATTTATATGAGTTGGATCAAGACGGGGAAAAGGCTTTATTCGATAAAGAAGATGCTCCATTCGCAATGAGTCCAAAAGACTTGAAGCTGATTGAATCACTGCCAGGCATGATTGAAATTGGCATAGACAGCTTAAAAGTCGAAGGAAGAATGAAGTCCATTCATTATATAGCAACAGTTGTCAGCGTCTATCGTAAAGTGATTGATGCGTATTGTGCCGATCCGGACAATTTCAAGATTGAACAAGAATGGCTGGAAGAGCTTGATAAGTGTGCGAATCGTGAGACGGCATCATCGTTCATGGAAGGTGAAATTCCTGGGTATAAACAGCAAATGTTCGGGAATCATACCGTAAAGACTCGCTTCGACTTCGCAGGGTTGGTGCTTGATTACGACGAGGAAACTAAAATCGTTACCATGCAGCAACGTAACTTCTTCAAGCCTGGAGATGAAGTGGAGTTTTTTGGACCGGAAATCGAAAACTTCACTCAAAAAATCGGTACGATCTGGGATGAGTCAGGTAAGGAGCTGGAGGCAGCCCGCCATCCGCTTCAAATTGTCCGCATTCAAGTAGATAATAGAGTTTATGTGAACAATATGATGCGGAAGGAGAATTGACATGACAAGAAAGAAACCAGTGGTCATCGGAGTTACCGGAGGGTCTGGATCAGGTAAAACAAGTGTTACCCGTTCCATTTTTGAATTCTTTCAAGGACATTCCATCCTGATGATCGAACAAGATTATTACTATAAAGATCAAAGTCATCTGCCTTTTGAAGAGCGCTTGAAAACGAACTATGATCATCCGCTTGCCTTTGATAATGATTTGCTAATCGATCACATTAACGCATTGCTGCGCTATGAAACGATAGAAAAACCGGTTTATGATTATTCGATCCATACGCGTTCGGAAGAAGTCATCACAGTTGAGCCCCAGGATGTCATCATCCTTGAAGGGATTCTTGTGCTGGAGGACGAGCGCCTCCGGGACCTGATGGATATGAAGCTATATGTTGATACGGATGCAGACTTGCGGATCCTTCGTCGGATGACCCGTGATATTAAAGAACGCGGCCGTTCCATAGATTCCGTCATCGAACAATACATCAGTGTCGTTCGGCCGATGCATAATCAATTCATAGAACCGACGAAGCGTTATGCCGACATCATCATTCCTGAAGGCGGTCAAAACCATGTGGCAATTGACCTCATGGTGACAAAAATTCAAACAATCCTTGAACAAAAGTCTTTTTTGTAATAACATAGCATAAATAATGATAGGTGCCATTTTCCTCCGTTTATTTAAATAATCCCAACTATTTATTGGGAAAGACTGGACAAATGTTGGAAAACGCAATACTCTATTCTTGATACTGAACGAACCGGCTGCACACCGCAGTCGGTTTATATACTAAGGAACGGATGTTTCTTAGTATCGAAGCGCGTACTTTTTAAGTCGCGCAATTATATATTCTGACTCGATTTCTGGGTTAAGCACTATATAGTACATAAACTTGTCACAGCGAATGCTTGCTGTAAAGAATTTGAAGGAGTGAAGGGTTTTGGCAATTGAAAAAGAATATCCAATGACTATTGAAGGTAAGTTAAAGCTTGAACAGGAACTTGAACAGTTAAAAACGGTTAAACGTAAAGAAGTGGTGGAAAGAATCAAAATCGCCCGCAGTTTTGGAGACCTTTCCGAGAACTCAGAGTACGATTCCGCAAAAGAAGAGCAGGCTTTCGTTGAAGGACGTATTACAACTATCGAAAACATGATCCGTAATGCAAAAATCATTGAAGGCAATGATTCGAATACAGATACAGTTTCACTTGGAAAGTCGGTAACGTTCGTTGAACTTCCAAATGGTGACGAAGAAACATATTCCATCGTAGGAAGCGTTGAAGCGGATCCATTCGAAGGGAAAATCTCCAATGATTCCCCGATCGCGAAAAGCCTGATAGGGAAAAGGGTCGGCGACAAGGTATCAATCATGACACCTGGCGGCGAAATGAGCGTCAAGATTGTTTCCATCGACTAATTAAATGCAAAAGGGATGTCCATTGGGCATCCTCTTTTTTATGGAAAAATGCCGCGTTAAATTTGTTCATAATTGTTTAAAAATTCGCACCTCGTCAACAATGGTTACGAGGTGTATTTTATGAAAAAGAAACGAATGAGGTTGCTGGCTCTTTTTTTGACCGCTTTCATGCTGATGCTCATGGGCAGGCTTGCCTACATCCAACTTGTATCGACTGAATCTTTTTCAAAGCATAATGTGAACCTGTTAGAGGCAAGCGTGAATCAGCGTTCACAGATATTAAAGATTGATGATGGACGCGGAAAGTTTTATGACAGAAATGGAGAACCGCTTGCACATGAAGAAATCCCGACGCTCGTCCTATTTCCATTTTTAAAAAAAATGACTTGGCCTATAGATGAAGTGGCCTCGATAATAGGCAAATCGGAAGCGGAGTTAAAACGTGCGATAGAACAAGCGGAAGAACCATTCGTATTTGGCGGGGATGAACCGATAGAGTTGTCATCCAGCCAATCGAAGGCAATCAATGAACTGAAGATTCCCGGGGTCTTTGCCGTGAACGAGAAATTATATCATGATCAAACTCCTGCAGCGCAATTGATCGGCACGACGAATATATCAGATGCGGAAAAGAAAAAACGTTATCCGGACATGAATTTATCTCCTGAAACGAAAATAGGCAATACGGGGCTGCAAAGGACCTTCGATGAGTTCTTGCTTTCCGCTGGGGAATCGAAGCTCGTTTTTCACGTGGACGCCAGCGGAGGACCAATGTTCGGTGTCGATGTTAAATATGTGGAACCTGCAAATCCGCTTTACCCGGTGAAGGTCGTGACGACGGTCGATAAAGAAATTCAGGAAAAAGCGGAGAAGCTCGTCGATGAACGCGGGATAAAAAAAGGCGGTCTTGTACTGATCGATATTGAAAAAAGTGAAATCGTCGCAATGGTATCACGTCCGGCGCTTAATATAAAAGATCCGAATGGCGAAGGAGCCGTCAATATGATGCTGACTCAAAAAACTCCGGGCTCCGTCTTTAAAACGGTCACGGCAGCAGCTGCCATCGATTATGAAGCCGCTAGTCACACCCGGACATTTAATTGTAATTTGACGATAGACGGGAAAACGGATAAACAGAGGGAACTGGGCATGCTTAATTTTGAAAATAGCTTTGCCCAAAGCTGCAACAGGACGTTTGCCGAATTGTCACAGGAAATAGCTGAGAAGGATCCGGACTTTTTGGATAAATATGCTAAAATGTTAGGGCTGGTTGGTGAAACGGGCTGGCAAGGGGACGTGTATCACACCGAAGTCACTCAGTTGCATCATGAACAAGCCGGTAAGGTCTGGCATGATGACGATTTAAAAAAAGATCCGAAAATGATTGCCAAAACGGCAATTGGCCAGCAGGATGTCCAAACGACACCGCTCGCTATAGCGAATATGATGGCTACGATTGCACGCGGCGGCAAGAAAGAACAGGTCAAAGCCGTTTCAAAGGTGGAATTTAACAACAGTACGACCGTAGTCGATTTTCCCAATCAAAGTATTGGCGGCGAGACACTGTCTCCATATACGGCGATGAAGATGCAGCATCTTCTTAGGAAGGTCGTGACGGAAGAGAAGGGGACGGGCGCTGCCCTGAGAGATTTGCCTGTTGAGGTCGCCGGCAAGTCCGGAACAGCTCAGACCAATATCGAAAAAGGGGAGCTCAATAAATGGTTTGCGGGCTACTTTCCATATAAAGATCCCAAATATGCTCTTGTTACCGTAAGTTTTGAAACAAAGGAAAACAGTTCCAGCATGACGCCTCTTTTTTCAGATATTGTAAAAGTCCTGTACTCCAAGGACCAGGACAATAGCGAGAATTGACGAAAAGTGTAGGAAACCCTTCCCTTCTATCTCTAGCTAAATCATGTTAAAATGAGGCAGTAAGAAAAGGTAAGGGAGGAATGGACCTTGGGCTCACGTTTTAATCAGAGAGATCAAAAAAGAAAAGTAAATAAAATATATAATATTGCTATCACCATCGTTTCCATTTTAATCGTCATTGTCGCAGTCACGATTTTCTTAAGTGACGATGGCACCGAAACAAAAAAAGCCACGACTGAACCAAAGCAAATCGCCGATACAGATTCAGGGAAGGTAGCGGACAAGCCTGCTGGCAAAAAGGAAGAAACGGATTCAGAGAAGGAAGACGCAGTAGGAGATAGTGAAGCAACAACAGAGGAAGATGCAGAAGAAGATAGTAAAGCAACAGAGGAAGATTCAGAAGAGAAGGCAGAAGATGGTGAAGATCCAGAAAAAGCAGGGGATGCCGACCTTGTGGAAGTGGAAGGCAGCGGTGATGGCAATGTTGCGGCCACCTATAAGAGCGAAGGCTGGAAACCAGTTGGAACTGAGCAATCCGGGGAGCACACTACAAGCTTCGATAAGGGCTCGGTCGATTGGAATGAAATGAGTAAAGCCATAGCAAGCGGAGCCGGAATCGATGAAGGCAGCATGAAGCTATGGTGGCTGCAAAACGGCGGTTCGTCAAACACCGCAATCGGAACCGTTTCTGAAGGAGATAATCCTAAAACCTTCCGAGTTTATATTGAATGGGTGGACGGATCAGGTTGGAAACCTGTAAAAGTCGAAGAACTGAAGACAAACGATAAAAGGTAATGTTCAAATCATAAACATAAAACCCCCGAAAGGAATTCCGCTTTCGGGGGTTTTTCATCGTGATCATTTTTTTGCTTTAAAGTGGACGACAGCACTATAAAAACGTCTGCCTTCCTCACTTACATACATTTGGTGTGATACTGATTCCACCTGAAGCATGATCGCTTTATTGATTTCAATTTGTGCTTGGATTTTTTCTTCAAGATTCTTGATGCTTTCTGCCTCGAAAAATTCTATTTTATCTTCAAATAAGTTTAAGTCAAGTTGAAAACTCATGACTGTTCCCCTCCAACATTTAGATACTGTTAGTTTAACACCATTTTCGCCGAATCTGAACCGAATGATGGATTTGCCTAAAAAACAAGAACTGTTTCTGTGTTTATTTCATATTATGCTTATAGGTTTTATTATCTTATCATAAAAAGGTGATTAAAAATGGGCAGAGAATTTATCGATTTATTTGAAGAATGGTCGAAATCGTATGATGATTCGGTTAGTGGACACGATATTGAGTATCAAGAGGTTTTTAAACATTATGATAGGATATTGGATAGCGTCACGGACCGGGCTCATGGTCATGTGCTGGAGTTCGGCGTAGGTACCGGGAATTTGACGGAAAGGCTTTTGAGGAAAGGCCTAAAGGTATCGGGAATTGAACCATCACCTGCGATGAGGGAAATAGCGGTAGGCAAGCTGCGTGGAAAAACAGAAATTGCAGATGGGGATTTTATCGATTTTCCGAAGCCGGAACAGGTCGATTCGATCGTGAGCACGTATGCGTTTCATCATTTAACCGATGAAGAAAAAGAAAAAGCGATAGCCAACTATGGAAAGTTACTGAATACTGGTGGTAAAATAGTGTTTGCGGATACGATGTATCAATCAAGGGAAGCTCATGAACGGGCGATTCAAGATGCAAGGCAGGCAGGCTTTCATAATTTGGCGAACGATTTGCAAACGGAATATTATACTACGATTCCTTTTTTGGAAAAAGCACTTGAAGCAAATGGTTACAAGGTGAACTTCGAGCGCTGCAATCAATTTGTCTGGATTATGGAGGCGGAAAAATTATAGGAAGAGGTTTTTACTAATGAAGGTAGCCATAATCGGAGCAATGGAAGAAGAAGTTACGATTTTACGTGATAAATTGGAAGGTTTGGAGCGGGTGACCATTGCCGGTTCCGAGTTCAATACAGGAACACTGAATGGTGTCGAGGTCATTTTGCTTAAATCGGGAATAGGTAAAGTGAATGCGGCAATGTCAACAACGATCCTGTTAGAAAAATTCAAACCGGATGCAGTCATCAATACTGGCTCTGCCGGCGGATATCATCCAGCACTTAATGTAGGGGATGTGGTCATATCCACGGAAGTTCGGCACCATGATGTCGATGTGACGATTTTTGGATATGAGTACGGTCAAGTCCCTCAGCTTCCGGCAGCTTTCATCCCGGATGAAAAGCTTCTCGCAATCGCAGAAGAAGCAGCAAAAGAAATCGAGGATATTCAAGTGGCGAAAGGGTTGATCGTTACGGGGGATTCTTTCATGAATGATCCTGTCAGGGTTGAATTCGTCAGAGGGAAATTCTCTGATTTATACGCGGTGGAAATGGAAGCGGCAGCCATTGCACAGGTAGCCTTCCAATTCAAAACACCGTTTGTCATCATTCGTTCCCTTTCGGATATCGCAGGTAAGGAGTCCAATATTTCCTTTGATAAATTCCTGGAAACTGCGGCTCTTCATTCAGCGGCACTGATTTTGAAAATGGTCGAAAAAATGAAATGAATGGTAAGTGATCAGCGGAAGCCTTTCCGCTGATCATTCTTTATTGCATAATCCTTATTAAATTGGTAGGATAACTATGAAAGGATGTCCGAATATGAAAGTCTTTAAAAACATTCATGAGCTGATAGGGGAAACACCGATGATGGAAATCACCCATTTCCCGCTTCCGGATGAAGTCCGTATCTTTGCCAAACTGGAATACTTTAATCCGGGAGGCAGTGTGAAGGATCGGCTTGGTCAGGAATTGTTAGCTCAAGCGTTACAGACAGGGAAGGTGAAAAAGGGCGGGACGATCATCGAACCGACTGCCGGAAATACTGGAATCGGATTGGCGTTGGCTGCGATAAACAGTGGCGTGGACGTGATTTTTTGCGTTCCGGAGAAATTCAGTGCAGAGAAACAGGAATTGATGCGTGCTCTTGGAGCGAATGTGATCCAGACCCCGACAGAGGAAGGAATGACAGGTGCGATTGCCAAGGCTAAATCGCTGCTGGCAGAAATTCCAGGATCTTATTGTCCTCAGCAGTTCGCCAACCCATCCAATCCTGATGCATATTATAAAACGCTGGGACCTGAAATATGGGAACAGATGGAAGGCGATGTAGATGTGTTTGTTGCCGGCGCCGGGACGGGCGGGACATTCATGGGAACATCGCGATATATAAAAGAAAAGAACACTGCTGTCAAAACGGTCATCGTCGAACCAGAAGGATCGATTTTAAACGGCGGCAAAGCAGGACCCCATAAAACAGAGGGCATCGGGATGGAATTTTTGCCAACCTATATGGATGAAACGTATTTTGACCAAATCCATACGATAAGCGATCATGACGCTTTCCATATGGTAAAGGAATTGGCGCTTAAAGAAGGCCTCCTTGTCGGCAGTTCTTCGGGCGCGGCATTTGCAGCGGCCATGAAAGAAGCAGCCAAGGCTCCACGTGGGTCAAATATCGTCGTCATATTTCCGGATTCCAGTGAACGATACTTAAGCAAAAAAATTTATCAGGGAGGTATGTAAAATGAGAAAAAAAACACAATTGATCCATGGCGGCATTGTTGGTGATGAAAAAACAGGAGCGGTTTCGGTGCCGATTTATCAAGTGAGCACCTATAAACAGGATGGACCGGGAAATCACCGGGGCTATGAATATTCCCGCACAGGAAACCCAACCCGACATGCCCTAGAAGAGTTGATCAAGGATCTCGAAGAAGGAAAAAGAGGCTTTGCCTTCGGATCAGGAATGGCAGCGATGACCGCGGTTATGATGCTGTTCAATCAAGGTGATCATGTATTGATGACCGATGACGTTTATGGAGGGTCTTTCCGGGTCATCACTAAAGTGCTTAACCGCTTCGGGGTGGAGGCTACGTTCATCAATACGAGTGACATACACTCGATCGAAAAAGAGATAAAGGACAATACGAAGGCGCTGTTCATTGAAACCCCGACGAATCCATTATTGAAAATCACCGATTTGGGGGAAGTATCAAAAATAGCTAAAGAAAACGGCATCCTGACCATTGTGGATAATACCTTCAGTACGCCGTACTGGCAAAATCCACTTGCACTTGGAGCCGATGTCGTGCTTCATAGCGCCACGAAGTACCTGGGGGGACACAGCGATGTTGTAGCGGGTCTTGTGGTGGTGAATGATGAAAAACTTGGCAATGACCTTCATTTCATCCAAAACTCTACAGGAGGCGTGCTAGGGCCCCAGGATTCATGGCTGCTGATGCGAGGCATTAAAACGCTGGGTATCCGGATGGAAGAGCATGAAAAAAACACATCCGAAATCGTCCGTTTCCTATCCGGGCATAAAGACGTTTCGAAAATCTATTACCCTGGTCTTGAAAGCCACCCGAATCATGATATTGCCAAAAAACAATCGCGTGGATTCGGCGGTATGGTTTCATTTGATGTCGGCAGTGCCGAAAAAGCCGCATCCGTTTTGAATAAAGTGAGATTCTTTACACTTGCGGAAAGTCTGGGAGCAGTGGAGAGCTTAATTTCCATTCCAGCCCTGATGACACATGCCTCCATTCCGGCTGAGCGCCGTGCTGAGCTTGGAATAACCGATGGGTTGATTCGCATTTCAGTTGGCCTGGAAGATGTTGAAGACCTGTTGGAAGACTTGGAACAGGCGCTACAAGGATAATCTGAGAGGGAACGCTTCCAAGCTTACTGCCATTATTTACACCCTGGAATTTGGAATAAATATGGTAGAATGAGATATCGATATCTTATTAGCTTGAAAGAAGGTGGAATGGCATGAGAAACCGCAAAATACAAACGGCGGCAATGCTGCGTTCGAAAATGGTCGATTTTAAACAATTTGCGATCACTTTGTTATGTGTGGGTTCGTTCTTCTATTTAGGAACCATCCTTCCCTCTGGCGACAAAGCGATCATTGACACATATGTCTATATGGGAGCGACAATAACGTTCCTGGGCATATCCATAGTATTTTTCTCATTATCCAAAAAATATAAAAAGATCTTGGCCGAAATGGATGACCAGGACTCTTTAAAACAATAAAAGCAAACCTTAGTTTAGACAAAAGGGTTTTATCTAAATTTCAAAACAAAGTTGATTGGAGCGGTTGTGCGAGACTCCTGCGGGAAAAGCGCTCCTAGGAGGCTCCCGGACCGCCCGCGGAAATCGACGTTACAAACCCTCATAAAAAAACCTGATCCTTTAAAAGGATCAGGTTTTTTTTCTAGTGTTGTTGCCAATAGGGCGGATTTATCATACTTCGTGCCATTTAGGTAATAATAGCCCTTGAAAATGGGTGAAAAGATCGAAATTTTCAAATAAATAGGCAAAAGCCGTTTACAAATATCGAATTTGTGGATATACTTACCAAGTAATAAAAAATATTCCAAAGGAGGTCGAAGAAAATGACATTGTATCTACATGGAGTCGTCGCAATTGCAATCAGCCGGTCCGTTTCAAATGACAATCAAATAACATTCGACCTGTGCCAAGCGGAATATTTCTAAAGCAATTTGGCTTTATTAATCATTCAGACATAGCGGCCGCAGGGAGAAGTGTTTTATCCTGCGGCCTTTTTATATTTTCAAAAAGAACCCGCAGGAGGACGTAACTTTCTGCGGCCTTTTTATGCCTTTTTGTAGGCCGCCCCTTTAAAGGAGGTGATATTATGACACTGAATATGCTTTTTTTCACAATCACGATTAAAATGAAAAAAATGACTGCCGAGGAATGTTTGCAGCAGGAGAGAATCCACAAGATTCGGGAAGAACATCTAGATAAAGCGATGAAGCATCGTCCTTTTTTCTAAAAAAAAATACGAGGTTGGTATTCCGTTCATAAAAAATTAAGAAAGGTGGAGGTTAATATGTTGAACTTGTTATACGTAAAAGGAGAGAAGCGTTGCTATTGGCAGGAGAAGGATACCGGCTAACGGATTTGCCGGTGCATCGCCATGGTTTATATATATGTACAGGGGAAGAGGCCAAGGGATAAAATTGAAGTTATGTTGTTATGACGCTACAAGCGTAGTGAAATGAATATGTAAAAGGGGAAACTCGGCACTCCGGCCGAGTTTTTTTCTTTGCCTGATCAGCAGCACTGACCTGATCCTCCATAACCAAATCCACATCCCGGCAACCACCAAAACCCGAAAATGAGCAATAAAATCAAGAGGACAATAAACAGGCCATAACCAAAGCCGTAACCGGACCCTGCATAGCAAGGCGCAGGAGCCGGATAACCATAGCTGCATCCGTATGGTCCATAGTTATATCCCATCGTAAAACCCCCTTTCCCTAAAAAATTCCCTATCATTATATGAACAATTGCCTTCGTTCGCTTGGGAATTCCTCCTGGCTGGTTTGAACATTTAACACTTTCCTTATTTCTTTTAGTGGGACAGACACGAACAAGCCCACTGCTGCATAGGTATGAATAGGGAAACCAAAGAAACGGGGGATGAAACCAATGCCCGGAATACTTACAGTTGTCGGTTATATTATCAAAGAATTTTACTTATTCGTTTCCTATGTGAAAAACAACGCTTTTCCCCAGCCTCTGTCATCTCAGGATGAAAAGAAATATCTGAAGCTTATGAGTGAGGGTGATGGTGATGCCCGTAACATCCTGATCGAGCATAATCTCAGGCTTGTTGCCCATATCGTCAAGAAATTCGAGAACACGGGCGAAGATACAGAGGATTTGATTTCGATTGGGACAATTGGTTTGATAAAGGCCATTGAGAGTTATTCGGATGGGAAGGGCACGAAGCTGGCCACATATGCGGCGCGATGCATTGAGAATGAAATCCTGATGCATTTACGAGCGACAAAGAAAACGAAGAAAGATATTTCCCTGCATGATCCGATCGGTCAGGATAAAGAAGGAAATGAAATCAGTTTAATCGATGTACTGAAATCGGAATCGGAAGATGTCATCGATACGATTCAGCTCAATATGGAAATTGAAAAAGTGAAAAAGTATATTGATATTTTGGATGAACGGGAAAAGGAAGTCATTGTAGGCAGGTTCGGACTGGATTTGAAAAAGGAAAAAACCCAGAGGGAAATCGCTAAGGAGCTTGGCATTTCCCGCAGTTATGTATCAAGGATCGAAAAACGTGCCTTGATGAAGATGTTCCACGAATTTTACAGAGCAGAAAAAGAGAAGGAAAAGAAAGCTAAAGGATAGGAATGATAAAGTCAAAGAGAGTGCGGGGAAAATTTCCCCGCACTCTTCTTTTTAATATTTATTTCGGATCAAATCCGTAAATGCATGATAAATCTCGATTCCCTGAAAAAGGAACAGACGTGAAGCGGTTAAAGAAAAGACCCCTATCATAATTAGTCGGAACCACATATGAATCACTCCTCCATTTTATTTTTTTATAAAATGTCAGAGCGTAGGGCTACGTAATTCGCCTGAAAAAAAACCGGGCTGAGATACCGCAGGCGTAAATTTGAGTGAAAATAAAGAAAACTCAAAATGGAAAATTCGAAAATTAGAACAATGATAAGTGACTGCCAGGAATTGAAGGAAGGCACGAAAGGCTGTTTCTTGTCGGCCTTATCCCAATGGTGAACATCGGTATGTTCTTCAATGGTCAGCTGCTGTGCATGATGATGGAACTGTATGGGCAGCGTCCAAAGGAGCAGGATGATGGCAGACATGTGAATAAAGAATTTCATATGAATCAACCACCCCTTTCCTAAGAATATATTCATCATAACATGCTTTTAATCTGGGATATAGAAAAATGTTCTGACAAATATCTGAAAATTCCTTTTAATTAGAAAAAATTTGAATTAACCCCTATAATGGGGTTAGTGATAAAAAGGGGGCAATGCAGGATGGGATATTCTTTGACGTGGGATTTGGATATTTTTTTTAAAGGAGGAAGCTCTTCTAAGGAGTTCCTGATTTTTTTAGATGAAATTAACGAAGAGGTAAAAGAATTAGACCGACTTGTAAGCAATATCAATCCAAAAGGCAATGATGAAATCAGTTTAATCGAGGCATTTGATCTTTATAAAAATACAAATATGAAATCCACGCAGGCCAGTGCCTTCATTGGATGCCTGGAAGCTCAAAATGCGCAGGATAAAAAGGCTGGTCAGCTGCGGATCAAACAAATGAAGATAGTCGCTTCACTAAAAATGGTGTTAAGCAGGCTGGATGAAAAGTTGATACAGCTTGATGATGCGGTTTTTAACAAAATCCTCGAAAAAGAACCATTGGATGAATTGAAATTCGTATTGAATGAACGCCGGGAAAAGGCCAAGGAAAAGCTTTCCGTAAAGGAAGAATCATTAATCACCCAATTGGCCATGGACGGTTTCGAAGGTTGGAGCCAAATGTATGATACGATCGTCGGTTCAATGACCGTCACATATAAGGGTGAAAAGCTTTCTGTAGGCCAAGCGGCGAATAAATTTTCTGATCCTGATGAAGGGGCCAGGAAAGAATTATTTACCGCGTGGGAACAGGCTTGGGAGGAAAAGAGTGACCTTTTTGCCCGGACGCTGAACCACTTGGCTGGATTCCGTCTCAGTGTGAATGAAAAAAGGGGCTGGGATGATATACTGAAAGAGCCTCTTGAAATAGGGAGGATGAAAAAAGAAACGCTCGAAAGCATGTGGAATGTCATTGCCGATCATAAGGAGCCGCTTGTGAGGTTTTTAAAAAGGAAAGCGGAGTTATTGGATCTGGATAAATTAAGTTGGGCGGATTTGGATGCACCGCTTGCTGTTACGGCACAGTCCAAAGTAATGGATTATCAAGAAGGTGCAGACTTCATCATACAGCAATTCTCGAAGTTCGGTTCTCAATTAGCAAGCTTCACCCAGAAAGCTTTTGAAGACAGCTGGATTGAAGCGGAGGACAGACCAGGTAAGAGACCAGGAGGTTTTTGCACCGGCTTTCCATTAAATAAGCAGTCAAGGATTTTCATGACGTATTCGGGCACCCCATCCAATGTATCGACATTGGCTCATGAATTGGGACATGCATTCCATTCTTATGCAATGAGGGATATCCATCCATTGAATCGGTCATATGCCATGAATGTGGCTGAAACCGCCTCTACCTTTGCTGAAATGGTCGTAGCGGATGCGGCTGTGAAGGAAGCGGCCAGTGAGGAAGAAAAGCTTGTGCTTTTAGAAGATAAAATTCAGCGTTCCGTGGCATTACTCATGAATATCCATGCCCGCTACTTATTCGAGACAAGGTTTTATGACGAGAGGAAACAAGGGTATGTCAGTGCCGAACGATTGAATGAACTGATGGTAGATGCACAAAAAGAAGCTTATGGCGATGCTTTAAGTGATTATAATCCAACGTTCTGGGCCTCGAAGCTCCATTTCTATATTACAGGTGTACCATTTTATAATTTTCCGTACACATTCGGTTACTTATTCTCATTAGGCATATACGCGAATGCCCTGAAAGAACCTGCAGGATTCGAAGAAAAATATATCGCTCTATTAAAGGATACAGGTTCCATGAAGGTCGAGGATCTGGCGGAGAAACATTTAGGCGTCGATTTGGAGACCCGGGATTTTTGGGAAGAAGCGGTCAATGCCTGTATGGAGGATGTTGAAGAATTCATGCGTTTGACCGACCCATTAGTCCGAAAAGCATAAGGTGGGTTTTAGGCTGAATATGAACGAAAAAAGGCGGATGTCCGGTTTAGGACATCCGCTTTCTTATTTAAACTTTCTTCAGTTTAAATGGACTGACCATAAGTAATGATAATATAATCATGAGGGATAAGAAAAAGACCGGATGGAAATACGGGATGGCGAGATAACTTAAAGTGGCGATGCAGCCCGCAACCGTAATTGGCACTCCTGTAAAATATCCATTGCTTTCACTTATATTGAAGCGGGCGAGACGAAATGCGCCACAGCCAATATAGAAAACGGTGAAGAGTGTGCCGGGTGCTCCGAATTCTATCAATATTCCTTGGTATAATAATAGAGCTGGTGCGACGCCAAAAGATATGATGTCACACATGGAATCAAGCTGCTTACCCAATTCCGATTCAATGTTGAACTTCCGTGCAACCATACCGTCAAAGCGATCTGCAAGGGCAGCCAGGAAGATTAAAAGCAGGCTTAAATTCAATTGGCCGTGCATCACGGCAATTATTGCAAATCCACCAAGGGATAAATTCATTAAAGTAAGTATATTTGCTGTTTGTGCTTTCACTTTTTTAATGGTTTGATCGAGGGCGTGTAATAAAAACATCTTTTCACTCCTTTCAAATGAAACAAATTAAAACAAAATATAGTAAACATAAGTATTTATTATATAATAATATTTTACTTAACACAATTTATGCAAGGGAATTTTAGAATAATTTTACAATTTGGAGTGGTTTTATTTGTTTCAGTCTTTATATCGCATTCTTATTGAACTGACGAATGGTCAGTATTCATCAGGATTATTAAAGCATTTTAGCCAATCTCGTTGGAGCAGGCCCTTAATATTACTTTATGTAAAAACATTTAACCTTAATCAACAAGAATTTGGTAAGGAGTTAAAAGCTTATACCAATCTGCACGAACTATTTACAAGGCAGTTAAAGGCGGACTCCAGGCCAATTACGGCAGTTCCTTCCGCGGTGGCTTGTCCTGTTGACGGTGTTCTTGAGGATTCAGGGGAGATACGGGCTGATAAAAAGATCGTCGTTAAGGGAAAGATATATTCAATGGAGGAAATGCTCGGGGATGAACTTCGGTTGGAAAAGTACTTAGGCGGCAAATATCTCGTGTTATACTTAAGCCCGAGTCATTACCATAGGATCCATTCGCCAATCAAGGGTTCTGTAGTCAAACGCTGGACCCTTGGAAGGAAATCGTACCCCGTTAATAAATGGGGGATGAAATATGGAAAAGAGCCTTTATCAAAAAATTATCGGACAGTAACTGAATTGCAAAATGAAGCGGGAAGTTTGGCGATGGTGAAAGTCGGTGCCATGTTCATAAATTCGATCGTCATTACTGATGAATCTCAGGAATTGGAAAAAGGGCAGGAATTTTCTTATTTCAGCTTTGGTTCAACAGTGGTGCTTCTTTTTGAAAAAGGAAATTTTGAACTTGAAGGAAACATATCCATTCCAGCAGATGTCCGTGTAGGTGAAACGATCGGTTTCATGAGGGCCGTCTAACTTCATTTGAAAATAAGAGGCTGACAATTGATGTCAGCCTATGTATTCCATATTAAAATATTGATCGGATTTTATGCGTTAGGGATCTTCGATGAATTTCCGTTTCTATGAGGCGGATGAAATCGGTACTCAACTTTAAATTCTGTGCTTTAAAATAGGATTCAAGCAACAGGTCATCAGATAGTTTTTGCATCAGAACGCCATATACGGCTGCTCACCTCCAGTTGGGATTGCGAGGAATAATTTGGTATTTACTTGCATATATTGATAAGTCTTCCTTGATGTACCCCTACTGTATCAGAAATAAACGTGGAGAACAATCGTTCTGTTATCCACAGTTGAAAGTGGATAACCTGTGGTTAAGTTGTTTACAAGGTGAACGAAATGGTGCACATCAGTATGGAAAATGTTAGTAAAGTTATCCACAGGTTGAACAAATGAAATTTTTGTCGAAATCTTTTATGAATAATTAGTTCTTTGGTTATGGTCTGCCAGCAAATTTCCCATTATTTAATAAAAAATGCCTTTCCATATCTGAAAACATCCATTATGATGTTTCTTTACCGTCAGCCCTTCTTTCCTAATTTTTTTTGAAAGTGAGCTAAAAATTCGATATGATGGAAACGGTAAATTTTAATGAAAATATAGAGGTGTCAATATGCTTAAATTATTTTTGCCGAGTGAACATGTTAAAAGCATTTTTAATATAGATCCTCAAGAATTGAAAAAAAGAGGGATCAAGGGAGTCATTACCGATTTGGATAATACGCTCGTTGAATGGGACAGGCCAACTGCCACCCCCGATTTAATCAAATGGTTCGACAATTTGCGGGATCATGGGATTTTAGTGACGATCGTGTCCAATAATAATGAAAATCGAGTTCGAGCTTTTTCCGATCCGCTTCACATTCCGTTTATCTTCCAGGCCAGAAAACCGATGGTAAGAGCTTTCAATAAAGCCCGTAAGTCAATGGGATTGAAATTGGAAGAAACGGTGGTAATCGGCGATCAGCTATTGACGGATGTATTGGGAGGGAACAGAGGCGGGTTTCATACGATCTTAGTGCTCCCTGTAGCACAAACCGACGAATTCAGAACAAGGATCAATCGTTATTTTGAAAGAAAGATCATGGCGTTTTTTAAACGAAAAGGAATGATAGAATGGGAGGATCACAATTGAACAATCATCAAGAATTAGTGTGCATCGGCTGCGGTGTGAAGGTCCAGACTGAAGATCCGAAAGAGTTGGGCTATGCCCCTAAATCAGCCCTGGAAAAAGAAACGATCGTCTGTCAGCGCTGCTTTAAATTGAAACATTATAACGAAGTTCAGGATGTATCCTTAACAGACGATGACTTCTTGAAAATCTTGAATAAAGTAGGCGAAACCGACTCTTTAATCGTCAAAATCGTCGATATTTTTGATTTCAATGGAAGCTGGCTGCCTGGCCTTCATCGATTTGTAGGAAGAAATGATGTTCTTTTGATCGGAAATAAGGTCGATTTATTGCCTAAATCAGTAAAAACGAACAAGTTGATCAATTGGATGAAGCAATCGTCCAAGGAATTGGGTCTTAACCCGGTTGATGTCCTGCTTGTCAGTGCGGAAAAGGGAAAGCACATACTGGAAGCTGCTGATGCGATTGAGCGGTACCGCAAAGGTAAAGATGTCTATGTGGTTGGCTGTACGAATGTAGGTAAATCCACTTTCATCAACCGCCTTATAAAAGAATTGAGCGGTGAAGACGATATCATTACGACTTCCCACTTCCCAGGGACTACCTTGGATATGATCGAAATTCCTTTGGATGATGAACAGGCATTGATCGATACACCAGGAATCATTAATCATCATCAAATGGCTCACTATGTGGACAAACGGGACTTCAAGGTGATCATGCCGAAAAAGGAAATCAAGCCGAGAGTATACCAACTGAATGAAGGACAGACGCTATTTTTCGGAGGGTTGGCCCGACTGGACTATGTCTCAGGCGGAAGGCGTTCACTGACTTGCTACCTTTCGAATGAATTGAATATTCACCGTACGAAACTGGAAAATGCCGATGAATTGTATAAAAACCATGCCGGGGAATTATTGACGCCCCCACGGCCTGAACAAATCGAGGAGTTTCCGAAGCTGATTCCACATGAATTCTCCTTGAAAGATGGTAAAATGGATATTGTGTTTTCTGGTCTTGGCTGGGTGACGGTCAATGAGCCAGGAGCGAAAATCGTTGCACATGTTCCAAAGGGCGTCAATGTGATCGTTCGCAAATCATTAATCTAAATATAGGGGTCGTCTAGTCTATGAAAAAGATATATGGGGTAATGGGAGATCCAATTGCACATTCGATGTCACCGGACATTCATAATGATGCATTTGAAAAAGAAAATATAGAAGCGGTTTATCATCATTTTCATGTGACACCTGAGCGTTTGAACGATGCCGTAAAAGGCATGAAGGCCCTTGGTATAGAAGGGTTTAACATCACGATTCCTCATAAGACTTCAATCATCCCTTTCCTTGATGAAGTGGATGAGCTGGCCCTTGCAATCGGGGCTGTAAATACGGTTGTTAACAAAAATGGTCGGTTTATAGGGTATAATACAGACGGAAATGGATTTTTCAAATCTTTATGCGATGAAATATCAGGTGACATCAAGGCTAAAAAAACGTTAGTGATCGGAGCGGGCGGTGCTGCGCGTGCGATTTATTTTACCCTCGTGAAAGAAGGGGTAAAGCAAGTTGATATTGCAAACCGGACAAAGGAAAGGGCGGCCCAGCTTGTTTCTGATTGCCCATATGATAAAGTATCGAAGGCACTCTCGATTATCGAAGCGGAAGAAAGCTTATCACAATATGATTTAATCATCCAAACGACTTCTTCCGGAATGAGTCCTGAATTGGATCATTCTCCGTTAAAGGTCGACCAGCTTAAAACCGGTGCCATTGTCAGTGATATCATTTATAACCCTTTGCAAACCAAGCTGCTGCGTGAAGCGGGGGGAAAAGGGGCGGAAACACAAAATGGGCTAGGGATGTTCATCAACCAGGCCGCGCTCGCTTTTGAGATATGGACAGGCATTATGCCGGATACAGCAAGAATGACAGATATTGTCTTGAACAAACTAGGAGGTAACACATGTTAACAGGTAAACAGAAAAGATTTTTACGATCAAAGGCCCACCACCTCAATCCAATTTTTCAAGTTGGTAAAGGCGGCGTCAATGATAATCTCATCAAGCAAATTGGTGAGGCGCTTGAAGTACGTGAATTAATCAAGGTCAGCATCCTGCAAAACTGTGAAGAGGACCGTGATGATGTGGGTCGTTCTTTATCAAAGGGTGCACGGGCGGAATTGGTTCAGATTATCGGCAACACAATTGTGCTGTATAAAGAATCAAAAGAAAACAAACAACTTAAATTACCTTAAGGAACCTATCTATGAAAAAAATTGGAATTCTTGGCGGTACATTCAATCCTCCGCATATCGGGCATTTGATTATAGCGAATGAAGTGCTTGATGCCCTTGAGCTAGATGAAATCAGGTTCATGCCAAATCACGTTCCTCCACATAAGGAAAAATCGGAGGAAGTAACCGATATGGACAGGCTGGCTATGTTGGAAAACGCGATAGCCGGAAACCCATCTTTTTATATTGAGGGTATTGAAATAGAAAGAAAAGGCACATCTTATACGTATGACACGATAAAATTGCTGAAAGAGCTTGAGCCAACCAATGAGTTCTATTTCATAATTGGCGCAGATATGATTGAGTACTTACCGAATTGGCACCGTATCGACGAGCTGGTGCATATGGTCAATTTCGTCGGGGTGAAGCGCCCTGGATATGATGAAAAGACCGTATACCCAATAACGATGGTGAAAGTCCCTCAGATGTTCATTTCGTCTTCCATGATAAGAAGGAAGTTAAGAACGGGGAAAACCGTGAAATATTTAATAGCAGATCCAGTGGTGAAGTATATTAAAGGGAATGGTTTATATGAATCGTGAGGAAGCATTGGCACTGGTCAAAGAACAAATCACTGAGCGCAGGTACATTCATACCTTGGGTGTGGTCGAGTCAGCGGTTGAACTTGCTGAACGGTATGGTGCCGACGTCAAAAAAGCGGAACTGGCAGCCATTTTCCATGATTATGCAAAATTCCGTCCAAAAGAGGAAATGGAGCAAATTATAATCGCTGAAAAAATGGACCCGGCGTTACTTGAATACAATATGGAGCTATGGCACGCTCCTGTCGGGGCTTATCTGGTGAAAAAGGAAGCTGGCATTCAGGACGCTGAAATCTTGGATGCGATTGCCTATCACACGTCTGGCAGGGTTGGCATGAGCCTTT
Organism: Peribacillus sp. N1; assembly: GCF_054600815.1. Taxonomy (NCBI): domain Bacteria; kingdom Bacillati; phylum Bacillota; class Bacilli; order Caryophanales; family Bacillaceae; genus Peribacillus; species Peribacillus sp. N1. Next base: position 62,775 of record NZ_BAAHZO010000002.1, on the reverse strand, counting down.
TGGATAAAGTCGTATACCTTGCCGACTATATTGAGCCGGGACGTTCTTTTCCCGGTGTCGACGAAGTCAGGCAGACAGCAAAGCAAAATTTGGATCATGCTGTCATCCAGGCGTTAAGGAATACAGTTGTTTTTTTAATGAAAAGAAATCAGGCAATTTACCCTGACACATTTAAGACATATAATGACTTGATCATGAATTTGAAGGAGAAGATGTAATGACTGAACGTGAACTTCTTGTAATTGCAGCAAAAGCGGCGGATGATAAAAGAGCGGAGGATATCGTGGCATTGAACATGCAAGGTATTTCCCTTGTAGCGGATTACTTTTTGATCTGCCACGGTAATTCTGAAAAACAAGTACAAGCAATAGCTCGTGAAATGAAGAGCAAAGCTGATGAATCAGGAATCAATGTAAAACGTCTTGAAGGTTTTGACGAGGCGAAATGGGTGCTTGTGGATCTTGGCGATGTAGTGGCCCATATTTTCCATAAAGATGAAAGAAACTACTATAATCTTGAACGTTTATGGGGAGATGCACCTTTTGAAGATCTAGAGAGTGAACTGACTACATGACTTATGAACGCTTTGCCTATGTATACGATGAATTGATGAAGGACGCACCTTATGAAAAATGGCTGATGATCCTTACGGCGAAGCTGGAACAGTATGGAATTGGTGGAAGGAAAGTCCTGGATTTAGCGTGTGGAACCGGGGAAATGACCGTTGAATTGGCGCAACACGGATTCGAAGTCACCGGCGTGGATTTATCTGATGAAATGCTTCTTGTTGCCAATGAAAAGGCGGTTAAGCTTGGATTATCTATTCCGTTTTTCCAGCAGAATATGGCAGAACTCGAGGGACTTGGCCAATTTGATTGTGTCACGATTTTTTGTGATTCGCTGAACTACCTTCGCGATGAGGAGGATATAGTCAAGACGTTCAGCCGGGTTCATGAGCATTTGAAGGATGGCGGATTATTCTTGTTTGATATCCATTCCATTTATAAAATGGAAGAAATCTTTCGCGATAATACGTTTGCTGTCAACGGTGAAGAAGTGTCCTATATATGGGACTGCTTCCCGGGTGAAGAACCATACAGTGTTGAGCATGATTTAAGTTTTTTCGTAAGGGACGATGAAAGCGGACTGTATGACCGTTTTGATGAGTTGCATTATCAACGGACCTATCCGGTTGAACAATATAAAAAGTGGTTGGAGCAAGCAGGTTTTACGGTTTCTGAAATTCTGGCGGATCTTGAAGAAGCACCGCTTGTAACGGAAACCGAAAGAATCTTGTTTGTAGCCAGTAAATAATAAAGAGGTCAAGAATCCCCGTTCGTACATCATCCTGTACGAGCGGAGGTCTGACCTCTTCTTTTTTTATTTTAAGAAGGAATTGAGATATAAATTACGAATATTAATAAGGATGGCCGAACTGCTTTTCAACTTCGTGAAGGTCCTCTGCAAACTTTTCGTGTGTCGCTTGAAAAAGATGATGGAACATTTCCCCTGTTTCAGCTTCTAAAACCTTGATCCCCTCACCCGTTATTCCACCCTTTACACAAACCTTTTCCTGCAAGGTCGGCAATGTATAAACCCCTTTACCAAGCAATTCCCCTAAGCCAACCAGCATATTCTCAGTCAAAGTCGTAGCCGTTTCTTTATCTATCTTCGTCGTTTGGCAGGCCGCATCAATAAAAGCTTGTGCTAAATAGCTGAAGAAGGCAGGTCCGCAGCTGACGATATCGGAAGCTACCCGGGTGATATCATTTTCAATGATGACCGGTGCCGATATGGCAGAGGCCAAATCATATAAAGCTGATACTTTCTCTTTACTGCAGCTCTTGCTGAAACTCAGTAACGATACCCCTGAACCGACACGGTTCGTTATGCTCGGTATAAAACGGGCACAGGGGGCATTCACTGCCGATTCCAGCTGGGAGACTGAAAGCGGGCTTGTGATGGAAATGACCAGCTGATCCCTTTTTATATGATGTTTGATGCCTTGTAATAGGCTGTTAATTTGTAATGGTTTTACACAGAGAAAGATAAAGTCGGCTTGTTGGGCGATTTCGGCTGCGGTTTCCGCAACCTTGATGCCAGGGTGTTTATCTTTCAGCACCAATGCCTTGGAAAGCGTGCGATTTGTAATGACTAGATCTGCCGGATTCAATATTTTTGCCTCCAGCCATGCCTCGATTAAAATGGTACCCATATTTCCGGTTCCGATAACACCGATTTTCTTCAATTCCGATCAACTCCTCTCACTTAAAGCGATTGATTCTCCTAAAAACACTATGTATTTTTAATCTGTCCTATGACAATGTATCGTGCGAAATCCAATAAGGAGGCAAAGAAAATGGATGAAATTTTAAAAAGGAAAATGACCAAGATTACCGTTGCGGTGGCATTTGTTGCAGCGGGCATTTACTTTTTTTTGCAACAAGGGGCGGATTCGGCGGATACGGAAGATATATTTTCCATTTCTGAAAAGGAAGCTGAAATCGAACAAAGTGAAAATGAAACGGCTGCCGAACCTGTAATCATTAAAGTGGACGTTAAAGGAGCGGTCAAGTCCCCAGGCATTTTTACTGCACAGGCAGGTGAACGGGTGATTGATTTAATTTCGGCTGCAGGCAGCTTTACGGACAAGGCCGATAAAAATAAAGTGAATTTTGCCCAAATCGTCGAAGACCAAATGGTCATTTATGTTCCGGAAATAGGTGAAGAAATCACGGGGGACTTGGAGAATATACAAGTCGGGTCGTCTGGTGATGCCGCCACTAAGGGGGCGTCAGGAGGACTGGTGAACTTGAATACAGCTACACAGGAAGATTTGGAAACCTTGACGGGTATTGGACCATCCAAAGCGAATGCGATCCTGGAATACAGGGAAACGGTTGGGAAATTCAATGAAGTCGATGAATTGAAGAAGGTAACGGGAATCGGTGATAAAACGTTTGAAAGGTTACGGGATTCCATTTCGGTGAAATGAATGATTGAATATGCTACACAAATGGACAGGAAGAGGGTAAAATTGAAGAAAATCATTCTAGTGGTAAGGGGATACAACATGAACAGAATTAGTTGGGATCAATATTTCATGGCGCAAAGCCATTTATTAGCCTTAAGAAGCACATGTACACGCCTCACTGTAGGGGCGACCATCGTAAGGGACAACAGAATCATTGCGGGGGGATATAATGGGTCCATTGCTGGAGGGACGCATTGTATTGATGACGGCTGCTATGTAATTGATAATCATTGTGTCAGAACGATACATGCAGAAATGAATGCACTTTTACAATGTGCCAAATTTGGGGTGCCTACTGATGGGGCGGAAATATATGTGACGCATTTTCCGTGTCTTCAGTGCTGTAAATCACTCATCCAAGCTGGCATCAAGGCTGTTTATTATGCGGAAGATTACAAAAATCATCCATATGCCCTGGAATTATTTAAACAGGCTGGTGTCAAGACCGAGAAGGTTGAAGCAAAAGGGGCCATCGATGTTAATGGAAAACAAAAAAAGGACTTTGTATTCTCATTGTTAGCTCAACTTGAACGAACAGGCATGGGAAAAGAAGCTGTATCGGAGCTGGAAAAGCAGGCCAATCAGATATTTGAAAATTAAATAGGACGGGGGGCAGGCATGGCTCGACACCTTATCTTATTAGCCGTTTCGGCCACATTTGGTGTTACGGCCCATTCTTTTTTTAATGTAAGGCTGCTGATCATCATCCTTATTTTTCTCTGTTTACTTTACTTTTTGGTGGGATTAAGTGTGAAGGCCCTTAGTTTTCATTTGGTTATCATGGGGATGTTTTTAGGGGCCGCCTCCTTCACCGATCACCGCAACAAAACTGCCTATAATGGAACGGAAAGCCAATTTATCATTACATTTACGGATCAACCGAATATAGATGGAAATTCTTTAAAAGGATTCGTTTCCAGTGAGAAAGGCGAACGGTTAGTGCTTCGTTATAAAATCAACACTGAACTGGAACAGGAAAAGCTGGGTCGTTTTCTGCGAATCGGTTTATCATGTCCGGCCGAAGGGACATTGCAAATTCCCGACAAAAACAGAAATGAAAACAGTTTCGATTATCAGCGTTATCTTTTGCGTCAAGGCACCCATTGGATTTTCAAAGCGGATTCCATTTCATTTCAGGAATGTAAAGTCGTTGGAAATCCGATTCTTGTTTCGATACGTAATTTGCGCCTAAAGGGGATTACGTATATTAGAGAACACTTTCCAGAAGAATCGAGCGGTTTTGTCACTGCTCTAATTTTCGGCGACCAGACATATATAGATGAAGGCGACCTTACTAATTATCAGCGGCTCGGTCTGGTTCATTTACTGGCTATTTCCGGTCTTCATGTCAGTTTTTTAACGGGGCTGTTATTTTACTTCGGCATCAGGGTGGGGATTACACGGGAAAGAATGATGATGGCAATCTTAATCTTCCTTCCGGTTTACATGTTACTTTCAGGTGCCAGTCCATCAGTGGTGAGATCCTGTTTAATGGCTATGCTTTTCTTTCTACTTCTGCTATTCAAGAAGCGGATCTCGGCGGGTGCCGCAATCGGATCGGCTTATATGGCACTTTTGTTTTTTCGGCCTAATATGCTCTATGATATAGGTTTTCAGCTTTCATTCGCGGTCACTTTCTCCATTATCATGTCTTCAAGCATTTTCTTGCAATACCCGAAGAAAACAACGCAGCTATTCATCGTCAGTTCCATCTGCCAATTGGCAGCCCTTCCGATTTTGCTTTTTCACTTTTATGAAGCATCCATTCTTGGTGTGTTTCTGAACGTATTGTATGTTCCGCTTTATTCCATCATATTGCTGCCATTTTCACTGATTTCCCTCTTCACCCATCTATTACTGCCTTCCTTGGGGCAACCCCTCATCTCATTATTGAATTATACCTTCATACTCTGCAATAAAACTGCGGAGGGTGCATCGGATTTGCCGCTTGCCTCCATTCCGTTTGGAAAACCACCTTTCATCATGATGTTATTACTTGTTATTTCACTTTTAGGATTATACCTGACTTGGGAAGTATCCTTTGAAAAAAGTAAAATATGGTGCGTAATAATAATTGTCCTTTTACTTTTGCAATATAACTTACAAAGGTTGTCGCCTTTTGGTGAAGTGCAGATCATCGACATTGGGCAAGGTGACTCCATTTTAATTATCCTGCCTTTCAATCGCGGTAACTATTTGATTGATACAGGAGGGCAAATTACATTTCCAATCGACATGTGGGCAAAAAAGCGAAAGAAGTTCAACACTGCGGATGATATCATAATTCCATTATTGAAAAGTAAGGGAATCCACCAATTGGACAAGCTGATTTTAACTCATCCGGACGCAGATCATATGGGAAGTGCAAAAGAATTAATAGAAAATTTTAAAGTTGGGGAGATCATAATTGGAGGCTGGAGTGAAGAGCAATACAGGGATATGGATTTTGTGACTGTGGCAAGAGATAAACAAATGAAAATGACTGTCCTGAAAAGGGGGGACCATTGGGTGGCGGGAGGAGCGCCGTTTGCTGTGCTAAGTCCATATGAGAAAGAAGAAAATAAGAATGATTCATCCATAGTTCTATTCACGGAGCTTGGGGGATTGTCATGGTTATTGACTGGCGATATGGGAGAAGAAGGGGAAAGTGAACTTTTGAGAACATTTCCGCAGTTGCAGGCGGATATCTTGAAGGTCGGTCACCATGGCAGTAAAACTTCTTCTTCCACGCCCTTCCTTGAACAGCTGCAGCCGAAAGCGGCGCTTATTTCAGTTGGAAAAGATAATGGCTACGGTCACCCTCATCGAGACGTAATTGGGAATCTGGAGAGAAATGGCATTAAGGTGTTCAGGACCGACGAGGATGGTTCTATTATTTACAAGTATTACAAAAGCAGTGGAACCTTTCGGAAGACTCTCCCATAGTATGTAGAAAATCAAAAAGAAAGAGACTGCAGCAGCAGCCTCCATCAGGAAAAATAAGTGCATGTAGTAAATGAAATCAGGATCCGACAGCTTTAATGACGACAGCTATGGTGAACATGGCAGCGAAAAATACAAAAGAACCGATGAATCCCATAGCGGAATCAGCGACGTCATCTGTCTTTGATTGAACATTCTTTTCGAATTCGTTCATTGTTTACCCCTCCTATTTCTGCTAATAGTATAAAACATTACCAAAAAAAAATCTACAGGCTTCATTCCTTCATTTCCTTTACTGACAAGAGTTGTCACAAATAGTTTGGGATTTTGAGGTCAAAATAACAGTACAAACAAAGCAAGCGAAAAAGAAAAGCTCAATTTTTGTTCTACATGAATACTCTACCCGCTTTCAAGGGAGATTACCCGGGCCTTTCTTGAAAGTGTTCATATAGATCCGGAATTAGCCCTTTTATAGGGCTAGTTCCCTTTATAGCTTGTCAAATGGTCCATCCACCTATACCATTAGAGAAGAATACATAGTAAAGAGGCGGATTCTATTGGTATTAGATGTTTGGAAAAGTATAAAAAAAGGGCAATTCGCTCCGGTATACTTGTTATATGGGTCGGAAGCCTATCTAATTAATGAAACGAAGCAGCTATTGATCGAGAATGTCCTTCACGAGGATGAGATGGATTTTAACTTTTCTCAATTTGATTTAGAAGAGACGCCTGTTGAAACTGCACTTGAAGATGTTGAAACCCTCCCGTTTATTGGGGAAAGGCGTCTTGTTTTCATGCAAAACCCATTTTTTTTGACAGCTGAAAAAACGAAATCAAGAGTTGAACATAATGTGAAAAGACTGGAAGCGTATTTAGCTGACCCGGTTCCTTATTCTATTGTCGTATTGACCGCACCTTATGAGAAACTGGATGAACGGAAAAAAATCACCAAGGAACTGAAGCGTAAGGCGGTTCTTGTTGAAGCGAAGAAGCTTGGTGATCATGAGTTAAAAGGATGGGTGAAGGAGAGGGTCGAAGCTTCTTCAGTCCAAATAGATGAGCAGGCTACAGAGCTTTTACTTGAACTTGCAGGAACGAATCTGATGATGCTTACGAATGAATTGGATAAAATGGTGCTTTATGCAGAAGCTGATAAACACATTACGGTCGAGGTAGTGGAAAAGCTGGTTGCTAAATCCCTTGAACAGAATATCTTTACGCTTGTCGATCATGTGTTACAGCGAAAGATGGAGAGTGCGATGACGATACTGCACGATCTACTCAGGCAGAATGAAGAGCCGATCAAAATCTTGAGCGTCATGGCGGGTCAGGTAAGGCTCATGTATCAAGTGAAGGAGCTTTCCCGCCAGGGCTATAGCCAGCAAAAAATTGCAGGTCAATTGAAGGTGCACCCTTACAGGGTAAAGCTGGCACTTGAAAAGACGGGGAGATTCCAGGAACGCGAGCTGTTGAGTATCATTAACGACTTAGCGGAAGCGGATTATAAAATGAAGACCGGCCAAGCCGATAAGGCAATCACGCTTGAGCTGCTGCTTTTAAAAATTAGATGATAAAAAGGTGGCAGGTATCCTGTCACCTTTTTTATGCAAAAAAACGGCACAAAAAAAACGATCCGGTTGGATCGTTTAATTTTTTGTCATTATGCGTTAAGAGCGTTAAGTCTTTTCGCTAAACGAGATTTTTTACGGGCTGCCGCATTTTTATGGATTAATCCTTTAGATGCAGCTTTGTCTAATTTCACAGCAGCTGTTAAAAGAGCTTCTTTAGCAGCTTCAACGTTTTCACCAGCTAATGCAACTTCAGCGTTTTTCACTGTAGTACGCATAGTTGATCTAACAGTAATGTTATGAACGCGTTTTTTGTCGTTGATTTTTACACGTTTAATAGCAGATTTAATGTTTGGCATTCCGTTCACCTCCTACAAAGAAATCGAGATTATATGAACTCGACTTTTCAAATCCATATCAAATAGCACAAGTGATATTCTATCAGACTGCCCATAAATATGCAATACTTCAGATTGAGAATCGAAAAGGAATTATAATTTCGGGAATAAATTCATCTCGTCATCACTCATTGTACCAAAAAAATGAATAATAAAAAAGCAAAAACGACAGAATGTTTAAGAGAGACTATTGAAAATACTAGATTAGATTCAATTCAAACATCAGGAGGCCGTTATGGAAAATAATTTGGACCTTAGTGAATACGGAATTCGTACAGATTTGGCGATTGAAGCAAAGGAAATTGCCCTTGAACATAAAGGTGTTGTAGAGGAAGTGGATGTATCCCGTATCGAAGGGGTCATTATTAAAGAAAAAGATGTGGATGATCTGAAGGTATCCTTAGTCGAGGTTACGGCTGAGGGTGAAAAAGAAATCGGGAAGAAGCAGGGCAGCTATTTGACCATCGAAGTGCAGGGGATCCGCCAGCAGGATACGGATACGCAGCAACGGGTGGAAAAGGTGTTCGCCAATGAACTGGCTTCCTTTTTGAAACGGAATAAAATCACCAAAGAAAGCAGTTGTTTGGTTGTCGGTCTTGGTAATTGGAATGTTACTCCCGATGCTCTCGGGCCTGCAGTCGTTGAGAACCTTGTGGTCACAAGACATTTGTTCGAATTGCAGCCGGAGTCCGTCAAGGAAGGCTATCGGCCGGTAAGTGCGATTTCCCCCGGGGTGATGGGGATTACGGGAATCGAGACGAGTGACATCATAAAAGGAGTCATCGAAAAAAGTAATCCTGATTTCCTGATCGTCGTAGACGCATTGGCTGCCCGTTCGATCGATCGAGTGAATTCGACGATTCAAATAACGGATACAGGCATCCATCCTGGGTCTGGTGTTGGGAATAAACGAAAAGAATTGAGCCAGGCTACATTGGGTGTTCCTGTTATAGCGATTGGTATACCTACCGTCGTGGATGCCGTATCAATTGCCAGCGATACGATAGATTATATTTTGAAGCACTTTGGCAAGGAACTGAATGAAGGGGACAGACCATCACGTTCGCTGGCGCCCGCTGGATTCAGTTTTGGAAAGCGCACAAAGCTGACAGAAGAGGATATGCCAGGTGAAAAGGAGCGCCAAACCTTCTTGGGAATGATAGGTGTCCTCCCTGATGAAGAGAAACGGAAATTGATTTATGAGGTACTGTCACCGCTTGGTCAAAATTTAATGGTTACACCGAAAGAAGTCGATGTTTTCATTGAGGATATGGCCAATTTAATAGCCAATGGGTTAAATGCAGCCTTGCATCATTCAATAAATCAAGATAATACCGGCTACTACACCCGTTAAATCATTTTTAGTGCCCAAAAATGGTGTTCTACCCTTTCTAGCAAAGTCATAGGTATTAATAGACAAGCTATAGAGAGGGTGGAAGGATGAAAAGAAGAAATTCCCCAGGAATCATAACAGCCGTTCACGGATCAACAATAATAAAAACTTTTCTAGGTATTCTCGCCTTGCTTCTTTTTGTTTTTTCAGTCAGTGGGGTCATGACTTCCCTAAGACCGGAGTATCGGATATCTTCTAATTCCGTACATACTGTAGCCAACCAATTCTCGGGGAAAATGCTGTTCTCGATGCTGGCCAATGAAAACCATTATCTTTTTAATGCCCTGCCGGAAGGTAAGCAGGAATCGATGATCACGAATCAATTGATAAAAGTTTCGACCAACATTTCGCTGGAGGACCCGCGGAGCTTACTTGGCAGGGAACTTCCTGGCTTTTCGATTTTTGATAATGAGATCCTCGTTGCCGGGGAAGGAACGAATTATACGAATATGCCATACGAATCCTCGCCGCCAGTGGACGTCCTGAATGAAGAAAGGGATGCATCCCTGCAAAACCTGGATGAGATTGAAGAACCGGAAAAAGGAGTGGCCGATCAGCCGAAACAAACGACAAATGGACGGAAAGTGGTCGAGATATACCATAGCCATAACCGGGAGTCATATCTTCCATATTTAAAAGGAGTGACTAACCCGGATCTAGCCTATCATTCGAAAATCAATATTACGAAACTCGGGGAACGGATGGTTGAAGATATGGCTGATAAGGGGATAGGCTCCTCGCTCGATAAAACGGATATCATGGGAAATCTGAATAATAAAGGATTGAATTATGCCAGATCCTATCAAGAGTCACGAAAATCCGTCCAGACGGCATTGGCCAATAACAAAGATTTAGAATATATCATTGATATCCATCGTGATTCTAAACGAAAAAAACATACGACCATTAACATTAACGGTAAAGATTATGCCAAGATTGCCTTCGTGGTCGGGGGCAATAACCCGAACTTCGAAAAAAATGCAGCGCTTGCCAATAAGCTTCATAAAGCTTTGGAGAAAAAATACCCTGGCATTTCACGAGGGGTTATGAAACAAGGCGGAGCGGGACATAATGGAGTATACAATCAGGATTTGTCAGGCAATGCCATGCTCTTGGAAATTGGCGGTGTTGATAATACTTTCGAGGAAATGTACTTGACCGTTGATGCCTTTACCGAGGTTTTCAGTGAATTTTACTGGGATGCCAAAGCAGTGGATAACCCGACCGGGGATTCGGAAGCGCAGTAATTTGAAAGGAGTTCTCTTATCATGGTTCGATTTTGGTTGAAATGTACAGGGATTGTGCTCGTATTATTTTTAGGTGTTCTAATCGGGATGCAGCAAGCGAACGACGGGATGAAAAAAATGAAGGGGTATGAAGATCCCTCTTTGAATAGTGCATTCATTATTAACCAATCGGACCAAGGGGAGATGGAAGCGGATATCCTTGGCGAAAAAGTAACCAGTCATGATTTGGAGACGAAAAAAGAAAAGCTTGAAGAAATGAAGGCCTTCAACTTTTTCTCATCGATCGGCAAAACGCTTGGAGAGACCATATCAGGGGCCTTTCAAGCACTTATTGATATGATTTAGGTATGAAGTAAGTTGAGTGTGCCCTGCCAAAAGGCTGCATCCGAATCCGGAATGCAGCCTTTTTTTATCCGATGCCCTGCAATGAGGCTTCTTTTGTAACTATTCTGTTGAATCTTGCATTTTCTATTGATATAATAAAAAATAGTGTATTGTGTCGACAAGTGGGAGTGAACGTCATGAATAGAGAAGAAAAATTAAAAAGACAATCAAAAATTCGTAACTTTTCCATCATCGCTCATATTGATCATGGTAAATCTACATTGGCGGATCGTATCATTGAAAAAACGAACGCCATGACTCAGCGTGAAATGAAGAGTCAGCTGTTGGATTCCATGGATTTAGAGCGTGAGCGTGGAATTACGATTAAATTGAATGCGATTCAATTGAAATATAACGCGAAAGATGGAGAAGAATATATCTTCCATCTTATTGATACACCGGGACATGTCGATTTTACGTATGAAGTGTCACGAAGCCTTGCAGCTTGTGAAGGAGCTGTCCTTGTTGTCGATGCGGCACAGGGTATTGAGGCCCAAACGCTTGCAAACGTTTATTTAGCATTGGACAACAACCTGGAAATCATTCCGGTCATCAATAAAATCGATTTGCCGAGTGCAGATCCGGAACGTGTGCGTGGAGAAATCGAGGAAGTGATCGGGTTGGATGCTTCCGATGCAGTCTTGGCTTCTGCTAAGGCGGGAATCGGAATCGAGGAGATTCTGGAACAGGTCGTTGAATTGGTTCCAGCTCCACAAGGTGATCCGGATGCTCCTTTCAAGGCGCTTATTTTCGATTCACTATTTGATGCGTACCGAGGTGTAGTTGCCTATATCCGTGTTGTTGAGGGTTCCATTAAAGTGGGCGATAAAATCAAAATGATGTCCACTGGCAAGGAATTCGATGTTACCGAATTGGGTGTCTTCAACCCTAAAACCCAGCTGTTGGATGAACTGAACGTAGGTGATGTAGGTTTCCTTACGGCAGCCATTAAAAACGTTGGTGATACGACTGTTGGTGACACGATTACAAGTGCCGTGAACAGTGCGACAGAACCATTGCCGGGTTACAGGAAGATGAACCCGATGGTATATTGCGGCCTATACCCAATTGACGCATCGAAATTCAATGATTTAAGGGATGCATTGGAGAAATTGGAATTGAACGATTCAGCGCTGCAGTTCGAGGCGGAATCATCACAAGCATTGGGCTTCGGTTTCCGTTGCGGATTCCTTGGACTCCTTCATATGGAAATTATCCAGGAACGGATTGAACGTGAATTCAAAATCGACCTGATCACCACTGCACCGAGTGTTATTTATGATGTGGTCCAAACGGACGGAACGGTCCTGAAAGTGGATAACCCGTCTAATATGCCTGATGCTCAAAAGATCGAACGGGTCGAGGAGCCATATGTCAAAGCGACGATGATGGCGCCGACGGAGTTTGTCGGGGCGATCATGGAAATTTGTCAAAATAAACGCGGAAACTTCATTGATATGGAATATATCGATGAGACCCGTGTAAGCATTCACTACGAAATACCATTATCGGAAATCGTGTATGATTTCTTCGATCAATTGAAATCCAATACAAGAGGCTATGCTTCATTCGATTATGAGCTGATCGGCTATAAACCGTCCAAGCTTGTGAAAATGGATATCTTGCTGAATGCTGAAACTGTCGATGCTTTAAGTTTCATCGTTCATAAGGACTTTGCTTATGAGCGCGGTAAAGTCATCGTTGAAAAATTGAAGAAATTGATTCCAAGACAACAATTTGAAGTGCCGATCCAAGCAGCAATCGGGCAAAAAATCATCGCCCGTTCTTCAATTAGTGCAATGCGCAAAAACGTATTGGCTAAATGTTACGGCGGCGATATTTCCCGTAAACGTAAGTTGCTCGAAAAACAGAAAGAAGGTAAAAAGCGGATGAAACAGGTAGGTTCCGTTGAAGTGCCGCAAGAAGCTTTCATGGCTGTTTTGAAAATGGATGATACGACACCAAAGAAATAAATAAAATAAACGATAGATAGTAAAAAGAGGGTAGAGGAAATCTAGCCTCTTTTTCTATCGACTCATTCGATTAAAAGGTTGTGAACACAATGATTAAAAGCGCCTACCTCCATATACCATTTTGTGAACATATTTGTCACTATTGTGATTTCAATAAAGTATTTTTGCAGGGACAGCCGGTCGAAGAATATTTACAGATGATGAAAAGGGAAATGGTGATGCAGCTTTCCAAATACCCGACTGCCGGTTTGGATACGGTTTTCGTCGGTGGAGGGACACCGACCTCTCTTGATGAAAAGCAGCTTGCATTCTTATGTGAAGCGATCAATGAAACCCTGCCCTTTGATCCCAAAAAGGCTGAATATACATTCGAAGCCAATCCAGGGGACCTTTCTAGGGAAAAACTGAAGATACTTTATGACTCAGGGGTCAATAGACTTAGCTTTGGAGTGCAAAGCTTCAATGATGAATTGTTAAAACGAATAGGCCGGACTCACCGGGCTCTAGAAGTATATGAAACGATTCATTTGGCTCAAGAGGTTGGCTTTACGAATATCAGCATCGACTTGATATATGGATTGCCGGGCCAAACGATGGAAGATTTCAAGGATACGCTGGATAAAGCGATTGCCCTTCAATTGCCGCACTATTCCAGCTACTCATTGATCGTTGAGCCGAAGACTGTTTTTTATAACCAGATGCGAAGGGGTAAATTGAACCTGCCGCCTCAGGAGCTCGAGGCTTCGATGTATGAGAAACTGATGGAAGAGATGGAGAAGCATGGTCTGCATCAATATGAAATCAGTAATTTTGCCCGAACTGGGTTTGAAAGCAGGCATAACCTGACATATTGGGATAATGTGGAGTATTATGGGATTGGTGCCGGTGCACATGGCTATACTGGAGGTAAAAGGGTTGCCAATCATGGACCTGTGAAGAAATATATCACGCCATTGCTGGCGAACGAACTGCCTGTATTGGAAGAGCACCCAGTACCGCTTCATGAACGGATGGAAGAGGAGATGTTTTTGGGGCTCCGGAAAACGGAAGGAGTTTCATTGGAAATCTTCAAGAATAAATTTTTTGTTGAAATGACGGAGATTTTCAGGAAACCGCTCGAAGAAGGATCGGCAAAGGGTCTGCTTAAGGTGGAAGGCGGGTTCGTGCGCTTGACTGAGCAGGGCAAACTGCTTGGAAATGAAGTGTTCCAATCATTTTTGGGCGTTATTGATTCCGACTGAAGGAAACTCAAGTTATTTTAACGGTGAATTAGCGGTTTTCATTGTTGACATCATAAGCTTCATTTGATAATTTATTAGTATATTAGCACTCGATGAGACAGAGTGCTAACAGAGGTGATCATACATGCTAACTGATCGTCAATTATTGATTCTACAAGTGATAATCGAGGATTTCATCCATTCTGCCCAGCCAGTCGGGTCACGAAGCTTGTCGAAGAAAGATGAAATTACGTTCAGCTCTGCCACAATTCGCAACGAAATGTCCGATCTTGAAGAAATGGGATTTTTAGAAAAAACCCATACCTCTTCCGGTAGGATCCCTTCTGAAAAAGGGTATAGATATTATGTGGATCATTTACTTTCTCCTCAAGCTCCGAAAAAGAATGAAGTGAAGATATTAAAATCCGTTTTTGTAGAACGAATTTATGAATTGGAAAAGATCGTACAGAAGTCAGCGAAAATACTTTCGGAACTGACGAATTATACGGCGATTGTACTGGGGCCAAAAGTGAATGAGCATAAGCTGAAAAAAATCCAGATCATTCCTTTAAGTCCTGAAACGGCAATAGCCATCATCATTACAGATACAGGTCATGTGGAAAATCGAATGATTTCCTTACCGCCTTCTTTTGATATAAACGAAATCGAGAAGATGGTGAACATATTGAATTCCCGTTTGGTCGATGTTCCGCTAGTTGATCTAAAGGATAAGATCTATAAGGAAGTGGCAGTTCTATTGAGCCGCCACATTCATAACTATGGATCGATGGTCTCGACCCTTGCGGAGACCCTGACGGACACAAAGCCCGAAAAAATATTTTTTGGCGGGAAAACGAATATGCTGAGGCAGCCGGAGTTCCATGATATTGCTAAAGTAAGTACGCTTTTATCGATGATTGAGCAGGAACAGGGATTTTATGAACTAATTACTCAAAATCCATCGGGCATCCACGTCAAGATCGGCCGTGAAAATCAAAACACAGTGCTCGATGACTGCAGTTTGATTACGGCGACCTACTCAATCGGGCAGGAGCAAGTTGGCACATTGGCCATATTGGGTCCAACGAGAATGGAATATTCGAGAGTGATCAGTTTGCTTTCGTTCTTCTCGAAAGATTTAACGGCCCTGATGACAAAACTGTATCAAAAATAGTAGCAAAGGTAATATTGTTAAGGTGGCGGAGAAGCATATTCCGCGGCCTGGCATATTACTTTAGCATAAATTGTATAACCCTTTTAGGGAGGTGAGATTGTGACAGAAAATAAAAACGAAGAACAAACATTGGAAAATGAAACAATCGAGGAAAGTTCTGCAGAAGCAGTTTTCGCTGAAGAAGAAATTCCAGCGGAAGAAAACCAAGGTCCGGTTGAAAAAGATGAACTTCAATTGGCTCATGAAAAGATTGCTGAACTTGAGGCGAAAATCGAGGAAATGGATAACCGTTATCTTCGTCTGCAGGCCGATTTTGATAATTCAAGACGCCGTGCCAAGCTTGATATGGAGGCGGCTCAAAAATATAGAGTTCAAAGCATTGCTAGTGATTTAGTGGAGGCTCTTGATAATTTTGAAAGAGCTACAAAAATCGAAGCGGAAAATGAAC
This sequence comes from Peribacillus sp. N1, assembly GCF_054600815.1. Lineage (NCBI taxonomy): Bacteria > Bacillati > Bacillota > Bacilli > Caryophanales > Bacillaceae > Peribacillus > Peribacillus sp. N1. The sequence continues at coordinate 47,014 of NZ_BAAHZO010000002.1, read as the reverse complement.
AGACGAAATCCTTGCTATCAGGCATGGAAATGGTCTATAAAGCGATTACTGATGCATTGTCTAAAGAAGGCATCGAACCGATCAGTTCGGTTGGCGAAGAGTTCGATCCGCGTTTGCATCAAGCGGTCATGCAAGTTCAGGATGAAAACTTCGGTTCGAACATCGTCGTCGAGGAATTCCAAAAAGGATACCTTCTTAAAGACCGTGTGATTCGACCTGCAATGGTAAAAGTGAACGAATAGATTTTTACATATAAATAATTGGGAGGTAGTGAAACTATGAGCAAGATTATTGGTATTGACTTAGGTACAACAAACTCTTGTGTATCTGTACTTGAAGGCGGGGAACCAAAAGTAATCCCGAATCCAGAAGGAAACCGTACAACTCCATCCGTAGTGGCATTCAAAAATGGAGAAAGGCAAGTAGGGGAAGTGGCAAAACGCCAAGCGATTACAAACCCTAATACGATCATCTCCATTAAACGCCATATGGGTACTGACCATAAAGAAGTAATTGAAGGAAAAGAATACTCACCTCAAGAAGTTTCTGCAATCATCCTTCAATACTTGAAATCATACGCTGAAGAGTATCTTGGCGAAAAAGTGACTAAAGCGGTTATCACTGTACCTGCTTACTTCAATGATGCAGAACGCCAAGCAACTAAGGATGCTGGGCAAATTGCAGGCCTTGAAGTGGAACGTATCATCAACGAACCGACAGCTGCAGCACTTGCATACGGTTTGGATAAAACGGAAGAAGATCAAACGATCCTTGTATTCGACCTTGGCGGCGGTACATTTGACGTGTCGATCATGGAACTTGGAGATGGCGTTTTCGAAGTTAAGTCCACAGCTGGTGACAACCGTCTAGGTGGGGATGATTTCGACCAAGTCATCATTGATTACCTGGTTGAAGCATTCAAGAAAGAAAACGGAATCGACCTTTCAAAAGATAAAATGGCGGTTCAACGTTTGAAAGATGCAGCTGAAAAAGCGAAAAAAGATCTTTCCGGCGTAACGTCAACTCAAATTTCTTTACCATTCATCACTGCTGGAGAAGCTGGCCCGCTTCACTTGGACGTAACAATGACTAGAGCTAAATTCGATGAGCTTTCTACAGGTCTTGTGGAACGCACTATGGGACCAACACGTCAAGCATTGAAAGATGCTGGTCTTTCAGCATCTGAAATCGACAAAGTAATCCTTGTTGGTGGATCTACACGTATTCCTGCGGTTGTTGAAGCAATCAAAAAGGAAATCGGTCAAGAACCAAGCAAAGGTGTAAACCCTGATGAAGTGGTGGCAATGGGTGCAGCAATTCAAGGTGGCGTATTAACAGGGGATGTTAAAGACGTTGTCCTTCTTGATGTAACTCCACTTTCACTTGGAATTGAAACGATGGGCGGAGTATTCACGAAACTGATTGACCGTAATACTACGATTCCGACAAGTAAATCACAAGTGTTCTCGACAGCGGCTGATAATCAAACGGCAGTTGATATCCATGTCCTTCAAGGTGAGCGTCCAATGTCTGCGGATAACAAAACTCTTGGCCGTTTCCAATTGAGTGACATTCCACCGGCACCGCGTGGAGTTCCGCAAGTTGAAGTGACATTCGATATTGATAAAAACGGTATCGTGAACGTTCGTGCGAAAGATCTTGGCACGAACAAAGAACAAGCGATCACTATCAAATCGTCTTCAGGACTTTCTGATGAAGAGATCGAACGCATGGTACGTGAAGCAGAAGAAAATGCCGATAGCGATAAACAACGTAAAGAAGAAGTTGAACTTCGTAATGAAGCTGATCAATTAGTTTTCCAAACGGAAAAAACGCTGAAAGATCTAGAAGGTAAAGTGGACGAAGCGGAAGTAACAAAAGCGAATGAAGCGAAGGATGAACTGAAAGCTGCAATCGAGAAAAATGAGCTTGAAGAAATCCGCGTGAAAAAAGATGCGCTTAACGAAATCGTTCAAGCTTTGACAATGAAGCTTTATGAAGAAGCGGCAAAAGCTCAGCAAGCTGGAGAAGCCGGTGCTGGCGAAACAGCTCAAGACGATAATGTGGTTGATGCTGAATACACTGAAGTTAACGAAGAAGAGAAAAAATAAAAAGTGGCCCAATCGGGGCACTGAAATATTGGGCAGTTAGTTTCTGCCTGCTATTGTAAAAAAGTCAAAGTCAGGTTATCTTGACTTTGGCTTTTTTTACAATGGATGGAATCATTGTCAGGAAGTGTTTCAATCGCTGGTGGGGAATCATGGGATTTTAGAGAAAAAGATGTGCAAATCGGGGCTGGCAGTACCAATTACAAAAATGTGTCAACGCCGTTTGTACTTTTCTAGTTGATTATTATCTTCGTTCAGTGATAATATTACCTTTATGTGAATCGAATCGGGAGTGGATTTTAGATATGAGTAAACGCGATTATTATGAGGTGTTAGGCCTTTCGAAAAGTGCTTCGAAGGATGAAATCAAAAAAGCGTATCGAAAGCTCTCCAAACAATATCACCCTGATATTAATAAAGCGGACGATGCTGCGGATAAATTCAAGGAAATCAAGGAAGCTTACGAAGTATTGAGTGACGAACAGAAAAAGGCCCATTATGACCAATTCGGACATACAGATCCCAATCAAGGCTTTGGCGGTCAGGACTTTGGCGGTTTCGGCGGTTTTGAAGATATTTTCAGTAGCTTCTTTGGCGGCGGCGGTCGCAGGAGAGATCCTAATGCACCGCGTCAAGGGGCGGACCTACAGTATACGATGACGCTTTCTTTTGAAGAGGCTGCATTCGGAAAAGAAACTGAGATTGAAATTCCGCGTGAAGAGAATTGTGATACATGTAAAGGATCCGGTGCCAAACCTGGTACAAAAGTGGAAAACTGTTCACATTGTCATGGAACCGGTCAATTGAATGTTGAACAAAACACAGCGTTCGGAAGGATTGTGAACCGGAGAGCATGTCACCATTGTCAAGGTACAGGAAAAATCATTCCTAATAAATGTTCAACATGCGGCGGCGACGGAAAAGTCCAAAAACGTAAAAAAATCCAAGTCAAGGTGCCAGCAGGAATTGATGATGGCCAGCAGTTGCGTGTAACCGGCCAAGGAGAGCCAGGAATAAATGGCGGTCCGGCGGGAGACCTGTATGTAGTCTTCCATGTACGCAGCCATGAATTCTTTGAGCGGGATGGCGATGATATTTATTGTGAAATGCCGGTTACGTTTGCCCAGGCAGCATTGGGTGATGAAATAGAAGTTCCGACGCTGCATGGAAAAGTGAAGCTGAAGATTCCAGCAGGTACACAAACAAGCACTCGTTTCCGTTTAAAAGGCAAAGGTGTTCCGAATGTAAGAGGGTATGGCCAAGGAGATCAGCATGTGGTCGTATTAGTGGTCACCCCTAAGAAATTAACGGAAAAACAAAAGGACTTGCTTCGTGAGTTTAGTGATATCAGCGGACAAGGCGTAGATGAACAAGATGATGGCTTTTTCTCAAAAGTAAAGCGTGCTTTTAAAGATAGGTGAATAAAAGTAAAAGAACAAATTGGGAGTTGGTAGATTATGAAGTGGTCTGAATTTGCAATCCAAACAACGAATGAAGCGGTTGAACCTGTTTCGAATATTCTTCATGAGGCAGGTGCGAGCGGTGTTGTCATTGAGGATCCTCTAGAATTAGTCAAGGAACGTGAAAATGTTTTTGGCGAAATCTACCACTTAAACCCAGATGATTATCCGGATGAAGGTGTAGTCATTAAGGCTTATCTGCCCGTTAACAGCTTTCTTAACGATACCGTTGATGCTATTAAGGAATCAATCAATAATCTCCTTCTTTTTGATATAGACCTTGGGAAAAATGTTGTTTCAATTAGTGAAGTGAATGAGGAAGAGTGGGCGACGGCTTGGAAAAAATATTATAACCCCGTCAAGATATCCGAACGTTTTACCATCGTGCCAACATGGGAAGACTACACTCCAGTTAGCAGTGACGAATTGATCATTGAACTTGATCCAGGCATGGCTTTCGGAACGGGTACACACCCGACGACGGTCATGTGCATCCAAGCGCTGGAGCGTACAGTACAGCCTGGGGATTTAGTCGTTGATGTAGGAACGGGTTCTGGTGTTCTAAGCATTGCAGCTGCATTATTGGACGCAAAACGAATCCAGTCCCTTGATTTGGATGAAGTGGCAGTACAGTCAGCCATACAAAACGTGGAAATAAATAACGTGCAGGATAAAGTGTCCGTTTCACAAGGCAATTTGCTGGACGGTGTGAATGAACAAGCGGATATCGTCGTGGCTAATATTCTTGCCGAGGTGATCATGCGTTTTACGGATGATGTAGCGAAAGTCGTTAAACCTGGCGGACATTTCATCGCTTCCGGAATCATTCAAACTAAGAAACAAGATGTGAAGGATGCGATTATTGCATCTGGTTTCACCATTGAGGAAACGATCTTGATGGAAGATTGGGTGGCAATAATCGCGAAAAGAAATGATTAATTGAAAAAGTTACTCTGATTATCGGGTATTTTGATAGTCAGAGTACCTTTTTTTAGCTTGAATCTTTGCATGGCTTGCATTCTGGATTCCTGACTGTTAGCCTGTGAGTTTTTTAGACTAGACGAAGTGGGTGGCAGTATGCAACGGTATTTTCTTAACGATGTAGACATCAAAGGAAACACGGTGACGATATCAGGCGATGATTTTCACCATATCGCCAGGGTGATGAGGATGGGACCAGGGGAGCGGATCATTACGGTAAAAAGTAATGGTATGACAGCTGTCGCGGAAATTTCGGAAATTACTGATGATGCTGTTATAGGGACCGTTTCCGAATGGAAGAATGAAGAAAAGGAACTTCCTGTAAGGGTTGTGATAGCGAGCGGTCTGCCTAAAGGGGATAAGTTGGAATATATCGTTCAAAAGGGTACTGAACTGGGTGCCGTTGAATTTATCCCTTTTATTGCTGCTCGTTCGGTGGTAAAATGGGACCACAAAAAGGTAGGTAAAAAATTGGAGAGGCTCCAGAAGATTTCAAAAGAGGCGGCTGAGCAATCTCACCGCACGGTTATCCCTGCCATCAAGGAACCGATGACGGCAGATCAGCTAGCTGGTTATGCTTCCGGTTTCGATCATAAATTAATCGCTTTTGAAGAAGTGGCAAAACGGGGGGAAACTTCTGTGCTCGCTTCTGTCTTGAAAGATATCACCGCTGGGCAATCCATCTTATTCGTTTTTGGGCCTGAAGGTGGTTTAGCAGATAAGGAAATAGAAAAACTGACTGATGCCGGTTTTATGGCTTGCGGTCTTGGACCAAGAATATTAAGAACTGAAACAGCACCTTTATATGCACTTTCCGCTGTTTCTTATCATGTAGAACTTTTGAGGTGATGAAAAATGGCAACGGTCGCTTTCCATACATTAGGCTGTAAAGTGAATCATTATGAAACAGAGGCCATATGGCAATTATTCAAAACTGGAGGATATGATCGTGTTGAGTTTGAAAATACATCCGATGTATATGTCATCAACACATGCACGGTGACAAACACTGGCGATAAGAAGAGCCGTCAGGTCATCCGTCGTGCCATTCGTAAAAATCCGAATGCCGTCATAGCGGTAACGGGATGTTACGCACAGACTTCACCGGCAGAAATCATGGCCATACCAGGTGTGGATATTGTTGTAGGAACACAGGACAGGGTTAAACTTCTTGATTACATCGAGCAATTCAAGGTTGAGCGTGAGCCAATCAATGCCGTAGGGAATATCATGAAAAACCGTGTCTACGAAGAGTTGGATGTACCAGCTTTTACAGACCGTACACGAGCTTCACTTAAGATTCAGGAAGGTTGCAATAATTTCTGTACTTTCTGCATCATCCCTTGGGCCCGTGGCTTGATGCGTTCCCGCGATCCAAAGGAAGTCGTTAACCAAGCTGAACAGCTTGTCAAGGCAGGCTATAAAGAGCTAGTCCTCACCGGAATTCATACTGGCGGCTACGGAGACGATTTGAAAGACTATAATTTGGCGATGCTGCTGCGTGACTTGGAAAAAGTCGATGGATTGAAGCGTATCCGTATTTCATCCATCGAAGCCAGCCAGATTACAGATGAGATCATTGAAGTGCTGACGAATTCGAAAAAAGTTGTACGTCATTTGCATATACCAATCCAATCGGGTTCCGATACAGTTCTAAAACGGATGAGACGTAAATATACGATGGATTTCTTCGGGGATCGGATCGAGAAGTTGAAAATTGCGCTTCCGGGTCTTGCTGTTACCTCTGATGTCATCGTAGGTTTCCCAGGTGAAACAGAAGAAGAATTCATGGAGACATTTAACTTTATAGAAAAATATAAATTCTCCGAACTTCATGTTTTCCCTTATTCAAAACGGACAGGGACTCCGGCTGCCCGTATGGAAGATCAAGTCGATGAAGATGTCAAGAATGAGCGCGTACATCGCCTTATCACGTTGTCGGATCAGCTGGCAAAAGAGTATGCCTCCCGATTCGAGGGGGAAGTTCTTGAAGTCATTCCTGAAACGAAGTTGGAAAATGGCCTTTATGAGGGCTATTCCGATAATTACATGAAAGTCGTCTTCCCGGCTTCGGAAGAAATGGTCGGTGAAATCGTCAAAGTGAAGATTACAAAGTCTGGCTATCCATTTAGTGAAGGTCAGTTCGTGACGGTCGTGAAGGATTTTCCGTTGCAACAAGTATCCAATATTTAATCTAAGACAGCGGTAAATCGCTGTCTTTTTTTTATCCTCTTTTAAATGTGTTATCTTGGCACTTTCGGGTAAAGACTATATATATCGTCAAAGTGGATAAACTATGGTATTATGAGAGGTACGTACAACTAGGTATAGATTGTTTTTGAGGAGGATTTATTAATGTCACAAAATGTAGCAGGTTTAATTGACCACACGTTATTAAAAGCAGATGCAACCAAAGAGCAAATAAAGGTATTATGCGAAGAAGCTAGAGAGTATAACTTTGCTTCCGTATGCGTGAACCCAACTTGGGTGAAATATGCAAGCGAACTTTTGGAAGGTTCAGAAGTGAAAGTTTGTACCGTTATCGGCTTCCCTCTAGGTGCAACCACACCGGAAACCAAAGCTTTTGAAACGAAAGACGCCATCTCCAATGGCGCTCACGAAGTCGATATGGTGATCAATATCGGCGCATTGAAGGACAAGGATGATGAGTTGGTAGAGCGGGATATTCGTGCTGTTGTAGCGGCATCCACTGGTAAGGCTCTGTCAAAAGTGATCATTGAAACTTCTTTATTGACTGATGAAGAAAAAGTCCGTGCATGTGAATTGGCCGTAAAAGCCGGATCGGATTTTGTGAAAACATCAACTGGTTTCTCGACCGGCGGAGCGACTGTTGAAGATATCACGCTTATGAGAAAAACAGTTGGCCCGGATATCGGTGTCAAAGCTTCAGGCGGAGTCCGCAACACGAGCGATGCCCAGAAAGTGATTGAAGCTGGTGCAACAAGAATTGGTGCGAGTGCAGGTGTTTCCATCGTAAAGGGCTTAACGGCTGATTCCGATTATTGATTTTGTAAGGGACCGTATAATAAGTCCTTAAAATAAAACAGGCGGAGAAAAATGAATTATTTTTCTCCGCCTGTTTTTTATTACTTCCATAAAACGGATTATAAATCGAGTGCCCATGCCTTTGTGCAATGCATTGCGCTTATTTCCTTGAAAAAGAAGAAACGTTTCAATTTTGGACTTTTACTTGTCATTTTTGGAACCTATAAATTCAGAAAAAAGTTTATTGTGGATTCAATGGATATTAGGGGTATCAAACAGGGAGTAAACAGACTTATATTAAATGCATGAACAGGGGGAGGAAAATGAAAAAACGGGATTTACTTTCTTTTATATATAATGGCAGTAATCGTTTTTCATCTACCTAATATAGGTTTGTGGATTTAGATATTAGCTGCTGTTATATTGAGTGGTTTGAGCTTAATAAACCATAAAGTTAATTATAAAAAGATTAGCTAAAAACCTCCCGGTAATCATTTATCCTTTTATATCTGTTACAGCTACACATTATGTCCATCTTCCCCTGAAGCTGCCCATAAGAAAGTCTCTAATGAGTTTTGGACAGCTCTTTATTTCTTTAAGTGTTGCCGATGCACCAAAAGAATGAGGTTGGAGAATTGCCGTGAGCATGGCAAGACGGCCAAAGAAGTCAAGATATTGAAAATCACACTGGCATGGGCGAGCTGTGTCCCCTTGTTTTCGGTGAAAAAGGCAGCGGCGCTTTCCAGAATGTCCACAAAAGGCAGGAATGCGGCAACCCCGATGACGTTTAGCCAAATATGTGCATAAGCTGTGAAGGCAGCTTGTCTGCCAGAACCGATGCTGGCCATGTATCCGGTGATGCAAGTGCCAATATTCGATCCGAGCATGATGATGATTGCGGAGGAGACGGATAACTCCCCGTTCATCAAAAAGCTCATGGCTATCCCGATGGTTGCCGAACTGGAGTGAATGAGTGCGGTCAATAATATCCCGGCTAATAGGGCATAACTCATATGATCCTCTATGTAATGGATGAGCGTTTGTATCGAAGAATAGGCTGCAATCGGTGTCGAAAGCATTTTAAAACCGCTCATCGCCGCGAAGATGGCCGAGATTCCAATCAGGGACATCCCTATGCTTCTCGGTAATGCTTTTGGCATGAAGCAAAGAAAAGCGCCGCTTACGACACCGGGAATGATCCAACGACCCAAGGAAAAGGTCATGAACTCTGCTGTAAAGGTGGATCCGATATTCGTTCCAAGAATAATCCCGATTGTTTGCGGGAACGTTAAGCTCCCTGCGGAAACGAGGCCGACCGTCATGACCATGACCGCCGAGCTGCTCTGCAGGATCCCCGTAAAGATGGTTCCGGCCATGAAGCCTTTCCATGGCTTATCCGTTACCTTCGAGAGAAAATTTTTTAATGCAGCACCGGACATATTGAACAGTCCGATGCGTAAAACTGACATACCCGCCAAAAATATCGCGATGAATAATAAGAATAAAAATAGCTCATGCATGACTGTCACCTCTTAGTAAGCTTATGGCCCATTAACGGGAGACATGCTATAAATTGGATTTTCATGCAAGTGAAAGATTGTTTAGTGAAAAATTATGATAATAACATGATGATATTCAAAATAAGTTTGATTTTATTGGTTGACCTGCTAAAGATGATATATTATAATTGTTTAGTACATGTATAACATGTTGACAACTTGAGTTAGTGTGTTGTTTTCGGAGGGAGGGAAAGAGATGTCTAAAACCGTCGTTCGTAAAAACGAATCGCTTGAAGATGCTCTTCGTCGTTTCAAACGTACTGTATCTAAAGCAGGATCGCTTCAGGAAGCTAGGAAGCGTGAATTTTATGAAAAACCAAGCGTAAAACGTAAGAAAAAGTCTGAAGCTGCAAGAAAACGTAAATTCTAAGAGAGGGTGGAAAGATGAGTCTTCTCGAGCGTTTAAATAATGATATGAAACAAGCGATGAAGAACAAGGAAAAGGACAAACTATCTGTTATTCGGATGCTGAAGGCTTCCATTCAAAACGAAGCATTGAAGCAGAGGCAAGATTTAACAGATGATGAAGAATTGACAGTGCTCTCTCGCGAATTAAAACAACGCAAAGACTCCCTCCAGGAGTTTGAAAACGCAGGTCGTTCAGATCTCGTGGATAAAGTCCGCACCGAACTAGTATACGTAGAGGCATATATGCCTGAGCAACTTTCAGAAGAAGACATTTCTAATATCGTTAAACAAACGATTGAAGAAGTCAATGCAACATCCAAAGCAGATATGGGGCGAGTTATGGGAGCTTTAATGCCTAAAGTTAAAGGTAAAGCGGATGGTTCTCTAGTAAACAAATTAGTACAACAACATCTATCTTAAACTCTAAACTTAAAACTCGAAACCTAACCGCAGGCAATTTGCCTGTGGTTTTTGTGTATTTCATGAATTTTATGCGTATATTATTGAAACGATGCCCAAGATAATAGGGGCACTTTTAATTTTATTTGCTTTTTTTGAAACCTTTTTCATATACATACGTAATAACTAAAGAACAGAGTAAAGGGTTGCTTTATTTGCTCCTTATTCGAATTTAGTTGAGTGCTGAATTTACTGGTAGGTTTTCCTCCTGAATATTGGAGGCACTTACCGCGTTTAATGCGGGAAAGGGGGCGTTCCGTTGAAAATTTGGCGTTATTTATCTGTACTCTTATTTGGATTGCTGTTCACCATGTCTTCTTTTGGGGGATCGACGGTATCTGCAAACGAGAAGATCGTTTACCATGTACCAATAGAAGAAACGGTGGAAAAGGGACTCTCGGCATTTTTGGAACGCGCGCTTACCACTGCTGAAGCAGCTGATGCAGACCTTGTCGTTTTCGAGGTGAATACTCCTGGAGGTGCTGTGGATGCAGCAGGGGAAATTGCAAAGTTACTGTCCGATTCACCAATCAAGACAGTTGCCTACGTCAATAACAGGGCCTTATCTGCAGGGGCATACATTTCTCTAAGTGCAGATGAGATCTATATGGTTCCGAGTGCCACCATGGGATCTGCCGCTGTAATTGATTCTACAGGGAACGCTGCAGGTAAGAAAGCGCAATCTTATTGGTTAGCAGCCATGAAGACTGCTGCAGAACAAAATGGACGTGATCCCATTTACGCCCAGGCGATGGCGGATGTTGACATCGATCTACCCGAATATGGAGCGGAAAAAGGAAAGTTGCTGACATTTACAGCCGAACAGGCAAAAAAGGCTGGATATAGTGAAGGCACCGTCTCTGGGAAAGCGGAGCTGTATAGTATACTTGGAGTTGAGGATGCTGATATTCGGTCAATCGAAGAAAGCTTTCCTGAGAAACTTGCCCGCTTTTTGACCAACCCGATCGTCGTACCCATTTTATTAACGATAGCGGGAATCGGGATTGTGATGGAATTGTTTTCACCCGGTTTTGGAATTCCGGGGGTCATTGGAATCACCAGTCTTGTTTTATTCTTCTATGGTCATCTTGTCGCCGGTATCACCGGATACGAATCGTTAGCGATGTTCATCATTGGGGTCATTCTCGTACTCATTGAATTTTTTATCCCAGGGGGGATTATCGGGCTGCTCGGATTTACAGCGATAGTGGGGAGTCTATTCCTCGCGACAGGAGATCCGGTCCATATGACGATATCCTTGCTAATTGCGGTCACCGTATCCATTTTGGTATTCATCCTACTTGTAAAGGTGTTTGGAAAACAGATGAAATTTTTCAGGAAAATGATATTAACCGATGCAACAAAAACGGAACAAGGGTATGTCAGCAATCCGAATCGTTTGGATTTATTAGGTGTTGAAGGGAAGGCCCTTACAGATTTGAGGCCTTCAGGAACTGCTTTGGTCAAAGAAGAAAGAGTGGATGTCGTGACCGAAGGAAGCTTTATTTCCAAAGGTTCATCAATCGTTATCGTGAAAGTTGAAGGATCAAGGGTAGTCGTCCGGGAAATACCGGATTCAAATTAAAATTAAAAGATACAGGAAGGATGAATCATTAAGTGATAACTTCAGGAACGATATTTATTGTACTGGCAGTGATTGCTGCTATCATCGTATTGGCAGTATTTTTCACATTCGTACCAGTAATGCTATGGATTTCCGCTTTAGCGGCAGGAGTCAAAATCAGCATATTTACATTAGTTGGAATGAGGCTTCGCCGTGTTATACCAAGCAGGGTCGTCAATCCTCTTATCAAGGCCCATAAGGCTGGAATCAATGTTTCAACGAATCAATTGGAGAGCCATTACCTTGCAGGCGGTAATGTCGATCGAGTGGTGAATGCATTAATTGCTGCAGAGCGAGCCAATATCACGTTACCTTTCGAACGGGGTGCAGCTATTGACCTTGCCGGCCGTGATGTATTGGAAGCCGTTCAAATGAGTGTTAACCCTAAAGTGATTGAAACCCCGTTCATCTCTGGTGTGGCGATGAATGGTATTGAAGTGAAAGCGAAGGCAAGGATTACGGTGCGAGCCAATATTGAACGCTTGGTCGGTGGTGCCGGTGAAGAGACGATCATTGCCCGTGTAGGCGAAGGGATCGTATCGACGATCGGTGCTTCGAAAATGCATACGGATGTACTGGAACACCCCGATTTGATTTCACGAACGGTTTTATCAAAAGGGTTGGATTCAGGAACGGCATTCGAAATACTTTCCATTGATATCGCTGAAGTGGATATCGGTAAAAATATCGGGGCCATATTACAGACTGACCAAGCCGAAGCTGATAAAAAGATAGCCCAGGCAAAGGCCGAGGAACGCCGTGCGATGGCTGTTGCACTTGAACAGGAAATGGTTGCCCGTGTTCAGGAAATGAGAGCGAAGGTTGTTCAATCCGAAGCCGAAGTTCCGTTGGCCATGGCTGATGCACTGAAAAGCGGAAACCTTGGAGTGATGGATTATATGAATATCCAAAATATCACGGCTGACACTGATATGCGCGATTCCATCAGTAAAATATCCGAAAATCCAAAAGATAACAACAATAACCAAAATAATAATTAGGTCAGGGAAGGAAGGTCTTTAAATGGGAGGTTTTATTGATTTCTTTCTCGAGAACCCATTCCTTATCATTGTCTTGATCGGTGTTTTAACGTCCATGTTAGGAAAGAAAAAGCAGACTCAAGATCCTGGCACGCCTCCGAAAAAGAAATGGCAGGAGGTCATGCGGGAGCTTCAAGGTGAAATGCCGCAAGGGAATCAGCAGCAAAAGCATGCACCTCCTCCCGTAAGGAAAGTCGAACAGCAGGCAGCACAGGCTGTTGAAGTGATCGATGAGACGAAGAACGAAGCGAACAAAAGGATTACCGAGCTTAGACGGCTTCAGCAGAAGTACGATCAAGAGCGTTTATATCAAAAAGCGAAAGCAGATCAACTTACATCAACGATTTCTGATAAAAACAGTCCGGTCTATCGCAAAGGACCGTCTTTTGGCAAAAAACAGCTGATTGATGGCATCATCATGTCAGAAGTGCTGGGACCGCCAAGGGCGAAGAGAAGTCTTCATAGATCCAGAAGGTGATTCGGAGACTGGGCTTTTTTAAGCCCGTCATTAAAAGCCTGAAAAAATAGACTTTTATTCCCTTATAATTTTGTGCTAGAACCCTCTTTCATTTCATACATTGAGATGAAAGGGGGTTCTTTTTTATGGCACGCAATTGGGGAAAAAAAGTGAAACAGCTTATGACCAAAACAATGGACCTTCCGCAAGATGTCATGATGGACCTGCCGCGAATTACAATGATCGGACAATTACATATTTATATTGAAAACCATCGTGGCTTATTGGCTTTTACAGACAGCGAAGTGCGATTGATGCTGAAAAATGGGCAGTTGCTGATAAAGGGAAATGCCTTTGTCATAAAGACGATTTTGCCGGAAGAAATCATGCTCGAAGGCAAAATTGATAAGGTTTATTTTATCAATGAATGATCCCGGGAGGTCTCCATGAAAAACCAATGGACAAACTATTATACAGGCTATGTAAAGGTGAAGGCTTATGGCAAAGGTGCAGAACGGCTGATCAATATGCTGACGAGAAGGGGGCTTCATATCTGGGAAGTGAAGCGTGTCGGAAGTGAATCCCTGATTTTCCATATGGATATCAGGGATATCCCAAAACTCCGTCAGGTCATGCGTAAGAGCGATTGTAAAGTAAAGTTCATGCAGGGAAAGGGTTTCCCTTTCCTATTGAAGAGAGTCATGAAAAACAGCGGGTTTTTAGCGGGGATGATCGCTTTCCTGCTATGCATATTCGTACTTTCCAATATGGTATGGGGCATCGAGGTTCAAGATGCCAAACCGGCAACCGAGCATGCCATCCGGAAAGAATTGGACAAGATGGGCGTGAAGATCGGTAAAGTGCAATTCTTTGTTGATGATGTGGATACGATTCAGCGTAAGCTGTCGGACCGGATCGGTGCATTGACATGGGTAGGGGTAGAGCTGAAGGGAACGACATACCATTTTCGGGTTGTAGAAAAACGGCAGCCTAAAGAGGTCGAGAAAACATCTCCGCAGAATTTGGTAGCTTCTAAAAAAGCGATCATCACTGATATGTTCGTTCAAAAAGGACAATCTATTGTTAATGTGAATGATTATGTGGGAAAGGGACAGCTTCTTGTTTCAGGATGGATTGGAAAAGAGGATAAACAGGAAATTGTATCCGCACAAGGAGTAATAAAAGGGAAAACGTGGTATAAAGCGAAAGTGGAAGTACCGTTAAAAACCAAGTTTTCTGTTTTTAACGGAGATGAAGCGAGCAGGCACTTTTTAAAAATGGGGGGCTTTTCCCTTCCGGTATGGGGTTTCAAGGATCCGGGATATGAAAAACAGGAAAAAGAAACGACAATGAGGCCGTTTCACTTTCTTCAATGGGAACTGCCCATTTCCTATAAACAAGTGACCTTTAGGAGCAAGGAAGATATTGTACGAAGTTATACGGAGAAAGAAGCCGTGGAGGAAGGCAGGAAAATGGCTAAAGCTGAATTGAAAAAGCATTTGGAAGAGGAAGATGAAATCGTCGAAGAAAAAATTTTGCACGAAAGCATGGAGAATGGTAAAGTAAAATTATCTATACATTACCAAGTTATTGAAGATATAGCGATTGGACAGCCAATCATTCAAGGAGACTAACGAATGGCAGATGATGTGAAAGTAATTAAGCTAGAAATAGAATCACCTAATGAAGCGATCGCTTTATTGGGCAATGGAGATTCAAATGTAAAAGTGCTCGAAGAGGAGCTAGGCATTTCCGTCATAACCCGAGGTGAAGCGGTGAGTGTTGCCGGGGATATCGAGCGGGTAACGATGGGGGAGGAAATCCTCAAGGCGTTATTGACAGTGGTCAGAAAAGGAATTGCAATCAGTTCCAGAGATGTGCTTTATGCAATTGAATTGGCAAGAAAAGGCACATTGGAGTATTTCGGCGAATTATATGATGAGGAAATCGCAAAAACGGCTAAGGGGAAATCCATTAAAGTCAAAACAATCGGGCAGAGATACTATATCCAGGCAATAAAGAAACAAGACCTTGTATTTGGAATTGGGCCTGCCGGAACCGGGAAGACCTATCTAGCTGTAGTGATGGCCATCAATGCATTGAAAAATGGACATGTTAAACGGATCATCCTGACACGGCCTGCCGTCGAAGCAGGGGAAAGCCTTGGTTTTCTGCCTGGTGATCTGAAGGAAAAGGTAGATCCTTATCTACGTCCGCTGTATGACGCTCTCCATGACCTTCTAGGGATGGAACAGACGCAGAGGATGATAGAGCGCGGAACGATCGAAATAGCTCCTCTGGCTTATATGAGGGGCCGTACGCTTGAAGATGCCTTTGTCATATTGGATGAAGCCCAGAATACGACGGAAGCCCAAATGAAGATGTTCTTGACCAGGCTTGGTTTCGGATCGAAAATGGTCATTACGGGAGATCGGACCCAAATTGACCTTCCAAAAGGCATGAAGTCAGGTCTTGTCAGGGTAGAAGAGATCTTGAAGAATGTTAAAGGCCTTTCCTTTGTTTATTTTGAACAAAGTGATGTTGTAAGACATCCGCTTGTCGCCAAAATCATTACTGCTTACGAGCAGGCGAAGTCATAAGAAGAAATCCGCCATTTCAATCGGCGGATTTTTCTTGATGTGTCTAAATTACAAACTTTATGGTAAAAAAGTGGATATGGAATGAAGGAAGCTTTACATTTATCAATACGAAGGTGAAAATTCACATAAAAACTGTTATGATTTTACATATCTAGAATAATAAACATCATTTTTATTAGGAGGACCTTCCTTGAATCGTATCCAGAAATTTTTCACTCAAATAAAAGGGCTGTTGGTCCATCGCTTTTTTCAAGTGCTATTGTTCATCATTCTTGGTTTGTTTGCTTATGTGTTAATGTTCTCCAATGTTAAGCCGGAAAGGGTCCAGGTAGAGCTGTTTAAGCCTGCTGAACAAACGATCCGTTCAACCAAGACTGTGGAAGATACCTATAAGACGGAACAGGAAAAAGAAGAGATTTCAAAACAGGTGGCGGATGTTTATTCTCTAAAAAAAGAATATGCAAAAAATAAAGTCGATCTGATTTCATCCATTTTCGATTCAGCGATAGAGGTGAATAAAGAAACGCAACCCGATGAAGATCATAAAGAAGATGAGGAAAAAGAGGATAAAAAAGAGACAATAAAGACGGATGCTCAAAAAGTTTCCATATTAAAAGAAAAATTGACCGATGAAGTGAATAAAAATATCGAGGAATCCGTTTTCCTTGCATTAGTGCAGGCTGATGAAGATGAGTTGAAAATAGCGAAGGATTCAACCATTACAGCCGTGAATAATGTGATGAGCTCCCGAATCGCAGCAAGTGACGTCGAAAATGCCAAGAAAAAGGTTGTAGAGGAATTGGGCTATATGAGCATCAGCGGCGATATGAAAAAAGCCTCCACTTCCCTTGCGCGTACGGCAATCATTCAGAATGTATTTTTCGATAAGGACAAAACCGAGGAACAGCGCAGGAAAGCGGTTGAAAGCGTAGAGCCGATCAGGATCCTTCAAGGTCAGATCATCGTTGAAGAAAATCAATTAGTGGACAGGGATGTTTATAGGCAGCTTGAATTGGCGGGCTTCTTAAATACGGAGTCTACCATTTACCCGTATATCGGCCTGCTGTTATTCATAGTCCTGACTTTTGCCGCTTTTTATTACTTTTTCTACTATTCCATTTCCAAAAAGGATAACAAGTACAATCAGTTATTGATCTTCAGTCTTGTCTTCATCCTTTCAATGGCTACCATGAAAACAGTCAGCATTCTCGCAGACCTGAAAAACTCGAACTTGGAATACATTTTCCCGGGTGCCATGGCGGCGATGCTCATCAAGATATTATTGAATGATAGGTTAGCGGTAGCGATGATCATATTGTTAGGTTCGTATGGTACGATTATATTCAATGGTGATACACCTGGAAATCTGGATTTCTCGATGGGGCTTTATATCATTTTCGGGGGATTGACGGCAATCATCATTTTATCCAGGCCAAATTTCAAATCAAAGGTGCTGGTAGCAGGGCTGCTATTGGCTTTAATCAATATGGCATTTGTTTTTTCGCTCATCTTCATTATGGACAGCCAATATACTAGAATGGAGTACTTGTATTATGCTGCTGCTGCGATGGGTTCTGGAGTGGGTGCAGCCGTTTTGACAATGGGTCTGTTGCCGTTTTTCGAGGCTGGTTTCGGGATTTTATCATCGATTAAGCTTATCGAGCTAGCGAATCCCAATCATCCATTACTTCGAAGGATCTTGATAGAGGCTCCCGGGACATATCATCATAGCGTGATGGTCGCCAATTTGGCGGAATCGGCTTGTGAAGCCATCGGGTCGAATGGATTGCTGGCAAGGGTCGGCAGTTATTATCATGATATCGGTAAAACGAAGCGGCCGCATTTCTTCATCGAAAATCAGATGAATGAAGAGAACCCGCATGATCGGCTGCAGCCGGAAACGAGCAGGGATATCATCATTGCCCATGCCGTAGACGGCGGGGAGATGCTTCGCAGTCACAAATTCCCGAAAGAGATTGTGGATATTGCAGAGCAGCATCATGGGACCACTTTATTGAAATTTTTCTACCATAAGGCAAAAAAACAGGATGAGTCCACACTCGAAGCGGACTACCGGTATCCCGGACCGAGGGCGGTAATGAAGGAAGTAGCCGTCATCGGCATAGCCGATAGTGTGGAAGCTGCAGTGAGATCGATGAAGCACCCAACGCCGGAGAAGATTGAAGAACTGGTAAGTTTCATCATTCAGGACAGGATTTCTGATGGTCAATTTGATGAATGTGACATTACTATGAGAGAATTGAGTATCGTGAAGCATTCCTTATGTGAATCGCTTAATGGTATCTTCCACTCCAGGATTGAATATCCGGAGTCGGATAAATTAGGACAGAAGGTGAAAGAATGATTTTAGCTATCGATTTAATGGATGAAACGAACGAAGTAACGGAGGAAGCTCAGCATCTTGTTGAAAGCATTCTGCAATTTGCGGCAAGAAAAGAAAACATTGAAAAAGACACCGAGCTGTCTGTTACATTTGTTGACAATGATAGGATTCGGGAAATCAATAAAGAATATCGTAATAAAGATTCAGCTACAGATGTCATTTCTTTTGCACTTGAAGAAATGGGAGAAGATGAAGTGGAAATTGTCGGGGCCGAAATGCCCCGCATGTTAGGGGATATCATCATTTCCATTGAACGCACGAAGGAACAGGCTGAAGAATATGGTCATTCATTTGACCGGGAACTTGGATTTTTAGCTCTGCATGGTTTTCTTCACTTATTAGGATTTGACCATATGAATGAAGAAGATGAAAAAGTGATGTTCACAAAACAAAAGGAGATCTTGGAAGAATATGGACTTTCAAGAGAAGGGTAAAAAAAGGTATCCTTTACTAAAAAGTTTCTCTTTTGCCTGTCAGGGAATTTTGGAGGCTGTTCGGACTGAACGCAATATCAAGATTCATTTCGTGTTAACGGTCATCGTCGTATTCTTTGGTTGGTACTTCTCATTGAATGGGATGGAGTGGCTTTTCATTTTAGCGGCCATAGCCGGCACGATTACCTTGGAGCTCGTTAATTCAGCGATTGAAAGGGTAGTGGACCTGGTAACGGATCAAATCCATCCGCTTGCCAAGCAGGCAAAAGATATTGCAGCCGGAGCTGTATTCATATATGCTATATTTTCTATAATAGTTGGATTGATTATATTTTTGCCCAAGTTTGGCCTGTAGGTTGCCGAAATGGTACTCAATTTGAAAGGAAGATGTGAATTGAATACAAAGGAATTGATTGAGGAAGCTAAAAAAGCAAGGGATAAAGCTTATGTGCCTTACTCCAAATTTAAGGTGGGGGCAGCCCTTTTAACCGCTGATGGAAAGGTCTATCATGGTTGTAATATAGAAAATGCAGCATACAGCATGTGTAATTGCGCCGAAAGGACAGCTTTATTCAGTGCTTATGCCCATGACGATAAAAAATTCGTTAAACTTGCAGTCGTGGCAGATACCGACGGTCCCGTTGCTCCATGCGGGGCATGCAGGCAGGTTATTTCAGAACTGTGCGAAAAGGATATGCCGGTTGTTTTGACCAACTTAAATGGGGATATAAAAGAATTAACAGTACAGGAATTGCTTCCAGGAGCTTTTTCACCGGAGGATTTGAATGGATAAATTATTTAATGATACACAAGTAAAAGATTACAAATCAGGTTTCATTTCGATTATTGGACGACCTAATGTTGGGAAGAGTACATTTCTGAATCGGGTCATCGGCCAAAAGATCGCCATTATGAGCGATAAACCGCAAACTACAAGAAATAAGGTCCAAGGTGTACTTACGCAAAACGATTCACAAATGATTTTCATCGATACACCCGGCATTCATAAACCAAAGCATAAGCTTGGTGATTTCATGATGAAAGTGGCCACGAATACATTGAAGGAAGTCGATTTGATTCTCTTCATGATCAATGCGACTGAAGGATACGGACGCGGTGACGAGTTTATCATTGAAAAACTTCAATCCGTAAAAACGCCTGTTTTCCTGGTTGTAAACAAAATCGATGCGATGCATCCGGATGATTTACTTCCGATCATTGAAAAATACCAACAGCTTTACCCTTTTGCGGCAGTCGTTCCGATTTCTGCGCTTGAAGGAAATAACGTTGATACACTGCTTGAGCAAATCAAGGAACATCTGCCTGAAGGTCCCCAGTTTTATCCTGCTGACCAAGTGACCGACCACCCGGAACGTTTTATCATTTCCGAATTGGTCCGCGAGAAGGTGCTGCACCTTACACGGGAAGAAATTCCACATTCGGTGGCTGTTGTCATCGATTCGATTAAAAAAATGGATAACAGCGACACCATAAATGTCATGGCGACGATCGTTGTCGAACGTGATTCACAAAAAGGCATTGTCATCGGAAAGCAAGGGAAAATGCTTAAAGAAGTCGGTAGCCGTGCCAGAGTGGATATCGAGAACTTATTGGGCTCAAAGGTTTTCCTGGAACTGTGGGTGAAGGTGCAGAAAGATTGGCGTAATAAAGCAAGCCAACTTCGTGATTATGGCTTCAATGAGAGCGAGTATTAATTAACAAAATTTACGCGTCATGAAAGTTCGGAAAACGGTCAAGCTAATCATATGGTCGGATATTCATATTGCTAGTTAAAAATGAAAGGTGGGCTTTATATGTTGGATTTTACCTGGGAATTATTTTCTGAAACAGGTAATGTGGACACCTATTTGCTGTTTAAGGAGATAGAAGTCGAAAGACAGGAAAGACACTTGGTATTGAATGATGAGCTAGCAGAAATTGATTTTCCCGTTTCATAGGTTAGCCTTGGCGAGCATGGGTGGTGTCTTGGTATGCTCCAAAAATGTGAGGGCATTGTCATAAGGCGAACTGCATATGGAGAAAATAACAAAATCATTACTATATATACCCGTGAGCTAGGAAAAATCGGCGTTATGGCTAGAGGGGCCAGTAAACCTAACAGCAGGCTTTCTGCCGTCACACAGCTTTTTTGCTCCGGGTATTTTCTTGTAACTACATCAACCGGACTCGGAAGTCTTCAGCAAGGCGAAATGGTCGATTCACTCCGTTTCATAAGGGAGGATCTTTTTGCCACTGCTTATGCTTCTTATATTGTTGAATTGCTTGATAAAAGTGTCGAGGATAAGAAACCGAATCCATATTTGTATGAGTTGCTTTCGCAAACCTTGCATTACATAAACGAAGAATATGACGCAGAGGTATTGAAATTCATTTTTGAAATGAAGATGCTGCCCGTCAATGGGATTAACCCAGTGCTGAATCAATGTGCTGTATGTGGTGAAACGGAAGGGGAATTCTCCTTCTCGCTTCGGGAAGCGGGCTTTATCTGTCACCGCTGCCTGGGGAAAGACCCTTATCATTATAAAATTTCAGCTGCAGCTGTCAAATTGCTGCGAATCTTTTATTATTTCGATTTATCAAGGCTCGGAAACATTTCCGTCAAGCCTGAAACGAAAAAAGAACTGCGAAAGATCATCGATGCTTATTATGAGGAATATTCAGGTCTGAACTTGAAATCAAAAAAGTTCCTGAATCAGATTGATACGATGAAAGATATGTTTTAGGATCTGACCTATTGACATTCCTTGTTAGTTTGTATAAAATTCTAAACATCAAAATAAGAAGATTGCGTTGATGGAAAAGAGTATCTGTCATTCTCCATAAAAAGCGAACCCGGGACGGTGGAAGCCGGGATATGGATTTACAGGGAAGGGCGTTTCCGGAGCATGTTGCTTTGAAAAGAGGCCGTTTTATAAACGGCAATTAGGGTGGAACCGCGGGTATACTCTCGTCCCTATGCATTTCGCATAGGGACGGGAGTTTTTTGTTTGCCCAAATGTGATGGGTTCCGACCTGATTTTAAAAAGAGCCGTTTTAAATAACCTGGAGGTGTACGATGAATATTCAAAATATGATTTTAACGTTACAAAAGCATTGGTCTGAACAAGGCTGCATATTGATGAATGCTTATGATGTCGAGAAAGGGGCAGGAACGATGAGCCCATACACGTTCCTGAGAGCCATTGGACCGGAGCCTTGGAGCGTTGCTTACGTGGAGCCATCACGCCGTCCTGCTGACGGTCGTTATGGTGAGAACCCTAACCGACTGTATCAGCACCATCAGTTCCAAGTGATCATGAAGCCGTCGCCTGACAATATCCAAGAATTATATTTGGATTCTTTACGCGCTTTAGGGATAAATCCGCTTGAGCATGATATTCGCTTTGTGGAGGACAACTGGGAAAACCCATCACTAGGGTGTGCCGGTCTCGGTTGGGAAGTGTGGCTTGATGGAATGGAAATAACGCAATTTACATATTTCCAACAAGTGGGCGGTCTTGAGTGCAAGCCGGTTTCCGTGGAAATTACATACGGGATCGAACGTCTCGCTTCATACATTCAAGATAAGGAAAACGTATTTGACCTGGAATGGACAGATGGATTCACAGTTCGGGATATATTTGGACAGCCGGAATACGAACATTCGAAATATACGTTCGAAACCTCCGACCTTGATATGCTGTTTCAGCTTTTCACGATGTATGAAAAGGAAGCGCATCGCCAAATGGAAGAAGGTCTTGTACATCCCGCATATGATTATGTTTTGAAATGTTCACATACATTTAACCTTTTGGATGCCAAAGGTGCCATCTCGGTGACGGAAAGAACGGGTTATATTGCCCGGTGCCGTAACCTAGCGCGCAAGGTTGCCAAGACCTTCTATGAAGAGCGGGAAAAATTAGGCTTCCCGATTCTGAAAGTGAAAGGGGAGAATACAAATGAGCAAGCGTGATTTGTTATTGGAGATTGGATTGGAAGAGCTGCCTGCCCGTTTTGTGACAGCATCAATGAAACAGTTGTCAGATAAGGTGCAGCAATGGCTAAAGGAAAAAGCGATTGAATTCGGAACGGTTGAAGCTTTTTCCACACCAAGACGTTTGGCCGTACTGGTGAAAGACGTGGAAGAGTCCCAAAAGGATATCGAAGAAGAAGCAAAAGGCCCGGCTAAGAAAATCGCTTTGGACAGCGAAGGCAACTGGTCTAAAGCGGCATTGGGATTCGTCAGGGGTCAAGGAATGACTTCAGAGGACATTTATTTTAAAGAACTCAAGGGTGTGGAATATGTCCATGTGAATAAATTCATAAAAGGACAGCAGACCGTTCAGCTTTTATCTGAGCTTGCTGAAATCATCAGCGGCATGACGTTTCCGAAAAATATGCGTTGGGCCAATCAGGAGCTCCGCTTCGTCCGTCCGATTAAATGGCTGATTGCCTTATTCGGCAATGACATTGTGCCATTCAGCATTGCTGATGTGGAAACGGGCCGTGAAACAAAAGGACACCGTTTCTTGGGCGATAGCGCTAGCATCGAACTGCCGGAACTGTACGAAGATACGCTAAAAGAACAATTTGTTATGGCGAATCCAGATAAACGCCGGCAAGTTATATTGGATCAGATTAAAGAGCTTGAGCAGGAGAAAGGCTGGATCATCCCAGTCGATGAAGATCTGCTTGAAGAAGTCAATAATTTGGTAGAGTATCCAACGGTGTTATTTGGAAATTTTGAAGAAGAATTCCTTGAGCTCCCAGCTGAGGTGCTTATCACATCGATGAAGGAACATCAACGTTATTTCCCTGTTAAAGATCAGGA
Organism: Peribacillus sp. N1; assembly: GCF_054600815.1. NCBI lineage: Bacteria > Bacillati > Bacillota > Bacilli > Caryophanales > Bacillaceae > Peribacillus > Peribacillus sp. N1. The sequence continues at coordinate 23,643 of NZ_BAAHZO010000002.1, read as the reverse complement.
CGGGAAACTGCTTGCTCACTTTGTAACCGTGCGTAACGGCGATGACCGCCATTTGGATAAGGTTTCTAAAGGTAATGAAAAAGTATTGCGTGCCCGACTATCTGATGCAGCATTCTTCTATAAAGAGGATCAGAAAAAAGAGATTTCGGATGCTTTGAAAAAGCTTGACAGCATCGTTTATCATGAAGAAATCGGTACATTAGCCGAGAAAACTGCCCGGGTAACTGCTCTGACGGGTGACCTTGCGGATGCTTTGAATTTAAAGGCGGAAAAAGAAATGGCGCTTCGGACAGCGGCAATTGCCAAGTTCGATTTGGTGAGTCAAATGGTTTATGAATTCCCTGAATTGCAAGGGTATATGGGTGAAAAATATGCGCTCTTAAAAGGTGAAGCCAAAGAAGTGGCCGCGGCTATCAATGAACATTATATGCCAAGACATGCGGATGACAATGTACCGCCTTCAGTCATTGGTGCGGTTGTGAGTTTAGCTGAAAAAATTGATACTTTGTCTTCATTCTTCGCTATTGGCGTCATTCCGACCGGTTCCCAGGATCCTTACGCATTAAGAAGGCAGGCGAGCGGTGTCGTCCAAATCCTAGCGGAGAAGAAATGGAATATTTCACTAGAGGAGCTTATTGTTTTAGGCCTTAAAGGACTGGAATCAAAAGGCATCTTAAATCGTGATCTTGAAGAAGTTAAAGCGGATATGTTCACATTCTTTAAAGCGCGTGTCAAACACCTGCTTCAAGAACAGCAAATCCGTTACGATTTGATTGATGCAGTTCTGTTCAATGAGATCGGTTATATCCACTCTATCGTGGAACGTGCACATGTCTTGGATGCTAAAAAGGAAGAGGCAGGGTTTAAGGAAAGCCTGGAAGCATTAAGTCGGGTCATGAACATTGCCGTTAAATGTGACAATAAGGTGACAGTTGATCCTTCTGCCTTTGAAAATGATCAAGAAAATGCGTTATATGTAAAATATAAAAAAGTGGCAATCCGTTATATGGAATCTAGAGATGAGAATGAGCGGTTTGAACAGCTTGTTTCGCTTCAATCGGAAATAGAGTCGTATTTCGAGAATACAATGGTCATGGCAGATGATGAAGCAATCCGTAATAACCGTTTATCCTTAATGAAGGAAATCAGTGATTTGGTTGCTGGTTTTGCTGCCATGAATAAAATCATCCTTACATGATCGAAGGGATGTATGGAAATCGGAAACACTTTAAATAGGGTTTCCGATTTCTTAAAAAGATAATGGTCAATAAATAGGACAAAAATGCCCTTATTAAATAATTTAGTATATAATTATTAAATGAATAACTTTTGTTACTTTACTCTGCGAAAGCAGTGGGGTGGTGATTATAATCCAATTGAATAAGCGTCAGGAGCAAATTTTACAAATTGTAAAAGAAAACGGACCGATTACTGGAGAACATATTGCGGATAGATTGAACCTTACCAGGGCGACACTTCGTCCAGATCTAGCCATTTTAACGATGGCAGGTTTTCTTGATGCCAGGCCGCGAGTGGGGTATTTTTATACAGGCAGGTCAGGTACACAGCTTTTGACCGATAGCCTTAACCATCTTTATGTACGAGACTACCAATCGATACCCGTCGTTGTTGACGAGGGCATTTCCGTATATGATGCAATCGTCATGATGTTTTTAGAAGATGTCGGAACAATGTTCGTGGTCGATAAGCATGCATTGCTTGTTGGTGTCTTATCAAGGAAAGACTTGTTGCGTGCGAGTATTGGGAAACAGGAGCTTAACTCCATTCCAGTCAATATCATCATGACTAGGATGCCCAATATTACAATGTGTTCAAAAGAAGACCTTTTGATTGATGTGGCCAAGAAATTGATTGATAAACAAATCGACTCATTACCGGTCGTCAAGGACACAGAAAAAGGCTATGAAGTAATTGGAAGAATTACAAAAACCAATATTACGAAAGCATTCGTAGCTTTGGCTGATGAAGGCTATTAGGGGGCTTGCAAAAGGAATGACGGAGAATATGAACGGTTCTATTATATATGTTGTATCGGATTCGGTAGGGGAAACAGCGGAATTGGTTACAAAAGCCGCTGCAAGCCAGTTCTCGGGATCTGCATTTTCCATAAAGAGAATTCCGTATATTGAAGATGAACAAAACGTGGATGAAGTGATATCACTGGCTAAGTTGGATGGGGCAATCATTGCTTATACTCTTGTGAAGCCAGCTATTAGAGCGTATATGAAAGCACAGGTCGAGAAAGAAAACCTGTCTGCTTATGACATTTTAGGGCCGCTCATGGACATCCTTGAGGAAAGGGCGCCAAAAGGGCCGCTTAATGAACCTGGTCTTGTAAGAAAGCTGGATGATGACTATTTCAAGCGTGTGGAAGCCATTGAATTTGCTGTAAAATATGATGATGGACGTGACCCTCGGGGCATATTACGTGCTGATATCGTCCTTGTCGGTGTTTCACGCACTTCAAAAACGCCGTTATCACAGTATTTAGCCCACAAACGCTATAAGGTGGCTAACGTACCTTTAGTGCCTGAAGTGGAACCTCCAGAAGAGCTGTTCCTGGTACCTCCTGAAAAATGCATTGGTTTAAAGATCAGTCCGGAAAAGCTGAACCATATTCGTAAAGAACGATTAAAGTCGCTTGGGCTTAATGATCATGCGATTTATGCAAATGTGGAGCGTATAAAAGAAGAATTGACATACTTTGATACAATCATATCAAGGTTGAACTGTCCTATTATTGATGTAACCAATAAAGCTGTTGAAGAAACAGCCAATTTGATAATCAATATCCTTCAAAACAAAAACCGTTAATCCTTATAATTAAGGCAAATCAAAAGGTGAGCTAGGCACTTTATGTGTCAGCTCACCTTTTAATGCCAAGGTTCAATAGGGAATAAAAAGAATAAGTTCAAAATAATTACATAAAATTTCTCTTTGTTTCCAACTGTAAATCCTTTGATTTGCATGAAAACAAATTCGGAATTTAAATGTTGGCATCTTCTAATCAAATAGACTATAATAAAAAATTGTGAGAAAAAAGTAATCTTAAGGTTTAGACTTAATTAATAAGGAATAAACTAAAGGTTAATGAGATGTCAAGGTTTTTATCATAAAAATAATTCGACATGTTCCGTATAATTCAGGAGGGGCTGGTCTTTTTCAAGGCAAAAGATCCGCTTTCACTTAAATGAACAGGTATTCCTTGAAGAATTATGTGTGCTCTTTTAGAGGAAACCCTCTGGATCAATGCTGAAAATTCACCATATCTTCATAAAGTTTAGGGGAGAAAAAGGATTATGCAGAAAGATGTAGAATTAGAAGGTATGAATAATAAACCCACGATACACGTCGATGCCGATGCATGCCCGGTGAAAGACGAAATCCTTCATTGTGCAAGTTTGCACGATGTTGAAGTCTGTTTTGTTGCATCATATAAAAATATGATGAATAACCCTGAAGGTAAATGGGTATATGTCGATGCAGACAAAGAAGCGGCAGATCTTTATATAGTAAACTCAGTAAAAAAGGGTGATATTGTCGTTACTGCAGATATTGGTTTAGCTGGGACCCTGCTTCCTAAAAACGTTTATGTCCTTTCGCCAAGGGGAAAAGAATATACTGACGAGAATATTTTCATGCTCTTGGATATGCGCTATCAGTCGGCGAAACTCCGCAGGCAGGGTAAGCATACAAAAGGGCCGAAAGCATTCACGAAGGAAGATCGTGCATGTTTCACAAATAAACTTTTGAAAACATTGTCGAACTTTGCAGGGAATTAGAAAACAGTATCGAATTAAAAACTATCACCAATATTGCAAGGTGGAAAAATGATAAATGGCCGTATAGAAGATGAGAAAATTAATCAAATTCGCGAAGCTGTTGACATTGTTGATTTAATTGGGGAGTATGTCCAGTTAAAGAAGCAGGGGCGCAATTACTTTGGCCTATGTCCTTTTCATGGTGAAAACTCGCCCTCGTTTTCCGTTTCAACGGAAAAACAAATCTTTCACTGTTTTGGTTGCGGGGCAGGGGGAAATATCTTTACCTTCTTAATGGATATAGAAGGCTACAGCTTTGTGGAATCTGCAAAAGTTTTAGCCGAAAAAGGAAATGTTCCTTTGGATGTTGAAATCAATAAGGATTCCAAGCGTTCTAACATGCCGGCAGGCTCGCAGCAAATGGTCGAGGCACATGACCTGCTGAGGAAGTTTTATCATCATCTCCTCGTTAATACGAAAGAGGGGCAGGATGCTCTCGAATATTTACTTAAACGCGGGTTTACTGAAGAGACTATAGAAAAGTTCCAAATTGGCTACTCTTTGGATTCATGGGATTTCGTGTCCAAGTTTCTTTTAAAACGCGGTTTTCCAGCGGAATACATGGAGCAAGCAGGGCTTATTATTTACAGGGAAAAAGACGAGTCATATTTTGACCGTTTCAGAAATAGAGTCATGTTTCCAATTATGGATCATCAAGGAAATACGATTGCATTTTCAGGAAGAGCGATGGGGGACGATGAGCCCAAATATTTGAATAGTCCTGAAACGCCAATCTTTAATAAAAGTAAAACTTTATATAATTTCCATCATGCAAGACCACACATACGAAAGAAAGAACAAGCAGTCATTTTTGAAGGCTTTGCCGATTGCATTTCAGCTGTTGGCGCAGGTGTGGAGAATGCGGTCGCTACAATGGGTACTGCCCTGACGGACCAGCATATCCAGCTTTTAAAAAGAAATACTGACCAGATACTTATATGCTACGATTCGGACTCAGCAGGATTAAACGCTGCCAATCGTGCAGTTAATATGCTACAGGACCATGAGTTTTCAGTGAAAGTCGCTCTCATGCCTGATAACTTGGACCCCGATGACTACATAAAGGAATTCGGTGAAAAAAGCTTTGTTTCTGAAGTAATAGGGGCCAGTTTAACCTACATGGCATTCAAAATGCATTATTTGCGTCGAGGGAAAAATGTAAATAATGAAGGAGATCGAATTCAATATATCGAAGAAGTCCTTAAAGAAATTTCACGATTGCCCAATGCAGTGGAGAGGGATCATTATCTTCGGCAGCTATCCTCTGAATTTTCCCTATCATTGGATGCGCTGGAACAGCAGCAGCGTCAGGTGTTCTTTACGGAACGCAAGAAGGGGACACTGCCGCAGCCAGCAGCCCAAAAGCAAATGTCCCTGCAATATGAGCATAAGTTAAAGCCTGCTCACCATAATGCTGAAATGAAGTTGATCGCCCATATGCTAAAAAGCAGGGATATGACCTTCAAAATTCAGCAATTGCTTGGACAAACGGTTTTTCATGTAGATGAACATCAGGCAATCATCACCTATTTATATGCGTTCTATGAAGATGGACACGAACCGGATACAAGCTTTTTCCTTACTTATTTACCGGATCCAAACTTGAGAAGGATCGTTTCGGAAATAGAAATGATGTCAGTGAATGAGGAAGTTACCGATAAAGAACTGACCGATTGCATAAATCAAGTGTTGAAATATGAAAAATTGTTAAAGATAAAAGAAAAACAAGTTGAAGAAAAAGATGCAGTTAGGCGAAGTGATTATGTCACTGCTGCAAAAATTGCCATGGAAATCATTAAATTGCGTAAAATGTTGTAGTCGTTTAGGTGTAAGTCCTGGAAGGAGGGGAACTAATGGCTGAAAAACCAGCACGTTCCAAACAAGTTGATAATGAATTTAGCCTTGAACAGGTGAAAGAAAAATTACTAGAGCTAGGTAAAAAACGAGGCTCTTTGACTTTAGAAAAAATCGCTGAAATGATTGGCGGTTTTGAATTGGATTCCGATCAAATGGATGAGTTCTATGAGGTGTTAGCAGAAAACGGCGTCGAAATACTCACTGATGGTGAGGAGGACGAGGATGAAGATGATCCGGATGAGAAGAAGCTTGCAAAAGAAGAAGAGTTTGACTTAAATGATTTAAGTGTTCCTCCTGGCGTTAAAATCAATGACCCAGTACGCATGTACTTAAAGGAAATTGGTCGGGTAGACCTTTTATCGGCAGAAGAGGAAATCTCTCTGGCGACGAGAATCGAAGATGGGGATGAAGAAGCGAAACGCCGTTTGGCAGAAGCTAACCTTCGTCTTGTTGTCAGTATCGCCAAGCGCTATGTCGGACGCGGAATGCTTTTCCTTGATTTGATTCAGGAAGGTAATATGGGACTTATCAAAGCAGTCGAAAAATTTGATTACCGCAAGGGGTTCAAATTCAGTACGTATGCAACATGGTGGATTCGCCAAGCGATAACCCGTGCGATTGCCGACCAAGCAAGGACGATACGGATACCGGTGCATATGGTGGAAACCATCAATAAATTGATCCGTGTCCAAAGACAGCTTCTTCAGGATTTAGGACGTGAACCTTCTCCGGAAGAAATTGCGGAGGATATGGACTTAACACCTGAAAAAGTTCGTGAAATCTTGAAAATAGCTCAGGAACCGGTTTCATTGGAAACGCCAATAGGAGAAGAAGACGATTCACATTTAGGTGATTTCATTGAAGATCAGGATGCAACTTCTCCATCGGAGCATGCAGCATATGAACTATTGAAAGAACAGCTTGAAGATGTATTGGATACTCTTACTGACCGTGAAGAGAACGTCTTGAGACTCCGCTTTGGACTTGATGATGGCCGCACCCGCACTCTTGAAGAGGTAGGGAAGGTATTTGGGGTCACCCGCGAGCGTATCCGTCAAATCGAAGCGAAGGCGCTTCGTAAACTGAGACATCCAAGCCGCAGCAAACGCTTGAAAGATTTCCTGGAATAGAATATATGCCCTTCACAGAGCCCTCTTTGAATGCCCAGCGTTCGGGAGCGGCTCTTTTTTTTAGTTCCGATGTAAAAATATCCTATAAAAACAATAATTACCAATACACTGTAAAAAAATTTGAAAGCTAAGTCATAAAAAGAAATGATCATCATGAGGATGTGAGATTCATGGATGAGATGAGAAAGAAAATCATCATTCAAGAAATAAACTCCTGGAAGGAAAGTCGTATGCTTCCGGAGCAATATTGTAATTATCTGCTTGCATTATACTGTCAAGGTGAACTGCCGCCACCCAATTCGGCTAAATCCGGGAGCGTAAAAAACGACATCTTTTCCGGGTTGTTGATTGGGGCCCTTTTTGCATTTATTGTATTTTTGAATTATTTTACTGAAATACCCATAAGAATGCAAATGCTTATGACAACAATTTCAATTCTTGTCTTTGGGCTGGGAGCCCGCCACTTTGCCGGCAGGAAAATCATTTTTCAAATGGCCTTGATGGGAATGGCGCTATCTTTGCTTTTATTAACAGTCAGTTTTGCCGAATTCATGGCACCTGGTCAAGTGAGTATCCTTTATATTTTCCTGTTCATTAATTGCGGACTTTGGATTTTAATGGGCAAAAAACTGAAGCTGCTCCATTTTTCCATAGGGGGAGGCCTGGGAGCAATGGTCACTCTTTACTTTTTTTTTAGGACATTCTAGCGGTTTTAATTAGTGATTTTAGGGTATTATGAAATATATGTAAGAAAAAGTAAAACTGTTTGGAAATATACATAAGTTTTTGACAATTTTAAGAAATTATATAATATCTTCTATTTTTGGGCTTTTACTTGAAACTCTTTTCAAGTAAAATAATATATAGCTGTTTGTATATAATATTAAATATGGTAAGTTTAGGTTCTACATAGGGGAGGAAATACTATGAATCGCAATCCAGTAATGCCTTTTATTATTATCATGGTTTTTGGTATTGGACTTATGTTTTTACTTTCGTTTAAAGGTTTGGGTGATGCCAAAGATCTTGCTAAGGAAAAAGAGGGCGGCGAAAAGACAGAAGAAACAGAAAGTGCCTCAGCATCACCTGAGGACATCTATAAGCAAAACTGTATCTCATGTCATGGTGACGCCTATCAAGGCGGCGTCGGGCCTGCCCTAAAAGGTGTTGGCGATCGTCTATCGGTGGACGAGGTCAAAGAAGTGATCACGAATGGACGAGGTGCAATGCCACCAGGTTTAGTCGAAGAACAGAACATTGACGCCATGGCCGAATATATTCATGGACTGAAATAATTCATGAAACTGACTCAAGAAATCGTTGGAAAGCGAACTTTTTGAGTCAGTTTTTCATTTATTCAGAAAAGGAAGATTCCAGATGGAAAGTTTCTTCTGCCCACTGATAGAAAGAGTCCTTTCTCCTTTCTGTAATTTTTCGATTGAACTTGGTATAATCGAATGGGAAACTAATTATAGTAAGAAATTATTTGAATTAAGAGAGTTGATAAATATGAATCATGAAAAACTATCGATGAGATTAGAACGTGTTGCCATACATATACCAAAAGGAAGCATCCTTGCAGATATAGGTTCCGATCATGCTTATTTGCCGTGCTATGCTGTGACTAACGGCTTGTGTGACAGTGCAATAGCCGGCGAAGTTGTAGAAGGGCCATATCAGTCAGCACGCAAGCAAGTTGCAATGTCGGGGCTTGGGGACAAGATAGAGGTCCGTAAAGGAGACGGGCTTGAAGTATTGAAGCCTGATGAAGCGACCTGCATTACGATTGCAGGCATGGGAGGGACTTTAATATCAAGTATATTGGAAAGTGGAAAAGGGAAACTTGGCAGGGCAGAAAGGCTTATCCTTCAGCCAAATGTCGGTGCAGCGAATGTTCGCAGCTGGCTAATGGAAAACGGCTGGGAACTTATTGGAGAGGAAATCCTTGAAGAAGATGGGAAAATCTATGAAATCTTAATTGCCGAAAAAGGGGACCCGCTCCGCCCTTATCTGATAAACAAGCAAGCAGGCCTCACGTTCGGTCCATACTTAAGAGAGCAATTCAGTGACATTTTCATAAAAAAATGGCAGCTAGAGAAAAAACATTTGGAGAGAATTATCGAACAATTGGATGAAAGCGGAAGAAGCGGACTGGAAACGAAGCGCAATGAATTAAAATCCCAAATTTCCGTAATTGAGGAGGTGCTTAAAGGGTGAAGACAGTGAATGGTCACAAAATCATTGAAACGTTTGAACAATTCTCCCCAAAGCATTATGCGATGGAGGGAGATCCGATCGGGCTGCATGTCGGTCAGCTCAATAAGCCGGTTACTAAAGTGCTGATTGCCCTTGATGTGCTGGAAGAGGTTGTAGACGAAGCGATAGAACATGGCGCGGAATTGATCATCGCCCATCATCCGCTTATTTACCGACCATTGAAAAGGATCGATACAAACACTGCTGGAGGCCGCATCATCGAAAAGCTGATCAAACATGATATCGCTGTTTATGCTGCGCATACCAATTTGGATGTCGCTAGGGGCGGAGTAAATGATTTACTTGCCGAAGCGCTGCAATTGCAGGACACAGAAGTATTGATTCCAACTACCGAGACAACTCTAAAGAAATTGGTCGTATATGTTCCAAAGACCGATGCACAAAAGGTGAGGGAAGCCCTAGGTAAGGCAGGGGCCGGAGCGATCGGGAATTACAGCAATTGTTCGTTTTCCGGGGAAGGTACCGGACGCTTCTTGCCAGGTGATGGCAGTGAGCCGGTAATTGGCTCCCAAGGAAAGCTTGAAGAAGTAGCTGAAATGCGAGTCGAAACGATATTCCCGGAAAATATCGAAAAGAAAGTGCTATCTGCGATGATCAAAGCCCATCCATATGAGGAAGTTGCTCATGATATATATAAACTGGAGAATAAAGGGGAGTCTCTTGGCTTAGGGAAGATCGGTGTACTTCCTGAAGAAATGACACTTGAACAATTTTCCGAACATGTGAAGCGGACACTTGATGTTGAAAAGGTGCGTGTCGTTGGAGATTTGCAAAGCCCAATCAAAAAAGTGGCAGTGTTGGGCGGAGACGGCAATAAATACTTTACAACAGCGAAGTTCAAGGGAGCTGATGTATACGTTACGGGTGACATGTATTACCATACAGCGCATGACGCGATGATGCTTGGATTGAATATCGTGGATCCAGGCCACAATGTTGAAAAGGTGATGAAAAAAGGGGTGGCACGAATCCTTGAAAAAATGTGCCGCGAAAAGAGCTACGATGTGGAATTCATTCCATCCCGGCTGAATACAGACCCTTTCCAATTCATTTAAATAACACGAAAAAGGCAGCCATTAGTGGCTGCCTTTTTTTGTGTGAAATCATTTCTTCACTTTAATTTTAGGTAAAATTTTATGCAATGGCGTTTTCTTTTCGGTATTCCAAGTCGATTCATCACTTGCTTCATATTGCTCTAGAAATGCGATAACTTCCTTCGTGATCGGAGTTGGTGTGGAAGCCCCTGAAGTGACGGCAACCGTTTCTGCATCTTTTAGCCATTCAAGATTCAGCTCGGAAATGTCAGCGATCCGATAAGCGCTCGTGCCGGCAATCTCTTGGGAAACTTGTGCAAGGCGGTTTGAATTATTACTCTTGGGGTCTCCGACTACGATTAAAACATCAGCTTCACCAGCTTGCTCGGCAACCGCTTCTTGGCGAACCTGTGTCGCTAAACAAATTTCCTTATGGACTTCGGCATGTGGAAACTTTTCCTTGACCTTATCCATGATATCCAATACATCCCATTGGCTCATCGTTGTTTGATTGGTAACAATGATCTTATCACTATTCAAAGTCAAGGCTTCCACATCTTCATCCTTTTGAACCAGGTGAACTACATCAGGAGCAACTCCGACAGCACCCTCTGGTTCCGGATGGCCTTTTTTGCCAATATAAATGATTTGATAGCCTTCCGCTTGTTTTTCCCGAATTAAGTCATGTGTTGCGGTAACATCGGGACATGTAGCATCAAGCGTAACAAGACCTTTTTTCTCGGCGATCTTCCTGATCTCAGGTGAAACGCCGTGAGCAGTAAAGATGACGGTTCCGCTGTCCACCTGTTCGATGATATCGTTGCGGTTGCTGCCGTCCAGCGTGATGATGCCTTCTTCTTCAAACGCATCCGTCACATGTTTGTTATGCACAATCATTCCTAAAATGTAAATGGGACGTGGCAAGGTTTTATCTAAAGCCGCATTACGGGCGATGACCATGGCATCGACAACGCCATAACAATAGCCGCGCGGGGAAATTTTAATCACTTTCATCTATGTGTCCTCCTTCAAGGCAAGAAACTCTCACTTTTTATACCTTTCTATTATATAAGACCATAGATGATATTACAAAACATCATATTTACATAAAATCAGTTATTGGTAAATTTTTTGCAGCCTTTAGATATAAAGCTTTGGACCAGATGACCTTTCCCTTTTGGTTTCGGTATGGACTTGGGCGATAGGGGTAGCTTCTTTAGCTTTTTCTTTTTTCTTCGAATCCGTTTGTACCACACTGTTCTTTTGTACCTCAACATTTGGCTCGCTTTCAACGGAAACTCCCTGATCCTCGTTATCACCGGCTGATGAAATGCTCCGGAAAACTTTCCACATGGAAGGCAGGTTTTTAATCACTGGTCCGTATTGTTCCACCATAGGTGTGAATTGTTCCGCCGCTTGCAATACTTTTTGCGTGTTGGAAAGCATGTTATTAAGGGACTCTGGGTTTTTTAATGTTTCAAGTATACCGCCTCCGCTGCTTCTTGAAGAACTTTGATTAGAGGTACCGGCTGGCGCAAATAAATTTGGCGCAGCTGCTTTTTGTTTTGACTTACCGAGTATTTTTGACAATAACCCTTCTTTCTTCGCTGGCGGCATCTCCTGCCGCTGCGGTTGGTTGAAGGGACCTCGGAAACCTTGAGGTCCCTGTGGCATCTGCCCTCTGTTTTGTACCATCGGCCGCTGCATCTGCTGATAAGGGTGGGGGATTTGCGGTGACTGTCTCAATGGAGCAGGGTGCTGCTGCATCCTTCGGCCATTGGGTGGCTGAAAACCGGGTCCGGGTTGACGATTTCTATTTGGGAACATAGGTTTCACCTCCTCAGATTTTATATGCTGGTGTAATCTTCTATATAAATTATGCAACTCGACAAAAAAGGTTTGAGGAAAGAGTGACTGGGCAGTTGTGAAGTAACCGGAAAGAAGGTAAGATGGTAACGGTAGTCTTTTAGCTCCATGTCTGCGGGGGATACGCTATGACCAGGACAGGGGCTTTTCGTTTGCAAGAGTCCATTTTAAGAGAAAACCTCAGCGCTTGCGCTTTTGTTAAGTAAATGGGTCACATTGAAAAAAGTAGATGGCCTGCCCCAATATGGGTCAATCCCTATTTTCTTCACGAGCAACCCAGGCGCTTGCGCTTTTTGTGTAATCCAGCTTCAGCGCCTAGCTCGTTGTGAAAAAGATGATCGCCCTCATAAGGCAAAAAGCGCCTTATGGGTCAATCCCTATTTTCTTCACGAGCAACCCAGGCGCTTGCGCTTTTTGTGTGAAATTTATTATAATAACAGGACATGTCTAATGACTGACAGGATAAAGGAGTTTTTTGATGAAACAAAATCAATTTGAACGATTTAATTTGAAAAGCTACATTCTAGATGCGGTTCGTACTTTAGGGTTCGATAAGCCGACGGAAATTCAAGAGCGCGTGCTTCCGTCGCTTTTAAAGGGAAGTAGCTTAATTGGACAGTCGCAGACAGGAACAGGGAAGACACATTCCTATTTGCTGCCGATCATGAACAGGCTTGATGCCGGTAAGAATGAGGTTCAAGCGATTATTTCCGCACCAACCCGTGAGTTAGCGAACCAAATCTACAAAGAAGCTTTGAAAATTGCTGATCATTTCCCTGAGGATGAGCAGATTCAAGTCCGTTGTTTCATCGGTGGTACTGATAAACAGCGAATGATAGATAAATTGAAGACACAGCCGCAATTGGTAATCGGTACACCGGGCCGAATCAAGGACTTGGTTGCAGCTCAGGCATTACAGGTTTATACAGCAAAAATGCTTGTAGTCGATGAAGCGGACCTTATGCTAGACATGGGCTTCATTGAAGATGTCGATATATTTGCATCACGTATGGCTGAAAAAATTCAAATGCTTGTCTTTTCGGCAACCATCCCAGAAAAATTGAAGCCGTTTTTAAATAAATATATGGAGAATCCAAAGTATGTTCAAGTGAATCCCAAGCAGGCGACCGCTTCGAAAATTGAACATGTTCTCGTACCGCTTCGTCACCGTAACAGAGAGCAGTTACTTCATGATATCATCGTTCGTTATAATCCATATTTGGCGATTATTTTCACAAACACAAAAAAAATGGCGGATCATGTGGCTAACTCCTTGATTGAAAAAGGGTTGAATGTCGGCCGTATTCATGGTGATTTATCGCCTCGTGAGCGTAAAAAAATGATGAAGCAAATCAATGATTTGGAGTATCAATTCATCGTTGCGACAGATCTGGCTTCCCGTGGAATCGATATTGAAGGTGTAAGTCATATCATTAACTATGAATTGCCTTCAGATTTGGATTTTTATATCCATAGGACGGGAAGGACGGCTCGTGCCGGATATTCAGGCATTGCCACTACCATTTACGATACATCCGATGAAGATTCACTGAACCGCCTTGAAAAAATGGGCATTGAATTCCGTGATGCGGATATCCAAAACGGTGATTGGGTTGATATCGATGAACGTAATAAAAGGAAAAACCGTAAAAAACAAAAATCTGATATCGATGTTAAAGCGAGCAGGCACGTCAAGAAGCCAACTAAAGTCAAACCAGGATACAAGAAGAAAATTCAACGAGATGTGGAAAACTTTAAAAAACGTGAACGTCGTATACAGAGAAAGAAATAGGGGAGAAATCAGATGCTGAAGATCGGATCGCATGTTTCAATGAGCGGGAAAGGTATGCTACTTGCTGCGAGTCAAGAAGCGGCTTCGTATGGCTCCAACACATTCATGATCTATACAGGGGCCCCTCAAAACACAAGACGTAAAAAAATCGAGGATTTAAATATCGAAGCCGGAAGACTGCATATGGAGGAGAATGGAATCAGCGATATCGTAGTCCATGCCCCGTATATCATTAATATAGGAAATACAACGAATCCAGCCACATACGAGCTTGGAGTCAACTTCTTACGCAGCGAAATCGATCGGACCGAAGCCATTGGCGCAAGGCAGATCGTACTTCATCCAGGTGCGCATGTTGGTGCAGGCAGTGAACTGGGTATCAAGAGAATCATCGAAGGTTTGAATGAGGTGCTAACTGCCGACGATAAAGTTCAGATTGCCCTTGAAACGATGGCGGGCAAAGGGTCTGAATGTGGCAGGTCTTTCGAAGAGCTGGCGATGATCATTGATGGTGTAACCCATAATGAAAAACTATCGGTTTGCTTCGATACTTGCCATACTCACGATGCCGGATATAATATCATCGAGGATTTTGATGGCGTACTGAATGAATTTGATAAATTGGTCGGTGTTGACCGCATCAAGGTCCTTCACATAAACGATAGCAAAAATGAACGCGGCATGCGCAAGGACCGCCATGAAAACATTGGATTTGGTTATATTGGTTTTAAGGCGTTGAATGCTATTGTTCACCATCCGCAATTAAGCAGTGTTCCGAAAATCCTGGAAACACCTTATGTAGGGGAAGACAAAAAAGACAAAAAGGCACCATATAAATTTGAAATTGATATGTTCAAGAATAATCAATTTGAGGAAGATCTATTGGATAAGATCAGATTTCAACAATAATCATAATAGGGACGATTCATCGAAAAAGATGAATCGTCCTTTCATTTGCATAAGTATGCTCAAATAAGGCTGGGAGCTGGCTTAAGATCTCTAAAAAGTGGAAGTAAGGTTGTTGAAGAGGGATTCTATTTCCCTGGCTGTGCTTGCTCCGGCAACTTTTGTAATTTGACCAAGCACATTCTGTCTTTGACGTATATCAAAAATGTTAATATTTTTACCTGCTAGAAGTGCAGTGATATCCTGTGCTTGTTTTTGAGTGAGTGCAACCTTATGCTGTTTAGCAAGGGAAAGCAGTTCATCGGGGCGAATACTGTTGATTTTATGATTGACCATCATTTCAAATAATTTCAAACGATCTCCTCCTTTGTTAAAACATATGAAGGAGGAAGACGTATGTGAACATGAAACTTTGTTTGATTACGGTAAGTTTGGTTCAGCTCACACTTTTTTGTGGTTCAGAGCGTACCGGCACTTGTTCAGAGGACCGGTTTCTTTACATCTTGGCTTCTTTGATTTATACTAACGATTGTTAATCGTAATGATTCTTAAAAAAATAGGTGATCTCTTTGGATAATGTAGTAAACCCCATAGTTAAATTTGAAGATATATCTTACAAATATACAAA
Organism: Peribacillus sp. N1; assembly: GCF_054600815.1. NCBI lineage: Bacteria > Bacillati > Bacillota > Bacilli > Caryophanales > Bacillaceae > Peribacillus > Peribacillus sp. N1. The sequence goes on along the minus strand of NZ_BAAHZO010000002.1, from coordinate 8,311 downwards.
AGATCTAGTGCTGGAACATGTTTCTCTTGAAATCCCTAGAGGGGCCTTCTTAGCAATCGTTGGGCCGAATGGATCCGGTAAGTCAACGCTTTTGAAGTTGCTGCTTGGTCTGTTCAAGCTCCAAAAGGGAAAAATTGAAATATTCGGGGAAGACATACGACGCTTTAAAGATTGGCAAAAGGTCGGTTTCGTTTCCCAAAAGGCCAACTCCTTCAACTCTGGGTTTCCTGCCACAGTTTTTGAAGTGGTTCAGAGTGGTTTGACCAAAAAAATCGGCTTGTTTAAGTTTGCAGGCAAAGAGGATAAGCAAAAGGTGAAGAAGGCTCTGGAATCCGTGGATATGCTGGAATATCAGAACCGCAATATCGGGGAATTGTCCGGAGGCCAGCAGCAGCGGGTGTTCATTGCCCGGTCACTGGTCAGCGAACCGGAATTGATGATATTGGATGAGCCTACGGTTGGCGTTGATTCAAAAAACGTCCACCAATTTTATGAAATGCTTGAGATGTTGAATAAAAAATTAGGTATAACCCTGATTTTAGTAACTCATGATGTTGGTACTGTTACCGATAAAGTCACACATGTCGCCTGTTTAAATAAAAAGCTTCATTTTCACGGGGATGCCTGTGAATATAATGAGCTGGATGAAGGTGAGCTCTCGTCCATTTATGGACATGGGGTCCAATTTTTAAATCATGATCATTAATATGTTTTGGAGGATAGCCCAATGATATCGGGGATATTGCAATTTGAATTTTTGCAGAACGCATTTTTGACCGGAATCATCATCGGAGCGATTGCGCCATTAGTGGGCGTTTTTGTCGTGGTAAGGCGGATGTCGATGATTTCCGATGCGCTAAGTCATGTAGCGCTTGCTGGGATAGCGTTTAGTTTATTGCTGCAGAAGAGCTTTCTATCTTTAGCAGGATTGAATCCACTTTATATAGGAATGGCCTTTTCTGTAGGTGGTTCATTATTCATTGAAAAATTAAGAGGGGTGTACAAGCATTATCAAGAGCTTGCAATCCCGATCATAATGTCAGGCGGCATGGGTCTCAGTGTCATTTTCATATCCATTGCAGATGGTTTCAATACGGATTTATACGGTTATTTATTCGGTAGTGTCAGTGCCGTCAGCCGGGCTGACTTATATGTCATTTTGGCAGTGGGGATAGTCGTAGCCTTGATGCTCACCCTATTGTATAAAGAACTATTTCTGTTATCTTTTGATGAAGAGCATGCGAAAGCGTCCGGAATACCTTATAAAGCGATTCATTTTATTTTTATTGTAATGGTCGCATTGGTCATTGCCGCTTCCATGAAAATCATTGGTATATTACTTGTTTCTTCACTCATGACGCTCCCGGTAGCTGCTAGTCTCCGCTTTGCAAAGGGTTTTAAGCAGATGATTGGATATTCGGTCTTATTCGGTGAAGTGTCTGTCATAGGCGGATTATTCTTATCATATAACCTTGACCTTGCTCCTGGCGGGACCATTGTAATAATAGCTGTACTAATTCTCATCTTGTCAATTTTGTTTGATAAGTGGAAAAATCGATAGATGGGGTGATGTAATGAACGTAACTACTGCCATGCAACTATTAAAAGATAAAGGTTTTAAGCATACAGGAAAGAGGGAAGAAATGCTGCAGCTTTTCTCTTCCAGCGATAAATATTTAACGGCCAAAGATGTATTGGAGAATATGAAACAGGATTATCCAGGTTTAAGCTTCGATACGATTTACAGAAATCTTTCCTTATTTGTAGAACTGGGCATCTTTGAAGCGACCGAGTTGGAAGGGGAAAAGCGTTTTCGTTTTACATGCGGTCATTCTTCCCACCATCACCACTTCATCTGTTTAAATTGTGGAAAAACGAAAGAAATCGAACTGTGCCCGATGCAGGAACTTCAGGAAAGCTTGAAGGACTACGATGTTTCGGGTCATAAATTTGAAATTTACGGACGCTGTCCCGCATGTAGCGTATCTTTGGATGCATAAAAACCATTGACCTCCAGTCAATGGTTTTTTCTTGTCTCATTTTATAGTTGCCGGTTGCCCTGACATCCAATTATTCACCCATGCAGACGCTTCTTGCCAATTGTTGACCCGAATCACCCTTTCAGGCACGGGATCTTGGTTGTAAGGAGTATTAAATAAAATCACGGGTATTTTACACTCTTCCGAAATCGCCACTGCATTATCGTGCTTGTCCTCTAAAAAGAGATCGACTTCGAATTTTTTGGCTGCAGCCACTTTATCGTGTGAGCCTACAAGCTCAATATGATCATATAGGACTTCATTCGACGTGAACCAATTTTTGGTTACATCAAATAAACGGTTACTTCTGGCACTTATGAAATAAAGGTTAGCGTGTTCAGTCCATTTTTCCAATACATCTTTCGCACCTTCAGCCAATAATGATTCCGAATAGATGAGTGGCTCGCTCTCAATGAACCATTTAGTGAAATCCTCTTTTGGAACATTCACGAAAGGGAATAAGTCATATTCGGTAATGTCCTCATAAGCTAAATTCAGCTGGAAAGCTTTATTTAAAAAGGGGACCATGGAATCAGGTCTTGTAACAGTCCCGTCTATATCGATGCCAAAACGTTTTTTCATGATGAATCTCTCCCTCATTTTCAATACTTGTAATAGTGTAACATATCCCATCATAGCTTTGGTAAATACCCGTATTTATTTCCAAGATATGAAACCATTTTCACGATGGGATCCGCGATTTTTACATACACTATAAATGCTTCACAAATGAAAGTGAGGGATGCACGAATGGAAAAAGATCAATACTCCAGTATTGACGACGAAATGCAATTGGCGAAAGAGGGCAGTGAACCAACCGTTGTGGATGATCAGCATCATGAGCGGTATTATAATGAAGATACACCTGAAGATGACAGACGATATGAAAGTCGTGGGACCATAACCAATATGGATAACCGGTATCAGGAAGAAACGTCTGCCGAAATTTCAACACCGCCTCAGAGAATCAGGTCATATAAAAATGATGGACGTGCAGAGGATAATGGTTCTGGGGATGTGGCATCAAGAGGGAAAGCGATTGGTGTCATAGCTTTGATCATCTCCATTATATCTTTATTCATGATGCCCTTCATTTTAGGGATTGTGGGTATCATTGTAGGGATAGTGGCCAGAAGCCGGGGATCGAACTTAGGTACTTGGGCCATCGTCATTGGTGCAATCTCCATCATCGTTGGCATATTCATCCTGCCGTTCTTTTAAACACCATTAAACCCTTTGATGTCATTTTCCGAAATGCATCAAAGGGTTTTTTCAAATGGTATAAAACAAAAAATCCCGATAATGAAAATTCGGGATTCTTTGTTTTATTTATTTAGTAAAGCTGCAGCAGCAGCTTCGGCTCTTTGTTTTTCATAGTACTCTTCAGCGATTTTGTCAATTTCTTTTTTAAGTTCCTCGACCATCGTCTCTTCAGGCACTTTACGAACAATTTGACCTTTTCTAAACAGTAAACCTTCACCTCGGGCCCCGGCAATGCCGATATCAGCCTCACGGGCTTCTCCAGGGCCGTTTACCGCACAACCAAGCACTGATACCTTGATTGGCGCTTTGACCGTCTGGATGTACTCTTCAACTTCATTGGCGATGGAAATCAAATCAATCTCGATTCGACCGCAAGTAGGGCAGGAAATTAAAGTGGCCATGTTGGAAGCAAGGCCAAATACTTTTAGAAGCTCCCTTGCCACCTTCACCTCTTCGACAGGATCGGCACTTAAGGAAACACGCATCGTGCTTCCGATGCCCTGACTTAGGATGGCACCTAGTCCGGCAGCGCTTTTTACGGTTCCTGAAAATAGCGTACCTGATTCCGTGATCCCAAGATGTAAAGGATAATCAAATGCTTTCGAAGCTTTTTCATATGCCTCGATGGCTAAATTCACATCGGAAGCCTTCATGGAAACGATAATGTCATGAAAGTCCAGATCTTCCAGGATCTTGATATGGTGTAAAGCACTTTCTACCATTCCATCAGCAGTCGGGAAGCCATATTTCTCGATGATTTTCTTCTCAAGAGAACCAGCATTGACCCCGATGCGAATTGGTATTCCTTTAGCCTTCGCAGCTTTCACTACTGCTTCAACCTTTTCACGGCGACCGATGTTACCAGGATTAATCCTGATTTTATCAGCTCCGCCCTCGATTGCCTTCAGAGCAAGTTTATAATCGAAATGAATATCGACTACAAGAGGGATGTTTATCCGTTTTTTTATCTCAGAGATTGCATCAGCTGCCCTTTCATCCGGACAGGCGACACGTACGATTTGACATCCAGCTTCTTCAAGGCGAAGAATCTCTGCAACCGTTGCTTCAACATCATGTGTTTTTGTCGTTGTCATGCTTTGTACGATAACTTCATTATTGCCGCCAATCGTTAAGTTTCCGACTTTAATTGGCCGCGTCTTGGTGCGATGTATGATTTCACTCAAGTGGAATTCTCTCCTTTAGGAAAAAATCAGTTTTGATTTTTAATTTGTTTCTCTGAAATATTGTATCAATGTACATACCGCTTGACAAGGAAATAGGACGCATAATGTTTTTTCATCACGAGACATCCCCTAATTTCTGGATACAATCGATGCTGGGAAATCCCCTTAATGGTTCTTGTGAAGGAGGAGATTCCTATTATGGGGGTTATTTGTAAACGGGAATCTTATATGTTTTGCCAATCTGCATATCCTCGGGCTTCAATCCTTCATTCAAACTTTGAAAGTCAGTGATGATCGTTTCGATTGGCTGATTGGATCCGCCTTTTTCCGTTTCGACGATGGAAAGTAAGGTATCACCCGGTTTCATGGTAATTTCTTTATAGGCGGCAGATGGTGCGGATGCAGGCTTGCTGGCCGGGACGGCCTGTTCGCCTGTAGAGGCCGGTGGATGGGAAGCCGGCAGGGTACCCGTAGTCATATCAAAATAAATAATAAATAAAGTGAAACAGAATGAGATAAAAAGCAGTAGCCGTTTCAATTTTCCATCCTCCCAAGCTTGTCTTTAATTCATCTATACTTGGAGGGGGCAAAAAATATGCCTAAAAATGGGCAATTCTTCAAATGAAATATGAGAGTGGCCATTCAAATTTTTCTATTTCATTTGAGTAACATCCTTATTATTTGAATGAGTGTTAAGAAAGGAGCGAATTTCCTTTGGGGTCAGACCACTCTTTTTTGCCTCCATTATGAGTAACAACCACTGTACATCAATATGACTCTCCTTCACATCTATCACCTCTTAATTACTATTTCAACCATAAGTATAGGAATAACTTAGTGAGTATTTTGTCGAATTAAGTAGATTAAAAAAATGATGACTGTAGTCATATGCTGCAAAGGCATGGATTACCCGATTTTATTTAAGCAAAAAGAGCCGGACCCGGTGGTCGAATTAAATGGGGTTCTATCTGAATTTTAAAAAAGTTGATTGGAACAGGTGGGCGAGACTCCTGCGCGAAAGCGTGTATTAGGGAGACCCCGCAGGCGCAAAGACCGCACTGGTTCCAATCAATGTTCGAATTTTACAAAGCCTTAAAAGACTGTAGGGAAACTCGATTCTCATCGAGCTTCCCTACAGTCTGAGTCCAATCTTATTAATGTCAATTTCCGATCTTATTGGCTGATGTTTCTTTAATCGATAAGAATAACATCATCAATGTCACAAACCAGCTAATGATGGAAGCGAACGGTACCATTGCTTGAAAAGCATCCATGATGGCGAAGAATACCGTGGCAAGCGTTAAGCTGTAAGCACCTATTCTCCATAGATGCCTATAGGAAAGAGGACGGCCAAGAGCATTTTTGAAAAAAAGACCGAAAGCGGCAAGGATCGTCACTTTAATGAAGATACCGCTAGCAGTAAACAGGTATAATATAAGTAGAAGCAATGGAAGGATAATAGGCAGCACAGATTCAACTGAATCAAGCCAAGTGGATATTTCCTTATTATCTCCCTCCAGAACTGAATATGGAGAGGATTGCACATTGCCTCCGGATACGAAAACCAGATCAGACTTTAAAAGCGCGACAGCTTCATCAGCTTTAGTGGCTACATCTTCCGGGGTCAAAGCTCCCGTGCCATCTACAAAAATTTGATATCCGTTTTTATTCAGGCTAAACGGCTCATCTTGTTCAGTTGTCAACGTGCCATTTTTGATTTCAAATGCCGGTAAGTCTTCGGATACTGTTTCGTGCATGGCATCTATCCCGTTAACTATCATTGTCCCGAAATAAAAAGCTGAAGGGAGAAAGGCGATGAGACTTATAAAGAAAACGAATAATATCGTTTTCCCGATACCTTGGTTTTGAAAGGAAGCGATATCTTTAGGAGAATACAAGCTTACCCATAGTTGTTTGAATATGTTCAATGTTTTCAGCACCTAACTATATAAGATTCCTAACCAATTTTAACTATATGGGAAAAATAAAACAACCTGTATTCTGCTTCATTGGTTTCAACCATCAGTAATGAGGTAATTATGGAGAGATAAAGTCAAATTATATAAAATGAGAAAGGGGTGTGTTAATGATGGATACACTATTTTGGATAATAATTACCCTCATGTTCATAATGGGGTTTGTCGGTCTGATTTTTCCAATCATCCCAAGTGTTTTATTCATTTTCGGCGGAATATTGCTATATGGACTATTTTATTCTTTTGAACCATTTGGCTGGTTTTTCTGGACGGTCCAAATTTTATTCGTCATCCTTTTATTCGCAGCTGATTACATTGCGAACATGGTCGGGGTCAAAAAGTATGGAGGCACGAAAGCGGGAATTTGGGGCAGTACGATTGGGCTACTGGTCGGGCCATTCGTGATCCCGTTCCTCGGAATACTAATAGGACCATTCATCGGGGCATTCCTGGCAGAAATCCTAGTACATAAAAAAGACCCGGTTACTGCTTCGAAAATCGGCCTTGGTTCCGTTGTAGGCTTTATAAGCAGCGTCATCACAAAAGGCATCATCCAAGTTTTGATGATTGGATATTTTCTAATCGTGGTATTCTCATAGGAAATATAATCGAAAAATGAAAAATTGAGGCATAAGGTTTGAAACGGTTACAAAAATTTGATACTCTATTTCTAGCGAGCTTTATGTATCTTTCGAGAACTGAAGCCCTCAAAAAATAAAAGCTTACATAGGGAGGAATTTTATTATGGCTTTTGAACTTCCACAATTACCGTATGCATATGATGCATTAGAACCACACATCGACAAAGAAACAATGAACATTCACCACACTAAACATCACAACACATATGTGACAAACCTGAACAATGCCCTAGAAGGTAACCAAGAACTTCTAAGCAAAAGCGTTGAAGAAATCGTCGCTAACCTTGACGCAGTACCTGAAGCTGTTCGTACAGCTGTACGCAACAATGGTGGCGGACATGCTAACCACACTTTATTCTGGGAAATCCTTTCACCTAACGGCGGCGGACAACCGACTGGTGAATTAGCGGATGCTATCACTTCAAAATTCGGAAGCTTTGACAGCTTTAAAGAAGAGTTCGCTAAAGCGGCTACTACTCGTTTTGGATCTGGCTGGGCTTGGCTTGCAGTCAACAATGGCGAGTTGGAAGTAACAAGTACACCAAACCAAGACAATCCATTATCAGAAGGTAAAACACCGCTTCTTGGATTGGACGTTTGGGAACATGCATACTACCTAAACTACCAAAACCGTCGTCCTGAATACATCAATTCTTTCTGGAATGTTGTAAACTGGGATGAGGTTGCAAAACGTTACAGCGCTGCAAAATAATTTGTAATTAAAAAAGACAGGGTTCCTTTTCTGAAAAGGAATCCTGTCTTTTTTTTGTTTCTCTAATCCGAACGGGAACATTGAAGAAAAACTATATAAAGGCAACTCGTATGCTGTTTCGCCAAAAGAAGTGAAAGAAATTCAATTCACGAGTAAAAGCTCGCAACTCACGAGAAAAAGCTCAAAACTTACGAGTAAAAGCCCGAAATTCACGAGTAAACTCTCCAATTCATGAGTGAAATCTCGAAACTCACGAGTAAAAGGATCGAATTCACGAGTAAACACTCCAAATTCATGATCATCCCCTTCGTCTTCGCCAATCGAAGAGTTTTCTTTATACTGTTCTTCTGATTTTAAGGGAAAAGCTATTAAGGAAAACAGTATAAGGGCAACTACTTCTCTGTCATCGCCATCCTGGCTCGCCAATCGAAGAGTTTTCTTTATACTGTTCTTCTGATTTTAAGGGAAAAGCTATTAAGGAAAACAGTATAAGGGC